>CAVUVH010000001.1:0-381707 GCA_963744735.1 uncultured Gammaproteobacteria bacterium
TTGAAGCACTGCAAAAAGGTCCCTATACTTCCGCGCCTTTCCGGAGGCCGCGCCTGAGGCGTGAGCCAGCCCGGGTTACGGACACCAACGCCACCCGTGGCCGGTCCACCGGCATCGACGTGGCTTTTTTGTTGCCCGGAAGTTGAATGAGGCCGTGAGCAACCTCGACGTGCAGAAGGCCCGGCGCCAGGCGCTGGCCGTCGTGTTCAGTCAGGGTCTGCTCGGGCTGATCGTCGCGGCCATCTGCCTCGCGATCGGCGGCACCCGTGCGGGCGCATCCGCGCTGCTGGGGGCTGCGATCGGGGTGGCGGCGACGACGTTGATGGCCTTCGCCATGCTGCGGCACGGCGAAGGCGCAACGCTCGCGCGGGCCACCGTCGGGTTTTTCCTCGGGTGGCTGGTGAAGGTGGGCTTCACCGTGGCGTTGCTCGTGGTTGCGTTCCGGTCGCCTGGCGTCTCGCCGGTGCCGATGCTCGCCGCCTACGTCGCGACGTTTCTCGGGTACTGGATAGGCGCGGCCCGCCCGGGCGGACCCGCAGACGAACAATAGAACCGGTCGGAGTGGGTAACAGACATGGCCGCCGCTGAGCATGCCGCAGGTCCCGCGAACAGCACGGAATTCATCACCCACCACCTGACCCACCTCAAGGTCGGCGAGGGGTTCTGGACCTTCCACGTCGACACGCTGTTCATGTCGGTGCTGCTCGGGCTGGTGACGATCGGCCTGTTCTACAGCGCCGCCCGCCGCGCCACCGTCGGCGTCCCGGGCAAGTGGCAGGCCTTCGTCGAGATGGTCGTCGAGTTCATCGACACCACCGTCAAGGAAGTCTTCCACCTCGACCGCAGCTTCCTCGCGCCGCTCGCCCTGACGATCTTCGTCTGGGTGTTCCTGATGAACTCGATGGACCTGCTGCCGCTCGACCTGCCCGGCAAGATCGCCGCGCTGTTCGGCATCCACTACTGGCGCGTGGTGCCGACCGCCGACGCCAACACCACCTTCGCGATGTCGATCACCGTGCTGCTGGTCGTGCTGTTCTACAGCTTCAAGGCCAAGGGCGTGGGCGGCTATTTCCACGAACTGTTCACCGCCCCGTTCGGCTCGAACCCGGTGCTGTGGATCCCCAACTTCGTGCTGAACCTGGTCGAGCTGCTGTCGAAGCCGGTGTCGCTCGCGATGCGACTCTTCGGCAACATGTACGCCGGCGAGCTCGTGTTCATGCTGATCGCGCTGCTCGGCGCGGGCTTCTTCACCTTCACGATCGGCAGCACGCTCGGCTTCTTCGGCCAGCTCGTCATGGGCGCGGGCTGGGCGATCTTCCACATCCTGATCATCACGCTGCAAGCGTTCATCTTCATGGTGCTGACCGTCGTGTACTCCGCGATGGCCACCGAGCACCACTGAGCCGCGCCTGCCGCACCGCTTCGTTTCAACGTTTACTGCAACCGCACTTTCCGCCAGGAGATTGAGATGGAAAACCTCGCGCTCATCGCACAGGTCCAGAGCTACACCGCGATCGCACTCGGCCTGATCATCGGCCTGGGCGCCATCGGCGCCTGCATCGGCATCGGCATCATGGGCTCGAAGTTCCTCGAGGCGGCCGCCCGCCAGCCGGAACTGATCCCGACGCTGCAGGGCCGCATGTTCCTGCTGGCCGGCCTGATCGACGCGGCGTTCCTGATCGGCGTTGCGCTCGCGATGTTCTTCGCGTTCGCGAACCCGCTGCTCGCCCGCTTCGGCTGACCGGCCCCTGACGCGAGGACGTCGTCATGAACATCAATGCGACGCTGCTCGGCCAGATGCTGGTTTTCGGGATCCTGATCTGGTTCTCCTGGAAGTTCATCTGGCCGCCTCTCACCAAGGCTGTCGAGGACCGGCAGAAGAAGATCGCGGAAGGTCTCGCCGCCGCTGAGCGCGGCCAGACCGAGCTGCAGAGTGCCCACGGGGAAGCCCAGGGCATCATCAGCGCGGCGCGCGACCAGGCCAAGAAGATCGTCGACCAGGCGCACAAGCGCGAGGTCGAGATCGTCGACGAGGCACGCTCGACCGCCCTGGAAGAGGGCAAGCGCATCGTCGACAGCTCGCGGCAGGACGCGGCGCAGGAGAAATCCCGTGCCCGCGACGAGTTGCGCAAGGACGTGGCCACGCTGGCCGTGGCCGGCGCTTCCCGCCTGCTGCAGCGCGAGATCGACCCGAAGGCGCATGCCGACCTGATCGAGCAGCTGGCCCGCGAGATCGAAGGCGCCAAGGCCTGACGGCCGCGGCGCTTCCGCAACGGGACCTGGAGTAACGACGCATGGCTGAAAGAGCCACGGTAGCGAGACCCTACGCCAAGGCGGCCTTCGCCTGGGCGCGGGACAGGGCAGGCTCGACGCGTGGTCGGGCTGGCTGGGCACGGCGCGCTGCGGTCGTGCATGAGCGACGAGTTCAAGTCGCGTTCGAAAGCAGCCCGCGCGTCGGCCGGCAGCAGCTCAAGGAACTGGTGGCCGAGCGTCTGCGGCGATGCGCTCGACGCGAACGGCCGGGCGCTGCTCGACCTGCTCGCCGAGAACGACCGCATCGACTACCTGCCCGAGATCGCCACGCACTTCGACGAGCTGAAGGCCGAGCACCAGAACGTCGCCGACGTCGAGGTCGTCTCGGCCGCCGCGCTCAACGACGCCCAGCAGCAGCGCCTCGCCGGCGCCCTGCGCGCACGACTGCGCCGCGACGTGCGGTTGCATTGCACTGTCGATCCCTCGTTGATCGGCGGCGCGGTGGTGCGCTCGGGTGACCTGCTCATCGACGGCTCGCTGGCCAACAAGCTGCAGCGACTCGGGACCGAACTGACGACCGGCTGACGACCGCCCGACAACGATTCATCGGCCACGCCGCGCTGTGCGGCAGGCCCGCAGAGGATTGGCAACATGTCCATCAAGGCTTCTGAGATCAGCGAACTGATCAAGGCACGCATCCAGAACTTCACCGCCGCGACCGAGGCGCGCAGCGTCGGCAGCGTCGTGTCGGTGACCGACGGCATCGTCCGCATCCACGGCCTGCAGGACGTGATGCAGGGCGAAATGCTCGAGTTCCCGAAGAACACGTTCGGCCTCGCGCTCAACCTCGAGCGCGACTCGGTCGGCGCGGTCATCCTCGGCGAGTACGAGCACATCTCGGAAGGCGACACGGTCAAGTGCACCGGCCGCATCCTCGAGGTGCCGGTCGGCCCGACGCTGATCGGCCGCGTGGTCAACTCGCTCGGCCAGCCGATCGACGGCAAGGGCCCGATCGACTCGAAGGAATTCGACGTCATCGAGAAGGTGGCGCCGGGCGTCATCGCCCGCAAGTCGGTCAGCCAGCCGGTGCAGACCGGCCTCAAGTCGATCGACGCGATGGTGCCGGTCGGCCGCGGCCAGCGCGAACTGATCATCGGCGACCGCCAGACCGGCAAGACCGCCGTCGCGGTCGACACGATCATCAACCAGAAGGGCAAGGACCTGATCTGCATCTACGTCGCGATCGGCCAGAAGGCCTCGACGATCGCGAACGTGGTGCGCAAGCTCGAAGAAACCGGCGCGATGGCGTACACCATCGTCGTCGCGGCCTCGGCCTCGGAGTCGGCGGCGATGCAGTACATCGCACCGTACTCGGGCTGCACGATGGGCGAGTATTTCCGCGACCGCGGCCAGGACGCGCTGATCATTTACGACGACCTGACCAAGCAGGCGTGGGCGTACCGCCAGGTCTCGCTGCTGCTGCGCCGTCCCCCGGGCCGCGAAGCGTATCCGGGCGACGTGTTCTACCTCCACAGCCGCCTGCTCGAGCGCGCCGCGCGCGTCAACGAGGAATACGTCGAGAAGTTCACCAAGGGCGCCGTCAAGGGCAAGACCGGCTCGCTGACCGCGCTGCCGATCATCGAGACGCAGGCGGGCGACGTGTCCGCGTTCGTGCCCACCAACGTGATCTCGATCACCGACGGCCAGATCTTCCTCGAGACCGACCTGTTCAACGCCGGCATCCGCCCGGCCATCAACGCCGGCATCTCCGTGTCGCGCGTCGGCGGCGCGGCGCAGACCAAGGTCATCAAGAAGCTGGGCGGCGGCGTCCGCCTGGCGCTGGCGCAGTACCGCGAACTCGCGGCATTCGCGCAGTTCGCCTCGGACCTCGACGACGCGACCCGCAAGCAGCTCGAGCGCGGCAAGCTCGTCACCGAGCTCATGAAGCAGCCGCAGTACTCGCCGCTGTCGGTCGCCGAGCAGGCGATCACGCTGTTCGGCGTCACCAAGGGCTTCTTCGACGACGTCGACGTGAAGCGCGCCCTGGCGTTCGAAGTGGCGCTGCGCAGCCACGTGAAGAGCAAGTACAAGGACCTGTTCGACCGCATCGAAACGACCAAGGACCTGAACGCCGACGACGAGAAGGCGCTCGTGGCCGCGATCGAGGACTTCAAGAAGAACGGCGCGTACTGACCCCCGGGTCGTCCGCACGAACAGGAACAGCAAGACATGGCCGGAACCAAGGAAATCCGCCTCAAGATCAAGAGCGTGCAGAACACGCGCAAGATCACCAAGGCGATGGAAATGGTCGCTGCCTCGAAGATGAAGAAGGCGCAGGAGCGCATGCGGCGCGGTCGGCCGTACGCCCAGCGCCTGCTCGACATCACGATGCACGCGGCGCGCGCCAACACGGAATACAAGCATCCGCTGCTGACGCGGCGCGAGACCGTGAAGCGCGTCGGTGTCGTCGTCATCACGACCGACAAGGGCCTGTGCGGCGGCCTCAACACCAACCTGCTGCGCCTGGTGCTCAACCAGCACAAGGAATGGCTGGCGCAGGGCATCGAGTCCGAGTACTGCGCGATCGGCAACAAGGGTTTCAGCTTCATCCAGCGCATGGGCGGCAAGGTCGTCTCGCAGGTCACCAACTACGGCGACCATCCGGCGCTCGAGCGCCTGATCGGCCCGGTGAAGATGCTCATCGACGGCTTCCTCGAAGGCCGCCTCGACGAGGTGCACATCTTCTCCACGCGCTTCATCAACACGATGAAGCAGGAGCCGACGCACGGCACCATGATCCCGATCCCCCAGGAATGGGTGCTGCCGACCGGCCAGGTCATGAAGGCCAACGTGGGCGCCGGCAACTGGGACTTCCTGTACGAGCCGGACCCGAAGTCGGTGCTCGACGAGTTGCTCGTGCGCTACATCGAGACCGCGGTCTACCAGGCGGCCACCGACAACATCGCGTCCGAGCAGTCGGCGCGCATGGTGGCGATGAAGGCCGCTTCGGACAACGCGCGGAACATCATCGACGAGCTGCAACTCGTCTACAACAAGAGCCGGCAGGCCTCGATCACCAAGGAACTGTCCGAGATCGTGGGCGGCGCGGCGGCCGTCTAGCCACTTTTTACTAGTCACTACTCACTAGTCACTAATTCACTTTTTCAGGCAAACGACCATGTCACAAGCATTCGGCACCATCGTCCAGACCATCGGCGCGGTCATCGACATCGAGTTTCCGCGCGATGCGATGCCCAGGGTGTACGACGCGCTCGTCCTCGAAGACAGCGGCAACGCACTGGCCGAGAAGGGCCTGACGTTCGAAGTCGAGCAGCAGCTCGGCGACGGCGTCGTGCGCACCATCGCGCTCGGCTCGTCCGACGGCCTGCAGCGCGGCATGAAGGTCCGCAACACCGGTGCCGCGATCTCGGTGCCGGTCGGCCCGGGCGTGCTCGGCCGCGTGATGGACGTGCTCGGTCGCCCGATCGACGAGCGCGGCCCGATCCAGTCCGACGAGCGCCGCGGCATTCACCAGCCGGCGCCGAAGTTCGACGAGCTGGCGCCCTCGGTCGAACTGCTCGAGACCGGCATCAAGGTCATCGACCTGATCTGCCCGTTTGCGAAGGGCGGCAAGATCGGCCTGTTCGGCGGCGCCGGCGTGGGCAAGACCGTCAACATGCTCGAGCTGATCAACAACATCGCCAAGGAGCACTCGGGCCTGTCGGTGTTCGCCGGCGTCGGCGAGCGCACGCGCGAGGGCAACGACTTCTATCACGAGATGTCGGACGCCAAGGTCATCGTGCAGGAAGACCTGAGCCAGTCGAAGGTGGCGATGGTGTTCGGCCAGATGAACGAGCCGCCGGGCAACCGCCTGCGCGTGGCGCTCACCGGCCTGACCATGGCCGAGCGCTTCCGCGACGAAGGCCGCGACATCCTGTTCTTCGTCGACAACATCTACCGCTTCACGCTGGCCGGCACGGAAGTCTCGGCGCTGCTCGGCCGCATGCCGTCGGCGGTCGGTTACCAGCCGACGCTGGCCGAGGAAATGGGCCGCCTGCAGGAGCGCATCACCTCGACCAAGGTCGGCTCGATCACCTCGATCCAGGCCGTGTACGTCCCCGCGGACGACCTCACCGACCCGTCGCCGGCCACCACCTTCGGCCACCTCGACGCCACCGTCGTGCTGTCGCGCGACATCGCCGCGCTCGGCATCTACCCGGCCGTGGACCCGCTCGACTCGACCTCGCGCCAGGTCGACCCGAACGTCATCGGCGAGGAGCACTACGAGACGACGCGCGCGGTGCAGGCCGTGCTGCAGCGCTACAAGGAACTGCGCGACATCATCGCGATCCTCGGCATGGACGAGCTGTCGCCCGAGGACAAGCTGGCCGTGTCGCGCGCGCGCAAGATCCAGCGCTTCCTGTCGCAGCCGTTCCACGTCGCCGAAGTGTTCACCGGCAGCCCGGGCAAGTACGTGCAGCTCAAGGACACCATCCGCGGCTTCAAGGCGATCGTCAACGGCGAGTACGACCACCTGCCCGAGCAGGCGTTCTACATGATCGGCGCGATCGAAGAAGCCGTCGAGAAAGCCAAGACCCTGCAGTAAGGGGTACGCACATGGCCACAATCCGCATCGATGTCGTCAGCGCCGAAGAAGCCATCTACTCGGGCGAAGCCGAGTTCGTGGTGCTGCCCGGCATCATGGGCGAGCTCGGCATCTACCCGCACCACGCGCCGCTGATCACGCAGATCAAGGCCGGCGTGGTGCGCATCAAGGTGCCGGGCAAGACGGAAGAGGAAATGGTGTACGTGCAGGGCGGCTTCCTCGAAGTGCAGCCCGACCACATCAACGTGCTGTCGGACACCGCCATCCGCGCCGCCGACCTCGACGAGGCCAAGGTGCTGGAAGCGAAGCGGCTGGCCGAGGAGGCGCTCCGCGCCCGCAGCGAGAAGCAGGAAATCGCCAGCGTCGAAGCCGAGCTTGCCGCGATCAGCGCGCAGCTGCAGGCGATCCAGAAGCTGCGCAAGCAGCGCTGAGACTCACCCTCACCTCTCCCGCTTGCGGGAGAGGTCGCGCGCAGCGCGGGTGAGGGCCTGAACCTCTCCCACGTCAGTGGGAGAGGTCGGCCGTCAGGCCGGGTGAGGGCCTTCCCTTACTTCAACACCAGCTCGCGAATCATCTCGGTGCCCAGCTGCGTGCGCATCTTGCCGCGCTCGATCGCCTTCTGGTCCCGCACCTCCTGCGAGCCGATGAACTTCTGCAGGGTCGCGTCCGTCTTGTCGGCCAGCCCATCCATCGCGGCCATGTTCTTGTACGTCACCACCAGGTAGAGGTTCGGATCGTCCGGCGAGCGCGGCTGGGTCTGGTAGACGTGGTAGTCGAGGATGATGCCGGCCTTCTTGTTCTCTTCCATCATCGGCTTGTAGGTCGTCGAGAGCCATTTCATGTACGTCTCGAACATGCCCGGCTCGGTGCGGATCGAATTGACCGTCGAGACAGCGCCCTCCGTGTAGGGCCGGTCGGACGCGACCGCCACGTTGGCCAGGCTGGCCATCGCGAAAATCCCGAGCAGCGCACCGAGTGCGCGGTTCCTGAGCGTAGTCATGTGATTCCCCTGTGTTGGTTTTATCGACCGGCGGGTTGCAGGTCCGCGCCGTGCTGCGGTTCATCCCCGCGCGCCGGACTATAGGCCCGGGCGTGACCATGGTCATGCCGCAGTGCGGTAAGTCGCGGCCCGGCCGGGTGGCTTCGGTAGAATGGGGCATGGCCACCCCGCAGGAACCGCAGATGCCCGTGTCCGTCGTCATCCTGGCCGCCGGCCAGGGCAAGCGCATGCAGTCCGACCTGCCCAAGGTGCTGCAGCCCCTCGCCGGGCGCCCCCTGCTGCAGCACGTGGTCGACGCCGCGCGGGAAGTCGCCGCGGCGACCGACATCCACGTGGTCTATGGCCACGGTGGCGAGCAGGTGCGCGAGGCAATGGCGGGCGAGCCCCTGCACTGGGCGCTGCAGGCCGAGCAGCTTGGCACCGGGCACGCACTGCAGCAGGCGATGCCGGCGGTGCCCGACGACCACCTGGTGCTGGTGCTGTACGGCGACGTGCCGCTGACGCAACCTGCCACGCTGCAGCGGCTGGTGGCGGCCGCCGCGGACGGCGAGGCGCTTGCCCTGCTGAGCGTGAAGATGCAGGACCCGACCGGCTATGGGCGCATCGTGCGCGACCGCGCCGGCAATGTCGCGCGCATCGTCGAGCACAAGGACGCCAACCAGAAGGAGCGCGCGATCGACGAAGTGAACACCGGGCTCATGGCTGCCTCGGCCAAGCGCCTGCGCGAATGGCTGGCGGCACTGCGCAACGACAACGCGCAGGGCGAGTACTACCTGACCGACGTGGTCGTGATGGCGGCGCGTGCGGGCCTCAAGGTCAACGCGATCCTGGCCGAGCGCGAGGACGAGGTGCTCGGCGTCAACGACAAGCTGCAGCTGGCGGAAGTCGAGGCCGTGTACCGCGCGCCGCCGCGCGCGCGAACTCATGCTCGCGGGCGTGACGCTGGTCGATCCGGCGCGCTTCGATGCGCGCGGCCCGGTCAGCGTGGGCCGCGACGTCCAGATCGACGTCAACGTGGTGCTCGAGGGCAGGGTGACGCTGGGCCACCGCGTCCGCATCGGCCCCAACGTGCTGATCCGCGACTGCGAGATCGCCGACGACGCCCACATCCAGGCCAACTGCGTGCTCGACCGCGCCAGGGTCGGCGCACGCGCGATCGTCGGCCCCTACGCGCGCCTGCGCCCCGGCGCCGTGCTGCACGAGGACGTGCACGTCGGCAACTTCGTCGAGGTGAAGAACTCCGAGCTCATGCGCGGCGCCAAGGCCAACCACCTGACCTACCTGGGCGACGCAACCGTCGGCGAGCAGGTCAACGTCGGCGCCGGCACGATCACCTGCAACTACGATGGCGCGAACAAGTGGCGCACCGAGATCGGCGCCGGCGCTTTCATCGGCAGCGGCACCATGCTCGTGGCGCCGGTCAAGGTCGGCGCGGGCGCCACCATCGGCGCAGGCTCGACCATCACCAGGGACGCGCCCGACGGCCAGCTCACGCTCGAGCGCAGCAAGCAGCTGACGCTGGCCGGCTGGAAGCGTCCGGTGAAGCCGCCCAGGGACTGACATGCTCGAACTCCGGCGCACCACCACGTGCAGGCCTCGAGCAACCCACGGCTCCGTGCGCCGGATGCTGGCTGCACGTCACGCAGCCGACGCCGGCCGACCTCGAGGCCGTGCGCGCCTTCGGCGTTCCGGCCGCGCTGCTCGATCATGTCTCGGACGTCGACGAGCGCCCGCGCGTCGAGCATTCCGGCGAGTGCGTGCTGGTGGTGATGAATTTTCCGCGGCGGCGCGATGAGACCAGCGGCCCGCCATGGCGGACCCTGCCGCTGAGCGTGCTGCTCACCCCGCAGGGCGTCGTTACCATCAGCCCGGCAAGCGCGCCGTTCCTGCAGCCGCTGCTCGACGGGCAGTGCCGGGCCTGGCGACGGATCGCGGGTCTGAATTCGTGCTGCGCGTGTTCTGGCAGCTGGCCGATACCTGTCTGCGCGCATTGCGCGAGATCAACGCGGGCGTCGAGAACCTCGAGGATGAGCTGAAGCGCTCGCTCAGGAACGAGGAAGTGCTTGGCCTGCTGGACTTCCAGAAGAGCCTGACCTACTTCGCGACCGGCCTGAAGGCGAACGAACTGGTGCTCGAGCGCCTGCAGCGCGTCCCGACCCTGCACTGGGCCGACCAGGACCAGGAGCTGCTGGACGACGTGCGCGTCGAACTGCGCCAGGCGATCGAGATGGTCGAGATTGCGGACCACGTGCTCAGCGACATGATGGATGCGTTCGCCTCGATCGTCTCCAACAACCTGAACTCGGTGATGAAGGTGCTGACCTCAGTCACGATCATGCTGGCCGTGCCGACCCTGATCGCCAGCGTCTACGGCATGAACGTCGGGCTTCCCGGCGCCCACAGCCCGCTGGCGTTCGCGGGTCTCATGGCCGTGTGCGTCGTCGCGGCGGGTGCCCTTTTCATCGTTTTCCGTCGCCGGAACTGGCTGTAGCGTGCGTGCACAGGCAGCGGCGTGTCGTTGCCGCGCAACATTGTTGCGCGAACACCAAGGCATGCTATAGGCTCCCGTCAAATCGTCGTCGGCTGACTGTTGGGAGGCAGGGAGTCTGATGCAACAAGGAATGCGCTCGGCATCACGCCGGCATTGAACGCAGCGGCAACAAGACCGCGTCGCCGTCGGGCCGGGCCAATGCCAGGTCTCCGCTGACCGCCGCCATCCTGGCGGTCCTTTACCCGGGCGCGCTGACGCTGGCGCAGGGCGCCAGTCCCGAGTCGGGGCAACTGGAAGAGATCGTCGTGACCGCCACGCGGCGCGAGGTCAACCTGCAGAACGTGGCGCAGAGCGTCACGGCGTTTTCGACCGCGGAAATCGCGCAGCAGGCGTTCAGGGGTACTCCTGACATCATTGCCGCGCTGCCAAGCGTCAACTGGTCTCCTCGACGCCTGGCCGCAGCACGATCGTCATGCGTGGCGTTTCGACGGGCTCCGCCGAGTACCGCACCGACAGCCAGGTGGCGGTGTACCTCGACGACCAGCCCATGACCTCGAACTCGACCCAGGTCGATGTCCAGCTGATCGACATCGCCCGCGTCGAGGCCCTGCCCGGCCCGCAGGGCACGCTGTTCGGCTCGAGTTCGCAGAGCGGCACCATCCAGTACGTCACCAACCAGCCGGATCCGAAAGGCTTCTCGTCGCAGGTCGATGCCGAGATCGGCACGACCGAGGGCGGCGAGGAAAGCTACGCCCTCAGCGGACACGTCAATGTCCCGGTGACGGACACCATTGCGATCCGCGCCGTCGGCTTCTACTCGTTCGAGGGCGGCTACGTAGACAATGTCCTGGGCGTCACGCTGAATGATGACACCCAGGACAACTCCGCCATCGTCGAGGACAACCAGAACGACTACAAGATCTTTGGCGGGCGCATTGCGGCGCAATGGCAGATCAGCCCGGAGTGGGTATCCACGCTGAGCCTGATCACGCAGAACAGCGAGGCGGATGGCGCCTGGGAATCTGACCCGGTACTCGGCGATTACAAGATCACGCGCTTCTTCGACGAATACCGCGACGACGACTGGTACCAGGCCTCGCTCAACGTCAAGGGCGACCTGGGCTTCGCCGAGCTCTCGGCCACGGCTTCGTACTTCGACCGCAGCATCAAGTACGAATGGGACAACGCCAACTACAGCCAGTGGCGCAGCGCCTATTACGGCGGTTTCTTCTACGATCCGGAATACGAGAGCCTTTACAACACGCGCACGCTGATCGGCACTGAATACATCGACCAGAAGCAGGAGCGCTCGGCATTCGAGCTGCGCCTGACCTCGCAGGGAGAGAGCCGCTTCGCCTGGATGGCCGGCGCCTTCTTCGAGGACGTCACCGACGGGTGGACACTGGACTCCCGGGTGCCAGGGCTCACGGGCACGCCGGCCTGGGACGTGGCCAACGAATACGCCTGCTACGGGGCTGACCTGGGCTACGACGTCGCCTGCCCGCTCGCACCGACCGATGTCTTCTACCGCAAGGTATTCGACAGAAACATCAAGCAGACGGCCCTGTTCGGCGAGGTGACCTATAACCTGACCGATCGCTGGTCGATCACGGGCGGGGCGCGCTGGTTCGAATATGACCGGGAACAGTCCGAGACCTATAGCCAGCCCGTCGGCCTGCCGCTGTACAACGGGGAGTCAATCGACTTCGAGGGCGGCAGCGTCAATGAGAGCCAGGGCAAGGAGTCGGACACGGTCTTCAAGTTCGCCACGCAGTTCCAGATCGACGACGCCCGGATGATCTACTTCCTTTACAGCGAGGGCTTCCGGCTGGGCGGCAGCAACAGCGAACGCGCCGCGGAGGCCGGCTACCTCCCGCTGAACTACGAGTCGGACAAGCTCAGCAACTACGAGGTCGGCCTCAAGAGCCAGTGGCTCGACAACACGGTGCAGTTCAATCTCTCGGCCTTCTTCATGGAGTGGGACCAGATCCAGCTCAACGTGTCGGGCAGCGACGCCGGCAATCCGTTCTGGCTGCGCGGCACCTTCAACGGCGGCAAGGCGGAGCAGAAGGGCGTCGAGATGAGCGGCGTCTGGCAGGTCACTGCCGACTTCAACATCCAGGCGAGTGCCTTCTTCGCCGACCCCGAATTCTCGGAAGATACGGTCTATCCGGATCCGGAAGAAGGCGTGGCCATCCCGTCCGGCACCACCATGCCGGTGTCGCCGGAGGAGAAATACTGGATCGCCCTCGATTACACGCTGCCCAATTTCCTGGACCTCGACGGCAAGACCTGGACGCGCTTCTCGTACAGCTACCAGGGAGAAGTCTGGAGGAGCACCGGCGCCATCCTGAACTATCTCGAAGCCGAGACGCCGGAGGAACGAGCCGACGCCAAGGATCTGCTGCTGCCGTCGTACTCGACGTCCACGTTGCAGTTCGGGTTCACGGCCGACTCTGGCTGGGAAACGCGACTGATCGTCCGCAACCTCTTCGACGAGGACGGCTACAACTACATCAGCGGCAGCAATTACGGCGACGCTGTTCGGTGACGACCGCTACAGGTACATCCGCAGCCAGCAGCGGCCACGGTCGTACTCACTGTCGTTTACCAAGAAGTGGTGACCGCGTCGACGGCAAGCTGAAACCGGTGCCGGCGCACCTGATGCGCAGGTTGTCGTGAAGCTCATCGCCACCTCCGTGGTCCGCGGCAGCCACCAGGGCGAAAGCCACGGCGGCGTCTACCTGCTCGACCTGCAGAACCGTTCGGCGACGCAGACGCTCGACTGGAATACAGTGGCCATCGACTGGGCCGGGCGCGGCTGGGACCGCGGCTTGCGCGGCATCGCGTTCGACGGCGACGTGGTCTACATTGCGGCCAGCGACGAGCTGTTTGCCTACCGGCCCGACTTCAGCCTGATCGGCTCCTGGCGCAACCCCTACCTGCGGCACTGCCACGAGATCGCGGTCTTCGAGCGGCGCCTGTACCTGAGCTCGACCGCCTTCGACACGGTGCTGGGTTTCGACCTCGATGCGCAGGAGTTCTGCTGGGCGCTGCACATCGCGGCGCACCAGTTTCAGTTCAAGGGCAACGTGTTCGACCCGCGCTCACCGGACGGCCCGCTGCCGCTCAACAAGCTGCACCTGAACAACGTGCACTGCACGACCGGCGGAATGTACATCGCCGGGCTCAAGACCGGCGGCATGCTGCTCTATAACGGCAAGCGCGTGCAGATGGCGGTGGAACTGCCGCCCGGAACCCACAACGCGCAGCCGTTTCGTGACGGCGTGCTGTTCAACGACACCGAGGCCGACGCGCTGCGGTACACGGGCCGCGGCGAAGGCCTGGAAGATCGCGCCCTCAAGGTGCCGCGCTATGCGGCCGATCTGCTGCTGAACACGAACCTCGACCAGAGCAACATCGCCCGCCAGGGCTTCGCCCGCGGGCTCTGCGTGATATCGGACACGCTGGTGGCGGGCGGGTCGTCGCCGTCAACGGTCTCCCTGTACGACCTGGCGGCAAACACCCGGCTGCTGTCCGTGAACCTGACCATGGACGTGCGCAACGCCATCCATGGACTGGCGGTGTGGCCCTACGACTGACCGGGGTGCCGCGTCAGAGGCCTGCGTTGCGCACCGTCTCCGGAAGCTCCAGCAGGATGTCGGCCATGTCGTCGCGCCAGATGCCGAGGTGCGACTCGTAGCGCCGCCAGTAACCCAGTGCGTCGCTGTAGATCGGCCGCCTGACCTGCTCCGAGCTCGCTGTCCTGACCGCGCGTGGATTCTCGTGGAAGCGCAGGCACGCCTCCTCGAAGGGCAGTCCGCAGTGCGCGAGGATGCGGCGGACCTGGGTCTCGAGGTCGGTCACCGTTTCCTCGTAGTGCACGTCCAGCACCTTGCCCGGCAGCACCTTGTGCCAGTGCCTCATCGTCTCGTGATACTGGCGGTAGTAGGCCGAAAGGTCGTCCATGTCGTAGGTGAAGTTCTGGCCCTTGCCGAACAGCTGCTTGTAGCCGCCGAGACAGCTGTCGAACGGGTGCCGGCGGGCGTTGATGATCCGCGCGTTCGGCAGGATCAGGTGCAGCAGGCCGACGTGCGAGAAGTTGTTGGGCAGCTTGTCGGTGAAGAACGGCCGATCGGTGACCCGGTACGGCCGGGTCTCATCAATGTACTGGCGCCCGTAGGCCGTGAAGTCCTTGCTGCGCAGGTCGACGACAGACTCCGGGTAACGCTTCTGGTCCGGCCGGTAGCGGCCAATGGAATAGGCCAGCCGCATCAGCACGTGCAGCTCGGCGGTGCCCTCGACCTGGCTGTGGCTCGCCAGGATCTGCTCGATCAGCGTCGAGCCCGAGCGCGGCAGGCCGACGATGAAGATCGGCGCCGTGGAATCACAGCCGTGCCCCGCATGGCGCTCGAACAGCTCGCGGGTGAACACGGCCGCGATGTTCTCGTGCAGCAGCTCCATGGCGACCGGATCATGGGACACCTTGCTGCGCTGGCGCTGATTGCCGGTGTGGTAGTAGTGCCAGGCGCGGTCATAGTCGCCCCTGTCCTCGTAGGCCTTGGCCAGCGCAAAGCGAAAATGGATGTCCGCGCTCTCGGCCAGGTCGTCGCGCTCGAGCTGCTGCTCCATCGCCGCGATCTCGGCGTCCTCGAAACGAAAGACCTTGAGGTTGGCCATGCTCCAGTAGACCTCGCCGAAATCCGGCTTGGCCGCAATCGCAGCCCGGTAGGCACGCAGCGCAGCCTGCTGGTCGCCGCGGGTCTTGAGGACATGCCCGTACCCCATCTGCACGTTCGGCGCATCCGGGCACAACGCCAGCGAGCGCTCGAAGGCCGCGATGCTGTTTTCCACGTCGCCGACGTCTGCATAGCTGGTGCCCAGGCCGGCCCAGGCGACCGCGTTGTCGGGTTCGAGTCGCGTTGCGGTCCGATAGCACTCGATCGCCTCGGCACCGCGGCCCCCCTCGTGCAGCATCATGCCGAGCATCACCCACGGCGCCGTGTAGCCAGGTGCCAGGGTCGTCGCGCGCCGCAACAGCGCCTCGGCATCACTCTGCTGCTGCTCCTCCTGCCAGTAAATCTGCGCCAGGAAGCGCATGGCATCGACGTTGTTCGCGTTCTCGCGCAAGGCGCTGCGCAGCGTGTCGATCGCTTCCGTCTTGCGCCCGGCGCGCAGGTGATCGAGCGCCAGCGCGACCTGGCCGCGGGCGGAGTCCTGCTCGAAGAATTCCTCGAAGGCCGCGTCGGCATCCTGGCCACGGCCCAGTGCAGCGAGGGCCTGGCCGAGCTTCTTGTGCGCCAGGGGCAGGCGCGGCTCGAGCCTGATGGCCTGCTCGAAGCACGGTACCGCCTCCTCGAAGCGTTCCTGCAGCGCCAGCACGCTGCCCAGGTCTTCGTGCAGGTGCGGGTGGCCCGGCTGCAAACCGATGGCGAGACGCACCGTCTGCTCGGACTCGGCGTACCGGCCCTGCTTGGCGAGCGCCGTGCCGAGCAGGCGCAGGTGCTCGACGCAGCCCGGGCTGGTCTCGAGGTACGAGCGGCAGATTTCCTCGGCCCGCAGCGGCCGGTTCGAGCGCAGCGCCTCGAGCGCGGCGCCGAGGCTCGCGTCCCTGGCTGCGGCGGCGGGTGTACGGTATTCATCGCGAGGCGGGCAGAAGCGGGAGACGGATCAATGGGGCTGCGCCGATGGCCGGATTCGCCTGCTAATGTACGATGGCGCGCCAGCCGATCCAAGCGCCGGCTGCGCGCGCCGGGCGACCTACAGGTCGCCGATCTGCGCCACGATGGCATCGCGTACGCGCGAGCCGTTGTCGCCGTTGGTGAAGATGACCAGGCCCGAACCCTTCTCCCGGTTGAACTGGCCGAACGACGCGGAAGCCGGAGCTGTTCGACCCGGAGTGCTGGACGATGTCGCCTTCAGCGCTGACCTCCACGCTCCAGCCGAGCGCCCTGTAGGTGGCGACGGACCGGGCCAGGCCGGGCCGCGCAACGGCCGGGCCGTCATCGACGCGCTGCGCCCGCTGCAACATCAGGTCGACGCTTGCCGGGGTGAAGGCCTCATCGCCAGGGCTCTGCGGCCGCATCAGCGTCAGCATCAGCCGGGCATATTCGGTCGGCGTCGTGTACAGCGAATAGGCGCCATTCGCCTTGCGATAGCGAGTCCGGTCCTTGAAGCTGCCGTCGTCGCGATGGCCGCTGGCCAGGTCCTGCTCGATGCCCGGCGTCCACACCCAGCTCGTGTGCGTCAGGCCCAGCGGTGCGAACAGTTCTCGCTGTGCATGGAGGTCGAGCGGCATGCCGGAGATGGCTTCCATGGCGCGCTGCAGGAACAGGATCCCCTCGCCCGAGTACGTGTGCTCGGACCCCGGGGGAAACAGGATCGGCAGCGGCCCGCCGATCTCGTCGTATCCCACCCGCCAGTTCGGCAGGCCCGTGCGGTGCGTGAGCGCCATGCGCGCCGTGATCAGGTCCTGTGCCGGCTGATCGCGCAGGTACTCGCGTCCCAGGTACTGCGTCAGGGGAATGTCGAGGTCGAGCCGCTTCTGCTGTATCAACTGCAGGGCACTCAGCGCCATGATCGGCTTCGACATCGAACAGGCTTCGAAGACCGTGTCGGGGGTGACGAGCTGCTGCCCGCGTGCGTCGCTCACGCCGAAACCGCGCGCCCAGTGCACGCGGCGGTCCTGGATGATGGCGATGGAAACCCCCGGTACGCGATGCTCCTGCATCAGGGCGGGCACGTGTTCCTGCAGCCACGCCAGGTAGGAGGCGAGCCGCTCGCCCGTGACTGGCGCCGGCGGAACGATGCGCCGCATGGCCGCCGCCGCGGCCAGTCGCAGTTCGGGCTGGGGATCCTGCAGCAGCGGCGCGAGATCCGGCACGAGTCCGCGCGCCGCCGGGCCGATCGCCGCCAGGGTCGCGAGCGTCGCCCTGCGGATTGCACCGTGTTCATGTGTCAGCAGTTTCTGCAACGCGGGCAACGCAGGAGCAGCGCGCTCCTGCAGTCGTGCCAGCGCGGCGAGGCTCGCGTACACGAGCCGCTCATCGCTCTGCGAAAGTTGTCGGGTCAGCTGCGGCAGGAACCGGTCGATCGCGGCGGTGGTCTGGTACAGGGCCAGCGTCGCCGCCCAGCGCTGCTGCGCGCTGCCGTGCTCAAGAGCCCAGTCGATGGTGGTGAAGGCGTCGGCGCCCAGCCTGGCCAGCGCGCTTGCCGCCTTGCCCGCGACATAGCCATCGCCGTCGTCGAGCAGCCCGGCAATCTGCTGCAGCACCACCGGGTCAGGATCGGGAGTCTCGATCAGCCGGTCCAGCGCCCATTCGCGCTGCCCGGCGTCGGGCGAGACCAGCGCGGCCGCAAGTGCTGCGTCCGGCCCACTTTCCGCTGCCATCGTTGCAGTCGTGGCCGCGGCGAGCAGCGCGAGGCACGCGCCGCGCGCGCAGCCGCGCAGCCGTATTCGAGTCGAGCCCATGGCATCACCCCAGACTGGTCGCCGGCATTCCGGGCCGCCACGTGCGGCGCCGTTTTCGCCGACCATATCACGCCGCTTACGCGGGTATGATCCCGGCATCTGAATTGCCCGGTGGCCGACATGCCCATCAATCGTCCGGTCCTTGCAATCGCGCTGCTGCTGGCAGCCGGCCCGCTGCTGGCGGCCAACGTGCTGCTGACCAACGCCGTCGTCTACGATGGCACCGGCAGCGCGCCGTACCGCGGTGACGTGCGCATCGAGGGCGCGCGCATCGCCGCCCTGGCCCCGCACCTGGAGCCGAAGGCGGGCGAGACGGTGCTCGACCAGCATGGGCTTGCCCTTGCGCCGGGCTTCATCGACATGCACAGCCACGGCAACCGCGGCCTGACCGAAGACCTGGACGCCGCGACCGTGTCGCGCCAGGGGATCACGACGCTACTGGTCGGGCAGGATGGCGAGTCGGATTTTCCGCTGGCCGAGTACTTTGCGGCGCTCGACGCCAACCCGCCGGCGATCAACCTCGCCAGCATGGTCGGGCACGCGACGCTGCGCGAGCAGGTGATGGGCAAGGACCTCTACCGCCCCTCCACGCCGGAGGAACTCGCGCAGATGAAGGCGTTGCTCGCGCGGGAGCTGGCGGCCGGTGCGTTCGGGCTGTCGACCGGGCTCGAGTATGAAGCGGCGCACTTCGCCACCACGGAAGAGGTGATCGCGCTGGCCAGGGTCGCGGCCGACGCCGGGGGTTTCTACATCAGCCACGTCCGCGACGAAGCGAGCCGCACCTTTGATTCGTTCGACGAAGTGCTGCGCATCGGCCGCGAAGCGAAGCTGCCCGTGCAGATCACCCACATCAAGCTGGGCGCGACGTCGGTCTGGCACCAGGCCGCAAAGCGCATGCCGGAGTACTTCGAGCGCGCGCAGCGGGAGGCATCGACCTCTCGGCCGACGTCTATCCCTACACATTCTGGCACTCGACGATCCGCGTGATCGTGCCCGACCGCGACTTCTTCAATCCGCAGAAGGTCGAGCAGGCGCTGGCCGAGAATGGCGGCGCGCAGAACATCCGCATCGTGAATTACGGCCCCGAGCCAGCGCTCGCCGGCAAGACGCTCGCCGAGATCGCCGCGCACTGGGAGGTGACGCCGGTCGAGGCCTACATGCGCATCATCAAGGCAACGGGCGGCGCGGACGGGCCTAATGAGCAGGGCGTGAACGTGCTCGGCACCTCGATGAGCGAGGACGACGTGCGCTGGTTCATCGCGCATCCGCAGATCATGTTCTGCACCGATGGCGCGCTGCACGGCGCGCACCCGCGCGGCGCGGGCGCCTATCCGAGGATCCTCGGTCACTACGTGCGCGAGGAAAAGCTGCTGCCGCTCACACTGGCGATCCACAAGATGACCGGATTGCCGGCGGCCCGGCTGCGACTGCAGGACCGCGGACGCATCGCGGCCGGTTACGTCGCCGACCTCGTGGTGTTCGACCCGGCGACGGTGATCGATCGTTCCACGGTCGAGAATCCCGCGGCGCCGCCCCTCGGCATTCCGGCCGTGATGGTCGGTGGCGAATGGGTCGTCCGCGACGGGGCCGTGACCGGCAAGCGGCCGGGTCGCGTGCTGCGCAGCGCGGCCTTCAGGCCATGAGCGGCACCGATCGACCACCTCCAGCCGGCCCCGGAGCTTTGACGCACATGCTCGTCCTGCGCAAACCCTACCTGCTGTACCTGGGCGATGCCGTCCTGAAGTCCGACTGCAAGACGGCCTTCGGGCTGCGCGACTGGTGCCGCGAGGACGTGATCGGGGAGTGGTCGCACCCTGCCGCCAAGGTCACGCTCGACCTGCCGCGCCTGTCACCGGCGGAGGCCGCGCGGCAGGGCGCGGGCTCGATCATCGTGGGCGTTGCGCCGACCGGCGGCGTGCTGCCGCAGCATTGGCAGGACGACCTCGAGGCGGCGCTCGCGGCGGGCCTCGATGCCGTGAGCGGCCTGCACACGCGACTGACGTCGTTGCCGCGGCTGGTGCGTGCCGCGGAAAAGTCCGGCATGCGACTGGTGGACGTGCGCAATCCGGCCGCGCGCGTTCCCGGTCGGCAGCGGACGCAAGCGCACCGGCCGGCGCGTGCTGACGGTCGGCACCGACTGCGCGCTCGGCAAGAAGTACACGGCGCTGGCGCTCACGCGCGCGCTGCAGGCGCAAGGGCGTGGCGGCGACGTTCCGTGCGACCGGCCAGACCGGCATCATGATTGCGGGCAGCGGCATTCCGATGGATGCGCTGGTCGCGGACTTTCTCGCGGGCGCGGCAGAAGCGCTCTCTCCGGACAACGATCCCGGGCACTGGGACGTGATCGAAGGCCAGGGCTCGCTGCTCCATCCCGCGTATGCGGCGGTGACCCTCGGCCTGCTGCACGGCTCCCAGCCGGACGCGATCGTGCTGTGCCACGCCCCCGACCGCGTGACGATCGAGGAGTACCCCGACTACCCGATCCCGCCGCTGTCGCAGGTGATCGACGACTATCTCCGCGCCGGGCGGCTGACCAACCGGAACATTCGCTGCGTGGGCGTGAGCATCAACTCCTCCACGCTCGACGACGACGCGTGGCAGCGCTACCGCGCGCAACTCGAACGTGAGCTGCAGTTGCCGGTCTGCGATCCGTTGCGCGGCGGAGTCGGGCCGATCGCGGAGGCACTGCGGGCCGGATGATCGAGGTCGCGACCCGACATCGAACGCTGGGAGCTCACCGAGCCATTCGTCACGGCGCGCGATGCGAACACGCACGTGCCGGTGCTGGTCGTGCAGCTGGCGGGTGCTGGCGGACAGCGTGGGTGGGCCGAGGCGGCAGGCGTCGACTACGACGGGGAGACGCCCGAATCGATGGCTGCACAGGTCGACGCCGTGCGCAACGCGCTGCACGATCGGTTGACCGGTTCGCAACTGCTCGACCTGCTGCCGGCCGGAGGCGCGCGCAACGCCGTCGATTGCGCGCTGTGGGACCTGCGGGCGAAGGAAGCCGGCATTCCCGCCTGGCAGCTGGCCGGCCTGCCTGCGCCGCATCCGGTGACCACGGCCTACACGATCGGCCTGGGCGACGAGCAGGAGGTGCGGCGCAAGGCGCTGCAGGCCCGGGACTACCCGCTGCTCAAGCTCAAGGTCGATGCCGAGCGCCACGTCGGTCTGGTGCGCGTCGTGCGGGAGGCGCACCCTGCCGCCCGTGTCATCGTCGATGCCAACCAGAGCTGGACTCGCGCTTTGCTCGAGCAGCTGCTGCCGGAACTGCTCAGCCTGGGCGTCGAAATGGTCGAGCAGCCCGTCCGCCGTGGAGAAGACGCCTCGCTCGATGGCCTGCGCAGTCCCGTTCCGGTCGCGGCGGACGAGTCCTGCACCGATCGTCACTCGCTTGCCGGGCTGGCTGGACGCTACCAGTCCATCAACATCAAGCTGGACAAGTGCGGCGGGCTCACCGAGGCACTCGCGATGTGCGCCGAGGCGCGGCGACTCGGTCTCGGCCTGATGGTGGGCAACATGTGCGGCACGTCGCTCGCCATGGCTCCGGCGTTCCTGGTGGCCCAGTCCTGCGCCGTCACGGACCTGGATGGCCCGTTGCTGCAGCGACTGGACCGGCCCCACGCGATCCGCTTCGAACGCGGCCTCATGCACGCGCCGGATCCCGCGCTCTGGGGCTGAGTGCCTCAATTGCCGGCGTGCGTCGTCTGCGGTAGCGTAATGCGATGGACATCGACGTGCCGATCCGCTGCTTCGGCCAGGTTGCAATGCAGGACCTCGCGGCCGCCATCCTGGCGCAGGACGAGGTTGCGTGGAACGAGAACACGCAGCGGCAACACGACTACGAAGTGCACGAGCAGACGCGCTCGATCGTGCTGCTGTTTGTCGAAGCCGATGCGTGGCCGCAGGTGACGGTCGCCCGCAAGCAGGGCTGGGATCGCCTGGGTGCCGTCGCGGAACCGGTCATGCAGGAAATACTCGAGCGGCACTACCCGCCGGGCGGGAAAATCCTGCGTGCCATGGCCGCCAAGCTGCTGGCCGGCGGCCGCATCCTGCCCCATCGCGATTCGCACCCGTCATTCGCGGCCGGGCACCGGATCCACGTGCCGATCACCACCAACCCGCGCGTGCGCTTCACGATCGACGGCCGGCCGTGCCGCATGGAAGTCGGCCAGGCCTACGAGATCAACAACCAGAAGATGCACAGCGTCATGAATGGCGGTGCAGACGACCGCATCACATTCATCTTCGACTATCTGCCACCGGCCTGAAATTCAACGCGGACGCGGCGGAGGCATCGTCGGATCATGCGGCCGCTTCCGCCAGCAACCTCATGAACCGACGATTCACCATCTCCGCCCGTGGCAAGGCCGCCGCCATGCCGATCCAGATGTTCATGAAGCGGCATTTCAGCGACATCCCCGTCGCCCAGATCGACAGCTTCTTCGGCTTCACCACCGAAGCCAGCACGCTGTACGGCGGCCGTATCTACGGCGCCACGGAGATCAGCGCCTACGACATCAAGTCGATGTACGAGATGGGCATCGGCCTGCGGCTGCCGTTGACCAACCACGACGCGTCGCCGGAGGAGTACGCCGCAAACCGTCCCTTGCTCGAGAAGCACCACCGGCCGGGCAACTCGATCATCGTCACCAACGACAACCTGGCGCGTTGGATACGCAGGGATTTTCCCGAGTACCGTCTCGAAGCCAGCGTGATCAAGAACATCGACAGCCTGGCGAAGATCGACAAGGCGGCTGGCATCTACGACACCATCATCCTGCCGATGAGCGCCAACGAGGACGAGGCCTTCCTGGCCTCGATCGGCAACAAGGCCCGGATCACGCTGTTTGCCAACGCCGGTTGCGCCCTGACGTGTCCGTCGAAGATCTGCTATCCGAGCATTTCCCAGGCCAACAAGACCGGCGACAAGTCGCTGTTCCGGTGTTCGCAGGAGCTGAAGTACCGGGAACTGCTCGGGATGCAGGATTTCGACCTGGATCATCTCGAGAGCCTGGGCTTTCACCGCTTCAAGCTGCTGCGCGCCCGCGCCGGCAACATCACGGGCGTCTGAACCAGCCTGCCCGTCGCCCGGCGCCTGTTACAGGCGCCGGGCGATGAGCTGTCTGAACGGCCTCAGAACTCCTGCGAGAACTTCAGGCCGATCGTGCGCGGCTGCATCCGGATGCCGTAGGTCTGGGCACCGCAGATGCCGATGGCGCACTGGTAGCTGATGTCCATCGGCGCGTCCTCGTTGGTGACGTTGCCGATGAACAGCTCGAGCCCCCACGAGTCCCTGCCGATGCCGGTGCTGAGGTCGAGCACCGTGCTCGACGGGATGTCGCCGACGATCGCATTGTCGGCGGGGATGATGTCCGATGGCCGGCTGCTCTCGTAGGCGACCGTGCCCTGCACGTTGGCGTCGAAGCCGCCAGCGGGAACTCGTAGCGCGCGATCACGTTGCCCTTGAACTCCGGCGTCAGCGGCAACTGGCTGCCCGCCGGTGCGAACGATCGCAGTCCGTGATCCTGGCAGTACAGCGTCCTGCAGCTCCGAGTCGTAGTACGCGAGCGAGGTCGAGAGACGCAGGCCGTCGAGCGGCATCCACAACGCCTGCATCTCGGTGCCGAGCACTTCGGCGGTCGGGCCGTTGTTGACCAGCGTGATGCCGTTGTCGCCCGCGAACGAGACCTGGAAGTCGTCCCACTCCTGCAGGAAGACCGCGCCGTTGAACTGCAGCGTGTTGTCGAGCCACGCGGTCTTCCAGCCGAGCTCCCAGTTGGTGAGGAAGTCGGACACATAGTCGCGGAAGGACGGGTCGCGGTTGATGCCGCCGGGCCGGTAACCCTCGGACCAGGTCGCGTACATCATGTAGCCGTCGGCCGGCTTCCAGGTCAGGTTGACGCGGCCGATGTGCTCGCTTTCCTTGATGCGCCGGTCGACGTTGAGGCAGGGCGCGTCCTTGTAGTCTTCCTGCGAGGGGCAGCGCCATTCGCCGTTCTTCGACCAGCCCTGGCCGACCGGCGAGTAGGCGCCCGAACCGCCGTTGGCGACCGCACCCGGCTCGTTCGCCGATGACCTCGCCTTCGTCGTCGTACAGGTACCCGGCTCGCAGTCCGGACTGAAGCCCGAGCCCGAAGCCGAAGAAGCCCTTGACCGAGTTCTCGGGCTCGAAGAACCGCGCGCCGAGCGTCAGTTCCCACTGGTCGGTGATGTCGAAGCTGACGCTGCCGAAGATCGCCTGGTCCTCGTCGATGCGGTCGACGTTGTTCAGGTACACCGTGTCGGCGAACATGCCCATGTTGGCCTCGCCGGAGTTCATCAGCATGACGTCGGCCAGGCCCTCGACCAGGAAGTTCTGCTGGAACTCGTGTTCCTGCTTCTGCCAGAAGAAGCCGAGCATGCCGCGCACGCGCTTGTCCGCCGGCGAGCTGATGCGCAGCTCGTGGCTCTGCTTGGTGTAGGCGTCGTTGTTGGTGTAGCGCGCGGCCGGCGAGATCCTGTCGCCGTTGTTGTCGAAGTGCAGGCCGGCGAAATAGCCCGTCGTGTAGTAGGCGTCGTAGAAGTACGAGTAGTCGGAGTAGTCGAACGAGGCGTCGACGTCGCGCTCGAGGTAGTTGCCGGAATAGACGATGTCGAAGTTGCTGATCGCGCCCTCGACGGTCAGGCCGATCTGGTACCACTCGTCGTCGGAGTACTCCGGCTGTGAAGTGCGTGACCGCGTTGTCGCCCGGGACAAAGTCGCTGAGGTCGTCGCCCCAGGAGCCTTCGCTCTCCTGCTTCTGCGCCTGCAGCGCCGGCGTGATCACCCAGTCGTCGTTGAGCTCGACGCGCAGTGCGGCGCGGCCGCCGATGGTGTCGACCGTGTTGTAGTTGTCCTCGGCGAGCTCCCGCGTTGTCGATCGTGATGTCGTCGTCGGGATTGTCGATGTCAGCCGGTGAAGGTGCGCGTGCCGAACTTGTTGTCGACCCAGCCGGCGTCCGTGCGCGACCAGCCGACGAGGCGGACCGCGGCCTTGTCGGTCGAGCGGCACGTTGACGTAGCCCTCGACCACGTAGCCGGTGTCGTCCTCGTCGACGATGTTGCCCTCGACCGCGTAGCCCGCCGAGAACGCCGACGGATCCGGCTTGTTGGTGATGATGCGGATCGTGCCCGCCTGCGAGCTGGCGCCGTACAGCGTGCCCTGCGGGCCGGCCAGCGCCTCGACGCGCTCGATGTCGTACATGTGGATGTCCAGGTTGCCCTGGACCGTGGTGATCGGCTGTTCGTCGAGGTACATGCCGACGCTGGGCTGCGAGGTGGTCGCCTGGCCGTCGCCGCCGGTGGCGATGCCGCGCATGTAGACCAGCGAGAACCCGGCGCCTGCGCCGAGTGCCGGATGCGATGGTCACCGCCGGCAGCAACTGCACGTAGTCGCGGAAGTTGCGGACGTTCATCTCGGTCGAGCTTTTCGGTGCCGAGCGCCTGGATGCTGATCGGCACGTCCTGCAGGTTTTCCGTCCGCTTCTGCGCGGTGACGACGATCTCCTCGAGGCCGCCGCTGGTCGGTCCTGGGCCAGCAGCGCCGGGCAGGCCAGCAGGATGGCCGCCGCGATGGGCGTGCGCGGAACACGACGAGGAAGGGCCCGAGGTTTCTTGTCACGCATCGCAAATCTCCCTGAGTGAAGTCGTTGCATTTAGCCTACGCAGCTTGAGTAGTCAATATGACGAGAACCGTTGCCCCGTTGCGGGGCAGCCACAAGTGCGCGCAGTTTGGAACGGGGCTTCAGTGGCCCGGAACCGCCGGGTACGCGGTCGAGCACCGGTCCGAGCGCGTCCTTGAGCGGGTCGAGCCAGGCCTCGTAGTGCCGCCACTGCTCGACGCCCTCGCGGTAGATCGGCCGCCGCACCTGCTCGGCGCTGGCCGTGCGCACCGGGCGGTCGTTCTCGAAGAAGCGCAGGCAGCCCTCCTCGAACGGCAGGCCGCAGTAGTCGAGCAGCCGCCGCACCTCGGCCTCGGTGTCGTCGACCATCTGCTCGTAGAACACCCGGTGTACCCGGCCCGGCAGCACTGGTCGAAGTGCGCCATCAGCTCCACGTAGTCGCGGTAGAAGCGACCCATGTCGGTAAGGCTGTAGCTGAAGTTCTGGCCGCGGGCGTAGTGCTGCTTGAAGTTCGAGAAGCAGCAGCCGAGCGGGTGCCGGCGCGCATCGATGATCTTCGCCCGTGGCAGGATCAGCTGGATCATGCCGACGTGCAGGAAATTGTTGGGCATCTTGTCGATGAAGAACGGGCGGCCTGTCTTGCGGTGGATCCGCGTCCGTTCGAGGAATTTCTCGCCCAGTTCCCGCAGTTCGTGCGCCGACTTGGTGGCCAGCACGTCGACGTAGGCCGCGATTTCCTGCGTTTCGGCATCGGCCCGCAGTTCCTTGGCCAGCGTGATGATCTCCGGCAGCTCCATCGTGCCTTCGACCGCCGAATGGCTGGCGAGGATCTGCTCGAGCAGCGTCGATCCGGCCCGCGGCATGCCGACGATGAAGATCGGGTCTGGCGCGTCACAACCCGAACCCGCCCTGGCCTCGAAGAACTCGCGCGTGAAGGTCTGCTCGAGCCGCCGCACCCGTCGGGTATTCAGGTCCGCGTCGTAGGGATGGCTGGCACGATGCAGCGCGTTGGCCTGCGCGTAATGCTCGAACGCGCGCGCGTGGTCTTCCGCATCCTCGTACGCCTTGCCCAGCGCAAAATGCAGCTGCAGCCGGTCTCGTCGCCGAGGTCGGCCCGCGCGAGCTGGGCGTGCATCGTCGCCAGGTCCGTCTCGCTGAAGCGGAAGGTCTTGAGGTTGGCCAGGCTCCAGTAGGCTTCGCCAAACCCCGGGTCGTGCGCCAGGCTGCGGCGGTAGGCCTCGATGCAGTCGTCCTGCCGCCCCTCGGTCTTCAGCACGTGGCCGTAGCTCAGCCAGACCTTGGCATTGCTCGGGTATTCCTCGAGCAATTGCGCGTAGATCTCGCTCGAGCGCGCGTACTCGCCGACCCGGCTCAGGATCACCGCGTACAGGTTCCGGTAACTCGGGTTGCGCGGGTCGGCCGCGAGCAGGCGTTCGATTTCCTGCAGCGCCGTCCCCGGATCGTTGCGCCGGTGCAGCAGCACGGCGTAGTTATAGCGGGCCGCCGCAAACCCGGCGCGAGCTCGAGACAGCGCCGAGCAGGTGCCCCGCGTCCTCGTAGCGGCCGCAGCGCACGGCGACTTCGGCCAGCATGCGGATGGCCGGCACGTCGGTGGGCGCCTGCTTCAGGTGTGACTTGAGCAGCTTCTCCGCAACGTTCAGTTCGTTCTTGAGCATGGCCGCGGCCGCCTGCTGCAGCGCTGGTTGGCCGACCGATGCCTGGATGTGACGCACGTAGGCGGCATTGCCGGCCGCGGTGTCACCGACGGCGAGCAGATGGTCAGCCAGGTGGCGCCAGGCGACCGGGTGGGCGGGCTTCAGGGCGACCGTTCGGTGCAGGGCCGCCACGGCTTCGTCGCCGCGCCCGAGGCTGGCCAGCGTCAGCGCGTGCTCGAAGTGAGCGGCCGCCCAGTTGGGCTGGGTCCGCAACATGGGCTCGAGCACCTTGAGCGCGGCCGCCGGTTGCCCCAGGCGGCGGCGGGCCTCGGCCAGTATCAACAGGGCCGGCGGGTGATTCGGCGCCTGCCTTCAGGATCTCGAGCGCCTGCTCAACGGCCAGCGCCGGATCGGTATCCAGCAGGCGGCGGGCGTGGGCGAGGGCCACATCGATCGTGCCTGTGGATTCGGTCGACGTACTCAATCCTGAAGTCCCCGGAGTGGCGTGACCCGGTCGGAGTCTACAGGGCGGTGCGCGGGCGACAACAGGCAACGCGAGCCCCCTGGCGACATAGCCCGGCTGTGACGCACGCCATTCCCGGTGGGTGTATGCCCCGGCTTACAATGCGCCCTGCAAACTGCGACGGCCCCCGGCGCGGCCAGCAAGAATTGCGGTAGCTTGATGATTCTTAAGGAATTTCTGATAGCCTCGCCGCCCCCTCTGGAGGAATGCCGAGCATGTGCGGAATCGTCGGAGCCGTCGCCCAGCGCGACGTCGTGCCCATCCTGATCGAGGGCCTGCGCCGCCTCGAGTACCGCGGCTATGACTCGGCCGGCGTCGCCGTGCTGAACGGCACCGGCACGATCAAGCGGCTGCGCGCGGTCGGCAAGGTTCGCATGCTGGAAGACGCCCTCGAGGCCGATCCCACGCACGGCCTGCTCGGCATCGCGCACACCCGCTGGGCCACGCACGGCGTGCCGAGCGAGCGCAATGCGCACCCGCACATTCCAGGGACGGCATCGCGCTCGTCCACAACGGCATCATCGAGAACCACGAAGAGCTGCGTGCGGAGCTGCAGGCCGCCGGCTACGAGTTCACCTCCGAGACCGACACCGAGGTGATCGCGCACCGCGTGCACTTCCACCTGCAGAAGACCGGCGACCTGTTCAAGGCGGTCCGCGCGACCGTGGCCGAGCTCGAAGGCGCGTATGCACTCGCCGTGATTTCGCAGAAGGACCCCGAGCGCATCGTGCTGGCGCGCCAGGGCTGCCCGGTGGTCATCGGCGTGGGCGATGGCGAGAACTTCGTCGCCTCCGACGTCGCCGCGCTGCTGCCGGTGACGCGCAAGTTCGTGTTCCTGGAAGAAGGCGACGTCTGCGAGATCCGCCGCGACAGCTACCGCATCTCCGACCAGGACGGCAACACCGTGCAGCGCAAGGTGCACGAGAGCGAGCTCTCGGCCGACGCGGCGGAGAAGGGCGACTTTCCGCACTACATGCTCAAGGAGATCCACGAGCAGCCGCGCGCCGTGGCGCAGACGCTCGAGGAGCGCGTGGCCGGCGGCAAGCTGCTGGAGGCCGCGTTCGGCCCGGCCGCGCAGGCCGTGTTTGCGAAGACCGAAGCCGTGCGCATCGTCGCCTGCGGCACGAGTTTTCATGCGGCGTCGGTGGCCAAGTATTTCATCGAGCAGATCTGCCGGCTGCCGTGCTGGGTCGAGATCGCGAGCGAGTACCGCTATCGCAATCCGGTGGTGCCGAAGAACACGCTGTTCGTGAGCGTCTCGCAGTCGGGCGAGACCGCCGACACGCTGGCGGCGCTGCGGAGGCCAAGCAGGCGGGGTATCTCTCGCAGCTCGCGATCTGCAACGTGCCCGAGAGCTCGCTGGTGCGCGAATCAGAGCTGGTGATGCTGACGCGCGCCGGCCCCGAGATCGGCGTCGCCTCGACCAAGGCGTTCACCACGCAGCTCGCGGCCCTGAACATGCTCGTGATCGCGCTGGCCAAGTTCCACAGCGCCGACGCCGAGCGCGAGCGCGGCCTGGTGCACCGGCTGCTGGGCATTCCATCGCTGATCGAGGCGACGCTGAAGCTCGACCCGGTGATCAAGGACCTGGCCAAGCGCTTCGTCGACAAGCAGCACGCGCTGTTCCTCGGCCGCGGCCCGATGCACCCCATCGCCATGGAGGGTGCGCTGAAGCTGAAGGAGATCTCCTACATCCACGCCGAGGCGTACCCGGCGGGCGAGCTCAAGCACGGTCCGCTGGCGCTGGTCGACGCAGACATGCCGATCATCACCATCGCGCCCAACAACGACCTGCTGGAGAAGCTGAAGTCCAACCTGATGGAAGTGCGCGCGCGCGGCGGCGAGCTGTACGTGTTTGCGGATCCGGAGTCCGGGATGAAGTCGTCCGACGGCGTGCACGTGATCGAGATGCCGCGCCACGTGAGCTATTTCCAGGCGCCGGCCGTGTACACCATCCCGCTGCAGCTGCTGGCGTACCACGTCGCCATCCTGCGCGGCACGGACGTGGATCAGCCGAGGAACCTGGCGAAGAGCGTGACGGTGGAGTAGGCGCGGGGTTCGTACGGATGAATTGTCCGCCGAGTTTTCGCGCATGACCAATCGCGCCTGGGCAAGGATCAAGAGCGCGCAGTGAGCAATGATGTAAAGTCCTGCCACTGAACCCAGGCGCGAGGGAGAGGTTCATGCAAGGCACCAACGACGAGCCGACGCTGCCACAGGGCGTGGAACTCACCGCGGTCGACCCGCGCTTCCGCGAGGACCCTTACCCGATACTGAAGTTGCTGCGCGAGCGCGCACCGGTGCACCACGACACCGTGATGAACCGATACATCTGCACGCGTCACGACGACGTCAAAGCGATGCTGCACGACAAGGAGTTCTACACCGACCCGCGTAACGGCAGTCCTGGTTCCTACTTGCGCGAGGTGATCGGTCGCATGCTTGGCGATGGCGAGAAGCCCGACATGCTGCTGATGGACGAGCCGGATCACCGGCGCTTGCGCACGCTGGTGAGCGGGCCGTTCAGGCCGAAGGCGATTGAGCGCTGGCGAGAGGCCATAAAGCGCATCGTTGACGACGCGCTGCAAGCGATTACGGACGACGAGTTCGACCTGATCGGACGGTTCGCCTCGCCGGTTCCGACCGTGGTGATCGCGCGTATGCTCGGTATCGATCCGGGCTTATATGAGAAGTTCCGCACCTGGTCCGATCAGGTGGTGCAGGTCAGGTTCAATCCGTTCCCGACGGTGGCGCAGCAGCAGGCTGGGGCGGCCGCACAGCAGGCGCTCAACGACCTGTTCAGCAGCGAAATCGAGCGTCGCGGTACGGCCCCTGGCGACGACCTGTTGAGCGACATGATTCGCGCCCAGGTCGAGGACGATCGCCTGACCAAGGATGAAATGATCGCGCAGTGCCGACTGCTGCTGATTGCCGGCAATGTCACGACCACGGACCTGATAGGCAACGGCACGCGGGCGTTGCTGGACTTTCCAGAGCAGATGGAAAAACTGCGCGCCAATCCGGGGCTGATCGGCAACGCGGTGGAGGAAATGCTGCGCTACGATTCGCCGGTCACGAACAGTGGGCGCACGCCAAACCGCGATGTCGTGATCAGCGGCTGCCCGGTGCCGAGGGGCGAATCCCTGTCACCCTCGCTGGCAGCGGCCAACCGCGATCCAGCGGTGTATCCCGACCCGGACCGTTTCGATATCGAGCGAGCGGACACGCATCACCAGGCATTTGGTGGAGGACGGCACCTGTGTCTCGGGGCGCACCTGGCGCGGGTCGAGGCTCAGGAGGCGATTCTGGGTCTGTTGCAGCGTTTCCCGCGACTGCGCAAGAGCGATCGCGGGCACGTGTTCCATGCCAATCCTAGCTTTCGTGGAATGCGCGAATTCTGGGTTCGCTGCGATTGACCGGAGGGCCTGGGCGGCAACGAGAGTTCAGCAACGACTGAACGGTACGCCGCCAGCACCGCCTGATTCGCGACCGGCGTGATTGGGTGGGTTCGCCGATGGGGCGGAAGTCCCGGTCGATGTCCCCCCCCCTTCTGCCTCTCGGAAGCAACAATCCCCCTTCCCCTCCTCTCTCTCCCAAACCCGGCCGAGTGCCGGTCGGCAAGCTGAAACCCGAGGTCGCGGAGCTGTTGACTCGCAGCCGCCCCCCCCCTCCCCCCCCCCCTCCCCCCCCCCTCCCCTCCCTCCCCCTCCCCCCCCCTCTCCCCCCCCTCCTTCCTTCCCCCCCCGCCTCTCTCCCCCCCCTCTTCTCCCCCTCCCCTCTCCTCCCCCCCCCCCTTCCCCCCACCTCCCCCCTCCTCCCCTATCCCCTCTTCCTACCTCCCCCTCCCCCCTCCCCCCCCCCCTCCCCCCCCCCTCTCCCCCACCCCCCCCACTTCCTCGTCCCCCAGCCTGTTGCCCGACGCATACGAGTACTGCTACGGTCCGGCCACGTCGCCACGCAAGCGGGGGATCAAGCATGCCGATCGCAACCAGTCGCCCTGCCAGCACCGTCGCCGCGGGATTCGTCGCCCTGCTGTTCTTCGCCGGTGCCGGCGCTGCCGAGCCGCCGCCCTGCCAGACGGCCTCGAAGTTCGGGCCGCAGGACGAAGTCGGCAACCTCAACTACGTGACACCCGCCAGGACGCTGGCCGCCACGAAGCTGGTCACGACCGGCAAGACCTATCGCCTCGGCATCGAGACCAACAAGGACACGCCGGCCTTTCCGCCGCGCAGGTTCGCGCTCACCGTCGTCCAGCCGGGCCAGGCCGGCGGCGCCACGCTCGGTCCCACCCGGACCAGCTACAACGACGACATCATCGCCGGCTGGAACGGCGTCGGCTCGCAGCTCGATGGCTTGGGCCACGTCGGCATCGACAATCTCTACTTCAACTGCAACCGCGCCGCGGACTTCGCCATGGTCGACGGCCTGACGAAACTCGGCATCGAGAACGTGCCGGCCGTCGCGACGCGCGGCATCGTGCTCGACATGGCCGGCTACTTCGGCACCGACATCGTCAAGGAAGGCACGGCGTTCAACCGTGCCGAGATCGAGGGCGCCATGAAGCGCCAGGGCATCGCGCCGATCGGGCAGGGCGACGTCGTGCTGTTCCACACCGGCTGGCTCAAGCTGCTCGGCAAGGACAACAAGCGCTTCGGCTCCGTGGGTCCGGGCCTCGGGATCGAGGGCGCCAGGTATCTCGCTGCGCTCGGCGTGGCGATCGTCGGCGCCGACAACCCGAGTGTCGAGGTGATCCCGTTCGAGAAGGGCGCGGGCATGTTCGAGGTGCACCAGATCCTGCTGGCGCAGAACGGCATCCACATCCTCGAGAACATGAACACCGCGGAGCTGGTCAAGGACCGGGCCTGGGAGTTCCTGTTCACGCTCGGTGCGGCACGCGTCACCGGCGCCGTGCAGGCCATCGTCAACCCCGTCGCCATAAAGTAGGTCGCCCGCGATCACGCGCGGCGGGTTCCGACGCCTCTACGGCTATTCGATGGTGTTCGCCATTCGGTGGTGCGTGCCCGGGGTCGTCCTCGTCATGCTGCCGCCGGCGTAAACGTCGTGGCCTCGATGCCGGTAGACGACGCGTCGCTTGCGCATGTCCTCGCGCAGGCCCCGGATGGTGATCGTGAGCCCAAGGATGGTCAGCACGACGATCACAGCCGCGGGACCGACCAGCGAGAGCAGCTGCAGCGGACCGTCGCGCTCGTCCGGCAACGGCCTGGCCGAAAGCTGCGCGGCGGCGCGCATGCCAGCGTCGTCGGCAGCCGCCGGCAGCGCGGTGAAGGCGAACAGCGACGCAGCCACCAGCGGTAAGAAGGACTTCGACAGCACCTTGGCCTCTCCCGGTCTCGAATGTCGACTGACAGGGGAAGACTTTTAGCCGACGACCCGGCTCCGGTCTGTACGTTGACGCACGAAGCGGTGTCAGGCCCCGCGACTGGCGGCCATGTGCTCGATGCGATCGGATTCGCGCTTCACGACCGAATAGCACTCGCAGCACAGCTGCTCGAGCTTCGGCCGGTCCAGTCACGGTGATGTGCCCGCGGATGTAGCGGATCACGCCGAGCTTCTGCAGCTTGCCGGCCGCCTCGGTGACGCCTTCGCGGCGCACGCCGAGCATGTTGGCGATGAGTTCCTGCGTCATCACCAGTTTGTCGGACGGCAGGCGGTCGAGCGACAGCAGCAGCCAGCGGCACAGCTGCTGGTCGACCGAATGATGGCGGTTGCAGACGGCGGTCTGGGCCATCTGCGTGATCAGGGTCTGCGTGTAGCGCAGCAGCAGCAGCTGCAGCCCGCCGTTGCGATGGAACTCGTCCTTCAGCCGCTGGCCGTCCAGCCGATACGCGTGCCCGGCGCTCTGGACGATGGCCCGGCTTGGCGTGGTCTCGCCGCCCATGAACAGCGCCACGCCGATCAGGCCCTCCCGGCCGACGACGGAGATCTCCGCCGACGCGCCGTTCTCCAGGACGTAGAGCAGCGACACGATGCAGTCGAGCGGGAAGTAAACGTAGCGGAGGACGTCGCCGGACTCGTAGAGGGCCTTGCCCAGCGGCATCGGCACCAGCCGCAGGTGCGGATAAATCCGCTCGCGCTCCGTCTCTGACAGCGCTGCCAGCAGGTGATTCTGTCCTGGCGCGTGCGAGCGCAGTCTGCTTCACGGGGCGGGCTCATGGTGGGCACCCATGCTGGTTCGCGGCGTCCAGTTTACACCCGCCCTGCTCTGCTTGTGTACATGACAGCACCCGTGTGCCGGTCACGTCATGAGATTCGCGTAAGTCTTGCGGTCGATGGCGTAGCGCTCGCAGGCCGCGCCCTCCAGCCCGCGACGATCGAGGATCGTGACGTAACCCCGCTTGTAACGAACCAGCCTGCGCTCCTGCAGCGCAGCCGGCCGCCCGGGTACGCCCGCGCGGCGCACTCCCAGCATGTAGGCCAGGAACTCATGCGTGACGTGGAATTCGTCGGCGTGCGCCCGGTCCCGCGTCATCAGCAGCCAGCGTGCAAGCCGTGCTTCGACGACGTGGAAGCGTGTGCAGACGGCCATCTGCGCCAGCTGTGACATCACGACATGTATGTAGCGCTTCAGGGTGCGCTGCGAGCGCGTCGCTGTACTCGAGCTCGCGGCGAAACGAGCCTGCATCCATCTGCCACGCCGGCCCGGCGCCCTGGACCAGCGCAATCATCGGTGCATTGGGCACTTCGAGCACCAGTGACGCGCCCAGCATGCCTTCGTCGCCGACCAGCCCGACTTCCATCCGGTCGTGGCCCAGGGCCGGAGTGATCAGCGAGATGAAGCTCCCGGTCGGGAAATAGACGCGGCGGATGACATCGCCCGGCTGGTAGAGCTTGTCGGCGGAAGCAAGCTCGACCTCTTCGCACTGCGCAAGAAGGTGCCGGCGGTCACGGGCCGGCAGTGCAGCCAGCAGGAGGTTCTGTGGAGGAACGCGCGTAGGCATTAGCACTGGCGATTCCGACGATGACGCAGGGATGGCGGTGACGAGCCGTCAGTGTGGACGGCCGGCCTTTCCGTCTCTGTTCGCTGGCCCACCAAGCATCGGCGCGCCTGCCAGTGGCACTGCTGGCCAGGGTCCGCCAGCGCACAGACGACCGTGTCCGTTCACGGAAGAGTCCGCATCGCATCCTTTACGTCTGGAGAGTCGATGTTCCGCAGCAGACCTGCCGGCCTGGCGAGCCTCGCCAATGACGGCATCAATCGGGCCGCCCCTGGCCTGCATGAGTCGCGCGCGCTGCTGACGCTCGACTCGATCGGCGACGCGGTGCTCAGCACCGACCTCGCAGGCAAGGTGACCTATCTGAACGCCGTCGCCGAGCGCATGACCGGCTGGTCGGCGATCGAGGCCGCGGGCCGGCCGCTGCAGGACGTGATGCGGATGATCGACGCAGACAGCCGCGAACCGGTGCGTGATCCGCTGGCGCTGGCGGTGCGTTGCCAGGCGAACGTCGGCGTCGGCGTCAATTGCCTGCTGGTCGCCCGCGACGGGCACGAAACCCCGATCGAGGATACCGCTGCCCCCATTCGTGACCGGGACGGCCGGGTGATCGGCGCGGTCATCGTGTTTCACGACATCGGCGCGGCGCGTGCATTGTCGCTGCGGATGTCGCACCTGGCGCAGCATGACGTGCTGACAGGCCTGCCGAACCGGTTGCTGCTGACGGACCGGCTCGACCGTGCGGTGGCGTCGGCACGTCGACTGGGCAGCCTCCTGGCCGTGCTGTTCATCGACCTGGATCGCTTCAAGAGCATCAACGACAGCCTGGGTCATGCGACCGGCGACCAGGTCCTGCAGTCCGTTGCGAGCCGGCTGGTGGCAGGCGTGCGCCGATCGGACACCGTGAGCCGCCACGGCGGTGACGAGTTCGTCGTCCTGCTGACACAAGTGACTTCCGCCGGCGACGCCAGGCTCGGCGCGGACAACCTGTGTGCCGCGATCGCCGCGCCGCACCGCATCGAAGGCAGCGACCTGTACCTGACGGCGAGCGCAGGTGTCGGCGTGTACCCTGCCGACGGCACGGATGCGGAGTCGCTCCTGAAGCGAGCCGACCTCGAGCTGCTGCACGCCAAGGCACGACGACATGCGATGCGGGGGGCGACCGACGGCGCGCGCATCGGTGCGGCGCCGTACCGACCACTCGCGGCAAAGCCCGCAGACTCTGCCCATGGACTCCGACCGGAGACGACAGGCCAGCGAGCCCGGGCCCGCGGGCGTGACCGCACATTCACCCACAGCAAGGAGAATCAAATGAACTGGGATCGCATCGAAGGTAACTGGAAGCAGGTAACCGGCAAGGCCAAGGTTCAGTGGGGCAAGCTGACGGACGACGACCTCGACGTCGTTGCCGGGCGTCGTGAACAGCTCTCGGGCAAGATCCAGGAGCGCTACGGCGTTGCCAAGGACGAGGCCGAGAAGCAGGTCACCGCCTGGGAGAGCAAGGCCGACGACTCATGGTTCTCGTGAATGCGAGAACGGCGCTGGCTGGAACCTGATCAGCGCCTGCAGTTTCGACGCCCCGCGTTGACGAACTCAACCCGGGGCGTCGCTTTTCGACAGGTTCCGGACGTTACACCCGCCGGCCCTGGATCACGTTGATCACGACCACGATGATCGCGAGCACCAGCAGGATGTGAATGAATCCGCCCATGGTGTAGGAGCTGACGAGCCCCAGCAGCCAGAGAACGGCCAGTACGACGGCAATGGTCCACAACATTTCATTTCTCCTTATGAGGACTGCAGGCTTGCAGGACGATCACTCGCGATCGTTCAGTCCGGTCAGCACCAGCTGCCCGTCGACGACGGGGATGGTCCGGCCCGGGGCGCGGTCCGTCCGCACGGTGCCTTCCTGCCCTTCGAGGCGGTAGCGGACTTTGTAGCCGTCGGGCTTCTCGGCGGTGTCGTAGACCGTACGGCAGCGCTTCTCGACCGTCGTCGTGGTCTTGTCTTCCTGCATGTGCTTCTGGATCTTGCTGCCGGCGTAACCGCCTGCAGCGGCGCCCGCGACCGTCGCGACAGTCTGCCCGCTGCCGTCGCCGACCTGGTTGCCTAGCACCCCACCGACGACCGCGCCCATCATGGTGCCTGTGATGCGCTTGGGGTCGCTCGCCGGGACGTCGTGCGAGACGATTTCGTCGGAACAGACCTGGCGCGAGGTGCGGACGGTCTTCGTGACGGGTTGGACATCGAGTACATCGGCGGAGCGACGGTCGTCCATGGCCTGGTAACCCGCGAACGCCCCGGCGGCGGTGACCGCGATGCCACCGACGACGAGTCCTGTAATCAGGGACTTGTTCATGCAAAGTTCTCCACTCGACCTCACCCGTCGTGCAGCGAGATTCCGAAAAGATCGCGTGCGGTCGATGCATACCAGACTACGCGTCGGCGTGGCGGGGTCGGTTCGGTAGCGCACCAAAGCCACCAAAGCAACGGCCCGGTGGCTGCAAAGCCACCGGGCCGCTTCAAGCACACGACCGGGGGGGTGGGTGTCGAGTGCTCCGCGGCAGAATCGTTCAGCGGGCAGCCGCCGTCCGTGCGCTAGCGCACGCCCGCAGTCGACGCCCGCGGGGCGCACCGAATCGCCGGGTACGCTGCCGCACAGACCCTGCGGCACACCTCTCCCATGCTCGACGGCAATTCGCCATGCCCCGATTCCGGGGACGGCGGCGTGATGGTTCGAGGAGACGCATGGGACTGCTGACGACCGAGCATGGCAAGTCGGGATATCGCGCCGATTTCATCCTGTATGGCGTCGCTGCGACGGCATTGGGATCGTTCCTCGCATTCGCGGGGCCGCGCGCGCGGTGGCTGGAAATCACGATATTTGCGCTGCTGGGCCTGGGGGGCTGGACGCTGGTCGAGTACGGGCTGCACCGCTTCGTCCTGCACGGCCTGCCGCCATTTCGCAGCTGGCATGCGGAGCACCACCGCCGGCCGCGGGCGCTCATCGGCACGCCGACCATCCTGAGTGCAGCGCTGATCGCCGCGCTCGTGTTCCTGCCGGCGCTGTTGCTGGGCGACCTGTGGCGCGCCTGCGCGCTGACGTTCGGACTCATGACCGGCTACTTCATCTACGCGATCACGCACCACGCAACCCACCACTGGCGCCCCCGAAGCGAGTGGGCGCGGCGGCGCAGGCGCGCGCACGCGCTGCATCACGGCTCCGCCGGGCCGATGGCGCGCTACGGAGTGACCAGTGCCTTCTGGGACGTCGTCTTTGGCACCAACGGCAAGAGCCGCGCAGGCGTCGCGGATGCGCTCACCGCGGCGCAGCTGGAGGTATGGGAGGACGAGGGAGGGGCGCTGGCCGGTCGCGGGCAGCAGACCGCTCCGTACGGTAGGAGACAGAACCGGCGAACCTGAAGAGCTACTGTGAACCTCCGCCGCGCCGTGGCGTGGACAACGCCGAGATCGGCATCAAGACAGGAAACAATCGTGAAAAACAGGATCCCGAAAATTACCGTGCTGCTGGCAGTACTGGCCCTGGCCAGCGCCTGCTCATCGACGCGCACCCAGGAGTCTGCCGGAGAGGTCTTCGACGACAGCGTACTCACCTCCAAGGTCAAGCTCGCCTTGATCGACGATTCGGTCACCGATGCCGGCGAGATCAACGTCGAGACGTATCGCGGCGTCGTGCAGCTGGGCGGCTTCGTCGACGATGCCCAGCAGAAGGAGCGGGCCACGAAGGTCGCGCGCTCGGTCACGGGCGTCAAGGAAGTGCGCAATGACCTTCGCGTCAGCACGAAGCCGCACGCGACGGCCGGCCAGGACGCCGACGACAGCATGCTGACGGCCTCGGTCAAGGCGAAGCTCATGGAAGATCCGACCACCAAGGCGTATCAGATCAACGTCGGCACGGAGGCGCGGGTGGTGCAGCTGACCGGGTTCGTCGACTCGACGGCCATGAAGACCAGGGCAGGCGAAATCGCGCGCTCCGTCGAAGGCGTGAAGCAGGTGCGCAACGACCTGGAAATCAGGCAGAAGTGACGTCGCGCCGGCCGCAGGCGTTGGCAACGCCCGCGGCCGGTTTCACGACGCGAGAACGTCGCGCCGTCGCCCCGGCCTGGCCACCAGGCACTGCGCTCGTCGCTAGACGGCATGCGCCCGCAACAGCCGTACGAACAGCACCGCGAATACCACGTCCGCCGCAGCGAGTACGGCCAGCAGCGGTCCCGCGAAACCCGCAAGAAAATACGCAAGCACGAGCGCCGCGACGCCGGCCTTGCCCAGCGCGCCGAGCGCGACGAAGGGCCAGTGACGGGTCAGGTCGTGCCCGCCCAGCGCATAGCCGATGCCGAATGCGACAACGAACCATGCCGCGGCGTCGACGAACAGCAATGCATCCGGAGCCGGCGGGTCGATGCCGAGCAGTCCGGGCGCCCACCGGGCCAGCAGCGGCAGCAGCGCACCAGCGCCGAAATTGAACGCCGCCGCAATGTAGAGAAACGTCCTGGTGCCCGCGGTCGCGGGTCGCATGCCTTTGTAATGGAACAGCATCCGGTCCCCTCCTGCCCGTTCGTTATCCGTGACCCGGCGTGCGCCACGCCCGCGCGGCCGGCCTCAGCCGGCCTTCGGCGTGTACCAGATCGGCGAAGTGATCGCGCGCTCCTGCTGCACCAGCGTCGCACCCTTCGGCGCCTGCACCTTGAAACGCAGCTGGTCATGGGCCGTCCAGCGCGGCGTCGGGATCTCCAGCACGCGCACGTAGTAGAACGCGGGCAGGGCCGGGTCGAACTCCGGATCGGTCCAAAGCGTCGCGAGCTCGGACGCGCCAATCGTATTGGCGTACGTCGCCTTGGCCACGTCCACCGTGTTGCCGACCGGCGGCAGCCTGCCGTCCGCGCCGGGCTTGCGGTCGCCGGCCCACTTCACGTCGAACACTTTCTCGTGCGTCTTGCCGCTGGCGTCCACCCAGCCTTTTACGACCTGCACGCGGTCGAGGTTGGCGCCCTGCGGGTCCTTCATCGCGGCGACCAGGAACGCGGGTGCCTTGCCCGCCGGCGCCGCGGCGAGGTCGCCACCCATCGGCACGCCCTTCGAGTAGCCCGCCGCCGCAAGGCTCGCCGGCGCGGCATCCGCATCGCTGAAGTCGTAGCCGCCGAAGAAGCGCACCGACAGGCGCGGTCCTGTCGTGGCGAACGTCTCGCGCCGGTTGAGCGCGTCCCAGATCGCCTCGCGCGTGTTGGCGGTGGCCCAGACGCCGGTGTAGCCGGAAGCAGCCTGCTCCCAGCCCACGAGCGGACGAGTGACGGGCCGCGTCATGCGCTCCGGGCCGGGCTCCAACGCCTTGAACTTGCCGTAGAAGTTGTCGTCGTCGGCCGTCGCAAGACCCGTGTGGGTGTCGGTCGCCGCCTGCGCGCCGTACTTGAACGGATTTGCGCCGAGCTTCGCCTCGATGGCGAGGCCGTTCTTGAGCGCCTCGCGCCAGTATTCGTGCTGGATCATGCCGGGCTTCTTCGGCACGCCGGTCAGGTTGCCGCGGTCCCAGAGGTCCCACGACGGCGAACTCGTCGTCGGGCGACAGCGACGGGTGGCTCTCGCTCTGGCCCTTGATCTGCGTCACCTCGAACAGCGGCTCCCAGCGCGCGCGCGCCGCGGCATATTCGCCCGTCATCGGCGTGCCGTCGAAGCGCGTGAGTTCGAACATGCGGCCGTTGGACAGGTTGCCGTTGTGCGGGATCGCCAGCACGCGGCCGCCGGTCTTCGACTCGTACTCCGCCATCCACTTCCACAGGCCCTCGGGGTCCATGGTCTGGAACGTCGTCAGCGGCAGCATCTGCTTCGCCCTGTCCGCCGCGTCGCGGTAGATCACGTTGCGGTGCAGGTTGTCGCCGCCGCCGACGTTGACGGTCCACTCGTAGCCGATCATCGCGGTGAAGGTGCCGGGCTGGTCGTACTTGTCCGCGATCGCGATGGTCTTTTCCCAGGCGGAGACCATCCACTTCGGGTCCATGACGATCGCCGGCAGCTTGCCGTTCGACTGCATGTCGATCAGCTGCATGACGGCCGTGTGGACGCGGTGCGGGTCACCGCTGTTGAGCGCCTCGGACCAGCCCTTCACCACCGGGTCGGCCATCATGTCGGCGCTGCCGCCGAGGATCTCGTTGATCGTCCCCATGCCGTCGGAATGGTCGGTGATCACCATCCAGTCGAGCGGGCGCGCGAGTTTCGCGGGCAGCCCCGTGTTCGACTTCACCTCGTCCCCGCGCGCGAACCGGAAGGCGTCCTCGGGCGTCGTGATGGCACCGTCCATGCCGGCGTCGGCGGACCAGCCGGTGTGCACGTGCGTGTCGCCGAACCAGGCGCGCTCAGGGTAGGCCGGCGCAGGGCTCGCGACCGCAACGGCATCCTGTGCTGCGTCGGCGGCGGGCGGCGCGACGTCGGTGGTGCCCGGCTTGCCGGACTTGCCGCAGGCCGTCAGGGCCATGGCGATAAGGGCGACACTGGTGATGACACGCATGATTTTTCCCCTGTGCATTTTTCTGGCCGGACGCCGAGGTCGGCCGGGCGCAGTTCGCGCCCGCGCGGCGTGCAGTGGATTTACTCTACCCTGATTCATGGCAATCGCGGTATTCCGTGCTGGAGCTTCGCAGTCGCGTAGGTGACCTCCGCAGCACTGGCGCCAGCCGCGCGGGCTAGAATCCGCCCCTTCGCCTACGCAGGACCCAGACCATGAAACTGCTCCACGCCGTCATGCTCACGCTCGTCGCGGGCGTGGCCACCGCCGCCGTCAACCTCGAGAACGGCCGGCTGGAGGGCCAGGTCCAGGAAGTGGTCGACGGGGGCTCATACACCTATCTGCGCATCCGTACGAAGAACAGCGGCGATGTCTGGGCCGCCACGATGCCGACGAAACTGCAGAAGGGCGCCAGCGTCGTGATCGCCGACCCGATGCTGATGACGGATTTCCACAGCAAGGCGCTGAACCGCACCTTCAAGGAGATCGTGTTCGGCACCGCCAGGCCCGCGGGCGCAACGACCCCGCCGGCAGCAAAGGCTGCGGCAGCGGCACCGGCGGCGCAGACGCACGCGTCGCCCCACGGCAGTGGCGCGAAAGAGCCGGCCGTCGCCATCGGCAAGATCGACAAGGCGGCCGGGGCGGAGGGCCGCACCGTCGTCGAGGTCAACCAGCAGGCCAAGCAGCTCGCCGGCAAGAACGTCCAGGTGCGCGGCAAGGTGGTCAAGGTCTCGACCAACATCATGGGCAGGAACTGGGTGCACCTGCGCGACGGCACCGGCGCGGCGGACGGCTCGAACGACCTGCTGGTGACCACGACGCAGACGCCGAAGGTCGGTGACGTCGTGCTCGCCCGCGGCGTGGTGCGCGTCAACGCGGACTTCGGCAGCGGCTACAGCTACCCGGTGCTGGTCGAGAAAGCCACGCTGAAGTAAGCCGCGCGGCGGCGTCTCAGCCGAAGACCTGCTTCATCACCGGCAGCATCCGCCGCGGTCCGACGATCGCGGTGGCGGCTGCCATTCCGCCCATCATCGCGCCGGCGACGCCGCAGGACATGACGTCCTGCCCGGTCAGCCACAGGCCCTTGATGCGCGTGCGTGGCCGCAGCCAGTCCTGCTGGAAGCGCTGCGGGTCGTGGTCCAGCCCGTACAGCTCGCCGCGGCCGTAGCCGCAGAAATGCTGCATCGACAGCGGCGTCGACACTTCCCAGTAATCGATGCGGCCGCGCACCTGCGGCACCTTGTCGTACAGGTGCTCGAGCAGGCGCTCGCCGTACGACTGCTTCAGTGCCTCGTAGTCGTCGCCGCGCTTGCCCCAGGTGCTGCCTTCCCATCGCGCAAAGATCGAGTAGGGCGCCGGTGCGACGATCTCGATCGTGGCGCGGCCCGGGTGGCGCGCGGCGAAACTCGGATCCTTGGCCGAAGGAAACGACACGTACACCACCGGAAACGGCCCTGTCGGGTCCTGCAGGAACCGCTCGAGCGCGCCGTCGTAGTCGTTGCCGCCGGGGTAGATCCAGTAGTTGGTCTTCGGCAGGCCCAGCTCCTCGGCGGTGGCCTGCAGGCCGATGTAGACGCCGAGGTGGCCGATGCTCGGCTTCACCGTCTGCAGCAGCGCGTCGTAGCCGTGCGTGCGCGCGACCTCCGCCGGCACGAGTTTCGAGAACGTGTTGATCGCGCCCGCACTCGAGACCACGAGCTTGCAGTCGATCTCGTGACCGTCCGCCATGCGCACGCCGCGCACCCGGCCGTCGCGCAGCAGGATCTCGTCGACGCTGGCGTAGGTGAACACTTCGCCGCCGGCGGCGCGGATCCGCGGAATGATGGTGTCGGCGATGCGCCAGGCGCCGCCGACGGGATAAAAGCCGCCGTGCATGTAGTGACGCGCGATCAGCGCCTGCACCACGAACGACGAGCGCCTGGGCGGCAGGCCGAGGTCGCCCCACTGGCCGGTCAGCACCGCGATCAGTTCCGGGTCGGAGGTGAGTTCCGACAGCACTTCCCAGGTGGTGCGCTGGAAGCTGGGCGGCAGCCTGCGCTTCAGCAGCGGACCCGCCAGCGTGGCGGCCCACGGCGGCAAGGTGCGCCCGAGCGTAAAGGTACGCATGCCCTGCGCGACTTCGCGCAGCAACTCGAGGTAGCGGTCGATCGCCGCGGCTTCACGCGGGAAGTGCAGCAGCAGGTTGTCGCGGAACTCCGCGCTGCCGGCGACGGCGTCGTAGGTGCGGTCGCCGATGAAGAAGCGGTCGTAGTGCGCATCCATCGGCGCCCACGCGAGCTGGCCCTGCGTCAGGAAATCCATCAGTCGCCGCGACATCGTGGCGGCGCCCATGTCGCCGATGTAGTGGACGCCCACGTCCCATTCGTAGCCGTTGCGGTCGTAGCTGTGGGTGGCGCCGCCCGCCGTGTAATGCTGCTCGAGCACCGCCACGCGCCAGCCGAGTTCCGACAGCAGCGCCGCGGTGGTCAGGCCGCCGATGCCGGAGCCGATGACCAGCGCGTCGTACGGGCCCTTGAGCCGCGAGGGGCGGTAACGCTGCCCGATCCGCAGCGTGCTGGGCTGCAGGTTGCGCCGGGCCGTGGTCAGTCATTGCTCTTGCTGACGCCGCGCGGGCTGGGTGTCGTCGGCCGCCTTCGTCGTCCGCGCGGGTCTCTCCTGCGGCTCGCGCTCGACCTGCGTGGGCGCGGCGGCGGTTGCTCCGGGACGACTGGCGCGGGCGCAGGCGCGGGCGCGGCGCCGGACGTGCCACCCTGGTTGCGGGGTCGGCGGCTGTTGCCGTTGGCTGTGCCGTAGGCCGTACGGCCGTAAGGCCGTACGGGCCATAGGGGCCATACGGGCGGTACCCGTACCTGTACGCCGGGTAGACCCCTGCGGCTTCGCCTGTGCTGACGCCGACGCGGGTGCATCGAGATCGGGCAGCTCGAACGGGGCCTGCGAGGCGCAGCCCGCCAGCGCGGCAAGCAGCGCCAGTGCAAGCAGGTTCCGGGTGGCAACGTGCGTCATCGACCAATGATCCCAGAAGCGGCGCTGGGCTGCCCGTGTCCCGTTTCGACTGCGCCCGGCCGGCGATCGTTTGCCGGCTCAGAGCCTGATCCGCTCGCCTTTCGGGTCATGCAGCGGCCTGGCCGAGACCAGGCACGGATACAGGGTGCCGGCGATCTCGACCTGCCAGGTACCGCTGGCGAGGTACGCCTCGTCCACCGTCTGCTGCGGCTCGAGGAAGGCGAGACCCACCGCGCCGCCCAGGGTGTGTCCGTACGAAGCTGCGCGCACATAGCCCACGGGCTTGCCGTCGCGGCGGACGACCTCGGCATGGAACATCTGCGGGGCCGGGTCCCTGACCAGCAGGGAAACCAGTCGTCGCTGCAGCGGGCCCCGCGCCTTGCGCTCGAGCAGCGCTTCCTTGCCGATGAAGCCGTCCGGCTTCTTCAGGTCGACCGCGAAGCCGAGGCCCGTCTCGTACGGGTCGTCGGTGTTGTCCAGGTCGTGGCCGTAATCGCGATAGCCTTTCTCCATGCGCAGGCTGCCGAGCGCGCGCAGTCCGGCGTGCACCAGGCCGAAGCTGCTGCCGGCCTCGACCACCCTGTCGTAGACGTGCACCGCCTGGTCGGTCGGGATGAAAAGCTCGTAGCCCAGCTCACCCAGGTAGGTGATGCGCGTGCACAGCACGCGCGCGTAGCCGATGTCGATCTCGCGCGCCGCGCGGAACGGGAAGGCGGCGTTGCCCAGGTCCACGCTGGTGATCGACTGCAGCAGCTCGCGTGAACGCGGGCCCTGCACGTTGAGCTGCGCGTAGCCGGAGGTCACGTCGGTGACGAAAGCATGCGCGTCGTCCGGGATGTTGCGCTTCATCCAGGCTTCCGCGTGCCGCACCATCGTGTCGGTCACGACCACGAAGAAGCGGTCGTCCGCCAGCTTGGTCACGGTCAGGTCGGCCTCGAGCCGGCCCTGCGCGTTGAGCCATTGCGTGTAGGTGATCTCGCCGGCGTTGCCGTCGACCTGGTTGGCGGAAATGCGGTTGAGGCAGCGACCGGCATCGCGACCCTGCACCAGGAATTTGCCCATGAACGACATGTCCATGACGATGACGTTCTCGCGTGCGGCGCGATGCTCGGCTTCCCAGCGGCCCCACCAGCGCGGCCGGCCCCAGGTGTCCGGACCCGGGTCGGGCGCCACGCCTGCACCGGCGTACCACGCCGGACTCTCCCAGCCGCTGGTCTCGATGAAGTACGCCCCCTGGGCTGCCAGCCGCTCGTGCAACGGCGAGCGCCGCGCGCCGCGCGCGGTCTTCAGCGTGTGCGTCGGGTAATGGCACTTGTAGACCATCCCCAGCGACTCGACCGTGCGGGCGCGCCGGTAGTCCGGATTGGCCTGGTAGGGCAGCACGCGGTTGATGTTCATCGCCGTGACGTCGACGTCGGGCAGGCCATTGATGATCCAGTGCGCCAGCACGCGCCCGAGGCCGCCGCCGGTCAGGATGCCGATGGAATTGAGGCCGGCCGCGACGAAATAGCCGCGCAGGCCGGGCGCCTCGCCCACGATCGGCAGCAGGTCGGGCGTGAAGCTCTCCGGCCCGCAGAAGAACTTCTTCATGCCGACCTGGCTGGTGATCGGGACGCGCGACATGGCCGTCTCGAGGTACGGTCCCATGCGTTCCCAGTCGGGCTCGAGGTCGAGGTACGGCGTATCCGTCGGCGCGCCTTCGATCTTCCACGGTGCGCACACGGGCTCGAACAGGCCGACCATCAGCCCGCCGCCTTCCTGCCGGTAGTAGCCGTAGGCGGAAGGGTCTTCGAGCACCGGCATGTTCTGCGGCAGGTCCTTGATCGCCTCGGTGATCAGGTAGTAGTGCTCGGCCGCCTGGTTGGAGAGCGCAACGCCCGACTGCGCGGCGAGCTCGCGTGCCCACAGTCCCGCGCAGTTGACGACGTAGTCGGCCTGGATGTCGCCGAGCGGCGTGCTCACGCCGGTCACGCGGCCATTCTTCTGCAGCACGGCGGTGGCCGGCACGCCCTCGAAGATCTGCACGCCGCGCATGCGCGCGCCCTTGCCGAGCGCCATGGTGACGTCCACCGGGTTCACGCGGCCGTCTTCCTTGACGTAGAAGCCGGCCTCGATGTCGTCCACCCGCGCGAGCGGGAACAGGTCCTGCACCTCGCGCGGCGAGATCTCGTGCACGTCGATGCCGCAGTAGCGGTTGAACGCCGCGACGCGGCGGAATTCCTCGAGCCGGTCGCGGTCGGCCGCGACCTCGATGAAGCCGATCGGCATGAAGCCGGTGGCCTGGCCGGTCTCGGCCTCGAGCCGGCTGTAGAGGTCGCGCGTGTACTTGCGGATCGCGGTCGAGGTCTCGGAAGTGGAGCCGTAGGTGACCATCAGGCCCGCGGCGTGCCAGGTGGTGCCCGCCGTGAGCGTGTGCCGCTCGAGCAGCACGATGTCCTTCCAGCCCAGCAGGGCCAGGTGGTAGGCGGTCGAGGTGCCGATCACGCCGCCGCCGATGACGACGACGCGGGCATGCCTGGGCAGGGTTGCAGGATTCGCCATGTCGGGGCTCCCTTTTTGCGGCGAAGGATACTCCCTTCGCCTCCCCGCGCTCGACCCGGCAGCGCCCGGGCTGCCGTCGCTTCGCACGGTCGCCTATAGTTCGGTGCCCGTACCCGCGGGGCGGCCCTGGACGACGCGATGACTCACCGACCGCGCCTGCGACGAATCGCCATCGTCGCCCTCGCCGCCTGTGCCCTGGCGCTGCCGCGGCGATCCGCTGCGGGCGGCCTCGTCCGCGCACGCGACGCGGGTGATCGCGCCGGAGCAACTGGCGCTGCCGGTGTCGCGCGAGGCGAACCGCGCCGTGGTCTACAGCAACAAGCGCTCCGCGTTCTACTACACGCAGACGCACCGCAACGACCACCCGGAGCACGCGCACTTTCGCGGCTTCAACATCGCGGGCCGCCGCGTGTTCAACGACTACACCCTGAGCATCGACGGCCGGCCGCTCGACCGTCGCTGGCGACCGCGGTCACGGTGCAGCCGGACGTGCTGCTGCGCCGTCATCCCGGCGGGGCTCGTGGAGTCCGTGCGGCTGTTCGACGGGCGTGACCTCGTGCAGATCGAACTGCAGGGCGCCACCGGTGACGTCCGGCTGGCGCTGGAAGGCGACCAGCTCACGCGGCTGGAGACGGTGGACGGAATCGACTTCTACCGCTCGCAGGCACCGGGCGGAGCGCAGGCCCCGGACTACTTGCCGTCGGGCAGGCGGCCAACCGGTTCTACGTCGCGGTGGATGCGTCGCGTGCTGCGCGCAGGACTTGCTGGCCGAGGCCTGCGTGTCGGGTCCGGCATGGCAGGCCGAACGCTACGCCCGCCTGCAGGGCCTGGTCAGCGGCCGGCATTACTTCAGTACCGACGACCGCGACCTGACCGCCGCCCTGCGCTGGCTGCACCTCACCACCGACGCGCTGATCACGCGCCAGCGCGGCGACGGCATCTACGCCGGGCTGCCGTGGTTCAACGAGTACTGGGGCCGCGACAGCTTCATCTCGCTGCCCGGCGCAACGCTGGTCACGGGCCACTTCGAGCAGGCCGCGCGATCCTCGTCTCGTTCGCGCAGTTCCAGGACCTCGATCCGAAGTCGCGCTTCTACGGCCGCCTGCCGAACATCGTCAAGCCCGGCAGCATCGACTATCACACCACGGACGGCACGCCGCGCTGGGTCATCGCGCTGCGCGATACGTGCGCTACTCGGGCGACGCCGGCCTAGTGCGCGAGCTGTTCCCGCCGTGCGCGCCAGCATCGAGGGTGCGTTGCAGAACTGGACGGATGCCTCGGGCTACCTGGTCCACGCCGACAACGAGACCTGGATGGATGCGCGGCGCGAGCCCGACAAGGTCTCGTACTCGCCGCGCAGCACGCGCGCCAACGACATCCAGGCGCTCTGGCACGAGCAGCTGCGCGCCGGCGCTGGATTCGCCCGCCTGCTGGGCGACCGGCAACCGCCGCGCGCTGGGAAGAGGTGGCGCGCCGCGTCGGCGACAACTTCGCGCGCGACTTCGCCGGACCGATACGGCGGTGATCGCCGATCATCTCGACGCGCAGGGCGTGGCCAACCTGCAGCTGCGACCCAATGCGCTGTTTGCTGGGCACCGGCTGGCTGCAGCTGCGTTACGACCGCCACGACGGGCAGCGGCGCTATCGCTGGACGCTGGACGGTGTCGCCGCACGACTCGTGCTCGACCTGCCGGGCCACGCCATCACGACGCTCGAGCTGGGAGCGGGGGAGACCGTGCAGGTCACGGTGATGCCGCAGGGGCTCGGCGTGCGCCTGCTGGCTCCGGATGGCACGGCCCGGCAATCGCTGGTCGTGCCGCTAGACGTCGAGCGCCAGGCGCGACAGGCGCGTTTCGACAGCGTGCTGCAAGGCGTGACGTTCGCGCGGCCCGGGGTCGCGACCTCGCATCCGGTCATGCAGTCACCGCGGTCCTCGGCGGGCCCGCCGCCGGCCGGGTCCGTAGTCGCCCCGCCCGTAAAAACACCTGTATCGCCCACGGGCCGGCCCAAGTGAAATAGCGCGCCGGATACCTGCCACACACCCGCGGCCCCCGTATGGCCGCGTCCCGCCGAGGCCCGCGACATGCCGATCACCCGCCGTGAACTCCTGCACCAGACCGCGCTGCTCGCAGGCGCTGCACTGGTGGCCGGACGTCGTGCCTGGGCCGCCGGCGACGATGCGGACGTGATCGTCATCGGTGCCGGCCTGTCCGGCCTCAATGCCGCATGGAAACTGGAGCAGCAGGGTCTGCGGGTGCTGGTGCTCGAGGCGCGCGATCGCGTCGGCGGACGCGTGCTGACCTTCGCCGGCGTGCAGGGCGAACCCGAAGCCGGCGCCAACATCATTTTCGGCGACTACCGTCGCCTGCTGGAGATGGCGGGACCGATCGGCGTGACCTTGCAGGACCAGGTCCCGCGCATGTCGAAGCACGCGAAGTTCACGCTGGTGCTGGACGGCAAGCCGATCAGCCGCGCCGACTGGCCGAAGTCGCCGCGCAATCCGTTTCCGCCGGCGCTGAACGAGATGATGCCGTGGCAGTACGTGCCGCTGGTGACCAGCCAGGAAAACCCGCTCACGGCGGTGGAGGGCTGGTACCAGGGCAACAACGCGCCGTTCGACATCCCGATGGAGCAGTTCCTGCGCAAGCAGGGCGCGACCGATCCGATGATCGCGCTGGCCTACGACACGATCCCGACCTACGGCCTCAACTCGGCCGACGTCTCGGCGCTGTTCATGGCCTATGTCTCCGCGTACACCGCCGCGCAGAAGTCGGCGAAGCCCGTGATGCTGCAGGCGCAGGGCGGCAACCAGGCGATTCCACGGGCGATGGCGGCGCAACTGAAGCAGGAAGTCAGGCTCAACCAGACGGTCCGGGCCATCGACGCCAGGGGCGACACGGTCACGGTGCGGACCGCGGACGGCCAGCGCTACACGGCGAGGGCCGTGATCTGTGCACTGCCGTTCACGACCCTGCGCAAGATCGATCTGCGTCCTGCGCTCGACGGCGCGCAGGCCCGGGCCGTGAAGACGCTGCCTTACCAGCCGATCCACCAGCTTGCGCTCGAGGTCGCGCAGCCCTTCTGGGAAGCGGACGGGCTGGAAGCGTCGATGTGGACGGATTCACCGATCGGCCGCGTCTCCGCGATCTATCACGGCAGCAAGGATGACGAGGTCTCGAGCCTCGTGGTCTCGGCGTTCGGCCCCGGCGCCCGCCACCTCGACCAGCTCGGCCCTGAAGGCGCGGCCGCCTTCGTCGTGTCGCAGATCGAACAGATGCGACCGGCGGCGAAGGGCCTGCTGCGCGTGACGGCCCGGCATTCCTGGGAACAGGATCCGTTTGCGGGCGGTGCGTGGGCGTACTTTCATCCCGGCACGGTCACGAAGTTCCTGCCGGCGATGCTGCAGCCGAAGGGGCGCCTGCATTTCTGCGGCGAGCACCTGTCGGTCACGGCGCGCGGCATGGAAGGCGCGCTGGAATCGGGCGAGCGCGCCGCCGCCGCAGTCGCCGCGCAACTCGGCCGGGCATGAAAAAGGCGGGCGACCCATCGGCCGCCCGCCCGCTGCATCCCACCTCCCGGCGGAATGATTACTTCTTCGCGGCCTTCGCCTCGGCGACGGCCTTGTTCACCTGCACCATCGCGTCGTCCACGGCTTCCTTGATGCAGCGATCGACGGTCCAGCCGTCGACCGGCACGTCGACCTTGATTTCCTTGCAGGTCGAATTGGCCGTGTCCTTGATGCGCTTGGTCAGCGTCTCTACGCCGGCGGCCGTCGTCAGGTCGAGGTCGGCATAGCTCACGCGCGAGCGGATCGTCATTTCCTTGATCGGCGCGCCGATGGGCGACTTGCCGACGACGATTTCGCGGACGGCTTCAACCGTCACGACTTCCATCGCCTGGGCCAGCACGCCCTGGCTTGCCAGGGTGCAGCCGGCGGCGACGGCGAGCACAGCGAGTTTCCTGAATGTCATGATCTGTCTCCGATGGGCGGGCCCACTTGGACCGCGGTCCCGGCTGGTTTGGAAAAATGCGAGACGAACTCTAAAGTCCACGGATCGTGCCGTGCATCCGGACCCTTACGGTCGGGGAAAACACGGACGGTACTGCGACCAGGCCCGTTTCCGGACCGAGTCCAGATCGGATGCTACGCTCGCGGCGCGAGCCCAGGGAGCCCTGTAGTCACGTCCATGCCAGACCTCGAACCTGCCTGCGAAAGCTGCGGCACCGCCCTGCCACCGGAATCCCCGCTGGCGCGGACCCGCGTGGTCGTGCGTCGCGTATCCCGGCCGGAAGAACCGGCGCTGCTGGGACCGCTGGCCGGCCTGCTGCAGGACGCGGTGCATGGCGGCGCCTCGGTCGGGTTCCTGGCGCCGCTGGCGCCCGAGGCTGCCCGCCAATACTGGCAGGACGTCTTCCGCGGGCTCGAGTCCGAGCGGCTGCTGTGGGTGGCCGAGCGCGATGGACAGCTGCTGGGTACGGTGCAACTCCAGTCCTGTGCCAGGGACAACGGCCGGCATCGGGCCGAGGTGCAGAAACTGCTGGTCCACACCCAGGCCCGTGGCCAGGGGGTCGCGGGCAGCCTGATGCGGGCGGTCGAAAGCGAGGCACGCGCGCAGGGGCTCCGCCTGCTGGTGCTCGACACGCTGCGGGGCTCGCAGGCCGAGCAGGTCTATGGTCACCTGGGCTGGCAACGCGCCGGTGAAGTGCCCGACTATGCCGCCGCACCCGACGGCGCATTGTTTCCGACGGTCATCTTCTTCAAGCAACTGTGAGCACATGTCGAGCCCAGCGCTGATCCTGCAGCAACCGTCCGCGCCCGTCCGGCAGCTCGTGCTGCTGCTCCATGGCTATGGCGCCGACGAGGAAGACCTGCGTCCGGTCGGCGAGCGGCTGGCGGCCGAGTATCCGCAGGCGCTGGTGGTCAGCCTGCGCGCACCGCAGGCGACCGCGTTCGGCTTTGGCTACCAGTGGTTCGCCGTCGACGCGCTCGACGATGCAGAGCGCGTCGAGCGGGTTGCGCGCGTGATGCCCGCCTTCGTCGCCGCCGTGCGTCACTGGCAGCAGGTGGCGCAGGTCGGGCCCGAGGGCACGGTGCTGATCGGCTTTTCGCAGGGCGCGATCATGGCGCTGGAGGCCGCTTCCCTGGGCGGCGCGGCGGCACTCGCCGGTCGCGTCGTCGCACTGGCCGGACGCTACGCCGCGCTGCCGCAGGCAGCCCCGGTCGACACGACCGTGTTCATGGTGCACGGCCAGGCCGACAGCGTGATGCCTTGCGGCCATACCGTCGAGGGCTCGCGGCACCTGGCGGCGCTCGGGGCCGACGTCGTGGCGGATCTGCTGCCGTCCGCGGGCCACGAGATCAATGACGAAATGCTCGAGCTCGTGGTCCGGCGGCTGAAGACACACGTGCCGAAGCGGCACTGGGAGGCTGCGCTGCGACAGGGCGTTCCCCCGGCCGGCGGCGGCGTGCAGTAGGATAGGCGCCCCTCGCCGACCTCCCGCAGGAAACTTGCCGATGAACACGCCGGACGCCGCACCCAGGACCGTCGACGCCACGCTCGTCCGCTACACCCACTGGATGTATGCGCTGCATGCGGCCAGCGCCCTGATCGGCATGCTGACGTCGGCCTTCATCGCAGTCGCGTTCCTGTTCGGCGTCCCGTCGATCATCGCGGTCGTCATGAACTACCTGCGCCGCGACGACGCGCGCGGCACCTGGCTCGAATCGCATTTCTCCTGGCAGCTGCGCACCTTCTGGTTCGCGCTGTTCTGGGTCACCGTCATCTTCCTGTTTTCGCTGCCGTTGTTCCTGGTGCTGGTCGGGTTCCTGACGTTCCCGGTCGGCATCATCATCGTCGGCATCTGGGTCATCTACCGCGTCGCGCGCGGCTGGCTCAAGCTCAAGGATGGCCAGCCCGTCTGACCGCGGGCCCGTCGTCCACATTCCCGTCCCCTTACCTCCGGAGTCGCCATGGTCATTGCCGCAGACAAGGTCGTCCTGATCCACTACACCCTCACCAATGACGAGGGGAAGGTCATCGACAGTTCGTCGGGCGGCGATCCGCTGGCCTACATCCACGGCCATGGCAACCTCATTCCGGGCCTCGAGCGCGAACTCGAAGGCAAGTCGTCGGGCACCAAGCTCAGCGTGAAGATCGCCCCGGCCGACGGCTACGGCGAGCGCGACGACGCCCTGGTGCAGCGGGTGCCGCGCCGGCAGTTCGGCGGCGCCTCGGTGGCCACCGGCATGCAGTTCCAGGCGCAGACTTCGAGTGGCGAGGCGCGCGTCGCGACGGTCGTCGGCGTGGTCGGCGACATGGTGACGGTCGACATGAACCACCCGCTGGCGGGTGAGACGCTGAACTTCGAGGTCGAGGTCACCGAGATCCGCGAGGCGACCCAGGAAGAACTGGAGCACGGCCACGTGCACGGCCCGGGTGGGCATCACCACCACTGAGGATTGCCGGCGGCGGTCGGTTCCCTAAGGCAGGCGCAGCACCAGTTTTCCCCGCACCTGGCCGGTGCGGGAGCGCTCGACAGCCTGCGCCACCCCGGCCAGGTCGAACTCGCGCTCGACTTCCGAGCGCAGTCGTCCCTGCACGATGTGGTCGACCAGCTCGCGCATGATCGCGGGCTGCGGCTGCAGCATCACGCCATGTCGCTGAATGCCGCCCAGTCGATTGAGCAGCGGATCGAGCAACAGCGTCATGCCCCCCGGCACGGTGGTGACATAGGTGCCATCGTCCCGCAGCAGCCGACGCTGCGCCTGCCGCGGCGATGTTGGGCACGCAGTCGAGCACGGCGTCGTAGCCGCCCGGCCAGGAGGACATCGGTTCGACGCGGTAGTCGATGCAGGCCGACGCGCCGAGCGAGCGGACGAATTCGTGGCGTGCGGCGCTCGCGACGGCGGTCACCACCGCGCCTCGCGCCACTGCCACCTGCACCGTCGCGTGGCCGACGCCGCCGGCGGCACCATTGACCAGGACCCGGCTGCCGGCAGCAACGCGACCCAGCGTGCAGAGGGTGACCGCCGTCGCCCCGGCACAGGCGAGCGCCGCCGCGTCGGTCAGTGCCAGCGAGTCGGGCAGAGGAAAGACGTACCCGGCCGGGACCGGGCAATACTCCGCGAACGTGCCGGCCGTGCGCCGGAACGGATCGAGGAAGCCGAACACGCGCTGGCCGATGGCGAAACCGCTGACCCCGTCACCCAGGCCGGCGACCTCACCCGCAAAATCGGATCCCATCGTGCGCGGCAGGCCACCGCGCACCAGCGGGCGAAAGCTGCCTGTGGCGATCTTCCAGTCGACCGGGTTGACGCTCGCCGCACGGACGCGAACCAGTACCTCGCCGCGGGCAGGGACGGGAATCTGGACTTCTTCCAGTTTCAGTGTCAGCGGTTCGCCGAAAGAGTGGTATCGCGCGGCCAGCATGGGTTCACCTGCAGGCGTGCCGCCCGGGGCCGCCGCTAGTCATTAATCCCTAGGATCACGTCGGACATCACGGAAGCACGCAACACGCACGACTGGCATCGTATGCCCCGTACGTTTTTCCTCCTGCGTGAAACATTGGCCGGCTGCCGCAAGGTTCGCCGGCCTTCTTTTTTGCGCCTGCGTGGCCGCCCGGTTCATTGCAGCTGCGGCACGCGGAAGTCACTGTTGAGCGCTGCGAGCGTCGCTGCATCGCGCCCGTAGATGTCGTTGCGGAAATTGACCTGGCCGTCGGCGCGCGGCTGCGCGGTCCAGTAGAGGATCAGCACCGGGATCGGCTGCTTCAGGTTGACGGTGCGCGTCTGCTTGGTCGCGAGCACGTCCTGGATGGCCTGCTGGTTCCATTGCGGGTCATTGAGCACCAGTTCGGTCAGCTCGAACGGCCGCTGCACGCGGATGCAGCCCGAGCTGAACGCGCGCTGATCCTGCTCGTACAGCGACTTCGCCGGCGAATCGTGCAGGTACACCAGGTAAGGATTCGGGAACATGATCTTGACCAGGCCGAGCGCATTGTTGGGGCCAGGGTCCTGCACGAACTGGTATGGCGGCAGGCGGCTCGGCCCGTAACTGGCCCAGTTGACGCTGTAGGGATTCACCTCGCGTCCGCTGCCGTCCAGCACGCGGATGTTCATGCGCTTCAGCGCGCCGGGGTTGCGCTTGAGCTCCGGCAGCTTGTCCTTGACCAGGATGCCCGGCGGGATCGTCCACGTCGGGTTGAACACGACGTAGGTGATCGTCGAGCGGAAGATCGGCGTCTCGCGGCTGTCGCGCCCGACCACGACCTTCGACGTCCAGATCGGTTCGTCGTTGCGGAAGTACGAGACGTAGAAGCCCGCCACGTCGACCAGCACGAACTCGCCCTTGATCTCGTGCAGCGTCCAGCGGGCGCGCTCGAGATTGACGCGGATCTGGTCGATGCGCCGGCCCACGGGCACGTTCAGTGCCGCCAGCGTGCCGGGACCGATCGCGCCGTCGGCCGCGAGGCCGTGCCGCTCCTGGAAGGCCTTGACCGCCTGTTCCAGCGCAGCGTCATACAGCGTCGCGTCGGTCGTGGCACCGGTGGCGGCCGCTGCGCCGTCTGCCGGCGCGGCCAGGTCGCGCGTGATCTGCAGGCGCTGGCGCAGCAGCGGTACGCGCGGATCGCTCATGCCCGGCTTGAGCGCCGGCCCGGCGGCGATCGTCGGCCAGCCGCCGGCGGCCTCGATCGCGCGATATTCGCGCAGGCGCTCGCGGCCGCGCTGGTACCAGACATGCGCCGGACGCGCGCTGTCGAAGGCCTCGCGGATCTCGCCAGCGGCCAGCCGCGCCGAGAATCGCTGCAGTCCCTGGTCGATGGAGGGCGTCGGCCGCTGCGAGAAGTTCCACTGCGAGCTGATCTTCAGCGGGTCGACCTTGCCCATGTACACGTGGTACAGGCCGAGCATGAAGGCATCGGTCGCGAGCAGTTCGAGGTCGGCGCGATCCTGCAGCGTCAGCGGCGAATTCATGCGCACATCGAGCCGGTACGACTGCAGCGCCTCGTAGTGGTAATCGTCGGGATCGAGCCCGTCATAGCGCAGGTCGTCGATCGCGGCGACGAGCTGGTCGAGCCGCTTCGTGTCCTGCCACGCGGGCTCGAACTGCCGGCCTTCGAAGAATCGCGCCACGATCTCGTCGAGCACGATGCGCGCGCCGCGCACGTCCTGCTGTGGCTGGTAGCGCAGGTGATCGATGCGCTCGCGGATCGATTCGCTGAGTGAGGTCGGCGACAGTGCGCGGATGCGGCCACGGTTGGCGCAACCGCGGCCGACTGGTGCGATGACGGCGGGCGATGGCCCCAGCAGGGCGCCGGCAGCCGAGCAGGGTGATCGCCAGGACCTGGCGGACGTTCATGCTGCGCCTCCCGCCGGTGCGCGCGCGATCTTCGCGTGCAGGTCGTAGTCGTCGGCGCCGGTGACCTGCACGTCGGCCCAGTCGCCGGCCTTGAGCTTGCTGCCGGGGCGCGCAATGCGCACGACACCGTCGATCTCGGGCGCATCGGCGGCCGAGCGCGCGATGGCGCCCTCATCGGCATCGACCTGGTCGACCAGCACGCGCAGGCGCCGGCCGACCTTCGCCGCCAGCTTCTCGGCGCTGATCGCCGCGGCCACGGCCATGAAGCGCTCGCGCCGTTCTTCCATGACCGCGTCCGGCACCGGGTCCGGCAGGGCGTTGGCCGCCGCACCCGCCACCGGCGAGTACTTGAAGCAGCCGACACGGTCGAGCCGCGCCTCGCGCAGCCAGTCGAGCAGCAGTTCGAAGTCGGCTTCCGTCTCGCCGGGGAAACCGACGATGAACGTGCTGCGCAACGTCAGGTCGGGACAGATCTCGCGCCAGCGCCGGATGCGCTCGAGCGTGTTCTCGGCGTGGGCCGGGCGCTTCATCAGCTTCAGCACGCGCGGGCTGCCGTGCTGGAACGGGATGTCCAGGTACGGCAGGATCTTGCCGTCCGCCATCAGCGGGATCACGTCGTCGACGTGCGGGTACGGGTAGACATAGTGCATGCGCACCCACGCGCCGAGCGAGCCGAGCGCGCGCGCGAGGTCGACAAACTTCGCCTTGACGGGTTTGCCGCCCCAGAAGCCGGTCGCGTACTTGAGGTCGGCGCCGTAGGCGCTGGTGTCCTGCGAGATCACCAGCAGTTCCTTCACGCCGGCCTTCACCAGGCGCTCGGCCTCGAGCATCACGTCGCCGATCGGTCTGCTGGCGAGGTCGCCGCGCATCGACGGGATGATGCAGAAGGTGCAGCGGTGATTGCAGCCCTCGGAAATCTTCAGGTACGCGTAGTGCCGCGGCGTGAGGCGGATGCCCTGCGGCGGCACCAGGTCGACGAACGGGTCGTGCAGCGGCGGCAGCTGCTCGTGCACGGCCTGCACGACTTCTTCGTACGCGTGCGCGCCGGTCACCTTGAGCACCGTCGGGTGACGGTCGGTGATCGTCTCGGGCCGGGCGCCGAGACAGCCGGTGACGATCACCTTGCCGTTGCGCGCCAGCGCCTCGCCGATCGCATCGAGCGATTCGTGCACCGCGTCGTCGATGAAGCCGCAGGTGTTGACCACGACGAGGTTGGCGTCCTCGTAGGTGCCGACGACGTCATAACCCTCCGCGCGCAGGCGCGTGAGGATGCGTTCGGAATCCACCAGGGCCTTGGGACAGCCGAGGGAAACGAAGCCGATGCGGGGAGGGGTTGCCACAGGGGTTTAGAGGATAGGGGTTAGGGGTTAGTCGGAAGGGGCGCTTTTGCGCCGACCTTCGGAAAGGGAGGGCATTCTAAGGCAATATGGCGCCCGCCCACAGGAGGTGTCCGATGCCCGAAATCAGGCGCAGTGCCGACCGCGGCTATGCCGACCACGGCTGGCTCAAGTCCTACCACTCGTTTTCGTTCGCGGGGTATCACGACCCGCAACACGTCCAGTTCGGACCACTGCGGGTCATCAACGAAGACCGGGTCGTGCCCGGTGCCGGCTTCGGCACCCACGGCCACCGCGACATGGAGATCATCAGCTACGTGCTCGAGGGCGAGCTCGCGCACAGGGACTCCACCGGGACCAGCTCGACGATCCGGCCCGGCGACGTGCAACGCATGAGTGCGGGCACCGGCGTGCAGCACAGCGAGTTCAACGCGTCGCACGAGCATCCGGTGCATTTCCTGCAGATCTGGATCCTGCCCGACGTCACCGGAATTCCGGCGGGTTACGAGGAGAAGCACTTTGCGGCCGCGGCGAAGCGTGGCCGGCTGTGCCTGATCGCCTCGGCCGACGCAGCGGATGGATCAGTGCGGATCCAGCAGGATGCGCGCGTCTATGCCGGCTTGTTCGACGGCGCCGAACAGGCCAGCGTCGACCTCGCCCACGGTCGCGGGCTGTACGTGCACGTGGCACGCGGGCGCATCACGGTGAACGGCACCGCACTGGAGGCGGGTGACGCGCTCAAGTGGTGGGACCCTGGCCCGTTGACGCTCGCCAACGGCGAGCAGGCCGAAGTGCTGGTGTTTGACCTGCCGCTGCCCTGACGGGCTGCACGAGCTCAGCGCGAGCTCAGAAGGAGCAGGCGCCTCCGCCCCCGCCACCGCAGCCACCGCCGCCGCAGGGACCGGTGTCGCAGGGGCGTTCGTACTGGCTGCCCAGCGAATGGACGACGCCGCTGGCGCCCAGCAGTTTCTCGACCCTGGCGCGGCCCGAAGTGCCATCGAGCGGAATCCCGGCGCGACGGCAGAGCTCGCCCCAGGTCGAGAGCTTGTCCGCCATCTTGTGGCTGACTTCGACGACGCGGCCGTTGGCGGGGCAGAGGTAATCGTAGGTGGGCATGGAGGGATAGGGACTAGGGGCTAGGGGCTAGGGGCTAGTAAGAATCGTAGATTCGGGCCTGGGCAAGAAGATCATGCAGGGACATCAGTATTGTGCTCCGACCAGCCCCTAGTCCCTAGTCCCTTCTTGCCAGGTAGACCCGGTCGTCGAAGCTCATCACCCAGCGCGGGCGATAGACGACGGCCATGCCGATCAGCGTGCCGTTGACGACCGCCTCGCCGAAGCTCATCAGCGGCAGGATCGCGAAATACTCCCCGCCGACGTGCGCCAGGTCGAGCGTGCCGCTCAGCGCCTGCAGCCCGACGCGGACCAGCCCCGCGAGGTTGAACGCCAGCGCCGAGCCGAGAAACGTCGTCACGAAAAAATAAACGAAGTAATTGGGTGGCAGCAGCGCGTGCACCCGCTCGTGGAACCAGGCGGTGAACAGCGCCGGCACGATGGCCATGCACAGCAGGTTGGGACCGAACAGGCTCCACTCTGCCAGGCCCAGGTACGACATGACCGCGAGCACCAGGGCTCCCGCCGTCACTGCCAGGTGCCAGCCGTGCAGCAGCGTCATGCGCGGTCATCAGCAGGAAGCGCACCGAGAGTCCCGGCGTGATGCCGGCCTTCATCGACCAGACCACGAGCAGCAGGCTCAGCGAGCCGAGCCAGACCCACTGCCGCTCGCGGTCGGCCAGCCAGACACGCCAGGGTGCCTGCGCGACGGCCCAGGCCAGCACCGAGCCGGCCACGGCCGAGGCGGCGACATTCGTGCTGCCGTCGAGCAGTCCTGCCTCGAGCAGCATCAGGCCGGCGGTGGCGACGGCGGCGTGGCGGGCGGCGGCGGAGTCGATCCCGGCGCCTCGCTGCGCGCGCGCGCCAGCAGCTCGACCACGGCCGGCGCGACGCTGCGCAGGTGCAGGTCCTGCTGCGGAAACGGAATCTCGATCTTCTCGCGCCGCAGTGCCTCGTACACCCGTGCCGTCATCTCGGTGCGGATCGTGACCCAGTCGCCGAAGTCGTTGGTCCAGGCGCGGACGCCGAAGTCGAGCGAGTGCGCGCCCAGGCCCTTGAAGACGATCGCAGGCTCGGGCTGGGGCGAGATGCCGGGCGTGCCCAGCGCGACCTCGCGCAGCAGTTCCAGCACGCGGCGCGGATCCGAGCCGTAGGCGATGCCGACCTCGACATCGATGCGGCGGTTCATGTCGCTCAGTGTCCAGTTGATCAGCTTCTCCGACAGCAGCGTGCCGTTCGGCACGACGACGTCGGCGCCCTCAAAGGTCGTCAGCGTCGTCGCGCGCATGCCGATCTCGCGCACCTTGCCCGAGGTGCCCGACACCTCGACCACGTCGCCCGGCTGGATCGGCCGCTCGAACATCAGGATCAGGCCCGACACGAAGTTGTTGACGACCCCCTGCAGTCCGAGGCCGATGCCGACGCCGAGCGCGCCGAACACGATCGCGAACTGCGAGGTCTCGAAACCCGCCGCGGCCAGCGCAAACATCAGCCCGACCAGCACCAGCCCGTAGTAGCTCAGCGACGAGACGCTGTTGCCCACGCCGCGCGGCAGGTCCATTTTCGGCAGGACTTCGTCGCGCAGCACCAGGCGCACGGTGCGCGCCACCCAGAAGGCGACGTAGATCGAGAAGAAGAACAGCAGGATGCTGCCCAGCGTGACCGAGACCTGGCCGGCCTCGAGCGGGAAGGTCAGGATCCGCCTGGCCGCGCCGAACAGCGGCCGCGCAACGCGGAACTCGTGCAGCATCACGACGATCCACGCCACCAGCGCGCCGAACATCAACAGCCGGTTCAGGCTCGCAAGCAGCGGCCCGGCGTGCTGCGTGATCACGCGGAAGCGCGTCATCTCGCGCCTGCGCCAGCAGCAGGCTCAGCACCGAGACGAGCACGTTGGCGCCGGCATAGAGCGCCAGTCCGACGTAGGCGCTGTCGAGCACCGCGCCGGTCAGCATCTCGGCCAGCGACACGTTGCCCACGATGTTGGCGACCGACGCCACGAGCAGCGCGGCCACCGCGACCCAGGCCGAGGACACGGATCGCGCCGTGCGCCGGCCGGGTCCCGGCGCGCTCGTGCCGGCGTTGCGACGACAGCAGCAACCAGACCAGCGTGGCCGCCGTGCACCAGCGCGATGCCGAGCGTATAGAGCCGGTAGTACAGCGGCTGGTCGAGCAGCAGGATGCTCAGGCGGTACAGCAGGTACAGCGCGGTGCCGAAATAGGGCCAGCGTCCCAGCACCTCGAACACGCGGTCCGGCAGCAGGCGCAGCATCGGCACCAGCGCCAGCAGCAGCGCCATCTGGTGCATCACGAGCGGCGCGTCCGGGAAGAAGAACAGCACGCCGATCAGGGTCAGCAGCAGCCAGGCCGAGAGCGGCCGGCGCAGGACCTTGGCGGCCGCCTGCATCGCCGGTTCCGTGGTGACGGTCTTGCGGCTGCGCCAGCCCAGCCACAGCAGCAGCGGCAGCAGCGCCAGCGCGCCCAGGCGATAGGCATGGATCCGCGACTGGTTCGCCGCGCCCCACTCCGCGATGAATGCGGTTTCCAGAGCCGAGGCCGGTCCTGGCGCCGGTCAGCTCGGACTTGCGCGAACTCAGTGTCGTTCCAGGCCTGCCAGGCCGGCGCGGCATCGACCATCCCGAGCCGCCGGTCGTAGTAGGCGATGGCCGCGGCCACTCCCTTGCTGCCGGCGTCGATGCTGGCCTGGACCGTGTTCGCGCGCCGCCTGAGCTTGAGTTGTTCGTCGAGCGGGGCGGAAATCGCCGCTTCCGCGAGCGCGATCTGCGCAATGACGACGTCGACACGGTCGGTCAGCGCCGCAGTGACGCCGCTTGCAGCAAGCGCCGCTACGCGTCGCCTCCCAGGTCACCCGTCGCCTGGCGAGCTCCGCGGCATCTTCGGTGTAGACCCCTGTCGTGGCGTCCAGCTCGGCGCGCCATTCGTTCAGTTCGCGCTGGTAGAACTTCCAGTGATTGTCGAGGCTCTCCAGGCGGATGGCCGACAGCTGCCTGAGGTTGTCGTTCTTGAACGACTGCGACAGCTGCACGATGCCACGGGTGAGTTCATCGAGACCCGCGCCGAGCTTCGGGCTGGGGTCCTTGCCCCTGGTCCGCTGCAGCACGTCCTGGGCAAAGCGCTCGTCCACGTCCGCGCGGATCGGGATGTCACTCGCCGGAATCGTCTCGACGGCCGGTGCGGCGGGTGCCCCATCGGCAGGAGTGCTTGCCGCCGCGGGCGCCTTGGCCGGTACGGCGGGCAGGCCGGGCAGCGCGGCGCAGGCAAGCCCCGAAGTGAGCAACAGCAGCAGGGCGGTGACCAGCCCGGGCAGGTGCGGGGCGGCAGGCGGAAGGGATTGTCGGGCCATCGTCGTGGGGTGTCCGGAAACGGCGGATATGCCCGCATTGTCGCATCAGTGCCGGCGCAGTCCTACGGGGCGCATGAACGGCGCGGCGGGTGCTCTGGCACACTAGCCGCATGCACGAAATGATTGCCTCCCTGATGCAGTGGTACCTGTCGGCGCTCGACCAGGGCGGCTATTGGCTCATCGGGCTGCTGATGGCCATGGAAAGTTCGATCCTGCCGGTTCCGAGCGAGTTCGTGATCCCGCCAGCCGCCTACCTGGCCCATGCGCACGGCCGCTTTTCACTGGGCGGCATCGTGCTCGCGGGCACGCTGGGGTCATGGGTCGGGGCCAGCGTCATGTACTGGGCCTCGTACCTGCTCGGGCGGCCGCTGCTGATGCGCTATGGGCGCTACGTCATGATCACGCCCGAGAAGATCGTGCGCGCCGAACACTGGGCTTCGCACTACGGCATGGTCGGCGTGTTCATCTCGCGCCTGCTGCCCGTGATCCGGCACCTGATCGGGATCCCGGCCGGCGTCGTGCGCATGCACTTCGGCTGGTATTCCCTCGCCACCGTGGTCGGTTCGGCGCTCTGGTGCACCGTGCTGGTCTGGGTCGGCGTCACGGCCGGCCAGGACGAGCAGCTGATGCAGGGCAACCTGCACCGCATCACGCTCTGGGCCGGGGGCCTGCTGCTGTTCCTCGGCGGGCTCTATTACTTCTTCGTGCACCGGCACATGCGTCGGTGATCCAGGCCACGACACAACCTGTCCCTGCGCAGAAACGCGATCCGCTGACGGGGCGGACGCACATCGACTACCGCGCCGTGGCGGCGCTCGCGCTGCCGCTGATGCTCAATACCAGCCTGCAGGCGGTGATCAGCCTGACCGACACCTGGTTCGTCGGGCACATCTCGACGACGGCGATGGCCGGCATGGCCGCCGTGTACTGGGTGGTGCTGCTGTTCATCATGCTGTTCGGCGGTGTCGGCCTGGCCGTGCAGACGTTTGCCGCGCAGGCAAGAGGCGCCGGTCGCTGGACGCGCGCGAGCCATGCGGCCTGGGTCGCGCTGGTGGCGAGCGCGCTCACCCTGCCGTTCTATGCCGTGCTTGCGTGGCTGGGTCCGTGGATCTTTGCGCCGTTCGGGCTCGCACCGGAAGTGTCGTAGCAGGCAATGGCCTTCTGGCAGCCGCGCATGCTCGGCGCTCCGATCGGCGTCGCGCTCTGGGCCATGACCGGCTTCTTCAACGGCATCTCGCGGCCGCGGGTCGCGCTCGCCACCACGCTGATCGTCGCGGTCGTGAACGCCGTGCTCAACTGGCTGTTCATCTTCGTGCTCGACGGCGGCATCGCCGGTTCCGCCTGGGCCACGAACGTCAGCATGGTGTGTGGACTGGCGTTCGCGACGTGGATGTTCCTGCGGCCGCCAGTGCGCCGGCAGTACAAGTCGCACCTGACCTGGCGTCCGGATCTCGGCAGCCTGGCGCGGCAGTATCGGCTGGGCCTGCCGATGGGGGTGATGTACGCGGCGGACCTGTTCGGCATGGCGCTGTTCCAGCTGATGCAGGTGCGCCTCAGCGCCGCCGACGGCGCAGCGACGCAGATCGTGATGATGCTGACCTCGATGTCGTACATGCCGGGCATCGGCATCGCGCTGGCCGGCACGACGCTCGTGGGCCAGTCGATCGGCGCCGGCGACCCCGAATGGGCGCGGCGGGTCGGCAACGCCATCATCGTGCTGACCATCGCGTTCATGGGCACGCTCGGCGTGCTGGTCGCGCTGGCCGGGCCCTGGCTGCTGCCGACATTCCTCAGCGCGACGGATCCGCAGGCCGCCGAGGTCGTGCGCATCGCGATCGTGCTGCTGTGGATCGCTGCCGGGTACCAGATCTTCGATGGCCTCAGCCTGGGCAGCGGCTTCTCGCTGCGCGGCGCGGGCGACGTCGAAGGTGCCGGCGGTGCTGTTCCTGGTCTGCTCGTGGGGCGTGTTCGTGCCGCTGGCGCACATGCTGTCGTTCGCGCCCGGGCAGGGGTGGACCGACATCCTGCCGCAGTTCGGGTTCGGCGCCGCGGGAGGCTGGACCGGCCTGCTGGTCTACATCGTGCTGCTGGGCAGCGCGCTGTTCGTGCGCTGGCGGTCGGGGCGCTGGCAGCGCATCCGCATTTGATCGCGCCAGCGCGGGTGAGGGTGCACCTCTCCCGCTTGCGGGAGAGGTCGCGCGCAGCGCGGGTGAGGGTGGTTTACCTCTCCCGCTTGCGGGAGAGGTCGCGCGCAGCGCGGGTGAGGGTCTTGCACCTCGCGCGTCGTCGGTGCTCCGTCGCCCTCATGGTCTCGCGCGCTTCGTGGATCGCGCAGAGGCACTGCGCGATCCACGGCGAACCTTGCTCGAGCGGCCGCGAGGCGAGGGTGGCCGCAGCGGGGCAGCACGAGCTGCGCCGCCTCGCGACTGCGCTCGAGCTGCGGCGCTCGACAAATCGGGCGACGAAGCACCGACGACGCGCGTGTCGCAACCCTCACCCCAACCCTCTCCCGCAAGCGGGGGGGAGCAGGCCGCGGCGAGCAGATCAGGCGGCTTTCGGCACCGGGCCGTCGATCGCGACGGCCACCGCGTCTTCCACACGCTCGAGCCAGACGAACTGCAGGTCCTTGCGCACGCTCTCGGGGATGTCGTCGAGGTCGCGCCGGTTGCGCGCCGGCAGCATCACCGTGCGAATGCCCGCACGATGCGCGGCCACCGTCTTCTCCTTGATGCCGCCCACCGGCAGCACCAGCCCGCGCAGGCTGATCTCGCCCGTCATCGCGACGTCGTTGCGCACGGTCTTGCCGGTCATCAGCGACACCAGCGCCGTGTAGAGCGCCACGCCGGCGCTCGGACCGTCCTTCGGTATCGCGCCCGCCGGCACGTGCACGTGCACGTCCATCTTCTCGAACCGGGTCGAGTCGACGCCGATCGATTCGGCCTGTGACTTGAGCAGGCTCCACGCGGCCTGGGCACTCTCCTTCATCACGTCGCCGAGCTGGCCCGTCAGGATCAGCTTGCCGTTGCCCGGGATGCGGGTCGCCTCGATGAACAGGATGTCGCCGCCGACCGGCGTCCAGGCGAGTCCCGTCGCCACGCCCGGCACGCTGACGCGCATGGCGACTTCGTTCTCGAACTTCGGCGCGCCGAGGATCGCGCTCACGTCGGCCGCTTCGATCCGCACCGCCGTGGCCTTGCCTTCGGCGACGCGCACCGCGACGTTGCGCAGCACCGCGCCGATCTCGCGCTCGAGGCTGCGGCAACCCGCCTCGCGCGTGTATTCGCGCGCCACGGTGTGCAGCGCCACGTCCGAGATCGATGCCTGCCCGGGCTTGAGCCCGTTCGCCGTCAACTGCCGCGGCACGAGGTAGCGGCGCGCAATCTCGACCTTTTCTTCCTCGGTGTAGCCGGTCAGCTCGATGATCTCCATGCGATCGCGCAGCGGGCCCGGGATCGTGTCGAGCTGGTTCGCGGTGGCGATGAACAGCACCTTCGACAGGTCGAACGGCACGCCGAGGTAGTTGTCGCGGAACGTCGAGTTCTGCTCCGGGTCCAGCACCTCGAGCAGCGCCGAGGCCGGATCGCCCTGGATGCCGTGGCCGAGCTTGTCGATCTCGTCGAGCATCAGCACCGGGTTGCGCGTGCCGGCCTTGCGGATCGCGGAGACGATGTTGCCCGGCAGCGCGCCGATGTAGGTGCGCCGGTGGCCGCGGATTTCAGCCTCGTCGTGCACGCCGCCCAGGCTCGCGCGCTGGAACCTGAGGCCGAGCGCGCGCGCGATCGACTGGCCGAGCGAGGTCTTGCCCACCCCGGGCGGGCCGACGAAGCACAGGATCGGGCTGCGGCCCTCGGGGTTGAGCTTGCGCACCGCGAGGAACTCGATGATGCGCTTCTTGATCTTCTCGAGGCCGTAGTGATCCGCGTCGAGGATGCCGCGCGCACGCTCGATGTCGATCGACTCCGCATCGAGTTTCGACCACGGCAGCGCCAGCAGCGTGTCGAGGTAGGTGCGCGCCATCGAGTACTCGCCGCTCGCCTCGTTCATGCGCTCGAGCCGCTTCAGCTCCTTGCGCGCGTGCTCCTCGACTTCCTGCGGCATGCCGGCCTGCGCGATCGCCGCCGCGAGTTCCGCGGTCTCCTCGCCCTCGGTTTCCTCGCCGAGTTCCTTCTGGATCTGCTTCAGCTGTTCGCGCAGCACGTACTCGCGCTGGCGATCGTCGATGGCTTCCTTGGTCTGTTCCTCGATCTGCCGCGACAGGCGCAGCACTTCGACCCGCCGCGTCAGCAGCGTCGAGACGCGCTCGAGCCGCTCGCGGATTTCGGTGACCTCGAGCAGTTCCTGCTTCTCGGCCGGCTTGACGTCGAGGAAGCTCGCGATGGTGTCGGCAAGCGCCGCGGGCGACTCGATCGCCTGGATCGAGTTCGCAAGCTCGGCCGGCGCCTGCGGCAGCAGCGTGATCGCCTCGATCGCCTTCTGCTTCAGCAGCAGCGTGCGCGCCTCGACCTCCGGGTGCGCGCCGCCGGCGTCGCTCAGGTACTCGACGCGGGCCACCAGGTACGGAAAGCCGGCGACCGCATCGAGCACGCGGAAGCGCCGCTCGCCCTGGCACACCAGGTGATGCGTGCCATCGGGCGCGGTGACGTAGCGCACGATCGACGCCGCGGTGCCGATGCGGTGCAGCTGGTCGAAGCCCGGGTCGCTCGTCTCGGGATCCTTCTGCAGCAGGAACCCGACCTTGCCGGCGACGCGCACGGCCTCCTGCGCGCCCGCCACGGTCTTCTCGCGCTTGATCGCGACCGGAATGATGACGCCCGGGAACAGCACCAGGTTGCGCACCGGCAGGACGATCAGCATGTCGTCGGGCAGGCCGGGCGCCGTCTCGCTGCCGGGCGTCACTGCAGGTTCGGCGGCCTCGCGGGCCGCGGTGTCGTCTTCGGGTTCCATGCTCATGTCTGTTTCCACCTGTCCGTGAGTTCAGCGGCGCCGGGCGAGCAGCAACTGCAGGCACCCGTCCGCGAGGCGACGATCGACCAGCTCCCACTGCCCCGGGCCGACGGCGAGCCGGCGCTCGAAGCGTCCATACGGGATCTCCAGGCGCTGCAGCGTCGTGCCTGGTGGCCGCTGCGGCAGCGCTCGCTCGCCGCGGATGATCAGCTCGCCCGGGGCCAGCACCAGCTCCAGCCGGTCGGACGGGACGCCGGGCAGGGCGACTTCGATCAGCACCTGTTCCGGTCCCGAGTACACGTCGACGGGCGGCTCCCAGCGGGGCGGTTCAGCGCCGCTGCGGGCCGCGAGCCGGAAAAACTGCCGTTGCAGGCGGTCGGCGCGGTCGACCCTGTCGACCGCCTCCGCCCACAACCAGCTGCGCATTTCGCGTCGGTTCATCGTCGGGCCTGTCCATCGAAGTCCAGCAAGACCCTCTGAGTGGGGGCGCTGGACGGCGATGCAACCGCCACCGCCGACACGCGGCATGAATCAAGCTGGACTTCTCAATCTTGTAGACGGTAATTGGCCTGGAATACAGATTTGAATAGTTCTGACTTGACAAACAAACGGCAAGTTGCCGGCCCCGCATGGGCTACCGGACCGCCCGTCGCACCCGTATGCTCCGCGCGTGCCACGGAAGCCCGACGCCAAAGACCCGTTCGACGCCGCGTTCTACCGGCGCTTCTACCTCGACCCGCGCACCCGCGTCGTGACGCCGGCCGAGATGACGCGACGCGCGGACCTCGTCGCGGCCTTCGTGCGCCACGGCGAGCTCAAGGTGCGTTCGATCCTGGATGTCGGCTGCGGGCTCGGGCTGATGCGCGAGCAGTTGCTGCGCCACTTCCCGCGGGCCCGCTACACCGGTCTCGAGGTCAGCCAGTACCTCTGCGAGCAGCACGGCTGGGTCCAGGGGTCGGTCGCCACCTACACCAGCGAGCGGCCTTTCGACCTGGTCATCTGCTACGACGTCTTCCAGTACCTGCCGTCGCGGCCTGCGGCGGCGGGCCTGCGCAATCTCGCGCAGCTGTGCGCGGGCGTGCTCCATTTCGGCGCGCTGACCCAGGAAGACTGGGACCTGTATTGCGACAAGCGCCGCACCGACCGCAACGTGCACATCCGCCCGGCGGACTGGTACCGCAAGCGCCTCGCTCGCGCCTTCATCAACGCCGGTTCCGGGATGTTCGTGCGCCGCGGTGCGCCGCTGCACCTGTGGGAGCTCGACCAGGTCGAAGTGCTGCGTTCACGGCGCAGCTGAAATCGAATGCAGGCAGCGCGCCGCCGGATTCGTCCGGCCGCGGCAGCACCAGGCACGGGACACTGCGGATTTACACGATACAATGCCGGCCCCCGACTCCCGTCGCCCGGTGATCGCCGATGCCTGTGTTGCGCCCCTCGCTCCTGCTGCTGGTCCTGCCGGGCCTGAGCCTCGCCGTGCTGGCGGGCTGTGCCAGCAGCAATCCCTGCGGCGGCAACCAGGACTACCTGGCTGCCAGGGACCGTCCGCAGCTGCAGATGCCAGAGGGCGTCACGGGCAGTGAGCGCCTCGGCGGCAGCGCCCTCGCTATCCCGATGGCCGACCCGAGCCCTGACAAGCTGGACCCGGCTCCGGCCTGCCTCGACCAACCGCCGGGATTCTTCCGTCGCGCGGGTGGTGTAGCCGACGCGGCCGAGGATGCCGTGAACGCCTGGGCCAACGCATGGGCTAACCGCAAGGCCAACCAGGTGGCCGCGTTCTATTCGCCGAACTTCCAGGCGGAAGGGGGCTCGGCCGCGTTCATCGACCAGCGCCGGCAGCAGGTCGAATCGGGCACGGCGCCCAAGGCCGAACTCGAGGAAACCACGTTGAGCGTCACCGCTCCCGACCGGCGCGTGATCACGTTCGTGCAGCGCTTCGGCGAAAACGCGGTGCGCAAAGAATTGACTCTCGTCCGCGAAGCCCCGGGCTGGCGAATCGTATCGGAGCGCACCATCGAAGTGCTGTGATCGACGGCCTGAGAAGATCAGACGGGAGCCGCTCCGGCGCGCGCCCGCGGGGAGTTCAGCAAGTGAGAAGCACCGCCCTGCTCAGTGGTATCGCGTTGCAGCCCGGCACGCTGCGTGCCGTCCTGCTCGACCGGCTGACCCGGTCATTGGGCAAGGACCCGGAAACCGCGACGCAGCGCGACATCTATGACGCGCTGTCCCTGGCGGTGCGCGAGGAACTGGCAGCGCGCTGGCTCTCGACGCAGCGCCGAATGTCGCAGGCGGGCGTCAAGCGCGTCTGTTACCTCTCGGTCGAGTTCCTGCTCGGACGCTCGCTGATCAACGGGCTTGCCAGCCTCGACGGCGACCTGGTGCAGGAAGCGCGTGAGGCGCTGGCGGAGCTCGGCTACGACCTCGAGCGCGTGGCGCAGGAAGAGATCGACCCGGGGCTCGGCAACGGCGGTCTCGGGCGCCTGGCGGCGTGCTTTCTCGATTCGCTCGCCACGCTGCAGTTTCCGGCGGTGGGCTACGGCATCCGCTATGACTACGGCATCTTCACCCAGGTCATCGACGAGGACGGCCGCCAGCGCGAGATCGCCAGCACCTGGATGCGCGAGCGCAGCCCGTGGGAAATCGCCCGCGACGATGCGCGCTACGTCGTCCGCGTCGGCGGCCGCTGCATCGGCACGCAGGACCCCCAGGGCCGCACGCGCTACCGCTGGGTCGACACGCAAAACATCTGGGCCGTGGGCTTCGACCAGCTGATCCCGGGCAACCGCAGCCCGACCGTGAATCACCTGCGGCTGTGGGCCGGGCGCGCGATCGCGCCGTTCAACGTCGAGACCTTCAACGCCGGGCGCCATGCGGAGGCCTCGGCGGAGCAGGTCGACGCCAAGAACGTCTCGCGCATCCTGTACCCGGACGACACCACGCCGCAGGGCAAGGAACTGCGCTTCAAGCAGCAGTACTTCTTCGTCAGCGCCAGCCTGCAGGACATCCTGGCGCAGCACCTCGCGGCGGGTCGCAGCTTCGACACGCTGCCGGACGCGATCGCGATCCAGTTGAACGACACGCACCCGGCGCTCGCGATACCCGAGTTGATGCGCCTGCTGATCGACGAGCACGAAGTCGACTGGGAGCGCGCCTGGGACATCACGCGCCGCGTCTTTTCCTACACCAACCACACGCTCCTGCCGGAGGCACTCGAGGTCTGGCCGATCGCATTCTTCGAGCGGCTGCTGCCACGCCACCTGCAGCTGATCTACCTGATCAACCGCGGCCTGCTGGATGAAGTCACCGCGCGCCATCCGGGTGACAACGATCGCCGCCGTCGCATGTCGCTGATCGACGAAGGCAACGGCCGCCAGGTGCGGATGGCGCACATGGCCGTCGTCGCCAGTCACACCGTCAACGGCGTCGCCAAGCTCCATTCGGACCTGATGACGCAGACGATCTTCACCGACTTCGCCGACCTCTACCCGGACCGCTTCACCAACGTCACCAACGGCATCGCGGTGCGCCGTTGGCTGAAGCAGTCGAACCCGGGCCTGTCGTCGCTGCTCTCGCGGCACCTCGGCCACGCGTGGGAGAACGACCTGGAGGAGCTCGAGCGGCTGCGCTGGGCCGCTGACGATGCGCACTTCCGGCGCGAGTTCCGTGCGATCAAGCTCGACAACAAGCGACGGCTCGCCGCTGAAATCCAGCGTCGCGTCGGCATCGAGGTCGATGTCCAGTCGCTGTTCGACGTGCAGGTGAAGCGCATCCACGAGTACAAGCGGCAGTTGCTCAATCTGCTGTACGTGGTCACGCGTTACCACAAGCTGCGAGCGAATCCGGACGCCTTTGCCGTGCCGCGCACGGTCGTCTTCGCGGGCAAGGCGGCGCCCGGCTACGTGATGGCCAAGGGCATCATCAAGCTGATCAATAACGTCGCGACGGTCGTCAACGCCGACGAGAGCATTCGCGGCAAGCTCAAGGTTGTCTTCCTGCCGGACTACGACGTCTCGCTCGCTCAGCGCATCATGCCCGCGGCCGACCTCTCCGAGCAGATTTCGACGGCGGGCATGGAAGCCTCCGGTACGGGCAACATGAAGCTGTCGCTCAACGGCGCCCTGACGATCGGCACGCTCGACGGCGCCAACATCGAGATTTGCGAGCAGGTCGGGCCTGAGAATATTTTCATCTTCGGTCTCCAGGCGCCCGAGGTGGCCGAGCTGCGCCAGCGCGGCTATTCGCCCGAGACCTATGTCCGTTCGGATCCCGACCTTGCCCGCACGCTCCAGCTGATCGATTCGGGGCACTTCACGCCCGGGAACATCGCCGATGGCAAGCCCATCGTCGAGCGCCTGCTGAGCGAGGGCGAGCCGTACTGCGTGCTGGCGGACTTCGCGGCGTACGCGAAGGCGCAGGCGGCGGTGGACGAGCTCTACCTCGACCCGGACGAGTGGAGCCGGAGGGCGGTGATTAATGCGCTCAACATGGGCTCGTTCTCCAGCGACCGCAGCATCCGGGAGTACGCGGAGCGGATCTGGCGCATCAAGCCGGTGCTTTGAGCTCGCTTTTCGTCTACCCCATCGACTTCGGTCGGGCACCGGCCTTCTGTACCAAGACTGCTGAAAGCCCTGTCTCGGTCGGTGCCACTAACAGGCGGCCGGTGAAGCGAGCTAGACTGCGCGCGTGGCCGCGACAACAAAACTGAACGCTGCGGACATCGACGCGCTAGTCAATGCCCGGCACCCGCAGCCGCGTTCCCTGCTTGGGTACCATGAGTACGCGCGCAGGAACGGCGATCCCCCCACCTGCATGGTGCGGGTGCTCGAGCCTGACGCCGAGACCGTCAGCGTACGCTGGGACGGCGACGCGGGTGACGGCGTCGCGCTGAAGCGAATACATCCGGCCGGATTGTTCGAAGGCCGCGTGCCGCACCGGCGCCCGCTGCATCCCTACAAGCTGCACGTGCGCTATCTCAGCGGTGTCGAGATCGACAAGCACGACGCGTACTACTTCGCGCCACAGCTTTCCGACTTCGACATGTACCTGTTCGGCGAAGGCAACCACTACACCATTTACTACAAGCTCGGCGCCCACCCCGCCGAGATCGACGGCCTGAGCGGAACGCGCTTTGCCGTCTGGGCCCCGAATGCCGAGCGCGTCAGCGTCGTTGGGCCTTTCAATCTCTGGGATGGTCGTAAGCACGCGATGCAGGTCCGCGGCAGCTCGGGCATCTGGGAGCTGTTCGTCCCCGACATCGGCCCGGGTACGCACTATAAGTACGAGATCCGGACCCGGTCGGGCGCGACGATCCTCAAGGCGGATCCCTACGGCTTCGCGATGGAACTGCGGCCCGGCAACTGCTCAATCGTCGCGTCGCTCGACGGTTACGAATGGCGTGATGCCGCGTGGATCGAGGCGCGCAAGCAGGCGAGCCCCCACCTGCAGCCGATCAACATCTACGAAGTGCATCCGGGCAGCTGGCGCCGCGACTATGGCCGCACGCCGCAGTTCCTCAACTGGCGTGAGCTGGCCGACGAGCTGATCCCCTACGTGCTCGACCTCGGCTACACGCACATCGAGCTCATGGGCGTGGCCGAGCATCCCTTCGACGGCTCGTGGGGCTATCAGGTCGTAGGGTATTACGCCCCGAGCGCGCGCTTCGGCAGTCCCCAGGACTTCATGCACTTCGTCGATCGCTGCCACGCCGCCGGTATTGGCGTGCTGATCGACTGGGTGCCCGCGCATTTCCCGCGCGACGACCACGGCCTGGCCCAGTTCGACGGTTCCAGCCTCTACGAACACGCGGACCCGCGCCTCGGCGAGCACGCCGACTGGGGCACCAAGATCTTCAATTACGGTCGGCACGAGGTGCGCAATTTCCTCGTGGCCAACGCGCTGTACTGGCTCGATCGATACCACATCGACGGGCTGCGCGTGGATGCGGTCGCATCGATGCTCTACCTCGACTACAGCCGCAAGGCAGGCGAGTGGGTTCCCAACCGCTACGGTGGCCGCGAGAACCTCGACGCGATCGAGTTTCTGCGCCAGCTCAACATCTCGATCGGGCGCGATTTCCCGGGCGTGATGACTTTCGCCGAGGAATCCACGGCGTTCCCGGGCGTCACGCAGCCTGCTCACCTCGGCGGCCTCGGGTTCCACTTCAAGTGGAACATGGGGTGGATGAACGACACGCTGCGCTACGTTGAGCACGATCCGGTGCACCGCCGGTTCCACCATTCGCTGATCACGTTCTCGTTCGTATACGCGTGGTCCGAGAAGTTCGTGCTGCCGATCTCGCACGACGAGGTCGTGCACGGCAAGGGTTCGCTGCTCGACAAGATGCCGGGCGACGAGTGGCAGAAGCGGGCGAACTACCGCTGGTTCCTTGCGTACATGACTGCGCATCCCGGCAAGAAGCTGCTGTTCATGGGCAGCGAATTCGGCCAGTGGCAGGAGTGGCGCGACGAACACTCGATCGACTGGCACCTGCTCGAGCAGCCGGCCCACCGCGGATTGCTCGACCTGAACCGCGAGCTGAATCGCCTCTACATCGCCAACCCTTCGCTGCACGCGAGCGACGTCGACCCCGCGGGTTTCGGCTGGATCGACCTGCATAACGCCGACCAGAGCGTGTTCGCCTTCCTGCGACGATGCCCGCAGCAGCCCGACCGTCCACCGCTGCTCTGCGTGTTCAACTGCACGCCCGTGCCGCGCAACGACTACTGGCTGGGCGTGCCCGAAGCTGGTACGTACCGCAAGGTGTTCGACAGCGATGCCGGGCGATTCGGCGGCTCCGGTTACAACCGGCAGGATCTCCTGGTCGCGCAAACCGCGCCATCACAGGGCTACCCTTGTCACGTGCGACTCAACCTGCCTCCGCTCGCGGCGCTGTTCCTCGAACTGCAGCACTGATCGCCCCAGATGCAGACGCGCGCGTATGGCCAGACTGGCCCGCAGGTTCCCGTGTCGATGAAGATGGGTTACGGCGTCGACGGCGTGCCCGACTGGGCGCATGACTGCCTCGTGCAGGGCGTAGCGGCACCGTCACCATGAATACAGCGGGTGACACGCTGCGGCTCGAGCCCGGCCAGCCGCAACCGCTCGGCGCCAACTGGACCGGGCGCGGCACGAATTTCGCCGTTTACTCTGCGCATGCCGAAAGCGTAGAGCTGTGCCTGTTCGACGCCTCCGGCCACGTCGAGATTGCGCGCCTCGGCCTGCCGTCGCGGACCGGCGACCTGTGGCACGGTTTCCTGCCGGCACGGTTCGGCGGACCCGGGCTGCGCTATGGCTATCGCGTGCACGGCCCGTACGACCCGGCGCGCGGGCATCGATTCAATCCCGCCAAGTTGCTGGTCGATCCATGCGCGCAATCGCTCGCGGGCGGCTTCGCGTGGCACCCCGCGCTGCATGGCGCCGTGCCCGGCCTCGACGCCCACCCTTCCAGCGTGGACAGCGCGCCGTACGTGCCGCGTTCGGTCGTCGTTGACGGGAACTTCGACTGGGGCCAAGTACGCTCGCCCAACGTGCCGTGGCGCGACACGATCATCTACGAAGTGCACGTCAAAGGCTTCACGCAGCGCCACCCGGCCGTGCCCGAAAGGCTCCGCGGGAAATACCTCGGGCTCGCGCATCCCGACGTGATCGCCTATCTCAAGCGGCTCGGCGTGACGACGGTCGAGCTGATGCCGGTGCAGGCCTCGATCACCGAGCAGTTCCAGGCCGATCGCGGCCTGACCAACTACTGGGGCTACAATTCGCTGGCGTGGTTCGCCCCGGAACCGCGCTACGCGCTGCACGACCCCGTCGCCGAGTTCAAGACGATGGTGCGGGCCCTGCACGCGGCGGGACTCGAGGTGATCCTCGACGTCGTGTTCAACCACACCGCTGAAGGCAACGAGAATGGCCCGACACTGAGCCTGCGAGGCTTCGACAACGCTGTCTATTATCGGCTGGTCGACCACAACCGGGCGCATTACGCGAACCTGTCGGGCTGTGGCAACACGATCAACTTCGACGAACCGGCCGTGCGCGCGCTCGTGATCGATTGCCTGCGCTACTGGGCCACCGAGATGCGCGTCGACGGATTCCGCTTTGACCTCGCGCCGATCCTCGGGCGCGACCCGAGCGGCTTCAACCGGGCGGCGCCCTTCTTCGCAGCGGTGCGCGCCGATCCGCAGCTCGCCTATCTGAAGATGATCGCGGAGCCCTGGGACGTCGGTGCAGGCGGCTACCAGCTCGGGCATTTCCCCTCGGGCTGGTCCGAATGGAACGACCGCTATCGCGACACGGTGCGCGCGTTCTGGCGCGGTGACCGCCCGCTGCTTGGGCATTTCGTCGAGCGGTTTGCCGGCTCCAGCGACCTGTTCCGGTCGGGCGGCCGCAAGCCGACCGCGAGCATCAATTACGTCGCCGCCCACGACGGCTTCACGCTGCACGACACCGTGGCCTATGCGCAGCGCCACAACGAGGCCAACCTCGAGGGCAATCGCGACGGCCACTCGCACAACCTCAGCGCGAACTATGGCGTGGAGGGGCCGACCGACGACCCGGAGATCCTCGGGTTGCGCGCCCGGCAGATGCGCAACCTGCTCGCTACGGTTTTCCTGTCGCAGGGGGTGCCGATGCTGCTCGCCGGTGACGAATTCGGCCGCACCCAGTCCGGCAACAACAACGCCTATTGCCAGGACAACGAGATCAACTGGATCGACTGGACCCTGCCGCACAGCAACGCAGCCCTGGTCGAGTTCGTTCGCCGTTTGATCGACCTGCGGAAGTCCCGGCTCTGGCTGCGGCGCGACACGTTTCTCAAGGGGACGCGTCGGGGCGCCCACGCGAAGGACGTCACCTGGCTACATCCGTCCGGCCGCGAAATGTCGGATTCGGACTGGAATGACTCCAGCCTGCGCTCGATTGCCGTGCAGATGAACGGGGTCCCGGCGCGCGCCTCCGGCAGCGGTGACCTGCTGGTCGTGTTCAACGCGCACGACGCGCACCTTGAAATGACCTTGCCCGCGGCGCCGCCCGGGTCGGCCTGGGCGGTGTTGTTCGACACGAGCAACGACGAGGCCTCGATCGACCCGCGTATTTTGCAGTGCAACGAACCCCTGCGGGTAGAGCAGCGCAGCACCGTACTGCTGGAATCCCAGCCTGCGGTCGCGCCGACGCAACGATGATTGGGCCATCGTTCCGACGCACGCTCGTTCGACGCAGGCTGTACAGGCATTTGCGCTCTTGCACGGACTAAGCGTTTAGTGGCATCGTCGCCTCGGGTCTGATCTCGCCAGGCACGAAGACGAGGCGAACCTGAAAAAATTCAAGGGGGCGGGTTTGCCCCCAGCAGCCACATGACCTCGGGAGTGTGAGTCAATGTCGCGCCCTCTTTGCTACCGTGACCTGATCAAGTTCTCCGCACCGCTGGTGCTCTCGTCGTTGTTGCTCGCCGGTTGCGGCAGCGGCAGCAGCGGCTCCGCCGACCTCGACGGTGGTGGCGGTACCACCACGCCGCCACCGGCGCCGGTGTCGAAGGTCGAAGAGTTCGATTTCAAGATGGTCACGGACTGGTTCGTGAGCGGCACGCCGCCGATCCACGCGCAGTTCGTAGGCGGTACGACGACCGACAATGGCAATGGCGCGTGGATCATTCCGTCGGGCAAGACGGGCGTGATCTACTTCGGCACGCCGGCCGACGCGGTCAAGTTCGGCACGCAGGACGACTTCGATGCGGCCGTCGACGTGGCGGCCGCCAAGACCAGCGCAACGGGCAGCAACAAGGTCGACCCGCCGTTCGACGTCGAACTCTTCGTGCGCGGCACGGAGCTCGGCTGGACCGCGCGGCCCGACAACAAGTTCGTCGAAGTGGCGGACAACGTGCTCGAAGTGACGTTGCCGCTGACGACGGCGACGCAGAGCAACGGCGAATTCGAAGGGACGGACGAGCCGGGCGAATTCAAGGTGGCCGACGCCTCCTGGGCGGTCGTGAACTGCGGTGCCGGCGAAGCCGGCGCGCGGATCAACGTCGGCCAGGCGTACACCATGTCGTGCGGCGCCAACCCGGGCAACCTCGACCTCACGATCACCGAGGACGCCGACTACAAGTTCCGCTTCGACGCGACCGGTGCCGACAAGACCGCGCCAAAGCTGACCATCACCAAGGTGACCAGCGGCGGCGGCGGCGGTGGTGATCCCGAGCCTGAAGAAGACAGCACGATCATCCGCATCCACTCCATCACGGTCGTGGCGAGCGCCGCCGGCCCGGCGGGCGTGGAGAGCGTCAAGACCATCAAAGGCATCGGCAACCTGAGCGTCGATGAACTGCGCAGGGGTGGCGACGCCCGCATCACGCGCATCGAAATCGAGAACACGGGCACCAACGGCGACGTCGGCATCCTCAAGTTCGAATGGACGGCGGACGCGCAGTTCGCGCTCGCGAAGCAGAACGTGGATATCTTCTACTCGCGCCCAGAAGGCGGCGTCGTGGGCACGAAGATCGTGGTCGGCGGACAGACCTACAACTGCGTCGCCCCGCCTGCCGACTCGCCGTTCGGCTGCGTCGTGACCGGCGTTCCGATCACGCCGTTTGCCAATGGCACGATGACCGTCCAGAACGCGGACGGCAGCACGGAAACGATCACCTTCAACGGCGGCAGCGGCGCCGACGACGTATTCGCGTTCTCGGGTAACGCGTTCGCCACTACGGGCACGCCTCCTCCGGCACCCATCATCAGCAATTCGGCAGCGCACTGGGTCGAAGCAGACACCCTGCTGTACACCCTGCCGGCGGGCGCCACGAGGGCAGAGCTGCTCTTCTCGCCCGACGCGTCGATCGTATCGAGTGGGCAGGGCTTCGCTGGCAGCTACCAGACAGTGGCCTTGACCTCCACCACCAACCCGAAGCCGGCGTTCAACAAGCAGCTGCACGGCCTGCAGGCATGGGCCCTGCCGGCCTCTGCCGTGGCCAACGCGAAGGCAGTCGCCCGCGGGCAGCTGGTCGCGGTCGGCCGTGACGTCAATGGCAGGATCATCGGCGGCACTCGCGTCCAGACGGCGGGCGCGCTGGACGACCTCTATCTCGCGGCGGCGTACCCCGTCCCGCTGGGTGTCCACTACGACTCAGGAACGCCGCAAGTTGCGGTCTGGGCGCCGACCGCGCTCACGACGCCAGGCGTCTCGGTCAATATCTATGACAGCCCGACCGACACGACCGCCGAAGTCTTCCCGATGACTCTCGACGAATCGACCGGCGTCTGGAGCTTCACTGGTCCCGCGGAGCTGGGATCGCAAGTACTACACGTTCACCCTGCGCGTGTACTCGTACGCTGCCAATGCGATCGTCACCAACGAGGTGACCGATCCGTATTCGGTGAGCCTGTCGATGAACAGCGTCCGCAGCCAGTTCGTCAACCTCGACGACGCCGACCTCAAGCCGGCCGGCTGGGACGCATTGGCGCTGCCGGCGCTCGCGGCGCCCGAAGACAGCGTGATCTACGAACTGCACGTGCGCGATTTCAGCATCGACGATGCGTCCGTGCCGGCGGCCGACCGCGGCAAGTTCTCCGCGTTCGACGCGGCGGGCACCGCCGGGCGTCAGCACCTGCAGAAACTGGCGGCCGCCGGCCTCACCCACGTGCATATCCTGCCGGCCTTCGACATCGCCACGATCGACGAAGACCCGGCCAACCGCGTCGAGCTCGACGATCCGGTCGAGAAGCTCTGCGCCCGTAACGCTGCCGCGGCAAACCTCTGCGTCACGGACTCCGGCAAGACGATCCGCCGGGCGATCGAGGATGCCATCGCGGCGCAGTGGCTCGAGCGCCCGCAGCAGATCGCAAACTGGATGCGTGCCCTGGACGGCTTCAACTGGGGCTACGACCCGTATCACTTCGGCGTGCCCGAGGGCAGCTATTCGACCGATCCGAACGGCGTGCAGCGCATCCTCGAGTTCCGTCGCATGGTCAAGGGCCTGAACGACCTCGGCCTGCGCACCGTCATGGACGTGGTTTACAACCACACCAACCAGTCGGGCCAGAACCCCAAGTCCGTGTTCGACAAGATCGTGCCGGGGTACTACCACCGTCGCGACAACACCAGCGGGTTCCCCACGTCGGCCTCGTGCTGCCAGGACACGGCGAGCGAGTTCCGGATGATGGAAAAGCTGATGGTCGACACCGGCGTGCGCTGGGCGCGCGACTACAAGGTCAGCGGCTTCCGCTTCGACCTCATGAGCATGCACACGCTCGACAACATCACCACGTTCCAGACGGCGGTGAAGGCGGTCGAGCCGAGCATGTACATCTACGGCGAAGGCTGGAACTGCTGCGGCGGCGAGGACGACATCCGCTTCAAGTCGGCGCGCCAGGCCAACCTCGGCGGCACCGGCATCGGCAGCTTCAGCGACCGCATCCGCGACCCGGTTCGCGGCGGTGGCCCGTTCGATAGCGGCGAGCAGTACGTCAAGAACCAGGGCTTCGTGAGCGGCTGGTTCTACGACCCGAACGCGCTCAACACCGGCAGCACGGCCGACCGCCAGGCGCTGATCGCCGACACGGACAACATCCGGGTCTGGCTCGCAGGCGGCCTTGCCACCTACCAGCTGCAGAACGCGGCCGGTTTGACTGTTTCCGGCGCCAGCGTGGATTACCGCGGCCAGCCTTCCGGCTACACGAAGGATCCGCAGGAAGCCATCAACTACGCCGAGAAGCACGACAACCAGACGCTCTGGGACCTCGGCTCGTACAAGCACCCGACCGGGACGCCGGTCGACGACCGCGTGCGCGCGCACAACGTCGCCCTTTCGCTGATCCTGCTCGGCCAGGGCGTGCCGTTCATCCACGCGGGCTCCGAGATACTGCGTTCGAAGTCCGGCGACCGCGACTCGTACGATTCGGGCGACTGGTTCAACGCGCTCGACTGGACAATGTCCGGCACGAAGTGGGCCCAGGGCCTGCCGATCGCCGACAAGAACCAGCCCGAGTGGCCGATCCTGCAGGTGAAGTACCAGGATCCGACGACGCGTCCGGGTCCGGCGCAGCTGCAGCGGTCGTTCGACCACGCGCAGGAGATGCTGAAGATCCGCAAGAGCTCGGCGTTGTTCCGCCTGCGCGACCAGGCGCAGGTCGACCTGCGCGTGAAGTTCTACAACACGGGTCCTGCGCAGCTGCCGGGCGTGGTCGCAATGGGCATCAATGGTTGCACCGAGCCGGGCAATACGCCCGACACGGGCTCGATCATGACGATCTTCAACGCGTCCGATGAAGATCGCACCCTGCCCTTGTTCGGCAACGAGACCTGGAACCTGCATCCGGTCCTGGTCAACTCGACCGATGCGGTGGTCAAGAGCGCCGACCACGATGCCAACGGGTTCTTCGTGCCGGCTCGTACCACGGCCGTGTTCACGCGTGCGTCGCAGACCTCCTGCGCCCCGTACGCGAAGGACATGTTCGTGCGCGGCAGCTTCAACGACTGGGGCACTTCCGACCAGTACAAGCTGCAGTTCCTGGGCGGCAAGGATTACTCGTTGTCCGCGCCGTTGACGCTGAACGGCGGCGCCGACACGCGGCCCGCCTTCAAGATCGCCGACGCCGACTGGACGGCGAGCACCAACTGCGGTGTCGCGGGGGGCGGCTCCAATGCCGTCAACATCGGCCAGCCGTTCAAGATGACGTGCGGCGATGGCACCGGCGACCTGCGGCTCAACACGGCGTCTGCGGGCAATTACACGTTCAGCCTGAACGCCGCGAGCACGGTGAACCCGACACTGACGGTGACGAGGACGTCGCCTTCGCAGAACCAGGTCGTGTTCCTGCGCGGCCTGTTCGAGGACTGGGGCACCACCCGGCCCATGGCCTGGGACGGCGAGCGCCTTTACACGGGCGTCGTGACGGCCAATCCGGCCTTCGCCAGCGGCACGCAGTTCAAGATCGCGACGGGTGACTGGGCCACGCTGAATTGCGGCGGAGCCCCGGGCGCCTCGGGCGCGGCACTGAACGTCACGCTCGGCCAGCCGTACGCGCTGAGCTGCGGCGACGGCACGCAGAACCTCGGCATCACGTTGCCCGGTTCGGGCGACTACGTGTTCGCGGTGGATGCGACCAACCAGGCGGCGCTGTCGGTGACGGTCGAACCGAAACCGGTGACGGTGTTCGTGCGCGGCGGCTTCAACGACTGGGGCCTGGCCGATCCGATGCAGTACCTCGGCCTCAGCACCTATCGTCTCGATCGCGCGTTCCCGGCGACCCAGACGAACTTCAAGGTGGCCAGCGAGGACTGGGCGGCGGTCGACTGCGGTGGCGCCACGGCAGGGCTAGAGGTCACGGTCGGCACGCCGTTCCTGCTGGCGTGTGGCGGCGGGACGTCCGACGTCAAGATCACGCCACCGGCGGCCGGCACGTACCGGTTCAAGTTCACCAAGCGGACGCGGCGGCCGCGGAGCTGCTGGTGACCGGACCGTGACTGCTTAGCGCCGATTGATCGACACTCAACGGCCTGGCATCCGCAAGGGTGCCAGGCCGCTTCTTTTGCAGGGGTCGTCCCGTGAGCCGCAAGCGCTATCGCAACCGACCTGACGCTGCCGGTGCGTCACTTCCCCAAGGCTCGTCCGTCGAATCGCCCCGGCCGATGACGGCGGCTCGCCGCGCGACGCTCTGGCTCATCGTGCTGGCGTTGCCCTTCGTCCTGCTCGCCCTGGCCGAGGGGGGCCTGCGGCTCGCCGGCTTCGGTCGCGACCTCGAGCCGCTCTTCATCGAGAACCCCGACCGCCCCGAGTACCTGCTCGCGAATCCCCGCGCCGTCACGCGCTTCTTCACCGACCCTGCCCAGGCCCCGCGCGTGAGCATCGAGACGGCATATTTCCGCGCGCAGAAAGCTCCCGGGGACGTTCCGGGTGTTCGTGCAGGGCGAATCGAGCGCGGCGGGGTTCCCCTACGGTCTCGGCGCCTCGCTCGCCGGGATGCTCGACCAGAGGCTGGAGCGCGCATTTCCCTCGCGCGAAATCGAAGTCGTCTCGACGGCGATGGCGGCGGTCACGACCTATGCGCTGGTCGACTTCGCCGACGAGATCATCGCGCAGCAACCCGACGCGGTCGTCGTCTATGTCGGGCACAACGAATACCTGGGCATTCTCGGCGTCGGCTCGACGATGCGGATGTCGTCGCGGCCGTGGCTCACGCGCGCGTTCCTCGAGGCGCGCGAACTGCGGCTGTTCCAGTTGCTGAGCCGCCTCTACAGCGGATTTGCGACGCAGGCGCCGGGGAATGACGGCGGCCCGGGCGAGTCGCTGATGGCGACGGTCGCCGGCGAGCGCTCGATCGCGTTCGACTCGCCGCTGTACCGCGCCGGCCTCGCGCAGTTCGAATCGAATCTCGACGCGCTGCTGCGCAGGTACGAGCGCGCAGGCATTCCCGTCTTCATCGGCACGCTGGCCAGCAACGAGCGCGACCAGGCTCCGCTGGCGATCCTGGCGGGGTGGAAACGGAAGCGGCGGGCACGGCCCGGACCGTTTTCCAGTCTGCGCAGGACGCCGAGGCCGCCGGCGATTTCAAGGCGGCGCAGGGAGGGCTACGCCTGGGCTCGTGATCTCGATCCGCTGCGATTCCGCGCGCCCGCGCCGTTCAACGCCGTGGTCGACCAGCGTGGGAGCGCGGCGCGGCGCGAAGGTCGTCGCGGTACGCGATGGGTTCGTCGCTGCGAGCCCGAACGGCCTCGTCGGCGCGAACCTGATGCTCGAGCACGTGCACCCGAACCTCGACGGCTACTTCCTGCTGGCCGATGCCTTCTTCGATGCGATGCTCGCCGCCGGACTGCCGGGGCCGCCCGAGGTGACCGTGACCGACGCCGAAGCACGGCGCGAGGTGCCGGTCAGTGAGGTCGATCGCTGGCTGGGCGAATACAAGATTCAGCGCGTACGCAGCGCCTGGCCGTTCGTCGAGCAAGGCGGTCCGATGCAGTTGCCGGTCGCGCGCTCGGAGCCCGAGCGGATCGCGCAGGAACTGTATCAGTCAGCGAATCGACTGGCCCGAGGCGCACGAACGGCTGCGCCGGTACTACCTGGGCATTGGCAACCAGGCCGAGTACGCGCGCACCACGCTGATACTCGCGGACGCGTTTCCATTCACGGGCGCATACCAGTTCGATTCGGCTGCCGCGTTGATCGCGCTGGGCCGTACTGCCGACGCGTTGCGTTATTCGCAGCGGGCCGTGGAGCTGGAGCCTCGCAACGTCAACCACCTGCTGGTGCGGGCACACGCGCTGCTGCTCAACGGGCGCCTGGACGAAGGCCGTGGTGTGCTCGGCCAGGTGTTGGAGCTCGAGCCCGGCAATGCGACCGCGCTCGACGTGATGCGTCAGCTGGACACCAAGCCACTTTGAGCGTCAGGGAGCCGGCTGGCTGCGTCGGCGGACCTCGGCGAGCCAGTACTCGGCGCGCGAATCCCCGGGGTGCTGTTTCAACACGGCTTCGAGCGTGGCGATCGAAGCGTCGAATTTCTTGAGCATGAACTGCGCCTGGGCGACAGACATGCCGTACTCGATCTTCGCCGGGTCGAGCGTGGCGGCGCGGCTCATGTAATGCAGCCCGCGCGCTGCCGCGTCGGTACGCAGCAGCAGTCCGCCCGCCTTGTACTGGGCCTCGGCAGACGTGACGAAAGCGTCAGCGAGATTCACCGCAACCCGCGCGGCTTCCGCGAGGTTGCCCTGCTGCTGGTACTCGGTCAGCGCCTCGTTCATGGCATCAGTCCACGAAACCTTGCCGACGAACCAGGCTTGCGCAATCTCCTCGATCCGATTCGTGGCTGCCGGTATGTTCGTGTCCTGGCGCTTCGCGACAAACGGCCAGTCGTTGCGCAGCACCGCCACGCGATACTCGCCGTGCAGCCGGTCAACTTCAGTGACCGGGATCTCTGCCCGGGCGGTCGCGTCGTCTATCTCGACCGCAGGCGGTCCGAAAGTCTGGACGAGCGCGGGGAAATACGCGCTCGCCAACTGGAAATAGCCGTCGAGGTTCGGGTGCACGTGTTCGAGCATGAGGTCGGCGCCGATCATGCCGTCACGCGCCGTTCGCGCAAGCGCACCCTGGACGTCGACCACGGTCGCGCCCTTGTCGGCGGCGACTTCGCGGATGAGGGCGTTGAACGATTCGGGCGCGCGAAACCGCAGGCCGTCGAGGTCCTTCGCCGCGATGTAGCCTTGCAGCGCCGCGGCGTGCTGGCCGGCCTCGTCGAGCACGCGCGCTTTCGCGTAGGCCGCTTGCGCCGACGATGCCCCCGACCCGACGTCGACGAACGGTGGCTGGTCGCGCAGGTTGCTGGCGAGCGTGCCGACGAACACGGGGATGCCCGCGTCCGCGTACTTGTCGAGCAGCCGCTCCAGGTTGCCGCGGAACTGTCGTTCGCCCCGCCGGAACAGGTCGGAATCGAGCGGGATCGAGCGCTCGGCCGCGACCCTCGCCATCAGGGTGCCGCCCCGATCGTTGAGCGGATCCTGCTGCGGGCCGACCGACGGCGCCAGCGCAAGCTCGAGCGCGCGGTACAGGTGCAGTCGCCGCAAAGCCGATACGGCGCGGGCCAGCGTGGGTGAGCGGGCGCTGACGAGCGACGAGCCGACGCCACCGATCCCGAGGTATTCATTGTGGCCGGTGTAGATGACCACCGCGTCCGGCCGTTGCGCGATGATCTCGTCGGCGAAATCGAGCAGCACGTAGCTCGTGACCGCCGCCATCGCCGTATTGATGACCTCGACGTTGCGATCGGGATACGCGCGCTGCAGACGCTGCTGGAGCAACGCGGCCGGCGAGGCCCAGCGGCCGTACGGGAAGCCTGCGGCGCTCGATTCGCCCTGCACGAACACCCGCAACGTCCCGTCCTGCTTCGTGGCTGGAAACCAGGTCGTGTCGATGCTGACGTCGGGGGCGCGCTTCGGGTCCGGGAAAAACCGGCGGATCGCGACAGGGTTCGGCTGCAGGTAGCCGGGTGCCACGTCGACGGGCACGAACAGGGGCTCGAGCTTCCCGTGCCCGGTCAGGCGCAGCACGCCCTCGGCCGCGACGAGCAGGGCGACCGGCAGCAACAGGGTGACGAGCAACAACAGGCGCTGTCGGCGCACGCTGGGCCTCGGGACGGCAAAGGTGTTTTTCTGTAGATTCGCACGCTCGCAAGGAGCGGGCGTGAAGCGAATCCTGGGGCTGTCGGCATACTACCACGACGCGGCGGCGGCACTCGTCGTCGACGGGCGCGTGGTGGCGGCTGCCCAGGAGGAGCGTTTCACGCGGCGCAAGCACGACGAGCGCTTCCCCGAGCACGCCGCCCGGTTCTGCCTCGAGCACGCGGGATTGCGGCTGCGGGACCTCGACGCCGTCGTCTTCTACGACAAGCCTTTCCTCAAGTTCGAGCGCCTGCTCGAGACGTACCTCGCCTGCGCGCCGCGCGGCCTGCGTTCGTTCGTCGCCTCGATGCCGGTCTGGCTCAAGGAAAAGCTGTTCCTCAAGTCGGAGCTCAAGCGGCAGCTCGAACGGCTGTGCGGCGAGTGGGGGCAGCCGCCGCCGCTGCTCTTCAGCGAGCATCATCTTTCGCACGCGGCTTCTGCCTTCTACCCGAGTCCGTTCGAAGCCGCGGCCGTGCTTTGCCTGGACGGGGTTGGCGAATGGGCCACGTCGTCGGCCTGGGTCGGGTCGGGCAACACGCTGCAGCCACTGTGGGAGCAGCACTTCCCGCATTCGCTCGGGCTGCTCTATTCGGCGTTCACGCACTACACCGGTTTCAAGGTCAATTCGGGCGAGTACAAGATGATGGGGCTCGCGCCCTACGGGACGCCGCGCTATGCGGACCTGATCCGCCAGCGCCTCGTCGACGTGAAACCCGATGGCACGTTCCGGCTCGACATGCGCTATTTCGAGTACGCCACGGGCCTGCGCATGACCAGCGCGCGCTTCGACGAACTGTTCGGCGGGCCCGCGCGCAAACCGGACCAGCCGATCGACCAGCGCACGATGGACCTCGCGGCGTCGGTGCAGCAGGTGACGGACGAGATCGTGGTCAAGCTCGCGCGGACGCTGCGCAAGGAAACCGGCCAGCGGCACCTGTGCCTTGCGGGTGGCGTCGCGCTCAATTGCGTGTCGAACGGCCTGCTGGTGCGCGAGCGGGTCTTCGACGAGATCTGGGTGCAGCCGGCGGCTGGCGACGCAGGCGGGGCGCTCGGCGCCGCGCTGGTCGCCTGGCATCGCGAGAACCCGGCCATCCCCCGCGCGCCGCAACGACCGGATGCGATGTCCGGTTCTCTGCTGGGGCCGGGCTCGACCGACGACCAGGTGCGGGACTTCCTCCAGGAGCATTCGCTGCCCCACGAATCGATGCCCGACGAGCGCGCGCTGGCCGATCGCGTCGCGGGGCTGCTGGCCGACGGTGCGGTCGTCGGCTGGGTCCAGGGGAGGATGGAGTTCGGCCCGCGCGCGCTCGGCGCGCGGTCGATCCTGGCGGACCCTCGCCGGCCGGAAATGCAGCAGGCCCTGAACCTCAAGATCAAGTTTCGCGAGTCGTTCCGCCCCTTTGCGCCGAGCGTGCTGGAGGAGCGAGCATCCGAGTATTTCGACCTCGACGCGCCCAGCCCGTACATGCTGCTGGTCGCCCCAGTGGCGGACAGGCCGGCGGTCGACGCGCTGTCGACTGAGGGTGGTTTCCAGCGGCTGAAGCGGGTGCAGGCGCGGCTGCCCGCGATCACCCACGTCGATTACAGTGCCCGTGTGCAGACCGTAGATGAAGCCACGAATCCGCGTTATCGACACCTGATCGAAGCATTTGACCGAATTTCAGGCACGCCGGTGCTGGTCAACACGTCGTTCAACGTGCGCGGCGAACCCATCGTCTGCACGCTGGCCGACGCCTACCGATGCTTCATGGCGACGGCGATCGATTACCTCGTGCTGGGCAACTGCGTGCTGGATCGGCGGTCACAGCCGGCCGGCCACGCCCTGACCGCCACCGTTCCCCGCGAATTCGCGCAGGACTAGACGATGCAGCGCCTCACCCGCAACGACCGCCGTGAACTGCGCTTTTTCGCGCTCGGCCTGGCGCTGATCCTCGTGGTCGCGTTCTGGTGGTTCGTCCCCTGGCTGCGCGAGCGGCCCCAGCCGCTGTGGCCGCTGGTGACCGCCTGGGTGCTGGTCATGATGGCGTGGGTCTGGCCGCCGGGCATCCTGGCCGTCCACCGGGCCTTCCTGCCGCTCGCGCGGGTGCTGGCCTTCATCAATACGTGGGCGCTGCTGGGAGCCGTGTTTTTTGCGATCCTGCTGCCCCTGGGCTGGGTACTGAGGCGCCTCGGCAAGCTGCAGTACATGACCGGGTTCGATGCGGCAGCCGCCAGCTACCGAGTCCCGGTGGCGGCCGATCACGAGACACGGTTGAAGGATCCTTTCTGATGGCCGAATTCCTGCGCGACCTCTGGCAGTTCATGCTCGTCCGGAAGAAATTCTGGCTGCTGCCGCTGATTCTCATCCTGGTGCTGCTGGGCGGCCTTGTGGTGATCAGCCAACAGTCGGCACTGGCCTCGCTGATTTACACGATTTTCTGATTCCACCGACTTGAGCCAGGCACGGTCTTCGCCGCAGCGAAACAGCATTTGTTCAGGGTTGATTTTTTGCGATGCATCGTGCAACGCTGCAATGCATCGCGGCCCGCGGCCGCTGCAGAACTACAACACCAGGCTTGGCTCGACGGATGCGCCTACGGAGCGAGCGAGGGACGGGTTTACGGCCAGCGTTGCTCAGCAACTCGCGGCGGCTGACGCATGCGTGCGCCGCCGTGTTGGCCACGCTCGCGCTCGCGAGTTGCGCAACCGAGACAACCCGTCCTGACCAGGCTGGCGCGACGTCCGATCCGGCCAAGGTCGTTCCGCAACGCAACTGGAGCGACGCGGTCCTCTACTTCGTCATCCTCGATCGTTTCGCCGACGGTTCGGGCGCCGGCAACCTGAACGTCGACCGCACGAATCCGGGCGGCTTTCACGGTGGCGACTTCGTGGGGCTCACGCGGGAACTCGATGAAATAGCAGCGCTCGGCGCGACCGCAATCTGGATCACGCCCATCGTGCGGCAGATCGATTTCTGTCCGTCGTCGTCGGCGCCGCCGGGCGTCAGTGTCGCGGGCGGCTGGTTCGAGCACTGTGCCTTCCACGGGTACTGGGCTGACGATTTCACGAAAATCGATCCGCGCTTCGGAACCGAGGCCGAGCTCAAGCAACTCGTCGATGCGGCGCACGCGCGCGGCATCAAGGTGCTGCTCGACATCGTCTACAACCACGTTGGTTACGACTCGGCTTACCTGAAGAACTCGTCGACCGCATCGTGGGTACGGACCAAGCCGGTCGATTGCGCAGTGGATGAAATCCATTGCCAGGTCGGCGGCCTTCCGGACCTCAAGACCGAATTGCCCGAAGTGCAGGACTACCTGTTCGACGCGCACATGGGGCTCGCCGAGCGCACCGGCCTCGACGGGTTCCGGCTCGACACCGTCAAGCACGTGACGCACGAGTTCTGGCAGCGACACCGCAAGGAGACGCGCGCACGTCTCGGACAGGATTTCTTCCTGCTCGGCGAGGTCTGGGGCGGCTCCGCCCAGGTGCTCGACGAATACTTCGTCAACGACGAGATGGACGCCGGCTTCGACTTCACGTTCAAGGGCAGCTGCGAAAGCTTCGTGCAGGGCAAGGGACGTACGATTGCCTTCGCGTCTTACCTGGAGAAGCGCCACAAGGTGCGTTCGGGCTACCACCTGTCGCACTATCTGTCGTCCCACGACGAACCGATGGCTCTGCACAACCTGGGCGGCGACCTCGACGCGTTCCGGCTCTGCGTCGCCCTGCAGATGACGTCGCTCGGCATCCCCATGATCTATTACGGCGAGGAAGTCGCGCGGCGCGGCAGCACCTGGCCGGTGAACCGCGACGACATGCCCTGGGGCAAGCGTAAGGTCCTGCCAGGCAAGGGACTGGCGCGCGATGAGGAACTGCGCGATTACTACCGCGCGCTGATCCAGGCGCGGCGCGACAACCCGGCGTTGAGCGAGGGCGCATTCAAGCGGCTGTCCTCCGACGGTGACCTGCTCGTCTTCGAGCGAGCGGACGCAGCCTCGGGTAACGCAGTCGTCGTGGCGGTGAACCGCGGCAAGGCAGACGCCAGTGTCAGCGTGCCCGTGCCGGCCGGCTGGCAAGGCTCTACGATCAAAGACGCGATCACGAACACGCCAGCCTCGCTCACCGGCGACCAGCTCGCAGTGAGCGTCCCCGCGCGCCAGGCGCGCGTCTACGTCCGCGTGACCGGCACCTAGCAACGGCTACAGGAAAACCGACCGCACATGGCTCGCATCGCATTTCAGGGCATTGCCAAGCGTTTCGGCGACGTCAGCGTCATCGAAAACCTGGACCTCGAGATCCACGACCACGAGTTCATGGTGTTCGTCGGACCGTCGGGCTGCGGCAAATCGACGGCGCTGCGCATCATCGCGGGCCTCGAGGAGCCGAGCGAAGGCCAGGTCACGATCGGTGAGCGCGTCGTGAACGATGTTCACCCGAAGGACCGCGACGTCGCCATGGTGTTCCAGAGCTACGCGCTCTACCCGCACATGACCGTCCGCGAGAACATCGCGTTCGGCCTGCAGATCCGCAAGGTGCCCCAGCCGGAGATCGACAAGCTCGTCGACGAGGCCGCGGGCGTCCTCGGCCTGAAGCCGCTGCTCGACCGCAAGCCCAAGGCAGCTGTCCGGCGGCCAGCGCCAGCGCGTCGCGCTCGGCCGCGCGATCGTGCGCAAGCCCTCGGTGTTCCTGTTCGACGAGCCCTTGTCGAACCTCGATGCCGAACTGCGCGTGCAGATGCGCGCGGAGACTCGCCAAGCTGCAGCACAAGCTGCAGACCACGACCGTGTACGTCACCCACGACCAGGTCGAGGCGATGACGCTCGGTCACCGCATCGCCGTGCTCGCGCCGATGGGCAAGGACCGCAAGACCAACCTCAAGCAGGTCGGCACGCCGCTCGAACTCTACGACCGGCCGCAGAACGTGTTCGTCGCGAAATTCATCGGCACGCCGCCGATGAACATGGTCAAGGCGACCGTGAGTGCCGACGGCACGCAGCTGCAGGCCAGCGGGTTCGCGACGCCGGTGCCGACCCACCTGCACGCAGGGCTGAAGCCTTACGCTGGACGCGAGGTGCTGCTCGGCGTGCGGCCGGAACACGTCGGCGACGCGGGCGCGCACAGCTGGACCCTTACCGCGCCGCTCGGCGGTACTGTCGAGATCATCGAGACGATCGGGCACGAGGTGATCGTGCATTTCCGCTGCGGCGAGGACATGGTCATCGCGAAGCTCGGGGCGCACCGCATCCCGGCCTTCGGCGAGCGCGTCGACCTCGTCCTCGACAGCCAGACGATGCACCTCTTCGACCCGCAGACCGAACAGCGCATTCCCGGTTGACGGAGGCGCACGCAGATGGAGCAGCCATGAACACAGATCGCAGGGAATTTCTCCGCCACGGCCTGGGCGCACTGATCGCGACTGCCGGACTCGCCCTCGGCAGCGCCGCGACCGCAGCGACCGAACTCACGGTCTGGCACGCTTACCGCGGTGACGAAAAGGCGGCCTTCGAGAAGGTGGTCGGGCAATACAACGCGAAGCAGAAGGACGTCGTCGTCAAGACACTCGCGGTGCCTTACGACGCCTACGCCGACAAGATCACGGCCTCGGTGCCGCGCGGCAAGGGACCGGACGTCTTCATCTTCGCGCAGGACCGCCTCGGCGGCTGGGTCGAAGCCGGCCAGACGATCGAGCCGATCGACTTTTTCATCGAGGACAAGACCGTCAACCAGCTCGTGCCGGGCATGATGGCTGCGATGACGTATCGCGACACGGTCTACGGACTGCCGCTCAACTACAAGAGCATCGCGATGATCTACAACACTGCGCTCGTGAAGACGCCGCCAAAGACGACAGCCGAGCTGGTCAAGCTGGCGAAGGGCATGACGGATGCCTCGACCGGCCGCTTCGGGCTGGCGTACGAATACTCGAACTACTTCTTCCACGCGGCGCTGATGAACGCGTTCGGCGGGCAGGTCTTCGCGCCGGGCCCGACGCCGGTCATCGACTCGCCGCAGAACATCGCGGCCGTGAAGACCATGCTCAAGTGGTACAAGCAGGACGGCATCCTGCCGGCCGACCCGTCGTCGACGCTGATCGCGAGCCTGTTCAACGAGGGCAAGGCCCCGATCGTCTTCTCCGGCCCGTGGTTCCTCGGCGAGGTCCAGGACAAGGTCAAGTACGCGATCGCGCCGCTGCCCATCATGACCGAAGCCGGCGGCAAGCCGATGCGCCCGTGGCTCACCATCGAAGGCGTGTACGTCTCAGCGGCCTCGACGAAGAAAGAGCAGGCGTACAAGTTCGGCGAATACCTGGTCTCGCCCGAAGCGGCCATCGTGCTGGCGCTCGAAGGCGGTCAGCTGCCGACCAACAAGGCGGTCTACACCGATCCGCGCGTGCTGAAGAACCCGACGCTGCAGGGTTTCCGCAAACAGCTGGACACGGCGGTGCCGATGCCGAATTACGCCGAGATGACCCTCATGTGGTCGCCCGTGACGACCGCGATGAACAAGATCGTGAAGGGGTCGGCGACGCCGGAGGTGGCCCTCAAGGAGGCGCAGGAGACCGTGAAGGGCAACATCGCCAAGCTGCGCAAGGGCCGTTGAGCGGGGAATCAGGCGCGTGAGCGAACTGGCAGGCATCGTCAGGACGAAGCGGCAGGCGACCGCGGACACGCCCGCGCGTCGCGTCCGGCGCTTCCTGCTGCAGCCTGCGGCCCTGGGCCTGCTGTTGGGACTGCTCGCGGCGATCCTGCTCGGGCGCTGGTTCACGACCCAGGCCACCGACCAGGTGACGGCGCAGACGCAGGGCCGCATGGCGATCCTCGAGGCGTCTGCGCTGGCCGAATCGGTGGGCGCGCTGGCCGCCGCCCACCCCGACGACCCGTTGCCGCTGCAGGCGGCCATGGCCGCCTGGGCCGAGCGGTCGCCCGGCGACGACACGATCCAGGTCGTCCGCCTCGGTGGCGCGAGGCTGCTCGCGTCCACCCGCCCGACCGACCTCCAGGGCGAACTGCCGCGGCGCCTCGCCAAGGAAGAGAAATGGTTGTTCGACCTCGGCCAGGAACTCCGGGCCGCGATCGACACCAACCAGGCCGAGGGGATCTTCCGCAAGGCGCAGATCGACGTCGCGCGGCCGGCGCAGGGCCGCATTCGCGTGACGGTGCCCTACCTGGTCGAAGGCGCCGTATCCGGGATCGTCGTCCACGACCGTCCGCTGCCCCCGGCCACGACCGGCCCGGCCGCGCAGTCGACGCTGTGGCCCCTGATGATCGTGTTGCCGGTCGTCGCGTTCTGGCTCATCGCGCTGCTGTTCGAGCGCGGGGCGCCAAGGTCGCCCCGTGCGCAGCGCTGGATCCTGTTCGGCGTGGCGCTCGCCCTGTTCGCCGGCGGGTGGTGGGCTTTCGCCAACCGTGCCATGGCCTCGCTGGACGCCAGCGCCATCTCGGGCAGCACCCAGGTCTCGCAGTCGTACCAGGAACTTCGCACCCGGGTACCCGCAGAGGCCATGGCGGTGGGCGGGGCCGCGAACGCGTGGGACGTCGACCTGTTCCAGCGCCCGCGCAACCTCCTGGCGGCCGACGGGACCGTCGATGCAAAGGCCGCGAGCCAGGCCCTCGACCGGGTGCGGAAGCCGCTCGACCGGTCGCTCTGGGGCAACCTGGTCCTGGGCGCCGGGATCCTCGCGTTCTTCGCGCTCGGCGCCGCGCGCAAGCTGCGCGAGACGCTCAGCGAATTCCGCTACGCGTACGCGTACGTCTCGCCGGCGATGATCGGCATGCTGATCCTGGTGTTCTTCCCGTTTGCCTACGGCATCGCGCTGTCGTTCACGGGCCAGACGATCTTCAACACCAACCAGCCGCTCACCGAGCTGTTTGTCGGCCTGCAGAACTACCGGGACATCCTCGGCGATTTCGACGTGGCACGGCGCACCGCCGAAGGCTGGGTGATCAACTACCAGAATTTCTACTGGACGCTGTTCATCACGATCTGCTGGACCGTGTCCAACGTCGCGATAGGCGTCACGCTCGGCATGATCCTCGCGCTTGCGCTCAATACGCCCGGGTTGCGCTTCAAGGCGGTCTACCGCGTGCTGCTGATCCTGCCCTGGGCGATCCCGAACTACATCACGGCCCTGATCTGGAAGGCGCTCTTCCACCAGCAGTTCGGCGCGATAAACCAGGCGATCGCGATGTTCGGAGGCAAGCCGATCGCCTGGTTCGACGGCGTGTTCACGTCATTCATCACGGGCCTGGCCACGAACGGCTGGCTCAGCTTCCCGTTCATGATGGTCGTGATCCTCGGCGGCCTGCAGTCGATCTCGGCGGACATGTACGAAGCGGCCACGGTCGAGGGCGCCACGCGGTCGCAGCAGTTCTGGCGCATCACGCTGCCCCTGCTCAAGCCGACGCTGGTCCCGGCCGTGATCCTGTCGGTGGTATGGACCTTCAACATGTTCAACGTGATCTACCTCGTCTCCGGCGGCGCGCCGGCCGGGGCCAACGAGATACTGATCACGAAGGCGTACAAGATCGCGTTCGAGGAATACCGGTACGCCTATTCGGCGGCGTATTCGACCGTGATCTTCCTGATCCTGCTGGTCTACGGCGTGTTCCAGACACGGATGACCCGAGCCACGGAGGCGGTCAATACATGAGCACCCCGGTGGCCCGCGCCCACGGCTCCCACGTGCTGCTGCACGTCTGCCTGATCGCCTTCACGCTGCTGGCCATCTACCCGGTCCTGTGGGTCATCAGCGTGGCCTTTTCCGGGACCCAGAACCTGGCCTTCGCCGACATTCCGTCCGACCCGTCGTTTTTCGACCGGTTCCGGGCGGTCATGCCCTGGCCCGGCCAGTGGTCGCTGAGCAACTTCACCGACGTGCTGACCGAACAGCCGTTCCTGCGCTGGATCTTCAACAGCGCCGTCGTGGCCCTGTCCACGACCGTCGTCGGGGTGTTCCTGGCCTGTACAGCCGCGTACGCCTTTTCCCGGTTCCGGTTCCCGGGCCGGCGGACCGGGATGATGTCCTTCCTGGTCTCGCAGATGTTCCCGGGCACGCTGCTGCTGGTGCCCCTGTACATCATCATCGTGAGCTGGCTGAAGCTCGGAAACTCGTTCCTGGGGCTGGTGCTGGTCTATTCGGTCACGGCCATCCCGTTTTGCGTATGGATGCTGAAGGGATACTTCGATACGATCCCGCTCGAGATCGAGGAGTCGGCCATCATGGACGGGGCCTCGCGGCAGACGATCTTCTTCAGGATCATCCTGCCGCTGGCCAAACCTGCGGTGGCCGTGACCGCGCTGTTCTCGTTCATGACGGGGTGGAACGAGTTCATCCTGGCGGCGACGTTCCTCGAGGAAGAGACCAAGTACACGGCCCCCGTCGGGCTGAAGTTCTTTGTGGGAGGGTTTACCTCGCAATGGGGATATTTCGCGGCTGGGTCGATCATCGTGTCGTTGCCGGTCGTCGTGCTGTTCCTGTTCCTGCAGAAATACCTCGTCTCCGGCCTCACTGCCGGCGGCGTCAAGGGCTGACAACTCACGCCCCCCGAGGGGCCTACGCAACGGAATGAAAAAAAGGGGTTTCAGATGAAGATCAGCGGTCGCGTATCGATCTGTGCCTTGGCGGTTGGTCTCGCACTGGCCGGAGTTGCCCGGGCCGACGGCGTGAAGTTCATGGATCCGACCGGGGATGACAAGGGCCCCGGCAACTATGTCTACCCCACCGACGGCGTCTACCTGCCTGGCTCGTTCGACCTCGTCGAATTCGAAGTGACCGATGGCGACAGCCCCGATTTCAAGGTCACCCTCAACTCGGCCCTCGCGGACCCGTGGGGCATGGGCACCGGCTTCGCCGTGCAGAACGTCTTCGTCTTCATCGACAAGGACGGCGTCGCGGGCAGCGGCCACACCGACTCGATGCCCGGCCTGAACGTGAGCTTCGCCCCCGAGAGCGCCTGGGAAAAGGTGGTGGTGCTGTCACCGCAGCCGGCCACGCGCGTGGCGAAGGAAGCCGAAGCGAAGGCGTCGGACAAGCAGGCGGACATCGTCATACCGCGTCGCACCACGGGCTCGGGCAAGACTATCAGCGGCAAGGTCAAGCTCGCCGACCTCGGCGGCGGCGACCCGAGCAAGTGGGGCTACCAGGTCGTCGTGCAGTCGAACGAAGGCTTCCCCGACAAGAACGACTTCCTGACCCGCAACGTCAACGAGTTCGAGGGCCAGCACCGCTTTGGCGGCGGCAACGACGGCGACTGCGACCCCGAACTCATGGACATCCTCGCGGGCAAGGGCGAGGGCAAGCCGGAAGAGGCGCAGGCGCAGTACGACATGCTCAAGTTCGAGTGCGGCGCCGACGGCAGCTCGGCCAAGAAGGCGACGCTCGGCGTCGTGCGCAAGTAGCCAGTTTCGGGATCCCGGTCATGGGGGATAAAAAGATGAAGATTCGTAGTTCGGGTCTCGCGTTGACGGCGGTGGCGGTGCTGGCCCTTACGCCACAGTTGAGCAATGCCCAGGAGTACGGGCAGCTCAAGTGGCAGGGCAAGCTCTACATGAAGTTCCTGGACGGCAATCGCCAGCACAACTTCAGCATGTCGAACGCCTTCGACACGACGCCCGGCGAATCGGGCGGCGACCAGGGCCAGGCCATGGAATTCGACCTGACCCTGACCTCGCAGGTCTCGAAGCAGGTCGAGTTCTACGCGCGCGTCCAGAGCCGCCTGCACCGGGCGTACTGGGCGAACTACAACGGCTTCGCCGTGCCGGACCGGCCCAACCAGACGGCGCCCAACTCGTGCTCCGAGTCCGATCCGCGCTGCAACTGGTACATCAAGCTCCGCGGCGCCCGCGTGATCCTGACCCCCGGGTACGACTGGATCGACTCGGCGTCGATCGGCAGCAACGACTGGGGCATGTTCGACGCGTGGACGCGCGGCAAGTCGCGCTACATCGACCGCGACAACCTCGGCGGCTTCCTGTTCCAGGGCTCGGCCATGGACAAGACCCTGCGGTGGGACCTTGCCAGGGTGAGCCAGCCGTCCTATGCCGGCGCCGGCTTCACCACGGGCGAACTCTTCGGCAACGACGCGAACTACGTCGGCCAGCTGAAGTACTCCCCCGGCGCGGACTGGAACGCGGCGCTGATCGCCAGCTACACGCTCGACAGCGAAGTCGACCCGGACGATCCGAACTTCCTGAACGGTGCCGGCACCACCACGCGCTGGGACAACATGGTCATCGGCGCGCGGGGCCAGTACTCCGGGCTCGGGTTCATGGACGTCAACGGCGCCGTGTACTGGAGCGATTACGACATCGCCGACGACCAGTGCAACAGCAACGATCTCGGCAGCTGCCGCTACAGCCCGACGCTCAAGGAAGGCACGGACGACTATTCGTTCTACCTGACGTTCGACATCCCGAAGCTGTTCTTCGAGGGCCTGTCGCTCACCGCGCAGTACTTCGACATCGGCTCCGATTACGTGTCGATCGGCGCCGCCCGGCGTGAATCCGATGTGCTCATAACCGAAGGCCAGGAAGCGACCTGGATGTGGACGTACCCCGACTACAACTCTGGCAATCGCGCGAACGGGAACTCGATGGCCGGCATCGGCTATGGTGGCTGGAACGGCGGTACGCAGCAGGTCGTCTCGATGATGGCCGACAACGACGTGACGGACTTCGACGAGCCCGCCGCGTACTCGGTCATCGGCTGGAAGGGCTTCACGATCATCCCGAAGTACACGCTGGGCGACTGGGAGTTCTCCGGCGAGGTCAGCCTGATCGACTTCAACACCAACTGGCAGGCCTGTGGTGGCACGGACAAGGACGTCGGCTGCATCTATCCGCGCATGGACGGCATCCATTCGTGGGGCCTCGGCGGCGACTACCGTTCGCCGTATGCGCCGTACCAGGACCGCGAGATCGAGATCTTCGCAATCAAGGCGAAATATACGCTCGACGTGGGTAAAGGCGTCGACCTGATGGCCCGCTACAAGTACCTGTCGGACGAAGACAAGCGCGTGACGAACGCCGGCCTGCTCGGGGACGCGTACGACGGCTTCCCGGGTGCGGTGGGCGCGATGAACCCCGACTGGATCCCGAACGTCGGGCTCGGCGGTTGCGTGGGCTGCGACGACCGCGAGGCGGATTACGACACCTACGGCTTCAGCGCCGGCTACCAGCTGACGCAGGACCTCTACGCCACCCTGTATTACGAGCACCACGAGGTGGAGCTGATCGACGGCACGATCGACGTGGCGCCCGTTGGCTTGAACTTCGAGGCGAGCAACGACTTCGGGTTCGCCGAGTACATGACCGGCAAGCACGTGAAGGACCGCCTCGGGCTGACCTTCAGCTACATCCTGTCGGGCGTCCAGTTCGGCGGCGCCGTCGATTACTTCTGGGGCACATACGACCCCAGGTTCTTCACGGACGTCGACGGTCGCCGCGTGCGCCTGGATACGGCCGGTTTCGATACGATCACGACCCCGCTCGGCAACATCCGCACGTACGAAACCAGCCTTGGCCATTACCGGATGAAGATCTGGATGGCGGTGGCTTTCTGACGTCTATTCCCGCCTGAGAACCGCGGGGCGGCCACGTTCGCGTGGCCGCCCTGTTTTTTTGCCATGGTGACGATGAATATCCGCAAATTCCCGGCCGCAGCCGCTCTTGCAAGCCTGGCGCTGCTGGCCACCGCCGAGCCCGCCGGGGCGCAGCAGTTGTTTTCGCTGACCGACCCCTCCGGCGACGACGACGGGGGCGGCGTGCTGAGCTACCCCAACCGGCCCGACCTGCAGCAAGGCGACCTCGACCTGGTTCGCGTCTCGGCGGAGCAGCGCTCCGACGGGACCTGGTTCACCGTCGAGATGGCGCAGCCGATCCGCGAGCCCAGCGGGCAGGTTCTCGGGGTGAGCCGGACGCCGGTGGAGCGCCTCGCACGGCACGGGTTCTATACGTTCAACGTCGACCTCTACATCGACCAGGACCGCATCGAGGGACTCGGCCGGACGGACGCCTTGCCGGGCCGCGACGTGACGATCGATCCCAAGTTCGCCTGGGAGAGAGCCGTGGTGCTGACGCCGCGCCCAGACACGGCGCGGACGATGATGCAGATGTACACCGACCGTCTGATGGAGACCGACCTGCGCGCGAAACAGGGCCGGCTCTCCGATTCGGACGTCGATTCGGTCGAGTCGCGGTCCGAAGCGGAGGTCAACTCGCTCTACTACTTCCCGACCAAAGTCCGCGTCTCGAGCCGGAAGATCGAGTTCCTCGTGCCGACGGAGTTCCTCGGGGGCGAGCCGCAGGACAACTGGGCCTACACCGTGTTGGTCACGGCAGCTGACCTCGAGCAGGCGGCGGAGCCCCGCCAGTCGAACCCCAAGAAAGCCACGATGATGACGCTGGGGGTCGGCACGGGTCTGCGCGCTGATCTCTGGGGCGTCAGGTCGGGCTCGGATCTCAACACGCCGCCGGTCATCGACATCCTCGCGCCCGATCGTGCCCGACAGGCCGCCGCGCTCACCGACTACGACCCGGAGGCGGGGCGCTTGCCGGCGGTGCCGGGTATCGCCGTGGACGGCAAGGAGGCCGTGGCCATGGCCGACGCACAGTTGACCGCCGAGCAGGCCGCGCGCCTCGAGGCGACGACGGCCAGGCCGGCCGGCGGCAAGCCTGCTGCAGGCGGCTCCGGTGCCGCGCCCAAGCCGGCCGAAAAGCGTGCCGTGCCGGCACGCCTGCGCACGCTGACCGAACTGCGGGATCAAGGCCTGATCACGGAAGCGGAATACAACGAATTGCGCCGCAAGATCCTCACCGAACTCTGAGTGGACCATGCTCGATTTCGCTGCTCGAGGACGTGCAGTTCGCCCGTTCTGCGTGACCTGCAGCCACCGGCAGGCGCGCGATGCGATTCCGGCTGGCACAACCCGATGACTACCCGGCGGGGCTGAACCTGCCGTGGGCACTGCCGCTCGGGCAGTGGCCGGACAGCCTGTTCGTCGACTTCGCGCGAGGTCTCCACCGCAACCCGGTTCGCTTCACGGAATTCTCCGGCGCGGTCTATGCGATCAAGGAGCTGCTCGAACACGTCGCCGAACGGGAGTACCGGCTGCTCCGTGCGCTGCAGCAGCTGGGCCTGCCTGTGGTCGAGCCCATCGGGCTGATTACCGATCGACCCGCGCCCACCGGCGCCGCGGACCGCTGGGGTCTCGTGGTGACTCGCTACCTGCGTCACTCGATTCCGTTCCGCCACGTGATCGCGCGCGGCACCACCGAGGCGCAGGCTCAGCAACTGCTCGATGCCCTGGCCGAGTTGCTGGTCAACCTGCACCTCGCGGGCTTCTTCTGGGGCGATTGCTCACTGTCGAACGCATTGTTCCGGCTGGATGCCGGCCGCTACAGGGCGTACCTCGTCGACGCGGAGACCGGTGAGATCCACCCCGCGCTGTCGACCGGGCAGCGAGCGCACGACCTGCAGATCGCCCAGGAGAACGTCGCGGGCGAATTCATGGACCTCAAGGTGGGCTTCGGCCTGCCTGGCAACCTCGACCCGATCGACCTCGCGGCCGGACTGGTCAGTCGCTATGAAGACCTCTGGATCGAGCTGACGCGCGAGGAAGTCTTTGCCGCGCACGAGCAATATCGCGTGGACGCGCGCATCGCACGTTTGAACACGCTCGGGTTCGATGTCGAGGAGCTCGACCTGCAAGGCATCGAGGGCGGCCACAAGATCCGTTTGCGCGTGAAGGTCGTCGAGCCCGGACACCACCGCCGCCGGCTCGAAGGCCTGACCGGACTCGACGTGCAGGAGAACCAGGCCCGCCGCATGCTGAACGACCTCGAGCATCACCGCGCGCGGTGGTCTCAGCTCGAGGGCCACCGGCTGGACGAGCGCGCGGTCGCTCGACGGTGGCTCGACGAGGTGTACCAGCCGACGGTCGCCGCCATCCCGGCGGGGCAGCGCGGCAAGCTCGACGAAGCCGAGATCTTCCACCAGTTGCTCGAGCACCGGTGGTACCTGTCGGAGCGCGAGCAGCGCGACGTCCCGCCCGCCGAAGTCGTGCTATCGTACGTCGCAGACGTACTTGCGCCGATGCAGCTGCCGGTGCCCCCCGGCGCCGCCTGAGGCACGACGCCGCGCATTCTGCTTAAATCACGCTCCATGAAAACGCATCCGACCAGACTCCCGGCCGGCCGCCGTTCGGCGCTCGCAGTCACGCTCGCGTGCAGCACCCTGCTGGTGCTTGCGGCCCCGGCAGCAAGTGCTGCGGAACCCATCTCGCCACCGGCGAAAGAATGGCGCGACTATTGCCAGGCGTACGTGAAATCGATCGACGGCGACACCAAGGTGAGCGACCTCGACGTCACCTACTGCGTGGGCATGACCAAGGGGTTGCTCACAGGGCTGCGCGTTGGTGCGCAGATCGGCGCCCTGAGTTTCGGATCGCACCTCGCGGTCACGAACGACCTCGATCCGGACAAGGTGTTCCAGACGTTCCAGTCGCATGACCCGGCACGCCTGATCGGGATCTGTGCGCCCGCGACCCTCGCGCTGCCGGACTACGTGAAGCCCGTGCTGGCGAGCCTGGAAAAGAACCCTGGCGACGGCGCGCGGCCCATCGCCGAGGTGTTCTACGAAGCGCTGAGCGACACCTATCCCTGCCGGTAGGCTGCGCCGGCTCAGTCGAACCCGGGCACCCGCTTCGACTTGAGCGAGCGCCAGGTCCGCTCCAGCTTGGCGATCAGTTCCGGGCCCTGGCGCAGCGCCACGCCCACCGCCAGCGCATCGACGATGGCCAGCTGTGCCAGCCGGGTCGTCATCGGCGTATAGACGTCGGTGTCCTCGTCCACTTCGAACTCGATCGCGACACTGGCCAGTCGGGCGAGCGGCGAGCGCGGCGCGGTGATGGCGATGACCTGCGCGCCGGCATCCAGCGCCAGCTCGACGCTGGAGATCAGGTCGATGGTGCGGCCGGTGCTCGAGATCGCGACGACGACGTCGCCCTGGTCGAGCATGGTCGCCGCCATGCCGTGCAGGTGCGCATCCGCGTAGGCCGTGGCGACGATGCCCAGCCGGAAGAACTTGTGGCGCGCATCGGCCGCCACGATGCCGGAACTGCCCAGGCCGTAGAACTCGAGCCGCCGCGCGCCGGCCAGCAGCGCAATCGCCTGCTCGAGCCGCGCCGGCTGCAGTTGCTGGCGTACCTCGAGCAGCGTCCGCGCGGAGCGCTCGAACACCTTGGTCGCGATGTCGCCCGCGCTGTCGTCGGGACCGAGCTCGGTGGGCAGGAACGACGAGCCGCTGGCCAGGCTCTGCGCCAGCCGCAGGCGGAAGCTCTGGAAGCCGTCGAGACCCATCGAGCGGCAGAAGCGGATCACGGTCGGCTCGCTGACGCCGGCGCGCGTCGCGACCTGCAGCAGGGACTGGCCGAGCACCCACGAAGGCTCGGCCAGCACCAGCGCCGCCACCTTGGACTCGGCCGGCGTCAGCTCGACCTGCGCGCTGGCAACGCGTCGCAGCAGCTCGGCCGCGGGCGCGACCGTCGCTTCAGGGGGCATGGTAGACCTCGAGTGACGCCCGGCGCTGTCGCAACAGCGCGCGCACCGGCAGGTCCAGTTCGCTGCCGGGCTCCAGGGCGCGCTCCAGCGTGGCCAGTTTCGAGGTGCCCGTGATGTGCAGTGCCAGCAGGTCGGTCGCGAGCAGCGCCGCCAGCGTCAGGCTCAGGCGTGCCTGCGGCTCGACCGGCGCGACGCCGGGCACGACGGTCGCCGCACCCTGCGGGTCGAGCGCCGCTGCCAGCCCGGCCGTGTGCGGGAACAGCGACGCAAAGTGACCGTCGTCGCCCATGCCGAGCACCACCGCCGCGAATGGCCGCGGCAGTTGCGCCAGCCAGTCGCGCCAGTGCTGCGCGGCCGTGGCCGCCGTCATGTCGATCGCCGGCAACTGCGCATTGGCGGCCGGCGTCCCGGCGAAGGATTCGCGCAGCAGGCGCAGGTTGCTCGCGGGCGAGTCGGCCGCGACGCAACGCTCGTCGGCCAGCGTGATGCCGACCCGGTGCCAGTCGAGCGCGTGGGCGCCGAGGGCGCGCAGGAAGGGGACCGGCGTGCGCCCGCCCGAGAGCACCAGGCTGGCGCGACCGTCGGCCTGCAGTCTTCGCGCCAGCGCCGTGGCCACGTCGCGCGCCAGCTGCGCTGCGAGTGCGGTGCCATCGGCGAAGTCATGCCGTCGCAGCGTCACAGTTCGTCGTGCCACTCGAAGCCGTCGCGCGCGATCAGCGAGGCCGCCGCCGCCGGGCCCCAGGTGCCGGCGGCGTAGGGCTTCGGGCCGTCGAGGTCCGTGTCCCAGGCCGCGCGGATGGGATCGATCCAGCGCCACGCGGCGTCCACTTCGTCGCGGCGCATGAACAGCGTCAGGTTGCCCTGGATCGCGTCGCCCAGCAGGCGCTCATAGGCGTCGAGCCGTCGTGACTTGAACGAGTCCGTGAGGTCGAGGCCGAGATCGACCGGCTTCAGCCGCATGGCCTCGCCCGGGCGCTTGGCCAGGATCCGCAGCGTGATGTGTTCCTCGGGCTGCAGCCGGATCACCAGCCGGTTGGGTGGCTGCGCGGCGGGAATGCCGTCGAAGATCGAATGCGGCACCTGCTCGAAGGTGAGGACGATCTCGGCCAGCGCATCGGGCATGCGCTTGCCCGTGCGCAGGTAGAACGGCACGCCGGCCCAGCGCCAGCTGTCGATGTCCACGCGCAACGCGACGTAGGTCTCGGTCGTGCTGTCGGTGCCGACGCCGGGCTCGTCGCCGTACGCCGGCACGTTCTGGGTGCCGATCACGCCGGCGCGGTACTGGCCGCGCACCGAGTTGCGCACGGCCTCGGCGCCCGCCATCGGCCGCAGGGCGCGCAGCACCTTCAGCTTCTCGTCGCGCACCGCGTCGGCGGTTGCGGTGACCGGCGGCTCCATCGCGATGATGCACAGCAGCTGCAGCAGGTGGTTCTGCACCATGTCGCGCAGCGCGCCCGTGCGGTCGTAGAAATCCGCCCGCGTGCCGACGCCGAGCTGCTCCGCCACCGTGATCTGCACGTGCCGCACGCGGTCGCGGCGCCACAGCGGCTCGAACAGCGTGTTGCCGAAGCGCAGCGCCAGCAGGTTCTGCACCGTCTCCTTGCCGAGGTAGTGGTCGATGCGGAAGATCTGCGATTCCTGGAATGCGGCGGCGACGACGTCGTTGATGTGATTGGCCGATTCGGCGTCGGTGCCGAGCGGCTTCTCCAGCACCAGGCGCGATTTCGCCGTCACCACGCCGGCGGCCTGCAGCTCGCGGCAGATCACCTCGAACAGGCTGGGCGCGGTCGAGAGGAAGAACACGCGCACCACTGCCGGTCGCGGCGCCAGCAGCGCGGCGAGCGCGGCGTAGTCCGCGGGCACGGTCGCGTCGATGCGCAGGTAGCTCACGCGGGCGGCGAAGGTCTGCCACTTCGCGGCGTCGAACTGTTCGCGCACGCGCGCCCGGCACGATTCCTCGGCCTGCGCCAGGAACTCTTCGCGGCCGAGCGCGCTGCGGGCGACGCCGACGATGCGCGCGCCCGGCGCCATGTCACCCGACACATGCCGCCGGTACAGGCCCGGCAACAGCTTGCGCATGGCGAGGTCGCCGGTGGCGCCGAACAACACCAGGTCGAAGTCGGGCAGCGCAGGGGCGGGTGCGGGCGCGGCCGGCGGGACGTCGTTCATCGGCATCTCGTGATTTGTAGTTTCACTACAGCAATCCGCATCCTACCCCTGCTGACGGCTGGACGCACATGGAATATAAGTATCTGATATAAAACATAAAGAATACGTATTCATGACATGCTCTGTAGTGAAACTACCCCATTCCTGTAGCATGATGCTGCCACGCTCCCTATCCCCTAACCCCTAACTCCCTAATTCAAAGCCATGCCTCACCCAGCGATCCCGTTGCACCCCGTCCTGGCGGCCGTGACCGAGCGCATCGTCGAGCGCAGCCGCGAACCGCGCGCCGACTACCTCGAGCGCATCGATGCCGCCAAGGGCGATGGCAGCGCGCGCACGCGCCTCGGCTGCACGAACCTCGCGCACGCGTTCGCGGCATCGGATGCGGGCGACAAGGAGGGACTCAAGGGGCTGCGCTGGCCCAACCTCGCGATCGTCTCCGCCTACAACGACATGCTGTCGGCGCACCAGCCGCTCGAGCGATTTCCGGCCCTGATCAAGCGCGCGGCACGCGAGGCCGGTGCGGTCGCGCAGTTTGCCGGCGGCGTGCCGGCCATGTGCGATGGCGTGACGCAGGGCCAGCCGGGCATGGAGCTGTCGCTGTTCAGCCGCGACGTCATCGCGATGGCGACCGGCGTGGCGCTGTCGCACGACGCCTTCGACGCCGTGCTGTGCCTGGGCGTCTGCGACAAGATCGTCCCCGGGTTGCTGATCGGCGCGCTCGCGTTCGGCCACCTGCCGGTGGTGTTCGTGCCCGCGGGACCGATGCCGTCCGGCCTGCCCAACGCCGAAAAGGCGCGCGTCCGCCGCGAGTACGCCGAGGGCAAGGTCGGCCGTGACGTGCTGCTCGCCGCCGAGATGCAGAGCTACCACTCGCCCGGCACCTGCACCTTCTACGGCACGGCCAACAGCAACCAGTTCCTGATGGAGGTCATGGGGCTGCACGTGCCAGGCGCGGCCTTCGTCGCGCCCAACACGCCGCTGCGCGACGCGCTGACCGCAGCCGCGACACGACAGGCCGCGGCGAACACGGCCCTCGGTTCGCAGTACCGTCCGCTCGGCCGCATCGTCGACGAGCGCTCGATCGCCAACGCCATCGTCGCGCTGCTCGCGACCGGCGGCTCGACCAACCACACCATCCACCTGGTCGCGATCGCGGCAGCGGCCGGCATCCGCATCGACTGGAACGACTTCGACGAGCTGTCGCATGCGGTGCCGCTGCTGGCCCGCGTGTATCCCAACGGCAAGGCGGACGTGAACCAGTTCCAGGCCGCGGGCGGCACGGGCTTCGTCATCCGCGAGCTGCTGGCGGCGGGCCTGCTGCACGGCGACGTCGAGACCATCGTCGGGACCGGGCTCGCGCCGTACACGCAGGAGCCTTGGCTGGCGGACGGCACGCTGCAGTGGCGGCCCGCGCCGGAGGCGAGTGGCGACGAGAGCATCGTGCGCCCGGTCAGCCGTCCGTTCAGCGCCGACGGCGGCATCAGGCTCATGCGCGGCAACCTCGGGCGCGCCGTGATCAAGACCTCGGCCCTGCAGCCGCAGCATTTCGTGGTCGAGGCGCCGGCGATCGTGTTCGAGGACCAGTCCGAGCTGCTCGCGGCATTCAAGGCCGGCCAGCTCGAGCGGGATTTCGTCGCCGTGGTGCGCTTCCAGGGACCGCGTGCCAACGGCATGCCGGAACTGCACAAGCTGACGCCCTCGCTGACCGTATTGCAGGAGCGCGGCTACAAGGTCGCGCTGGTGACCGACGGCCGCATGTCCGGGGCCTCCGGGCCGGTGCCGGCGGCGATCCACCTGACGCCCGAAGCCGACGCGGGCGGGCCCATTGCGCGGGTGCGCACGGGCGACGTGCTGCGGGTCGACGCCCACGCCGGCACGCTGGAACTGCTCGGGCCGGATCCGCGCTGGCTGGAGCGGGCGCCGGCGCGCGCGACGCACGATTCGCGCTTCGGCTCTGGCCGCGAGCTGTTTGCCAGCTTCCGCCGCATCGTCGGCGACGCAGAGTCGGGCGCGCTGTCCTGCCTGGGAGCGCGCTCATGAGCGGGGCAACGCTGACGATGCGCGCGATCCTGCGCCAGGCGCCGGTGATTCCGGTGATCACGCTGCAGGACGCGGCGCACGCAGTGCCGCTCGCCGCGGCACTGGTGGCCGGCGGGTTGCCCGTGATCGAAGTGACCTTGCGCACGCCCGCCGGCCTGGCGGCCATACGCGCCATGCGCGACGCCGTGCCGGGGGCCATCGTCGGCGCGGGCACGGTCGTCAACGCCGCGCAGTTCGAAGCGGCCGTGGCGGCGGGCAGCCAGTTCGTCGTCTCGCCCGGATTCTCGCCGCGGCTCGCCGCAGCCGCCGAAAGAACGGGTGTGCCTTACCTGCCGGGCGCTACCACGCCGACCGAAATCATGGCGGCGATGGACGCCGGCCTCGACACGCTGAAGTTCTTTCCGGCAGCGCAATCGGGCGGCGCAAACATGCTGCAGGCGCTGGCCTCGCCGCTCGCCGCGGTGGCGTTCTGCCCGACCGGCGGCATCACCCTGGCGAACGCGGGCGATTACCTGTCGCTGCCGAACGTGCTGTGCGTGGGGATGTCGTCGCTGGTCACGCCGCCGCAACTCGCGGCGGGCGACTGGACTGCGATTCGCGATGCCGCCGCCGTGGCGGCCAGGTTGCGGCGCCACTCTGGCGCAGGCTGAACGCGCCGTGCGGGCGCGCCTGTACGTCGCTTCAGGCGGGGCGGCCGCCGCAGGAGCCGCGCACGATCAGCTGCGGTTCGATCAGCGCGGACTCGACCGCCTCACCGGCGGTCATGCGCAGCAGGTTGTCCACCAGCATGTCCGCAGCGCGGTGCGTGTCCTGCTGCACGGTGGTCAGTGGCGGGATGAAATGCGCCGCGGCGGTGATGTCGTCGAAGCCAACCACCGCGACCTCGCCCGGCACCGAGCGGCCATGACCGCGCAGCGCGCTGATGGCGCCCATCGCGATCAGGTCGCTGGCGGCAAACACGGCATCGAAGTGCGCGCCGGAATCGAGCAGCTGCATGATCGCCTCGTAACCCGCGTGCTCGCTCGATTGCGCCTCGACCAGCAGCGCCGGATCGGGCTCGAGGCCTTCCTCGCGCAGCGCCTGCGCGTAGCCGCGATAGCGCGCCTGGAACTCGGGCCAGTGGTCCGAAGTGCTGCCCAGGTAGGCGATGCGGCGCCGGCCGAGACGCAGCAGGTGGCGCGTGGCCTGCAGCCCGCCGGCCGCGTTGTCGGTGCGCACGTAGCGGCCCGGCGTGCCATCGACGTCGGGGCCCCAGATCACGAAGTTGGCGCCGGCATCCACCAGCTTGCGCAGCTTCGGCATCGACGTGTGATAGTCGCCATAGCCCAGCAGGATCAGGCCGTCCGCGCGGTTGCTGAGCTGGTAGTCGGTGTGCCAGTCGTCGCTCAGCTGCTGGAACGAGACGAGCAGGTCGAGCCCGCGCCGCGCCGTGGCGCGCGTGATGTGGCCGAGCATCGACAGGAAGAACGGGTTGATCTGCGCGTCCTCGGCCGACTCCTCGAACAGCAGCAGCGCCAGCGTGTTCGAGCGGCGGGTGCGCAGGCCGGCGGCCCGCCGGTCGGTGCGGTAGCTGAGCTGCTGCGCGATGGCAGCGATGCGCTCGCGGGTTTCCGGGCGCACCAGCGGACTGTTGCGCAGGGCACGCGAGACGGTGGCCTGCGACACCTCCGCCAGGCGGGCGATATCGCGCGAGGTGGGCCGGGAGCTCTTCATCGATACCCCATGGGAAGCGGGGCGCACGCTAGCACGCGCCCCCGGGGGCAGCAATGCGCGGCCCTGCCGGCCGCGTCGACTCAGCGGCGCGTAGAGCTTTTCGCCGTCCGCGAGTTGCCAGGTTCCGGCGCCGTCCGTGCACGCGACGGTGCGGCCCTCGCTCAGGCCGAACGAGCCGTGCGCGATCAAGCGGAAGCGGCGGCAGCCGTCGTCGCCGCGTCCGGCGTCCAGCGGAGTCAGCTGGTAGGTGACGCGGGTGTTGGGGTTGGTCCACTTGACGCTCTGCCCGTAGTCGGCCAGTTCGAGGGCGTGGCCCACGCAGGAGCGATCGGTCTTGTCGAGACGACGGCCGATGTCGGCGCCGATGGCCGCGCCGATCACTGCGCCGACGACGATGGCGACGTCGCGCTGCGAGCTGTCCTTGGCGATCTCGCCGGCGATCGCGCCGCCAGCGACGCCACCCACGGCACCGCCGAGCACCTGGCCGATGCGGCTGCGATCGCACGAGCCGGAGCGCACGCCGTAGTCGTAATCCCAGTCACGCCCGCTGTAGCCGGCGTAGGCAGGGTCGTTTTTCTTGCGCCAGCCATGGGCCGGCGCCCAGTCGGGCGGGGCAGCCAGCGCAGCGCAAGGCAGGGCGAGCAGCAGTGCCAGCGCGCTCTGGCGCGCGCATGCAGAGATCGACTTCATCGCAAGCTCCTGGGCCCGTCGGCGGTTCGAGTCCCCGTTGGACACGCTGCCGACGCTAACGCTCCCGCCCGACTGCCACACGGCCGGCGGCGGGATGGGTGACCTCCGTCACGGCCCGGCGCCGCGTTAAGTCAAAAGAGTGCGGCGCCCGCCTGCGGCTCAGGGCTGGGACCCGCGCTCTGGGAATCGCCTATTTCCAGACGGCGGCCGACCTGTTCAAATCAGGCCGTTACAACTGATCGACCGCGGTTGCCCGCGGCGGAGAGAGCGTCATGAGCAAGGGCATGGAACGGAAGAAAGAAACCAAGAAGAAGCCGGCCAAGACCAAGGAAGAGAAGCGGGCCGAGAAGAAGGCCAAGAAGGGCTGACCTGCGCGGACCTGGCGTGCGCCGCCCGGCGCCCGCCCCCGCATCCTTACCTGCCGGGCTTGCGCCTGGGGCCCGGCTTGCGTCCGGGCGTGGTCGGCACGGCCGGCAGCCCGGTGTGCTGCGTGCGAAACGGCTGCGCCTGTTTCGCGCCCGCAGCGGACCTTGCCTTGCCTCCGCCCGCCGCCGCCGCCGGCCTGCCCGGCTTGCGGTTTCCTTCGTGCGCGCGGCCGGTGCCTATCGGCTGATAGGTCGGGATCAGCTGGTTGCGGCCGTTGCCGATCAGGTCGGAGCGGCCCATCTGCCTGAGCGCCTCGCGCAGCAGCGGCCAGTTGTTCGGGTCGTGATAGCGCAGGAACGCCTTGTGCAGGCGGCGCTGCCGCGTGCCCTTCGGGATGACGACCTCTTCCGAGGTGCGCGTCACCTTGTGCAGCGGATTCTTGCCGGAGTGGTACATCGCCGTCGCCGTCGCCATCGGTGACGGCAGGAACGCCTGCACCTGGTCGGCGCGGAAGCCGTTGCGCTTCAGCCAGAGCGCGAGCTCGAGCATGTCCTGGTCGGTGGTGCCCGGGTGCGCCGCGATGAAATACGGGATCAGGTACTGCTCTTTCCCGGCCTCCTTCGAGAACCTGTCGAACAGCTCCTTGAAGCGGTCGTAGGTGCCCACGCCCGGCTTCATCATCTTCGACAGCGGGCCTTCCGACAGCGCTTCGGGCGCGATCTTCAGGTAGCCGCCGACGTGGTGCTGCGCCAGTTCCTTGACGTACTCGGGCGACTCGATGGCGAGGTCGTAGCGCACGCCCGAGGCGATCAGCACCTTCTTGATCCCGGGCAGCGTGCGGGCGCGCCGGTACAGCTTGATCAGCGGCGTGTGGTCGGTGTTCAGGTTGGGGCAGATGCCCGGATACACGCAAGACGGCTTGCGGCAGGCGGCTTCGATCTCGCGCGACTTGCAGGCGACGCGGTACATGTTGGCCGTCGGGCCGCCCAGGTCGGAGATCACGCCGGTGAAACCCGGCACCGTGTCGCGGATCGTCTCGATCTCGCGGATCACCGAATCTTCCGAGCGGTTCTGGATGATGCGGCCCTCGTGCTCGGTGATCGAGCAGAAGGTGCAGCCGCCGAAGCAGCCGCGCTGGATCGAGATGGAGAAGCGGATCATCTCGTAGGCGGGGATCTTGGCTCCGCCGTAGGCCGGGTGCGGCACGCGCTGGTAGGGCAGCTCGTACACGCCGTCCATTTCTTTCGTCGCCAGCGGGATCGGCGGCGGGTTGAGCCACACGTCGGTGTCGCCGTGGCGCTGCACCAGCGCGCGCGCGTTCCCGGGATTTGCCTCGGCGTGCAGGATGCGCGAAGCGTGCGCGTACAGCACGGGGTCGTCCGCGACCTGCTCGAAGGAGGGCATGCGGATGACGCTGCGCTCGCGGTCGACCGTCTTCGGCACGCGGCGGTGGAATTTCAGCACGATTACTGCTGACTGCACGCTGCTCCGGCTTCCGGATATGCGCGGGAGCGCCGTGAACCCGTCCATGGGGCTCCGGCGCGGCGTCCATGGCGCCGGCCTCCCGGGAGATCCGGAAGCCCGTGCCGGCGTCGCGAGTCGTCGCGTGCGTCGAAGCTGCAGCGTGCATCGCCGCGCGTATCGGGCGAGCGCCCGGTTCCGGGGTCGGGGCCGGTTCGGAAGGCCGTGCGAGGCATGGATGCCGAGCCCGGAGCCCCCAGGGACGGGTTCACGGCGTCCTGCCGAACCGGCCCCGACCCCGGAACTGGGAGCAGCGCGGCGACTGCGTGCCGGCTCCACTCGCATACGGATCGACCGGCGGGGCCAGCGGTCCGGGCGTGTCGATCGTGGTCGAGTCGATTTCGGTCCAGCCCTCGGGCAGCGCCTTGCGCACGAACGCCGTGCCGCGCAGGTCGTCGATGGACTCGATCGGCTTGCCCGCCGCCAGCCGGTGGGCGATCTCGCAGATCTGCCGCTCGGCGTTGCCGTAGACGAGCAGGTCGGCCTTGGCGTCGAGCAGCACCGAGCGGCGGATCTTCTCCGACCAGTAGTCGTAGTGCGCGATGCGGCGCAGGGACGCCTCGATGCCACCGATCACGATCGGCACGTCCTTCGCGGCCTCGCGGCAGCGCTGCGAATAGACGATGACGCAGCGGTCGGGTCGCGCGCCGCCGGCGCCGTGCGGCGTGTAGGCGTCGTCGCTGCGCATGCGGCGATCCGAGGTGTAGCGGTTCACCATCGAATCCATGTTGCCGCCGGTGATGCCGAAGAACAGGTTCGGCCGGCCGAGCTTCAGGAAGTCGCGGGTCGAGTGCCAGTCCGGCTGCGCGATGATGCCGACGCGAAACCCCTGCGCCTCGAGCAGGCGGCCGACGATGGCCATGCCGAAGCTCGGGTGATCGACGTAGGCGTCGCCGGTGACCAGGATGACGTCGCAGGAATCCCAGCCGAGCGCGTCCATTTCCTCGCGCGACATGGGCAGGAACGGCGCGACGCCGAAGCGCTGGGCCCAGTGCTTGCGGTAGGAGAAGAGTTCGCGGGCGGGTTGCTGCATGGCGGGGAGTTTAGACGGGCGGGTCGAGATACCCATTCGCCGGAGCGGCGTTTTTGGTCGCATCCGCGGCAAATTCAGGGTTGGCCCGGCTAGCCAGGCGGTGCATTTTGGTCGAATGGCGCGAACTCCGGCGCCATAGAGACCGTTATGACACCATTTTGGTACCATTCATGGCAATGCCCAATCTCACGTTGAAGAACATCCCCACCGCGCTGCACCTGCGGCTCAAGGCGCGTGCCGAGGCCAACCGCCGCAGCCTGAATCGCGAGATCCTCGCGCTGCTCGAAGCGCAACTGGAAGCGCCCGCGGTCGACGTCGCAGCCGAACACAAGGCGCTGCAGGACTTCGTGAGTGCGCTGCCGCGCGTGGATCACGCTCGGGTTCGTCGTTATCGCAGCGCGGGCAGGGCATGATCGTCGTCGACAGCAACGTTATCGCGTACTGCTGGATCAACGGCGAGCGTACCGCGCTGGCCCATCGCCTGCGGCGACTCGATGCCGAGTGGCACGCGCCGGTGCTGTGGCGATCGGAGCTGCGCAACATCCTCGCTGGCTACTGTCGCGACGGCAGTCTCGATGAACGGCAGGTGCGGCAGGTCATGATTGCCGCGGAAGCCGGGCTGGCGGGGCGCGAGCATCACCTGCCCAGTGAGCGAGTGTTCCAGGTCACCGAGGCCAGCCGCCTCTCGGCGTACGACGCCGAGTTCGTGGCACTGGCCGAGATTCTAGGCGTGACTCTCGTGACCGAGGACCGCGCGATCCTCGGCGCGTTTCCGGGTCGGGCCATCAACGTCGAGGCGGCAGTGGAATCGATTTGATTGCGGGTTGATTGTCGGCGCTCGCGAAGCTGGATCTTCTTCTGATCACTGTCCCGCAAATAGCAATAGAACGGGCACGACGTAAGCGGCGCTCACTCCAAGGGCAACTCGTCGCAGGCACACATTCTCGTCATCCGCAGCTTTCAAGTAGCCGGCAACCGCCAGCAGGAAGCCGATGGCCGCCGGGATTGCCCCAAGCAGGAAAACGGCAAAAACGGTGAACGAGAAAACCACGGCATCCCCCTCGCCATGGAATCTGCCACCGGACGATACGTACCAAATCATGGTCACCGCGACAGCAGTCCAGGCTGTGCCCGCCAGGCCGATCGACGCCAGGAGCAGGCTTCTGCTCCTGTTCGGGCGTTCAGTCGATATCACCTGGTATCTCGCTCCAGTCGATTCCAGACGATCCACTCCGGGCGATCAGCCGTCCTGCCGCAGGCGGGAGCCGCGTGCAGGGGCGGAAGCTACACGAGCGTGTGATACACCTTCTGCACGTCCTCGTCCTGCTCGAGCTTGTCGATCAGCTCCAGCACCTCGGTGGCTTCGGCTTCGCCCAGTTCGGTCGGCGTCGTGCAGATGTACTCGTGCTCGGCCGAGATCGGGTTGATGCCGCGCTCCTCGAGCGCCTTCTGCAGCGTGCCGAAGTCCTCGAACAGGCAGCGAGCGACGAGCTGCGGCTCGCCTTTCTCGCCGGTGCTCTCGCCGAACTCCTCGAGGCCGTGGTCGATCAGGTACAGCTCGAGGTCGTCCTGGTCGATGCCCTCGGGGTTCAGGCGGAACACGCCCATGCGCCGGAACTGGAAGCTCACGCTGCCGGTGGTCGCCAGGTTGCCGCCGTTCTTGTTGAAGGCGTTGCGCACCGAGGCGACGGTGCGGGTCGGGTTGTCGGTGGCGCACTCGACCAGCACCGCGACCCCGTGCGGCGCATAGCCCTCGTACATCACTTCCTCGAAGTTGGCGGCGTCGCGGCCGGAGGCACGCTTGATCGCCGACTCCACCTTGTCCTTCGGCATGTTGACGGCGCGCGCGTTCTGCATCGCGCGGCGCAGCGCCGGGTTGGTGCCAGGGTCAGGGCCGCCCTTCTTGACCGCGATGGTGATGTCCTTGCCGATGCGGCTGAACTGCTTCGCCATCCGGTTCCAGCGCGCGAACATCGCGTGCTTTCTGACTTCGAAAATGCGTCCCATGGTCGCTCGACTCGATGACTGCGCGGACCCTGCAGGAAAGGGCGCGCTGAGGGCGCGCAATCTACCGCAGCAGCCGGCCGATGGCACGTTCCGGCGGAACATCGCTCGCTGGCACTATTGTTCATATTTTTGGATCAATCAGCTGTGTCCGCATTACTCCTATTGCAGTGTCTCTAGCAGGACTTACAAAATCGATCGGCGGAGGTACAGCCATGCGTCACTCAAGAAGTCGCGTTTCGCGCAGCGTCGCGGCGCTCCTGCTGCTGACGGCAGCGGCCTCGTACGAGAGCTTCGCCGGGGAGATCGACTGGAGCGCGCGCAGCCGGGTACTGGCGGACCGGCTGACCACCGAGCTCAAGACAGAACTCACCGCGGCGATGCAGCAGGGCGGGCCGGCGCAGGCAATCGACGTGTGTCGCCGGCGCGCGCCGGAGATCGCGGCGCGATTGTCGAGCGAGTCCGGCGCCGAGGTCGGGCGCACCGCGCTGCGTGTGCGCAACCAGGCCAACCGGCCCGATGAACTCGAGCAGGCCATGCTGCACAAGCTCGCGGAGAAGCTTCGCCCGGACACGACTGGCGCACCGCCGGAGGCACTGCTGGAAGTCCGCACGGCGCAAGGCGTCGAACGCATCTACCTGCGTGCGATTCCCATGCAGCCGCCGTGCCTCGTGTGCCACGGCAAGGCTCTGTCACCCGCGCTCGCTGACGCCATCCGTGCAGACTATCCTGACGATCAGGCGACCGGCTTCGACGTGGGCGAGTTGCGCGGCGCGGTCACGGTACGATGGCCTTCGGGCGACTGACGGCGACGGCAACGACCGGAGAAATCCCTGGGCCTCTACCATCACTGCGTCTTCCCGTTCCTGCTCGACCGTGCGATGTCGAGCAAGGTGCTGCGCGAGCCGCGGCGGCGCACGCTGGCGCGGGCCTCCGGCCGCATCCTCGAAATCGGCTTCGGCACCGGCATGAACCTGGGCCACTACCCGCCGACGGTGTCGCGCATCGAGGCGATCGATCCCGACGTCGACCTCGACCGCTATTCGCAGCCACGCATCGCCGCGTCGAACATCGCGGTCGACTTCCACCACCTCAACGCCGAGCACCTGCCGTTCGCGACGGCCTCGTTCGAGACCGTGACCTGCACGCTGACGCTGTGCTCGATCCCGGATGTCGTGCATGCGCTGGCCGAGATCCGCCGGGTGCTGGTGCCGGGCGGCCAGTTCCTGTTCCTCGAGCATGGCTTGTCGCCGGACGCCAGGGTTGCGCGCTGGCAGCAGCGGCTCAACCCGCTGCAGAACCGCATCGGCGGTGGCTGCCATCTCAATCGCGACACTGGGCAGCTCGTGCGCGGATCTGGACTGACGCTGCACGACCCGTCGCATTACTACCTGCGCGGCGTGCCGCGGTTCGCGGGCTACATGACCGAAGGCAGGGCCGTGAACGACTGATTGGGGCAGTTAAGTCCCTGCCACGTCGTTGACCCGATTCAGCGCGTCCGGAGGGCCGCTGCTGTCGACAGAATCCGTACGCCAAAGCTGCGGCGCGAATCTCCATGACCGGGTTTCGCCCTGTCTCCGCGCGTATTGCCGGGTCGAGAGGTGCGGTGACGTACGGAAGGGCAGGCCGCAACTCCCTATGCTCTCCACACAGAAAGCGTTGCCATGCCCGTACCAGGTCAAAGCCTGTCGACCCGTCCAACCAGCTCCAGATGATCCATCCGACGACAGATTCCCCATGGAAGACTTCCCGCACTCGCGTCATTGGCGGTCTGCTTGTCTGTGGCGATGAATACCGCTTCTTCCGCCGTTAGCACGACCACGTGGATCAGCAGGCCAGCGTCCAGGGCTGCTCTTGCGCCGAATCCCCGCTACGGCCAGATGCTGCGCAGTGGTTTCCGCCCCCACCCGCTGCTGCGTGGCGCGCACTTGCAGACCATGGCTTCCCTGTTGCGACCTGCGCCGAAGCTGGTCCTGCGCTGCGAACGACTTGAATTGCCCGATGGCGATTTCGTGGACCTGGCCTGGAGCGGTGATCACAACACGACGGGGCCGCTGGCGGTGCTGGTCCATGGTCTGTGCGGAGGCTTTGAATCCAAGTATGCGCGGGGCACGGCCTGCCAACTGATTGCACGGGGCTGGCGCACGGTAATTCTTCAATTGCGCGGTGCCGGACCGGAGCCGAACCGGCTGCAGCGGTGCTACGACCAGGGAGACACCGAGGACCTCCGCTACTTCTGGAATCTGCTGCGTAAGCGGGAGCCGCACACATTCATCGCCTCCGTCGGCTGGTCGCTGGGCGGTAATGTCACCCTGAAGGCACTGGCGGAGGAGGGCGATGCGGCGCCGGTTGATATCGCTGCCGCGGCCTCGGTGCCCTTCGATATCCGGCCGTGCGCTGAAAGACTGCGCACCGGGTTCTCCCGCATTTACCAGAAGCGCCTGCTCGACGCTTTAAAGGACGCTCTGCGACGCAAGCACCTTCACATCGCACCTTCGCCATTGGTGAATCTGCCCGCGGCGCTGGTCGCACGGGACTTCATTGAGTACGACGAAGCATACACGGCGCCGCTGGCGGGCTTCCGCAATGCGGAGGAGTACTACACGCACTCCTCCTGTGGCCACTTGTTGCGGAACATTCGTTGCCCGACTCTCGTGGTGCATGCGCAGGATGATCCGTTCATGACTGCCGACATTGCTCCCGCGCTGGAAGCGCTGGCGCCTTGTGTAACGCTTGAAGTGGCGCAGAGTGGGGGTCATGTGGGGTTCGTCAGTGCGAGTGCTCTCGGCCTGCCGTACTGCTGGCTCGAGCGCAGGCTGACGGAATATCTGCACGACGGTTACGAGCGTCGAGTCGGCGCGCCAACACGCCGCACGCAGGAAGCGGCGAGCTACAGCATGAACCGGCGCAGCGATTGCGCGACGGACAACAGCTGCGGACCATCCATGCGCCCGATGACGTTGCGGATGACCGACCCCATCAGCTGCTGCACGCCGGTCATGCCGAGCCCAGCGGACTGCTCGACCACGAAACCTGCCTTGGCGAGCTTGAGCGGCTGGAGGAAGTGGTAGTCGAGGCCCGCGTGGGTCAGTTCCACCGCGATGTCGGCCAGCGCGCCGCGATGCACGGTGGGATCCCGGGCGCTTTCGAGCGCCTTGAGCATCGCCATCGTCCTCTTGCGCAGTTCTTCGGAGTGATAGAAGCGCAGGAACGGCCTGGCCGATGATCCCGGCGCAGCGGTCGCGAGCTTCGGGGACGCTGCGCGCTTCGCGGCAGTCTTGCGCCTGGGCAGGGTATCCATGCTCAGCCTGCGTACGAGACGAGCTCGGCGTGCAAGCGGGCCGCCGCCGCGGGATCAACCGCTGCCCGGCGGATGAGCGCCAGCGCGCCGGCCTGTTGCTCCGGGGTGGCTGACGCCTGCCCGTGCACGGCGACCGCGTATTCGCTCAGGTCCTGCACGAACACGCCGAACATCCGATCGACATGGTTCTCGTCGAGACCTGCGCAGGCGGCGGTGGTGCCGGTGCGTGTCCCGCCCGCTGCGCCGTCGATGGCGAGGGCGGCAGCTTCCGCGGCCAGTTGCGCGTAGACAATCTGGGTGAAGATCTGCCCGACGTTGAGCAGGAAATCGAGGTCCTTGGCCTGCTCCCCGCGCGGCGCCGCCGTGGCCATCAGTTGCCCGAATGCCTGCACCTGGCCGATGAAGGTCGCGACGTTCGGCAGGTGCGCAAACCGCGCGAAGGCGCCACGCCAGTCGGGGAAGCCGATGCGCGACAGGCCGCTTGCCGGCCCCTGTGCGAACAGGAAGGTGTCGTCGGCGGGGTCGAGCCGCACCGGCACCGGCGCGTACTTCACGCCCTGTCCGGCCCCTGCCGCGGCAAAGGCCGGCAGGAACTTGAGCACCAGCGCGAGATTGACGTGGACGGTCCCCTCCAGCTTCGGCAGCGTGCGGATGTGGCGTGTCGCCTGCTCGAAGTACGTGTCCTTCTCGAATCCCTTCGCCGCGATCACTTCCCAGAGCAGATCGACCACCCGCTCGCCCTCGCTGGTGACCTTCATTTTCGCAATCGGGTTGTAGAGCAGGAAGCGGCGGTCCTCGGCTGAAGCGCAGCGCTCGTAATCCGAGCACCGCGCGCTGTAGAGCTTCATCGCGACCAGTCGGATGTAGGCGTCGGCGAGCAGTCGGCGCACGTGCGGAAAATCGGTGACGCGCGTGCCGTAGAGCACCCTGCGGTGGGCGTGCCCGATCGCCTCGACGAATGCATGCTCGGCGATGCCGAGGCTGGCCCAGGCGAGCTGCACCTTGCCGACATTTACCGTGGCGAGCGCCGCATCCCACGCGGCCTTGCCCGTGTGCAGCACGTCGGCCGGCGTCACGGGGTAATCGGTGAGCCGGAATTCCGAAACATACATCTGGCCGCGCACGACGTTCTGCACCAGCGTGTATCCGGGATGCTTCGGGTCGGCCAGGAAGAACAGGTAATCATCGGCGGGATCGGCCGACGGTCCGTCCGGGCGCTGCACGCGGCCGAACACCGAGACGCGGGCGGCGCAGTTTCCATTGCCGATGTAGTACTTCTCGCCGTTGGCGCGCCAGCCGGCGCCGTCCGGGGTCAGCACCATGTCGGTGGAATAGATGTCGGCCCCGTGTTCGCGCTCCGAGAGTCCGAAGGCGAACAGTCCGCCCTGCGCAAGCAACTGGCCGACCAGGCGTTTGGCCTCCGCATTGCCGCTCGTCCAGACCGGACCCAGGCCCAGCACGGTGACCTGCCAGGCGTACCAGTGCTCGAGCGAATACCAGGCCAGCAACTGGCTCAGGTCATTGTTGCGTGCGGTGTCCCAGCGGGCAGTCGTTGCGTCGGTGCCGCCGGTCAACGTCCCGACCGCGGCCGGCGTGCCGAACCGGGCGAAAACGCCGTCGCGGGCGATCATTGCCAGGAAGTCGTCATACCAGGTCGCGTCGTGGCTTTCCGCTTTCAGGGCGGCGTGACCCTTGTCCTCAAAAAACCGGCGCACGGCCAGCAGTGCGCGACGCGTCGGCTCGTCGTAGTGAGCAGCGTCGTAGGCGGCGGGATGGAAGAGCAGCATGATTCAATGGCTCCGGGCGGCCGCAGGGGCGGTTGCGCCGTTCTTGACTGCACGAGTCTACGCCGCCGCACCTTCAACTGGTCAGCTGCCCCACCACCCGCCGCGTCTGGCCGCCCGCACGGTGCTCGAACAGAAAGATCCCCTGCCAGGTGCCGAGCGCCGGGCGACCGTCCGTCACCGGGATGGACAACGACACCGGGGTCAGCGCGGCCTTGATGTGCGCCGGCATGTCGTCCGGACCTTCATTGGTGTGCCGGAGCCACTGCATCGACGGATCGTCGGAGGACGGGACCAGCCGACGGAAGAACTCATCGAGATCCCGCCGCACGTCCGGATCCGCGTTCTCCTGCACCAGCAGCGAACACGAGGTGTGCTGCACGAACAGCGTCAGCAGGCCTTCCCGGAGGCCGCTGTCCCGGACGAAGCGCACGACCTCCCCGGTGAACTCGTAGAGCCCCGGTCCGGACGTCTGCACGTTGAACACCCTCTGCATCAGCACCCCGCCTTCCCGAATCGCGCCGTGGACTGAGGCCTTACCGCTGCGCCTTGAGACGCGCCTTCACCTTCGCCCCCTTGGCTTCGAGCGAGGGACGCAGCCACTCCTGCAGCCAGGGGAAGGTCGCGGCCAGTTTCGCGAGTACCAGCGTGGAGCGGGGGAGGGCGCGCTCGCGTCTTCGATCGACGGCGCAGGCGACGATCGCCTCCGCCACTTCCTCGGCCGTGAGGATGGGCTGAGAGAACACCAGGTCCGGCACGTGGTCGAGGTCGTCGAGCACGAACGGCGTCGATATGGGACCGGGCGAGACCACGCACACCGCCACGCCGGCCTCACGCAATTCTTCCCTGACGGCAAACGTGAACCCGCGCAGTCCCCACTTCGACGCGCAATACGGCGCCTCGTGCGGCAACGGCACGTGGCCGGCGATCGAGGCGACGTTGACGACCACGCCCCGTGACTGGCGCAGGTGCGGCAGCGCTAGTCGCGTCAGCAGCAGCGGCGCCTTCAGGTTCGTATCGATGACAGACGCGATGGCGTCGGGCTCCAGGGTGTCGAGCGTCCCGCGAGCATTCGCCGCCGCGTTGTTGACGACGACGTCGATGCGACCACACCGTGCGACTGTCGTCTCGACCAGGTTCCGCAGGTCGCCGAGTTGGCTGACGTCGGTGGGAACCGCGAGACCGGCGATCACCTTGGCCAGTGCCGAAATCCTGTCGGCCGAGCGCGCCGCCAGCACCACCACGGCACCTTGCTTCGCGAACGCTCGAGCCGCCGCCTCGCCGACGCCGGAGGACGCGCCAGTAACGATCACGACCTTGCCTGCCAGCGATGCGCTCATCGGTCTTTCATGACGGCGGGCTTCGAACCCTTTAGCTATGCCGCCGATCCAGCGGCGACGTCCCAGTTCGGGAACACCAGTACCGCCGGATGACACTTGAGCGCTCGCGCCAGCACCTTTGCCCGCTCAACCCCCAGGTTGACCCGGCCATTCTCAATGGCCGAGATGGTGGACTGCGGAATACCCGTGAGTTCGGCGAGCTGGCCCTGCGTGAGCTCCTGGAGCTCCCGGAGAATACGGACCGAATCGCCGACGGAAACCTCGACGCGTCGCTTGGCTGGTCTGAACTCTCTCATCTCATGGTCTCCGATAGTCGTGGGGCGTGACCTGAATGACCTGTATCAGTAACACGTCCGCTACAACGCGGTAGATCACTCTCCACTTCAAGCCAAGACGGGACGATCGATGCCCTTTCCACTCGCCGGAAAGGGATTCATCGTGAAATCCCTTGATGGCGCGCAGGCCGGGCGGTCCCGAAAGGGCGGCAATGTCCTTCCACTTCTCGTAGCGCTTCAGAATCTCGAGCGGCACCGCACCGGACAGTTGCCTGTCTACCCGACGATGCTCCTCGATTCGCCACATACTAAATAATAACTATACTATATTTGGTATGTCAATGAGCCTGCTCGGCTTCCGATGCTCGGGTGCGGCGCCCGCTGGGAAGTCGGTGTCGGGGGCGTACGCGCGGTCCCGCGAGCCCGCCTCCAATGCAGTCATTCGAAGACGAAAACGACCCTTGCAGACATAGCGGGGAAGCGGCGTGGAACCCTGGCGATGACAGATGGTCAGCCGTTGCCCAGTCCCGTGTTGCGCCGCGTCATGCAAAACGGTTTGCCGGCCTGCACGAACTGCATGCCTGTTTCGCAACGTGCGACCGCTTCGCATTTGTACGTAGATCCGACCCGGAGGGCGGCTCAGCTGATACGGTGCGCGCATGCAGCAGCAGCCGTTGATCATCCAGGGCGGCATGGGTGTGGCCGTCTCATCCTGGCGGCTGGCTCGCGCCGTTTCGTTGCGCGGCCAGCTCGGTGTGGTGTCAGGGACTGCGATCGATACCGTGGTCGCACGACGACTGCAGCAAGGCGATCCGGGAGGTCATCTGCGGGAAGCCTTCGATGCGTTCCCGGTCCGCGAGGTCGCCGAGCGGGTGTGGGACCGCTATTACATCGCAGGCGGCAAGGACCCGGCCGCCCCGTTCAAGTCAAAGCCCATCCACTCCATCAAGATGCCGGTGGCGCTGCTGGATCTGATCGTGATCAGCAACTTCGCCGAGGTCTTTCTCGCCAAGGCAGGTCACAGTGGCAAGGTCGGGATCAACCTGCTCGAAAAAGTGCAGTTACCCAATCTCGCCTCGCTGTTTGGGGCAATGCTGGCAAAGGTCGACGTGGTGCTGATGGGTGCGGGCATACCGCGCAGCATCCCGGCTATCCTTGATCGGTTCGCAGCCGGCGAGCCGGCGGAAATGACACTGGATGTCGCCGGCGCACTGCCGGGCGAAAAGTTCGTTGCTCGTTTCGACCCCCGACCCTATCTGGGCACTGCACCGGTCGAGCTGAAACGCCCGCAGTTCCTCGCCATCGTTTCATCGGCCACGCTTGCCATGACGCTCGCGCGCAAAAGTGCCGGCAAAGTCGATGGCTTCGTCGTCGAAGGTTCGTCAGCCGGCGGTCACAATGCGCCGCCGCGCGGTGCGATGACGCTGGATTCAGGTGGTGAGCCTGTCTACGGTTTGCGCGATTCGCCCGACCTGCAGCAGATTCGTGCGCTGGGTCTCCCGTTCTGGCTGGCGGGCTCGTACGCCGAGGCGACGAAGCTCGCACAAGCCCTCGCACTCGGTGCGACCGGAATACAAGTCGGCACCGCTTTCGCGTTTTGTGACGAATCGGGGCTTTCGACCGACCTCAAGGAAAGGACGCTGGCGGCCTGCCGTGAAGGCTCCATCAAGGTATTCACGGATCCGTACGCATCGCCGACCGGGTTTCCGTTCAAGGTGCTGCAGTCGGTGGGCACGGTGTCAGAGCAGGACGTCTTCGAAGGACGTGCGCGCATCTGTGACCTGGGCTATCTGCGCCAGTCCTATCGTCAGGAGGACGGCACCTTGGGCTATCGCTGCCCTGGCGAGCCGCTGGAGGATTACCTGCGCAAAGGGGGGACCGAGCCAGAGACTCACGGCCGCAAATGCGTGTGCAACGGGCTGGTCGCGGCCGTCGACTATGCGCAGGTTCGACCGAGCGGCGAAACCGAACCGGTCTTGGTCACCGCGGGTGACGACGCCGCGAATTTGCATCGCTTCCTGCGCGCTGGTCGTTCGACCTATTCCGCCGATGACGTGATCGACAATCTGCTCGGGGCGCCTGTTCCAACGAGCTGACGGTGCTGAGAGATGATTGGGAACTATGAATTCCGTACGCCGGGCCGAACGTGTGTTGTCGAGATACAGGCTTGATCTACCCGGAACCGAGTTTCGAGTTGCCAAAGTCGGCGCAACGCCTGCAGACCATAGACCGACGGTCCGCTCATGGCCGGTTCCTGCCTGTCAGGTCACGGCCGCAAAGCAGCCGTTCACCATTCGGGACAGATCGTACGGACTTTGTTTTCGCCGATCACGGCTGAACGCCCACGCCTTATCGGATGTCGGATTTCTGATACATACGCGTTTACCCCGGCAAAAGAAGCGTGGTTATTGCGCTGCAAGGTGACGCTCCCGGGCAAAGCGCGTAAAAAGCCGTCAACCGCAAGCGGGGGAGACCGGGCGGCAGACGAAGGAAGGCTCGATCGGGGGACGATTGCGGGCCGTCAGGGAAGACCTTCAGTCGGAAAAGCCGCGATTCGCCAGGCGAGTCGCGGCTTTTTCTTTGGCGCATCTCGCGGGTGCCCGGCACGACAGGACGTGCCTGGCGCAGGACGAGCCGTGGTCGCGGGCGTTTCAGCGCCCCGCGCCATGTCCTAGACTGACGACCGATGGCCTGCACTGTCCTGCGTATCCTGGACTGCGGCGCGCGGGAGTTTGAGGAGCAATGAAATGACAACGGTCGCACGGATCCTGGGCGTGCTCGCCCTGGGCCTGGCCGTCGCAGGCTGCACCATTCAGCGTGGCGACGATTCCCTCTCGAAGCGATTCGGGTCGAACTTCCTTGGCGCGGGCGGTGACATCAACCTCACCGATGCGATCGCGGGCGACGCGTTCCTCGCCGGCGGCAACGTCTCCACGGCGAGCGAGGTCCGGGGCGACCTGGTCGCGGTGGGCGGCGAGGTCTCGATCGGTGGCAGCGTCGGCGACGACCTCTACGCGGCCGGTGGCCAGGTGCAGGTCGATGCGATCGTCGCTGGCAACGCCAGGGTGGTGGGTGGCGATGTGACGCTGGGTCCGGCCACGACCATTGGCGGAGAACTGACCATGAGCGGCGGTCGCGTGCGCTTCGAAGGCACCACGCACGATCGCCTGGAAGTCTCGGGTGGCAGCATCTCGCTCGACGGCGTGGTGCTGGGCGATGCGGAAGTCCGCGCCGAGCAGGTCGAGATCGGGCCCAATACCCGCATCGACGGCAGGCTGATCGTGCACAGCAGCAGTGAACCCGAGATACCCGAGGGCGCGCGGATCGCCGGCGGGGTCGAGTTCAACCCGACGTCACCGGTCACCGACGACGAGGCTCAGCCCGTCGGGCCGCAAGGCCACTCGGTTGCGCACGGCGTGGGCTCGTTCCTGTGGATGCTGGGCGTGTTCATCGCCGGCACGCTGTTCACGCTCGCGTTTCCCGGGTACTCGCAGCGCGCGGCCGCCTGGATCGGCCGCGAACCGCTCAAGAGCCTGGCGCTCGGCTTCGTGCTGCTGGCCTGCCTGCCCGTGCTGATCGTGCTGCTGCTGATCACGATCATCGGCATCCCGCTGGCGCTGATCGTGCTGCTGCTGTACCTGCTGCTGCTGTTCCTGGGCTGGGTCACCGCAGCGCTGTTCCTGAGCCACAAGCTGCTGGGCGTGATGCGCGGCGGACAGCCGGTCTCGACGGCCTGGCGCCTGTTCGCCCTGCTGCTGGGCGTGCTTGGACTGTGGCTGCTCGGGCAGTTGCCGTACGTCGGCGGCTGGGTGTCGTTCGCGGCCCTGCTGCTCGGCATCGGTGCGCTCGTCTGGCAGGGCTGGCCCAGCCGCACGGCGCCGGTCCCGCCGGCCGCGGCCTGAGCCGGGCCGGGGCATGATCACCAGCTACTGGCCGCACCTGCTGGCGGTGCTCGTCGGCGCGGCACTCACCGCGCAGGTCGGCATGAATGCCGCGATGGCGCGCGCGGTGGGCACGCCGGTGTGGGCTGCCCTGGTCAGCTTCGGTGTCGGCCTGCTGGCGCTGCTGCCGCTGGTGCTGCTGTTCGGGCAACGGCCGCCGCCGGGCGCCTTCGCGCAGGCGCCCGCGTGGGCCTGGCTCGGCGGCGTGCTCGGCGCGGTCTACGTCGCGTCGGTGACCTTGCTGGGACCACGACTCGGCGGCCTGACGCTGGTGGCGCTGGTCGTGGCCGGCCAGATGGCGGCCGGATTGCTCGTCGACCGGTTTGGCGTCCTGGGTTACCCGCAGGTGCCCGTCACTCCGCTGCGGTTGCTGGGCGCCGTGCTGCTGCTGGTGGGCGCCCTGCTGGTGCTGCGGCGCTGACTCGCCTCAGCCTGCGCCGGCCCGGGCCGGCACCTGGCGGACGATCGACTGCGTCATCTGCGTGAGGACGCGCACGCCATGTTCGGGCGAGCCGATGCGGGTTTCCGCCGTGACCATGCCGCGCCAGATCAGGCGCCCCGTCTCGCGGTCCTCGATGTACAGCAGCACCGAGCCGTCGCGGATGTTCATCTCGCGCGGCAGCGTCGAGGCGGGCGGCGGCTGGATGCCGCCCGGCCGCAGGACCTGGTTGGCCGAGGGCGCGCCGATGCGTCCGGTGTCCGCGAGTTCGAACCGCTGCGTGCCTGCGACCTGGAAGCTGACCTGCATGTCGGCCGCTTCGGCCGAGCTCACTTCGGTGTAGCCCTTGCGCGTGAGTTCGGCGGTCACGACACCGCGCATCTGCGCCGTGGCGTGCGCCACCACCTGCGGATCGATCGACGCCGGCGTGCCGAAATCGCCGCCCTTCCAGAACCAGGTCTGCCGCGAAGTCAGGTTGCCCTCCGGGGCCTCGAAACTGTCGACCGCCCAGGGAGTCGCACACCCGGCCAGCAGCAGCAGTGCCAGGGCGGTCAGCCCGCTCAATCCCATGCGTCGTCCCATCGGTCTCTCTCCTGGTGGCAGCGGGCCGTATTGTAGCGCCCGGGCGTTTTGTGACGCAGTTCGATGGCCGGGGCCCGGGTATTGGTATGCGGCGCGGGCGGTGGAGCATACTTCGGGGCAATGAAAACCGTCCTGCTGGCATACGAACGGGACCAGGATCTCGCCGCCGTCGAGAGCGTGCTGCATGCGCGCGGGCACCGGGTGCTGAAGGCGCGCTCGGGCGTCGAGGCACTCGACCTGGTGCGCAACCAGACGCCCGACGCGATCGTGAGCGACGTGCTGTTGCCGCGCATGGACGGCTTCGCGCTGTGCCGCCGCCTGCGCGAGGACCCTGCCTACCTGCACCTGCCGTTCCTGCTGCACTCGTTCCGGGTCGAAGGCCCGAAGTACGAGGCGTTTGCAGCCGAAGTCGGGGCGCAGCGCTTTTTCCCCCGCGGCTCGACGCTGGAAGAACTCGCGACCGTGCTCGACGAGGCGCCGCAGGGCTCCGGCACGATGCGCATGCCGGCGCTCGTGCCCGAGCTGCTCGACCGGCGCGAACAGGACCGACGCCGGCTCTTCGACCTCGAGCGCCAGCTGAAGGAAGCCGAGGCCGGCAACCGCGCCCTGACCGCGTCGGAACGTGTCGCGCGCGAGCGGGCCGAATACGAGGCCCGGGCGCGGGCCGAGTTTGCCGCGGCCGAGTCGGTCCGCATCCGCGAGCTGCAGGTGCGCATCCGCGAACTGGAGGCCGCGCAGCGGCAGGCCGCCGAGGCCGAATCGCAGGCGCGCGGCGTGGCCGAAGCGTCGCAGGCCGGGACCGCCAGGATTGCCGTGCTCGAAGCACGGCTCAACGAACTGCAGACCGCGCGGGCACGCGCGCAGTCGAGCGCCAACGATGCCGAACGCGCCTTTGCGGCGCAGCCGACGCCCACGTGGATCGTCGACATGGAATCGCGGCTGGTGCATGCGGCCACCGATTCTGCCGCCGCGCTGATCGGGCTGGAGCCCGCGGCGCTGCGCGGCAAGTCGCTGCAGGAACTGCTGCCGGGCGCAGAGTTCGCCGACGACTCGGCGCGCGAAGCCGTGGCCCACTGGCGCCGCGAGGACGGCAGCGAGTCGCGGCTCGAACTGCACCGTATCGCCACCTCCTACGCGGGCCGCGCCAGCTGGCTGCTCACCGCCCGTGACGTCACCAGCGAGTTCGCCGCCCACGCACGCGAGCAGGAACTCGCCACCCAGGCCGAGGCGCTCGATGCGGCGCCCGAAGCCTGTGGCATCGTCGACGGCGAAGGCCGGCTGCGCTACGGCAACCGCGCACTGCTGGCGCTGCTCGGCGTCGACCGTGAAAAGCTCGGCACGCTGACGCTGCAGTCGCTCGAACTGGACGATGCGGCGGATGCCACGGTCCGCACCGTCGGCCGTACCCAGTCGGGCGCGCTGCGCGACGAGGCCCGCTGGCGCCGGCCAGACGGGGTCGTGCTCAATGTCGAGGTGGCGCTGGCGGCCGCACGCGAGGACGCCGCTTTCCGCGTCGTCAGCGTCCGTGACGTGTCGGCTGCGCGTCGCGCGGCCGAGCGCGGCGAACGCGACCAGGCCCGCGTCAGCCGCCTGCTCGAACTGACCCAGCGCGCCAGTGCGCTGACCGAGACCGAAATACTCGATCGCGCGCTGCAACTTGCGCGCGAGCTGACCCGCAGCCCGCAGGGCTACCTGTTCCTGGTCGCCGGCGACGCAACCGCGCTCGAGATCGCCGCGCGGCATGGCGGCGAGTCCGACGAGCCGCTCACCACCCTGACACGCTGGCGCGGACCGCCGCCGCCGGACACCGCGCTCGGTGAATCCGTCGCGGCGCAGCGGCCGGTGATCCGCGACGCCACCGAGGGCACGGCCGCGTTGCGCCAGGCCGGGGTTCCGGGCGCGCTGCACCGGCAGCTGGTGGTGCCCATGCTCGACGGCGGCCGTCTCGCCGGCGTGCTGCTGCTGGCCGACGCGCCGCGCCCCTACGACGACGACGATCGCCGGCATGTCGAGCACCTCGCCGACGCGGCGACCAAGCTGCTGCGCCGCCGCCGCTCCGACGCCGAAGTCGTGAGCGCGATGGACCACATGGAACGCGTGATGTTCGGCGCGATCGAGGCGCTGGCGCAGCTGGCCGAGGCGCAGGACGCCTGCAAGACCGGGCGCTCGAAGCGCGTGGCCGACTACGCCGCCGGCATCGGCACCGCGCTCGGCCTGCCGGGTCACACGGTGCGGGGCCTGCGGATCATGGGCCAGCTGGTCGACGTCGGCATGCTGCAGATTCCGCGCGAACTGCTGTGGCGGCCCGGCACGCTGTCGGCGTCCGAGTTCGAGCTGGTCAAGACGCATCCAGAGCGCGGCTACGAAGCGCTGCGCCACATCGAATTCCCGTGGCCGGTGGCCGAGACCGTGCGCCAGCATCACGAGCGGCTCGACGGTTCGGGCTATCCGCGTGGCATGAAGGGCGAGGAAATCCTGCTCGAGGCCCGGATCGTCGCGGTGGCGGACGCGGTCGAGGCGATGCTCGCGCAGCGGCCGCACCGTGCCGCGCTGACGCTCGCCGCCTGCATCGAAGAACTGCAATCGCAGGCCGGACGCCGGTACGATGCCCGGGTGGTCAAGGCCTGCGTCAAGCTGTTGCGCGACGGGCAGCCCTCGGCGGCATCGGTTCCCCAGGAAGGCGAAGCGCAGGCTGGCCAGCGAATCGCCTGAGGCGATTCGCATGATGCAACTGCAGTTCTACGGCGCGGCCGGCGAAGTCACCGGCTCGTGCCACATCGTCACGGTCGGCGGGCGCAGGCTGCTGCTCGACTGCGGCCTGATCCAGGGCGGCGACGATCACGACCGCCGCAACCGCGAACCCTTTCCGTTCGACGCGCGCGCCATCGACGCCGTGGTGCTGAGCCACGCGCACATCGACCATTGCGGTCGCCTGCCGCTGCTGCGCAAACGCGGGTTCCACGGCCCCATCTACTCGACGCCGGCCTGCCGCGACCTGGCGCGCATCCTGCTGGCCGACAGCGCGTCGATGGCCGAACGCGAAGCCGAGCGTTACCGGCGCCGGCAGGCGGAGCACGGCGGTCGTCGTGCCCACGGCTATCCCGACCCGCTGTTCACGCGCGCCGAGGCCACCGCAACGCTCGAGCAGTTCCGCACGGTCCCTTACGGCACGCCGACGCCGCTGCTGCCCGGGGTCACCGTGACCTTTCGCGATGCGGGGCACATCCTGGGTTCCGCCAGCGTCTGGCTCGACCTGGACCATGCCGGCACGCGCCGCCGGCTCGTGTTCAGCGGCGACATCGGCCAGTACGACTCGCCGATCCTGCTCGACCCGGAAGCCTCGGGCAGCGCCGATGTCGTGGTGATGGAGAGCACCTACGGCAACCGGCGGCATCGCGAGCGGGACGAGACGCTGCGCGAGTTCGGCGAAATCCTGCTGGCTGCGCGCCGTGACGGCGGCAACGTGCTGATCCCTGCGTTCTCGGTCGGCCGCAGCCAGGAGATCCTGTACGAGCTGGCCACGCATTTCGACGCCTGGCGGGTGGGCGACTGGCGCGTGTTCCTCGACAGCCCGATGGCCATCGAAGCCTCGCAGGTGTACTGGAGTCATCCCGAGCTGTACGACGCCGCCGCGAGCGGCGGTGCGGCGCAGGACTGGCGGCATGCCGGCGCTGCCCAACCTGACGCTCTGCCGCTCGGCCGAAGAATCCATGGCAATCAACCAGTTGCGTGGTGGCGCGATCGTGATCGCGGGCAGCGGCATGTGCACCGGCGGGCGCATCGTGCATCACCTGCGGCACAACCTGGCCGGCGCGAGTGCGACGTGGTCTTCACCGGCTACCAGGCGGTCGGCACGCTCGGCCGCGCGCTCGTCGAGGGGCGACCGCGGGTCCGCATCTTCGGCGAGGAAGTGGAGGTCGCTGCCCGCGTGCACACGCTGGGTGGCTTTTCCGCACACGGCGACCAGGAAGACCTGTTGCGCTGGCATGCGGGAATCGAGGGCAAGCCGCACACCTTCCTGGTGCACGGCGAAGGCGTCGGTGCGAATGGACTGCGCGATGCGCTGGGCGCGCGCGGCGTGACTGCCGCGGTGGCGCGGAGCGGGCAGCAGGTAGACCTGGAGTCCTTGCCGCGGGACTGACCGGCCCGCGGTGCAGTGCCGCCGGGCTCAGCCGTCGACGTCGAAGCGCAGCGTCACGCGCGAGCGCTGCGCCACCGGCTGGCCATTGACCACGCGCGGCTTGTAGCGCCAGTCCGCCACCGCGGCGCTGGCGGCGGCATCGAACACGCCGCGCGGTTCCGCGCCCACGACCTCGATGTCGCGGACCGCACCGCTGGCGGTGATGGTGAATTCGAGTTCCACCCAGCCGCGGGTTCCTTCGCGCAGTGCCTGCGCCGGATACACGGGGTCCTTTGCCACGACACGATCCATCGCATCGGCCGCGACGATGCCGGGCGCCATGGCGGGTGCGCTCACTGGCGCGGTCGCGGGCTGCGCCGCCGCCTCGCGCGATGCGGGCCGGGTCATGCCCGCAATGGGCAGCGAGGGCACCTCGCGTGCATAACTGCGCACGGCCGGCAGCGTCGTGCGGGCGGAGTTGCGGACCACCGGTGCCAGCGGGTCAGGCCGCACGACGGGTGCGGCGACCGTCACGGGAGCGGTCTCGACGACGGGCGCGGCCGTGGCCAGGCTGGTGACCGGGCCCGGCAATCGGGCCAGCTCTGCCTGGATCTCCTCGAGCGTCCGCGGGCGCGCCGCTGCCGGTGCAGCTGCAGCGTGTCCGGCGCGGTGCCGGCGACGTTCTGCTGGACTTCTGCCAGCTGCTCGCGCGACAGCTGCTGCGACGGCGTGTCGGGCGGGTTGAGGCGACGCACCAGGGCCAGCGCCTGCGGCTGCTCCGGCACGACCTCGAGCACGCGCCCGACCAGCCGCTCGGCTTCGTCCTTGCGGCCCGCGTCGGCTTCCTGCTGCGCGCGCTGCAGCAGCAGGTCGATGGTGCGCTCGAGTGAGTCGAGCGCCTCGGCGTGATCCGGTTGCGCCAGCAGCACCGCCTGGAACAGGTCGAGCGCATTGCGGCCTTCGGGTGCCTCGAGGCGGCCTGCCTGCAGCGCGGCCCGCGCCCGCGACAGCACCGGATCCGCACGCGGGGTCGACGGCGCGACCGCCGGCGTGGCCATCGGCTTGAGCACCGCTGTCGCCGTGCCGATTTCGCCCGGAGTGTCGCCAACGAACAGCGACGCGCCAAAGCCGAGCGCGAGCAGTCCGATCAGTGCCAGGTAACCGCGCGGCATGCCCGCGGTTGGCCGCTGCAGGCCGCGCAGCAGCGGCAGCAGGGGATCGCTGCCGGCATTGCCCGCCTGGAGTTCTGCATGCCGGCGAATCGCCGCCTGCAGGAACATGCCTGCCCGGCGCGGGCTGGTCGGCTTGTGCATGAAGCGGTAGACGAGTCCGCTGCTGATCAGCGGCGCCAGCATCGGCTCGTCCGCGCGCGTGCCGGCGACGCAGACGACGACATCGGGAAACTGCTGCAGGATCTGCTCGATCAGCGTGTCGCCGCGGGTCGACAAGGCCGCCATGTCGATGAGCAGCACGCCGCAGCGGCCGGTGATCAGCAGGTCGGCCGCCTCGTCCGCCGAGCGCGCGCGCCAGACCGGATTGCGCTCGCCGACGGCCTCGCGCGCGGACTGGAACAGCTCCTGGTCCGCCGACAGCACGACCACGTCCACCAGCATGGCCTCGCCGGGGGCGGGCGCGGGGGCTGGAGCGGTCGATTCGGCAGGTGGCAGGGGTCGCAGACGCATGCAGCGTGCATTGCACGCCATGGACGTCCGCCACTCCACTTCCGGTTGTCAAAAACCAGAACCAATTCAAGAAAATAACCACCGCCACAGGCACCTTGGACCGAGTCTGGATGCTGCGCCGCAGCGCGCCCGGCCGGCGCGCCCGGCTCGACATAATCAGGCCCCGCGAGCATGATCAGTCGCCCGTCCACCCGCGGTCGCGTTCCGGCCAGGAAATCCTCCATGCGGGGCATCCAGTTCACCTCACGCCTGCCGCGTCACCGTCGAGTGGCGCTCGAGCAGTTGCTGTTCTTCAACGGCTGCCAGCAGCGCGTGGCGCAGGACATCGTCGACGTGATCGACCGTTATGGCCCACCCGAGATCTGCGACGACGGCGAAGGCCTGCGCGTGCGGATTGCCAACCTGCCGGAAGTGCAATGCCTGTTCGCGGTCGACTCCGCGACCTCGCGGCCGATCGGCGTGGCCGTGTACATGCGCGCCGACCTGGCGCACGTGACCGTGCTGCACCTGGGCGTCAGCGAGGACTTCTGCGCCGGTGGTCCGAACGAGGACCGGCGGCTGCTGCTGCGGCTGATGGGCGAAGTGCGCCGCTCGTCGCAACGGATCAAGGGCGTGCGCCGGATCGAGGTACTTTACGGCGCCCAGCGGCCGCGGGCGTCCGCGCTCTGATTCAGGGGCGGTTCGCCGCCGGCACGCCGAGCAGGTCGTCGACCATCGCCTTGATCGCAACGATCTGCGACCCGAGGCGCGTCGCGTAGGCGTCGCCGCTGTAGCCCCACCAGTCCCAGCAGCCGTTTGGATTCAGCGGCTGGTAGCTCGGCGCGATCTGCGGAAACAGCACGACGATGCTGCCCGCATCGGCTGCCGCGAGGTATCCCGCGCGCCGGGCGAAGGCATCCTGCACGTACGACTGGCCCTGCTTGCAGCCATGAAACGCGACGTGCAGCCGGCAGCGCCCGGCCGCACCCGGCCCGCTGCAGGCGGCCGGCACATACAGCCAGCCGCGCTCTGCCAGGCTGCTGGCTTTTGCGGCCTGCGCGTAGCCGGCCTGGCTGAAAACCTGCAGGTTGCCGGGCGCCACGGCGGCCGGCGCCGCGCCGAAAGGACCGTACAGGTGCTCGAGCAGCTGGCGCGCGCCGTCGAGACCGCATTCGCCGATGAACGGGGTGTCGGTCTGGTCGCAGGCCTGCAGGCCGGACCCGGTCGCCGGGAAAGTGTGGCCTGCCTGCGCGAGTTCGACGCGCTGGATGCCGCGCGGATCGACCAGCGTGGCGTAATAAGCCTCGGTCGCATCGACCACCGTGCGGGCGACGACCGGATCGGCACCGCCGTGGAAAATCCAGACCCGGTCGCCGGCCAGCTCCGCGATCGGGTCGATGGCCTCCTCGAGCGCCAGCTGGCTGGTGATGCTGGCGAGCTCGTCGACCGGGATCTCTTCGTCGCCCTGCATGCAGCGGCCGAGCGCGAGCCGCAGCGAATTCTCGGCGCAGTAGTACGGCCCGGCCGCCAGCACGCCCGCGCCGTGCACCAGCGCGGAGTGCGCGACGTGGAACTGCACCGCCATGTTGCCGCCCGCCGAGATCCCCGACACCGTCACGCTGTCGGCAGCGATCGGCAATGCAGCGAGGCGCTCGCCGCGACCGTCGTCGCCGCCCGAACGGCCGCCGCAGGCAGCAAGCACGCTGGCCGCGAGCAGCACGCAGGCGGCGCGTGCGCGCGCCGCTGGCCGGGAAATACAGGGGGTCATGGTGCGGCGATTCTGCGAGATGCACGCAGCCCCCGCAATCGCCCGTCACGATTGTGCGGTGTCGACTCGACGCGGTGCCGCGCAATGTCTACGGTGTGGCGCCTGTGAAGATCCCTGCAAACCAGTCCTGGGCGCGCGTGATCGCACTGCTGCTGGCAGGGCTCGCGGCTGCCTGTGCCGCCGCGCTGCTGGCACCGCTCGGCTGGCCGTTCGAGCTGTTTGCGCATTTCCGCTGGCAACTGGGTGCCGCCGCGCTGGTCCTGCTGCTGGTCGCCGCGCTGCTGCGCCGGCGCGGAATGGTGTGGCTCGCGGCGGCCGCGCTGCTGTCGCAGGCGGTGCCCGCGCTGTGGGCCGTATTGCGTGCGAATCCGGCATACGCCGCGGGCACCTGTGATGGTCCGACGCTGCGCGTCGCCACGGTCAATCTCTGGTATGCCAACGACGACCCCCGGCGAATGCTGGCCTGGCTGGCGGCGAACGAGCCCGACCTGGTCATGCTGCAGGAAGTCTCGCCGGCGTGGATCGACGCGCTGGCAGCGACCCTGCCGGCGTATCCCCATCGGGAGCTGCTCGCGCGCAAGGATCCGTACGGCATCGGTGTGTTGAGCCGGCTGCCGCTCGGGCAGGTGACCGCGCTCGACCTCGCCGGCGACGGGCTGCCGTCACTGCAGGTGACGGCCGACCTGGCCGGCCATCCGCTGCAGCTGCTGGGGCTGCATACGCACTGGCCGGTGACGCCCGGCCTGCAGCAGGCGCGCGATCGGGTGCTGCAGCAGGCGGCGGCGCTCGCGCGCGAGGCAGCCGTCGTCCTCGATCGTGCTGGGCGACCTCAACCTGACGCCCTACGCGCCCGCGTTTACCCGGCTGGTGCAGTCATCGGGCCTGCGTGATGCGCTGGACGACCGGGCCTGGCGGCCCACCTGGCAGGCGTCGTTCTGGCCACTGGCCTTGCCGATCGACCACGTGCTGGTGCCGCGTGCGGGCTGCGTACTCGATACGGCCATCGGGCCGGACATCGGCTCCGATCACCGGCCGGTGCTGGTGACGCTGCGACTGCCGCAGCGGACGGATCACTCTTCGAGATAGTCGCTGTCGCGGCGGCCAACCGCGCGGCGCCGGTCGCCACCGGTCAGCTCCCACTGGGCGCGAGCTCGAAGAACGCAGACCCGAGCGCCGCGACGGCCCGCGGCGGTCTTCGTGGTGCTGGTAGCGGCACTGGCAATTCTGCGCCATGGTGCAGCCGACGATCGGCAGGCGCGGTGCCTCGGCGGACAACAGGCGCACGCCCTGCAGGGCCTTCACCTGGGCGCAGCACTGTTCGCCGGGGACGATGCTGACGGCATGAAACCTGAGTCGCGCCGCGCCGGGTCGGTAGGAGCCTCTGGTCGCCATGATCCCTTCCGTCGACCGCTGTAGTTATGAGGCTGAAGCTACGCCAGACGGAGCCCGCCGCCAAGAGGCGCGTACGGGTCGGCGGGTCACTCGACGGCGAGCGTCTCGCCGGTCGGGGGCGGAAATTCGCGGCAGCAGTCGACCAGCCAGGCCCGGAAGCGCACGACCTTGGGCAATGAATAGTTTGCCGGCGGTGCCACCAGGAACCAGGCATTCCGCTGCTGCACGCTGGGCAGCATGGGGCGTGCCAGGCGCCCGGCGGCGATGTCCGCGGCCACCAGCGACCAGCGGGCGAGGGCCACGCCCTTGCCCTGTTCCACCGCCGCGAGCGTCGCGGCGGAGTCTTCCATCGGCGGCGAGGTGTCGGCGCGCGTGTTGTCGCCGCCGACCCGGCGCAGCCAGTCCTGCCACGGTTCGGCCCGGCTGTGGATCAGCGGGTAACGGGCGAAGTCCGCCACGGTGTCGATCGGGCCGAACTTGGCCAGCAAGGCCGGACTGCAGACCGGGAACACGTACTCGTCGAGCAGGCGTTCGGCCTTGAGCCCCGGCCACTGGCCCGGGCCGTAGAGGATGGCGGCATGGAAGTCGTCACGCTCGAAATCGAGCAGCGCGCGCGGCGGCCCGAAGCGGACTTCGATCTCCGGGTGGCGGCGCGTGAACTCGCCGAGCCGCGGCAGCAGCCAGCGCTGCAGGAACTCGTTGGGCACGCTCAGGTTGAGCATGCCGCCGACCCGCTCGCGGCGCAGCCGCTCGACCGCCCGGCGCAGTTCGTCGAGGCCGCGCCGCACGCCGGGGAGCAGCTCGGCCCCTTCCTGCGTCAGCGCCACGGCGCGGGTGTGACGCCGGAACAGGGGCACGCCGATGTCGGCCTCGAGCGCCTTGACCTGCGCGCTGACGGCGGCGGTGGTCACGCCCAGTTCCTTTGCCGCCGCCGTGAAGCTCAGGTGAGTCGCGACGGCTTCGAAGACGCGCAGGGCGTTCAGTGGCACACGGTCCGAGGGGGCTGCCATCCGGGGCCTTCAAGTAAAATGACGGTTAACAATACGGACGAAAGACCCTGCAATCAAGGATGATCGATCATGTCTGTCGAGGGAAACTGAAGAAACCTGCAACGACGAGGGGCCCGCATGAGCACGCAACGAATCAATTTCGCGACCGGCACGCCGTGGGAGCCGGTGGTCGGCTATTCCAGGGCGGTGCGCGTGGGTCCGTGGGTCTTTGTCTCCGGCACGACCGCGACCGGCCCGGACGGCGCGCTGGTCGGCATCGGTGACCCGGGCGCACAGATGCGCCAGGCGCTGGCCAACCTGCGGTCGGCGCTCGAGCGCGCGGGGGCGAGCCTGGAGGACGTGGTGCGCACGCGCATGTACGTGCGCCACATCGAGCAGTGGGAGGCGATCGGGCGCGAGCACGGGGCGGTGTTCGCCTCGATCCGGCCCGCGTCGACGATGGTGGAGGTCAGCGGCCTGGTCGACCCCGCCATGCTGGTGGAAATCGAGGCCGATGCCTGCGTGACCCGCGCGGCCGACTGAATCTGCGGCCGGTCGCGGGCCGAACTCACTGGCATCACCCGGAGCAATTCCATGCGTAAGGTCCTGACCGGCGCCTGCCTGCCGCTGATCGCAGCGATGGCCGGCTGCAGCAGCGCGCCCACCATCCCGGTCGCGACCGAGGTCGACCTCGAGCGCTTCATGGGCGACTGGTACGTGATCGCCAACATCCCGACCCGGCTCGAGGTCGGCGCGCACAACGCGATCGAGTCGTACCGGATCGACAGCGACGGCAGCATCGCCACCACCTTCACCTTCCGCGACGGCGCGTTCGACGGGCCGGAAAAGGTCATGCGTCCGCGCGGCTTCGTGCGCGAGGGCACCGGCAATGCGGTCTGGGGCATGCAGTTCTTCTGGCCGATCAAGGCCGAATACCTGATTGCGTATGTGAATGCCGACTACACCCAGACCATCATCGCGCGCAGCGCGCTCGATTACGTCTGGATCATGGCGCGCACGCCCACGCTGTCGCCGGACGACTATGCCCGGCTGGAACAGCGGGTGCGTGATCTCGGTTACGATATGTCCCGCTTGCAGAAGGTGCCGCAGGAGGGGAAGAAACCATGAAGCATCGTCATCGCTTGCTGATGATCGCGCTCGCAGCCCTGGCCGGACCGGTGGCCATGGCCGCCGATCCCGCGCCATCGACACCATCGTCTGCCAAGGCTCCGGCCGCGGTCGTCCAGCCCATGAGCCAGGACGCGTTGCTGCAGCACCAGGCGCAGCACCCGGATCATCTCTTCCTGCTCGACGTGCGCACGCCAGAGGAATACGCCGAAGGCCACATCGCCGGCGCCGTCAACGTGCCGTACGACCAGCTGGCCACGCGCCTGGCCGAGGTGCCGAAGGACAAGGACGTCGTGCTGTACTGCCGTTCCGGTCGCCGGGCCGGCATCGCCGCGGACGTGCTCGCGGCCAATGGCTACACGCGCCTGTCGCACCTCGAAGGCGACATGATCGCGTGGACCGAGAAGGGCCGGCCGGTCGTGAAGTGATCGGCGTCGCGGACTGAAGATCCGCGCGACGGAACATTCGATTGACGCGATCTTGCTATAGTCCGGCGGCTCACGCCGGATACCCTCTCATGCGCACCGCACTGGCCGCGACCTGGACTTTGCTGCTCGGCATGGCGCTGCTGATGCTGGGCGCCGGCCTGCAGGGCACGCTGGTCGGCCTGCGCGCCAGCCTCGAGGGATTTCCGACGCTGCTCGCCGGCATCATGCTGGCGGCCTATTACCTCGGGCTACATGGTCGGGTCGGTGATGACGCCGCCGCCTGGTCAACTCGGTGGGGCACGTCCGTGTCTTTGCCGCGCTGACCTCGCTCGCATCGGCGTTGATCCTGCTGCAGGGTGTTTTCGTTGCGCCGCTGCCCTGGACGCTGGTCCGCATCCTCATGGGCTTCTGCTTCGCGGGCATCTACGTGGTGGCCGAGAGCTGGCTCAACGGCCGTGTGGACAACGAGCATCGCGGCCTGCTGTTGTCGATCTACATGCTGGTCTGTTACGCGGGCCTCGGTCTCGGGCAGTTGCTGCTCAACGTGGCGGATCCGCGCAGCACCGTCCTGTTCATCCTGGTGTCGATCCTGATTTCGGTCGCGATGGTGCCGATGGCGCTGACGTCCAGTTCGGCGCCCGAGATCACCGTGCCGGTGCGGGTCAGTCCGCGCAAACTGTTTCGTCGCTCGCCCCTCGGCGTGGTCGGCGTGACGGTCGCCGGTGCCGTCTCGGGATGTCTGTTCACGCTGGGCGCGATCTACGCCGACGGCGAGGGCTTCACGACTTTCGAGGTCTCGGTGTTCATGGCCGTTGCCATCCTGGCGGGCTGCGTGACCCAGCTGCCGATCGGCCGCATCTCCGACCGCATGGACCGCCGTTCGGTGGTCATCGCCGTCTGCCTGCTGTCAGCCGTCGGCGCTGTCGGCGCATGGTGGCTCGCGGATATCTCGCGCTTCGCGTTCTTCGCGATGATTGCGGTTTACGGCGGCATGAGCCTGACGCTGTATTCGCTGAGTTCGGCGCACGTCAACGATCACGTGCCGGCGGAAGAGAAGCTCGGCGCCAGCAGCACGTTGATTCTCGTCAACGGCGCCGGTGCGTTCATTGCGCCGATCATCGTTGCCGCCGTCATGGAGTGGTTCGGCAACGACACGTTCCTGCCGCTGATGGCGGTCATGCATGGGTTGCTGGCCGTCTACGCGCTGTTCCGCATGGGCCGGCGCGCCGCCGTTCCGGGCGAGCAGAAGTCGCCCTTCGTCGGGTCACCGCCGGGCACGAGTTCCAGCGGCGAGTTGCTGGGGCATGCGTCCGATCGGGACGAGGCGGCCCCGGGCAGTCCAGTCGTAGGCTCCTCCAGCCGCTAGCTTGACCGTCTCCGTGCTCGGAACGCGTTAACATCAGGCTCCCGCGGCAGCGACCGGACAACAATGACAATCAAGCTCGTCCTCGCGGACAGTTCGCGCGTGCGTTACGCGACCGGGTCGATGATGTATTTCGCCCAGGGCATCCCCTACGGCCTGATGAACATCGCGATCCCGGCCTGGTTGGCCAGCCTGGGCATCGGTGCCGGGCAGATCGCGTCCTATCTTGCCGTGCTCGCGCTGCCGTGGGCCTTCAAGCTGCTCTCCGGCCCGCTGATGGATCGCTACGAGTTCCTGCCGATGGGGCGGCGCCGGCCGTGGGTGCTGGGCGCGCAGCTGGGACTGACGCTGTCGTTCTTCAGCCTGATGCTGGTCGAGCAACCGGCCGAGCAGATCGGCTTGTTGATGCTGCTGGGTGTGCTGATCAATGTCTTTGCGTCCACCCAGGATGTCGCCGTCGACGGCATGGCGATCGACCTGACGCCGGTCGAGGAGCAGGGCCGACTGAACGCCTTCATGACCTTCGGCAAGGCGGTCGGCTGGGGCCTTACGTCCGCGGTGTCGGGCGTGCTGCTGGTGACCTACGGCCTCGGGGTCACGGCCATGGTGGCGGCGAGCGTGGCCGGCCTGATCTGGGTGGCGTTCGCGTTCGTGCTCGAGCGCGAAGGCGAGCGCAGCTTGCCCTGGGGTCGTGGCGTGGCAGTGATGGAGCCACGTGCCCGCAAGTCGTTCTCGGGTTTGTTCAAGGGCCTGAACCAGGTCCTGTGGACACGCGTCAGCCTGATCCTGATGGTGGTGATGTTCTGCGACGGCCTGGTCAGCGGCTACGGCCACGCAGTGATGCCGATTGCCGCGATCAAGCTGTTTGGCTTCACCACGCCGCAGTGGTCACAGCTGGTGGCCATGATGGGCCTGTCCGGCGCGGTCGTCGCGCTGGCGTTCGGCCCGATGATCGACCGCTTCGGTGCCAAGCGCATGCTGTTCGCGACCGTCGCACTGGTCGCGGTGCACGCCTTCCTGCTGGCCCAGACGCAGTACCTGTGGAAGGACACGCTGTACGTGAAGGCGATGCTGTCGGCCTGGATCATGCTGGGACCGGTGACCATGGTCTGCATGATCGCGCTGGCGATGACGATCTGTGCCAGCGTCAACTCGGCCACCCAGTTTGCGATCTACATGTCGATCGCCAACCTCGGGTCCTCGATCGGCTCCAAGGTGTACGGCATGGTGTCCGAGCAGGCCTCGTTTACCGAGGCCTACCTGCTGCTCGGTGCGCTGGCCGTGGCCCTGCTGGCGGCGCTGACGTTTCACCGGCACCGGCATCCGCACGAGCGCGACCGGGCTGACGGCCAGGACGGCGGCCGGAAAGATGGCATGACCCGCAAGACGACCCCGCGCTACACGATCGGGCTGGGGGCGAGCGGGGCGGGCATGTACTGGTCCGGCGCGATGCGATGTCCCAAGTGTCGCGCCGACATGGAACTGCTGACGATCGAGGGCGTCGAGATCGATCGATGCACGGCGTGCCACGGGCTCTGGTTCGATCCCGGCGAGACCGAGAAGCTGCGTAACAAACAGATCGCCGCCGCGATCGATACCGGGGACGCGGTGACTGGCCGCGCGCTGAATGCCAGCGACCGCTATCGCTGTCCGCGCTGCGGCGGCAGGATGCTGCGCATGACGGACGCGCAGACAGAAGCACATCTGGTACGAGGAATGCGCCGCCTGCCATGGCTCGTACTTCGATGCCGGCGAATTCACGGATCTCGCGACGCTGTCGGTGTCGGACCTGTTCAAGCGGTTTGCCACCCCGAAGCGTGGCTGACTACCGGGCCTGATAATCCGCGTGTCGCAGGTTCGAACCCGCTTCGACCCAGCGCCTGGTCCAGGTCCGCGATCAGGTCGTCGACGTGCTCGAGCCCGATCGACACGCGCAGCAGTCCCGCGGGGGTCTGGCTCTGCGGCCCTTCCACCGACTGGCCGATGCTCGATCAGGCTCTCGACGCCGCCCAGGCTGGTGGCGCGGGTGAACAGGCGCGTGGCGGCCGCCACGGCCATGGCGCGCTCGCGGCCGCCGGGCACCTCGAGCGACAGCACGCCGCCAAAGCCGCCGCACATCTGCCGCGCGGCGATGTCGTGGCCCGGGTGATCCGGCAGCCCGGCGTAATGCACGCGCTCGACGCGCGGGTCGGCGCGCAGGAACTCGCGCCACCTGCAGCGCGCTCGCCGACTGCGCGCGCACGCGCAGCGGCAGCGTCGCCAGGCTGCGCAGCACCAGCCAGCAGTCGAACGGCGAGGGCACGCCGCCCGCGGTGCCCTGGTAATCGCGCAGCGCCGCGAGTTCGGGGCCGTCCTCACGCGCCACCAGGATGCCGCCGAGCACGTCGCTGTGGCCGCCCAGGTACTTGGTGGTGCTGTGCATCACCAGGTCGGCGCCGAGCGCCAGCGGCTGCTGCAGCACCGGGCTGGCGAAGGTGTTGTCGACACCGACCCGCGTGCCCCGCGCGCGCGCCAGCTCGACCAGCGCCGCGATGTCGGCCACGCGCAGCAGCGGGTTCGTCGGCGTCTCGAACCAGAGCAGGCTGGTGCTGACGGACAGCGCCTGCGCCACCTGGTCGAGCCGCGTGATGTCGACGAACTCCACGTCCACGCCCCAGCGCGGCACGATTTCGCGCAGCTGCTTCGCCGTGCCGTGGTAGCAGTCGGCACTGCAGACGATGCGCCCGCCGGGCGCGGCCAGCGAGAACGCGGCCAGCGTCGCCTGCGAGCCGGAGGCAAACGCCACCGCATCCTTGCCATGCTCCAGCGCCGCGACGGCGCGCTCGAGCGTGGTGCGATTCGGGTTGCCGCTGCGGGCATAGGAATAGCCGAGCGGGTAGCTGCCGTCCGCGCTGCGCTCGAACGTGGTCGACAGGTGCAGCGGTTCGCGCACCGCGCCGGTGGTCGGGTCGATGGCGCGTCCGGCGTGGATCGCGAGCGTTTCCAGTTTCATGGCGCGGGGGGTGCCTCGTATTCCTGCAGGCCGACGACCAGCATGCCCGGTCCGCCGTGGGCGCCGAGCGCGCTGCCGAGCGGCACCAGCTGCGCATAGGCCACGTTCGGCAACTTGAGTTCGTCCAGCAGCCACTCGCCGTCGGCCGCGCAATGGGCATGGCCGACCAGCAGGCGGTAGGTGACGTCGTCGCGCATGCGGCGCCGGACCCAGCGCGCGAACTGCCCGCGCAGGTCGTGGCGGCCGAACAGCGCGCCGCCGGTGGTCACGCGGCCGCGCGCATCGTTGTGCAGGATCGGCGTCACGCGCAGCAGGTCCGCGACGTTCTTGACCCAGCGCGGGACACGGCCGCCGCGCACGGCGTATTCGAGCGAGCCGACCAGGCCGATAGGTATGCGTGCGTCGGCAGCATCGCGCGGGTCAGTTCGCACGACGCGTTCGGCGTCATGGCCGGCCATCGCGCACTCGGCGGCATACATCGCCACCAGGCCCTGGCCGGTCGAGGCATTGCCGCTGTCGATGACGCTGATCTTGCCGTGCGTGGCCGTGCGCGCGGCGGCCGTCTGCGCGGCGGCGCAGGTGCCGCTGACGCGGCTGGTCAGGTTCACCGACACCACGCCGCTGTGGTGCGAACCGAGGAACTCGAACTGGCGGCGGAAATCGCCGGGCGGTGGCTGCGAGGTCTTCGGCGGGCCTTCGCCCGCGGCGATCTTGCCGTAGAACTCTTCCGCCGTGATGCCGACCTTGTCGAGGTAGCTGTGCTCGCCGAAGTGCACGCGCACCGGGATCATGTGGATGTCGAGCCGGTCGAGTTCCTCGTCGGGAATGTCCGCGGCGCTGTCGGTGACGATCGCGACGCGCCGGTCCGGTCATGTGCGCGGCGTGCTGCTGCCGCTGCATGTCGTCGGCCTTTTCGCCCGAGACCGTGCCGAAGCGCGCGGCCGTGCGGAACACGGCCGCCGGGTCGTTGACGTGGATGTGCACCCGCACCTTCTGCTGCAGTCCCGCGACGACCAGGCTGCCGCCGAGCACCGACAGTTCCTCGCGCAGGTGCCGCCGGTCGACCTTGTCGCCGATGACCACGCACTCCGTGCAGTAACGGTAGGCCAGGTCTTCGTCGCCGCTGCCGGCCGTCGTCTCGCGCCGAGGCACTGGCGATCACCAGCGCCTCGACGCCGGCCGGCTCGCGGTCCGAGCCGCTCTCGAGGTAATCGGTGACGCCCTCGATGAACTCGACGAAGCCCTGCGCGCCCGCATCGACCACGTTGGCCTTGCGCAGCGCCTCGAGCTGGAACTTGCGTCTGCTCGAGCGCGGTCTTGGCCGCGGCCACGCCCTGGCGCAGGATCGAGCGGAAGTCCTGGCCGCCCTCCTTGCGCGCGCGCTGCACCGCGTGGGCGAAGGCGGTCAGCACCGTCAGGATCGTGCCCTCGCGCGGCTCGCTCAGGCTGTCGCGCGCGTAGTCGGCGCCGCCGCGCGACGCCGGTCGGCGAAGTCCTCCGGCGCGAGCTGCGTCAGGTGGCCCAGCTTGTCGCACAGTCCGAGGAAGAACTGCGCCAGGATCGCGCCGGAGTTGCCGCGCGCGCCGTCGAGCGCCGCGTCCGCCACGCGCGTCAGCGTCTTGCCCGCATGCCGGTCGGGCCACTTGCGCAGCGAGCCGAGCACGGCGCTGACAGTCAGCGCCAGGTTGGTGCCGGTGTCGCCGTCGGGCACCGGGAACACGTTGATCTTGTTGAGATATTCCTGGCGCGACAGCAGGCGCAGGATCCCCGCCTGCAGCGCGAAATTGAGCCGCAACCCGTCCAGGCTGTCGGCAGCCACCGTTACCGCGTTCACTCGCGACCGACTCCCCTCAGTTCAGTCGTTGGACAGCCTGAAGCGGCTGCCCCGGAAATTCAGTACCGCGCCATCGGGCGTGATCTGCTCGACGACCGGCCCTTCCGCCAGCGTGTCGCCCTCGCGGTACTTGCGCGAGTTCACGAACACGAACCGTTGCTGCGGCTGGCTGGCGTAGACATGCAGGTCGAGGTGCAGCGGCGGCACGCCGCCGCGCGCGATCACTTCGTCGGCGCCCGGCATGGCGGGCCGCTGGCGGCCGGCGCTGGCGCCGGTTGCACCGCGCGCGCGGGCGCCTCGTAGGGCGGGTCCTCCGCTTCGGGTACCGGCGCGTAGACGACCGAACCCGGCCGCGTGCTGCCCTGTGCGCGTCACGGCCGGCGGGCCGTCCGGCACGTGCGCGCGGCGGCCGCCTGCAGCGAGGGCTCGGCACTGCCTGCGCCGACCTCGTCGGCCAGTGGATTGCGGCCCTCGGCCGCGTCGGCTGGCGCTGCACGGGGCGGCGCGGCGCCCTGCGTGACCGGCCCCGGCACGGGCGCAGCCGTCGGCGGCTGGGCGACCGGGGCCGCGGCGGTGGCCTGCGCTGGCCGGTGCCGTGTTGGCAGCCGCCACCGGCGCCTCGTCCTGTTGCGCGCGACGCAGCAGCAGCACGCCCACGGCCAGCAGGTTGACCAGCAGCAGCGCCACGGCCGCGGTGGCCCAGAGGTTCTTCTTCGGGCGCGACGGCGCGACCGGGATTTCGGCCAGGCCGGGTCCGGTCTCGCGCTGGCGCGCGTGCTCGGACTTGCGCAGGGCATCGAGGATGAATGACATCGTTCAGCCTCCCTGCGGCGCGGGCACCGCGGGCACCGCAGCTGCGGCGGCCAGCCTGGGCGAGCCCGCGGGGTTCAGTACGGTGTCGAGCACGATCTGCGTCTGCACACCGGCCACGCCGTCCGCGTTCAGCCGGTGCTGCCGCTGGAAGTCCTGCACCAGGCGCGTCAGGTCGTCGTCGTAGAAATCGCTGGCCGGCCGCGCCTCGGGCAGGCCCTGCACGGCGCGCAGGTTCTCCCGCAGCCAGCGCACCTCGGCGCCGCGCATGCCCGGGGCCAGCGCCTTGACCACGGCGAGCGGCGGTCGCCACAGCAGCAGGAAATCACCGAACCAGTAGCGCGAGATCGTCGCGATCGGCACGTCCTGCGTCGCGCCGCCGAGCTCGATCGTCGCCGCTTCGTCGGTCAGGCCGACCAGCAGCACCTGGTGCGTGCCGCCGACGTCGTCGGTGAGCGTGAGGATGGCGGGCCGGTCGAGCGTGCGCAGCTGTGCCCACGAGCCTTTCTGGAACAGGCACTCCAGCCCCTGCGCGCTGGCCTGCTCGCAGCCGCGGCCGCGGTTGGGCGCGTACTGGATGTCCCAGCGCGCGAACAGGTGCTGCAGCGCCGCTTCCGTGGTCGTGTCGTTGGCGTTCTGCGCCAGCAGCCGGTCGAGCGCCAGCGGCGGCACGACCGTGGGGGTCGTCGGCTCGACGCCGGTGGCGGCGGGCACCGTCGCCGCGGCCTGCGACGCCGACGGCGGCGCCGCCGTGGCCTGCGGCACCGCGGCCGTGTCGTCGTTGCGGCCGAGCAGCGACCATGCGCCAAACGCCACCAGCGCGAGCGCCGCGGCGATGGCGCCGCTGGTCGCCCATTTCAGCCACGGCGCGGGCACCGGCCGTCCGTACACCTCGGCGGCGGCGTCGCGGATGAAGGCGGGCCCGACGCGATGTTCTTCGCGCGTGAAGGCGCCGAGCAGCGCCCGGTCACAGACCACGTTGATCACGCGCGGGATGCCCTTGCTCAGCCGGTGCACCTCGCGCAATGCGCCCGGCGTGAACGCCTCGGCGGTCGCCCCGGCCACGCGCATGCGGTGCTTGACGTAGCCCGCGGTCTCGTCGGTCGAGAGCGGACTCAGGTGGTAGCGGCCGGTGATGCGCTGCGCGAGCTGGCGCAGGTCCGGCTGCTCCAGCAGGGCGCGCAGCTCTTCCTGCCCGATCAGGATGATCTGCAGCAGCTTGGTGGTTGCGGTCTCGAGGTTGGTGAGCAGGCGCACCTGCTCGAGCGTCTCGAAACTCAGGTTCTGCGCCTCGTCGACGATCAGCACGACGCGCCGGCCGCGCGCATGCGCCTCGAGCAGGTAGTGGCCCAGCAGGTCCATCAGCGCCTTGGTGCTGTTGCGGCTCTCGGCCGGCACCGGCAGGTGCAGTTCCTCGCAGATCGTCAGCAGGAATTCCGGCGGCGTGATGCGCGGGTTCAGGATCAGCGCGACTTCGGCGTGGCCCGGCAGCTGCTCGAGCAGGCTGCGGATGACGGTGGTCTTGCCGGTGCCGACTTCGCCCGTCAGCTGGATGAAGCCGCCCGCCTCGTTGATGCCGTACAGCAGGTGCGCCAACGCTTCGGCATGCCGCTCGCTGAGGTACAGGTAGCGGGGGTCCGGCGTGATCGCGAACGGTTTTTCCTGGAGGCCGAAAAAGCTCGTGTACATATGGGGTTAGGCCTGCCGTGCCCGGCGGGGGACGCCCATGATGCCTGATCCTCGGGCAGGGCTCACCCCTGATCCCCTCCTGGCCGGCCGGGCCCGGCCGGCCGGGTGATGCTGCTGGCGGCACGCAACGCGACCGAGCCGAACTTCTCCCGCACGGCGTCCACCGTCGCATCGAGCTGCCGGTTGCGCGTCGATTCCGGCGCGCCGAAGAGATCCGGCTGCAGTTCCTCGGCCAGGTCGCTGACACCGACGCCGAGCAGGCGCAGCGCGGCCCGCGGTTGCGTCGCCCGCCAGGCATCCAGCAGCTCGGCCGCGATGCGCGCCACCACGCGCGTTTCCTGCGTGCGCGGCTCGACCTGCCGCTGGCGGGTATAAGTCGTGAAGTCGCCGCGGCGGATCTTGACCGTCACGCAGCCGCCCACGAGATTCCTGGCGCGCAGCCGCGAGACTGCCTTGTCGGCCAGCCGCACGATCTCGGCATGCAGGCGCGCGGGATCGGCGATGTCGGTGTCGAAGGTCTCCTCGGCGCTGATCTGCTTTTCGTCGACGTCCGGGATCACCGGTCGGTCGTCGATGCCGGCAGCGCGCTGCTGCAGGCGCTCGGTGTAGCGGCCGAAGATCGGCCGCAGGCGCGACGGGTCGGCCAGGCGCAGGTCGCGCAGGGTGGAGATGCCCAGTGCCTCCACTTTCGGCGCCGTCTTCGCGCCGAGCCCGAACAGCTTGCGGATGGGCAGCGGGTCGAGCAGGTCACGGATTCCGCCTTCGCCGACGATGACGAGCCCGTCCGGCTTGCGCAGGTCAGAGGCGATCTTGGCGACCAGCTTGTTGGGCGCCACGCCCACCGATGCCGTGAGCTCCGTCCGCTCGCGGATGCGCCGCTTGATCTCGCGCGCGATGTGCTCGGCGCTGCCGAGCGCGCTTTCGCTCGCCGTCACGTCGAGGAACGCCTCGTCGAGCGAGAGCCCCTGCACCAGCGGCGTGAACTCGTGGAACACCGCGAAGATCTGCTGCGAGACGGCGGCGTAGTGCCCGATGCGCGGGTGTATCACGATGGCTTCCGGGCAGCGCTGCAGTGCCTGGCGCGTGGGCATCGCCGAGTGGACGCCGAACCTGCGCACCTCGTAACTCGCCGCCGCGACCACGCCGCGATTGCCGCCGCCGCCGACGATGACCGGCTTGCCGCGCAGCTCAGGGTTGTCGCGCTGCTCCACCGACGCGTAGAACGCGTCCATGTCGACGTGCAGGATCGAGCGGGGCGCGGGCATGCGGCCGGCCATCGGTCACAGCGTGAGGGCGGTGTAGAGCACGAGGCCGACGGCCGTCAGCGTCATGAAGAACAGGTAGCCGAGGCCGAGCAGCGAGAACTTCAGCAGCGTCACCACGCGACCCTGGCCATACACGCGCCGCATGGCGCGATACAGGTACCAGGGCACGTAGGCGAACAGCGATGACGGCGAAGATGCCCTGCACGGCATCGAGCGGCGAACTGCCATCCGCCCGCGCAAAAACGTCTGCTGAGCCGGTCGAGCAGCACCACGCCGATGCCGCCGAGGAAGAAGAACGAGTGGTAGTGCACGAAGAACAGCAGGTGCTCGACGTAGTAGCGCCCCGAGCCCAGGTACAGCACGAACATCACGGCCGCGATCAGCGGCAGGAAGATGAACATCATCTTCGGGATGTTGTCGTACACCGCCCGTCCAAAAGAGCTGGAGTCGGCCATGATCTTGCGGCAGGCGCCGCGCAGCTTGTCTTCGAATTCCTTCCCGTTCGGGTCCGAAGCCGAAATTGAGGTTCTCTGCGCGAGCAGGGGTCGTCCAGCACCCGCTGCACCGGCTTGAACTCCTCCGGCCGAGAGTCGAACCCAGGTCTTGCTCGAGTTCGGCGCGCGCCTCGTGCCCGGTCCGTGCGGCGGCATGCGCTTCACGATCGCATCGACGACCTGCTGCCGCGCCGGGTCCAGCGCCGGCGGCGTGGCGGGCGTCGCTGGGGCCGTTGCAGCCACGGTCGGCGTGCTGCCGCGGGCCGGGCACGCCGTCGGTGCGCGGCGCATCGCCCGACGGCACGATCTGCACGTTGGCGCCGCCCTGGTCGTCGAGATCGAAAACGATCGCGCTGCCCGGGTTGCCGCCCAGCGTCGTCAGGACGAAGAACACGACGCTCAGGATCAGGTACATGCGGAACGGCGGCGAATAGTGCGTGCGCCGGCCCCGCAGGTACTCGACCGTGAGCGAGCCCGGCCGGAAGGCGAGCGGCTTCAGCGTGCGCCAGATGCGCGAGTCGAAGTTGGTCAGGTCGCCCAGCAGGTCGCGCAGCAGGGTGCCGAGCGACAGCACGCGGACCTTCGCCCGCTGGCCGCAGTGGGAGCAGTGCTGGCCGCGCAGCACCTCGCCGCAGTTGAGGCAGTTTTCGGTGGAGAACGCGCCGCGGATGAATTCCTCGCGGTGCGCCAGCACGCGGCGTGTGGCCGTGTAGCGCTCGCCGAACTTCTCGACGCCCTGGGCGCGCATGCGCGGCGCGTGCTCGCGCAGGTACGCCTCCAGCGCAGCCTGGTTGCGCAGCCGGTACTGGACGATGCGGCGGATGCGGCCTTCCGGCGCGGTCGCGTCGTCGAGGACCTCGGCCGACAGGAACCCGTCGAACTGCAGCACGTCCGCAATGTGGTCGCGCAGCCAGGTGTCGAACGGCCCCTCGATGCCGGCTTCGGCGTCGAGGTTGACCTCGTACAGGACGGTCTCGTTGTCGTCGTCAGGCGTCACGGGCGCAAGGGTAGCGCAAGCGGCGGCGGGGCAGAGCCCGCAGTCAACCGAGCTGACCCATGACCGTGTATCTGGACACCGAATCGACCGGCCTCAGTCGCGCGAAGGGTGATGTGATCTTCGAGCTTGCCTCGTGGCCGCGGTCAACCGAGCTGACCCATGACGGTGTATCTGGACACCGAATCGACCGGACTCAGTCCCGCGAAGGGTGATGTGATCTTCGAACTTGCCATCGTGGACCCGGCCCGTCCGACCAATACTCAGCGATTACAGTAACGGAGAAAACGCCATGAACGCCCGCAAGCTGATGATTCCTGTGTTCTTCCTGCTGCTGGCCGTCTCCGGCCTGGCCCGGGCACTCGACATCCAGCCCTACACGGCGAATGCACTGCAGCAGGCGCAGGCCTCCGGCAAGCCGGTCGCGGTGCACTTCCATGCCGACTGGTGTCCGACCTGCAAGGCGCAGGAACAGGCCTTCAACAGCCTGCGCGGCGACCCGAAGCTCAAGGGCATCACGCTGCTGGTCGCCAACTACGACACCGAGCGGGAACTTGAAGAAGGCCATGAACGTGAGGTCGCAGTCGGTGGTCGTGGTTTTCCGGGGCAGCAAGGAAACTGCCCGCATCGGCGGCGAAACCAAGCCCGAGAAGATCAAGGCCGCACTGCTGACGGCGCTCTGACCGGTCATGGAAGCCGCTTCCGTCAGTCACCTGTTGCTTGCGCTGGCCGCCGGCGGCTTGTCGACGCTCAATCCCTGCGTCTTTCCGCTGCTGCCACTGGTGGTGGGCGGCAGCCTGCAGGCGAACCGTGCCGGTCCGCTGTTCATGGGGCTGGGCATGGTGGCCTCGTTTGCCCTGATCGGCCTGCTGCTCGGCGTGGCCGGTCCCGCGCTGGGAATCGATGGGCAAAGTGTCAGGGTCGTCGGCGGCTGGTTGCTGCTGCTGCTGGGGGCGGTGATGCTGGTGCCGGCGCTGAACGAGCATTTCACCCGCCTGATGACGCCGCTGGCGAGCGGCGCCGATGGCCTGTCGAGCCGGCTCAATGCGACGTCCCTGGCCGGCTCGTTCCTGCTGGGTGGACTGCTCGGACTGGTATGGAGCCCGTGTTCCGGTCCGCTGCTGATTTCGGCGATCACCCTCGTGGCCAGCGAAGGCGGAGCACTGCGCGGCACCATGATCCTGGGCGCTTTCGGCCTGGGTGCGGCGGTACCGCTGATCGCCGCCGCCTATGCGTCGCGGGCCGGATTCGTCCGCATGCGCGGCTGGGTGCTGGGCCATATCAAGGCCCTCAAGACGGGCTTCGGTGTGCTGCTCGTCCTGCTGGGCATTGCCATCCTGATGAACTGGGACAAGCGCCTCGAAGCCCTGGTGATACCTTTCCTGCCTGACTGGTGGATCAATCTGACCGTCGCGATCTGAGAGTCAGGCAGGAAGGCATGGCGGGACGAACGCAGGCGGCCGTTCTCAGGCCACCTGCAACCTCGCCGCGCCCGCACCCGACTCCTTCGGCTCCGCCTGCACGGCTGCCATCAGTTCCTCGCTGCTGAAGTCGTCCACGTCGATGATGTGCATCACCTTGCGGTCGTACTCGCGCAGCGTGGCGGCCTCGGCGGCATTGAGCAGCCCGGCGGCCAGCGCCTGCTCGATCTGCCCCGGCAGGTCGAGCGCCGTGATGCGGCCCGTCTTGACGCCCTCGACGCGGATCCGCTTCTCGAGCGGCTCGGCCACGACCGACAGTTCCAGCGCTTCCTGCAGCAGGCCGATGGGATTGCCGGGCTCGACCGTGCGGTAGATGCCCCAGGCCAGGCGGTCGCGGGTGGCGCTCGGCACCATCAGCGGTTCGACGATCGCGCGGCCCAGGCGGTCGCTCGCGGCAAAGTAGGTGCGACCGCGCGGGAAGATCACGAGCCGCATCGCGCCCGCGAGCCAGCGGTTGGGGAAATTGCGCAGGAAATCGTGCAGCTGCTCCTGCGCCTTGTACAGCAGGGTGCGGCAGCACCACTCGACCAGCGGCAGGTCCGCTTCCGGCCGGCCCTGGTTCTCGTAGTGCTTCAGCACCATCGACGCCAGGTAGAGCGACGACAGCACGTCGCCGAGCCGCGCCGACAGGTGCTCCTTCTGCTTCAGGTAGCCGCCGAGGCTCAGCATCGCCATGTCGGTGGCAAACGCGAACTGCGCGCTGAACTTGTTGACGTGCTGGTAGTAGCGGCGGGTCGGCCCGGTGTCGGGCGCGGCCGAGAAGCGGGCGAACGTCACGGCCATCACCAGCGAGCGCGCCGCGTTCGACAGCGTGTAGCCGATGTGGCCGAACAGCGCCTGGTCGAACTCGCGCAGGCTCTTGCGCTTGTCCTTTTCCTTGGCGGCGTTCATCTCGCGCAGCACGTACGGGTGGCAGCGGATCGCGCCCTGGCCGAGGATCATCAGGCTGCGCGTCAGGATGTTGGCGCCTTCGACCGTGATCGCCACCGGCACCACCTGGTAGCCGCGGCCGAGGTAGTTCTTCGGGCCCAGGCAGATGCCCTTGCCGCCCTGCACGTCCATCGCGTCGTTGGCCACCTGCCGCGCGAGCTCGGTGCAGTGGTACTTGAGCATCGCGGCCGGCACGGAGGGCTTCTCGCCGCCGTCGATCGCGCCCGTGGTGACCGAGCGCGCGGCGTCGATGATGTAGGCGGCGCCGGCCATGCGCGTCAGCGCCGCCTCGACGCCCTCGAACTTGCCGACGGGCTGGTTGAACTGCTTGCGGATGCGCGTGTAGGCCGCCGAGGCGAAGATGCCGGCCTTGGCGCCGCCGGCCGCGTTCGACGGCAGCGAGATGCAGCGGCCGACGGACAGCTGCTCGACCAGCATGCGCCAGCCCTGGCCCGCCATCTTCGGGCCGCCGATGATGCAGTCGAGCGGCACGAACACGTCCTTGCCCGACAGCGGCCCGTTCTGGAACGGAATGTTGAGCGGGAAGTGCCGCCGCCCGATCGCGAGTCCGGGCGTGTCGCGCGGAATCAGCGCGCAGGTGATGCCGTAGTCGGTCTTGTCGCCGCCGAGCAGCTTGTCGGGGTCGTACAGCTTGAAGGCCAGGCCGACCACCGTCGCGATCGGCGCCAGCGTGATGTAGCGCTTGGAGAAATTCAGGCGCAGGCCGACCACTTCGCGGCCCTGGTACAGGCCGCGGCAGACGACGCCGGTGTCCGGGATCGAAGCCGCGTCGGAGCCCGCGCGCGGCGCGGTGAGCGCGAAGCAGGGCACGTCCTCGCCGCGGGCAAGCCGCGGCAGGTAGTGGTTCTTCTGCTCCTCGGTGCCGTAATGCAGCAGCAGCTCGCCGGGGCCGAGCGAGTTCGGCACCGCGACCGTCGACGACACCGTCGCGCTGCGGCTCGACAGCTTCACCAGCACGCACGAGTGCGCATAGGCCGAGAACTCGAGGCCGCCGTAGCGCTTCGGGATGATCATCGCGAAGAAGCCTTTCTTCTTCAGGAAGTCCCAGATCTCGGGCGGCAGGTCGGCGCGACGGTGGGTGATGTCCCAGTCGTCGATCATGCGGCACAGTTCTTCGCAGGGGCCGTCGATGAACGCCTGTTCTTCCGCCGTCAGCTGCGGCGCCTTGGCCGCCAGCAGCTTGTCCCAGTCGGGCCGGCCGGTGAACAGCTCGCCGTCCCACCACACGGTGCCGGCCTCGAGCGCCTCGCGCTCGGTGTCCGACATCGACGGCAGCAGGCGCCGGTAGGTGCGCAGGAACGGCCGCGTGACGAAGCGCAGCCGGAACGCGTCGACGTTCAGCAGCGCCAGCACGCCGAACGCCAGCCACAGGGCCACGAGCCACGGCATGGTCGGCTGGCGGAACACGGTGTACGCGACCAGCGCGATGGCGGCGGCCAGGGTCGCCGTCCGCAGCGAAACACGCTGGTAGGCGAGACCGAGCACGCCACCGGCAAAGAGCAGGAACCAGAGGGCTGTCGTCACGGCTGCATCCTCGCGATCGGCAGGCGCGATGCCTGACCGGAACCCCGACTATGCGCCAGATTGCTGCGCTGCCGCAATATCCCGCAAAGCGGCAGCAGTAATGAATCAATTCAAGGGGATAGGGCGCCCCGCCGCTGCCAGGGCGCGCCCACTCCAATCCCTAATCCCTGATCCCTAGATCAGGTCCTTGACCCCGTCCCGCTCTTCCAGCAGTTCCTTGTGGGTCGCGTCCATGCGCGCACGGCTGAACTCGTTGATCGCGAGGCCCTGCACGATCTGGTACTTGCCGCCGCTGCAGGTGACCGGGAAGCCGTAGATCACGCCCTCCGGGAATGCCGTAGCTGCCGTCCGACGGCACGCCCATCGACACCCAGTCGCCGGCCGGCGTGCCGAGCGCCCAGTCGCGGATGTGGTCGATCGCCGCCGAGGCGGCCGAGGCCGCCGACGACTGGCCGCGCGCCTTGATGATCGCCGCGCCGCGCTGCTGCACGACGGGGATGAAGGTATCCGCGTACCAGGCCTGGTCGACCAGCGAGAGCGCCGGCTTGCCCGCGACCGTCGCGTGATGCAGGTCGGGGTACTGCGTCGCCGAGTGGTTGCCCCAGATGATGACCTTCTTCAGGTCGGTCACGTGCGTGCCGGTCTTCTCCGCCAGCTGCGACAGCGCGCGGTTGTGATCGAGGCGCACCATCGCCGTGAAGCGCTTCGGATCGAGGCTCGGTGCGTTCTTCATCGCGATCAGCGAGTTGGTGTTGGCCGGGTTGCCGACCACCAGCACGCGCACGTTGCGGTCGGCCACGGCGTCGAGCGCCTTGCCCTGCGCCGAGAAGATCTGCGCGTTGGCGAGCAGCAGGTCCTTGCGCTCCATGCCAGGGCCGCGCGGCCGCGCGCCGACCAGCAGCGCGGCATGGCAGTCCTTGAACGCGACCTTGGCGTCGTCGGTCGCCACGATCTTGTTGAGCGTCGGGAACGCGCAGTCGTTCAACTCCATGACGACGCCCTGCAGCGCACCGAGGGCCGGCGTGATCTCGAGCAGGTGCAGGTTGACCGGCTGGTCGGGACCGAGCATCTGGCCCGAGGCCACTCGGAAGGCAAGCGCGTAGCCGATCTGGCCCGCGGCGCCGGTGATGGCGACGTTGACGGGGGTCTTCATGAGGCTTCTCTCTGGTGAGGTCGGGGCCCGGTCCGCCCTGGTCGGGTGAGCGTCACCCGCTGCTCGTGTGTTCCGGGGCCTGCCATTTTAACGCGCTGCAATCTGGGTCACCCGGAAAGGTCAGCGTCGGCCCGGCCGTCCACCGCGGAAGGCGGGCTTGCAATTGATTTAGTGTTGTAGTTAACTACAACACCAAGGAGGCCCACTCACGGACGAGGCGAACCACCATGACGGAGACGGATCGGAAACGGCGACAGGAGTTGCCAGGATCGTCGGGTGGTTCGCAGGGCAAGAGGTCGCATCGAGGCCGGTGGCGCTCAGGCCATCACGTCACCGAGCCTCGGTGCGTACCCCTGTCCCGGGGGCCGGCTCCGGATTTCGCGCAAGAGCGCGGGCTCGGTGTTCTGCTACAGTAAAGCAGCGCATCACCACCAACACAGATTGACGAGGAATGGACTCCACCTGGAACGACAACCAGCCGATCTATCGCCAGCTCCGCGACAAGGTGGTGGCGATGATCCTCGAGGGCACGCTCGGCGAGGGTGACGCCCTGCCGTCCGTGCGCAGCGTGGCGGCGGAGCACACGCTGAACCCGTTGACCGTGCTCAAGGGCTATCAGCAGCTGGTGGACGAAGGGCTGGTCGAGAAGCGACGCGGACGCGGCATGTTCGTCACGATCGGCGCGCGCAAGAACCTGCTGCACGACGAGCGCAGCCGCTTTCTCGCGACCGAATGGCCGCGCGTGCGATCGACCATTGAAAGGCTGGGCCTGAATGCCGAAGAGTTGCTCAAGAGAAGGGACTAGGGACTAGGGATAGGGATTAGTCAGTAGCCGGCAGCTTTCAGCCTGCTCCGACTCCTAGCCCCTATCCCTATCCCTTCTTCGGCACCAGCGACGCATCCACCTTCGCATCCGGCTGCACCACGATCTTCGGCGGCAGCATCTTGTACATGACCGGTGTCACCAGCCGGCCGAGCAGCGTGGACGACAGCAGGCCGCCGATGATCACGATCGCGAGCGGCGAGTAGAGTCCCGAACCCTGTATCGCCAGCGGCAGCAGGCCGCCGATCGCCGTGGCCGAGGTCAGCAGGATCGGCAGGAAGCGGATCTCGCCCGCCTGGGTGATGGCGTCGTCGAGCGGCACGCCCTGCTCGCGCAGCTGGTTGGTGAAATCCACCAGCAGGATCGAGTTCTTGATCTCGATGCCGATCAGCGCGACGAAGCCGATCGTCGCCGTGAACGACAGGTCGTAACCGGTCAGGAACAGCGCGATCAGGCCGCCCGAGAGGCCGAGCGGAATCACGCCGGCGACGATCAGCATCGAGCGGAAGCTGCCGAACTCCAGCACCAGCACCGCCAGGATGCCGAACACCGCCACCAGCACGGCGGTGCCGATGCCGCCAAAGCTTTCCTGCTGCGCCTCGAGTTCGCCGCCGGCGCGGATCGAATATCCCGGCGGCAGGTCGAGCGCCGCGAGCCGCCGCAGCACGGACTGCGTCACCTCGGCGACGTTGGCGCCCGCGCCCGGGTGCGCCGTCAGCACGTACTCGCGCAGCCGGTCGTGCCGGTTGATCGCGCTCGGCGCCGCCGAGAAGGCGGGATCGGCCAGTTGCCGCAAGGGCACCGCCTGGCCGGTGGCGGACGTGACCTCGATGAAGTCGAGCGCGGACAGTGTCTGGCGGCCCTGCATCGGCAGCCGCAGCGTGATGTCGTGCTCGTCGCCGTCCGCCTCGCGGAAGCGGCCGACGTCGAGGCCGGCGACCGCGGCGCGCACGGTGCGGTCCACCTCGACCGGCGCGACACCGAGCAGCGCCGCCTTGTCGGTGTCGATCTGCAGGTCCAGGTCGGTGCGCAGGCGCCGCGCCGGGTTGTCGACGTTGCGGGTGCCGGGTGTCGCCACCATGATCTGCTCGGCCTGCGCCGCGAGGCGCTGCAGCTCGTCGAGGTCCGGCCCGACGATCGCGATCTCGATCGGCGCCTCGATCGGCGGCCCGTTGCGGTAGCTCTCGACGATGATCCGCGCGGCCGGGTAGTCCGCGAACTTCTGCCGCAGGTCCTCCAGCATCGCCGGCGTGTGCCGCGGATCGTAGCGGCGCAGCTCGACGAACACCTCGGCGACGTTGGCCGCCTTCTCTTCCGGGAAGATGTTGTAGTAGACGCGCGGATTGCCGCGCCCGACGTTGGCGAAGACGTGGCGGATTTCCTCGCGCCGCGCGAGTTCGGCCTCGATGTAGCGCACGGCGCGGTCGGTCTCCGCCAGGCTGGCGCCGGTCGGTGCCTCGACCGCGATGCGGAACTGCGGGATGTCCGCGTTCGGGAACAGGCTGAAGCCCAGCACCTTCACCAGCCCGAACGACAGCAGCACGAACGCGAGCGCCGCCAGCGAGCGTGTGGCGCGGATGCCCCAGCGCATGGCGCAGGGCCGGGCCATAGATGCCGTGGATCACGCGCATCAGGCCCTGCAGCGCCTTGTTGCCCTGGTGCGCTTCACCGGCAGCCGTGGGCCTTCAGCAGGCGGCTGGCCAGGAACGGGATGACGGTCAGCGCGACGAACAGCGACGCCGCGACCGTGTACAGCACCGCCGCCGGCAGCGAGCGGATGAAGATGCCGGCGCCCTCGGGCAGGAACAGCAGCGGCAGGAAGGCGAACAGCAGCGTCGCGGTGCAGCCGACGACCGCGAGCGCGATCTGGTCGGTCGCCGCGATCGCGGCCTCGACGCGCGAGTAGCCCGCGCGCAGGTAGCGCTCGATGTTCTCGACCACCACGATCGAGTCGTCGACCAGCAGCCCGAGCGCCAGCACGAAGCCCGCGATCGACAGCTGGTTGAGCGAGAAGCCCGTGAAGTACAGCGCCGCGAGGCCGATCGACAGCGACAGCGGGATCGAGATCATGACCACGCCGGCCGCGCGCAGGCCGAGCGGCAGCAGCGTCAGCAGCACCAGGCCGATGGCGATCGCGAAATCGAGGCCGAGCCGGTTCAGGCGGTGGGCGACGTTGCGGGTCTGGTCGAAGCCGCGCTCGAGGCGGATGCCGGGCGGCAGGGTCTGCTCGAACGCATCGAGCCTGGCCTCGATGCCCTCGCGCACGTCGAACACGTCGACGCGGTCCTTGGCGTTGGCGGTGACGAAGATCGCGCGCTCGCCGTTGTAGCGGCCGAGGTAGGCCTGCTCGGAGGTGTCCCAGCTGACCTCGGCCACGTCGCGCAGCCGCACGACGCGTCCGCTGCCGCCGCCGACGATGGTGTTGGCGATCTCGTCCAGCGAGTCGTAGCTGCCCGAGGTCCTGAGGTTGAACCTGCGCAGGCCGAGATCCACCGCGCCGCCGGGAATCGACGCGTTCTCGCCCCGCACCGCGGCCTCGACCTGGCCGAGCGAGATGCCCGCGCGGCCCATGCGCTCGAGGTCCACCGCGATCCGCACTTCAGGCGCCGGCAGCGCGAAGACCTCGCTGCGGCGGACACCCGGCACGGTTTCGAGCTGCGTCGCGCAGCGCGCGGCCGACCTCGTCGAGTTCGCGATACGACGCATCGGGGCTGACCAGCGCCGCCTGCATGATGTTGACCAGGCCCGAACCCGCCTTGCGGACCTCGAGGCTCGCCAGGTCCGCCGGCAGCTGCGCGCGGATGCGGTTCACCTCGCGCACCACCTCGTCGTACTTTCTCGTCGGGGTCCTGGTCCCACTGGAATTCGATCTGGATCACGCCGACGCCGTCGAGCGAACGGCTGTCCATGCGCTTGATGTGGTCGAGCTCGTTGATCGCGTCCTCGATCGGGTCGACGATCAGCCGCTCGATGTCGGCCGGGTCGGCGCCCGGATAGACCGCGACCACGATCGGGATCGGCGCATGGAACTCCGGGTCCTCGGAACGCGGGATGTTCTTGAGCGTGGTGTAGCCGACGCCGAGCAGCAGCCCGAACAGCAGCAGCGTGAACTGCCAGCGCCGGACCGCAAATTCCCACAGGCGCATCGCTTCAGCCCCGGTCGTCGCCGACGACGCGCACGGCGCGGCCGTCCGTGAGCCAGGCTGCGCCGTCGGTGATGACGGGTTCGCCCAGCGCCAGTCCGGCCGTCACGATCACCTGCTCGCCGAGGATGGCGCCCAGCGTGATTTCCTTGCGGCGTGCGGTCCCGCTGCCGGCGTCGAGCACGTAGACGGTGGCGCGAGTGCCATCCGCGTCGACCAGTGCCGTGATCGGCACGACGGTCGCGGATGGAGCCACGCCTGCCAGTGGCGCCAGCGGCAGCGCCACCTTCGCCACCAGGCCGCGCGCGAAGCGGGCTCCCTGCGGCTCGACCGCGATCTCGATCTCGAAGGTGCCGGTCTGGCGGTCGGCGGCGGCGCCGATCCGCGTCACCTTGCCGGGAAACGTGCGGCCGGGGAACGCGTCGAAGCTCACGCTGGCCGCGGTGCCGAGTTCCATGCGCACCGCGTCGCGGTCGGCGAGACCGACGCGCACGACCCAGCCCGACGTGGTCGAGCCGAGCACCACGACCGGCTGCCCGGCCTGCACCAGCTCGCCGCCGCGGGCAAGGCGTTCGAACACGATGCCGTCCGACGGCGCCTCGATGCGCGCGAAGCCGGCGTTGAAGCGGGTCGCGTCGAGGTTGGCGCGCGCGACGTTGTAGGCCGTCGTCAGGTCCTGCACCTGTTCTTCGGTCGCGACTTCGTCACGTCGCAACTGCTTCGCGCGCTCCAGGTCACGGCGCGCCTTCTCGACGCCTTCGGCCGCCTGGTCGACGGCCGCATCGATCTCGGCGCGCTTCAGTTCCGCCAGCACCTGGCCCTTGCGCACGACGTCGCCGGCCTCGACCCGCACCGTGTCGACGACGCCGCCGACCTTGAACGCGAGCCGCAGCTCGTCACGCGGCGAGAGCACGCCCACGGCGCGTGTCTGCTGGGCCACGGCGACGCTCTCGACCGGCGCGGCGCGCACGGCCGCCGGCGGCGACTCCGTGTCGGCCGGCGCCTGCGGGCCGCTGCAGGCGGCGAGCAGCGCCAATGCCGCGCTTGCGGCCAGGCCCTGGCTGTACGGTCTCATGGCAGTCGCTCCTGGTCGATGCGGCGCGCATCGCCGATGGCAAATTCGAGTTCGGCGAGGCGCCCGAGGTATTCGGCGCGCACGCGGGTGACGTTCAGCTGCGCGTCGGTCGCGGCCCGGCGCGCGTCGATGAATTCGGCCTGGTTGATCTGGCCCAGGTCGCGCTTGCGGCTGATGATGGTGAAGGCGCCCGCGGCCGCCTCGGCGCGCTTGGCGGCGGTGTCGAGCGAGGCCTCGGCCACGCCGAAGTTCTCGACCGCCTGCTGCACCTCGAGCCGCACGCGCTGGCCCGCGAGTTCGCGCGTCGCCCGCAGCTCGTCGGTGAGCGCGCGCGCCTCGCGCAGCGCCGCCTGGTCCGCGCCGCCGCGAAAGGCATTGAAGCGCAGCACCAGCGAGGCGAGCACGTAGCGGTCGTCGTCGTCGAAACCGTAGTCCTCGCCCTGGATGCCCGCTTCCGCGCCGAACGCCAGCGCGGGCTTGAAGGCCGCGCGGGCCAGGTCCTGCTGCGCCTCGCCCGCCGCGATCGCGGCATCGAGGCTCTTCAGTTCCTGGCGCCGGTCCGCGGCGATTTCCTGCAGCCGCTGCGCCTCCAGTTGCCGGCCGGCCAGCGCCGCCAGCAGGCGCGCGCGAAAGCGATCGATGGTCGCGGCGTCGAGCGCCGCCGCGGGCAGCGGCTGCGCCAGCGGCGCGTTGCGCAGCAGGTTGACGTAGCTCTGCGCGATGCGCACGCGGCTGGCCGCGGCGAGGCGTTCCTGCTCGATTTCCAGCACGTCGGCCTCGGCCCGGTACACGAGGTCGCGCGTGACCTTGCCGTTGCGGTACAGGCTGGCGTTGGCGCGCAGGTTCTCGCGGGTCGCGGCCAGCGTCGCGTCGAGCACGGTGACCGCCTGCTGCGCGGCGATCCAGCGGTAGTACGCCTGCTTCATGTCGCGCACGACCTGCGCGCGCAGGGCGGCCAGGTCGGCCTCGGCGCGGGTCGTGTCGGCCCGCCGCGCATCGACGGCGGGACCCAGCCGCGGCTCGTACAGCGGCTGCTCCAGCACCAGCTTGGTTTCCTGCTCGCGCTCGCGCAGCAGCGGGATCGACTCGTTGCGCACGCGCGGAAACTGCGGCGACTGCCCCTGCGCCACCAGCAGCTCGTCGAGCGTCGCGTAGACGGGGTTCAGCAGGTCGCCGACCGGGAAATCGATCGTGCGTCCGCCATCGGCCACGCTGTAGCGGGCCGCAAAATCGATCACCGGCAGGTAGCGCGCGCGCGCCTGGTCGAGGGCCGCCAGCCGCTGCTGCACGCTGGCGCCCGACGCGCGCAGTTCGAGGTTGGCCAGCAGCGCTTCGTCGAGCAGCGACTGCAGCCCCTGTTCCAGCGGCACCGACGCCGCCGGTGCCGGCGGCTCGAGCTCGGCGGCGGGTACGGTCGCGGGCGTCGCCGCCAGCACCGGGCCCGCCAGCGTCACCAGCAGGATGCCGCCGACGAACGCGCCTCTCATGGCTGCAGCGCCCGCACGGCCAGGTTGAAGCCGTGGTCGATGAACGCGCTGACCGGGTTGCCCTCGTGCTCGATCTGCCCGCCCTTGGTGGCCGCGATCTGGATCAGCCCGTGCGTGAAGGCCCAGAGCGACAGCGCGGTCAGGTACAGGTCGCCGAGGCTGTCGCGCACCGAGCCGTCGGCGATGCCGCGCGCGAGCGACTGCACGATGACTTCGTGCACGCGGTGTCCCGCCACGACGCAGGCGGCCTCGTTGCAGGGCGCGCCGGGATCGTGGGTGGCCGTCGGGTGCGCCTGGTAGCGCGAGCAGGCGTCGAAGTAGTGCGGCATCTCGACCGAGAAGGCGAGGTAGGCCCGCCCGATGGCGATCACCTCGTCGATGCCGGACGGCTTGTCCTGCCGCGCTGCCACGAAGCGGTCATGCAGCGCGTCGAGCGCCCGCTCGACCAGCGCCATGTGCAGGTCGCCCTTGTCCTTGAAGTAAACATAGAGCAGGGCCCGGCTCAGGCGCGCGCGCCGCGCCACCTGGTCCATGGTGATCGCGTCCCAGCCGGTCTCGGCGTACAGGGCCTCGGCGGCATCGAGGATTTCTGCCCGGCGGCGATCCTTTTCTTCCTGCCGGCGTTCGCTGATGTATGACATGGCTGACAGCGTGCCTTCGAATTGACACGATGTCAACGAATGTACGACTGTTAATTTCCGATTAACTTACCCCATCAGCAGCCGGCTTTCTGCCTGCTGCACGTCCTCCGGCCGGCCCCACAGCACCAGCACGTCGTTCACCTTGAGCCGCGTGTCCGGGTCCGGGTCGCGCATCGTGCCGCCTTCGCGGCGGATGGCGTGCACCGTGACGCGCTGCCCCAGGCCCAGCTCGCGGACGGTCTGGCCGACCGCCCGGGCCCCCGGCGGCAGCACCACCGTGTACAGCTGCTGCCGCTGCTGCTGTTCGGCGTCGGCGCCGTCGTGCGCCCACGGCTCGCGCCGCCGGAACACGCTGCGCAGGATCGCGTAGCGCTCGTGGCGGATCTGCTCCGTCGTCTCGAGCACTTCCATCGCCGGCACGCGCAGGAACAGCAGCACGTGCGACACCAGCGCCAGGCTCGTCTCGAAGATGCCCGGCACGACCTCGGTGGCCCCGGCCTGCTGCAGCGCTTCGAGCATCTTGTCGTCCTCGGTGCGCACCAGCACCGGCACGTCCTCGCGCAGGCGGCGCACCGCGCGGACGATGCGCACCGCCGTGGCGGGCTCGTCGAACGAGATCACGACCACCGAGGCATGATCGAGGCCGAGCGCGCGCAGCACCTCGGGGTGCGTCGCGTCGCCGTACACGGCCGGATCGCCCGCCATGCGCGCGTCGCGGACGCGGAACGGGTCGAAGTCGAGCGCGATGTACTCGAAGCCGCGGCGGTCCAGCACCCGCGCGAGGTTCTGGCCGACGCGGCCGAAGCCGCAGATGATGACGTGCTCGCGCCGCGCGATCTCGCGCGTGGCCACGGTCTCGAGCGCGAGGTCGGATGGCTGCGCCGGCGGGCGGCGCAGGAGGCGGTCGGCGATGCGGCCGTTGTACCGCACCAGCAGCGGCCCGACCAGCATGCTGAGCGCCACGGCCGTCAGCAGCGCCTGCACGATGCGGTCGTCGACCGCGTCACCGCGCAGCAGCAGCGTCAGCAGCGCGAAGCCGAACTCGCCGCCCATGCTGACCGCGATGGCGGTGCGCAGCGCCTTGCGCGTTGTTGGGCACGAATTGCCGCACGATCAGGGCGACGATCACCGCCTTGGTCAGCAGCAGCACGAGCAGCAGCAGCAGCACCAGCGGCAGCTGCGTCAGCAGCAGGCGCAGGTCGAGCAGCATGCCGACGGAGACGAAGAACAGCCCGAGCAGGATGTCCTGGAACGGCTTGATGACCGCCTCGGTCTGGTGCCTGAACTCGGTCTCGGCCAGCAGCATGCCGGCGAGGAAGCCGCCGAGCGCCATCGACAGGCCCAGCCGCTCCGTGGCCCAGGCGCCGAGCAGGGCGACGAACAGCACCGTCAGCGTGAACGTCTCGGTGCTGCGGTGGCGCGCGATCTCGCGGAACAGCGGCCGCAGCAGCCAGCGCCCGACCAGCAGCACGACCAGCAGCGCGAGCAGGCCGCGGCCCGCCATGCCGAGCAGCCACAGCGGACCCGGCACGTCGCCGCTGACGCTGAGCGCGGTCGCGAGCGCCAGCAGCGGCGCAAAGGCCAGGTCCTGGAACAGCAGGATGCCCACCGCGAGCCGCGCATGCGTGCGCGTCAGTTCCAGCTGGTCGCCGAGCTGGCGCAGCACGATCGCCGTGGAGGACATCGCCAGCGCCCCGCCAATGACGATGGCCGGGCCCGCGGCGACTCCCACGGCCCACGCCATCGCGCCGAAGGCGAGGCCGCACAGCAGCAGCTGCAGGCCGCCGATGCCGAGCACCTCCGACTTCATCGCGACCATGCGCGCCAGCGAGAACTCGAGCCCGAGCGTGAACACCAGGAAGACGACGCCGATCTCGGCCAGCGTGCGGATCGCGTCGTCGTCGGAAACGAGCCCGAGCGTGTGCGGGCCCAGCAGCATGCCGACCACGAGGTAGCCCAGGATCGGCGGCAGCTTGAAGCGCCGCACGAGGCTCAGCACGAGCAGCGAGCCCGCGAGCAGGATCAGGATCTGGGAGAGGTTGTCGTGCGCCATCGGGCCTCACGCGGTGCAGGTCCCGATGCTAGCATTCCGCCGCCATGCAGACTCCCGCTGACTTCCACGCCCGCGTCGACGCCGCGGCTGGCCAGCTCACGCTTGCCGGCGACTGTCGCGCCACGGAACTCGCGGTACTCGAGCAGGCGCTGCGGCAATGGCGCGAGGCCGGCGCGCGCAGCGTCGACCTCACCCGCGCCGGTGCGTTCGACATCGGTCCTGCCTGGCTGCTGCGGCGCGCCTTCGCGGATGCGCCGTCGGCACCGGCGGTCGACGGCGCGCTGCCGGGGCATTTCGGCTACCTCGACGAACTGCTCGAGGGCGCCAGCGCGGGCACGCCGGCCGCTGCCGACCCGGTGCCGGACGGATCCCCGCTGGTGCGGCTCGGGCGTGCACTCGAGGCGCGCGGCCAGAGCTGGTACGAGGCGCTGATCTTCGGCGGCAAGCTGCTGGCCACCGCCGGCGTCGCCTGGCGCTCGCTGCATCGGCTGCGCATTCCCTCGATCGTGCGCCACGCCTACGAGACCGGCTACCAGGCCGTGCCGGTCGTCGCCATGATCGCGTTCCTGATCGCCGTGATTTCCGCCTACATCAGCGCGCAGCAGTTGCGGCCGTACGGCGGCGAGATCTTCACCGTCGACATCGTGGCCCTGGGCGTGCTGCGCGAGCTCGGCGTGCTGCTGACGGCGATCATGGTCGCCGGCCGCACCGGCAGCGCCTACGCGGCCGAGCTCGGCGTGATGAAACTGAACGACGAGGTCGACGCGCTCGAGTCGATGGGCGTCAACCCGTACGAGGTGCTGGTGCTGCCCCGCATCCTGGGGCTGGTGATCGCGCTGCCGCTGCTCACCATCGTCGCCGACTTCATGGGGCTGCTGGGCGGGGCCGTGCTGACGCGTTACCTGGTCGACCTGCCGTGGCCGCAGTTCCTGCAGCGGCTGGACGAGGCGATCGCGCCGACGACGTTCTGGGCCGGCCTGGTCAAGGCCCCGGTGTTCGGCCTGCTGATCGGGCTGACCGGCACGCTGCGCGGCCTGCAGGTGCGCGAATCCTCGCGCGAACTCGGCCGCCTGACGACCGTGGCGGTGGTGCAGGCGATCTTCCTGGTGATCTTCGCCGACGCCCTGTTCGCGATCTTCTTCCTCGAGATCGACTTCTGATGGCCGCGCCCGCGCCTGAAACCATCGTTGCGGTGCGCGAGGTCGTCAATCGCTTCGGCACCCAGCTCGTGCACGACGGCGTCTCGTTCGAGGTCCGGCGCGGCGAGGTGTTCGGCATCGTCGGCGGCTCCGGCAGCGGCAAGTCGGTGCTGCTGCGCACGATGCTCGGCCTGCGCCGCCCCGATTCCGGCACGGTCGAGGTCGAGGGCCGCGACATCACGCGGCTCGACGACCAGGAACTGCGCGCGGTCAAGCGCCGCTACGGCGTGACCTTCCAGCACGGCGCCCTGTTCACCTCGCTGACGGTGAACGAGAACATCATCCTGCCGCTGGTCGAGGCGCAGCGGCTCAGCGAAGCGGGCCTGCAGAGCCTGGCCGAGCTGCGCCTGAGGATGGTCGGCCTGCCGGTAGAAGCCGGCGCCAAGTTCCCGGCGCAGCTGTCGGGCGGCATGATCAAGCGCGTGGCACTGGCGCGCGCGCTGGCGCTCGATCCGGCGCTGCTGTTTCTCGACGAGCCCACCGCCGGACTCGATCCGATCGCGGCGGCGGCGTTCGACGAGCTGGTGCTGTACCTGCGCCGCACGCTGGGACTGACCGTCGTCATGGTCACGCACGATCTGGACACGCTTGCACGGACATGTGATCGTGTCGCGGTGCTGGTCGACCGCAATGTCATCGTCGATACGCTGGACGGCATCGTCCGCAATGAACACCCGTGGATCCGCGAGTACTTCCACGGCGTGCGCGGCCGCGTGATCGCCGCGCAGGGCGGGGAGGCGCCGGGCCATGGAGCGTGATGCGAAGTACGCCACGCTCGCGGTGTTCGCGCTCGCCTGCATCCTCGCGGCCGTCGCCTTCGTCTGGTGGTATTCCGGGCGCGGCGACCGGCGCGATTTCGTCAACTATGAAATCTATTTCCAGGGCACGGTCAGCGGCCTGTCGAAGGGCAGCCCGGTCCGTTACCTCGGCGTCGACGTGGGCCGCGTCACTGCGCTCAACATCGACAAGCTCGACGCCGGGCGCGTCAAGGTCATCGCCGAGATCGATTCGACCGCGCCCATCTCCGGCGCGACGCTGGCCAAGCTCGGTCTGCTCGGACTCACCGGCCTGCTCTACATCGACCTGCAGCAGGATCCCGAAATCCCGGCCAACCGCCCCTTGCAGGACGGTGCGCGCCATCCGGTGATCCCGTCGCGCAAGGGCACGATCGAGGCCTCGGCCGAGCGCCTGCCCGAGATCCTCGGGCCAGGCCACGTCGGTGCTGGGCCGGATCGAGCGCGTGCTGTCCGACGAGAACGTGCGTGCGATGAGCCAGACGATGTCGAACATCGAGCGCGCATCCGCCGACCTGCCCGCCGCCATGGCTGAAGCGCGTGCGCTGGCGACCGAACTGCGCTCGATCTCTGCCAGCACGCTCGCGCTCACCAACTCGCTCAACGGGACGATCGCGGGCCTGCGGCCCGAGCTCGAGACCACGCTGGCCAATGCGCGCGACGCGTCGGAGAAGCTGTCGCGCATGGCGGACGGCCTCGACCGCCTGGTCAATGCCAACGACGGCGGCCTCGGGCGCAATGCAGGCGCGGGCGTGGCCGAGATGCAGCAGCTGCTGGTCGACGCGCGCAGCGCCAGCAACGAATTGCGCGAACTCGCGCGCACGCTGCGCGAGAGACCCTCGAGCGTGCTGTTTGAGCCCCGGTCAGGCGGTGTGGAGATTCCCCGATGAAGACGAGGACGGTCGGGTGGGTGCGGCTGGCCTGCGCGTCTTCGCTGCTGCTGCTCACGGGCTGCGCCGGCAACCTGCTCAAGTCCGACGCGCCGCCAGCGGACACTTTCCGGCTTGCCGTAACGACGGCGCCCGCAGCAACCGATGTGACGACAGCCACGGCTGCGCAGCCGCTGGCCCTGGCGGTGGCACGTCCGCGGGCGGCGACGGCACTGGACACCGATCGAATTGCGGTGCTCGCCGCCGGCAATCGCTTCGATTACTACGCGGGCGCGCGCTGGGCCGAGGCCGCGCCGCTGATGCTGCAGGGCAAACCTGGTCGGCGCGCTGGCCGCGACCGGACAGTTTTCCGCCGTCGACGCCGCGCCGGCGCGGGCGCCAAGCGAATTGCTGCTGGACGTCGAGCTGCGGCGCTTCGAGGCGGTGAGCCCGGGCAGCGATGCCTCCGCGGGGCCTGCGCCGGTCGTGCACGTGCAGGCACAGGCGAGCCTCGTCGATTCGCGACGCGGCGTGCGCGTAACGAGCTTCGTCAGCGCGGCCACGGTGCCTGCCACGGACAATCGACTCGATGCGGTCGTGGCGGCGTTCGAGCGCGCCAACGCGCAGGTGGTGCAGGACATCGCCGCGCGGGTGCAGGCCGCGGTTGCGGCGCTGCCGGCACCGTGACCGCAGAACCCGCCAGCGACAGCCCATGGGCGAAGCTGCGTCGCCGCAAGGTCGTGCAGTGGGGAATCCTCTATGCGGCCGGCGCCTGGGGCTTCCTGCAGGGCCTCGAGTACGTCACCGACACCTTCCACTGGCCGGGCCGGATCCAGCAAATTGCGACTCTCGCGCTGCTGGTCGGCCTGCCCGTCGCGCTGGTCCTCGCCTGGTATCACGGCGACCGCGGCGAGCAACGCGTCAGCCGCACCGAACTCACCATCATCACGCTGCTGTTCCTGGTGGGCGGCGGGATTTTCTGGCGCTACGACCGCGCGAGCGAGCAATCGCCTGCCGCGACGTCCGAGGGCACGACGGCGCCCTCTGCTGCGGCGCCCGCATCGATCGCATACGGCCGACGCGCGTCCCTCGATCGCCGTGCTGCCGTTCGAGAACCTCTCCGGCAACGCCGAGAACGCCTATTTCGTCTCCGGCATGCAGGACCTGATCCTGACCCACCTGTCCAAGATCCGTGGCCTGAAGGTGATCCGGAAGCGCTGGCGCAGCAATCCCAGGCAGCGATGAGCGCGGCTAAGCGACTCCAGCCGGACCTGCCGGAGGCCAACCTGGCACTGGCGTTCGTGGCCTATCGCCTGCAGCTGGATTTTCCTGCGGCGGTCGCCGCGTTTGATGCGGTGCTCAAGGCGCGACCTGGTGATGCCGACGCGATGTACGGAAGAGCCCTGCCACTGCGTCGCCTCGGCCGGTTCGAGGAATCCATCGCGGCATTGCAGGCGGCAGTGGAACTCAACCCCCGAGCCAGTAACTTCGCAGCGGACCTGGCCGTGACTCTGTGGATGGTTCGCCGCGTGGCCGAGGCCGAGGCCGAGTTTCGGCGTGCCTTGACCCTGGACACCGACAACGTCCCTGCCACACGAGACCTGTCGAATCTTCGGCTGTATCGACAGGGCGACCTGGCTGGTGCGCGGGCGGTGTTGCAGGGCGATGACCCACAGCTCGCGTTGCAACGCGTGGCAGTGCTGCGCCTGCAGCGCAAGAATGCGGAGGCCCTGCAGCTGCTGCACGCTGCCTGCAGTCTATCCGAACTGCCGACTCCAACGCCCTCTGCTCAGCCGCCTGCCCGTCCCCCCCCCACTCCAGCGCTTTGCGGAATTCGACCAGCCCTGAGGGGCTCCGATGCGGCAGGCCCGTCGACCGCACTCTTACCGCGGCAGCACGTCCAGCCGCTGCTCGAGCTCGGCGCGGTCGGCGATGACCAGGCAGTTGGCCGGCAACGCGGCCCGGTCCAGGCCGAGCGCGCCCTGTCCGCCCACCCAGACCGGCACCTCCGGACCCAGTTCCGCGCGGATGTCCGCGAGCTGCGCGGGCAGCTCGGGCAGGCCGTCCAGCAGCACCACGCTGATCGCCACGATCGCGGCCCCGGCCTCGCGCGCGTAGCGGGCGACTTCCTGCGGCGGCAGGTCCGCGCCGAGGTAGTGCACCTTGCAGCCGTGGCTCGCGCAGATCATCGCCGACATCAGCAGGCCGAGTTCGTGCCGCTCGCCGGGCAGTGTGGCGAAGACGATCGACGGGCCGCGCGCGCTGCGGTCGTACGAATCGAGCACCAGGCCGATGTGCTTGCGCACGCTGCCCGAAACCATGCGTTCCTGCGCGATCGAGAGCTGCCCCGAGTGCCAGCGCTCGCCCACTTCGCGCAGCAGCGGCTCGAGCACGTCGTCGATCAGCTGTGCCGGCGACAGCAGCGAGATCGCGAGCGTCAGCGCCTGCTCGCACCGCGCGGACGAATAGTCCTCTGCGGCGGCCAGGATGCGTTCGACGAAGCCGGAGGGCGTGGCCAGCGCCGCCGGGCGGGCGCTCGGCTCGTGCAGCAGGCTGACCAGCCCGGGCTCGTCCATCTGCGCCAGCCGGCCGATCGGGTGACCGCGCTCGGTCGCCTCGCGCAGGCGGCGCAGCCGCAGCACGTCTTCCGGGCAGTACACGCGCCGGCCGAGGTCGTCGCGCCGCGGCACCACCACGCGATAGCGACGTTCCCAGGCGCGGAGCGTCTCCACGGTGAGCCCCGTGGCCTGCGAGACGGCCTTGATCGAATACATGGCGGCGACGGCTGTTCTATGGAGGAATCACGCCATTCCGGGCAGCGGTCCGGCGTGCTGACTGTTCTCGGGCGCCGCCGGTTCGGATTCAGTGACCCGTGCCGGCCGGACTGGCCGGTTCAGGCCGGCAGGCGCAAGACCGGGTATTCGCCGGTGTCCTGGCGCTGCAGCAGCTCGAGGAACGCGGCACTCGGGATCGCATCGCCGAACAGGCGGCCCTGGCCGAGCTGGCAGCCGCTGTGCAGCAGGAAGTAGCGCTGCTCCTCGGTCTCGATGCCCTCGGCGATGACCTGCAGCCCGAGGCTGCGGCCCATCTCGATGATCGTGCGCACGATCGTGGCGTCGTCCGGGTCGGTCGCGGCGTTGGTCACGAACGAGCGGTCGATCTTGAGCGTGCTGATCGGGAACTGCTGCAGGGCGCTCAGGCTGGAATACCCGGTGCCGAAATCGTCGATCGACAGGTGCACGCCCATCGCGCGCAGCTCGTCGAGCAGCGGCAGGGTGCGCTCCGCGTCGAGCATCAGCGTCGTCTCGGTGATCTCGAGCTCGACGCAGGACGCCGGCACGTTGTGCCGCTCGAACACCGAGCGGCAGCGCGGGATGAAACTGGCCTGGCTGAGTTCCTTCAGGGACAGGTTGATCGCGACGCGGCCCGGATCGCTGACCCGCTGCTTCCAGGCCGAGTAATCGATGCAGACCTGGTTCAGCACCCAGGCGCCGATGTCGAGGATCAGCCGTGACTCCTCCGCCAGCGGGATGAACTGCGACGGCGCGATCTCGCCGTGGCCGGGCAGGCGCCAGCGCAGCAGCGCCTCCGCGCCCACGACTGCGCCGCTCGCCAGGTCCACCTTGGGCTGGTAGCGCAGCACGAACTCGTCGCGCTCGAGCGCGCGCCGCAGCTTGTTCTTCAGCAGCAGGCGCTCGACCGCGGCGGCATTCATCTCGGGGACGTAGAAGACGTGGCAGTTCCGGCCCTGGCGCTTGGCGTGGTACATGGCGGCGTCGGCGTTGCGGATCAGGTCGATCACGTTGTCGGCGTGCTCCGGCACCAGCGCGATGCCGATGCTGACCGTGATGTCGATCTCCTGCCCCGGCAGGTGCAGCGGCTTCGCCACCTCGGCCAGCACCAGCCGCGCCAGGTTGCGCGCCTGGTCGTGGCGCGACTGCTCGGTCGAGATGCCCTCGGCGAAGATCGCGAACTCGTCGCCGGCCAGGCGTCCGGCGACGGACTCGCGCGGCAGCGCCCGCGCCAGCCGTTCGCCCAGCGTCTCGAGCACGCGGTCGCCGGTCTCGTGGCCGTAGGTGTCGTTGATTTCCTTGAAGTTGTCGACGTCGATGTACAGCAGCGCCAGGCCGCGGCCGGCGCGCGTGTTGCGCGTGATGGCCTGGTGCAGCAGGTGCTGGAACTGCATCCGGTTCGGCATCTTGGTCAGCGTGTCGAAGCGCGCGAGATAGCGGATGCGCCGCTCGGCGCGCTTGCGGTCGGTGATGTCGCGCAGCACGACGATGGTGCCGCGGTCCGTGTCGCCGGCGCCGCGGCTGAGCGACGACAGGTGCACGGAGACCGGGATGGTCTGGCCGCGTTCGTTGCGGATGACGGTCTCGCCTGGCTCGGCGCGCAGGCGCTCGAGGTCGAAGGCCGCCCGGTGCTCCGGCGCCACCAGGTCGGCGAACGTGCTGCCCAGGAGTGTCTCGATGCCCAGGCCGAACAGGCCGGCGGCGGCCGCGTTCGAGGTCTGGATCTGTCCGGCGGGCGAGAGCACCAGCACGGCGTCGCTCATGCCGTTGAGCACGTCGTCGAGGTGATCGCGCGAAACCGCCGTGGCGGCCAGGTCGCGGCGCATGCTTTCGAGCGACCGCTCGAGCGCGGCCACTTCCGCCACGCCGCTGACGGCCACGGGTTCGGCGTAGCGGCCGCGGCCGATGGACGCGGTGTTGACCATCAGCGCGCCGAGCGCACGGTCGATGCGCGAGATCATCAAGGCGACGACCAGGGCGGCGAGCAGGGTGAGCAGCGTGCCCGCGCCGACGATGTACAGCACCCGGTCGTCGTAGGCGTGCGCGACCACGTCGCTGCAGTTCGGCGTGCGGGGACTCGAGCCGCGGATCGGTCTGCGCGAGCGCGCCCAGCCACTCCTCGACCGCGGCCAGCTGATCGCGCTCGCGCTGCTCGGAAAGATGCGTGATGGTCGCGACGCCGGCCGTCAGCAGCGCGCCGACCAGCAGCACGGCAAACACGTAACGCAGCTTGAGTCCTGGTCCGACCATGGGGCCTTCGCGTCCTCGGACGGGCGCCGTCGCCGCTGATGTTTTTCTGTGCGATCCGGCTGCCCGCGCGGCATCATAGCCCCGCCGGCGGGCAATGCCCACGGCGCCGTGCCGGCGGCCTGGGTCCGGCGCTGGACGGCAGGATCAAGGCAGGATGAACGCCCTCGAACTCACGGGTCGCGCCCGCACCCACATCGTCGAACTCGAGTCGCCCCGCTGCGCGCTGCATTACTCGGCCGTGGCGGCGTTTCTCGGGATGCGCGATGCCGCCGCCACGGCCGGCATCGACCTGCAGGCCGCCTCGAGTTTCCGCGACTATGACCGGCAGTTGCTGCTCTGGAACCGCAAGTGGCGCGGCGAGCGGCCCCTGCTCGACCGTGCCGGCCTGCCGCTCGAGCAGGCGGCGCTGAGCGAGAGCCAGCGCGTGGATGCGATCCTGTCCTGGTCGGCCATCCCGGGGGGCAGCCGCCATCACTGGGGTTCCGACCTCGACGTCTACGATGCGGCGGCCATGCCGGCCGGATACCAGCTGCAGCTGGTGCCGTCCGAGTACGCCCCGGACGGCATGTTCGGCCGGCTGAGCGACTGGCTCGACCGGCACATGGGCCGCTTCGGGTTCTTCCGCCCGTACGGTTCGGACCGCGGCGGCGCCGGGATCGAACCCTGGCACATCAGCTACGCGCCGGTGGCGCGCGAGGCGGTGGAGGCGCTGTCGCTGTCGGTGCTGCGCAGCGCGATCACGCAGGGCGAGATGCTCGGCAAGGAACTCGTGCTCGAGCGCCTGCCCGAGATCTACACGCGGTTCATCCTGGCCGTCGACCCGCCTTCCTTGCCTGCGCGTCCCGGAATGACTGCACCCGCTTGAGGAACCAGCGCGGGAACCAGCGCTTCAGGCGCCAGGCCCAGCGGTACTCGGGCGGCCAGATCACGTAGACATCGCCCGCGGCGACGGCACCGAGCAGCGCCGCCGCAGCCTCGTCGGCGTCGTGGCCCGAGTTGTCCATCAGCTGGTGCGCGAGCCGGTTTTCCTCGGGCGGCGCGTGCATGTGGTCGAGCAGGTGCGTGCGGAAGAAGCCGGGCATGGCACAGGACACCTGGATGCCCGAGCTGGCCAACTCGCCCACCAGCGTCTCGCTCAGCGCGATCACGCCGGCCTTGGTGACGTTGTAGGCGGACATCTGCGGCGCCGCCGCAAATCCCGCCGAACTCGCGATGTTGAAGATCACGCCGCTGCGCTGCTGCTTCATCACCGGCAGCGCGGCACGGCAGCCCCAGACCACGCCCAGCAGGTTGATGCCGACGATCCAATGCCAGTCCTCGACCGGCGTCGCTTCGACGGCCCCCGCGACGGCGACGCCGGCGTTGTTCACCAGCAGGTCGAGGCCGCCGGCGGCCTGCACGAAGTCCCCGATCGAGTCCGCCACGAAACCGGCGGCGGCAACATCGCCCGGGTAGGGCAGGACGCGCGCGGCCCCGGCCTGCTGCAGCGCGATCACCGCCTGGTCCAGGTGCTCCCGGTCGAGGTCGAGCACGCCGAGCGTCCAGCCGTCCCGGGCCAGCAGCCTGGCCAGCGACAGGCCGAGGCCGCTGGCGGCGCCGGTGATGAACGCGCGCTTTGACGGACAGCGGCGGGACAGTAAGGTAGCGGGATCAGGGTTTGTCATCCCGCCATGCTAGCGGGACGGCACGGCGGACGGAACGGACGGTTAATACCTTATTGCTGGCTCGCGCCAGCCGGGACGATCCTTGCGCAAGGTTCACACGGCGGATTCGATGGTCGAGCTGGCGCACCTGCGCAACGTGCTGGAGACCGCGGGCATCCCCTGCCACGTGCGCAACGAGCGGCTGGGCGGCGCGCTCGGCGAGATCCCTTTCGTCGAGTGCTGGCCCGAGTTGTGGGTGCTGCGCAACGGCGATGCGCTGCGGGCGCGTGGCCTCATCGACGTTGCGCGCAGCCACCCCGCCGAACCGCTGCCGAGCTGGATCTGCGAGCGCTGCGGCGAGCGCGTCGAGGGCGAGTTCGACGCCTGCTGGCGCTGCGCGGGCGATCAGCTGGCGCCCGGCGCCGCGACGCCCTGAAGGCCGCAAGAGATGCAGCAGCCCCGCACATTGACGATCGCGCGACGCTTCAACGGCCCGCCGGACTCCGGCAACGGCGGCTACGTCTGCGGCGTGCTGGCGGTGGCCACGGCCAGCGACGTGCGGGTGCGGCTGCTGTCGCCCCCGCCGCTCGACACGCCACTGACACTCGTGCCGGGTGCGGAGGCGGGTTCGTGGCGCCTGCTGCACGGTGAGCGCCCGGTCGCCACCGCTGCGGTCGCTCCGCCGCTGCCGCTCGATGCGCCGCGCGCGCCGCCGTACGTGCAGTCGGTCTGGGCCTCGCAGCACTACATCGGCTTCCGCCAGCACTCGTATCCGGACTGCTTCGTCTGCGGCCCGCACCGGCGGCGCGGCGACGGCATGCGCATCTTCCCGGGCCTGCTCGATTCCGGGATCGTCGCGGCGCCGTGGATTCCCGCCGATGACCTCGACCAGGGCGACGGCAAGGTGGCCGTCGAGTTTCACTGGGCCGCGCTCGACTGCCCCGGTTATTTCGCCGTGATCGACGGCCGCCAGCGACCCATGCTGCTCGGCGAGATGCAGGCGCACGTCGACCGGCGCGTGCACGTCGGCGAGACCTGCATGGTGATCGGCTGGCGCATCGCGACGGAAGGGCGCAAGCACCGCTGCGGCACGGCGATCTTCGACGACGACGGCGAGCTGTGCGCGCGCGCGCACGCCACCTGGATCGAAGGAAGGGGCTAGGGGCTAGGGGCTAGGGGTTAGTCGGAGGTGCCGCTGAGCCGGATGCCGCATCTGCCACTCCGACTAGTCCCTAGCCCCTAGCCCCTTCTTCCCAGCATTACCGTCAGCAGCCCGGCCGCGGTCAGCACCACGCCGGGCAGCCAGTCGGTGCGGAACGCCAGCCAGAGGATGCCGGCCAGCAGCACCGCGGCGCCCACGATCGTCTGGTCGCGCCTGCGCGCACTGTTGCGGATCTCGCGCCGCAGTTCCTCGTAGGGTTCGCTGTCGACCCGGATCCGCAGGGTGCCTTCCGAGGCCTTCTGCACGAACTGCTGCAGCAGCTGCGGCAGCATGCGCACCGACTCGGACAGGTCGGGCAGCTGGCGGCGCAGCCCCTCGGCGATGTTGCGGCCGCTCAGCCGGTCCGCGCCCCAGTCCTGCATGATCGGCTGCGCGGTCTTCCACAGGTCGAGCTCGGGGTAGAGCTGGCGGCCGAGGCCCTCGATCTGCAGCAGCGTCTTCTGCAGCAGGATCAGCTGCGGCTGCACGCGCATGTCGAAGCGGCGCGCAATCTCGAACAGGCGCATCAGCACCGTCGCGAACGATATCTCGGACAGCGGCTTGTTGAAGATCGGCTCGCACACCGTGCGGATCGCGGCCTCGAGCTCGTCGACGCGCGTGTCCTTGGGCACCCAGCCCGAGTCGACGTGCAGCCGGGCGACGCGGTTGTAGTCGCGATCGAAGAAGGCGAGGAAGTTCTCCGCCAGGTAGTGCTGGTCGCGCGCGTCGAGCGTGCCGACGATGCCGAAGTCGACAGCCGCATAGCGCGGCCGCTGCGGGTCATCGACCTGCACGAAGATGTTGCCCGGGTGCATGTCGGCATGGAAGAAGTTGTGCCGGAACACCTGCGTGAAGAAGATCTCCACGCCGTTCTCGGCCAGGGCCTGGATGTTGGTGTTGCGGCGGCGGAGCTCGTCCATGTCGCTCACCAGCACGCCGTGGATCCGCTCCATCACCATCACTTCGGGGCGGCAGTAGTCCCAGTAGACGGCCGGCACGTAGAGCAGGTCGGAGCCGGCGAAATTGCGCTTGAGCTGCGCGGCGTTGGCCGACTCGCGCATCAGGTCGAGCTCGTCGATGATGGTCTTTTCGTATTCCTGCACGACCTCGAGGGGCCGCAGGCGATAGCCCTCCTTGACGTAGTCGCGCGCGAGGCCCGCCAGCACGTACATGACCTCGAGGTCGCGCTCGATCCGCGCGCGCACGCCGGGGCGCACGACCTTGATGACCACGTCCTCGCCCGAACGCAGGCGCGCGGTGTGCACCTGCGCGATCGAGGCGGCGGCGAGCGGCGTCTTCGTCGAAGCTCTCGAACACTTCCGCCACCGGCTTGCCGTAGGCCTGTTCGACGATGGCCCTGGCTTCGGCGCCAGGGAACGGCGGCACGCGGTCCTGCAGCTTGGCGAGCTCGTCCGCGATCTCAGTGGGCAGCAGGTCGCGGCGTGTCGACAGCGCCTGTCCGAACTTGACCCAGATGGGGCCGAGTTCCTCGAGCGCCAGGCGGATCCGCTCGCCGCGCGGCCCGCCCTTGCGCCGCTCGAACCAGGTCGCCGGCGACAGGTAGAACGCATACCGCAACGGACGGAACAGGTGCGTCGCCAGGATGAGCTCGTCGAGGCCGTGCCGCACGAGGACGCGCTGGATCTGGAGCAGGCGGGCGACGACGCGGAGACGCATGGGGAAGGGACTAGGGATCAGGGATTAGGGATTAGGGGTCAGGGATTCGAGCCGGGCCAGGCGCGCCTCGAACCGGTCGGCGGACTCGCGCAGCCGGTCCACCGCTTCGAGGAACTCCTCGACTTCGATGCGGGTCGGCAGGTCACGGCTTTCTTCCTGCAGGTACTCCGCCACGCTGGTCGAGAGCGAACCCGCTGCCTTGCGGCCCCAGTCGAGGAAGCCCCGGGCCAGGCCCGCAACCCGATGCGCGGCGACATCGCCGACCACCCGGGAGAGCTCTTCCTCGAAATCAGGCTGTGCCTGCTGCAGCAGGTCGCGGAAGCGCTGCGCCACCTCGGCATCGCCCGCGATCCGGATCGCGGAACCGCGCAGCCGGTCCTCCGCCCCCGGGCCCGCCAGCGACAGCAGCGCGAGCGGCGACCCCGACAGGCTGGCATCGGCCTCGCCCGGCTGCCCGCTGTCGATCGCGATGCGCCCGTCGGCGACGCGGAAATACAGCGTGAGCGGCGTGCCTTCGAGCACCAGCGACAGCGTGCGGCCGTCGAGCTGTGCCGTGAGCGCCGAGGCGCGGTTCGACTGCGCGACATTGCGGTTCAGCACTGCGGCGAGTTTCTCGAGCAGCGGTTGCAGCGGGCTCGCGCTCAATAGCGGAACCCCTTGTGCAGTGCCACGATGCCGCCCGACAGGTTGTGGTAGCGGCAGTCCTCGAGGCCGGCCGTGCGCATCATCCCGGCCAGCGTCTCCTGGTCCGGGAAGCGGCGGATCGACTCGGCCAGGTAGCGATAGCTGTCCGGGTCTTTCGCGATGCGCGCCCCGAGCCACGGCAGCACGCTGAACGAATACGCGTCGTAGACCGGCTTGAGGCCGGGCAGCACGGGCTTGGAGAACTCCAGGATCAGCAGGCGGCCGCCGGGCTTGAGCACGCGCCGCATCGACGCCAGTGCCGCCGGCTTGTCGGTGACATTGCGCAGGCCGAAGCCGATCGTCACGCAGTCGAAGGTCTCGTCGGCGAACGGCAGGCACTCGGCATTGGCGAGCGAGAACTGCACGTTGCGCACGATGCCGCGGTCGAGCAGCCGGTCGCGCCCGACGCCAAGCATCGCCTCGTTGATGTCGGAGAGCACGACCAGTCCCTGCTCGCCGACCTGCTGCGCCATGCCGGCCGCGAGGTCGCCGGTGCCGCCGGCCACGTCCAGCGCCCACATGCCGGGGCGCAGGCCGGTCTGTGCCAGCGCGTAGCGCTTCCACAGGCGGTGCACGCCCGCCGACATCAGGTCGTTCATGATGTCGTACTTGTCGGCGACGGAGTCGAACACGGCACGCACGCGGCGCGCCTTTTCCTGGGCAGGCACCTGCTCGTAGCCGAAATCGACGGACGCGGACGACGCGGCCGGGGTGCTGGCCTTGCGGGGTGGGGCTGATTCGCTCATGGGAACGCGCATTCTACGCCGTTCCGGCCCGGCTAGATCGACCGCTTCGGCACCGTGGTGGGGTAGGGAATGCCGAGCTGCTGCAGGCGCTCGAGGTACTGCTGCCAGCGGGCGGCGCGGGTGACCCCCAGTTCGTACAGGTAGCCCCAGGTGTACAGGCCGGTGTCGTGGCCGTCGTCGAACACCAGCTTCACCGCGTAGTTGCCGACCGCCTCGATGCGGCGCAGGCCAACCTCGTGCTTGCCGAGCTGCAGGGTCTCCTGCCCCGGCCCGTGGCCGCGGACCTCGGCCGAGGGCGAATACACCCGCAGGTACTCGAACGGCAGCTCGTAGCGCATGCCGTCGTCGAAGCCGACCTCGAGCAGCCGCGACTGCCGCCGCATCCGGATCGCGGTGGCCATGCGCGCCGTCCAGTAGTCCTTGTCCATGCTCACAGGATGTATCGCGCCAGGTCCTCGTCCTGGGCCAGCTTGCCCAGGCTCGCATCGACATACGCCCGGTCGATGACGAGGGCGGCGCCCGAGCGGTCGGAGGCCTCGTAGCTGACCGACTCGAGCAGCCGCTCCATGACCGTGTGCAGGCGACGGGCGCCGATGTTCTCGGTCCGCTGGTTGACGTCGAAGGCGACCTCGGCCAGTCGCCGCACGCCGCTCGCGTCGAACTGCAGGCGCACGTTCTCGGTGGCGAGCAGCGCCGCGTACTGGGTGCAGAGCGATGCGTCCGGCTCGGTCAGGATGCGCACGAAGTCCTCGACCTGCAGCGCGTCGAGCTCGACGCGGATCGGCAGCCGGCCCTGCAGCTCGGGAATCAGGTCGGACGGCTTCGACATGTGGAACGCGCCCGAGGCGATGAAGAGGATGTGGTCCGTCTTCACCATGCCGTACTTGGTGTTGACGGTGCTGCCCTCGACCAGCGGCAGCAGGTCGCGCTGCACGCCCTCGCGCGAGACGTCGACGCCCGACACCGAGCCCTGCTGGCGCGCGATCTTGTCGATCTCGTCGAGGAACACGATGCCGTTCTGCTCCGCGTTGCGCAGCGCCTGCGTCTTGAGTTCCTCCTCGTCGACCAGCTTCGCGGCCTCTTCCTCGGTCAGCAGCCTGAACGCCTCGCTGACCTTGAGACGCCGCGCCTTCGTGCGGTTGCCGCCCAGGTTGGCGAACATGCCCTGCAGCTGCTGCGACAGCTCTTCCATGCCGGGCGGTGCCATGATCTCCATGCCGGCACCCGGGGCCCGCAGCTCGATCTCGATTTCGCGGTCGTCGAGCTGCTTCTCCCGCAGCATCTTGCGGAAGCGCTGGCGCGTGTCCGTGTCCTTCGGCGCCGGGGCGGGGTCTTCGGCCGGCAGCCCGAAGCCCATGGCCGTGCCGGTGCTGCGCGGCCGTGGCAGCAGCTCGTCCAGGATGCGCTCCTCGGCGGCGTCCATCGCGCGGTGCCGGACCTTCTCCATCTCCTGCTCGCGCGTCATCTTCACGGCGACGTCGACCAGGTCCTTGATGATCGACTCGACCTCGCGCCCGACGTAACCCACCTCGGTGAACCGGGTCGCCTCGACCTTGATGAACGGCGCATTGGCCAGTCTTGCCAGGCGCCGCGCGATCTCGGTCTTGCCGACGCCGGTCGGGCCGATCATCAGGATGTTCTTCGGCGTGATCTCGGCCCGCAGCGGCTCTGCCACCTGCATGCGGCGCCAGCGATTGCGCAGCGCGATCGCCACGGCGCGCTTGGCCGCGGCCTGGCCGACGATGTGCTTGTCCAGTTCCTGGACGATCTCACGGGGGGTCATGGATGACATGGGAGGGAGGGGTTAGGGGCTAGGGGATAGGGGCTAGGGAGGGGTTAGTCGGAAGGTAGCGGCGAGAGTGTTTCAACAGCGGTGATCGCGTGAGAAGCGCAGCGCAAAGGCAGGCGGTTCAGGTTTGGGCAGCGGCTGCGGATTACGTTCCGACTAACCCCTAACCCCTAACCCCTTTCCCTCACAACTCCTCGATCGTCATGTTGCGGTTGGTGTAGATGCAGATGTCGGCGGCGATGCCGAGCGCGCGCTCCGCGATCGCGCGCGCATCGAGCGTCGTGTTCTGCAGCAGCGCGAGTGCTGCCGCCTGCGCGAAGGGTCCGCCGGACCCCACCGCGATCAGGTCGTGCTCGGGTTCGATCACGTCGCCATTGCCGGAGATCACGAGCGTGTGCCTGGCGTCGGCCACCAGCAGCAGCGCCTCGAGCCGGCGCAGGCTGCGGTCGCTGCGCCAGTCCTTGGCCAGTTCGATCGCGGCGCGGGTCAGGTTGCCGAACTGCTGCAGCTTCGACTCGAAGCGCTCGAACAGCGTGAACGCATCGGCGGTGCCGCCGGCGAAGCCGGCGATGACCGAGCCATCATGCAGCCGCCGCACCTTGCGTGCGTTGCCCTTCATGACAGTGTTGCCGAGGGTGACCTGGCCGTCGCCGCCCATGGCGACGCGGCCGTCGCGCCGTACGCAGAGAATCGTGGTGCCGTGGGGATTGAACATGGGGAAGGGAATGAAGATAGGGAATGGAGAAGGGATAGGGGTTAGGGGTTAGGGGCGCGCTTGCGCCGGGCCCGGGGGTGGGCCGCGTCGTAGATGCGGGCCAGGTGCTGGAAATCAAGGTGCGTGTAGACCTGGGTCGTGCTGATGTTGGCGTGACCCAGCAGTTCCTGCACGGCACGCAGGTCCTGCGATGACTCCAGCAGGTGCGAGGCAAACGAGTGCCGGAACATGTGCGGATGAACGTGCTCCGGCAGGCCCTGCCGGCGTGCCCACTGCGCGATGCGCCGCTGCACGATGCGCGGTCCGAGCCGCGCTCCCTGGCGGCCGACGAACACGGCCTGCTCGCCGACCGCGGCCACGCCCGTGCGCACGCCGAGCCAGCGCTGCAGCGCCGCGAGCGCGTGGCGGCCGACGGGCACGATGCGGGTCTTGCGGCCCTTGCCGGTGACGCGGACCGTGCGGTCGCGCAGGTCCAGGTCCGGCAGGTCGAGGGCGATCAGTTCAGCCAGGCGCAGGCCCGATGAATAGAACAGTTCCATGATCGCCTTGTCGCGCACGTCGAGGCTCGCGTCGCTGCGGAAGTCGAGCAGTCGCGCCATGGTGTCGGCATCGAGCGGGGTCGGCAGCCGCTTCTGCGCCTTTGGCGCCTGCACGTCGCCGGTCGGGTCGCGGCGCAGTTCGCCTTCGCGCAGCAGGTGGCGGAAGAGCCCGCGGCAGGCCGACAAGCGGCGCTGGATGCTGCGGGGGCGCGAGGCCCTGGCGGTGCTCGCGCGCGGCAAACATCCGCATGTGCTGGGGATCGACCTGCTCCCAGGAGGTCAGGCCCTGTCGCGCGCAATAGTCGAGCAGCGCGGCGAGGTCGCGCCCGTAGCCATCCGTGGTGTGCGGCGACAGGCGTCGCTCGTTGCGCAGGCTTGCCAGGTACCGCTCGACGCCGCCCGCGAGCGGCCCGCCGGTCATGCCAGCCGCGCCGTCACCGCTTCGCTCACGATCTCGCCGATGCGCACCAGGAAATCCGTGCTCATCGTCGGCAGGTAACGCTCGGTGTCGTGGCTCGCGATCGCCAGCAGGCCGAGGCCCGCGCGCTCGCCCAGCGGGATCAGCACGGTCGAGCCGACCTGGCTGCCCTCGCCGCCGAAGAGGTAGTCGCGCTGCGTGTCGCGGATCTGGCCACTGCGCGGCCGCGCCGATTCGAAGAAGGCCTCGAAGATCTTCAGTTCCGGGCTGCCGCGCGGCACCACGCGGACATGGGCGTTATGCGCCTCGGCGAGCGCCGCCAGCGACGGATCCACCGCCAGCAGCACCCAGCGCGATGCGCCGAAATCCTCGCGCAGCGAGGTCTCCAGTCCGGCCATGGCGCCGTTCACGTCGCGCGCGCGCAGCAGGCGGCGCGTCAGCCGGTGCATGCGGTCGGCAATGGCGTCGTTGCCGCGGCCGTTCTCGATCAGCTCCGCGAGCTTCTTCTCGAGGGCCGCGTGCTTGTCGCGCAGCACCAGCACCTGCCGCTCGACCAGCGAGATCGCAGCGCCACCGCGCTGGTGCGGCAACTGGATGCGCGCCAGCACCGAGCCGTGCCGTTCGAAGAAATCCGGGTGCGCGACCAGGAAGTCGGCGACCTGCTCTTCGGCCATGGCAGAGGGGGATTCGACACCGCGTATCGGCTTGTTCATCTCGCAGACTCCGGCGACTCGTCGCCCGACAGTTCGACCTGGCCGGTGAAGGCCGTTTCCGCCGGACCGGTGAGCCAGATCGGCTCGCCCGGGCCGGGCCAGCGGACGATCAGGCGTCCGCCCGGGACATCGACGTTGACCTCTTCGGCCAGCGGCCCGTGCTGCCGTCCGACCGCCACGGCGGCGCAGGCACCCGTGCCACAGGCCTGCGTTTCGCCCACGCCGCGCTCGAACACCCGCAGCCGGACATGGTCGGGGGCCACGATCTCGAGAAAGCCGACGTTCACGCGGCGCGGAAAGCGCGGGTGATTTTCCACCGCGGGTCCGATGCTGTCCACGGGCGCGTCGGCGACGCTCGGCACGCGCAGCACGGCGTGCGGGTTGCCGATCGACACGGCGGCGATCTCGAGCGGGCCAGCGCGGGTGTCGAGGGCGTAGGTCGCGGCCGTCGCGGGTGCCTCGAAGGGCAGCGCCGACGGCTCGAAGTCCGGCACGCCCATCGCGACCGAGACCTGCCCGTCGCGTCGCAGCCGCGCCTGCACGATGCCGCCGGGACTGTCGAGCCGCAGAGTGCGCTCGACCTCGCCGCGGCGGCTTGCGACCAGCCGGGCGATGCAGCGGGCGCCGTTGCCGCACTGCTCCACTTCCGAGCCGTCGGCATTGAAGATGCGGTAGTAGACATCGGTGCCGGCACGACGCGGCGGCTCGAGCACCAGCGCCTGGTCGAAGCCGATGCCGGTGCGGCGGTCGCTCAGGCGGCGCAGGTCCGCCGCCGTCGGCACGGCCGCCGGCGTGGCGGCGTCGAACACGATGAAATCGTTGCCGAGGCCGTGCATCTTGGTGAAGTCGAGCCGCATGCGCGCAGCATACCCGACTCGCCGCTCACGCCGGCAGCGCGGCGCGATCGACGTAGATGCAGCGGTCCATGACCACGAGCATGCCGGCCGCGACGGCACGCGCTGCCGCGGGCTCGTTGATCACGCCCTGTTGCAGCCACAGCGCCGGCAGGCCCAGCTGCAGGCATTCGTCCACGACTTCGCCGACGCGGGCCGGTCGCCGGAAGACGTTGACGATGTCGATGCGGTCGCCCGGCTCGAGCGACTGCTGCGCGGCTGCGAGGGACGCAAACACGGGCAGTCCGAGCCACTCCTGCAGCGCCGGATTGACCGGCAGGATGCGGTAGCCGAAGTCACGCATGGAGCGCGTCACGCCGAAGCTCGGGCGCGCGGGATCGTCCGACAGGCCGACCACGGCCAGGGTGCGCGCACGCTGCAGCAGTGCCGCGATCTGCCCGGGCGCCGGGTTGCGGAAGCTCACGCGCCCTGGTCCTGCTGCTGCATTTCGTCGAGGCTGGCGCGCACTCCCGCGGCCAGCGTCGGATAGCGCAGCTGCAATCCAAGTTCCTGCCGCAGCCGCCGGTTGTCGACCCGGCGCGACTCCAGCAGGAACGACAGCATTCCGGCCGGGATGCGTTCCCGTGCCTCGGCCATCGACACCAGCGGCGGCGGCGCCAGGCCCGCGGCCGCCGCGGTCAGTTGCAGGTACTGCGTCGAACTCGAGTGGTCGCCGTCGGTCACGTTGTAGATGCCCGTGGCGGCAGCGTGGTCGCAACAGAGCAGGATGGCCGCAACGAGGTCATCGACGTGGATGCGGTTGCCGGGTCCGGCGTCCTCCGGGCGCAGCGCCGGCTCGCGCCGCTGCAGGCGCTCGAGCGGCAGGCGCTGCGGTCCGTAGATGCCCGGCACGCGCAGGATCACGCAACGCACCCCGCGGGCTGCGCACCATGACTGCACGGCGCGTTCCGCCGCCACGCGCCGTCGCGCGCGGTCGGTGCCTGGCGCCACCGGCGTCGTCTCGTCCACCAGCGCGCCGGCGGCATCGCCGTAGACACCGGTCGTGCTGATGTACACGAACACCGCGGGCGGGCGTGTGCGGTCGAGACAGTCGAGGAAGTTCTGCACGCGCGGATCGGCGGTGCCGGTGTCGGGTGGCGGCGCCAGGTAGACCACGGCCGCGGCCTGCGCGGCGCTGGCGATCGTCGCGCGCGCCGCAGGATCGCAGGCGGCGTCAAGATCGACGCGCAGCGCCGGCATGCCTGCGGCCTGCAGGGCGGCCTCGCTGGCGGCGGACCGGACCAGCCCGGACACGTGGCGCTGCCCCTTTGCACGCCGCGCCAGGCGCGATCCGAGGTAGCCACAGCCCACGATCAGGCATGATAGCGAAGCATCCATGCCGTCAGCATACGCGAAGGTGGTGCAGGCGCCGCCGCGCGCTGCGGGAGTTCCAGGGTTCCATGCCGCAAGTGACCATCGTGCCCACGGGCGAGAGCTTTGCCGCCGATGCCGGCGAGTCCGTGCTGGCGGCGGCGCTGCGCGCGGGACTCAACCTGCCGCACAGCTGCAAGGGCGGGCACTGCGCGTCGTGCAGGGCGCGCCTGCTGGCCGGCGAAATCTCCTATCCAACGCGCGAGCTGCCGGCCGGCATCACGGCGGAGGAAGCCGCGGAGCGGCTGGTGCTGTTGTGCCAGGCGCGGGCGGTCACCGACCTCACCGTCGAGACGCGCGAGATGCGCCCTGCGCCCGACGTCGAGGTCAAGAGCCTGCCGAGCCGCATCGAGCGCATGGAACGGCTGGCCGACGACGTCATGGCGGTGTTCCTGCGCCTGCCCGCGGTCGAGGACCTGCCGTACCGCGCCGGGCAGTACATCGACTTCATCCTCTCCGAAGGCCGCCGCCGCAGCTTTTCGCTGGCCAGCGCGCCGGCCGACGGCAAGCTGCTCGAGGTGCACGTCCGGCGCGCCTCGTCGAGCGGCTTCACCGGGCAACTGTTCGACACGATGCGCGCCGGCACCTTGCTGCGCATCGAGGGACCGCTCGGGCAGTTCTGGTTCCGCGGTGATTCACCGCGCCGGGCCATCATGATCGGCGGTGGCACCGGCTATGCGCCGCTGCGCGCCATGTTGCGCCAGCTGCTGGCGAGCGGCGACCGCCGGCCGCTCACCCTGTACTGGGGCGCGCGCACCCCGCGTGATCTCTACGAACACCACTGGCTGGGCAGCGTCGCGGCGATCCGCCCTGGATTCGAGTATCGACCGGTGCTGTCCGAGCCTGCAGCCGAACCGGACGCGATGCCCTGGGACGGTCGCACCGGCCTCGTGCACGAGGTGGCACTGGCGGATCTCGGCGACGATCTCACGCCCTACGATGTCTACGCGAGCGGGCCACCGGCGATGGTGGAGGCGATCAGGCACACCTTCATCGAGCGCGGCCTGCCGCGCGCGCAGTTGTTCTTCGACTCGTTCGATTACGCGCCCGACACGCTGGCGGCCATGCGCCAGCGCACAGGCCCCTGACGCCGCGCCCACGCCGGCTCAATGCCGTCGCAGGCGGACCCGTGGCAGGGCCGGGCGCCGGCCGACGGAGCGCGCGACGCTGTCGCGCAGGACGCCGCGGGCCCGCTCGGCCTCACCGAGCTGCTCGAGCAGTTCTGCATACAGCAGGCTGTTTTCCGCCGAGTGCCGGCGCGCGAGCGACGCTTCGAGATAGCTGCGCGCCTTGCCGATCAGCTCCGCCTGCAGCGCCAGGCGGGCGCACGTCGCGAGCAGGTCCGGATCCTCGGGAGCGGTGCGCAGCCAGTTTTCCGCGCGCTCGAGCGGCGCCAGCGCATCCGGCAGCTGGAGCTCGCCGTAGAGCCGGACCAGCGCAGCTTCGCGGCCGCCGTCGATGGCCTCCCGCAGCACCTTTTCCGCGCCCGCCGGATCTGCGGCCGCCAGCAGCGCGCGTGCGTACGTGGCGATGGCCTGCGGCAGCTTGCGCGTGGCGCGGGGCAGTTTCGACCAGGCGTCCGTCGCCGCGCCGGCGTCGCGCCTCTCGCCCGCGGCCCGCACCTCTTCCAGCTGTACCTGCGCCAGGATCTCGTTGACCTGCGCCTGCGGCAGTTCCCCGGCGTTGCGCAGGCGCGGTCCCAGGGCGCGCAACTGCTCGCCACGTCCCAGCTTCTGGCACAGGCGCGCCATCAGCTCGAGGCCGCGTGAATTCAGGTCGCCGGACGCGTCGAGCTGCTCCAGCGTCTGCAGCGCCGCCGTGTCCTGGCCGCGCCGCATCTGCATCTCGGCCAGCGTGATCAGTGCTGCGGCGCGCTCGCCCGGAGCCGCTTCCTGCGCCCGTGCCAGCCACTCGTCGCGGCGCTCGACGGCATCCTGCAGGTCGGCGGCCCGCGCCGCGACCAGGTAGTTCGCGGCGGCGGAATCGGCCTCGGTCGCCGACCGCGACAGCAGCTCCTCGGCGCTGCGCCAGCGTCCCGCCGCAAGATCGAGCAGGCCGCGCTGGGTGTCGTCGCGCGCCCGGCGCTTGCGCCGCTCGCTGCGCAGCGCGGCGAGGCGCGCGCGTGCCGTCAGTGACTCGATCAGTGTCCGCGCAAGGAAATAAAGCCCCAGCAGCAGCAGCAGGAAGACCGGCACGGTCGTCTCGAACAGCGCGCGGCCGACGCTGACGGCCACGTAGCCGGGGTCATCGAGCACCGCATGCGCCAGCAGGCCGCCGCCGACCAGCGCCGCTGCAGTGAGCAGGCTGCCCCTCATGGCCGCGCGGGTGCGGGCGCAGACGCGCGGATCAACCGCTGCAACAGCTGCGCCGCTGCGCCGATTTCGGGCGTGGCGGGGTCGACGTCGATCGTGGCCAGCTGCGCCAGTTCCTCGCGCGCCGCAAGCACTGCCGGGTCGCGCACGTCGAACGCCCGTTCGAGCAGGTCGCTGGCGGCCTGGATCGACAGCGCATAGGACTCGCGGTCCCGCTGCGCCGCTGCAATCCGCGCGGCGAACAGTTCCAGCTCGAACAGCTGCCGCCGCAGCGACTCCTCCTCCTGCGTCACCAGTCGCGAGCGCTTGGGGTCGACGCGCCGGTAGGAAAAAAGGTCTCGCCATGCCTGCTGCAGCCGCTGCGCCGCGCGCCGCAGCCCGCTTTCGTCCGGGCCTGCGGCCGCGGTCTGGTCGAGACCGCGTGCCTGCGACACGGGCACGCCCAGCACGCGGAACGTCGCGGCGCCTGCCTCGAGCGCCGCCAGCCGTGCCGACACCGAGGTGATGTCGGGCACGTTCACCGCGCGCAGGGCTGCGAGCTCGGTCGCGAGCTGCGCGCGCACCGGCGCGACGGCCGGGTCCGAGACCGTGGCGAGTCGCGCGTCCGCGGACTCCATCGCCGCGATCGCGGTCGGCACGTCGTGTTCGAGCCGCAGCCGCCGCGTCGCCAGTTCCAGCAGGTAGAGTGCCTCGGCCCGCACCCAGCTGCGCTGCGGCGCGTCGGCACGGGCGCGGAGTTCGGCGACGCTCTGCCCGAGCTCGCCCACCTGCGCCGGAATCTCGCGCAATTCGCGCCACTGCGTGCGCACCTGGTCGTTCGACTGCTGCAGTTGCGCCTGCAGCAGGCCGATCCGCCCGGCCAGGCGGTCATGTGACGCGCGCAGTTCGGTCAACTGGCCGCGCAGGCGATCGATGCGCTCGTCGAACTGGCCGAAGCGCCAGTGGGCATAGGCCGCCAGCAGGAATGCCAGCCCGACGACGGCGAACAGCATCGGGCTCGCGCCATTGCCCGTCCGGCGCTGGCTGATGTCCGTGGTGAGGGATTCGATTTCGTTGGTCATCGGCGGGCGCGGTAGCGGCATGCACGCGCAAGCCGAATGCTAGCACGTGCCGGGCAGAGGGCCCTCGAGGTGCCGCCGCAGCGCGGCCAGCATGGCGTCGTCTTCCGCAGTGGCGGCGGCGACGATCGGTCCGGTCCAGCCCGCGGCCCGGGCCGCTGCCTGCACCCGCGGGCCGGGAACCAGCAGGTCCGAGCGGTGCAGCGCCGGGGCCAGGTCGGCGGGACAGCCGCGCAACAGCGCCTGCAGTACTTCAACGCTGGTCACGGCGACCACGACCCGGCCGCCCTTGGAGAGCGCGGCCGCCAGTCCGGCGATCGCCTCGGGCGTCGGCGTGAGCGCGGAACGACGATAGACCGCCAGCGGCAGTACCTGTGCACCGCGTGCGATGAGGGTGTCGTGCAGCAGTTCCCGTCCGCCCTCACCCTTGAGCAGCAGGATCGCCTGGCCGGCAACGCCGCTGAACTGCGGCAGCTCGAGCAAGCCTTCGGAGTTCGCGGCTGCAGGCTGCGCCGCCACCGTGATGCCCTGTCGCCGCAGTGCCTCCGCCGTCGCGTGCCCGACGGCGGCATGCCTTGCGGCGAGTGGCAGGCCCAGCTGCGCCGCTGCCGCCGCGACGGCGTTCGTGCTGGTGAAGATGGCCCAGTCCCAGGCTTGCGCACGCAGGCGCTGCACCGTGGCGGCGTCGGGCACCAGCCAGTCGATCTGCAGCGTCGGGCAGGCAATGCAGTTGGCACCCAGTGCGCGCACCCGCTCGAGCCACGGACCCGCCTGTGCCGCCGGGCGGGTAACGACGACGGTGACGCCGTCGAGCGCCGCCGTCACGGGGCGGCGGCGGCCTCCTGCCGCAGTCGCTCCAGCAGCGTCTCCGCGCCGGCTGCCTGCATCCGGCCGGCGAGTTCGCGCCCCAGCCGTTCGGCCTCGGTGGCCGGGCCGCTGACCTGGTCGCGATAGGTTTCGCTGCCGTCGGGCGCGCCGATGAAGCCGCGCACCGTGAGCGTGCCGCCATCGAGCGAGGCGTGCGCCGCGATCGGCGAATGGCAGCTGCCACCGAGCTTCGCGGCGAACGCGCGCTCGGCATTGAGTCGCGTGAACGACTCCGGGTGATGCAGCGCGGCCAGCGCCGCGCGGCTGCGTGCGTCATCGGCGCGGCATTCGATGCCGATCACGCCCTGGCCGACCGCCGGCAGCGACAGCTCGAGGCTCGAGCTGCTCGGTGACGTGGTGGGCGATGCCCAGCCGCTCGAGTCCGGCGCAGGCCAGCAGGATTGCGTCGAGTTCGCCCTCGTCGAGCCGGCGCAGCCGCGTGTCGACATTGCCGCGCAGCAGTTCGAGGCGCAGGTCCGGCCGCGCCTGCCGCAGCTGGGACTGGCGTCGCGGGCTGGACGTGCCGACCCGTGCACCCTGGGGCAGCTCGGCGAAACGCCGGTAACGACGCGAAATGAACGCGTCGAGCGGATTGGCGCGCGGCAGCACCGCGACGATGGCGAAGCCCGCCGGCAGTTCGCTCGGCACGTCCTTCATCGAGTGCACGGCAAAGTCGGCGCGGCCTTCCTGCATCGCGACCTCGAGTTCCTTGACGAACAGGCCCTTGCCGCCGACTTCGGCCAGCGCGCGATCGAGCACGCGGTCGCCCTGCGTGCTCATCGGCACGAGTTCCACCGGCAACCCCGGGTGCGCCGCGCGCAACAGTGATTGCACGTGCTCGGCCTGCCACATGGCCAGCTTGCTGCGCCGGGTCGCGATGCGTAAGGGCGTATTCGACAAGACTCGACTCCTCGTGCCGCGCTGCGGCCTAAGCTTCCCCGGATTCCGGCGCGAGCGTCTCCGCGGCGAAGCGGAACAGCGCCACCAGCAGGCCCAGGACGATCGGTCCCAGGAACAGTCCGACGAACCCGAAGGCCGACAGTCCGCCCATGACGCCGATGAAAACGGCAAGGGTAGGGACTTCGGCCCGGCCCGAAATCAGCATTGGCCGCAGGAAATTATCCACGCTGCCGACCAGCACCACACCCCAGACGGTGAGGAAAATGGCCCAGTAGGGCTGGCCCTGGCTCAGCAGCCAGAGCGCGGCCGGAATCCACAGGATCGCCGGGCCGACGAACGGCACCAGCGCAAACAGCACGGCCAGCACGCCGAACACCAGCGGCGAGGGCAGGCCGGCCAGCGCAAAGCCGACGCCGAGCAGCACGCCCTGCGCCACGGCGGTCAGCCCGATGCCCATGAACACCGCGCGGGTGACGTCGATCAGGTGACGCCAGAGCTTGCCGCGCAGCTGCGGCTCGATCGGCAGCATGCGCACCAGCAAATTGGCGAAGCGCGGGCCATCGCGCAGCACGAAGAACAGCACGAACAGCGTCAGCACGACGCTGACCAGCGTACCGACGGCGCCGAGCACCACGGAGCCGCCCGACGAGGCGACGATTTCCAGCAGCCGCCGCGCGGCCGTGACGATCCAGGCCTCGATCTGCTCGAGCGTGACGCCGGCCGTGTCCTCGAGCCACTGCAGCGGCCGCGCGAGCAGCGGGTAGGTCGACAGGTCGAGGCTGCTGCTCACGCGCAGCGACGACGCGTTGATCCGGCTGACCAGCTGGCCTGCCTGCGTCGCGACGGCAGCGACCATGGCCGAGCAGTGGCAGCAGCAGCAGCAGCAGCACGCCTAAGGTGGTGATGCCGCTGGCGAGCTGCGGCCGGCCGCCGAGCCGGGCGGCGAGCCGGGCATTGAGCGGCGCGAGCAGGCCGCCGATCATCACTGCCCACAGCAGTGGCTGCCACAGCGGCGCGACGATGCGGGCGACGACATACAACAGCATCGCGCTGAGCAGCAGCACGCCGACCCGCGCATAAAACCCGACCTGGACGGTCGCCTTCGGCTCGGGCAGCGTGGCGGTCGTCTCGCCGATGTCGGGTTCGCGCGGAGTGTTCATGGATCAGTTTCCGGTGCGGATCTGGCGCAGCGCTTCGGCGGCGTGGCGCCGGCTGACCTGCAGGGTTTCCTCGCAGTCCTTGAGCCGCACCAGCAGGTGGCCCTCCGGACCGCGTTCGACGGCCTGCACGTAGCGGCGCGCGACCAGCGAATTGCGATGGATGCGGATGAAGTCGGGCGCAAACTCCTGCTCGAGTGCGCGCAGTGATTCGTCGATCAGCTCGCGGCCGCCGTGGTGGCGCAGCGTCACGTACTTCTGGCCGGCGTGGAAATACAGCACGTCGCCCAGCGGGACCAGGCGCAGCTGCTCGCCGAGCCGCGCGCAGATCTGCGACCGGCGCTTGCCGAGCTGCGACTGCTCCGCCAGCCGCGCGAGCTGGGGCCCGGCCAGGCGCGCGGCGTGGCGCACGGCGCGGGCCAGCTTCTCGCGCCGCACGGGCTTCAGCAGGTAGCCGACGGCCTCGGTCTCGAACGCCGCCAGCGCGTACTCGTCGTAGGCGGTCGTGAAGATCACGGCAGGCGGCTCCTCGAGCGCGCCCAGGTGGCGCGCGGCCTCGATACCGTCCATGCCGGGCATGCGCACGTCGAGCAGCACGAGGTCGGGATCGAGACTGGCGCAACGCTCCAGCGCTTCCACGCCGTTCGCCGCCTCGCCGATGACGGTGACGTCGCCCAGCTCCTCGAGCAACCGGCGCAGCCGCTCGCGGGCCGGCGCTTCGTCGTCGACGATCAGCGCCCGCAGCTTGTCGGGGTCGGCAGGGGAGTGGGGACTGTGGTCCATGCGCGGGCGGTGATTGTCCGATGGACGGCGGCGCGTGTCACGAAGGGCGCGCGTCGCTGCGGCCGCCAGGCTCCGGCGCGTGCGCCGGCCGGCTCATGTCGCGGCGCGCGGCGGGCCGCCGGACGCTGCCGCCGCGGCGAACAGCGCATCCTTCAGCCGGAACAGCACGGAGATGTCCTCGTCGCCGTGGCCCCGTGCAATCAGCTCGCGGTAGTGCTCGAGCGTCGTCTGCACGACCGGCAGCTCGACCCCGAGCTGCGCCGCCATGTCGCGGCAGATGCGCAGGTCCTTCTCGTGCAGGCGCACGCGGAAGCCGGCCGGGAACGCGTCGCGCACGATGTTCGGCGCGCGGTTGACGAAGTACCAGCTGGAGCCCGCGCCCTGGCCGAGGGTCTCGATGAGTTGTGGCAGGGGCAGCCCCTGGGCCTTGGCAAACGCCATTGCTTCCGCCACCGCCTGGATCACGCCGGCACACATGATCTGGTTGGTGGCCTTCGCGGCCTGGCCCGAGCCGCCGGGCCCGAAATGCGTGACCGTGCGGCCCATGGCCTGCAGCACGGGCAGTGCGCTGGCAAAGGCGCCCGCGGTGCCGCCCGCCATGATCGCGAGCGTGCCGTCACGCGCGCCTTCGACCCCGCCGCTGACCGGCGCATCGACGAACCCGGCGCCTCTTGCCGCGAGCCGTCGCGCGGCTTCCCTGGCCGTGTCGGCGCTGACGGTGGAGCAGTCGATGACCAGCGCGCCGGGCCGCAGGCCGGGCAGCAGTCCATCGACCACTGCGAGCACGTCGGCATCGGCGGCGACGCACAGCACGATGACGTCGCAATCACGCGCCAGTGCCGCCGGCGTGGCCGCGACCGTGACGCCGAGCTCGCGCGCGAGTTCGTCAGCCCGCGACTGCGTGCGGTTCCAGATCCCGCGCAGCAGGCCGGCACGGTGCAGGTTGCGCGCCATGCCGCGACCCATGGCGCCGAGCCCGGCGAAGCCGACGTGGGGGACGGTCACGACGTCACTGCCCGGAGCAGAACTCGTCCATGACCTTCTTGGCGTTCTCGCGCGTGGCGTCGATCTCGTCCGAATCAAGGTAGCGGCGCTCGCCCTCGTTGGGGCCCTGCTCGTACAGGCGCTGCGAATTCATGACCGTCATGTAGTGGGCGCGCGCTTCTTCGCAGCGCTTCGCCTTGTCGGTTTCGGTCATCTCCCGCGCGCTGCGCGTCTCAGCGACCGTGCGCGAGGGATCCGGCTGCGCCGTGCCGGCGGCGGCCGCAGCCTTCGCCTGCTCGTCGGAGCGGCGCTGTGCCTCGACCGTGTCGGTCGACTGGGTGGCGACGTTGACCTTCTGCGCCGGCAGGCTTTCCGGCCGATCCGTGAAGACCGGGTTGCCCTGGGCGTCCTTGGTGACGAAAACGTCCCCGGCGTGGGCCGTAAAGCTGAAGGTCATGGCGGCGAGCGCTGTGACTGCAATGCGGTGCATAGGGTCTCTCCGGTGTAGCGGCCCCACCGATTCTGCTCCTGTACCGGCCTTGGGAACCGGAGCTACTTCAAGGAATTCGCTCAAAGATTCTATATCGCTTCAGCCCGCGCGGGATGGCCAGGAGGATGTGGCCCATCGCACCCGGCCCGCGATCTGCCGGAGTTGCAGCGGCAGCCCACGCATCGACCTCACCCAGGGGTCGGTCTTCACCAGCGCCGGCAGCCGCTCGAACAGCAGCTGGTACCAGGCCGACGTCACCCGCTCAACCGTGAACTCGGCCGCCCTTGCGCGTGCTCGCTCGACCATGGCCCGGTACAGCGCGGGTTCGTTCAGCAGGCGGCGTACGGCCGCCTTGGCCTCGGCGACGTTCGCCACTTCGATGTAATCGAGTTCGTCGCGTCGCAACGCGCGATACGCGGACTCGGGACCGAGGATACACGGCACGCCCGCGAGCCAGCCGTTGTACAGCTTCGTGGCGGGTCGGTCGGGGTACATCGACGGATTTGCTGCCCTCACCGCGATGATCAGGTCGACCGTACGATAGTCCGGCCAGTTCAAGGCCCCCGAATCGGTGCGGATATCGGCGTAGGGCACGGCATCATGGAGCCATTCGATGTCGTTGCTGCGCAGGAATTCGGGCCATTCCGGCCCCTGGAAGTCCGGCTGCAGGTTATCCGGAAAGCCCTTGAAGGCGGCGCGTCTGATCATGGTGCCGCGACCGGGATCGCGGGGCATGAGGCCCGGCTGCGGCCAGTGCGGAACCAGGAAACGCCGCTTGCCATCGGCCTGTGATGGATTCTGGACGATCTCGATGTCGGCAAAAGGCGGCGTTCTCTTATAGCTGCCTCGTGCCGCGACGAGAATGGCGTTGGTGGACGACCATCGACCACGGAGCAGGCCGTGGTAATCGCCGGTGCTGACGATCGCGATACCGTCGTCGGGCAGCGAATCGCGCAGTTCTACATCGTGACCGGCCTGCTTCAGCCTCAGGTATGTCTGCAGGACCCACGCCGACGTCGTGCTGACGAATTCTCTCCAGTCGCTGTCCGGATTCAGCTCCGACAGGTACCGTAACGTGCGCGGATCATCGAGCAGCACGAAGCTGACAGCAGGGTGCATCGTCCACCGACCGAAATCCAGGACTCAAGCATAGTCACTGCCCCGGAAAAAGTCAGTGCGTTCCGCAAGCTGTGGCCGGCGCGAAGCCAAAAAAAGCGGGCGCCGAGGCGCCCGCAAGTGGGGGAGCAGGCGACCGGACCAGGACCGGTCGCCCCTCACAGACTCCGTCAGTTGTACGCGCGCTCGCCGTGCGAGACCGTGTCGAGGCCTTCGCGCTCGGCTTCTTCCGGCACGCGCAGCCCGATCACCAGGTCGATCAGCTTGAAGCCGACCGCGGCGACGACGCCCGACCAGACCAGCGCGACCATCACGCCCCACAGCTGCGCCTTGAACTGCGCGGCCATGTCATACGGCGCCACCGCATTGGCCACGTAGTCGTAGACGCCCGTGCCGCCGAGGGCCGGCGAGCAGAACACGGCCGTGAGCAGGGCGCCGACGATGCCGCCGACGCAGTGCACGCCGAACACGTCGAGCGAGTCGTCGTAGCCGAGCGCCTTCTTCAGTCCCGACCACCGCGTAGAGGCAGATCAGCCCGGCGATGATGCCGATCGCGATCGCGCCCATCGGGCCGACCCAGCCGCAGGCCGGGGTAATCGCGACCAGGCCGGCGACTGCGCCCGAGGCCGCGCCGAGCATGGTCGGGGTGCCGCGGTGGATCCACTCGGCAAACGACCAGGCCAGCGCCGCCGCGGCCGTGGCGAGGATCGTGTTGGCGAAGACCATGCTGGTGAAGCCGTTGGCCTCGAGGCCCGAGCCGACGTTGAAGCCGAACCAGCCCACCCACAGCAGCGAGGCGCCGATCATCACCATCGGCACGTTGTGCGGCGGCATGGCGCTGGTGCCGTAGCCGATGCGCTTGCCGATCATCAGCGCGCCGACCAGGCCGGCGATGCCGGCGTTGATGTGCACCACCGTGCCGCCGGCGAAGTCGAGCGCGCCCTTCTGGAACAGGTAGCCAGCCGAGGCGAGCGCCGCCTCACCGGCCGCGGCGTCGGTGTACGCGTCCGGGCCGGCCCACCACCAGACCATGTGCGCCATCGGCAGGTAGGCGAAGGTGAACCAGAACACCATGAACAGCAGCACGGCGCTGAACTTGATGCGCTCGGCGAAGGCGCCGACGATCAGGCAGGGCGTGATGGCCGCGAAGGTGAGCTGGAAGATGAACCAGGTGAACTCGGGCAGGTAGACGCCCTTGCTGAAGGTCGCGGCGAGCGTACTGGTCGTCATCCCGCTGAGGAACAACCGGTCGAAGCCGCCGATGAACGGGGTCGAGCCCTGGGTGAAGGCGAGGCTGTAGCCGTAGATCGCCCACAGCAGCGCCATCAGGCAGAACGTCATGAAGACCTGCATCAGCAGCGACAGCACGTTCTTCGAGCGGGCCATGCCCGCGTAGAACAGCGCGAGGCCGGGGATCGTCATCAGGATGACGAGCACCGTCGAGGTCATCATCCAGGCCGTGTCGCCCTTGTCGGGCACGGGTACGTCCTGGGCCAGCCCGAGGGCGGGGGCGAGCAGTGCGCCCAATGCGAGCGCGGCGGCCCCGAAGCGGCCTGGCGCGGCGGTCAACGTCTTCACTGGCGTTCTCCTGTCGATGAGTCTGTGCGGCATGTCATGTGGTGGTGGATGTGCGGTGCGGCGCTAGACGGCGTCCGCGCCGGCTTCGCCCGTGCGGATCCGCACGGCCTGGGCGAGCTGGGTGACGAAGATCTTGCCGTCGCCGATCTTGCCGGTGCGGGCAACGTTGGTGATCGCCTCGATCACCTGTTCGACGATGGTGTCGTCCACGGCGATCTCGATCTTGGTCTTGGGCAGGAAGTCGACGCGGTACTCCGCGCCGCGGTAGAGCTCGGTGTGCCCGCGCTGGCGGCCGAAGCCCTGCACCTCGGTCACCGTGACACCCTGCACGCCGATGTCGGCAATGGCCTGGCGCACTTCATCGAGCTTGAACGGCTTGATGACGGCGGTGATCAGCTTCATCGGTCTCCCTTGGCGACACGAATGCCGCGCTTGAACGTCGGAGACCCTCAATGCAGGAAGCGTGCCATGGCCAGGAGGCGCGGCCACGGGGACTTTTTCGGCCGCTGGCCCCCGTCGATGCACCACGATGGAGCGCCAGCGCGGGTCGCTGCACCGATAGCTACCGGTGGACCGGCGTGCCCGGCGACGGGGCCGCTACACTACGGTCCTCCCTCCATCGCTCGTGCATCCCATGGCTGACTTTGATCCCCGCCTGATCGACGACCTGGCCCGCCGGCTGGCCAGCGCCGTGCCCGAAAATGTCGCCGCCGTCGGGCGCGACCTCGAGCAGAATTTCAAGGGTGTGCTGCAGGCGCAGCTGGCCCGGCTCGACCTGGTCACCCGCGAGGAATTCGACGTGCAGAGCGCGGTGCTGAAGCGCACGCGCGAAAAGCTCACCGCCCTGGAGCAGCGGCTCGCCCAGCTGGAGGGCGGCAAGCCGGCCTGAGCGACGCGGACGCGCTCATGCGGGAAGAAATCAGAGGTTCCTCAGCAGACCGAACTGCGCCTTGCGCCGGTCTTGCGGCCCTGGCGGCCCCGCCCGCGCGGGGGCGCGGCGCCGCAGTACATCTCCTGCAGCAACGCCATCACGCGCGTGACCGGCCCGGGCGGCAGCCAGTAAAGGATCGACTGCGCCTCGCGCCGCGTCTGTACCATGCCCTGCTCACGCAGCACCGCGAGATGCTGCGACAGAGCCGACTGGCTCAGGTGCACCCGTTCGTTGAGTTCGCCGACGGACAGCGGCCGCTCGAGCAGGTTGCACAGGATCAGCAGGCGCTGCTCGTTGCCGAGCGCCTTCATCAGCCGGGCGGCCTCGGCCGGCGTGCTCGTGCATTTCGTCGAGCCGGCTCAGGTCCGGGAGCGGCTCGGCAGGGACTGGTCGGCAGGCGGCTGGTGTTCATCGTGCCGGCATTTTATCAGCGTTGACTAAATTAGCAATAACTAATATTATTGATGGCCCGTCAACAGGGCAGCCGCCGTGCAACCGATCGTCACGCCGTTCCATCATTCCGCCACGCGGCACCTGGAGCTATGTCGTGGCCGATCCGGCCACGCAGGAAGCCGCGATCATCGACCCGGTGCTCGACTACGACTGGAAAACGGGCTGTACCGGCACGACTGCGCCGGATCGCATCGTCGAGCACTGCCGCGCCAGCGGCCTGCAAGCTGCGCTGGATCCTCGAGACGCACGCTCACGCCGACCACCTCTCCTCTGCGCAATACCTCAAGGGCGTGCTCGGCGGGGACGTCGCGATCGGCCAGGGCATTCGTTCGGTCCAGCGGACGTTCAAGAAGATCTTCGGGCTCGGCCCGGAGTTCCAGCCGGACGGCAGCCAGTTCGACCGGCTGCTCGACGACGACACCACGCTGCCGCTCGGTGCGGGTTCGATCCACGTCATCCCGACGCCCGGTCACACCAACGACAGCGTCAGCTTCCTGGTTGGCGACGCGGTCTTCGTCGGCGACACGCTGTTCATGCCCGACAGCGGCTCGGCGCGCTGCGATTTTCCGGGCGGCGATGCCGCCGAACTCTATCGCTCGGTGCAGCGCCTGTACTCGCTGCCGGCCGGTACACGCATGTTCGTCTGCCACGACTACTCACCTGGAGGCCGCGCCGCCGTCTGCGAGACGACGGTCGAGGAACAGCGCCGCGCCAACATCCACATCCGCAACGGCGTCGACGAGACCGCCTTCGTCAGGCTGCGCACGGAGCGTGATGCCACGCTCGACGTGCCGAGCCTGATCATCCCGTCGGTGCAGGTGAACATCCGTGCCGGCCGCCTGCCGGCCGCCGAGGCCGACGGCGTCAGTTACCTGCGCATCCCCATAGACGTCTTCGGCAAGCAGAAGAGCTGACTGACCACGCAACGTTCCGAGGAATGAATCATGACCGTCATCACCCAGGCCGCCCCGGCCGCCGTCCGCGACGCGCTCGTCAACGGCGAGATACTGCTCGTCGACGTGCGTGAGCCCAACGAGTACGCGTTCGAGCGCATCCATGGCGCGCTGCTCTATCCGCTGTCCACGTTCGACCCGAAGGCCATCCCTGCCACCGGGCGCAAGGTCGTCGTGCAGTGCGCGGGCGGCGTGCGCTCGATGCGCGCGGCGCAGGCCCTGGTCGCGGCCGGTCACGAGCACGTCATCAACCTCGAAGGCGGCATCAATGCCTGGAAGGCCGCGGGCCTGCCGCTGATCCGCATCGACCCGGCCTCCGGCCAGGTCGTCGAGCGGGGCACGTTCTGAGTCAGGCATTCCAACAGGAGCAACCCACATGAGCATCGATCGCATGGTGATGGCTTTCGCCGGGGCAATGGTCCTCGTGAGCCTCGTGCTCGGCCTCTACGTCAGCCCGAACTGGTACTGGCTGACGGCATTCGTCGGCGCGAACCTGTTCCAGGCGTCGTTCACCGGCTTCTGTCCGCTGGCCATGATCCTGCGCCGGCTCGGCGTGCGGCCGGGCGCGGCGTTCTGACCGCGCCCTGCAGGAACACACTGCCAATGAGACCCGCCGCCCGCGCCAGGCTCTGCCCTCGCCGCGCTGTTGTTTTCGGGACGGCCGGGCTCACCGCCTGCGGCGGCAAGGAACCGGCCCCCCCGGCCGCGACGGCGCAGGCCGCGGCACTGGCCACGATCGAGGTCGGTGCCGCGACGGCACCCGCCGAGTTGCTGCTCGACGGCATCGTCGAGGCCGTGAACCAGGCGACGCTCTCCGCGCAGACGGCAGGCCGGGTCGCCGAGGTGAAGGTCGAGGTCAACGATCGCGTGCAGGCCGGCGACCTGCTGCTGCGCCTGCGCGCAACCGAGCAGGTGGCTGGCCTCGGCCAGGCCCAGGCGCGGCTCAATGCCGCGCAGGCACAGGAAGCGCAGGCCCGCGCACAGCATGACCGCATCCGCGACATGTACGAGCGCAAGGTCGTCGCGCGCGCGACCTACGATGCCGCGGTCGCGGCCCGCGATTCCGCCGTGGCGGATCTTGCGGCGGCGCGTGCCGGTGTCGAGTCGGCCCGCGAGGGCGTCGCCTACACCGAACTGCGCGCGCCGTATGACGGCGCCGTCACCGCGCGCCGCGTGCAGGTCGGCGAGGCCGTGGCGCCCGGCACGCCGCTCGTCACCATCGCCTCGCTCGACGCGATGCGCGTCATCGCCGAAGTCCCGCAGAGTCTCGCCGCCGCCGTGCAGGCCGCGCGGCAGGCGACCGTACACGTCGGCGAGGTGCGCATCGCCGCCTCCGGCATCACGCTGTACCCGGCGGCCGAACCGCAGTCCGGCACGTTCCGGGCGCGGGTGGACCTGCCGGAGACCGCCATGCGACTGGCCCCCGGAACGTACGTCAAGGTCGGCTTCGTCACCGGCGAGGCCAGCCGCATCCAGGTGCCGCGTGCCGCGGTCGTCGAACGCAGCGAAATGCGCGCGGTGTACGTCGTGGCTGCGGACGGCCGGGTTGCCCTGCGGCAGGTGCGTCTCGGTCGCACGGCCGGTGACCAGGTCGAGGTGATCGCGGGCCTGGCCAGCGGCGAGCGGATCGCCGTCGATCCGGGCGCGGCGGGGCTCGTCGCGCGCACCGCGCGGGCGCCGGCCGATGAGTGAGCGCCTGGGCTTCAGCGGCCGCGTGGCGCGGCTGTTCCTCGACAGTTCGCTGACGCCGCTGCTCGGGCTGACGGCGCTGCTGCTGGGCCTGTTCGCCGTGCTGGTCACGCCGCGCGAGGAGGAGCCGCAGATCAACGTCACGATGGCGAACGTCATCGTGCCGTTCCCGGGCGCGAGCGCGCAGCAGGTCGAGAGCCTGGTGGCGACACCGATGGAAAAGGTGCTGGCCGAGATCTCCGGCGTGAAGCACATCTACTCGGTGTCGCGCCCCGGGGCGGCGGTGATCACCGTGCAGTTCGAGGTCGGCGAGGAGCGCACCGCGGCCATCGTGCGGCTGTGGAACGCGATCTACTCCAACCAGGACTGGCGACCGCCCGGCGTGGGCATCGGCCAGCCGCTGGTCAAGCCGAAGGGCATCGACGACGTGCCCGTCATGAGCCTCACGCTGTGGACGCGCGACGAAGCGAAGGGCGCGCAGGAACTCAGGCAGGTTGCGCACGCCGTCGAGTCGGAGCTCAAGCGCGTCCCGGGCACGCGCAATGTCTACACGATCGGCGGCCCCGACCAGACGGTGCAGGTCTCGCTCGACGCGCAGCGGCTGGCGGGCCACGGCATCACGGTGCCCGATCTCGTGGGCGCGCTGCAGGCGGCCAACGTCGTGCAGCACGCCGGCTCGCTGGTCACCGCGGAGGGCGTGCTGCCGCTGCAGGCAGGGCAGTTCCTCGCCTCGCGCGAGGACGTCGCGCAGCTGATCGTCGCCGTGCGCGACGGCCGGCCGGTCTACCTGCAGGACGTCGCGGACGTGCAGGCGGGCTCCGATCAGCCGGAGCAGTACGTCAGCTTCGGCGCCGGGCCCGCGGCCGGTGTGCGCGGCATCGAGCTTGCCGGCACCTCGCCGGCGGTCACGATCGCGATCTCGAAGAAGCCCGGCGAGAACGCGATCGACGTGACCGATGCGGTGCTCGCGCGCATGGAGCACCTGCGCGGCACCTACATCCCGGACGGCGTCGAGGTCACCGTCACGCGCAATTACGGCGAGACCGCGAACGACAAGGCGATCAAGCTGATCCAGAAGCTTTCCTTCGCCACGGCCTCGGTCGTGCTGCTGGTCTGGCTCGCGGTGGGCTGGCGCGAGGCGGTCGTGGTCGGCGCCGCGGTCGTCATCACCCTGGCGGCGACGCTGTTCGCCTCCTGGGCGTGGGGCTTCACCATCAACCGCGTCTCGCTGTTCGCGCTGATCTTCGCGATCGGCATACTGGTGGACGACGCGATCGTGGTGGTGGAGAACATCCACCGCCACATGGGACTGCATCCGGGCGAATCGCTGCACGAGCTGATCCCCCGCGCCGTGGACGAGGTCGGCGGGCCGACCATCCTGGCCACGTTCACAGTGATCGCCGCGCTGCTGCCGATGGCGTTCGTCAGCGGGCTGATGGGCCCGTACATGAGCCCGATCCCGATCAACGCCAGCATGGGCATGCTGATCTCGCTCGCCATCGCGCTGGCCTTCACGCCCTGGCTGTCGCAGAAGCTGCTGCGCGGCCATGGCAGCCACGCGCCGCAGGCTCATTCGGAGACGCGCCTGCACCGGTTCTTCGAACGGCTGATGTCGCCGTTCCTGCGTGGCGAGACTGCCCGCGGGCAGCGGCGCAAGCTGTACCTCGGCACGCTCGTCGCCATCGGCCTCGCGGTCTCGCTCGCCGTCGTGCAGTGGGTCGTGCTGAAGATGCTGCCGTTCGACAACAAGTCCGAGTTCCAGGTCGTGCTCGACATGCCCGAGGGCACGCCGGTCGAGGACACCGCGCGGGTGCTGGACGAGCTCGCGGCCGAGATTGCCAGGCGGCCGGAGGTCACCGACTACCAGGTCTATGCGGGCACCTCGGCGCCCATCAACTTCAACGGCCTGGTGCGCCAGTACTACCTGCGCAGCGGTCCCGAGGTCGGCGACATCCAGGTCAACCTCGTCGACAAGCATCATCGCAAGCGCAAGAGCCACGAGATCGCGCTCGAGGTGCGCCCCGCGCTGGCGGAAATCGGCCGCCAGGCATGGCGGATCGGTGAAGGTGGTCGAAGTGCCGCCGGGGCCGCCGGTCCAGGCCCCGCTGGTGGCGGAGGTCTACGGGCCGTTCCAGGAATCGCAGCAGCAGCTGACGCGCGAGCTGCGCAAGGTCTTCGACTCGACCGAAGGCGTCGTCGACGTGGACGACAGCCTTGAAGCGCCGAACCCGCGCCTGGTCGCGACCATCGACCGGCAGAAGGCGGCCATGCTCGGCGTGAGCCAGGCCGACGCCGCCCAGACGCTCGCCGCGGGACTCGGCGGGCTCGATGCCACCTACGTCCACGCCGGCCGCGAGACCTACCCGATTCCCGTGCGGCTCGAACTCGACGTGCCCGCGAAGGCAGACCTTGCCAGCGTCCTCGCGCTGCAGGTGCGCTCGGGCTCCGGTGCGCGCGTGCCGCTGTCGGAGATCACGACCGTCGAGCAGCGCCCGTGGGACAACGCGATCTACCACAAGGACCTGCTGCCGCTCGCCTGGGTCACCGCGGACTCGGTCGGCGCCAGCGACAGCCCGCTGTACGGCATGTTCTCCATGGTCGGCCGGCTGCGCGACGAGATGCCCGGTGTCGAGCAGTACTTCTTCAGCCAGCCCGACGATCCGAACCGCCCGGCGATCAAGTGGGACGGCGAGTGGCAGATCACGTTCGAGACCTTCCGCGACATGGGGCTCGCGTACTCGGTCGGGCTGGTGCTGATCTACCTGCTGGTGGTCGCGCAGTTCGGCTCGTACGCCGTGCCGCTGATCATCATGGCGCCGATCCCGCTGACGATCATCGGCGTGATGCCGGGCCACGCGCTGCTCGGGGCGCAGTTCACGGCCACTTCGATGATCGGCATGATCGCGCTCGCCGGCATCATCGTCCGCAACTCGATCCTGCTGGTCGACTTCATCAACCTCGAGGTCGCGCGCGGCCAGCCGCTGGCGGACGCCGTGATCGGCGCGGCCTCGGTGCGCGCGCGGCCGATCGCACTGACGGCCGTCGCGGCGATGACGGGCGCGTTCTTCATCCTCGACGACCCGATCTTCAACGGCCTCGCCGTGTCGCTGATCTTCGGCATCCTGGTGTCGACGGTGCTCACGCTGGTGCTGATCCCGATCCTCTACTTCAGCTACCGCAACCGGCAAACGCAGGCCGCCTGAGGCGGCCAGGGAGCAAGGCAATGGCAAAGGTGATCATTCTCGGGGCCGGCCTCGGCGGCGTGGCCTGTGCCTATGAGATGAAGAAGAAGCTCGGCGCGAAGCACCAGGTCACGCTGGTGGGCAGCTCGCCGTACTTCGAGTTCACTCCGTCCAATCCGTGGGTCGCGGTCGGCTGGCGCAAGCCGGAGCAGACCCGCGTCGAGCTGGCGGGCCCGCTCAAGGCGAAGGACGTCGGCTGGATCCCGAAACCCGTGCAGAAGATCGACGCCGAGGCGTCGAAGCTCGTGTTCGCCGATGGCACCGAGGAACCCTACGATTACCTGGCGATCGCGACCGGCCCGAAGCTTGCGTTCGACGAGGTGCCGGGGCTCGGTCCGGACGGTCACACCGTCTCGATCTGCACGCAGGCGCATGCGCTGGCGGCCTGGGACGACTACCAGGAATTCCTCAAGCAGCCCGGCCCGATCGTGATCGGCGCGGTCGCCAGTGCGAGCTGCTTCGGGCCCGCCTACGAGATGGCGATGATCGTCGACACGGACCTGCGCAAGCGCAAGCTGCGCGACAAGGTTCCGATGACGTTCGTGACATCAGAGCCCTACATCGGTCACATGGGGCTCGGCGGCGTCGGCGACAGCAAGGGCCTGATGGAGTCGACCCTGCGCCAGCGGCACATCAACTGGGTGACCAATGCGAAGGTCACGTCGGTCGAGGCGGGTGTCGTCAACGTGAGCGAGTTCAACGAGGACGGCGCCGTGCGCAAGGAGCACAAGCTGCCCTTCAAGTGGTCGATGATCCTGCCGGCGTTCAAGGGCGTGGACGCGGTCGCGGGCGTGCCGGAGCTGTGCAATCCGCGCGGCTTCGTGCTGATCGACGAATTCCAGCGCAGCAGGAAGTACCGGAACATCTACGCCGCCGGCGTCTGCGTCGCGATCCCGCCGGTCGAGGTGACGCCGGTCCCCACCGGCGCCCCCAAGACCGGGTTCATGATCGAGTCCATGGTCTCGGCGATCTGCGAGAACGTCGCGGCCGATCTCGAGGGGCGGCCGGCCGAGTCGCGTGCCACCTGGAACGCGATCTGCCTCGCCGACTTCGGCGACACCGGCGCGGCATTCGTCGCCCTGCCGCAGATCCCGCCGCGCAACGTCACCTGGGCGCGCGAGGGCAAGTGGGTGCATCTCGCGAAGATCGCGTTCGAGAAGTACTTCCTGCGCAAGGTCGAGACCGGATCGATCGCGCCGATCTACGAGAAGTACGTGCTCAAGACCCTGGGGATCGAGGCTCTCAAGCAATGACCGGCAGCCAGCTCGCGTCGGGTACCCCGGCGGTCTTCCTCGCCGTGCTCGGTGCGCTGGCGGGCGCCGGGCCGGTCCGCGCCGAGACACATGCCGAGACGCTGGCCGATGCCTGGGCGACGGCGCTGCAGCAGGACCACTCCCTCGCCGCGGCGCGTCACCAGGCCGAGGCCGCCGGGCTCGACGCAGAGGCTGCGCGTGCGCAACGCTGGCCGACGGTCGCGGTGGGCGGCACCTATGCGCAGCTCGACGACTCGCCGGCCTTCGACTTTTCGTTCACCGGCCTGCCGGTCACTCCGCCCGAACTGTTCGACGACGACAAGTACGTCTCGGGTGCAGCCACGGTGACGGTGCCGCTGTTCACCGGCGGACGGATCTCCGGGAGCATTGCCGCGGCCGCGGCGCGTGAACGCGGTGCCGGTGCACAGCTCCGGACGGCGACGGCGGACGTCAAGCTGGCCGTGGCGGGTGCCTACGTGGACGTGCTGCGCACCCGCAAGTCGCATGCCGTTGCCCGCAGCAACGTGGAGACACTGGAATCACTGGCTCGCGACACGGCGAGCATGTTCGAGCGCGAACTCGTGCCGAAGAACGAGCTGCTCGCCGTGCAGGTGGCGCTGGCCGACGCGCGCCAGAACGAGCTGCGCGCCGCCAACGCCGCCGAGGTCGCGCTCGCGGCGTACAACCGGTGGCTGGGACTGCCATTGGACCGCCCGGTCGAGCTCAGCGACACCCTCGCCGTGCCGATCGAGCCGGACGCCGGCTTGCCGGCGCTGATGGAGCAGGCCCGGACGCGACGGACGGAACTCGCGGTCCTCGATGCCCAGGCCGAGGCCTACGGGCAGCTCGCGCGCACCGAGCGCTCGCGGGTCATGCCGCAGGTCGCACTGAGTGGTGGCTACCAGTACCTCGACAACCAGTTCCTCGACGACGACACCGTCGGCATGGCCGGCATCGGGGTGCAGTGGGCGATGTTCGACGGTGGCCAGTCGCGCAAGCGCGCGGCCGCCCTCGATCGCAATCGCCGCGCCAGCGAACAGCAGCGGGCGGACGCAGCGGGCCTGATCGAGTTGCAGGTGCGGCAGGCGTACCTGGGCATCGCCGAGGCGCGCCAGCGCGTCGCCGTGACCGCGCAGGCAGCCGAACAGGCGGACGAGAACCTGCGCATCGCGCGCGAGCGCTACACCTCCGGCCTCGGCACGCAGACGCAACTGCTGGAAGCGGAGACGCTTGCGCGTGCAGTCGCTGCGCAACAGCTACGAGGCAACGCTCGACGTCGACCTGGCGCAGCTGCGGCTCGCGCGCGCCGTCGGGGCGCTCTAAGAACGCGCCGCTACGTACGTCGCGGGGTTGGAGCGGTCGGCCGGGTCAGGTGCTCTCGCTCACTCCGGGTCTGACCGCGCATCGTGAATCGCGCCGAGGAACGGCACGATTCACGGCGAGCCTTGCCCGAACGGGCTCGAGGCGATGGTGGCAGCGTGCCAGCGGCATGACTGCAGTGCCGCCTCGAGCCTGCGCTCGGGCTGCGGCGTCCGACACGGAGTGAGCGAGAGCACCTGACCCGGCCGACCGCTCCGGCCCCGCAACTAGCCGTCGAGCGCGATCAGGCTGGCACGCAGCGCGCGGCCGAGCCGCTTGCGGCCGAGCACCGGGGTGAAGTCGGCGCCGTCCCAGACCTCTTCGCCCGCGATGTAGACCGCGGTCACCACCCCGTCGGAGCGGTTGACCAGCTGCTCGTGCTCGAAGATGTCGCGATAGACCATGCGTCGGCCGGCGTCGGTGTCGTAGGTCGCGAGCGCCTCCGGATCGAGCAGCACCAGGTCGGCCTGCGCGCCCACGTCGAGCCGCCCGGCGTCGACGCCGAAAAACTCGGCCGGTTCGCGCGTCAGCCGCCGCACGGCCCTGGCCACCATCTCCAGTGACTCGCGCGCGGCAACCTGCAGCGTCAGCAGGTTGCCATCGAAGAACGCCAGGTTGATGAGGTGCGCGCCGCTGTCGTTGAACCCCGGCAGCATGTGCGGGTGGAACAGCAGCTTGCGCAGGATCGCGGGACGATCGTTGGCGATGATGAACCACCAGCGCAGCTCGCGGTCGTAGCGCCGGAACAGGTGCAGCAGGAACTCGCCCTCCCTGGCCAGCGGCTGCGGAAACGCCGCCAGGGCCGCGCGTTCGGCTGTGCTGCGCGCGGCAGCGGCATCGCCCGCCTGGAACTGCCGGACGCGGCGATACACCGCACCGAACGTCTCGCCCTGCCATTCGCCCACCGGCGCGCGCTCGATGGTCAGGGCGTCGAGGTCGCGGTTGAAGGTCGAGACGGCGCCCGCGTCGTGCCATTCGCGCACGAACACGTCGCCGAAGTCCGCTGTCGCCATCTCCCGCTGCCGCGCAGCGGCGTCCTCGATCTCGATCGCCATCAGTCGCCGGGAGGACTCGAACTCCTCGAAGATCGGGCAGATGGCCCCTTCCGCGTACATGCGGAAGGGCGTGGCCAGCACCTGGAAGTGGAAGCGGCCGTCCAGCAGCCGCGAGTTGAGCAGGCCGGCGATCAGCGGGAACAGCTTCCAGGTGTTGCGCTCGTGGGTGAGGTCGACGGCCGTGAGCGCGCTGGTCTTGAGCGGCCGGCCGAACAGGCGTCCGCTGGTCAGGAAAAAGCGCAGGAAAGTCTTCGCGCGGTTGGCCGCGTCCGGGGTGCACTGCCACACCCGGCCACTGTCACGCACGACGTCGAGCAGGTCTTTCAGTTCCGACCACGATGCGTGCTGCGCCGGGATGCGTTCGCTGCGGTGCGGGTCGTTGGCCAGGTAATGGAACGGGATCGAATCGGTCGAGAGTCCGGCATAGCCCTGTTCCATCGCCGCCGCGAGCAGCTCGCGCATGCGCTCGCGCTCGGCGGCCGTCGGCTCGCGGCGCACGGCCGCATCGGTGCTGCCCATCGCCTCGATGCGCAGCATCGAGTGCGGCAGCAGGGGCACGATGTTCGGCCCCAGCGGCAGCTCGTCCAGGTGCCTGAAATACCCGTCGGTGGTGTTCCAGTGGATGCGGTCGACGACCTTGCGCAGCACCGGCTTCGGCATGTTCTCGACGCGCGTGAAGCAGTCGAGGATCGGATCGTCGCCGTTGCGGCGTTGCGCGCCGAAGGCGGTGCCCAGGCTGCAGTTGCCGACGACGACCGTGGTCGTGCCGTGGCGCACGGACTCCGGCAGCCCCGGTGCGAGTTCCACCTCGAGGTCGAGGTGCGTGTGGATGTCGAGCAGGCCCGGCACCAGCCAGCGGCCGGACGCCTCGACCACGCGCTGCGCGCGGCTGGCCGGCAGGTTTGCCCCGCGTGCGGCGATGCGACCCGCGGCGATCGCCAGGTCCTCGATCGCGGACGGCCCGCCGCTGCCGTCGAACACCCGCGCGCCGCGGATCAGTACCTGCCAGTCCTGCTGCATGATCTGCCTGTCTCCGCCGGCTGCTGCGTTCCGCGTGGTGGCCCCGCCGTCAATCCGGCAACACGCGGCCGGGATTCAGGATGCCCTTCGGATCGAGCGCCTGCTTCAGTTTCCGCATCAGCGCCAGTTCGGCGGGTGAGCGGCACAGCGGCAGCCACGGCAGCTTTTCGCGGCCGATGCCGTGCTCGGCCGACACCGAGCCGCCGCGCGCGGCCAGCGGCTCGTAAACGCAGCGCTCGATGCCGTGGCGGGCTGCGGCGTCCGGCGGACCCGTGGCGATGATGTGCAGGTTGCCGTCGCCCAGGTGCCCGAACACGAAGCGGCGATAGGCTGGCCATTCGCGCTCGAGCCGGCCGACGACCTCGGCCACGTAGCCCTCCATCGCCGCGAGCGGCAGGCTCACGTCGAAGGCCACCGGCATCCCTGAGCGGAAGATGCCCTCGACATCGTCACGCAGGGCCCACAGCGACTCGCGTTGCGCCTCGGAGGTGCAGATCACGGCATCGACGACCATGCCGGCCTCGAGCGCCGCGCCGACAGCGTCCTCGAACTGCGCCTGGTCGCGCGCCGGGTCGCCGCCCGAGCTTTCCAGCAGCACGTAATACTCGTGCTCCTGCGACAGTGGCGGCGTCCCCCTGGCCGGCGGCGTCGTCACCAGCCGGTAGAAGCCGTTCCACATCAGTTCGAAGGCCGACAGCGCGCCGCCCAGCGCGCTGTCCATGTGCTTCAGCAGGCGGGTGACGTCGCCGAACGTGGGGCAGGCGACCAGCGCCGCCTGGTTGCCGCGCGGCAGCTCACGCAGGCGCAGCACCAGGCGCGTGACGACGCCGAGCGTGCCCTCGGTGCCGATGAAGAGCTGCTTCACGTCATACGCGGCGTTGTTCTTCAGCATCTGGTTGAGCGCCGGAATGATCGTGCCGTCGGCCAGCACGGCTTCCAGGCCGAGCACGGAATCGCGCGTCATGCCGTAACGGATCACGCCGTTGCCGCCGGCATTGGTCGCCACGCTGCCGCCGATGTGCGCCGAGCCGCGCGCACCGAAGTCGACCGGGTACAGCAGGCCGTTCTGTTCCGCGACTTCCTGGATGCGCTGCAGCGGCACGCCGGCTTCGACGGTCATGGTCCGGCCGACCGGATCCACCGCCTCGATCCGCTGCATGCGCTCGAGCGACAGCGCGATCTCGTGCGCGCCAGCCACCGCGCCCCGTACCAGGCCGGTCAGCCCGCCGAACGGCACCACCGGTTGTCCGGCGTCATGGCAGGCGGCGAGCACCTGCGACACCTCGTCGGTGCTGGCCGGTCGCACGATGGCCAGCGCCTGGCAAGGCCCGTGATCGGCCCAGCCCACGGCGCGCGAGCGCACGTCATCGCCGGTCAGGACATGCGCTGGACCGACGATGTCGGCCAGCCGGGCGAGCAGCGATGCGGGGGCGGCTGGCGCGGTGTTCATGGGCGATGGCTCCGTGGCGGGGCGTCGGGACTAGGTCGCTGCGCGCGCCTGCAACGCCTGTCGACGCCGCAGGACGAGGACGAGGACCGGCGCGGTCAGCACCTGCACGATGCCGTAGACCGCGGCGGGCGCCGATGCCGGCGCGCTCTCGAGCACGGCCGCCGCGACATAGATCGCGATCGCCGCATTGTGCACGCCGATCTCGAAGGCGATCGAGGTGGCCTGCGCGACGGGCAGGCCGGCGAGTCGCGGCGCCAGGTAGCCCAGCGCGAGCGAAACCAGGTTGAACGCGAGACAGGCGAGGCCGATCGCCGCGAGGTGCTCGCGCAGCAGGTCGCTCGACGCGATGATCGACGGCACGATGACGGCGACCAGCACCAGGACCGACAGCACCCGCACGGGCTTCTCGGCGCGTTCGGCCAGGCTGCGGCGCCTGGCGCCGCACCCACATGCCGGCGATCACGGGCGCAATGATGACCGCCCCCAGCTCGATGATCTTGCGCGTCGGTGGCGGGATGTAATGGTCGGCGCCGAGGAAGTGCTCGAGCGACCAGTTCATGACCAGCGGCATCCACGCCAGTGCCAGCACGCAGTTGATCGCCGTCAGCGTGATGTTGAGCGCCACGTCGCCGCGCGCGAGGTGGCTGAAGATGTTGGCCACGGCGCCGCCCGGCGAGGACGCGAGCAGCATCAGCCCCACCGCGAGGATGGGCGGCAGGTCGAACAGCTGCGTGATCAGGAACGCGATGCCGACCAGCACGATGGTCTGCACGAACAGGCCGATGACCACCGCGCGCGGAAAGCGCAGCACGCGGGCGAAGTCCGCCGCCTGCAGCGACAGGCCGAGGCCGAACATGATGATGGCCACCGCGCCGGTCAGCAGCTGCGCAATCATCGCCGAGTCCATGCTTCGAGTCTCCGGGCGTCCCTGCGGGCGCGGTGTTCAGTCCCGCAGCGCGGCGGCCACTTCGGCAAAGGCCGTGTGCAACTGCCCGACCTGCGCGCTCGTCGTGGCCGGGCAGGCCAGCATCATGTTGTGAAACGGTGCGATCAGGCAACCGCGGTTCAGCAGCGCCAGGTGCAGGGTCCGCTCGAGGGCGGGCGCGTGCGCCGCCTCGGCCTCGCTGCCGTTGCGCAGCGGCCCCGGCGCGCAGATGAACTCGACGCGCGCGCCGACGCGCACCACGTGCCACGGCAGCCCCTGCGCCTCGATCACCGCCTGCAGGCCCGCGGCCAGGCGCCCGGCCTGCTCGTCCATCGCGCGGTACGCCGCGGGCGTCATCACCTGCTCGAGCGTGGCCCGCATCGCCGCCAGCGACAGCGCGTTGGCGGACAGTGTCGTGCCCATGCCGGAGTGGCCCGGCGGCAACTGGCCGCGGGCGGCGCCGAGACGCCGCGCGACCTCCTCGGTAAAGCCCCAGACGCTTGCCGGCACGCCGCCGGCGATCGGCTTGCCCAGCACGAACAGGTCGGGCTCGAGGCCGAACTGGCCGCTGTAGCCCCCTGGGCCGGTCGAGATCGTGTGAGTCTCGTCGATCAGCAGCAGGGTGCCTGCCGCGCGGGTCAGCTGCCGCAGCTCGGCGTGGAAGCCCGGCTCCGGCAGCACCATGCACGAGTTGGTGAGCACGGGCTCGGTAATGACGCAGGCGACGTCGCCATGCGCCAGCTCCGCGCGCAGTCCCGCGACGTCATTGAACTCGACCACGCGCGCGAGTTGCGTCAGGTCGGCGGCCTGCCCCAGCAGCCCGGGCCGGTTGACGGCGCGGCCATCGGCCAGCCGCACGAAGGTCTCGTCGACGGTGCCGTGGTAGCAGCCGTTGAACACCAGGATCTTCGGTCGCCCGGTGACGGCGCGCGCGACGCGCAGTGCGAAGCGGTTGGCGTCCGTCGCGGTCGTCGCCACCTGCCAGTGGGGCAGGGCAAAGCGCTCGGTCAGCAGCCGGCCGACCGCGATCGCGTCTTCCGTCGGCAGCATGTACGTCAGGCCGCGCGTGGCCTGGCGCGCGATCGCCTCCGCGACCGGCGCCGGCGAGTGCCCGAACATCGAGCCGGTGTCGCCCAGGCAGAAGTCGGCGTACTCGTGCCCGTCGATGTCCCGCAGCGTGGCGCCGTGCGCTGACTCGACCAGGAACGGAAACGGCATCGACCAGTCGCGCATCCAGTGCATCGGCACGCCGTCGTAGAACCCGGCAATGCCATGGCCGGTCCGCGCCAGCGAACGCTGATGCGTCGCGATGTACTGGCGCTGCTCCTGCTCGAAGACCGCCGCGGCGCGCTGCAGGCTGACGCCGCCCGTGTATCCCGCTGCCAAGATCGCCACCCCCGGTTGTCCCACCGGGGCATTCTAGGGCACGCGGCAAACCGGGCGCGGCGTCTTCCTTGACGCTCCGCGGTCGCCCGTGGATACTGCAACGCGAGATGAACGCGCACACGGAAACCCTTCCGAATCACCGCTGGTGGTGGCGCCACTTCTAAAGGAGTGGGGCCGGACGCGCTCAGTCTCGTTCGCAGGATTCAGGACCCATCTCCGCGAAGCACCGTGGGATGGGTTTTTTGTTGTCCGTCCCCCGGGCCCCCGCGACAGAGGAGCCGCAGGTGACGACGACCTTGTTCGATATCGTGGCCGACCTCGACACACCGGTGTCGGCCTACCTCAAGCTGAAGCCCTTTCGCCCGCGCTTCCTGCTGGAAAGCGTCGAGGGCGGCGAGCGGCTGGCGCGCTATTCGTTCATCGGCTTCGGCGACTGCCTGGAGTACCGGCTGGACGGCAGCGGCCTGGTGGTCAATGGCGTGCGCGGACCGCGTCCGGCGGACCAGGCCGCGCTGCTGGCAAGCCTGCGCCAGGCGCTGGCGGCCGCGCCGCGACCCGACCTGACCCAGGCCGGGTTTCCGCTGCTGGGCGGGCTGGTCGGTGCCGCCGGTTACGACCTGGTGCGCTATTTCGAGCGCCTGCCGGCGCAGGCGAGCCAGCCCGGTGATGCGCCGGATGCCCATTACGTCGCGCCCCGCTCGCTGCTCGCGTTCGATCACCTGACGCGCCGCGCAGCCCTGCTGCACGCGGGACCGGAGCAGGAGCGGCAGGCCCTGCGCCGCGACGTGATCCAGGCCCTGCGTGGCGGCATCCCGGGTCCCGTGCGTCCGACGCGCTATGGCCCGGCGCAGGCCAGCCTGTCCGAGGCCGGGTTCCTGCACAACGTCGCGCGCACGCAGGAATACATCGCGGCGGGCGACGTCTATCAGCTCGTGCTGTCGATCCGCTTTGCCGGGCAGTGCGACATGGACCCGTTCGAGGCCTACCGGGCGCTGCGCCTGCTCAACCCGTCGCCCTACCTTTACTACTGCGAGCTCGGCGACCGCGTCATCGTCGGTTCCTCGCCCGAGGCGCTGGTCAAGCTCGAGGGGGGCGTCGCGCACCTGCGGCCGATCGCCGGTACCCTGCCGCGCGGCGCCGACGCCGAGCAGGACCTGGCCAATGAAGCCAGGTTGCTCGCCGACCCGAAGGAGAACGCCGAGCACGTCATGCTGGTCGACCTGGCGCGCAACGACCTCGGCCGGGTGGCCGAGGCGGGCAGCGTGCACGTCGATCCCTACCGCTCCATCGAACGCTACAGCCACGTGATGCACATCGTCAGCGGCGTCAACGGCCGCCTCGCCGCCGGCCGGGACCAGTTCGATCTTTTCGCCGCGGCGTTTCCGGCCGGCACGCTGGTCGGCGCGCCGAAGGTGCGGGCGATGGAGATCATCGACGAACTCGAGCCGGTGCGACGCGGGCTGTACGGCGGCACGGTGGGATACTTCGGCTCCGGCGGCGACATGAACCACGCGATCACGATCCGCACGATGGTGTTCCATGGCGACACCTACAGCTTCCAGGCCGGCGCCGGCATCGTCGCCGACAGCGTGCCGATGAACGAGTACCGCGAAGTGTTCGCCAAGAGCGACGTGCTGCGGCGCGCGCTCGAAATCGCGCGGGAGGGCCTGTGATGCCGAAGGTCACCCCGCGGCTGCTGCTGGTCGACAACTACGACAGCTTCACCTACAACCTCGTGCAGGCGTTCCTGGTGCTGGGCGCAGACGTGCTGGTGCATCGCAACGATGCCATCACGGTCGAGCAGGCGCGGGCGCTCGCGCCATCGCACCTCTGCATCTCGCCCGGGCCCGGCACGCCGCACGATGCCGGCGTCTCGATGGACATGATCCGCGCGTTTGCCGGCGAGATCCCCGTGCTTGGCGTCTGCCTCGGCCACCAGTCGATCGTCGAGGTGTTCGGCGGCAAGGTGGTGCGCGCGGGACGCCTGATGCATGGCAAGGTCTCGCCGGTGCAGCACGATGGCGCCGGCGTGTTTGCCGGCGCTCCCGAGCCGCTCCAGGTCGGCCGCTATCATTCGCTGATTGCCGAGCCCGAGTCGCTGCCGGCCGCGCTGGTCGTCACCGCGCGCACGGCCGAGGGCGAGATCATGGGCGTGCGCCACCGCGAGCTGAACGTCGAAGGCGTGCAGTTCCACCCGGAGAGCGTGCTGACGCCCGAGGGTCCGCGACTGCTCGGCAATTTCCTGCAGTTCCACGGCGGCCGGCGCGGAGCCTGAGCCATGGCCGAATTGCGCGCGACACTCGAGCGGCTGCTGAACCGCGAGAACCTGCCCGAAGCCGAGGCGGGTGAGCTGCTGGTGGCGCTGACCGATCCATCGATGGCGCCGGCGATGGCGGGGGCGCTGCTGGCCGCGCTGCGCAGCAAGGGCCTGACGGCGGATGAAGTGCGCGGCTTCGCCTCGGCGATGCGCCGGCTGGCACGCCACCCGACGTTGCCGCCCGGGCCGCCGGCGATCGACATCGTCGGCACGGGCGGCGATGCGTCGGGCAGCTTCAATCTCTCGACGGGAGCCTCGTTGCTGGTGGCCGCGCTCGGCGTGCGCGTCGTGAAGCACGGCAACCGTTCGGTGTCGAGCCGCTCCGGCAGCGCCGACCTGCTCGAGTGCCTGGGCCTGCCGCTGCCGCTGGACGAGCGCCTTGCCGGCGAGTGCCTGGCCGCCACGGGCTTCACCTTCCTGTTTGCGCCGCACTACCACCCGGCGATGAAGGAAGTGGCGCCGGTGCGCCGCGCGCTGGGCGTGCGCACCGTGTTCAACCTGCTCGGTCCGCTGACCAATCCCGCGGCGCCGCCGTTCGGGCTGATCGGCGCCTACAGTCGCGACGCGGCGCGGCTCATGGCCGAGACGCTGGCCGGCATGCCGATCGAGCGCGTGTTTGTCGTGCACGGCGAACCCGGCTGGGACGAACCGACGCCGTGCGGGCCGTTCGAGCTGTACGACGTCACCCCGGGGCACGTCACGCGCACCGAGCGTGATCCGCTGCACTACGGCCTGGCGCGCTGCGCAGCCGGGGAACTCGCCGGTGCCGATGCGGCCCACAACGCCGCCGCCCTGCGCGCCGTCTTCGCCGGCCACGATCGCGGCCCGCACCGCGATGCGCTGGTGCTGAACGCGGCGCTCGCGCTCGAAGTGACCGGTGCCGTGGCCGAGCCGCTCGCCGCCGTGCACGCGGCCGCCGACGCGCTCGACCGCGGCGACGGCGTCCGTCTGCTCGAGCGACTGGCCGCGTTCGGCCGGTCGGCTGGCGGCGCGCCCTGATGGGCCTGCTGTCCGACATGGCCGCCGGCAGTCGCGAACGCCTGTCGCAGGCGCGCGCGCGTCTGGGCGATGACGCGCTGCGCGCGCAGTGCGCGGCGATGCCCCCGCCGATCCGGTTGCAGCTGGCCCCGGCGGGCTTCGACCTGATTGCCGAACTCAAGCTGCGTTCGCCGGCACTCGGCGACCTGTCGACGCGCACGGCCGATCCGCTCGCGCGGCTGCGGGGCTATGCCGCGGGCGGCGCCGCGGTCTGCTCGATCCTGACCGAGCCCTCGCGCTTCGACGGCGATCTCGCCCACCTGCGCCAGGCCGCCGCGGTGCTTGCGCCGCTCGGCGTGCCGGCGATGCGCAAGGACTTCCTGGTCGATCCCTACCAGGTGCTGGAAGCGCGCGCCAACGGCGCGAGCGGCGTGCTGCTGATCGTGCGCATGACCTCGCCCGGCGACCTGGTGGCGATGCTCGATGCCGCCGCGGAGCAGGGGCTGTTCGTGCTGCTCGAGGCGTTCGATGCGGACGACGTCGCCGTGGCGGCGGCGCTCGCGCGCGACCGTCGGGGCCGCGATGAACAGGTGCTGATGGGCGTCAACTGCCGCGACCTGCAGAGCCTGCAGATCGACTTCGCGCGCTTCGCCGAGCTGCGCGACCGGCTGCCCGCCGGGTGGCCCGCGGTGGCCGAGAGCGGAGTGGTGACGGCTGCAGACGCCGCCGCGGTCGCCGCGCTCGGCTATCGCTGTGCGCTGGTCGGCACGACGCTGATGCGCCAGGACGACCCGGCCGAGGCGGTGCGCGAACTGCTTGCCGCCGGTCGCGGCGCACTGCAATGAACATCGCCCGCACGCCGCTCTGGGTCAAGGTCTGCGGACTGCGCACCGCCGAGACGCTGGCGGCCGCCGTCGCCGCGGGCGTCGATGCCGTGGGCTTCGTGTTTCACGCGGACTCGCCGCGCAACCTGGACGTCGGCGAGGCGCGCGAACTCGCGGCCGGCGTGCCCGCGGGCATCGACAAGGTGGCAGTGTTCCTGCACCCCTCGCAGGACCTGCTCGACCAGGCGCTCGCCGCGGTGCGGCCGGACTGGGTGCAGACGGATGCGGCCGACTTCCTCACGCTGCGGCTGCCCGCCGGCCAGCGCGTGCTGCCGGTGCTGCGCAGTGGGCAACCGCGCCCTGCGGACGAGCCGCTGCCGGCGCGCTTCCTGCTCGAAAGCGGGCGCAGTGGCGCGGGCGAGCAGGCCGACTGGTCGCAGGCGGCCGAGTGGGCGGCGCGCGGCGAACTGATCCTCGCGGGCGGCCTCGATGCGGACAACGTCGGCACCGCCATCGAGCGCGTGCGGCCGTTCGGCGTCGATGTCAGTTCAGGTGTCGAACATGGCCGGGGCCGGAAGGACCCGGCCCTCATCAGGAATTTCGTCAACGCGGCGCGCGCGGCCCAGGCGCGGCTTGCGACGTGATATCGGGAGACAGGCAGAAATGAAGACCCAGGCCCTCAAGCTCGATCGCGAGGCGCTGCTCGCACAGACGCTGCGCGGCGACTTCCCGGACGCACGCGGCCGCTTCGGCCCGTTTGGCGGCCGCTACGTGCCAGAGACGCTGGTGCCCGCGCTCGACCGGCTCGAGCAGGGCATCCGCGACATCCTGCCGGATCCGGCGTTCAAGGCCGAGCTCGACGACCAGCTGCGGACCTGGGTCGGGCGCCCGACCCCGCTCACGTACGCCGCAGCCCTGTCGAAGCGCTGGGGCGCCGAGGTGTGGCTCAAGCGCGAGGACCTCGCGCACACCGGCGCGCACAAGATCAACAATGCCATCGGGCAGGGACTGCTGGCCAAGCGCCTCGGCGCGAAGCGCATCGTCGCCGAGACGGGCGCCGGCCAGCATGGCGTGGCCACCGCGGCTGCCTGCGCGCGCCTGGGGCTGCCGTGCACGGTGTACATGGGTTCGATCGACATGGAGCGCCAGGCGCCGAACGTCGGGCGCATGAAGCTGCTCGGCGCGGATGTCGTGCCCGTCACCGGCGGCGACAAGACGCTGCGCGCGGCGATCGACGAGGCGCTGCGTGACTGGGTGTCGGACCCGAACGGCACCTTCTACATCCTGGGCTCGGCGGTGGGTCCGCACCCGTATCCCTACATGGTGCGCGAGTTCCAGCGCGTGATCGGCGTCGAGGCGCGGGCGCAGATGCTGGCGCAGGCCGGCGCGCTGCCGGACGTCGTCGTCGCCTGTGTCGGCGGTGGTTCGAACGCGATCGGCCTGTTCCATCCGTTCGTGCCGGACACGGCCGTGAAGCTGCTGGGCTTCGAAGCGGGCGGCACCGGCGCGGGCCTCGGGCAGAACGCCGCTTCGCTCGCCTACGGCACGCCGGGCGTGCTGCAGGGGTGCTATTCGCTGCTGCTGCAGGACGAGCACGGCCAGATCCAGGAGACGCACTCGGTGTCGGCCGGGCTCGACTATCCGGGCGTCGGCCCGGAACACGCGCTGCTCGCCAGCATCGGCCGGCTCGACTACGCCGCAGCCGAGGACGACGAGTCGCTCGCGGCGCTGGCCGAGTGCAGCCAGTACGAGGGCATCCTGCCGGCGATCGAGACCGCGCACGCGTTTGCCGGCGCGCGCAAGTACGCGCTGCAGCACCCTGGCTGCCGGATCCTGATCGGCCTGTCGGGCCGCGGCGACAAGGACATGCCGACGCTGCAGCGCACGCTGCTCAAGGGGAAGCTGTGATGACGAATCGGGTGCAGGAACCGCGCGACCGGATCAGCCAGGCGATCCGCACCGCGGGCGAAGGCGGCCGACCCGCGGTGGTCGGATTCATGACGGCCGGCTTTCCGGACCGCGAACACTTCCAGCGGGACCTGCGCGCCGTGGCCTCGGCGGCGGACGTCGTCGAGATCGGCGTGCCGTTCAGCGATCCGATGGCCGACGGCGCGACCATCCAGCGCGCAAGCTTCGCCTCGCTGCAGGGCGGCTTCACGCTGCCCTGGCTGCTGCAGGCGCTGCAGTCGATGCAGCCGCCGGCGCAGGCGCCGGTGCTGCTGATGAGCTATCTCAATCCCCTGCTGGCCTTCGGCCTCGAGAACCTGCCCGAGGCCGCGGCCAGGGCGGGGGTGTGCGGGTTCATCATTCCCGACCTGCCGTACGAGGAAAGCGCCGACGTGCGCGAGGCGCTCGACCGCGTCGGCATCGCGCTGGTGCAGATGGTCACGCCGGTCACGCCGGAGCCGCGACTCAGGATGCTGTGCGAGGCCAGCCAGGGCTTCGTCTACGCGGTGACGATGACCGGCACGACCGGCAAGTCGGTCGCGGTGCCGGACGAGGTGCTCGACTACATGGATCGCGTTCGGGCAGTGTCGCCGGTGCCGGTGTGCGCCGGCTTCGGCATCCGCAATGCCGGGCAGGTGGCACGCATGCAGGGACACGTGGACGGCGTGGTCGTCGGCTCGGCGCTGGTCGAGGTGCTCGAGCGCGGGGAGGATCCGGCGGAGTTCCTGCGGGGCTGAAGAGTAACGCGCAGGAGACGGCACAGGCTGAGGTGACGTGCACGGTGCCCGTGACTTGTGCTCCTGAGCCCGATTTGTCGAGCGCCGCAGCTCGGGCGAGTCGCGAGGCGCGAGGACTGGATGTCAGCTCGCCCGGCACGCCTCGCGACCGCTCGAGCAAGGTTCGCCGTGGCTCGTGCGTTGCCTGCGCACGAGCCACGAAGCGCGCGAGCAGAGGCGCGGGTATCGTGCGCAACAGCCCTCACCCCGCCCTCTCCCACTGCGTGAGAGGGAGCGGGGACTAAGTCTCCAGTCCCATGCGGATGTGCCGGATCACCAGCGAGCGCATGGTCTCGAGCGGGTTCTTTTCCCAGGTGAACACGGGTGGCGAGCGGCGCAGCAGGCCCCAGTTGCCGGACTCGAGCACCTTCTGCAGGTACGCCAGGTTGCGCTCGATCGCGGCCATGTACGGATTGCTGCCGCCGTACAGCGCTTCGAGGTAGCGATAGGCCGAGCCGAACTCGCCGTCGAGGCGGGTGCGCAGCGTGTACTGGAAGAACTCCGGCGTCTGCCGCAGCACGTCGAGGCCGGAGCCGTACTGCACCTTGAGGCCGCCGCCGCCGTCGCGCTTCATCGCCACGCCGCCCAGCACGAACTCCGGATACAGCCGGTCGCGGCATTTTTCCAGGTAACAGCGGTCCGACATCTGCGCCAGCATGTCGGCGGTGCCGAGCAGGTGTCCGACCCGGCGGTCGCGGACGTCGTCGAGACGGATGTCGGCGAACGGCACCTCGTACCCGGTGAAGTGGATCACCTGCATCGCCACCGGCACCCAGTTGCCCATGCCGATCGTCGGCAGGTAGCGCTCGAGGAACTGCGCGCCGCGACTGACGTGTGTCAGCGTGAACTCTGCGCCGTTGCGGTGCTGCGTGTCGTCGGTCTGGCGGATGTAGCCGGCGTCGTGGAACAGCGCGATGACCAGGCCGAACAGCGCGCGTTCGGCGCCGAGGCGCTGGTCCGGCGACTGCGAGCGGTCGTAGCCCGCGAGCAGCCGCGCCATCGCCAGCGTGTCGTCGAGCGAGTGCTGCATGTCGTGATAGACGGTGTCGCAGCCGAGGTAGCCGGGAAACTGTCCGGAGAACAGCCGCTCGAAGTCGCCGAAGGCCTGCGTCAGCCGGTCGGTGTTCGTGCCTGGCCAGGTCTGGTGAAACAGGTCCTCGACGGCCTTGCGCACGGCCGCCACCGAACTCACCTGCACGGTGTTGGTGACGTCGTAGTCGCTGCGGCGGAACTGCATGATGGGTCGGTCGAACAGGCGCGGGGCTGCGGGCGTGCGGCGAGTCTAGACCGTCCGCCCGCAAACGCCAGAGTCAAAAAAACCGACACTGCACGGATTCGACGCTTTTGTGCCGCGTGCACGGCCTATATGTCAAACCTCGCGACCACCGGAGTGTGGTCGGACGGCCGTTCCAGCCGCCGCGGCGCCTTGTCGATGTGACACGCCACGCACTTCTGCGCGAGCGTGCCCGAGGCCAGGATCAGGTCGATGCGCAGGCCCGCGTTGCGACGGAATGCCATGCGGCGGTAGTCCCACCAGGAGTAGGACTTGTCCGGCTGCTCGAACAGGCGGAAGCAATCGGCGAAGCCCAGTTGCTGCAGCGCCTGCAGCGCCGCGCGCTCCGGCGGGCTGACGTGCACCGATCCTTCCCAGGCCTTCGGATCGTGCACATCGCGATCCTCGGGCGCGACATTGAAATCACCGAGCACCACCAGGCGGGGATGCCGGGCAAGCTCGGCCGCCACGTACTCGCGGAGCGCCGCGAACCAGCGCAGCTTGTACTCGAACTTGTCCGAGCCGACGGTCTGGCCGTTGGGCACGTACACGTCGATGACGCGCACGCCGCCGACCGTGGCCGCCAGCACGCGCCGCTGCTCGTCCTCGAATCCCGGAATGCCGGCCACGGCGTCGGTCGCCGGCGTCCGGCTGAGCAGCGCGACACCGTTGTAGGTGCGCTGGCCGCTGCAGACCGAGTGCCAGCCCAGGGCCTGCAGCTCCGCCGTCGGGAAGTCGGCGTCGGGCAGCTTGGTTTCCTGCAGCGCGATCGCGTCGACCGGATTGGCGGCCAGCCACTCCGTGAGGTGCGGCATGCGCACCCGCAGCGAGTTGACGTTCCAGGTGGCGAGCGTGCAGCTCATGCCGCGAGTCCCAGCTGGCGCAACAGCGGCTCGAGTTCGGGCGGCCGGCCGCGGAACTCGACGAATGCTTCCATCGCGTCGCGGCTGCCACCGCGCTCGAGGATCGCGCCGAGAAACCGCCGCGCCGTCGCCGTGTCGAAGATGCCCGCGTCCTCGAACGCGCCGAACGCATCGGCCGACAGCACCTCGGCCCACTTGTAGCTGTAGTAGCCCGCGGCGTAACCGCCCGAGAAAATGTGCTGGAAGCTGTGCGGGAAACGGTTGAACGCCGGCGGCGTCACCACGGCGACTTCCGCGCGCACCTCGGCCAGCGTCTCGAGCAGCCGCGCACCGCGTTCCGGCGTGAACTCGGCGTGCAGGCGGAAATCGAACAGCGCGAACTCGAGCTGCCGCACCGACTGCATGCCTGCCTGGAACGTGCGCGTGGCCTGCAGCTTCCGCAGCTGCCCGGCCGGCAGCGGCTCGCCGGTCTCGACATGGCCCGAGATCAGCGGCAGCACTTCCTCGCGCCAGGCGAAGTTTTCCATGAACTGGCTCGGCAGTTCGACCGCGTCCCAGGGCACGCCGTTGATGCCGGCGACGCTCGGGAAGTCGACGCGCGTCAGCATGTGGTGCAGTCCGTGGCCGAACTCGTGGAACAGCGTCAGCACCTCGTAGTGGGTCAGCTGCGACGGCCGCCCTGCGCCGGGCGGCGTGAAGTTGCAGACCAGGTAGGCGATCGGCAGCGCCTGGGCGCCGCCCAGGTCGATGCGGCCGAGGCATTCGTCCATCCAGGCCCCGCCGCGCTTCTTCGGCCGCGAATACAGGTCGAGGAAGAAGCCGCCGCGCGCCACGCCGTCGGCGCCGACCACGTCGTAGAACTGCACGTCCGGGTGGTAGACCTCGACGTCGGCACGCGGCTCGACGCGGATGCCATACAGGCGCTGCGCCACCGCGAACAGCCCCTGCAGCACGCGCGGCAACGGAAAATAAGGCCGCAGTTCCTCCTCGGAAACGGCCAGCCGTTCGCGCTTCAGGCGTTCGGCGTAGAAGGCCACGTCCCAGGCCGCGAGACTTGTACCCGCAAACGACTCCAGCTCCGCGAACTCGCGCTGCGCGGCCGGCCGGCACAGGCGGGCCAGGCGCCGCAGGAACTGCAGCACCTCGGCCGGGTCGCGCGCCATCTTGGTCGCCAGCGAGTACTCGGCAAAGTTCGAATAGCCCACCAGGCGCGCTGCCTCGTGGCGCAGCGCCAGTATTTCCTCGATCAGCGCCGAGTTGTCCCACTGCGCCGGGCCCTGCTCGGAGGCGCGCGTGATCCAGGCGGTGTAGAACGCCTCGCGCAGTGGCCTGTTCTCGGCGTGGGTCAGCACGGCCTGGTAATTGGGCGCATCGAGCGGGAACAACCAGCCTTCGCGGCCCGCCTTGGCGGCTTCGGCGCGTGCCCGGGCGATGACCGCCTCGGGCAGGCCGGCGAGTTCCGCGGCGTCGTCCACTGCGCGCGACCAGGCGTTGGTGGCGTCGAGCACGTTCTCGTCGAACTTCGCCTGCACCGAGGCCAGCCGTTCCATCACCGCCTTGAAGCGCTGCTTGCGCGGCGCATCGAGCGCCACGCCCGAGAGCCTGAAGTCGCGCAGGGCATTGTCGATGAGCTGCCGCTGCGCCGGCTGCAGCTGCTCGTACTCGGTGTCGCGCACGCGCTGGTAGGCCGCGCAGAGCCGCTCGTCCTGCGCGAGGTCGGTGTGATAGGCCGTCAGCAGCGGCAGGCAGGCGTTGTAGGCGGCGCGCAATTCGTCGCCGTTGGTGACGCCGTTCAGGTGCCCGACGGGCGACCAGGTGCGGGCCAGCCGGTGCTGCATCCGCTCGATCGGCGCCACGATGCCCGCCCAGCCGCTCGCGCCGCTGTCCAGCAGCTGCGCCAGCGTGCTGCGGTTGGCTTCGAGCACCTGCCTCAGCGCAGGCTCCACATGCTCCGGGCGGATCGACTGGAACAGGGGCAGGGTGGCGTCTTGCAGCAGGGGATTGTCCATCCCCGGATTCTAGCGGTGCGGCGGACCGGTATCAGCCAAAAGCGCCCTGCAGCAGCCAGCCCAGTGCATAGACGGCGCCGACGAAGGCGGCGAAGGCAAGCAGGGCCCGGCGGCGGTAGCGGCGGGCCAGGTCGCCCGGGGGCAGCGCGGCCAGCAGGAACAGCCGCCCGTCGTCCGGGCGGCACAGGACATGCCAGTTCTCGCGCGCGCCACGTTCGCGCGACCGCTCCAGCACCGCGGCCTTTGCCGCCGTGCGGGCGGCTTCCCACTCGTCGAGGCCGATCCGGCCGTCACGGTCGGTGTCGAAGCGCTGCAGCAGGGCGGGCTGGTCGCGCTTCCACTCGACCAGCAGTTCGGCCGCCTCGGTGGCGTGACCCGCCTCGGTGGCCGAGGCGGTCGAGCGGAAATCACCCAGCGCATACAGGCGCTCGTGCTCGTAGATGCGTTCCTCGACGTAGCGGAACTCGCGGCCGCCCGTGAAGGTCATGCGGGCCGGCGTGTCCGACTTCGGCCAGGGCGTGTCGCCATACCAGGTGGTCGATTCGACCGGCACGACCTCCGCGCCGTCCGGTTGCACCACGCACTGGCCGGTGTCGTCGTCGAGCAGGAACGCGATCGACGAAGTGCCGGATGCCACGGTCTCCCAGGCCTCGCGCCGGTTCTTGCCGCTGCCGCGCTCGGTGCGGCGGGATACCCGGTAGCGCCACCAGACGCAGGGACGCTGCGTCAGCGGGGCCAGGTTCCGTGTGCCGGGCAGGGGCAGGCCGCTGCCCGACAGCTCGACATAGCCCTGCGCCGCCGAGCGGATGCGCGACTGCGGCGTGTCCTCGATCAGCCGCGCGATCCGCAGCCAGCGCAGGGCGGCCGTGCCGCCCGCGATGACGGCGACGCCAAGGGTCAGCAGCCAGAACAAGAGATCGTCGTCAGCCAAACAGCTTGCCCAGGTCCACGTCGCGCTTCTGCTCCTCCGCGAACTCGAGCAACTGGGCCGGCTTGAACTCGAACATGCGCGCGACGATCAGGTCCGGGAAAGTCTGGATGCGGATGTTGTTGAGGTTGACCGACTCGTTGTACAGCTCGCGGCGGTCGGCGATGGCTTCCTCGATCTCGGTGATGCGCGTCTGCAGGTGGCGGAAGCCATTGTCGGCCTTCAGCTCGGGATAGTTCTCGGCCAGCGCGAACAGTTGTCCAAGGCCGGCCCGGAGCTGGCCTTCGGCCGCGCCGAGCGCGGCCACGTCGCCGCGGCCCTGCGCCTTGAAGACCGCCGAACGCGCCTGCATCACGCGCTCGAGCGTGTCCTGCTCGTACTGCATGTAGCGCTTGCAGGTCTCGACCAGCTTCGGCAGCTCGTCGTGGCGCTGGGTCAGCAGCACGTCGATGTTGGCCCAGGCCTTGCGCACGTTCTCGCGCAGGGCCACCAGGCCATTGTAAATGCGCACGAAATACACGGCCGCCACGAACAGCAGCGCGAGCAGCAACAACAGCATCACGAACATGGGTCGCTCCCGGTCAGGTCAGGTCGCGGGGCCGGCGCCCCGAAGTCCCGCAAGATTGCCGTCCCGGGGCCCGCAGCGTCTACACTGCAAGCCCCCGTTCGTGACGATTTCGAGTGTTTGCATGGCCATCCGGACCTATCGCGGCATTTCCCCGACCCTGGGCGCCGGCGCCTGGATCGATTCCACGGCCGTGGTCATCGGCGACGTCGTGCTGGGCGAGGATGTCTCGATCTGGCCCCTGGTGCTGATCCGCGGCGACGTCAACCGGATCCGCATCGGCGCCCGCAGCAACGTGCAGGACGGCAGCATCGTCCACGTGTCGCGGCCATTTCCCGGCAACGAGGCGGGCTGGCCGACGGTGCTCGGCGAGGACGTGGTCGTGGGTCACCAGGTGGCGCTGCACGGCTGCACGATCGCCGACCGGGTGCTGGTCGGCATCGGTGCAATCGTGCTCGACGGCGTCGAAGTCGCGAGCGACGTGATCATCGGCGCCGGCAGCGTGGTGACGCCGGGCAAGCGGCTCGAATCCGGCTACCTCTATGTCGGCAACCCGGCGCGGCGGGTGCGCGAGCTGCGGCCCGAGGAAATCGCGCGCATCCCGAAAATGGCGCGCGACTACGTGACGCTCAAGAACGAGTACGCGCGGCCGCAGTAGCGAGCGCCGTCGCGCGGGCATGCAGTGCCTCGAGCACGGGTTGCGTGGCCGGCCGCACGCCGCGCCACTGCAGGAACGCTTCCGCCGCCTGCTCGACCAGCATGCCCCAGCCCTGCGCCACGCGGCCGGCTCCGTGGGCGCGCGCCCACTGCGTGAACGGCGTCTCGCCGACGCCATAGGCCATGTCGTAGCAGGTGGTCTGCGGGCCGACGGCGCTGGCCGGGATCGGCGGCACCTCGCCCTTGAGGCTGGCCGAGGTGGCGTTGATGACCAGGTCGAACGGCGCGATCGGCTCGATGCCGTCGAAGGCCGCGCCACTGATCGCGCCGCGGCCCCGGAACTCGTCGGCAAGCGCCGTCGCGCGCTCCACCGTGCGATTGGCGACGACCAGCGCCGAGGGTTGCAGCTCCAGCAGCGGTCCGATCGCCCCGCGCGCCGCGCCGCCCGCGCCCAGCAGCAGGATCCGCGGGGCCGCGAGCCGCAGCCCGAGGTTGAGCGTGATGTCGCGCACCAGCCCGACGCCGTCGGTGTTGTCGCCGATCAGCTCGCCGCCGCGCCGCAGGATCGTGTTGACCGCGTCCGCCTGCTGCGCGCGCGGCGTCAGCGCATTGACCAGGTCCGCCGCGACGCGCTTGTGCGGCAGGGTGACGTTGGCGCCGCTGCCGCCCTGCTCGAACATGAACTCGAGCACGTCGTGCCGAAACTGCTCCGGCGCCGATTCGTGCAGCCGGTACAGCATGTCCTGGCCGGTCTGCCGCGCGAACATCCCGTGGATGAACGGCGACCAGCTGTGCTGCACCGGGTAGCCGAAAAGCGCGTACGTGTCGGTCACTATCCCTGGTCCCGCAGCCATTGCGCCGCGCGCTTGGCAAAGTACGTCAGGATGCCGTCGGCACCGGCGCGCTTGATGCAGAGCAGGGACTCGAGCGCGACGGCGCGTTCGTCCAGCCAGCCGTTCTGCGCGGCCGCCATGTGCATCGCGTACTCGCCGCTGACCTGGTAGACGAAGGTGGGCGCGCCGAACTCGTCCTTCACGCGCCGCACGATGTCGAGGTACGGCATGCCCGGCTTGACCATGACCATGTCGGCGCCTTCGTCCAGGTCGAGCGCGACTTCGCGCAGCGCCTCGTCCGAGTTGCCCGGGTCCATCTGGTAGTTGTACTTGTTGCCCTTGCCGAGGTTGCCGGCCGAACCCACCGCATCGCGGAACGGGCCGTAGTAGCTCGACGCGTACTTGGCGGAGTAGGCGAGGATGCGGGTATGGATGTGGCCCGCGTCCTCGAGCGCCGCACGCACTGCGCCGATGCGGCCATCCATCATGTCCGAGGGTGCGACCACGTCGGCGCCGGCCTCCGCGTGCGACACCGCCTGCTGCACCAGCGCGGCCACGGTCACGTCGTTCATGACGTAGCCGGTCGCGTCGATGATGCCGTCCTGGCCATGCGTGGTGAACGGGTCGAGGGCGACGTCGGTGACGACACCGAGTTCCGGCACCGCCTGCTTGATCGCGCGCACGGCCCGCTGCGCCAGTCCCTGCGGGTTCCATGCCTCGCGTCCGTCCAGGCTCTTGGCCTCGGGCGGGGTCACCGGAAACAGCGCCAGCGCCGGGATCCCGAGCCGCGCGACCGCCTCGGCCTCGCGCACGAGTTCGTCGATGCTGACGCGCTCGATGCCCGGCATCGACGGGATGGCCACGCGCTGCTTCGTCCCTTCCATGACGAACATCGGGTAGATGAAATCGCTGGGCGTGAGCGTCGTCTCCCGCATCATGCGGCGGGAGAAGTCGTCGCGGCGCATGCGCCGCATGCGGACACGGGGGAACTGGCCGGGGGCGAAGGGATGCGTCATGGAGGCGGGCGTGGCTGGCGGGTGGATCGCACCTTTATACCCGAGCCGGGCCGACTGCGAAAAGCGCGGAAAATCCGCAGCCGCACGGGCAGAATCGGCGCATGAGCCGCAAGCCTCCCGTCGAGTCCGTGGTCGAGCCCGCAGCGTGGGTGCCGGATGCGCGGCCGCGCTGCGGCTGGTCATTCGTCGGCATGAACGCCGGGTACATGGCCTATCACGACCAGGAGTGGGGCGTGCCGGTGCACGACGACCGGCGCCTGTTCGAGTTCCTGATCCTGGAGGGCGCGCAGGCCGGGCTCAGCTGGTCGACGATCCTGCGCAAGCGGGACGGCTACCGCGAGGCTTTCGCCGGCTTCGACCCGGTGAAGGTGGCGCGCTTCGACTGCGCGGCGGATCGACCGGCTGCTGCAGTTCGATGGCATCGTGCGCAACCGGCTCAAGGTGGCCTCCGCCGTCGGCAACGCCCGCTGCTTCCTCGCCGTGCAGAAGGAATTCGGCAGCTTTGACCGCTACAGCTGGGCTTTCGTCGGCGGCAAGCCGATCGTGAACCGCTGGCGCGAGATGTCGCAGGTGCCGGCCACGACGCCCGAATCCGACGCCTTCAGCAAGGACCTGCGGCGCCGGGGCTTCAAGTTCGTCGGCTCGACCATCATGTACGCGCACATGCAGGCCACGGGCATGGTGAACGATCACCTGGTGACGTGCTTCCGGCACCGGGAAGTCGGGAAAAGGACTAGGGATTAGGGACTAGGGGTTAGGGAATGGTAGGGCTGCTATCCACTAGCCCCTAACCCCTAGCCCCTAGCCCCTACTCTGCAATCCACCATTCCACGCCGGTGCCGCCGGAGCCCTCGGGCACCAGCAGACGGTGCAGGTCCGGCAGCAGTTCGGCCAGTCGCGCATCCAGCTGCCATGGCGGGTTGATGATCAGCAGGCCGGCACCACGCATCCCGGCCGGCGAGTCGTCGGGCAGCACGCTCAGCGTGACATCCAGCACCTTGGTGATGCCGGTGCGCTCGAGCTGGCGGCGAAAGCGCTGCGGCGCCGCGCGTTCCGTCAGCGGATACCAGACGCAGTACATGCCGGTGGGCCAGCGTTCGTGGGCCATCTCGAGCGCTGCGAGCACCTTGTCGAATTCGCCGTCCGATTCGAACGGCGGGTCGATCAGCACCAGGCCCCGCTTTTCGCGCGGCGGCAGTTCGGCCTTCATGGTCGCGTAGCCGTCGCCCTCCAGCACGGCCGCCAGCCGCTCGCGGGCGAACTCCGCGCGCAGCGTCTGCGCCTCGCGCGCGTGGGTCTCGGCCATGACCATGCGGTCCGTGGGCCGGCGCAACTGCGCCACGATCGTGGGCGATCCGGGATAGGCCGTGATCGGGCTGCGCCCGGGCCCGGCGCAGGCCCGGACCAGGCGCGCATAGCTCGCGATCTCGGGCGGCAGGGCCGACTCGGGGAACTCGAGCACCCGACCGATGCCCTGCTTGTATTCGCCGCTGCGCTGCGACTCGCCCTGGCTCAGGTCGTAGCGGCCGCCGCCCGCATGCGTGTCCAGGTAGAAGAACGGCGCAGGCTTTTTCTTCAGGTGCTCGACCAGCATCATCAGCACGACGTGCTTGAGCACGTCGGCGAAGTTGCCGGCATGGAAAGCGTGGCGGTAGTTCATGTCAGGCCGATCCGGTGTTGCGGGTCACGCAGGATGTCGACAAGGGTACTGCAGCGAGCCGGTCGGGGTGCCGCCGCGCACAGGCTCCGCAAAAAGCGAGGGCCCCGGCGTCGCCACCGGGGCCCTGCAACGGTCTGCCGGCGGTGACCGGATCAGTTCATGACAGCGTCGACGGCTGCATCGGCGGTGATGATGCCTGCGCCGGTCGCGTTGGCGCCCCAGCACTGCTCCTCGTCGTTGTTCACGACCGCGCAGCCCGGCGCGATCGGCGTGGCTGCGCTCTCCAGCGCCGCTTCGGCCTGTGCCGCCGTCAACCCCGGCTTTGGCCTGCGCCATCAGGGCGACGATTCCCGCGACGTGCGGCGAGGCCATGCTCGTGCCGGAAAGGTAGAAGAAGGACAGCTGGCCGTTGGTCTGGTACGGGCCCACCACCCACGAGCCCGGGGCGGCGACGTCCAGGTCCTGCCCCGGCCGAGCGCGGCTGGAGAAATTGGCGATGTAGCTGTGGGCCGCGGCGTTGCCTTCCGGCACGTCGACGTTACGCCACCAGCCGACTGGCACGCTGAATTGGCCGATGTAGCCCGACGCCGCCGAGGAAATGACCGGCGGGTATGCACCCGGATACCCCATCGCGCCCTCGGGGCCCCTGTTACCCGCCGATGCAACGATGATCACGCCCTGGCTGATCGCGTAATCGATGGCTACCTGCTCGATCCCGTCGAGGCCGCCGCCGCCGAGGCTCATGTTGATGATGACGGGATGCGCTGCGAGCACGGTCCGCTTCAGTTCGGCCACGTACATGATGCCGCGGGCAATCGTCGAGGACCAGCCCGAGCCGTTCTGGTTCAGCACCTTGACCGGGATGATCGTCGCGCCCGGAGCGACGCCGTTGACGCTGATCAGGCCCGTCGCACGCTGCAGTAACGGTAGCCGATGATCGTGCTGGTGACATGCGTGCCGTGCGAATCCTGGTCCTGCTGCCACTTGTTCGGCTGCTCGGAGACCCAACCAAGATTGCCGCCGCCGCCGCCATAGGCGCGCGCGTACTGCGTGGCGATGCGCTCGCCGGGAAGTACGCGCGCCAGCTGCTGAGCAGGCCGGTGTCGAGCACGGCAACGTAGGTGCCGCTGCCGTCCTGTGCGATCGTGCGACCCGCGGCCCCGTAATTGGTGACATTGATCGCGTCGAGGTTCCAGGTATTGATGCCGGCCGCACCGAAGTCGGTCGCCAGCAGGGCATTCTGCGGTCCGACGCTGCGCTCGGCATCGGTGTTCGCGGAGGCGACGAACGGCAGCGATCGGATCACCGCGAGATCGGCTTCGCGCGCCTGCATCGTGAGCGCATCGATCGCCTCGAGCCGGTCGCGCACGCGGCCGAAGGTCTCCAGCGTCTTGATGCGGTCCGCAGTGATGTCGCCCTTGAGCACGACGTTGATGCCGACCAGCTTGCCGGTGGTTCCGGCGGGTGCGGCCATCGCCGCAAACCCAATCGACAGGCCCGCAGCCAGGCCCACGAATCCGATGAGTGTTTTCTTCATGATGCTCGACCTCGCTCGCACATTTGTTTCTCGGCTGCGCCGCGCGGTCACTGTGACGCGCGGCACCCTGAAGCATTGCAGCCCGGCCCTCTTGTTCTGTAATGGATCAAGAGCCGTGGCTTTGCGGCCCCGCTTCGCAGCGGGTGTGCCTTTAGTAAGATGGACCCTACCGCCGATGCCGCGCCAAGGCAACTGCGCGAGGCCAACGTCTGGTCGCTTGACATAAGGTCCGATGCTTCGAAGAAGTGCCCAGGTTCGATATAGAAAAAGGGCACCGGGATCGCTCCCGGGGCCCTTTTTGGTCATCAAGCGAGCAACGATGCCATCGCTCGCCCTGGACGGGTTACCAGCCGATGTCCTTAAGCAGCGGGACGGTCAGGTCTTCCGGCGGCAGCAGGCTCTGCGTCAGGTCGCTGTTGATGGAGGGCTCCATCAGCAGGTTGCGGAACGCACTGGTGTCGTAGTGCGACACGGACGAACCCGCTACGCGAGGATTCGGCGAGTACATCATCACGCGGTCCAGGCTGTCGGCGCCGGCAAGCTGCGACGTGTCCGTGCCGAGACGCACGACCAGGCCGGTGCTGCGGTCGGACGGGGTTTCGTTCAGCGCCGCCTTCAGCTTATTGCCATCGGCCAGGGTCACGCGAATCGCCGGGATCGTAACCGTGGGGTCGGCGCCGCCAAGCCCGGCCGGAGGGCCGCCGGCAGCGTTGTCGACCACGATGACACCCACGGCGCCCGCGTTCTGCGCATTCTTCACCTTGACGGTAAAGCCGCAGACCCACGATCCACGATCGCGATACGCTGCTTTACGCGGCGTGCGTTCGTCGCATCCAGCGGGGCGCAGGCCAGACCCGTGCCATTCGGCTGGTCGACGACCTGGCCAGCCTGGCGGGTGAGGCCCGGGTCGGAGAGCAGCGGCCCGAAGGATGCCGCACCCGCGAGGTAGGTGCCCTGCACGCCGGCCGGTGCCAGCACGGTAAGTTCAGGGGTGCCGAGGCTGAGTACCGTTGGTGCCGCCGTCGTGACGTTCGAACCCGCCCAGACAAGCTGGCGCGGATTGATGGCGGACGCGGCGCGCTCGGCGTTGGTCATCTGCACCCATGCTTGCCGAACGAATTGTCGTACAGGTAGTGATCCCAGATGCTCGGCACGTCAAGGATTTGCGTGCCCGACGCAGTGCTCGTGAATGTCTGGAAGCCGAGTCCATGACCGAATTCGTGCAACAGCGTCGTGACCAGGTTGACCTGGCCAGCGGGCACGTTGTTGTCCACGCCCAGGTAGAACGGCGAGCCATCCAGGCATCCAGGATTGCCGAGGTTCGAGTTGAATTGCGCCGCCAATTGCGGGAAACCCGGGATGATGTCGAAACCGACGATCTTGTTGGCCAGCGCGAACGGATACCAGGTGTCGGCTTTGGGCAGGGAGTCGTCGTAGAAAATCTGCGTGGCACCGGCGGACCCCAGCACCGCGCCGGTCGACGTGCAAGCCAGCGGATTGAACGCCGCCTGCACCAGGATCGGAACAGCGCTGGTCAGGTTGGCGCCCCAGATGTTTGCAACATAGGCGAACGCGTAGAGTCGCTGTTCACCGAGGGTCGTGCCAGGGTTGCCGCCCACCGGGGCGACGGGAGTGGGGTCGTTGAAGCCTTCGCCCGGGCCGTCGACATTCAGGATGTTGATCTGCACGGCGGCGCGGCCACCGAGCAGGCCAGCGTTGCGATGACCGCGGCGACGCCGCTGGCGATGCGAGTCTTAGCGGTCATTGGAGACCTCCTGTGCCTGCGCGGCATGGATCGCCGATTCGGCACTGGCCGCATCTGCGGCGCAATCGGTGTGGACATGACCCGTCGACGACTTGGTCGCGACCGAATTGGACATGAACGATTCGTCGAGCGTCGCAGCGACCATGCCGTTGCTGAGTCGGCGCACCGACACGGCGGCGGGCGCAGCAGCCGGCGCTGCGGCCGCGTCTTCTGCGGCCATCTCGGCCATTTCCTGTGCCGTCGGGTGCCGCAACTTCCCGGTTTCCTTGTCCTTGAACGCGCGCATGCCGGCGGATGCGGCTGCGGGCGATTCGACGGCGGGGGCTGTCGCCTGCGAGATCACCACGTTCGGAAAATTCCAGGCTGCCGCCTGGTTGCCTGCGACGTCTGTCGCGTTCGCTGCTACGGAGCCCAGGGCTGTCGCAATCGCAACAGCAATGGCCGCATGGGTCGATCGACTGGTCATGAGTTCTCCCTCGAGGTGTTGCGGCGACTGATTCTGGCGACCCAGCCCTCTTGTTCTTCTTTTGAATCAAGAGCTGTGGCTTTGCGGCCCCGCCTCGCGGCGGGTGTGCCCTTCGACCGATGCCGTGGGACCGAAACTAACGGCTGTCCGATCCAACATTCAAGATGTACATGAGCAACGATCGCACGATCGCGTCAGCGGTGGGCCGGACGTCGCTCGCGAACCGAGCGCTCGACCAGACGAGACTCAACGCGCCGGTCGGCGCCAGTTCGGCCAGCCAGTCCCGCGGCCGCAGGAAGTCCGTGTAAAGCCGCTCTTCCGGCGTGCCCGGCGCGGGGTGGTAGTCGTACTCCCAGCGCACCAGCGGCGGCAGCGACATCAGGATCGATTCGATGCGGCCGCCGGTCTGCAGGCCGAAGATCGTGCCGCGGTCGTAGACCAGGTTGAATTCAACATAACGTCCCCGTCGATAGAGCTGGAACTGGCGTTCGCGCTCGCCGTACGGCGTGTCCTTGCGGCGCTCGACGATCGGCAGGTACGCCGGCACGTAGTGATCGCCCACGCTGCGCATGAACGCAAACGACTGCTCGAAGCCCGGCTCGCTCAGGTCGTCGAAGAACAGCCCGCCCGCGCCGCGGGTCTCGTGGCGGTGCTTCAGGTAAAAGTAGCGGTCGCACCAGTCCTTGTACTTTGCGTAGACGCCGGGCCCGAACGGATCGCAGGCGGCCTTGGCGGTGCGATGCCAGTGCAGCACGTCTTCGTCGAACGGGTAATAGGGCGTCAGGTCGAAGCCGCCGCCGAACCACCAGGCCGCGGGCTGCGCCGTCCTTGAGCGCCATGAAGAAGCGCACGTTGGCGTGCGAGGTCGGCGCGTACGGGTTGCGGGGATGGATGACCAGCGACACGCCGGTCGCCTCGAAGCTCGCGCCCTCGAGTTCCGGACGCTGCGCCGTGGCGGAGGCGGGCAGCCGGCCGCCCATCACGTGCGAGAAATTGATGCCGGCCTGCTCGAACACCGCGCCCTCGCGCAGCACGCGTGATTCGCCGCCGCCGCCTTCCGGCCGGTCCCAGCGATCGCGACGGAACGTGGCGCCGCCATCGGCCTGCTCGAGCGCGGCCGTGATGCGGTCGTGCAGGTCGTGCAGGTAGGCGATGACGACCGAGGTCGAGGGAACGCTGGCAGGCATGCGGGCAGCTCGCTGACGGGGAGGCGGGAGCATAAGCCCTCACCCGCGCTGCGCGCGACGTCTCCGGCTGCTCACCCGGCGCTGCGCGCCGACCTCTCCCGCAAGCGGGAGAGGTGCGGCTTCAGGCGGACTTCTTCGCGGGCGCCTTTTTCTTTGCGGCGCAGCCTTCTTCTTTGGCGCTGCGGCCTTCTTCTTCGTCGCTTTCTTCGGTGCCGCGGCGGCGGCCTCTGCCGTGCCGGCCGCAGTCTTGCCGCCGATGCCGCGGTCTTCGCGGCGGTCTTGCGGCCCCAGCGGTTGGTGCCGCGCTCGGGTGCCGCGGCCAGCAGCGCCTGGCACTCTTCGAGCGTCAGCGAAGTCGGGCTCGCGGTCCTTCGGGATCTTGCCGTTCTTCTTGCCGTCGGTGATGTAGGGGCCGTAGCGGCCGTTGAGCACCTGGATGCCGGCCTCGGGGAACTCGCGGATGATGCGGTTGGCCTCGACCTGCTGCTTCTCGCGGATGATCTCCAGCGCGCGCTCGAGCGTGACCGTGTACGGATCGTCTTCTTTCTTCAGCGAGGCGTACTTCTTGGCGCCGTACTGCACGTACGGGCCGAAGCGGCCGACCGCCACCTTGATCGGATAGCCGTCTTCCCACTGGCCCAGGTGCGCGGCAGCTGGAACAGCTCGAGCGCCTGCTCGAGCGTGAGGTCGTCCATGCGCTGGCCCGGGCGCAGGCTCGCGAACTTCGGCTTCTCCTCGTCCTCGCGCGTGCCGATCTGCGCAAACGCGCCGAAGCGGCCGTAGCGCACGCTGATCGGCCGGCCCGATCACCGGGTCGATGCCGAGCTGGCGCTCCATCGCGACGTCGGAGCGGGTGACGTTTTCGTCGACGTCGTCGATGCTGCTTCTTCAGCTCGTCCCAGAACCGCGCGAGCATCGGCAGCCAGTCTTCCTCGCCGCGCGAGATGTTGTCGAGCTCGTCTTCCATGCGCCGCGGTGAACCGTAGTCGACATAGCGCTCGAAATTGCTGGTCAGGAAGCGGCTGACGATCTTGCCGAGGTCGGTCGGGATGAAGCGCTTGTTCACCAGCTCGCAGTACTTCTTGTACAGCAGCGTCTGGATGATGCTGGCGTAGGTCGAAGGCCGGCCGATGCCGTGTTCTTCCAGCGCCTTGACCAGGCTCGCTTCCGAATAGCGCGGCGGCGGCTCGGTGAAATGCTGCTCGGTCTCGATCGCCAGCAGGCGCACGCGTGTCGCCGGTCTCGAGCGGCGGCAGCATGCGGTTCTCGTCGTCGTCCGCATTCAGCGTGACGTCGTCGAAGCTCTCGCGGTACACGGCGAGGAAGCCCGGCGACGACCAGCGTCGAGCCATTGGCGCGGAACAGTGTTGCCGGCGCCGGCGGCCAGGTCGACGGCCACCGTGTCGAACACGGCGGCTTCCATCTGGCTGGCGACGGCGCGCCGCCAGATCAGCGTGTAGAGCTTGTGCTCGTCGGCCTCGATCTTGCCGGCGAGCTGCTCGGGCGTGCGCGCCGCCGAGGTCGGGCGCACGGCTTCATGCGCTTCCTGCGCGTTCTTCGACTTGGTCTTGTACAGGCGCGGCGCGACGGCAACGCGGCCTCGCCGTAGAGGCGCCCGATCACGCCGCGGATCTCGCGGATCGCCTCGCGCGCCGAGGCTCACCGAGTCGGTGCGCATGTAGGTGATCAGGCCGACCGGGCCTTCGCCGAAATCGACGCCTTCGTACAGCCGCTGCGCGATGCGCATGGTGCGCTGCGCGCCGAAGCCCAGCTTGCGCGCGGCTTCCTGCTGCAGCGTCGAGGTCGTGAACGGCGGCGACGGATTGCGCTTGCGCTGCTTCTTCTCGACGCTGGTCGACGCGCAGCGTGCCGTTCGCGTCGCCGCTCGAGCATCGTGCCGGGCTGCGGCTGCGCCGCCCGCATCGGTCACGGTGAACTGCTCGACCTTCTCGCCGCCGAGCTGCGTCAGCCGGGCGCTGAACGTCTGCGGCGTCCTTCGCCGCCTGTCGCGTCGATGCGTCCAGTACTCGCGCGGCTTGAACGCCTGGATCTCTTCCTCGCGCTCGCAGATCATGCGCAGCGCCGGGCTCTGCACGCGGCCGGCCGAGGCGCCCGACAGGCCGGCCTTCTTCCACAGCAGCGGCGAGAGGTTGAAGCCGACCAGGTAATCGAGCGCGCGGCGCGCCTGGTAGGCGTTGACCAGCTCGTCGGCGATGTCGCGCGGATGGTCGACGGCCTCCTGCACCGCGTTCTTCGTGATCTCGTAGAACACGCTGCGGTGGACGTTCTTGCCCTCGAGCACGCCGGCCTCGGTCAGCAGCTGCTAGCAGGTGCCAGGAGATCGCCTCGCCCTCGCGGTCAGGGTCGGTCGAGAGGTACAGCGCGTCGGCCTTCTTCACGGCGCGCGTGATGGCCTCGACGTGCTTGCGGTTCTTGTCGATCAGCTCCCAGCGCATCTCGAAGTTGCGCGTGGGGTCGACCGCGCCTTCCTTCGGCACGAGGTCGCGGACGTGGCCATAGGACGCCATCACCTCGAAGTCCTTGCCCAGGTACTTCTTGATGGTCTTGGCCTTGGCCGGCGATTCGACGATGACGAGATTCTTGGTCATGTTCCCTGAAAAAAACATGCCGCGGCGGTCCGCGGCAGATAAAACGAAAGCTGCCGCGTGGCGCGGCCGCGCTGCGCGCGCCTCTCCCGCTCGCGCGGGAGAGGTTAAATCAGTGGATCGCGCCGCTGCGGTCCTCGAACACCAGGTCTTCCATGCGGGAGAACGCGGTCTCCTGCCCGGGCTGGCTGAACAGCACCATCAGCACGACCCATTTCAGTTTCTCGATGTCGATCTCGTCGCCGTCGAGCGCCATCAGGCGGTCGATGACCAGCTCGCGCTGGGTCGGCGACAGGATGCCGACCTGCTCCAGGTGCACCAGGTAGCCGCGGCAATCCGTGTCGAGCCGCGCCTGCTCCAGCGCTGCGAACACGCGGATGGCGCGGGTCGTCGGCGTCGGGTGCAGCCGGTCCGGATCGGCCGCGAGTTCCTCGAGCCAGCACAGCGCGCGTTCCACCTCGGTCGAGGGGAACCCGGCGCGTTCGAGTTCCAGCTTCAGCGTCTCCCGGTCGGGTTCAAAGCCGTCGTCCGTTTCGGCGTCGAAGTAGTTCTCGAACAGATAGATGAGGATGTCGAGAACGCCTTCCTTCATTACACCTTCCCCGGCAGCCGCCGACTGTACCGTCCACCCGGCTGCTGTTGGACCCGCCCGTCGAGCTCCAGAATGAGCAGCATCGACGCCACTGCACCGGCCGCGAGGCCTGTCCGGACCACCAATACGTCGAGTCCGGCCGGCTCGAAGCCGAGCGCATCTAACAGGATTTCATACTCCTTGTCCAACGAAGGGGCGCTCGATGCCGGCATGTTGGCCGCGCTTTCGATGGTTTTACCTGCCATTTGACCGATAATGGGCTCAATTTCGGCGAATATGTCGGCCACCTCTTCGACCAGGGTGGCGCCCTGGCGCAACAGCCGGTGGCAGCCGCGGGCCAGCGGGTTGTGGATCGAGCCCGGGATGGCAAACACTTCGCGGCCCTGGTCGCCGGCGAGGCGCGCCGTGATCAGCGAGCCACTGCGCAGCGCCGCTTCCACCACCAGGGTGCCGGTGGCCAGGCCGCTCAGGATCCGGTTGCGCCGCGGAAAGTGATGCTTGAGCGGCGGCGTGCCGATGGGCAGGTCGGACACCAGCGCCCCGCCGCCCTCGATGATCGCGCGGGCAAGCGCGGAGTTCTCGGCCGGATAGACCGCGTCGAGGCCGCGGCCGACCACGGCCACCGTGGGCGCGCCGACCGACAGGGCGCCGCGATGGGCCGCCGCATCGATGCCGAGCGCGAGCCCGCTGGTGACGACCATCCCCGCCCGCGACAGTTGCTGGGCGAACTGCAGCGCCGTGTCGCGCCCGAGCCCGGTGGGGTTACGGCTGCCGACGATCGCGAGCTGCGGCAGGGACAGCGGCGTGACTTCGCCTGCGACGTACAGCACGAGCGGCGCGTCGGCGATGCCCGCCAGCAGGGGCGGGTACCCGGGGGAGCCCCAGGTCAGCAGCGAGCGTTGCGGTGCGCCATCGAGCCACGCGAGGTCGCTGGCGATGCCGGCGAGGTCGGGCGAGCGCAAGCGCCGCCACGGCCGCCATGCCGAGCCCCAGTGCGCCCAGCGTGGCGGGGCTCTGCCGCAGCAAGTCGGTGGCCGGCTTGCCCGTCGCCAGCCAGTCCGCCAGCTGGCCCGCGTGCAGACCGGGCACATGCGCCAGCGCCAGCCATTGCTCTCGTTCGTCCATGAAGCAAAAAGCCTACCGGGCGTTGGCCCGGCAGGCTTTTGCATATCTGCCGCGAACGGCGATGAAAGCGTCAGCCGCGCCTCAGCGCGTGAAATCCATGCTGCCGCCTTCCTTGTGGCCGTACTGCGGGTGCGCGATGAAGTCGCCACGCCGGATCACTTCCGAGGACTGCACCACGAGCCCGTAGCTGATGCGGTCGTAGACCCGGAACAGCAGGATGGTCGCGCTGCGCTCGTCCGGCAGCCGGATCTTGTCGTAGTTGGCGGTGTACGCCGACCAGTTGGTGCGGTCGAAGCGGTCGCGCACGAGTTCGCCGCGGTAGAACACGCCGAGCGCGTTGCCGGGCACGAGGTCGTGCTTCTTGCCGCGATTGATCGCGACCACCTGGTAACGGCCCGCGACGTGCACGCCGTCGACCACGGCGATGATCTGGCCGAGGATCGCTTCGTTCGAGGGCGCGGACGGCACGAAGTCCGGGCCGACGTCGGCCGTCGCCGGGAACAGCTTGTTGCCCTGCAGGATCTCGCGCCCGCTCTCCACCACGCGCAGGTGCGCCAGCGGCTCCTCGCGCTTCATGTCGAAGATCGACGAGGCGCCGGGCACCACCGCGCCGGTCGCCTGGATCACTTCGCCCATGCCGGCGAAGTGCCCGGTGTAGCCCAGCAGGTCGCCGTCGTCCGGGTCGCGCAGCTCGTCGCCGACGGCGATGATGTTGTAGCGGGCGCCGGGCGTCGTGTCGCCGAGGTTGCGCGCATACACCTCGTTGGCGATCGAGCCGACGATGTGACGGTCGCGCATGCCGACGACATACGGCGCCGTCTTGACCTCGTCCTTGGTCAGCAGGCTCGGGCGGCCGACGAAATCCATCAGCAGGTCGTACGGGATGCCGCGGATCGCGCTGTCGAGCGAGGACGTGCGCATTTCCGGCGACAGGTGCATGGCGCCCGCCTGCTCCAGCGAGACGCGCGGCTTGCCGTCGACGTAGCTGAAATACAGCACGTCACCCGGGAAGATCAGGTGCGGGTTGGCGATGTTGGGGTTGACGTACCAGATCTCTGGCCAGAACCAGGGATCCTTCAGGTACATGGCGGAAATGTCCCAGAGGGTGTCGCCCTTCTTGACGACATAACGCTCCGGGGCGTTCGGCGAGATCGGCACCGACATGGACCGGCCGGAGGCGGCCTGCGCCAGGGCGGGTTGCGGCGCGACCATGCCCGCCCCGATGCCGGTGACGGCCAGGGCAAGCAGCAACGTGCGCATCCAGTGCCGCGGTTGCAGCGATGTGGACGACTCAGGTCGAAGGTTACGATCCATCCCTCTCTCCATCGGGTATCGGGGTCGCGACCGTCGCCTTATAATCCGGCGTGCCCGGCGGCCGCTGCCGACCACGTCTCAGTCGCGCCATGCCAGTGGACGGCGACGGCTGTCCAAAGGCCCTTTTGCGGTCATTAAATTCAAGCGTGGCTTAACTTTAGCAGTATTTTCAAACGAATGGCGAAGCTCACCATCCTCGAATACCCAGACTCTCGACTGCGTACCAAAGCGGCGCCGGTCGGGCGCGTCGACGAGACCCTGCGCCGGCTGATCGGCGACATGTTCGAGACCATGTATGCCGCCCCCGGAATCGGCCTCGCCGCCACCCAGGTCGACCGGCACCTGCGCCTGGTCGTGATCGACGTCAGCGAGGACAAGTCGCAGCCGCTGGTGCTGATCAATCCCGAGATCATCGAGCGCGCAGGCTCGCTCGAGGTCGAGGAAGGCTGCCTGTCGGTGCCCGGCATCTTCGATCGCCCGACCGCCCGCGCGGAACGCATCCGGGTGCGCGCACTCGACCGCGACGGCCAGCCGTTCGAACTCGATGCCGACGGGCTGCTCGCGATCTGCATCCAGCACGAGCTCGACCACCTCGACGGCAAGCTGTTCGTCGACTACCTCTCCGAGCTGAAGCGCAACCGCATCCGGCGCAAGCTGGAAAAAGACCGGCGCAACCGACCGGCCGAGGCCGAGCGCGCCCGCACGCCAGCCTTCTGATGTCCCCGTTGCGCATCGTCTTCGCCGGCACGCCGGAGTTCGCGGTGCCGGCGCTCGATGCATTGCACGCCGCGGGCCATCGCATCGTCGCCGTCTACACCCAGCCTGACCGGCCGGCGGGTCGCGGCCGCGCCCTGAGTGCCAGCCCGGTCAAGCAACGCGCGCTGCAGCTCGGGCTGCCGGTCGAGCAACCCGTCACGCTCAAGTCCGCGGCCGCGCAGGAGCAGCTCGCGGCGTATGCACCCGACGTGATGATCGTCGTTGCCTATGGGCTGCTGCTGCCACAGGCGGTGCTCGACATCCCGCGCCTCGGCTGCCTCAACATCCATGCCTCGCTGCTGCCGCGCTGGCGCGGCGCCGCGCCGATCCAGCGTGCCGTGCAGGCCGGCGACGAGCGCAGCGGCGTGTCGATCATGCAGATGGAGGCCGGGCTCGACACGGGCCCGGAGCTGCTGCGGCGGGAAATCGCCCTCGCGCCGCGCGAGACCGGCGGCTCGCTGCACGACCGGCTGGCACCGCTCGGCGCCGAGGCCATCGTTGCCGCGCTGCCGGGCTGGGCCGCGGGGACGCTGCGCGCCGTGCCGCAGCCTGCTGCGGGCGCCACCTACGCAGGCAAGCTGCACAAGGAAGAGGCGAACCTCGACTGGTCGCGCCCGGCCGTCGAACTCGATCGCCAGGTGCGCGCTTTCAATCCCTGGCCGGTCGCCGTCACGACGCTGGCGGGCGAGCCGGTGCGCATCTGGCAGTCGCAGCCGCTGCCGGGTGCAGCGTCGCCGGACGTGGCGCCGGGCACCGTCGTCACTGCGGCCGACGGCAGGATCATCGTCGCGACGGGCGCAGGCCTGCTCGAGCTGCAGACACTGCAGTTTCCGGGACGCAAGCCGCTCGCGGCCCGCGACGTGCTGAACTCACGTTCGCTCGCAGGCGCGCGTTTCGGCGCGGGGCCGGCATGAACGCCGCCACCGGCCCCGCGGAAGTGCGTGCCGCCGCCGCGCGGATCGTCGCGTCCGTGCTCGGCGAGGGACGCTCGCTCGACGAACTGCTGGCGGCCGAGGACGACGAGGGCTCAGCCCGCGGCCTCAAGCGCTCGCTCTGCTACGGCACCTTGCGCTGGCATTACCGGCTGGCTGCCGTGCTGAACGCGCTCGCCACCCGGTCGCCCGATCAACTGCAGCCCAGGCTGCGGGCACTGCTCGAGATCGGCTTGTTCCAGCTGATCGCCGGCGAGACGGCGCCCCACGCCGCGGTGTCGGAGACCGTCAGCGCGGCACGGGTGCTGGGCTTCGAGCGCGCCGCCGGCTTCGTCAACGCGATCCTGCGCCGGTTCCAGCGCGAGCAGGCGGACCTGCTGCACGCGGTGGACCGCGACCTCGCGCTGCGGACCGCGCATCCGCGCTGGTTGGTCGATGCGCTGCGCGCAGACCGCGGCCAGGCGGCGCTCGCGGCACTCGATGCGAACAACCAGCACCCGCCGCTGTGGGTGCGCGTCAATGCCATGCGCAGCGACATCGCCCGCGCGACGGCCGAACTCGAGGCGGCAGGGTTCACGGCCACGCCCCATCCACTGGCGCGCGATGCGCTGCTGGTCGCACCGCCGGCCGATGTCCGGGCGTTGCCGGGGTTTGCCGAGGGACGCCTGTCGGTGCAGGACGCCGCCGCGCAACTCAGCGTCGAACTGCTCGACCCGCAGCCGGGCGAGCGCATCCTGGACGCCTGCGCGGCACCGGGCGGCAAGACCTGTCACCTGCTGGAGCGCACTGCGGCGCAGGCCGAAGTCATTGCCTGTGACGTTTCAGAACAACGACTTGCGCGTGTCCGGGAGAACCTGGAGCGGCTCGGCCTGCACGCGGCGCTGGTGGCGGGGGACGTCGCGGAGCCCGCTGCATGGTGGGACGGGCGGCCGTTCGACCGCGTGCTGCTCGACGTGCCGTGTTCGGCCACGGGAGTGATCCGGCGACACCCGGACATCAAGGTGCTGCGCCGGCAGAAGGACATTGCGGCGCTTGCGCGCCAGCAGGCCCGGTTGCTGGCAGCCGCCTGGGGGCTGGTCCGCCCGGGCGGCCGCCTGCTGTACACCAGCTGTTCGGTCCTGGCGGCCGAGAACGAGCGTGTGGTGGCGGCGTTTCTCGCCACCCATCCCGGCGCCTCCGACCTGACACCGGGGCTCACTGCCGGCTGGCCAGCGCGTCCGCCGGGCGCCGGTCCCGGTTACCAGGTGCTGCCCGGCGAGGCTGCCATGGACGGCTTCTACTATGCGTGCCTGGCCAAGCCGCTCGCGAACGCCAGCTGACCGGGTTCCCGGCACGGCGGCGGTCCATGTCCGCTGGACGGTCGTGTAGTCTGCGGTCATGCGGCCGTCCGATCGCTACCCGCTCATCCTGCTCCTCGGGTTCATCGCGATCTTCGCGGCGCTGGCAATCCGGCCCTGGTACCGGCAGGACTGGCTGCTCGAGAACCTGCTGGTGCTGATCGCGGTGCCGGCCCTGGTCCTGACGCATCGCCGCCTGCGCTTCTCGAACTTCGCCTATACCTGCCTGTTCGTGTTTTTCGTGCTGCACGAGATCGGCGCGCACTACACCTACAGCGAGGTGCCCTGGCGGGAGTGGCTCGCCGCCCTGACCGGCAATGAGGTACCCGCCGCCGGTCGCAACCACTACGACCGGTTCGTGCATTTCGCCTACGGGCTGCTGCTGATGCCCGCGGTCCAGGAGCTGGTCGACGCGCGGATGTCGCCAAAGGGGCCCTGGCGCTGGCTGATGCCGCTGTTCTTCGTGATGTCGCACTCGGTCATCTACGAGATGATCGAGTGGCTCGCCGCTGTCCTGTTCGGCGGTGACCTCGGCGTCGCCTACCTCGGCACCCAGGGCGACGAATGGGACGCGCAGAAGGACATGGCGCTCGCAACCGCCGGTGCCGTCACGGGACTGGTGCTGCTCAAGACCCTCGCCCCGCTGTCCCGCCGGCGGCGGGCGGCGAGCCGGACCGGGTAGAGTACGTATTGCGCTCCCTGCAACTTGTCGCAGGCTCATCCTGTGTTTCGACGCGAGCAGATTCATCGACGCCCAACGGTCAGTGACAATCGGGGGATGAAGCCATGCGAACTGAACTCAGGGTCCACGGCATCGAACTGTCCGACGAGTTGCGCGCCACCGTGCATCGCGAGGCCGAACGCCTGGCACAAGCGCTCCGGCGACGCATCAACTCGATTACCGTCGATTTGTACGACGAGCCGGGGGCTGCTCCGCACGGTCACTGTGCCCGTTGCCAGGTCAACGTGCTTTTCGACGACGGCTCGCGCCTCGACCTGGTGGACGAGGAAGACGATTGCTGTCGCAGCGTGACTGAAGCGTTCGTCAAGGTTCTTTGCGAGCGCCGGCGGCACGGTTCGCACTTGCACACCTAGCACCCCGCCAGCGCCGGCAAAGCAGGGTCCGGCGGTTTCGTCGCGCACCGGTCGACGGAGTTTCAGTACGTCGCGTTCTCGTCCCAGATCCTGCGCCACAACCAGGGCAGTGCCGTGAGCGGCGGGCGCTCGCTCGGGATCTGCAGGCTCGGCACGGCATGGATGCCCTGCGCACCGTGTTCGGCGACGACGAACGAGAAGACGAACCACGGCGTCTGGCCCATGCGCAGGTCGGTCATGACGATGGGTTGAGCCGCGTCTCCGTTGCCGGCAGGTGCTGCCTGCGCCGTCGTCACCGCCCCAAGCAACTGCCTGAACGTGCCCGGCGCGCCAGCGGCGACGCGCAGACCGTTGCTCGCCAGGCGTACCGAATAGAAGCCTTTCGAGAACCACGCCAGTCGCCGCACGTCCAGTCGTCGAGCAGTGGATCGAGCAGCCTCGGGTCGCTGGCGTGCCGTGCCAGCGGGATGCGCGCGCCCTGGTCGAAGAGCGAGCGAAAGCCTTCGTGGTATCCATCGTCATCCATGACAACCACGCGCCACAGCAGGCTGTTGAACGGGGCAGGGGTGACCAGCACGCGCCTGCCATCGAGTGGCGTCGCTGCGATCGACTGCCGCACTTCGCCTTCGACGTGTGACTGCGCCGCGACCGTCCAGCCCAGGTAGAGTGTGCTCGCGGCGAGTCCCGCGTGAATCCACGCCATCCCGCGACCGGGGGCGCTCTGCCGCCACCGCAGCCACGCGAGCAGGCCGACGATCATCGGCGCCGTAACCAGCGGATCAATGATGAAGACGCTGCCGACCCCGACCGGGTAATCCGAGAACGGCAGCAGCAGTTGCGTGCCGTACACCGTAAAGGCATCGAGCAGCGGGTGCGTGATCAGCGACAACCAGACCAGCAGCAGCCACTCGCGGTAAGACGCGCCGCCGCCGCGATTGACCCTTGCGACCAGCCACGCGATGACGGGTGCCGCGAGGGTCAGCCAGAACAGGGCATGGGTTCCGGCGCGATGAAAGGTGAAGTCCCGGACCGGGTCCCCGTGGGCAATGAACACGTCGAGGTCCGGCAGGGTGCTGCAGGCCGCCCCGATCACGGCCGCCCGTAGCCCGGTCTTGCGGCCGAGGACGGCGGTGCCGACGGCGGCGCCGAGGACGATGTGGGTGAGGGAGTCCAGGGGAGGGGCGGGGGGTTGGGGAACGGAGTTGGGACAGTACCAGCAGCTACAGAGCCATTTGGTGAGTAATGGTTCAGCCCTGGCCCGGGGAGGCAGCCATGGACAGCTTCTATTCTGCTTGGCTGGACAAGTCGCTATGATTGTTGGAAATGAGCTACAACCGCGCCACCCGATCGCGCAAACGGCCATGTTTGGCGCGCAGTGCCCTGTGGGCGGCGTTGTGCTTTCTTGCAACGATTGGCGCGGACGTGGCCGTTGCCGCGGACTCCAGGCTGACGCTGCGCGAGGTGCAGTCGACGATCGACGAGGGCGTCTACGAGCTCGACGCGAAACTCGAGATCCAGCTCCCCGAGGACGCCCGCAAGGCAGTCGAAGCCGGCCTGACGCTGACCCTCACCTATGAAGTGGAGGTCAGTCGCGAGCGACGCTTCATGCCCGACGACGGCATTGCCACGCTCGAACAGCGCTATGAAGTCAGCTACCACGCGCTGAGCCAGCGCTACCTGGTCAAGAACCTGAACACCGCCGAGCAGCAGGACTTCGGCTCGCTGCAGGCGGCACTCGACCGCGTCGGCGACCTGCGCGGGCTGCCTGTGCTCGACACGGCGCTGATCAGCGACGACGCGGTCTACCAGGGGCGCATCCGTGCCGTGCTCGGGCTCAACACCGCGCCCGACGTGCTTGGCTGGCTGCTGTTCTGGACCGACGACTGGAGTGCCACGAGCGACTGGAAGTCATGGACGCTGCAGCCCTGAAGCGCGCCGCCTCGGCGGTGGTGATCGGCGCAGGCGGCCTGCTGTGGCTCGCGGCAATCCTGTTCATGGCGCAGACGGCGCAGAACTCGGATCAGTTCAGCCGCCTGCACCCGTGGATCCTCGCCATCAACATTGCCGGCCTCGTGCTGCTGCTCGGGCTGCTCGCGACCAAGCTCACGCAGCTGATCCGCGACTGGCGCGGGCACGTCATCGGTTCGCGGCTCAAGGCGCGCATGGTCTGGATCTTCGGCGTGCTGGCGACGCTGCCGATCCTGCTCGTGTACTTCTTCGCAGTGCAGTTCCTGAACCGCGGCATCGACAGCTGGTTCAACGTGGAGATCCGCCAGAGCCTCGACGACGCGCTGGTGCTGTCGCGGTCGGCGCTCGAGGTGCGCATGCGCGAGCACCTGGCCGATACCACGCTGATCGCGGACGAGATGGGGCTGGCCGGCGCGGCGCTGCCCGGGCTGCTCGAATCCCTGCGGCGCCAGGTCGGCGCGGTCGAACTCACCGTCGCCACCGACACCGGTCGCGTGATCTCGGTGAGCAAGGGCCTCTCGTCCGAAGTCGTGCCCGAGGCCGTGCCCGACGAGGTGCTGCTGCAGGTGCGGCAGGGGCAGCCGTTCGTGAGCCTGGAGCCGCAGCAGGCGGGCGGCTACCTGATCCGCACGGCGGTGCCGATTCCCGGCACGCCGATCCCCGGCGAGGACAGCCTGATCCTGCAGAGCATCTATCCCGTGGCCGAGCGCCTCGGCGCGCTGGCCGACACGGTGCAGGCCGCCTACCAGCAGTTCGGCGAGAAGGACTACCTGCGCCGGCCGCTCAAGGCGAGCTTCATCCTGACGCTGACCGTGGTGCTGCTGCTGTCGCTGCTGGCGGCCTGGTACGGCGCGATCTTCACCGCCCAGCGCCTGGTGCAGCCGATCCAGGACCTGGTGCAGGGCACGCGCGCAGTGGCACAGGGCGATCTCGACACGCGGCTGCCGCTCACCTCGCACGACGAGATGGGTTTCCTGGTGCACTCGTTCAACGACATGATCAAGCGCCTGCGCCGCGCGCGCGAGGACCAGCGGCTGGCGCAGCTGGCGGCCGAAACCGAGCGCGCCAACCTCGCGGTGATCCTGGCGCGCCTGTCGACCGGGGTGATCTCGCTCGAGCAGGACTGGCGCGTGCGCACCGCCAACCGCGCCGCCGGAATGATCCTGGGCGAGGACATCGAGGCGCGCGTCGGCACGCCGCTCGCCAGCGTCGGGCAGGAGCCGCAGAGCCTCGCGCGGCAGTTTGCCGAGGCCTGCCAGCAGCGATTTGCCGACGGCGCCGCCGAGTGGCGCGAGCAGTTCACCTTCCAGGCCGGCTCGGGCCGGCGCATCCTGATGTGCGCCTGCACGCCGCTGCCCGGCGAAGGCGAGGCGCCGGGCGGCTACGTGCTGGTGTTCGACGACATCACCGTCATGCTGCAGGCCCAGCGCGAAGCGGCCTGGGGTGAAGTGGCGCGGCGCCTGGCGCACGAGATCAAGAACCCGCTGACGCCGATCCGGCTGTCGGCCGAGCGCATGCGGCACAAGCTGCTGCCGGCCATGACCGACCCGAAGGACGCGCAGATGCTCGAACGCGGCACCGAGACGATCGTGCAGCAGGTCGAGACCATGAAGGAAATGGTCAATGCGTTCAGCGAGTACGCGCGCGCACCGCAGCTCGAGATGACGCCGGTCGGGCTCAATCGCCTCGTGACCGAGGTGAGCGACCTGTATCGTGCGCAGGGGGCGATCCGCGGCGTGCGACTCGACGTCGAGCTCGACCCGGCGATCGACACCGTGGTGGCCGACCCCGGCCGCCTGCGACAATTGCTCAACAACCTGCTGACCAACGCCGTCGAGGCGCTCGAAGGCCAGGCGGACGGCTCGATCTCGGTGACGACCCGGCGCGAGCTGCGCGGCGAGACCGCGGTGGCGCGCCTCACGGTCGCGGACAACGGCCCCGGGTTCCAGCGCGAGCTGATCGGGCAGGTGTTCGATCCGTACGTGACGACCAAGGTGAAGGGCACGGGCCTCGGTCTCGCGATCGTGCGCAAGATCGTGGAAGAGCACGGCGGCCAGATCGAGGCCGACAATCGCGCCGAGGGCGGCGCACGGGTCCGCATCGATTTCCGCCTGGGCGACGCCGCTGCCGACCATGACGCGACCGCGCGTACAAGAACAGAGCCAAGGAGAGAACGCGCATGACCAACGCTCGGATCCTCGTCGTCGATGACGAGAACGACATCCGGGAACTCGTCCGGGAGATCCTCTCGGAGGAGGGCTATGCGGTGGACACCGCCGGCAATGCGGCCGAGGCGCGCGCCGCCTGTGCGCTGCAGGCTCCCGACCTGGTGCTGCTCGACATCTGGATGCCCGACACCGACGGCATCAGCCTGCTGCGCGAGTGGCAGCAGACGCAGGCGCTGACCGCGCCGGTGGTGATGATGTCGGGCCACGGCACGGTCGAAACCGCGGTCGAGGCGACGCGCCTGGGTGCGGTCGATTACGTCGAGAAGCCGCTGTCGCTGGCCAAGCTGCTGCGCACCGTGCAGCGCGCGCTCGACGAGGGCCAGCGCCGCCAGCGCGCCACGCGCACGCTCGTGCCGCCGCTGATCGCGCCGGTCGGCCGCAGCCGCCTGATGCGCGACCTGCGTGAACGCGTCAAGCAGATCGCGCCGCACGAGGCCCCCGTGCTGGTGCTCGGCGAGCCCGGCACGGGCCGCGAGGCGTTCGCACGCTACATCCACGCGCTCAGTCCGCGCGCCTCGGGTCCGTTCGTCGCGCTGGTCGCCGGCGCGGTCACCGAGAGCAACGCCGAGGACATCCTGCTCGGCGTCGAGAACGCGAGCGGCACCACGGCGGGCGTGCTCGAGCAGGCGCAGGGCGGCGTGCTGTTCATCAACGGCCTGGAGGACCTGCCGGCGGCGGCGCAGCGGCTGCTGCTCGCCGTGATCGAGTCGGGTTCGTTCCAGCGACGCGGCGGCCGCACTGTGCTGCAATTCGACGTGCGCATCGTGTCGTCGGCGCAGCCCGGCTTCGAGACGCGCGGGCCGCAGCCGTTCCGCCTCGACCTGCTGTCCAACCTCAACGTGCTGACGCTGCGCATCCCGCCGCTGCGCGAGTACGCCGAGGACGTGCCCGAGCTGCTGCGGTACTACGTCGACCGCCTGGTCGACGACGAGCGCCTCGCCTTCCGCCGCTTCGGCGTCGCTGCGCAGAACCGCCTGCGCAACTATCCGTGGCCGGGCAACATCCGCGAACTGAAGAACCTGGTGCAGCGGCTGCTGATCCAGGGCGGGCAGGAGGAGATCCGCCTCGACGAGATCGAGCGCGAGATCACCTCGCAGTCGCCGGTCGACGAGCCGCTGGTGAAGCAGGACCTGCTGTCATTGCCGCTGCGCGAGGCGCGCGAGCACTTCGAGCGCGCGTACCTGACGCAGCAGCTGCAGCTCTGCAACGGCAAGGTCGGCCTGCTGGCCAAGCGCGTCGGGATGGAGCGCACGCACCTGTACCGCAAGCTGCGCTCGCTGGGCGTGGATTTCCGGCAGACGGAGGAGTGACACCTCTCCACCTCTCCCGCTTGCGGGAGAGGTGCGCGAAGCGCGGGTGAGGGCTAGCGGACGGGGAAGTCCGCCATGGCGGTCATGACCGCCTGGTTGATCGCGGCCGGCTCGAGGCTGCCCTTGGTGACCTTGCCCGACACGCGTCCCTGCCAGACTTCGGCATTGCGCGCGTTGTCGATGGCGTGGATCACCAGCGTGCCTTCCTTGTAGTTGCGGATGCTCGGGCTGCCCATGTTGACGGAGCCGCCGAAATTGCCGCCCCAGCTGCCGACGCCGACGCCGACCCGCACGGGATTGTTCTCGATCTTTTCGGCGCTGGCCGTCTCGAACGCCAGGCGCAGGTCGGGCGCGGTGCCGGCGGGCGCCTCGACGTAACCCTTGCGCTTCATCACGTCGCTGATCGCGGCACGCAGGTTGGCATCGAGCAGCCTGACCGGAGCCTCGGTCGCTTCGGTGGTGCCGCTCGCGGTCCAGCCGAACGTGCGGTAGGCCGCGAAGTTGGCGGCGGGATCGCGCATGGTTTCCGGCTGGGGCGGCGGCGACGCGCAGCCGGCCACGAGCGTTGCCGCCAGCAGGCCGAGCGCGATGGTCCGTGCAGGGCTCACTTCGCCAGGTTCACCATGTGTTCGACGGCGTTGATGACCGACTGGTCGGTCAGGTCGACCCGGCCACCCTTGGCCGGCATGACGCCCGCCTTGCCCGTGTAGCCCTCGATCGCATGCTTGTTCAGCGTGTCCATGCCCTGCGCGATGCGCGGAGCCCAGACGGCCTTGTCGCCGGTCTTGGGCGCACCGGCCACGGCGGCGCCGTGACAGACCGTGCACACCTGCTGGTAAACCTCTGCGCCCGGCAGGTCGACCGCCGCCACCGTCGGCGCCGCAACCGGCACCGCCAGGGCCGAGTTGTCCTTGCCGGCCACGGCCACCCGGGCCACCGGCGCGATGCGCGACAGGGTCTCCTCGACCCTGCGCGGGTCCTGCTCGAGGAACTGCTTGGCAGTGCGGTCGGAAATAATCGCCGGCCAGGATCATCAGGCCGATCGTAATGGCGACCAGGATCCCGAGGATCAGCATGAAGGTGTCGAAAAACTTGCGATCGTGCTCAGCGCTCACGGTCGAACTCCGGTCGGCAGGGAGGAAATGGCCGCGCAGTATACCGAACGGCCGGGGCGGCAGCGCCCCCCGGATGCCGCGGCGCGGGCGCCGGCATTCCGGGCCGGCAGTGGCCCGAAATGGACGCGCCGGGGTCCCGGGGCTATGATTCCGGCCCCTTTTCGGGGCCAGCCACGCGCCCGTAGCTCAGCTGGATAGAGTGTCGCCCTCCGAAGGCGAAGGTCACTGGTTCGAATCCAGTCGGGCGCGCCAATCGTCAAGTCGAGGCGAGACGCTCGATCCGCTGCTCGGCGGCGGTCGACCATGGCCTGAAAACGGGCATCGGGGCGCAGCGCGTCCAGGTCCGCGATCGGACTTCAGCCACTCAGCTGCCCGCGCCCCATCGAGCTGCGTGACGGCTCGAGCAGTTGCGAGCGCCAGGTCGAAGTCGCGCGAGGCACACCACCAGGTCGCAGGCCAGGTTGTAGCGCATGATCATGTTGTCCGGATCGATCAGCATGGCGCGCTGGGCCCATTCCTGCGCCCGATCGTTCTCGCCCAGCGTGAACAGGCAGCTGAGCAGATCGCCGCCATGGCGGAACCGTTGTCGGCATCGACGCGCCACGATCTTCTCGGCGCGCGCCAGCAGTGCGCTGCGCCGACGCGACGCAGGTTGGCCGTGTCACCGAGCGCGTGTAGCAGGTGATCAGCAGCCCGCCCGACGCGAGATGTCGTTCTCCACGCAGCGCGAACGGCTTTCTCGTAGTACGCAGTGGCCTCGCGGGTACCGGCGCTGATGCATGAAGCCAGGCGGCCTGCCTCGCGCAGCACGTCGACCGATTCCGGATCGAGCCGCAAGCGCCGTCGGCCGATCTTCCTCTCGCGCCGCGGCGTAATCGCCCTCGGTGGCCAGCACGCCGGCCATCGCCGCATGCGCCTCGGCCAGGTTGGCGTCGAGTTCCAGGCGCCCGTCGCCGCGGCATCGCCGTTGTCCGCCTTCGCCCGAGTTGACATGTACAGGCGGATAGCGCTGCGCACTCGCCATCAGCGCCCAGGCCCGCGCGTAGTTCGGGTCGAGTTCGATCGCACGCGCGGCACAGCCGGATCACGGTGTCGATCTTGCGCGTGTCGATCAGCATGCCGTTGGTGTAGTGGTGCCGCGCCATCAGGTACAGGTTGTAGGCCTCGAGGTTGGTGGTGCCGCGCTGCTCGATGGCCTTCTTTTCCTCGGGCAGCAGCTTGAGCTTCAGCGCCTTGACGATGGCCTCGGAGATCTCGTCCTGCAGCGCGAAGATGTCGTTCAGGTCGCGGTCGTAGCGCTCGGCCCAGAGGTGGTTGTCACTCGACGCCTCGATCAGCTGCGCCGTGATGCGCACGCGGCCGCCGGCGCGGCGCACGCTGCCCTCGAGCACGTAATTGACCTTGAGCTGCCGCGCGACCTGCGGCAGGTCGATGTTCTTGCCCTTGAACGTGAACGCCGTGTTGCGCGAGACCACCGCGAGCGAGGACACCTTGCTCAGGTCGGTGATGATGTCCTCGCTGATGCCGTCGCTGAAGTATTCCTGCTCGAGGTCGCCGCTCATGTTGGCAGAACGGCAGCACGCAGATCGCGACCCGTGGCTTGGCGGCTCGGCGGGCACGGCGGCGAGCCTGCGCGGCGCTCGCGGTGCGACGCTGCCGCGACACCATCGATTCGAGCGCGCGGCACAGGTCCTGGAAGGCGGGGCTGTCGGCGCTGCCGGCCCAGGAGTCGAGGTCGATGGTGTGGATGGCGCGCACGTCCATCGGCAGCCGCGCGCCGTCGAAGCGCACCGGCACCAGGATGTTGCGGTCGGCGGCCTCGCGCGCCTCGCCCCGCACCCAGCGCGAGCCCACCGAGTTCGGTGTCCAGACCACGACGACCGCGGCGGCCGCCTGCAGCTCATCCTCGATCTGGCTGTCGAATTCCTGGCCCGGCGTGATGTCCGGGTCCCACCATGCCGTCCAGCCGCGCGCCTCGATCGCCGCAACCAGTGGCGCGACGCGCGCCTTGTCGATCCGGGCGTAGGAGATGAAGACGTCGGCCATGCGGTGGCTCAGGTCACGGCACGGACGATGTAGCCGCCGGACTTGGCGTCCTTTTCCAGCTCGATCAGCTTGCGGTCGCGCGCCACTTCCAGCAGCTCGTTGAAGCTGCGGAAGCCGTGGTAGCTCTCGTTGAAGCCGGGCCGCTGCCGCTTCAGGGTCTGCTTGATCATCGAGCCCCAGATCTTGTCGTCCGCGTCGCGCTCGTCGGCCAGGGCCTCGATCGTGGCCAGCACGAGGTCGAACGCCTCCTGCCGCTTGTCGTCGTCCGTCTTGGGTGCGGGCGCCGGCGCGGCGGCGCCCGCTGCCGGCTGCTTCGCCGCCGCGGGTGGCTTGTCTTTGGCCGGGGCGGTCGCGGCAGCTGCGACAGGCGCGCCCGCTGCTGCGGGCTGCTTCTTGCGCCGGCTGCGCTGCTCTTCCTTGCGCACCAGGTCGTCGTAGTAGATGAACTCGTCGCAGTTGGCGATCAGCAGGTCGGAGGTCGAGCTCTTCACGCCGACGCCGATCACCAGCTTGTTGTTCTCGCGCAGCTTGCTCACCAGCGGCGAGAAATCCGAATCGCCGCTGATGATCACGAAGGTGTCGACGTGCGCCTTGGTGTAGCAGAGGTCGAGCGCGTCGACCACCATGCGGATGTCGGCCGAGTTCTTGCCGGACATGCGCACGTGCGGGATCTCGATCAGCTCGAACGACGCCTCGTGCATCGGCGCCTTGAATTCCTTGTACCGCTCCCAGTCGCAGTACGCCTTCTTGACCACGATGCTGCCCTTCAGCAGCAGGCGCTCGAGCACCTTGTCGATGTCGAATTTCGCATAACGCGCATCGCGCACGCCGAGTGCGACGTTCTCGAAATCGCAGAACACCGCCATGTTGTTGATCGTGGGTTTGGCCATGCCGTCATCCTATCATCGCGTCGCCACCAGCACCGCGGCCAGCAGCATCAGGGTGCCGGCCGCCCGGTGCAGGATCCGCTGTGCCCGCTGGTCGGCGAAGAAGCCGCGGGCGCGCGCGGCCAGGAAGATGTACCCGGCGTTGACCCCGCCGATGATGACCGTCAGCAGCAGCATCACCAGTGCGGCGTCGGCGAGCGCCAGGTCGCGCAGGTCCACCAGGCCCGGCAGCAGGGCGGCGTAGAACAGGATGGCCTGCACGTGCCCGAACATCAGCAGCAGGCCTGCCGCGTAGTTGCGCCAGAACCGCGCCTGGTGCGCGACCGCGGCGCCGTCCACGGGCAGCGTCCGCGGCTGGAAGCGCCACAGCCGGTAGCCCTGCCACGCGAGGTAGGCCGCGCCGGCCCACTGCAGGGCCGTGAACACGTCGCCGAGCGCCTGCGCGGCGGCGGCCATGCCGGCCGCGGCGAGCGCGAAGAACAGCAGGTCGCCCGTGACGATGCCGGCGTTCAGGGCCATGGCGGGACGCGGCCCGTCGGCGATGGCGCGGGCGACCAGCGCGGTGACGGCCGGACCGGGGGTGATTGCCGCGACCGCGATCGTGGTCGCGATCGCCAGGAAGATACCGGGGGTCACGGGCCCGGCAGGCGCCTACAGCCAGCCCTTGCGGCGGAAGTAGAGGTACGGCACCAGCGCCGAGATCACCATGGCGATCAGCGCCACGGGATAGCCCCAGTGCTTGTCCAGTTCGGGCATGTGGTGGAAGTTCATGCCGTAGATGCTGGCCACCAGCGTCGGCGGCAGGAACATCACCGCCGCGACCGAGAAGATCTTGATGATGTTGTTCTGCTCGAGGTTGATCAGGCCGAGCACGGCGTCGAGCAGGAACTGGATCTTGCTGCCGAGGAAGCTGGCGTGGTCCGACAGCGACTGCACGTCGCGCAGCGTCGACTTGAAGCGGTTGCGCTGGTCCTGCGACAGGTCGATGCTGGCGCTCTGCTGCACGTACATCAGGATGCGCTGGAAGCTGACCAGGCTTTCACGCGCCTTCGAGACCAGGTCGCCGTCGGCGCCGATCTGGCGGATCAGCGCATGCAGGTCCGAGCTGCTCGGCGAGGTGGCGCCACCGCGCGGAAAGATCGCCGACGACACGCTGTCGAGCTCGGTCTGCACCCGCTCGAGCAGGTCGGCGATCCGTTCCACGAACGCCTCGAGCAGGCCGGCGAACAACGTCGCCGAGGACGTGCACGCCGCGGGCGAGCGCTCGACAAACTGCATGAAGCGCTGCACCGGCGTCGGGTTGACGTAGCGGTTGGTGATCATCCGCCCGTTGGCGAGGATGAACGTGATCGCACTGCTTTCCGGGAGCGCGCTGTCGAGCTTGCTGCCGACGGTCGCCGTCATGTACACCGCGCCGCCTTCCTCGTACAGGCGGTTCGAGGTCTCGATCTCCTTCATCTCGTCGCGTGTCGGCACGTCGACGGTGAGCAGGGCCTCGACCGCCTTTTCTTCCTCGACAGTCGGCTCGAACAGGTCCGCCCACAGGAACTCGTCCGGAAACGGCGCCGGCGGCTGGTGTTCGATCCAGGTGTAACCGCTGCCCGTCGGGATCAGTAATCGCAGCATCCGGAACGTCCGTCACCGAGTCCGGTCGCCGTTGTAGCACAGGCCGCAATGAAAAACCCCCGCGCGAGGGCGGGGGTTTTCCGTAGGGCTGTGGCCGCGGGGCTGGCCCTCAGCGCGCGGACTCCCGCGCAACCAGGGCGTTGATCACCTGGAACAACTGCTCCTCGCCGCCGGCCATGCCGATGTCGGTGACGTACTTGCCGTCGACCACCACGGTGGGCGTGGCCGTGATCTTGTAGCGGCGGTTGAGGTCCTCCGCCTTCATGATCTTGGAGTCCACCGCGAAGCCCGCGAAGGCCTTGTTGAAATCGGCCTTGCTGACGCCGCGCGAGGTGAAGAAGGCCTCGATCGCGGCCGGCGTGTCGAGCCGGTTGCCCTTGACGTTGATCTCGCGCCAGATCTCGGGGTTCAGGTTCTGCTTGCCCAGCAGTTCCATCGTGTAGAACAGGCGGGCATGCGTCTTCAGCGTGTTGTTCCAGGTGGCGGGCAACCGCACCAGCTGGGCATTGGCCGGCCGGCCCTTGCGGTCCCAGGCCTCGAGTCTGGGCTCGAGCAGGTAGCAATGGCCGCAGGCGTACCAGAACACCTCGACCACCTCGACCTTGCCCGGGGCGACGTTGGTCGGCTGCGCCGGGGTGAGCAGCTTGTAGTGCACGCCCTGCTGGATCTCCAGCGCGAGGGCCGCCGAGCTGCCGGCCAGCAGGAGTACGCCGGCCGCAATCGCCTGCCGGAAACGGGAAAACACGGTCTGGGTATTCATGAAGCTCTCTGACCCGCGCGCCCGACAGGGGTTCAACGCATGCCCTGCAGGTACGAGGCCACGGCGTCGATTTCCTCGTCCGTCAGCTTGGCGGCAATCGTGCGCATCATCGAGTTGGGATCGGTCGCGCGCGTGGCCGACCGGTAGTTGCGCAACTGGCTGGCGGCATAGACCCCATGCTGGCCACCGATGGCCGGGAAGGCCGCGCCCGGGATGCCGCGGCCCGAAGGACCATGGCAGCCGGCACAGGAGGGCACGCCCTTGGCGGCGATACCGGCACGGAAGATGCGCTGGCCGAGCTCGAACTTGGACGGTTCGGTCTCACCCGTCGGGCGCAGCGTCTGCGCGGAGAAGTAGGCCGCGAGGTCTTCCATGTCCTGGTCGGTCAGGATCATGGCCATCGGGCTCATCAGCGGGTTCTGGCGTTCGTTGGCCTTGAAGTGGCGCAACTGCTTGACGATGTAGGACGAGTGCTGCCCGGCGAGGTTCGGCCATTCGGGATTGGCGCTGTTGCCGTCCATGCCATGGCAGGCCATGCAGGTCGCGGATTTGGCCTGGCCGGCCTCCACCGTTCCTGCTGCATGGGCGGAGCCGGTCCAGCCAAGCACGGCGGCCAGCGTCAGGGCAGCGAACTTCGCGGTCATGTCTGCAAACACTCCCAGGAGAAAGACGGGCGCGGAACGCACAAAAACGCCCGGAACGTGCGGTTCGCGGCCTGCCGGGCGAGCCGTAAATTGTACACTAAGGCCTTCGATCATCGTGGGAGCGACCCACCGGGCAGGCAGCATGGCGGCGTATCCGCAGGTCCGATTCCTCACCAGCGCGAACAAGCTCGGGCAGCTGCCGCCCGACACAGGGGTCGAGGTGGCGGTGGCCGGGCGGTCGAACGCCGGCAAATCGAGCGCCATCAACGCGATCACCCAGCGCAAGGGCCTGGCCCGCACCAGCAAGAGCCCCGGCGCGACCCGGCTGCTGAACTTCTTCGAACTTGACGCGGGCCGGCGCCTGGTCGACCTGCCCGGCTACGGCTTTGCCAAGGTCTCGGGCGACATGCGCGCGCACTGGGGCACCCTGCTGACCGGTTACTTCGCCAAGCGCGAGTCGCTGCAGGGCACGATCGTCGTGATGGACGTGCGCCACCCGCTCACCGAGCATGACCTCTCGATGCTGGAACTCGCGTCCAGCCGCGGCCTGCCGGTGCACATCCTGCTCACCAAGGCGGACAAGCTCGGGCGCGGCGCGGGTGGCAATGCGCTGCAGGCCGTGCGCCGGCAACTGCCGCGCGACGGCGGCGTCACGGTGCAGCTGTTCTCGGCGCTGGCGGGAGACGGCTTGCAGGAAGCGCGGGGTGCGCTCGAGAAACTGCTGCACGGGCGGCGGATAAAAGAAACCCCGGCGGGACCAGCGGATCCGGCCGGGGTAAATAAACCCGGTATTGGGGGATGACCGGGCAGACGTCGCGCCCAGGGAGGTAGGGCGACGCCAAGCGTCAATGACGCTCGCCGATTTAGAGCACGGTCACCCGGAGGAAAGTTCCGGCGGACCCCGGCAGCTTGATCTGTGCCCGGTCTGACCCGAAAAAAATAATAAAATCAGTGCGTTACAGGAAAGTCCAGGTCACGCCGAGCGAGATCAGGTCGACCGTGTCGGCGGCATCGACGTCGAACTGCTCGTATTCCGCGCGGATGCTCAGGCTCCACACCCGGAACTGCGCGCCAATGCCGTAGGTCAGGTCGGTGCCGTCATCGCTGAAGGATTCGCCCGGGGCGCTGAGCTCGGCATCCCAGTTGATGGCGCCGACGCGGGCAAACAGATCGACCGGGCCGACCGGCAGGAAGCCGACCGCCGAGAGCGAGAGGCCGCTGATGTCCGACTCGAACTTCATGCCTTCGATCGTATCGTCGCCCGAGCCGAGGTCGACGTAGTTGCCTTCGACGGCCAGCCAGTCGAGGAAGCGCCAGCCGGCGATCGCCTTGAAGGCGGTGCTGTCGGCATCGTAGTCGAAGCTTTCGCCGTCGAGTTCGTCGAGGCTCACCCCGGCCTGGCCGACGCTGCCGCCGAGGTAGATGCCGTTGTCGGCGGCAAGGGCCGGCGTGGCAGACAGGAGTAGAGCGCTGGCAAGTGCAGTAAATGCGAACTTCATGAACGGTCTCCGATGACTGGGTGTGGGCTGGCTCGAGCTCAGTGGACGGACTCGTCGACAGCTCCGCGATGGCGAAAATGCTACAGAAATGCTGGGGTCAGGACGACAGGTAAGGTCCTCGCCGACGTCCACAAAAAAAAGGCCCCGACCGAAGCCGGGGCCCTTAGCAGACCGACTGCATAGAGCGGCAAGAGTCCCGGCGCGTGCCAGGGCAACCGCTCAAGTCGTCGGGCGTTAGAACGTCCAGGTCACGCCGAGCGACCAGCGATCGACATCGTACTCGCCCGTCAACTCTTCGTCGCCGACGTCCATGAACTGACTGTACTCGAGACGGACGGCCCAGGCGTCACTGAAGTTAAAGGCGCCGCCGATTCCCCACAGGAACTCGGTTTCACCTTCCTTTTCGTTGGCCGACACGCTTTCGCCTCCGAGGCCGACACATTCAAGTCGATATCCGTGTCGGCGAAGTAGACGCCCAGGCGCGCAAACGCCTCGAAGCTCTCGCCGATCGGCAGGATGCCCAGGGCCGACAGCGCAAAGCCCGAGCTCGAGATGTCGCCGCTAATGGCCGTGTCGTGAACGAACTTCGCCATCGTCGACCACGACATCGGCCTGTGTAGCCGGCCGTGCCGAGGTCAACGTAGCCGCCTTCGACCGCGAAGTACGGCATGAAGCGGTAACCGACAAACAAGCTCCAGCTCGAATCGGAGTCGTCCAGTTCCGAGTCCGCGCTCAGGACGCCGAAGCTCGGCTACGTTGTAAATGTCCGTCGGCCAAGCTATCCAAGGCTACCTTGGTCGACATCATAGTTGGCGTTGGCGATATCACCGCCAACATAGAAACCGGTCTTGTCCGCCGCGAGGGCGGGCTGTGCGGCGCACAAGCGCGGCAACAGTGGCGATGCGCGAGAATCCTTTTCATATTAGCTCCTGTCCAGCGTGGTGGATCCGCTACGGCGAACGACCGTTGCGAATCCTGTGTCGCATGCAGACACATGTGAGCTATTGTGCAGGTCGCCAGAATTGCTGCATACGCCACGAGAATGCCTAGCCTTCTGTTGCCAGTGAGCAACAATGTGCCGATAACTGCCGTGATTTATTGTCGCTCGAACGACGTCAGTGAGCCTCGTCCCAGTTCCGGCCGACGCCCACGTCGACCCGCAGCGGGACACGCAGCGTCGCGGCGGTGGTCATGTGCCCGCGCAGCTCCGCCAGCACCGCGTCGACCTTGTCGTCCGCGACCTCGAGCACGAGCTCGTCATGCACCTGCATCAGCAGGCGAGCGTGCGGGTTGCCCGACAGCCAGCGGTGCACCTCGAGCATCGCGCGCTTGATGATGTCGGCGGCGGTGCCCTGCATCGGCGCGTTGATCGCGCTGCGCTCGGCGTATTGCCGCAACTGCGCGTTGCGTGAGTTGATCTCGGGCAGGTACAGCCGCCGGCCGAACACCGTCTCGACGAAGCCCTGCTCGCGTGCCGTGGCGCGGGTCTCGTCCATGTAGCGCTTGACGCCCGGATAACGCTGGAAATACAGGTCGACATACTTCTGCGCCGCGCCGCGCTCGATGCCGAGCTGCCGCGCCAGGCCGAACGCCGACATGCCGTAGATCAGGCCGAAGTTGATCGCCTTGGCCGCGCGCCGCTGCTCGGGCGTGACCTGCTCGGGCGCCGGCGCGCCGAACACCTCGGCCGCCGTGGCCTGGTGGATGTCGCGGTCGTGGGCAAACGCGTCGAGCAGGCCGGCATCGCCCGAGAGGTGGGCCATGATGCGCAGCTCGATCTGCGAGTAGTCCGCCGCCAGCAGCACGTGGCCGGCCGGCGCGACGAACGCCTGCCGGATGCGGCGCCCTTCCGGCGTGCGGATCGGGATGTTCTGCAGGTTGGGGTCGGTCGACGAAAGCCGCCCCGTGGCCGCCACCGCCTGGTGATACGAGGTGTGCACGCGTCCCGTGCGCGGGTTGATCTGCCCGGGCAGCTTGTCGGTGTAGGTCGAGCGCAGCTTCGCCAGCCCGCGGTAGTCGAGGATGATGCGCGGCAGCTCGAACTCCTCGGCCAGTTCCTCCAGCACGTCCTCCGCCGTCGACGGCTGCCCGGTCGGCGTCTTGCGCTTCGCCGGCAGGCCGAGCTTGCCGAACAGCACTTCCTGCAGCTGCTTCGGCGACTCGAGGTTGAACGGCTGCCCGGCTGCCGCATGCGCGCGCTGTTCGAGTTCGACCAGGCCGCGCGACAGCTCCTGGCTCTGCTGTCGCAGCATCTGCGCGTCGATCAGCACGCCGCAGTGCTCCATCTCGAGCAGCACCGGCACCAGCGGCTGCTCGATGCCGGTGTAGAGCTGCGCCAGCGCGGGCACGGCCTCGAGCTGCGGCCACAATGTGCGATGCAGCCGCAGCGCGACGTCGGAGTCCTCGGCCGAATACTCGGCCGCAGACTCGACCGGCACGTCGTTGAAGGCGAGCTGCTTCGCGCCCTTGCCGGCGACGTCCTCGTAATGAATCGTCTCCAGGCCCAGGTAGCGCTGCGCCACCGAATCGAGGTCGTGGCGTGTCGCCGTGCTGTTCAGCACGTAGGATTCCAGCATCGAGTCGAAGCGCATGCCGCGCAGTTCGATGCCGTGGTTGCGCAGCACGTGCGCGTCGTACTTGAGGTGATGGCCGAGCTTGCCGCGATTGCCGTCCTCGAGCAGCGGCCGCAGCTGCTGCAGCACCTCCGCGCGATCGAGCTGCTCCGGTGCGCCCGGGTAGGTGTGCGCGAGCGGCACGTAGGCCGCGTGGCCCGGCTCGATCGCGAACGACACGCCGACGATCTCTGCCTGCATGTAATCGAGCGAGGTCGTTTCGGTGTCGAACGCAAAGAGGTCGGCGGCGCCAAGCGCATCGAGCCAGCGCGCGAAATGCTCCTGCGTCAGGACCAGCTCGTAGTTCCGTCCCGGCGCCCAGTTCCCACTCTCCACCTCTCCCGCGTCAGCGGGAGAGGTGCGACGCGAAGCGCGGGTGAGGGCGCGGGTGAGGGCGCGGGCGCGGATGCGGCTTCCGCTTTGCCGCCCGCAGCCGATTCCTCCAGCGACCGCAGCAGCGATCGCAGCTCGAGCCGCGTGCACAGCTCGCGCAACTTCGGCAGGTCCGGCTCACTGCGCCGCAGCTGCTCGGGACCCAGGTCCAGCGCCAGGTCGCAGCGGATCCGCGCCAGCTCGCGCGACAGCGCCAGGTCGGCGGTCGAGGCGCGCAGGCTTTCGCCCACCTTGCCTTCGATCCGGTCCTGGTTCGCCAGCAGCCGGTCGAGCGTCTGGTACTCGTTGAGCCACTTGGCCGCGGTCTTCGGCCCCACCTTGGGCACGCCCGGGATGTTGTCCGACGCATCGCCGACCAGCGCCAGGTAGTCGACGATCTGCTCCGGGAAGACATCGAACTTGAGCTTGACGCCGGCGCGGTCCAGCGACGAATTCGTCATCGTGTTGACCAGCGTGACGTGCTCGTTGACGAGCTGCGCCATGTCCTTGTCGCCGGTCGAGATCAGCACCTGCAGTCCGGACGCCACGGCCCGCTGTGCGAGCGTGCCGATGACGTCGTCCGCCTCGACACCCGGGATGCGCAGCAGCGGCAGGCCCAGTGCCTGCACCGCATCGACCAGCGGCTCGACCTGCGCGCGCAGGTCGTCCGGCATCGGCGGCCGGTGCGACTTGTACTCCGCGAACAGTTCGTCGCGAAAGGTCTTGCCGGGCGCGTCGAACACCACGGCGACCCGCTCCGGCCGCTGCTCGCGCTGCATGCGCAGCAGCATGTTCAGCACACCGAGCACCGCGCCGGTCGGCTCGCCGCGCGAATTCGTCAGCGGCGGCAGCGCGTGGAACGCGCGGTACAGATACGACGAGCCGTCGATGAGGACCAGTGTCTGCGCGTCAACCACCGCGCGGCCCCGGAATTGCTGCCCGGCAGGGGCGGGGGCGGCGGTCGTTCGTCCTGCGGCCTGGCCGGCGTGGTGGCGGGCGTCGGTCGCCGGCGTGGGGGCCGGCGTGGCGGCCGGATCCGTCGTGGTCTGTCCCGGTCCGCGGATCACGACTTCGTCCGACCTGGACGGCAGGGTGAGCGGTCCCTTGAGGCCGCAGCCCGTGGTCGCCGCCGCCAGCAGCGCGAGCAGCCACAGTCGCCGCCGACGGCTCATGCGGCCGACCCGGCGCGAGAGTGCGGCTGCCCCTGCGCCTCGACCACGGCCATCGTCAGGCGCGAAATGCAGCTGAGCCGGCCGGCTTCGTCCTCGATCCGGACCTCCCAGACGTGGGACCGCCCGCCCAGGTGGATCGGGCGCGCCGTCCCGGTGACCCGGCCGGAACGGGCCGAGCGCAGGTGGCTGGCGCTGATTTCCTGCCCGACGCTGTAGAACCGCGGCGTCTCGAGGCAGAAATTGCTGGCCAGGCTGCCGAGGGTCTCGGCCAGTACCACGTTGGCGCCGCCATGCAGCAGGCCAAAGGGCTGGCGGGTGCGCTCGTCGACCGGCATGTCGCCGCGCAGGAAATCGTCGCCCAGCGCGGTCAGCCGGATGTCCAGGTGCACGGCCAGGCCGGCGCCCTGCGCGTGCATTTGCTGGACCTGCTCCAGCGTCAGGGGTCGATACCAGATGCTCATCCGGACCTCGGCGGTAGGGCCACGATTGTACCTCTGCCGGCTGCGCCGGCATGGCACGGTCGGGCGCGGCAGGGCAAAATGGATTGTTGCACAGCACAAATGAACGTCGGAGCAGAGCCATGGCCGAGTACACCGCCCCCCTGCAGCAGATGCGATTCACCGTCGAGCACCTGGCCGAGTTCAAGTCAGTGGCCGCCTTGCAGGCTTTTGCGGCCGTCGATACGGACACGGTCGAGGCGATTTTCGAGGAAGCAGGCCGCTTTGCCGGTGGCGTGCTCGCGCCCATCAACTGGACGGGCGACCGCAAGGGTGTGCAGGTCGTGGACAAGGCCGTGCAGGTGCCGGCCGAGTTCACCGACGCCTACGGCCTGTTCCGCGACGGCGGCTGGTCGGGCATCGCAGCCGATCCGGACTTCGGCGGCCAGGGACTGCCCAAGACCCTCGCGGTCGCCTGCGATGAAATGTGGGCCGCCGCCAACGTCGCGTTCGCGCTGTGTCCCGAACTGTCGCAGGGCGCGATCCTGGCGCTGGACCGCCATGGTTCGGAGGAGCTCAAGGCCCGGTACCTGGGGAAGCTCGTCTCCGGCGAATGGACCGGCACGATGTGCCTGACCGAGCCGCAGGCCGGCTCCGACCTGTCCGCGCTCACGACCCGGGCCGAGCCGCAGGCCGACGGCAGCTTCCTGCTGACCGGGCGCAAGATCTACATCACCTGGGGCGACCACCCCATGACCGACGAACATCGTGCACCTGGTGCTCGCGCGCCTGCCGGGCGCGCCGCAGGGCACGAAGGGCATCTCGCTGTTCCTGGTGCCGAAGTTCAAGCTGAACGCGGACGGCACGCCGGGCGCGCGCAATGACGTGTTCCCGGTCTCCGTCGAGCACAAGCTCGGCATCCACGCCAGCCCGACCTGCGTGATGGCGTTCGGCGACGAAGGCGGCGCGCAGGGCTTCATGGTCGGCGTCGAGAACGAGGGCCTGGCCGCGATGTTCACGATGATGAACTACATGCGGCTCGGCGTCGCCGCGCAGGGCGTGGGCCTGGCCGATCGTTCGTACCAGGCAGCGGTCAAGTACGCGCGCGAGCGTGTGCAGGGCCGCGCGCCGGGCGAGAAGGGACGCGTGGCGATCATCCGCCACCCCGACATCCGTCGCACGCTGCTGCTGATGCGTTCGCTGACGCAGGCCTGCCGCGCGATCTGCTACTACACGGCGTCCTGCCTCGATCGCGGCAACCACGGCGACACGGCGGAGTCGTCCGCGGCCTGGCTCGCGCGCGGCGACCTGATGACGCCGATCGCCAAGGCCTTCTCGTCCGAGATCGGCCAGGACGTCACGGCGCTCGGCATCCAGGTCCATGGCGGCATGGGCTACGTCGAGGAAACCGGCGTGGCGCAGTATCTACCGCGACGTGCGCATCGCCTCGATCTACGAAGGCACCAACGGCATCCAGGCCATCGACCTGGTCGGGCGCAAGCTGCTGCGTGACGGCGGCGCCACGGTGTCGGCGTTCGTCTCGGAAATGCGCCAGGTGGATGCGCCGCTCGCCAACGCCGGCGAGGATCTTGCGGCCCTGCGGCTGTGGCTGGCGAAGGGGCTCGACGAAGTCGTGCTGTGCTCGTCGCACCTGCTGAGCGGCGAGCGCAAGGACCCCGAGCTGGCGAGTGCCTCGGCGTTCAACTACCTGATGCTGATGGGCACCGTGATCGGCGGCTGGCAGCTGGCGCGTGGCGCGCTGGCGGCGGTCCGCAAGCTCGAGACCGACGCCACGGACCCCGTGTTCCTGCGCACGCAGGTGCTGCTCGCGCGCTTCTATGCCGAGCAGGTGCTGCCGCGTGCATCCGCCTACGGCGTCGCGGTCCGCGCGGGCAGCGCCACGGTGATGGCGCTCACGGCCGAGCAGTTCTGACCGCGTTGTCCAGCGCAGCACACTGGTCGCCACTCGCCGCCGTCGCGGCGCATGCGCCGCAGGAGCTGCTGTCGTGGCTGGCGGAGCCCGGCCTGCTCACTGCGCGCGTGCGCGCGCTGTGCGGTGCCGCGATGGTGTTCCGCCGGCTGGGCGAGCTCAGGGCCGCGCCGCTTCCAGCCATGCTGCAGCAGCGGCTGGGCGTTGCCGACGCCGACTGCCTGCTGCGCGAGATCGAGTTCCGCGCCGCCGACGGGCGCCTGGTGTTTGCGCAGACCGTGCTGCCGGCGGCGACGCTGGCGCGCTATCCATGGCTGCGCGAGCTGGGCGACTCGCCGCTCGGCGAGGTGCTGCGGCAGAGCGACCAGCCGCTGGAGCGCGAGCCGCTCGAATACGCCCAACTGACGGCCGATCACCCGCTGGCCGCGGCCGCCGCCGCAGGTGCCGGCGCAGCCTGCCAGGCCTTGTGGGCGCGGCGGGCGGTCTATCGGCTCGGCGGCCTGCCCATCCTCGTGCAGGAGGTATTCCTGCCCGAGTTGCTGCGCCTGCAGGCTGCGGCCCGCGCGCACCACGAGGACCACACCATGACCACCGCCGATCACCTGCCCTTCGCCGTGCCGCGTCCGACCGTCGCGATCGCCGACAGCGCGGCGCGCTTCCCGGTCCACCGCATCTACTGCGTCGGGCGCAACTACGCCGCGCACGCGCGCGAGATGGGCGCCGATCCCGCGCGCGAGCCGCCGTGCTTCTTCACCAAGCCGGCCGACGCGGTGGTGGCCAACGGCGCCGCGGTACGGTATCCGCCGCGCACGGCCAACCTGCATCACGAGGTCGAGCTCGTGGTCGCGCTCGGGCTCGGCGGCCGCCAGATTCCGGTGGCGACCGCGCTCGAGCACGTCTTCGGCTACGCGGTCGGCAACGACCTGACGCGCCGCGACCTGCAGCTGGAAGCGAAGGACAAGGGCCTGCCGTGGGACGTGTCCAAGGCATTCGATCATTCGGCGCCGGTCAGTGCGATCAGGCCCGTTACCGCCGGCGGTCACGTCACCGGTGGCCGCATCTGGCTGGAGGTCAACGGCCAGTCGCGGCAGGACGCGAACGTCTCCGACCTCATCTGGAACGTGGCGGAAGTCATCGCCGAGCTGTCGACACTGTTCGAGTTGCAGGCGGGCGACCTGATCTTCACCGGCACGCCCGCCGGGGTCGGCCCGCTGCAACGCGGCGACAGCATCGTGGCCGGCATCGACGGCCTCGACACGCTGCGCACCACCATCGTCTGACAAGGAAGGAGACACGGCATGGCACTCAGGCTCTATACGTACTGGCGCAGTTCTGCCGCCTACCGCGTGCGCATCGCGCTGGCGCTGAAGGGGCTGCCGTACGAGTCGGTGCCGAAGCACCTGCTGCGCGACGGCGGCGAGCAGAAGCAGCCGGACTACCTCGCCGTGAACCCGCAGGGGCTGGTGCCGGCGCTGGCCGACGACGGTTTCGTCGTGCCGCAGTCGCTCGCCATCTGCGAGTACCTCGAGGAAATCCATCCCGAGCCGCGGCTGCTGCCCGGTTCGGCCCGCGATCGGGCGATCGTGCGCGGCATGGCGCTCGCCATCGCCTGCGACATCCATCCGCTCAACAACATCGCGATCACGCAGTACCTGCGCACCGACCTGCAGGCCGACGACGCGGGCGTCAACCGCTGGGTCGCCCACTGGATCGCGCGCGGCTTCGTGGCGCTCGAGCGCTGGGTGGCAGCCGTCGCCGACGGCGGGCACGCGGCCGACCAGCGCCACTGCCACGGCGGGCAGGTGACCCTGGCGGATGTCTGCCTGGTGCCGCAGATGTACAACGCGCGTCGCTTCGGCGTGGACGTGAGCGCCTACCCGCGACTGGTGGCGGCCTGCGCCCACCTCGAGACCCTGCCGGCGTTCGTGGCCGCGCGGCCGGAGAACCAGCCGGACGCGGAGAGAAGTGATTAGGGAATAGGGACTAGTCGGAGCACAATACTGATGTCCCGGCATGATCTGCTTGCCCAGGCCCGAATGTACGATTCTTGCTAGCCCCTAGCCCCTAGCCCCTAGCCCCTAATCCCTATTCCCTTCCGAGGCTTCCCATGGTCACCGCCGTCGTCCTGATCAAGGCCGAGACCGACAAGGTTCCGGAACTCGCGCAGACCATCGCCGAACTCGATGGCGTCAGCGAAGTCTTCTCCGTGGCGGGCCAGTACGACCTGGTCGCGCTGGTGCGCGTGCGCGAGAACGACGACCTGGCGCGCGTCATCAGCGAAAAGATGCGCAAGCTGCCGGGCATCACCGGGTCGGAGACGCTGATCTCGTTCAAGGTCTATTCGAAGCGGGACATCGACGCGGCGTTCCAGCTCGGGCTGGATTGACCAGCCCGGCTGCTGCGGCAGCGCGACCAGCGGGTCAGCGGAAACGCAGCCGGTGCGCAAGCCACGGGCTGCACCAGAGCACCAGCAGTCCGAAGCCCATCAGGCCGCCCTGCGTGACGTCGTAGTCGCTCAGGATCCGCTCCCAGGACGCGTGCATCACGGCGCGCCCCAGCGCAATCTCGAAAGCCACGGTCAGCACCACCCATACGGCGCCGATGGCGAACAGCTGGCGGCGTGGCAGGTCGCCGAGCCAGCGGGCGAACGCCAGCGCGATCGCGACGATCAGCACTGATCCGATCAGCACGCCCAGGCGCCGGGCGCCGGCATCGCCCATCAGTGGCGCGAGGTACAGCGTGCGCAGCGTGCCATGCACCGACTCGGCGAGGATGATCGCCAGCCACACGACCAGTGCTTTGCGCCAGGGCACGCGACTGACCGCGGTCGAGGTGGCGGCAGGCGCTACAGCGTGCCGCCGAGGCGGCGGAGCGCGTCGGGCTGGAAATCGCCAGCCTTGGCCCGGGCGTCGAACTGGATCGGTTCCCGCACCTCGTTGTCGAGGCCGCCCACCAGGTAGCCGCCGCTGTTGAGGTCGTGATAGATGCCGAACCGGTAGAACGGCACCTGCGCGTCATACGCCTGCACCAGCCCGTGCAGGGATGCACGCCAGAGGCCGCCGCGCGTGTCGTAGGCGTCCTCGGCCAGCACCGACCAGCTGTCTTCGTCCAGGTAGAACGTGCGCTTGCCGTAGATGTGGCGCTGGCCGGGCTTGAGCGTGCCCTCGACCACCCACACGCGGTGCAGCTCGTAGCGCACGTAGTCGGGATTGATCGACTTCGGCCGGACGATGTCCTTGTACTTCAGCGACTTGTCCGACAGCCGGTAGGAATTGTAGGGCACGTACAGCTCGCGCTTGCCGAGCAGCTTCCAGTCGTAGCGGTCGGGCGCGCCGTTGTAGCCGTCCACCTGGTCCGTCGTCAGCATTCCCTCGGAGCCGTCGTTGATGCCGTCGTAGGCAAGGTCGGGCGCGCGACGCACGCGGCGCTGGCCGGCGTTGTAGATCCACGCCGAGCGCTGCTCGGCCACCTGGTCGATCGGTTCGTGCACCAGGAAGATCGTGCCGCGCAGCGTCGCCGGCTCGGTGAAATAGCCGAGCGCGAAGAACAGCCGGTTGGCCGCCGCGCCTTCGACGTTCTGCGCGTAGATGCGCTGCGCGTGAAAGCCGATCTTGTAGAAGTCGCCATTGGTGCGCACCGGAAACGAATGCCCCGTGCGCACGATGCCGCCGCTCAGGTAACGCACCAGGTGGTTCCAGATCGCCTCCAGGCCGTTTTCCGGGATCGGAAAAGGCGTGGTCGAGCCGTTCAGGTTCTGCAGTCCGAAGCCCTGCAGCGCGACCTTGCCCGCGTTGGCGACGACGCGGTCCGTGACCGCCTGCGGATACCCGACCGTGCGGCGCGTCGGGTAGACGTTCATGCGGAAGTTCTGCGGATACTTCTGCAGCAGCGCCAGCCTGGCCCTTGCTCAGCTGCGCTTCGTAGCGGGCAGACGTTGGTCGAGTCGATGGTGAACAGCGGCTTGTCGTTCGGAAACGGATCGATGTAGCCCTGCTGCGGCGTCCATCCGGGCGGAGGCTGCCGCAGGCCACCGTCCCACGCCGGGATCGTGCCGGCGGCGTTGCCGGCGCGCTCGGCGCCGATGGGCGTCAGGTCCTTGCCGAGCCTGGAGAAATCCGGCGCGGCTGCGACGACCTGCGCGGCCGCCAGTGCGAGCGGCGCGAAGATGCAAGCGACAAGTTTCGGCAGACGCATGACTGTGTTCCTGTCTTCCGGCCGGTATCCGGCGCCATGGCTTGCCGGCGAGTGTAGCTCCAGTCGCGCGCGTTACGCGCCTCATGCGAGGGCAAACCAGGGGTTCCTGAGCCAAAACTCAGGGTTTCCCTGATGGACTCGACCAGCCGCGTTCTACACCATCGCCCCCGCGAAAATCGGCCCGGCATGCATCTCGCAAACGGACCACAACTGGGAAGGGATAGGCGCGTATGACGAACAGGTCTGCCTGGCAAGGCTCGCGTGGTGACGAACTCCATGGCTCGCAAGACCGCCCTGCTGGGCGCGGCGGCCACCGCGCTCATCGCCGCCACCCCCGCGCTGCACGCGGCCACGCCCGAAGTGCAGTCGGCCACGCTGCAGGCGGCCGTCCGCAACGCACTGCGCCTGCCGGTCACCGAGCAGATGAGCGTGGAGGCCATGCGCAAGGCCTTCAGCAAGCCGTCCTCGTTCGCCGCGCCCAGCCGCAAGATCGACTTCAACAACACGGACAACATCACCGTCGGTCCCGACCAGACGGCGATCCCGCTGTCGAGCACGGCCGAGAGCATCTCGATCGTCAACACCGGCGACCTGACGGGCGGCATCGGCATCGACGTCTACACCGGCGCGGTCGACCTCGACACGGCGCTGGTCAACGACTCTGCCAGCTTTGTCTTCGATGCGGGCTTCGTCGGGCTTACGACGACGCCGGCAATCGCGTCTATGACAACTATGGCTACCCGTCCTACATCGCGACCGGCCAGATCGACTACAACCGCAGCCGCGTGATCCTGCCGCGCGACCCGGCCGACTCGACGATCACGATCGACAACCGCGGCTCGATCGACTTCGCCGACCGGCACGCGATCCGGGCGATCAACCCGGCCGGCCAGTCCATCGACATCACGAACTCCGGCGACATCACGTCGACCGGCGACAGGCGAACTCCGTCGGGCATCTACGCGCGGACCGAGGTCTACGAGTCTGCCTATGACTTCGAGAAGACCGCCGACGGCGAGCTCACGCTACAACGAGTTCGGCCAGGTGACGGGCGTCGTCTCGCCCGACGTCTACACGGTCGACAACAACGTGCTGGACATGGAGTACGACGGCGGATCCATCGCCATCAACAACTCCGGCAACATCGACATGGGCGTCGACCACGGGACGCCGCCTACTTCGGCAGTCCCAGCAGCTGGGCCTCGGCCGGCATCCAGGCGATCGGCGACGGTGGCACGACGATCGTCAACAGCGGCGACATCAAGGTCGACAAGTGGAGTTCGGGCATCGATGTGCGCTCGACCGCGACCACGTCGATCGAGAACTCCGGCCGCATCGACATCGGCAACTATTCGGCTGGCATCTCGTTCTCGCCGTCCCGCGGCAGCGCGGGCGACTATCGTCTCGGCGGCGACGTCATGGTCGTCAACAGCGGCGAGATCCACGGCGACGTCGACCGGGACAACGTGGCGCCGGGCGAGGCTGCCTTCGTCGACCGGCATCGGCGTCGTCGAGCCTGGGCTCGAACAACGAGTACCTGGCGCATTACGCGCACCTCAATGAACTCCACGCCCGCTACAACGAGATGCTGGGTGAGGACGTGTTCCCGATCTTCGACTTCCCGAACGTCCGGCTGTACGAGACCACGGTCGTCAACGAAGGGCATGATCGAGCTGAAGGATGGCGGCCGCGGCATTTCCTCGCGCCGGACGCCGGCGAATCGACCGCGATCAACTCGGGGACGATCATCGTCGGCGACGGCTTCTCCTTCCCCGCGAACAACGTGCCCGGCCGAAAGCGCCGGCATCTTCCGATAATCTCGGCGGCCTGGGCTCGACCACCAGCATCAACACCGAGACAGGCGTCATCGTCAGCGGCGACAACAGCGCCGGCATCCGCAACACCAACATCGGCGGCACTTCGTTCGCGATCAACGAAGGCTCGATCACGGTCGGCAACGGCGAAGTCGAACGCGCCTCGCAAGCTATGACGGCACGCCGTATCGACCGGCTGTTCACCGTCCGTCGGCATGCTGTCGAACAGCCCGGCAGTCGGCCGCTATCGGCGCCACGGCCTATGCCCGCAACAGCGGCGAAATCACGGCCGGCGACCTCGCCACGGGCGTGTTCGTGTCCGGGCAGGGACTGCGGCTCGCTGGATCCGACGGACTCGACGGCGATCAGCGTCAACGAGGGCATCATCGCGACCGGCGACAACGCGACCGGCATGTTCACGATGGGCAGCAACGCGACGACACGTACAACACGCGGCAGCGTCACCATCGGCGACCTCGACCTCAGCGAGTTCCTGCCGGATCCGGTCTTCGCCCGGAGCACGAGGTGGCGCAAATGGGTTACGGCGTCGCGTCGTGGGGCGAGGCGCTGGCGCAGGTCGTCAACTACGGCGACATCACGACCGGCAACGGCACCGTCGGCGCGGCCGCGCGGATGTACTACGCCGGCTACGGCTACGCGGCGCAGCTGCTGCAGAACGCGGACGGCGTCGATCATCACGGGCGACGATTCGACCGGCGCGCTGGTCGCGGGCAACTACTCCGCCGCGCTGGTCAACGAGGGCCGCATCACGGTCGGCGACGATTCGATCGGCGTCGACATGTCCGGCCGGCAGCGTCGTCCTGCGCCGCTACGACCTGACGGCAACGGTCGTCGACGGCGCGCTGTTCGCGTCGAACTCCGGCATCATCGAGACCGGCGACAACTCGGTCGGTGTGCGCATGAACGCCGTCCTCCAGGACGTCGCCCTACACGGCGTCGGTCCTGGAGTTCGACCCGCCGGGCTGCTCGCGTATTTCAATCCGCCCTGCGACTTACAGCTCGTCTACGTGTCGAGGGACGGCCGATTCGATCGGCACGGCTTACCTCGCCAACAGCGGCACGATCCGCACCGGCGCGAACTCGACCGCGGTCGTGATCACCGGCGCGGGCGCGGCGGAGCTCGGCGGCGCGCAGATCTTCAACACCGGCACGATCCAGGCCGGCGCGGACTGCCTCGGGCACGGCGATCAGTCTCAACGCCGACAACGACCTCGATTCCTACGTCGTCAACGTCGGCGAGATCGGCGGCAGCATCGTCTTCGGCGCCGGCAACGACACGCTGGTCAACACGCAGCTGCTCGACAACTTCGGGCCAGGTGACCAGCACCGGCAACATCACGCTGAACAGCTCGGTCATCGACTTCGGCGGCGGCAGCAATCGCTTCGAAATCGACCGCGGCGTGATCACGCTCACCGGCGGCGACAGCCTCGTCACCGGGGCGGACGTGTTCATGACGCTGGCGACGATCGACGCGCGCAACGGCGTCGCCGGCAGCACGCTGACGCTTCGACCGCAACCTCTCCGGCAGCTTCACCTTCGGTGCCGACCTTGCCAGTGGCGGTGATGCGGACCGCCTGATCGTGGGCGGCGACGTGACCAGCGGCAGCAGCGCTCGGTGTCGTGCTGAACCCGGCCGAGCAGCTGAAGGGCGACATCGACTTCACCATCGTCTCGGTGGGCGGCGACAACGACGCCAACGCGCCGACGATCGCGGGCGTGTCGGGCCAGTTTGCCGACAGCCTGCTGAGTGCCGAGGTGCGGACCGACGCCGCGACCGGCGACGTGCTGGTCAGCGCCACGCTTCGGCATGGGCCACATGGCGATCGCCGCGGCCTCGGCCACCACCATGGCACAGAACTGGTGGCTGCAGTCGGTCGAGACCTACGACAAGCGCAACATGCACAGGCTGTCGGGCGCGAGCGAGACCGGCTGGTCGGCCTGGGGTTCGGTCTTCCACGAGGAAGGCACGATCGATCCGGACAACAGCCTGCAGGACGTGAGCTTCGACCAGAAGGTCTCGGCCCTCCAGGCGGGCGTCCAGTGGACCGGCGAAGTGGGTGGCGGCCGTCTGAGCGCTGGCCCGATCTTCGGCTACGGCGACGCAAGGGCAAATTCGAACGCCAACATCGGCAGCGCGAAGGGCAACGTCAATTCCTACGGCCTGAACGCCAGCTACAGGCTGGAGCAGGGTCTGTACTTCGACGCGTCGTGGCAGTCCATGACCATGGACACCGACTTCCGCACGCCCGGGACCGTGTCCGGAGCGACCGGCGAGTCGGATGCCGACGGCGACGGCTACAACCTCGAGGTGGGCTACGAGTACAAGCTGCAGTCCGGCCTCGCGCTGGTACCACAGCTGCAGTACGCCAGCGTGGACGTCGAGCTCGACGACTTCACCTCCAGCGACGGCGTTTACGGCTTCACCGACGTTGGCGGCAAGGCTTCGTTGCTGCGCGCGGGCGTGGCCGTGCTGAAGACGTTCGAGACGGAGAACGGGTTCGTCACCCCGGTGGCCAACCTCAACTACCTGTATTCGGCCGATGGCGAGAGCGAACTGCGGTCGAACGGCGTGCAGTTCGACAACGATTCATCGGGCTCCGGTTATCGGGCCGAGTTCGGCATCGCAGGCCGCTACAAGGCCTGGGACATCACCGGGCGCGTCGGCGTGGCTGACATGTCGACCTCGGACTACATGCTGTCCACCAACATCGCCGTCCGCTACCGCTGGTAAGCAACGCAATGAACACCCTGCCGAAACTGGCGTCCTGCCTTTCTCTCAGCTTCCTCGCGCTTGCCGTGGCCACGCCGGCCACGGCGCAGGAGCAGACCGGTCCCGAGCCTGAGCGCGAACAGGCTCAGGGCAACACGGGCGACTCCGCGGGCGGAAGCCAGGGTGAGGCCGCGCCGGAGGAACTCGAGGAAATCGTCGTCACCGGCACGCTGATTCCGATGACGTCCAACTCCGGAATGTCGCCGGTCTCGGTGGTCACCAGCGAGGACATGGCGGCGCTCGGCTTTGTTTCGGTGGGCGACGTGGTGAACTCCTTCACCGAGAACAAGGGCTACGTCGAGGGCAAGTCCTCGAACCTGCTCGGCCGGTTCACGACCGGCGGCCAGGAAGTCAACATCCGCGGCCTCGGCACCGGCCGCACGCTGGTGCTGCTGAACGGCCGGCGCATCGCCGACTACCCGCTGCCGTTCGGCGGCGAGCAGAACGGCGTCGACATCGGGGCGATCCCGGTGTCGGCACTGGCGCGCGTCGAGCTGCTGTCCTCCGGCGCATCGGCGATCTACGGCTCGGACGCGATCGGCGGCGTGCTGAACTTCATCACCAAGCGCGACATGGACCAGACCGAGGCGAGCGTCACGGTCGGCTCGTACGAGGACGGCGTCGGCACGACGGCGATCGGCTCGGTGATCACCGGCAATTCGTTCGAGCGCGGCTCCTTCACCTTCGGCCTGGACGGCTTCATCAACGACCAGATCCTGGCCAGCGACGTCGACTGGCTGCAGCGCAACGCGCCCTACAACGCCGGCATGGTGTCGATCCAGCGCAACACGCCGCCTGCGCCGGTGCAGTCGGCGCTGCCGGAAGAGTCGTGCGCGCCACTCGGCTTCCAGTACTCCGACGAGGCCTGCCTGAGCGAGGTCAGCAACACGATCTCGCTGCAGCCGGAAATCCGGCAGTTCTCGGCCTTCTTCGACGGCCGCTATGACCTCGCCGACAACATCGAGCTGTTCGCCACCGCGATCGCCACCGACAATACCTACGAGACGCGCAGCAACGTGCTGTTCTGGAACGGCATCGTCGGCCGCGAGGATTTCTCGTCCGCCGTGTTCCTGACCCGCGGCTTCTCCGGCAGCGAGCTCGGTTCGGCGGACGTCGAATCCGACCAGACCGCCTGGACCATCACCACGGGCGTCAAGGGCGGCTTCGACGTCGGCAGCGAGCGCTGGCACTGGGACGTGTCCTATTCGTACGCCGACTACGACACGCGCGAGACGTCGATCAACCTGAAGGAAGAGGGCATCCGCGACTGGATACTCGCCGGCGCCGCGACGGTCGTGCCCGAGCCGAACCAGAAGGACACCTATATCGTCGACGGGGACTTCTACGACAACCAGCTGGTCGAACAACATCGTGCGGCCGGTGCAGGGTTCGGATGTCGCGGCACTGATCGGCCAGAACGTGCTGCAGGCCAACTCATCCTCGAGCTTCCTGACGCTGACGCTGGACGGCACGCTCGGCGACTTCGGCGTGATGCACCAGCCGGTCAAGTTCGCACTGCGCTCGGAGATCGCCGAGCAGTCGATGGAGATCGTGCCCGACGAGCGTTCGCTCAACACGACCGGCGAGGGCTGGTACAACGTCGGCGCCATCGCCGCCGAGGGCGACCGTGACCGCAAGGCGCTCGCGCTCGAACTCGCGCTGCCCGTGCTGTCGGCGCTGGACGTGTCGCTGGCCGGCCGCGTCGATCACTACAGTGATGCCTCCGACATCTCCGGCCGCTTCTCCGGGCAGATGAAGTTCCTGTATCGCGCCACCGACTGGCTCAAGTTCCGTGGCGGCTACTCGCAGACCTTCCGCGCCCCGGACATGTTCAACATCTACGGCCAGTCGGAAGGGTTCTCGACCGTCGCCGACTTCTCCGCCCCGGGCTGCTTCGACGGCCAGACCTACGTCTGCGGATTCACCACCGTCGCGACCACGCGCCGTCCCGACACCAGCCTGACCGAGGAATACGGCGACGACATCGGTTTCGGCATGATCTGGCAGCCGGTGACGAGCTTCATGATGTCCGCCGACTGGTACCGGATCGAGCTCAACGACCTGGTGGTCACCGAGACCGCCTACGACACCGTGCTGCGCGAGTGGCAGTGCGACAACGGCGTGCTGGACGGCTCGTCGCAGCTGTGCGCGGACGTCCGTTCGCGCGTCATCCGCAACGGCTTCGGCGCGATCGAGAGCGTCATCACCCAGCCGATCAACTCGGACAGCGCGGAGCGCGAAGGCCTCGACGTGCGCGCGACGTACACGTTCGAATCCGAGCGGTTCGGCATGTTCTCGTCCGACCTCAGCTTCTCCAAGGTGCTGAAGTTCGACCTGAACCAGTTCGCCGGTGACGAAACCCTGGACCTGCGTTATGGCTATATCGGCCAGGCAACGCCCGAGAATTCGCTGGCATTGACGCTGCGCTGGGACAACCCGCTGACCGCGGGCAAGGCGGTCGGTGCCGCGCTGTTCATGCAGCGCAACGACGGCATCTACAACTTCTCGCAGACGCAGTTCATGGAGCCCATGTACAACGTCAACCTGACCGGTCGCTACCAGTTCAGCGCGCAGGGCGAGGTCAGCCTGATCGTCAACAACCTGCTGTACACCTCGCCGCAGGACAACGGCGGTGGCCTGTGGCCGGGCTTCTGGCCGCAGCTGCAGATCAGCAGCGCGCTGGGCCGGTCCGCCTATGTCTCGCTGCGCTATTCGTTCGACTGACATGCGCTACGTCTGGTCCGTGCGATTCGTCCGCTCATTGCTGCTGGCCGCGACGCTGGCGCCGGGGCTCGCCCACGCCGCGACGCCCGGCGCGGAGCGGGCGCCGCAAGCTGCGGCGCCGCTGGAGCTGACCGACATCATCTCGCGGCCGAAGGTGGTCGATCTGAAGGTCTCGCCGGACGGCAGGCATTTCGCCGGCACCGGCGTGACCGACGAGGGCAAGACGGTCCTGCACATCCTCGACCGGCGCACCATGACCATCGTGCACAGCGAGGTCTACGGCGGCCCGCTCGGCGTCGGTGAGTTCGGCTGGCACGACGCGGACAACCTGCTGATCACCTCCACCTACAAGAGCGAGCTGGCCGAGGGCCGCGGCAGCGCCGGCGTCTTCATCTTCAATATCAGGACCAAGGAAATCCGCCGCGTCTGGGGCGGCGAGGGTTCGACCGACTACGGCGGCTTCGAGGGCGGCGACCTGGGCGCGAGGATCGACGACCAGCACTACTGGCTGACGGTCGGCCCGTCCGGCTCGACGTACTCCGAGTTCCCGTTCTTCTACCTGTACAAGCTGAACATCTTCACCGGGCGCGCGACCAAGGTGCTGAAGTCGCCTTCGCGCGCAGCGAGCTTCGTGTTCAACAAGGACAACGAGGTGACGCACTCGATCGGCGTGCTGCCGGACGACTTCGACTCGACCGTCGTGCACCGGCGCGTCGGCGACGAGTGGGTGCTCGAGGGCATCTACAAGAACCCGCAGGGCGCCAGCATTCCCGTCCGCTGGCACAAGTGGGATCCGGACAAGATCCTGTATCGCGACAACCTCGACGCGCAGACCGTCGGCTACTACTGGGTCGATGCAAAGACCGGCGCGAAGCAGCTGATCTATCGCGATCCGCGGGTGGACGTCGACGAAGTGGTCTTCGACGAGGAAGACGTGGCGATCGCCGCCAAGCACCAGTACGACTACCCGACCTACGTGCCGCTGCAGCCGGATCATCCGCAGGTGGTCCGCAGGCAGCGCCTGGTCGCGGCGTTTCCCGGTCAACAGATCTCGGTCGAGTCGTCCACGGCCGACGGCATCGAGCACGTGCTGCGGGTCCACAGCGACCGGGATCCGGGGCAGTTCTACCTGTGGAACGAGTACGACGGCAAGATCCGCCACCTGATGAATCCGCGCCCGCAGGTGAAGCCGGCCGACATGCCGCAGACCCAGGCGGTGCGGTTCAAGGCGCGCGACGGCATGGAACTGGTGGGTTACCTGACCGTTCCCGTGCACAAGCCGGCGCAGAAGCTGCCCATGGTCATCCTGCCGCACGGCGGCCCGCACGGCGTGCGCGACAGCTGGGGTTACGACATGGAGGCTTCTGCGTTCGCCAATGCCGGCTACGCGGTGCTCAAGGTCAACTATCGCGGCTCTGGCGGTTACGGCAAGGACTTCCACTACAAGTGGTACCGGCACTGGGGCCTCGAGATGCAGGACGACCTGGAGGACGGCGTGCTGTGGGCCGCCGGCGCCGGCATCGCCGACATCGACCGGGTCTGCATCTATGGCGCCTCGTATGGCGGCTATGCGGCGCTGATGGGCGTGGTGAAGACGCCCGACCGGTACCGGTGCGCGATCGGCTACGTCGGCGTGTACGACCTCAACATCATGCACCAGTTCGGCGACATCAGCCGCTCGAAGGCCGGCCAGAAGTACCTGGACGAAGCCCTGGGCACCGACCCGGCCGATCGCGCCGCGCGTTCGAGCACGCCGCACGTCGACCGGATCAAGGCACCGGTATTCCTGGTGCATGGCATGCAGGACGACCGCGCGCATTTCCGTCATTACGAGGAAATGCGCGAGGCGCTCAAGGCGCGCAACCATCGCTTCGAGACACTGCTGGTGCCGCGCGCCGGTCACGGCGCACGCGATCTCGCCAGCGTGCGCGAGGTGACCTGCCGCATGATTGATTTCCTCGATCGCCACATCGGCGACCGGGCTCCGACCGATCCGCCCGATGACTGCCAGTTCCCGGGATCGAAGAAGTTGCCGTACGAGTACTTCGCAGGCGGGTCCCGATGAAGCGCATCACGCTGGGCGGCATCGCGCTGCTGTTGCTCGCCCCTTCCTGGGCGTGGGCCCAGGCCAGCTTCACGCGGCCGGAGTGCGCTGCCGACGCTGCGCTCACCCCGCAGGCGGCCGAGGCCCGCTGCATCCGCGAGGCGCGCAAGCGCGTGCAGGATGCCAACTTCGCGGCGCTGCAGGCCACCGGCCTCATGTTCAATTACATGGCGCGGCCCGACCTCGAGCGCTTTCCCGAAGCCAAAGCCGTGCTCGAAAAGAAGGTCGAAGGTTCGTTCGGCCTCGTCTTCTCGGTCGCTCCGGACGGTACCGTATACAATGTGGCGACGAAGGACGTCACGGCCGGCATCGAGCCGCTCGCGAAGATGTGGGCGGATACGATCGGCCAGTGGACCTTCGTCAAGCCCGGCCAGGCGGTGACCGACATCGAGCATCGCCGGATCTACCTGTACGCCAGGGAAGAAGACGCCGAGTCGCAGAAGAAGCCGCAAGCCACTTTCTGAGCGCGCGGCGGGTCGCGAGCCCGTGTCCCGCCCCGAGCCAGCTGCATCGAGAAGCCGACATGTCCAACGACGCCGCTGATATCCCGGTTGCGGAGGCTGCAACAGCCGCAGCACCCGCCGATCCCCAGGTCGCGAGCCCGAGGTCGCCAAGGCGCCGGAGCCGGTGAAGAAGTCCTGCAGTTCCGGCCTGCCGGCCTGGATGCGGCGCAACCGGCTGTCGATCGCGTTCACGTCCTACCAGAGCGGCCGGCTGTACCTGCTCGGCGCCGACCCTAAGGGCCGGCTGTCGTTCCACGAGCGGATCTACCAGCGCGCGATGGGTATCGTCGGCAACGGCCAGCGGCTGTTCATGGGCGGCCTGTACCAGGTCTGGCGCTTCGAGAACATCCTGCGCGGCGGCCAGATGGCCAACGAAGTGTTCGACCGGTGCTACGTGCCGCGCAACGCGCAGTTCACGGGCGCGATCGACATCCACGAAATCGGCATCCGCAAGGGCGGCACGGTCGTGTTCGTCAACACGAAGTACAACTGCCTGTGCGTGCCGAGCGTCACGCACAGCTTCAAGGTGATCTGGAAGCCCGACTTCATCAGCAAGATCGTGCCGGAGGACCGTTGTCACCTCAACGGCCTGGCGATGCGCGACGGCCAGCCGAAGTACGTCACGGCGGTCTGCCGGTCGGACACGATCGATGGCTGGCGCGACCGGCGACACGACGGCGGTGTCGTCATCGACGTCGACACGAACGAGATCGTCTGCGAGGGCCTGTCGATGCCGCATTCGCCGCGCTGGGCGGACGGCAAGCTCTGGCTGCTGAACTCCGGCACCGGCTACCTCGGCACGGTCGACTTCGCCACGCGCCGCTTCGTGCCGCACGTCTTCTGCCCCGGCTTCCTGCGCGGTCTCGCGATCAAGAACGGCTACGCCGCGATCGGGCTGTCCAAGCCGCGCAACGCGCGCTTCGACGGTCTCGAGCTGCAGAAGAACCTCGAGGCCAAGGACAGCCAGGCGTGGTGCGGCGTGCAGATCGTCGACCTGCGGTCCGGCTCGGTGGTCGAGTGGGTCCGGCTCGACGGGCCGGTGACCGAACTGTTCGACGTCACCTTCCTCGACGACGTGACCTGCCCGATGGCGCTGGGCCAGCAAAGTCCGGAAAACCTGTCGCTGATCTCGATCGAGGACGGCACCGCTGCTGGCGCAGTCCGGCGCGGGTTCGACGGCCGCCTAAGTCTCGCCGCCGCGAGCACCATGAGGCGACGCGCGCAATCGCCGATATTGCGCTCCGGTCGGGTCCCGGCAGACACGCCGTGAACCCGTCCCTGGGGGCTCGCGCTCGCCATCCATGGCTCGCGACGGTCTGCCGGAACCCATCCGGAACGCACATCGGCGATTGCCTCGCGCATCGATCTTTTCCCCAGCGGCGGTGGCGCTGCGGGAAGATGCCAGCGCGTCCGCCGCCCGGACGTTACTCCTTGCGGCGCGGCTTCGCGCCGACGCGCCGGTACGCCTCGCGGAACGGGATGCCCTCGCTCACCACCAGCGCATTCGCTTCCGCGGCGGCGTGGATGTCGTCGTCCATGCGGATCCGCTCGGGCCGGAACCTGAGCTGTGGAATCGCGGCCGCCATGATGTCGAGCGACTCGAGGCACAGGTCGAGCGAGCGGAACAGCGGCGCCTTGATCAGCTGCAGGTCACGCTGGTAGCCGGACGGCAGCTTGGCCGTGATGCCGAGCACCTCGGACAGGCAGGCCTGGGCAGTCGCGGTACGACCGCGGATCAGCTCGAACACGTCGGGATTGCGCTTCTGCGGCATGATCGACGAGCCGGTGGTGAAGGCGTCCGGCAGGTCGACGAAGCCGAACTCACGCGTATAGAAGAGCAGCAGGTCCGAGGCCAGGCGGCCGAGGTCCTGCATCAGCAGCGCCACCTGGAACAGGACTTCGGCCTCCGCCTTGCCGCGCGACAGCTGCACGGCCGTGACGGGCTCGTGATTCGCCGGGAAATCGAGCCGGGTGCGCGTCAGTTCCCGATTCACCGGCAGGTTCGGCGTGCCGTAGCCCGCGGCTGAACCGAGCGGATTCTTCGAGATGCGGCGGTGCGAATGACGCAGTCCCTCGACGTCGTCGCGCAGTTCCGCCGCGAAGCCGCCGGCCCACAGCGCCACCGAACTCGGCATCGCCTGCTGCATGTGCGTGTAGCCGGGCAGGGCGATCGCGCCCTGCTCGCGCGCCAGGCCGTCGAGTGCGTCGGTCACGCCGTGCGCGGCATCCGCCACCGCCTCGACCGCGTCCCGCAGGTACAGCCGCAGCGCCGCCAGCACCTGGTCATTGCGCGAGCGGCCCGCGTGCAGGCGCGCGCCGGCCGCGCCGATCCTGCGCGTCAGCAGCGTCTCGAGCGCGGTCTGGCCGTCCTCCAGCTCCAGCGTGACGGTCCACTCGCCGCGCGCGTGTTCCTGCGCGATCTGCTCGAGTCCGCTGCGGATCGCCGCGAGGTCCGCCGCCGTCAGCAGTCCGCACTCGTGCAGCATCTCGGCGTGCGCGATCGACGCGCGCACGTCGTAGGCCACCAGGCGGTTGTCCAGCGCATGGTCCTCGCCGGCGGTGAAGCGCAGCACGCGCTGGTCGAGCGGCGCGCCCTTGTCCCAGAGCCTGGTCATTTGGTGATCCTTCATGTTGGGAAGGGACCAGAGGTTAGGGACCAGGGACTAGGGCTAGGGGCTAGTCGGAGGTGCAGCTGAACTGGATCCGCAGTGCTCCTCCGACTAGTCCCTAGCCCCTAGTCCCTAGCCCCTGCTTAATTGCCTTGTTCCGCCGCGGTCAGCGCCTTGGTGTCCGCCACGACCAGCGTGCCCTTGCCTTCGTTGGTGAAGATCTCCGCCAGCAGCGCGTCCGTCTCGGCGTATGAGATCACGTGCACGCGGCGCACGCCGCCGCGGATCGCCGCCTCGATCGCGCTCGACTTCGGCAGCATGCCGTCGCTGATGGCGCCTTCCTCGCGCAGCCGGCGCAGGCCCGCCACGTCGGTGAAGGAAATCAGCGACTGCGGATCGGACAGGCGCTCGAGGATGCCCGGGAGCGCCGGTGCACAGGATCAGCTTCTCGGCGACCAGCGCGCCGCCGATCGCCGCAGCGACCGTGTCCGCGTTGATGTTGAGCAACTGGCCGGTGCTGTCGCACGACAGCGGGCTCACCACCGGCATGAAGCCCGCGTCGAGCAGCCGCGTGATCACCGACGCATCGACCGCGTCGATGTCGCCGACCATGCCGTAGTCCACCACTTCGCCGCTGGCGAGGGTCACCGGTGCGCGCCGGTGCGCCTGCACCAGGCCGCCGTCCACGCCGCACAGTCCCATCGCGGCGATGCCGAACGAGCGGCACAGCGCCAGCAGCTGGGTGTTGACCAGGCCGTTCAGCACCATGCTGGTGGCGTCGATGGCCGAGGCGTCCGTCACGCGACGGCCCTGCACCATGCGCGTCTCGTGGCCGAGCCGCGCCGCGATCTCGTCCAGCTGCGGACCGCCGCCATGCACCAGGACGACCCGGATGCCGAGGTGATGCAGGATCGCGACCTGCTCGACGAATGCGCGCATCGTCGCGGCATCGCGGAAGGCGCCACCGCCCGCCTTGATCACGAACACCTTGCCCTTGTACATGTGTATGTACGGCGCGGCCCCGCGCAGGGCGCGCACCGTGACGGCCTGTTCCACCTTGTGTCCGATCAGCGTCATCGTCCTTACCCCTTCAGCAAGCGATAGAGCACGGCCATCTGCACGACCATGCGGTTGGCGGCCTCGCGGATCACGCGGCTGCGCGCGCCGTCGAGAATTTCGTCGGCGACCGCGACATTGCGGCGCACCGGCAGGCAGTGCATGAAATGACAGTCCGGCCGGGCGTGCCGGAACCAGCTCTCGCGCACGCACCAGTCGGCGAGCGGCGCGCGCGCCCGGGCCTCGGCCTCGGCGTCGCCATAATGCTGCGGCGATCCCCATTCCTTGGCGTAGACGACGTGCGCGCCCTGCAGCGCGGCGTCGCGGTCGCTGGTCTCGCTGACCTGGCCTCCCGTCGCGGCCGCTGCCTGGCGCGCCTTGTCCATGACGGCGGCGGGCAACGCGTAGCCTTCGGGCCGCAGCACGACCACGTCCATGCCGCGCTGGGCCGCCATGTGCACCGTCGCCGCCGGGACGGCGAGCGGCAGCGCGCGCGGATGCGACACCCAGCTCAGCACGAACCGGCCGCGGCGCGGCACGTCGAGGTCGTCCATGGTCTTCCAGTCGGCGAGCGCCTGGCACGGATGGTTGACCGCCGACTCCAGGTTCACCAGCGGCTTCGGGCACAGTCCCGCCATGCGCATGAACTGTTCCTCGGCGAGGTCCGCCGCGAGGTCCTTGCCCTCGGCGAACGAGCGGATGCCGAGCGCGTCGCAGTAGGACGCCAGCACCGGGATCGCCTCGCGCACGTGCTCGGCCGCCGCGCCGTTCATCACCGCGCCGTCGCGGGTCTCGACGTTCCAGGTGCCCGCGCCCGGCGTCACCACGAACGCCGTGCCGCCGAGCCGCTGCATGCCGGCCTGGAACGAGGCCAGCGTGCGCAGCGACGGGTTCAGGAACAGCAGGCCGAGGATCTTGCCGGCGAGCGCCGTGGGCTCGGGCCGGTCCTGCAGCCGCTGCGCGAGCGCCAGCAGGTCGGTGACCTCGTCGCGGGAGAAATGTGCCAGGTCGAGGAAGCGCTGCATGGAAGATAGGGGATAGGGATTAGGGGATAGGGGTTAGTCGGAGGTGCGGTGCGAGATTACCGTTCAGCTGCGCCGGTGACTCAGGCGGGCAGGGAGGCGAGCGCGTCGCGCAGTGCCGCCACGTGCCGGGCCTCGAGCACGTACGGCGCGAGGATGCGGACGACCTGCGGGTCGCCGCTGGTGCCGGTCAGGATGTCGTGCCGTTCGAGCAGCTCACGCTGCACGTCCTTCGCCGGCCGGCGGGTGCGCAGCCCCAGCAGGAAACCCGCGCCCTGCGTGCCGACCACCGGCCCGACCACGCAGCTGTCGCGCAGCTGTCGCGACAGCTCGCGCACGTTCGCGAGCAGGCCCTCGCTCTCGATGATGTCCACCACGGTCTCGATCATCGCGCAGGCCATCGGGCCGCCGCCGAAGGTCGTGCCCAGGTCGTCGATGCGCAGGTGCTGCGCCACGTGATCGGCCAGCAGCAGGGCGGCGCACGGAAAGCCCGCACCGAGCGCCTTGGCCGTCGTGATCATGTCGGGCGCGACGCCGTACATGTTTGCCGCAAACGGGAACCCGGTGCGGCCCATGCCGCACTGCACTTCGTCGAAGATCAGCTGCGCGCAGGTCGCGGTGCAGCGCGCCCGCAGGGCCGCGAGGAACGGCTCGCCCAGGTCGCGTGCGCCGGCCACGCCCTGCACCGGCTCGACGATGACTGCGGCCGTGTCCGTGCCGATCACGCGCTCGATGGCGGCCAGGTCGCCGCGCGGCAGGAACTCGACGTCGAACGGCGCCTGCGGAAAGCCGTACCACTTCTGAGCCGCGCCCCAGGTCACGGCGCCCGCCGCCGCGGTGCGGCCGTGGAAGCTGCCTTCGACCGCGACGACCTTGCGCCGCCCGGTGATGCGCAGGGCCAGCTTCAGCGCATTCTCGTTGGCCTCGGCGCCGGTGTTGATGAAGAACGCCGTGTTGAGGCCGAGGCCGGCGAAACGCGTCAGGCGCAGCGCCGCGCGCGCGCGCACCTCGAGCGGCACCGCGTTGCTCTGGAAGATCAGCGTCCTTGCCTGCTGCTCCAGTGCGGCCAGCAGCCGCGGATGCGAATAGCCCAGCGCCGCGACGGCATGCCCGCCATACAGGTCGAGCACCTGGCGGCCGTCCCGTGTGTGCAGGTACACGCCCGCGGCGTCCACGACGTCGAGCGACCACTGCGCATAGACCGGCGCGAGGTGGTCCGCGGGCGGGACCCACCGTGTCGGCGCCGCCTGCATCAGGTCCATCCCGGCGCCGGCGCGAGCAGCCCCGCCGTCTCCTCGTGGCCGAACATCCGGTTCATCCACTGCACGGCTCCGCCGGCCGCGCCCTTGGTCAGGTTGTCGAGTACGCACACGACGGCCACCGTGCGGCCGTTGCTGACGCCCGACAGCTCGGCGAAGTTGCTTGCCACGACGTCCTTCATGCGTGGCATCTCGCCGCCGACGCGGACGAAGAACGACTGGTCGTAGAACTCACGCAGCGCAGCCACCAGCTCGTGCGTGGTCAGGGACTGCTGCAGCTCGGCCTGCACCGTGACGTGAATGCCGCGCGCAAACGGCCCGGAATGCGGCACGAACGCGAACTCTGCCGGCGTGCCCGACGCGGCGGCGGCGAGTGCGGTGATCTCCGGCACATGGCGGTGGGCCAGCGCGTTGTAGGCATAGAGGTCGCCATGCCGCTGCGGATGATGCGTCCCCGCGACCGGCTGGCGGCCCGAGCCGGTGCTGCCGGTGACGCCACTGACGAACAGCCGTGGCTCGACCAGGCCGAGCGACAGCAGCGGCACGCAGGCCAGCAGCACCGCCGTGGCAAAGCAGCCCGGATGGGCGACGTGCGGGGTGGTGAGCGCGTTCAGGTGCTCGGGCACGGCGCAGGTGAACTCGTCGATGCGGGCCGGCGCGCCGTGCGCATGCTTGTACACCGCTGCATACGCCTCGGCGCTCGGATAACGAAAGTCGGCGGAAATGTCGACGACACGCGCTGCCGTGCCTGCCTGCTCGGCGGCATTGAGCAGCCGGTCGATCAGTGCGGCCGACACCCCGTGCGGCGCAGCGGAGAAGACCGCGGTCGCCGGATTTGCGGTCACGTACTCCAGCACCTCGTCATGGCTGGCAAACCGCAGGTGCGGCAGCGCCGGCTGCAGATGGCGGAAGAACTGCGCCACCGGTTCGTCCGGCTGGCTGTCCGAGGCGATGGCCGCCAGGTCGAAGTACGGGTGCGCCGCGAGCAGGCGCAGCAGCTCGCCGGCAACGTAACCGGTGCCGCCCAGCACGATGGCCGGTGTGCGCGTGCCGCGGCTCATGCGCTGACGGCCTGCACGGGCTGTGCCGCGAGCCCGAGCGAGTCGATGATGTAGTCACCGAGCGCTGCGCCGGCCGTGATCGCGTTGAAGGCGCGCACCTGCATCTGCTGCTCGATGATGTTGACGCCCACGGCGTTGTCGGTGGCCGGCCCGGTGACGGCGCCCGGCTCGATGCCGAACCGCTCGCGCAGCAGCTTGACGCCGCCCCAGGCTGCGACCGGGTCGTTGGCCGACAGGATCACCGAGGTCAGCGAGCGGGCGATGTCCGCCGCCGACAGGATCGCCTCGACGCCGTAGGCGCCGAGGATGCCGTCGCCCAGCTCGAACACGACGACATCGGGCTTGCCCTGCGTCATTTCCGTGAGCATCGTGCGGGTCAGCGCCGGTCCCGACGCGGCCGTGGTCGTGACGATGCCGAAGTCGGTGAAGATCTGGCTGCGCCGCGCGCCGGCGTCTTCCATGGCCAGGATGTCGCGCCGCAGGGAGACGCCGGTGGCCTTGAAGGCGTGGACCGCCAGGCCGCGATGCCGCATGCGGCTGACGATGGCGCAGGCCGCGGCGGTCTTGCCGGCTTCCATGCAGGTGCCGGCCAGCGCCACCACGGGCACGCCGTGCGTGTCGAGCGTCGCCGCCTGGTCGAGCCGGCGATAGCCGATCCGCGCCGGCACGCCGATGCGTTCGCCGAGGAACGGGAACTGCAGCACGCAGCCGAGCACGCGGGCGTTGAACGGCTGTCCCTTGTCGGGGTTCACCGAGTCGCAGATGCCGAGCACACCGCCGATGTTGAGCACCTGGATCACGTCGCCGACGCTGACCTTCTCGGGGATGTGGCCCGAGTAGCCGAACAGCGCCTGCCGGTGCCCGAGCGCGCCGACGATCACGTCGCCCTTCGAGACCTTGGCCATGCGGCCGCTGGTCAGCTCGAGCGTGTTGTAGGTCGACTTGTTGTTCAGGATCTCGACCACCAGCACCACGCCTTCCTCGCACGGAAAGTCGGTGGTGGCGACGCGCAGCTCGTGGCTCAGGCCGCAGGCCTGGGCGATCGAGGCGATCTTGTCGACGACGACGGTCTTCATCTGCATGTGAGAGTTCCCCCGGCCCGCGGCGGTGTCACTGGCGTCCGGCGCGGGTGTAGAAGATGCCGGGCAGCGCCAGCATCTTGGAAAAGCCGTGGGCTTCGGCCGCGGTCCATTCGCCGGCGGATTCGCCGTAGGCGCCCTTGGATGCCTTCATCAGCGAGTACGGCGAGGCCGTGCCCTCGACGAACACGACGCCCGGACGGAACAGCAGGTGCACCTCGCCCGTGACGCGCTGCTGCGTCGAGACGAAGAACGCCTCCATGTCGCGGCACACCGGGTCGAGGTGCTGGCCTTCATGCACGAGGTCGCCGTAGGGCCCGGCGAGCATGTCCTTCATGCGCGCCTGCCGCGCCGACAGCACCAGCTTCTCGAGCTCGCGGTGCGCGGTCAGCAGCACTTCCGCGGCCGGCGCCTCGAACGCCACCCGGCCCTTGAAGCCGATGATGGTGTCGCCCAGGTGGATGCCGCGGCCGACGCCGAAGCGCGCGCCGATCGTCTCGACCTGCTCGATCAGCGTGACCGCATCGAGCGGGCGGCCGTCGAGCGAGCAGGGCACGCCGGCCTGGAAGCCGATCGTGTGGCGCTCGGCCGCCTGCGGCTGCGCGAATGCGTCGCGGGTCAGGACCCAGGCGGAGTCGGGAATGCAGGTGTCGGACACCAGTGTTTCCTTGCCGCCGATCGTGACGCCCCAGAGGCCGCGGTTGACCGAGTAGGCCGCGCCGAACGGCGGCACGGGCAGGCGGCGGCCCTGCAGGTACTCGAGCTGCTCCGGCCGCTTGAACGCGCGGTCGCGCACCGGGGCCAGGATCTCGAGCTCGGGCGCCAGCGTGCGCAGCGCCACCTCGAACCGCACCTGGTCGTTGCCCGCCGCCGTCGAGCCGTGCGCCACCACGTCCGTGCCGAGTTGCCGCGCAAACTGCGCGACCGTCTGCGCCTGCAGCACGCGCTCGGCGCCGACGCACAGCGGATACAGGTTGCCGCGCCGCACGTTGCCCATGATCAGGTACTGCAGCACCTGGCTGAAGTACGCGGGCCGGGCGTCGACGAGGTGATGGGCGACGGCGCCCAGCGTCTTCGATCGCTCTTCCAGTACGCGCGCGGCCTCCTCGTCGATGCCGCCGGTGTTGACCGTCAGCGTGACGATCGGGCGGCCGTAGGTCTCCGCCAGCCAGGGCACGCAGAAGGACGTGTCCAGGCCGCCGGAAAAAGCGAGCAGGATGGGCTTGGCGCCCGGGGCTGTCGTGGTCATCGGGGGGCTCTCAGCGGCCGAAGTGGGAACGCAGGTGGTCGTGCAGGCGGCGCTGGGCGCGGCCGCTTTCCGTGGCGACGAAGATGGTGTCGTCGCCGGCGATGGTGCCGACGACTTCCGGCCAGCGCGCCTTGTCGAGCGCGATCGCCACGCTCTGCGCCGTGCCCGTGGCGGTGCGCAGCACCGTCAGCGTCGGCCCGGCGGCCCGGTAACCCTTGACGAACGAGCGAACCGTCTCGAAGTGGCTGGGCGTGAGCGCATCCTCGACCGCCGGCAGCAGGTAGCGGTCGGCGCCCTTGACCACGCCCAGCTCGCGCAGGTCGCGGCTGACGCTCGACTGCGTGGCGTCATGGCCCTCGCGGTGCAGCAGGGCAACCAGCTCGGCCTGGCGTGCCACGGCATTGCGCCGCAGGATGCGCACGATGGCGTCCCGCCGCAGGGCCTGGGCATTGAGGTCGGTGGTCAAGGGTCGGGTATCCGGAGCTTTGAATAAAAGGTGCGCAAATGTGCATAATTATGCAGACGCTGTCAAGCCTGTGCCGGGCGGCCTGCGGCCGGGCCGCCCGGCCTGCGGCACGGGCAGGGCCTGTCAGCGCTCGATGCGGAACTCGATGTCGGCGCTCTGCTCGAGGCCGGCCTCGGCCTTGATGGCCCAGCGGTTGTTGATCGTGTAGCGCAGCTTGATCGTATTGATGGCCTCGGCGATCGAGATGCCGTAGCTGACGTACAGCTTGGTCGACAGCGCCTTGCCCAGCACGACCGAGGTGTCGTCCTCGCCGGTGCGCTCGACCGACACCTCGTCGAGGCCGATTTGCTTGCCGAGGCTGCCGAGCAGCAGGCCGCCGCCGCTCACCGCCAGGTTCTCGGCCGCCTGGTTGACGCTCGCGGCTTCGCCCGATTGCAGCGAGTCGATCGAGCGGCCGGTCAGCAGGTACGACAATGCCTCGTTGCTCGACATGGCCGGCTGCGAGGTGATCGAGATGTAGGGGTTGGCGATCGTGCCGCGCACGTTCACGGCGACGGTGATGTCCGAATCCTTGATCTTGCGTTCGGCGACGATGTCGAGCAGCGGCTCGGTCGAGAGGCGTGTCGTTGTAGGTCAGCGTGCCCCGCGTGATGCGCACGTCCTGGCCGAAGGCGCGGTACTCGCCCTCCAGGACCTTGATCACGCCGTTGCCGCGCGCGACGTCGTCCGGCCGGGTCGAGACCGTCACCGCGCCGCCCAGGCGGGCCTTCAGGCCGTACGCGTCGATCCGCACGGAGTCGCCGAGCGTGACCTTGATCCGGGTCACGACGCGGTCGCCGGTCGATGGATCGCCTTCCTCGATGTCGTCGAGCCCCACGATGCGCTCGTCGGGCGAGGTATCGACCGAGGTCGTCAATTGGCGCGGCGAGATTCGCGCCTCCGGGATGGCGACTTCGCCCTCCACCTGGTAGCCGTCGACGCCGGCACGCAGCACCAGCTGCGGTGACGCGTACACGCGCAACTCCGGCGTGTCTGCGACCAGCAGCCGGTCGCCACGCAGGTTCATTGCGCCGGTCATCACTCCGTCGGGCCAGGAAAACTCGCCGTCGATCGCGAGCTGTCCCTTGGCGGTGTTGCCCGTGGCGGTGAAGCGCAGGTCGTCGCCCTTGAAGCGGCCGTCGGCCTGCAGCGCCGAGATCTTCAGGTTGGTCCGGTACAGCTCGATCACGCCCTCGCGCAGGCTGAAGTCGCCGTCGAAGGTCGGCTGGCCGAGCGTGCCGCCCAGGACCACGTTGCCCGCGAGGCGACCATCGGCGCGGTCGATCTCCGGCACCAGCAGCGGCAGTATCTTGATCGCCGCCGACGTGCCCTCGATGCGGCCCGACAGCGGGGATTGCAGCAGCTGGCCCGCGCGCCGCTGGACGAGGGCCTCGCCCGCGATCGAGGTCGACTCGTCGACCTCGAAGTCGAGCGTCGCCCGGATCTGCTGCGGATCGGCGATCAGGTCGAAGCGGCTGCTGCCGAGGCGGATGCGCTCGTTGCGGAACTTGTTGCGCGGCACGTTGACGACGGGTTCGTCCAGCAGCACCGTGGTGCCGCCGACCCAGTCCTTGCCCGGGGCCTGCTCGGCCCAGCCGCTTGCCTGCAGCCGGCCGTCGAACTCGCGCCAGCCGAGCACCGAGCGCAGCAGCCGCTGCAGCGGCCAGTCCTGGGCGCTGTAGATCACGCGCCAGGATTGCGGTTGCGGCCGGTGCTCGCCTTCGACGCACAGCCGCGCGTCGGCATCCGTGCGCAGGCACAGCGGCGCCACCCGCTGCAGCTCGTGACTGAGCACCAGTGCCGCCGGCTGGATCAGCCGCGCTTCCCCTTCCGGAAAGCGGATCACGGCCTGCGACAGGTCACCGTCCCAGCGGCGTCGAGCCAGGTCGAAACCGCCTTCGGCCTGCACGGCGACCTTGAACTCGGTGATGCCGCGCTGCTGCTCGCCGGGGGACTCGAGGTCGAAGCGGATCTGGTGATCGCTCACGAGTCCTTCGAGGCTGCCGCGTGCGCGATCGAACAGCAGGCCACCCGCGTCGATGTCGCTGGCCTCGAGCTCGAGCCGCGACGGACGACGGTCGCTGCTGTCGACGTCGGCGGTCGCATCCAGCCGTGCCGCGCGTACGCCGCCGTACTCGAACCGGCGCAACGCCGCCTGGGCGTGGAGCTGCGGCCGCTCCGGCGTGCCCCGCGCCGTGCCCTGCGACACGAGTTCACCGCTCATGCCGGGCAGCACGATGGCCAGCGATTTCAGGTCGGCGTTCCAGCGCAGGTCCAGCGCGCTGCTGCCCACGCGGCCGTCGACGTCGACGAACGAGCTGCCATTCGCGATGCGCACACCGCGCAGGTCGAAGTTGCCGGCGCGATGCGCGATTTCGCCGCGGCCGGTGAGCGGGCGCCCGAACAGCGTGCCGGACAGCGAGCTCAGTCGTGCGGTCCAGGGTGCGTCCGCGCTGAGCCCCGTGCCCGTTATGCGGCCCGTGGCGCTCACGCGGCCGTCGACGCCCGGGCGCAGTTCGCCGATGGCCAGTGACTGCGCCCTGACGTCGAAGCCCCAGGCCTGCGTGTCCGCCCACGACAGCTTCCCCTGCGCCTGCACGCGGCCGCGCAGCGCATAGCCGTCGAAGGTCTGCAGCGTCACCGAAGTCGCGTCGAACTCGCCGGCGGCCGCAAAGCTGGTCTCCGGAATCGCCGGACCGGTGACCTGCGCCCGGGTGGTGAAACGGTATGGCAGGGAGCCATCGAGCGTATAGACGCCCTGCGGGCTCGCGACGACGGGCTCCGCCGCGGCATCGAGCGGCCAGCGCAGCGCGGTCCAGTCGCCCGTCAGGGCCAGCCGCGGCAAGGTGCCGGAAGGTGCCTCGGCGTCGGGCAGCGTGATCCTGCCGCTCGAGCTCACCGACAGGCCGATCCGCGGCAGCCAGACCTGCAGGTTGGCAAGCTCGAGCTCACGGCCTTCCCAGCGCCCCGCGCCCTGCAGCCGCAATTGCTGCTCCGGCAGTGCCGGTGACGTCAGCGTGCCGTCGAGACCGAGCGAACTGACGCCGGCCGCGAGCGTGATCGACCCGGTCAGCTGCGGCAGCCGTCCGGCCGGCAGCCATGGCGTGCCATCGAAGGCATCGAGCCGGAAGGTCCCGCTCGCCCGCGGAGTGCCGGTGAGCTCGAGCAGCGTGCCCGCAAACGACAGCCTGGCCGGTGAATCGAGCTTGAGATCGATGCCGAGCCGGTCGAGGTTGCCGCGCGTGGCGACACGGAAGCGGTACTCGAATTCGTCCCCGGGCAGGCGCCACTCGCCGCGCAGGTCCGTGCGCAGGCCGAGCGGGTCGCGCGCCAGCAGCGCGAGCGAGCCCGTGATGCGGCCGTCGGGTCCGCGCGCCTCGAGCGGATCGAGGTCCAGCCGCCAGCGCGTGACTTCGAGCGAGCCCGTGATCTCGCGCACGGCCACCAACTGGCCGTTCTGCAGCGTCAACGCCAGCGGTCCGAGTCGAAACTCCGGCGCGTGGATGCGCAACCCGGCCGGCAGGAAATGCGGCGAGGACTCGGGTCGGGGCGGCCGCTGCTTCAGGCGCACGTCGGCGCTCGCGACCGTCAGCTCGTCGAGTCCCAGGTGACCCACGAACAGGCCGCTCGTGTCCGGATCGACGCGAACGCCACGCGCGACGATGTGCACGGCCTCGTGATCGACCACCACCTGGTCCGCGGCCAGCGGGCCGGCGAGCCTGCCGCGCGCGCCGGTCACTTCGATGCGCACGGACGGAATCTGCTGCAGCTGCGACAGCGCGAACTGCAGGCCCGGCTGCGTGTACAGCAGCCAGTACGACAGTCCAGGCGAGCGCCGCTGCCAGCAGCAGCACCAGTCCCCCGAACAGCCGGCGCAGGCGGCGCACGCTACAGCACCTGCGTGATGTTCAGGTGGAAGCGCGGGTTGCGCCCGGATTCCGACAGCGCCTGCGCGATGTCGAAGCCGATCATCAGCATCGGCAGCCGCCAGCGCACGCCCACGCCGGCGGAATACTCGAGCGGCGTGCTCCAGTCGTTGAAGGCGTTGCCGGCGTCGACAAAGACGGCGCCGCGGAAGTTGCGCGGAAAATCCCGCTCGAGCTCGATGCTGGCCACCACCTTGTGTTCGCCGCCGCCGCCCTCGCCGGAGCTGGCGCTCGACGTCGCGCCTTCGCCCTCGTTCCAGCGGCGGGCTCAGCTCGTTGAGCGCGAAGCCGCGCACGCTGCGGTCGCCGCCCGCAAAGAACCGCTGCGAGGCCGGCAAGGCGGAGAAGTCGTCGACCCAGCTGGTGCCGAGTTCGCCGCGGCCGCGCACATGCCACGGACCCTTGATCGGCCACACGCGTTCGGCGCGTCCATAGAAGCGCAGGTACGAAGCGTCCGAGCCGAGGGTGGCCGGGCTGCCGGAAAGTTCGACGTAATACGCCGCATCGCGCACCCAGCCGGTCAGGAAGTTCGGCGGCAGGCTCGCATAGCTGATGCCGGGGATCAGCAGCAGCGCCTGGCTGTCGCTGCCGTCGGGAAACATCGTGCGTTCGTCATTCAGGCGCAGGAACAGCACCTGCTGCCAGCGGCCGAAGACCCGGGTCAGTCCGCCCGTGAGCTCGGTGCGCTTGCTCTGCAGGTCGCCGATGTCTTCGTCGATGTAGCCGAGCGTGAACTCCAGTTTCTCGAGGCTGGGGTCTCCCACCGGGATCGTGTAACGCAGCAGGGATTCATAGCGGATCTCGGACGCAGTCAGTTCGATGCGCGAGCGATGACCACGCGTGTTGACCCGGCGATTGTCCCAGGCGAACTGGCCGCGCACGCCCGTGTCGGTGCCGTAGCCGGCATTGACGGCATACCGGTTGCGCTTGATCGGCTCCGCGTAGATGCGTACCGGCACGGTCAGTGTGTCCCGGTCGCGATCGCCCGGCGACACGACCACGCTCGAGAAATAGTTGCTGTCCTCGAGTGCGAACTGCGTGCTGTTGAGCTGGTCGGGCGAGTAGGGCTGGCCCGGGGAAAACCGCACGAAACGGTCCAGCAGATCCGGGTCGATCACCTGCTGCTCGATCTCCAGCGCACCGAATTCGTAGCGCCCGCCGGTGTCGAGCGTCAGCCGGGCGTCGGCGGTCAGGTTCGACGGATCGACGATCAGCTCGCGGCGCGTCAGCGTCGCATCGAGGTACCCGCGGTCGCGCGCCGTGCGCATCAGCGCGGCTTTCAGCGCTTCGTAGACCGTGTGGTCGAGCCGCGCCCCCGCCTGCAGGCCGCTGTCGCGGATCACCTGGCGCAGGATCTTGTCCGCCTCGCCGGCACCGACGATGTCGACGTCGACCGTCTGCAGCAGCACCGGCTGTCCCGGGTCGATCTTGAGCCGCACCTGCCACTTGGGGTCGTCCCAGCTCGTGCGGCTGCGGATCGACGGCGCGTAGTAGCCAAATGGGCGCAGCGCATCCGCGGCTTCGTCGACGGCGCGATCCGCGAGTCGCCGCACCTGGGCATCGGTCAGGTCCTCGCGCGCCGCATAGCGCCCGAGTGTCAGGTACGAACGCACGTTGGCGGCGATCGCGTCCGTCACGCCGTCGATGCGGATCTCGATCCGCTCCTTGGGCGCGGAGGCCGCGATGAGCGGCACGGCACAGAGGGCGAGGGCCAGCAACGCCCGCGCCACGCCGTGCGGCGATCTCCTGCCCTGTCCGCGCGGCGCGCTGCGCATCATGCGGCTGCCGCGACGCCCTGGAACGCCAGGCGGCTCGCGCCGGTCAGCGCGCCGCGTGCGTCGAATCGTCGCTCGAGCAGCGAGGCGTGGCCGCCGTGCTCGATCAGCAGCACGGTCGAACACCGTGTGCCGTACCGCTCATGCACCACGAACGGTGACGACAACGCGCGTTCCCAGTCCGGCGGCAGGCCGGTGTCCGGCATTTCGTCGAGGTCTGCCGGTTCGCGATCCGCCAGCAGTTCGAACAGGTCGTCCGGCGCGAGGCGATCGGCCGCGATCAATCCGGCCAGCCGTGCGCGCGAGCGCAGCAGCTTGGGCCAGGGCGAATCGAGCCAGTGATTGCTCAGGCCGAACACGCCCGCCTCGAGCGGGCGCGAGGACTCGCCATTGCGATTGGAATAATAGTGCAGCGCGTCGACGTCGCCCGCGAGCAGGTTGAAGCCGGCGTAATCCGCGGCCCCCTGGCGCAGCCCGCTGCAGTATTCCGCCGGCGCATCAGTGCCGGCGAGGAATCCGTGCACCAGGGCGCCCCGCGACGGCGCGCCTGCGGCTGGCCGCTCCAGTTCGCGAAAGTTGGTGACCACGGCGAAGCGGCCTGGCCTGGCAGCGCCCATCCACGTGCCGCCGCTGCGCAGGTCGCGGCCTGCGAGAATTCCCGGCGCGTCCTGCCACGCGCCGAGCGGGGCAGCCGGCCGGTCATGGAACTCGTCGCGATTCGCCGCCATGACCAGACGGTAGCGCGGGTGGGCCTTCCATGCGAACACCAGCAGGCACATAGACCCCGCTCAGGGCTCCTGCTGCGGCAGGCGGGCCGCGACCTCGGCCTGCCTGCGGCCGAACAGCAATCGCCCGGTCCTGCGCACGGCCCAGTACAGCAGCGCCACGATCAGCAGCAGCGCGATCACCGGCAGCGCGATCGCAAACAGCGACAGGCCGGTGGCGCCCACGGTCTCGGCGGTCGAGACCGCCGGATTGGCGAGACCACCGGTCATCAGGCCGGACTTGGCGCGAAACAGCGCCGCCGTGCCCTTGGTCAGGCCGGCGATGCCGCCGCCACCGATGATGGCGACGGGCCACAGGATGCTCGGCGGCAGGTCGGTCATGACGGCTGCGCTGGCGACCGCACCGGCCACCAGTGTCGCCGGGCTCGCCAGCACGTCGAGCGCGTGATCCACGCCCGGGATGTAGTACGCGAGGACTTCCGCGGCCGCCGCCGTCCCCAGCATCAGCAGCGCCGGCGTGCCCGCCAGCCACTGGAAGTTCTCCGACAGCGGGATGTAGCCGAAGCGGGCCGCGAGGCCGGCGATCAGCAGCGGCAGGAAGACACGAAAGCCGGTGGCCGCGGCGAGCCCGATGCCGAGCGCGATGCCTGCCAGCGTCGTCAGGGAAAAATCCATGCGTGTCGTACCCCGGCTGCCCGGGCAGCCTTGTCGCCGTATTCTAGCGGTCCGGCGGTGCCCCGGCCCTATGCAGCCGCAGCGCATCCCACGCGGTCTTGGCGATCAGGGTGCCCACCACGGCAATGAAGACCTTGCGCACCAGCCCGCTGCCGCGACGGATGGCAAGGTGGCTGCCAAGCTGCGCGCCGGCGATGTTGCACACCGACATCGCGAGCCCCAGCAGCCAGTAGAGCTCGCCCGTCAGCCCGAACAGGATCAGTGCCGCGACATTGGTGGAGGCATTGACGATCTTGGCCGAGGCGGAGGCGTGCAGGAAATCGAGGCCGAACAGCCGCACGAACAGGAAGACCAGGAAGCTGCCCGTGCCCGGCCCGAAGAAGCCGTCGTACAGGCCGATCACGCCAGCCGTGCCGGCGGCGAGCCACTGGCTGCGGCGCCCGCCGGCGCGGGGCCGGTGCACGCGGCCAAGGTCCCTGTTCAGCAGCGTATACAGCAGCACGAGCGTCAGCAGCAGCGGCACCAGCGTGCGGAAGCGGTCCGGCGGTACAGTCGTCGCGATCCATGCGCCGACGAGCGACGCGGCAAATGCGCCCGCCGCGGCCGGCAGCACCAGGCTCCAGTCGACCCGCACATGCCGCAGGAATCGCGCGATGGCGCTGGCCGTGCCCGCCAGGCCGGCGAGCTTGCCCGTGCCCAGGAGCGTGGTGTGCGGTGCATTCGGAAAGCTCGCGAACAGGGCCGGCAGCTGGATCAGCCCGCCGCCGCCGGCGAGCGCATCGATGAATCCCGCGCCAAGCGCGGCCAGCAGCACGAGCAGGATTTCGAGCGTCACCGCGTGTGGGCCGCGTGCGCGCTAACGGCGCTGCGAGCCCCACAGGGCGAGGCCGGGCGTGCGCGCCAGCGGCACGCTCGCACCCGAGTCGTACCAATGCTCGATCAGCCGGTACGAGACGGATTGCGGGGGCGGCAGCCCCGGGTGCCCCGCGGCGATTTCGTCGCGGGTGAACCAGCGGACGTCCTCGAGTTCCTCATCGGCGCGCGGGATCGCCGCGGCGTCGGCACGGGCCAGGTAGCCGATCATCAGCGAGGACGGGAAGGGCCAGGGTTGCGACGAGTGGTACTCGGCATCGACGACGGCGACGCCGGTCTCTTCCAGCACTTCGCGCGCGACCGCGTCCTCGAGGCTTTCGCCGGGTTCGACGAAACCCGCAATCGTCGAGTAGCGGCCCGCCGGCCATGCCGCCTGGCGGCCGAGCAACGCGCGCTCGCCATCCGTCACCAGCACGATGATCGCAGGGTCGAGCCGCGGGAAGTGATCGATGCCGCAGTTCGCATCGGTGCACCGCTGCACGTGGCCGGCGCTGGCGGGCCGCGTCGGCGCACCGCAGGCGCCGCAGAACCGGTGGCGGCCGCGCCAGTGGAGCATGGCGCGGGCATAGGCCAGCACGCCCGCCTGCTGCGCGGGCAACTGCGCGCCGGCCAGGCGCAGGTCCTCGAAGCGCGCGTTGCCGTCGGCGAGCCGGTCCAGGACCGGCTCGGGCTGCGCGACCTCGACCGCGAAATACGTCGTGTCGTCGAAGCTGCCGAGCAGCACCGGGTCGCCGGCGTCCAGCACGACCAGGTCGCTGGCTCGCAGGAACGCGGCCGACCAGCCGGTCTCGTCACGAATCACCGGCACGCGCGACTCGAGCACCGGCACGATGCGCGTCGTGGCGGCCGCAAGTGCCGCCGACACGAACGCCGCGTCCTTGCGCAGGTGCGCGATGCGATCGAGATACGGGCCGGCAAAGACGTTGGGCGGACGGGGCACGGCGGGCGGCGGCGGCAGGGCGGGCCGGCAGTTTAGCGCGGCCTTGCCGGTCCGCTGCCGTCATGCGTTACGGAACAGGCCGCGGCGACAGGCCGGACAGTTGTACGGCACGATTTCCAGCGTGTCCTGCAGCCACAGCGACTCGCAGTCCGGGCAGTTGGCCAGCACGAACTCGTCATTGCGGCAGAACACCTGCCACAGGTGCCACGCATGCTCGAACGAAATCAGCGCATTCGGCCAGACGCCGGCGTAGGTCTCGTACGCGTCGCAGAAGTGGTCGACGTCATCGAGCGATGGCCGGAAGCCCTGCGGATATCGCACCAGCAGGCTGCAGAGTCGCAGCAGGGCACCCAGCAGGGCGGTCTGCTGCTCGTGCTCCAGCGAGCGGCGGAAATAGGCCATCTGCCGCGGCGACTTGCCGCGCCGCCGGCGGACGCACTGGCCGCCCGGTCGGGCAAAGTAGTCGCGGTACATGCGACGGATGCGGTCGTCGGACAGTTGCGTGGCGAGCCGGATCGTCCGCGTCCGTGCCTCGAGGGCGATCATCCTGTAGGCGACCGCCAGCCGCAGCCGGTCGCGGTCGTAGCGGCTGTCCGTGATCCTCATGGCCAGTTCTCCCATAACATTACTTATTGGCCAGATATGGTCTACGCGGACCAGATATGATATTCGATATCCATATATGGTCGAAAAAGACCATATATGGGGATCTAGATCATGTCGAGCAAAGATCTGTCATCTCCGGCGGGGGTCCATGCCCACGTCGGCAACCTGCTGCACCCGGGCGTCCGCCGCGACATCGCCGACCTCAACCGGCTGTTCCTCGACCGCGCGCTGGACCCCGGGCTGCGCGACGACGCCTGGTTCCAGTTGCCGGCCGCGACCGTGGGGCGGCTGTCGGTGGCCACGGCCGAGGCGCTCGAGCGGGCGGCGGGCAGTCCCATCTGCCTGTTCGAGCTGACAATTCCCGGCGTCGACGAGCTCGCACCCTGGGGCGGCGGGGCCGTCAACGACGCGGTCGCGGGAGCCGCTGCCGACATTCTCAGCGAAAGCCGTCGGTCGTTCGGGCTGGTCGCCCTGGGCGTGGCGCGCCGGCTGGCCGAAGGGGCGCCGCTGACGTCACGCATCGCCTTCGGCTTTGGCCAGGCGATCGAGTCGCGGCTGACCGCCCTGTCGCCGTCCGCGGCCTACCGGCTGGCGGCGTGGCCGGGCCTCGTGCAGCCGCGCTGGCACGCCCACCCGCGCTACTGGCACCTGCTGGCGGATGCGGCCGCGGGTGGCTGCAGCGAGAAGCTGCACTGGGCCTATGCCGCGGGGTTCTGCCTGCTGCCGCACTGCGAGCGCGAGCCGCCCGCGGCCGGACCTGGACCCAAGCGCCCGCCGCGCGCGCTGCATCGACGCCCGCTGCCGGGCGGCGGCGACATTCCTTGCTGAGGCGGGGTGGGCACATTACGCTGCGCTCCCCCCTCCGCACCCCGGTCGTCCCTGCCCGCCATGAAGGCCCTGTCGCTGCGCCAGCTTCGCAAGACCTATCGCAATGGCGTGCAGGCGCTGAAGGGCATCGACCTCGACGTCGAGGAGGGCGATTTCTTCGCGCTGCTCGGGCCCAACGGCGCCGGCAAGTCGACCGCGATCGGCATCGTCTCGTCGCTGGTCAACAAGACCGGCGGCAGTGTCAGCGTGTTCGGCCACGACATCGACGGCGAACTCGAGGCGGCGAAATCCTGCCTCGGGGTCGTGCCGCAGGAAATCAATTTCAACCAGTTCGAGAAGGTGTCGACCATCCTGCTCAACCAGGCGGGGTTCTACGGCATCAAGCGTGCGGTCGCGCGCGAGCGCATGGAGTACTGGCTCAACCAGCTGCAGCTGTGGGACAAGCGCGAGGCCATTTCCCGCTCGCTGTCGGGCGGCATGAAGCGCCGGCTGATGATCGCCCGCGCGCTGATCCACGAGCCACAGCTGCTGATCCTCGACGAGCCGACCGCGGGCGTCGACATCGAGGTGCGCCGCTCGATGTGGGAATTCCTGCGGCGGATCAACGAGCAGGGCACGACGATCATCCTCACCACGCATTACCTCGAGGAAGCGGAGACGCTCTGCCGCCACATCGCGATCATCGACGAAGGCCGCATCATCGAGAATGACCGCATGTCGACCGTGCTGCGCAAGCTGCACACGGAGACTTTCGTGCTCAACCTGCGGGCGCCGCTGCGGGCGCCGATCGCGCTGCCGGGCTACCGGCTGGCGGCGCTCGACGACACCACGCTCGAAGTCGAGTTGACCAAGGAACAGAACCTGAACGACATCTTCGCCGCCCTGTCGTCGGTCGGCGGCGAGGTCGTCAGCATGCGCAACAAGACCAACCGCCTGGAGGAACTGTTCATGCGCCTGGTCGAGGGGCGGGATGTCGGCAGTGGCCAGGCCGTGGCAGGGGCGGGCGCATGAGCGATGCGCGCACGGACAGCCGCCGGGGCCGCCGGGCATGCGCAGGTGACGCGTCCCGAGCACATGCGTTACGCGCGCCGCGTCGGCTTCAACACGATCATCATCCGCGAGTTCAGCCGGATCATGCGCATCTGGGGCCAGACGCTGGTCCCGCCCGTAATCACGGCGACGCTCTACTTCATCATCTTCGGCAGCCTGATCGGCGGCCGCATCGGCAACATGGGCGGCTTCACCTACCTGCAGTACATCGCGCCCGGGCTGATCATGATGTCGGTGATCACCAACAGCTACGGCAACGTGGTGTCCTCGTTCTTCGGCGCCAAGTTCGGCCGCCACATCGAGGAGCTGCTGGTGTCGCCGCTGCCCAACTGGCTGATCGTGATCGGCTACGTCATGGGCGGCGTGCTGCGCGGCCTGCTGGTCGGGCTGGTCGTGACGGTCATCGCGCTGTTCTTCACGCGCCTGCACGTCGAGCACCTGTTCGTGGTGATCGCGGCGGTGCTGCTCACCAGCGTCGTGTTCTCGCTCGGCGGGTTCGTCAATGCCGTGTTTGCGAAGAACTTCGACCAGATCTCGTTCGTGCCGACCTTCATCCTGACGCCGATGACCTACCTGGGCGGCGTGTTCTATTCCATCTCGATGCTGCCCGACTGGGCCCAGGTCGTCTCCAGGGCCAACCCGATCCTGTACATGGTCAACGCGTTCCGCTATCGGCTTCCTCGGCACCTCCGACGTCGATGTGGGGTTCTCGTTCGCCATCATGATCGCTGCGGTGCTGGTGCTGTTCGCGGCCTGTGTCTGGCTGATGAACAGGGGAACGGGAATCCGCGACTAGTCCCTGATCCCCTAATCCCCTTCCCTTCCCCGATGTGCGGCCGCTTCGCCTTCTACTCGCCCCACGAAGCCGTGGTCCGGGTCTTCGGCTTGCCCGCAGGACACACCGCGAGATCGAGCCTCGATACAACATCGCGCCGACCAGCTTCATCCCCGCGGTCCGCGCCGACGTCGCCGGGACGCGTCGGCTGGCGCTGCTGTACTGGGGCCTGGTGCCGGTCTGGGCGAAGGAGAAGTCGATCGGCAGCCGCATGATCAATGCGCGTGCCGAGACGCTGCGGGAGAAGCCCGCCTTTCGCAACGCGTATCGCAAGCGCCGCGCGCTGGTGCCGGCCGATGGCTACTACGAGTGGATGAAGCTCGGCTCGGGCGAAAAGCAGCCGTATTTCATCCAGCCGGCGAGCGGCACGCCGTTCGCGCTCGCTGCGCTGTGGGAGAACTGGCGCGATCCCGCCACGGGCGAGCCGCTGCAGTCGTGCACGCTGATCACGACACAGGCGCCGCGGCCGATTGCGCACATCCACGACCGGATGCCGCTGATCCTCCCGGCGTCCGCATACGCCGAATGGCTCGATCCGCGCAACGAGGACGTCGAGCGCCTCGACCGGCTGCTGCGGCCCGAGGGCGCGGGTGAACTGGTCGCGCGGCCGGTGAGCCGGGCCGTCAGCAATGCACGCAACGAAGGTGCGCGACTGATCGAGCCGCTGCCACCGGCGCTGCCGGAACTGCCGTTGGACGAGTCTGACGAGCCCGGCACGGACTGATCGTTCAAGGGCGGCGGTGCAACCAGCGCCGGACGCGACCGGCCGAATTGCGCCAGAACACCGGCCGGCGGTGCCACCGCCGCACGTCCGCCTGGCCGGCCAGGGCCGGCACGTCTGACCTGCAGCGACCTGCAGCCAGCGCCCGGTGACGCGCTCGACGGTGCACTCCGCCGCCCGTTCCCTGGCGCGCTGTCGCATGCCCGCGTACCGGGCCGGTTCCCGCAGCATCTGCAGCACCGCGGCTTCTGCTTCGGCGCGCGTGCCGACTTCGATGAAGTCCAGTTCATCCCGGCGCAGGCTGCGGTAGGCGGACTCCGGTCCGAGCATCGCCGGGACCCCTGCGAGCCAGGCGTTGCAGAGCTTCGTCGCTGGCTTGCGCAGGTGGAGATCGGCGCTGGCCGGCCTGACGGCGAGCACGAGATCCGTCTCGCGGAAGTCGTTCCACTGCAACTGCAGTCCGTCCGTCGCGCCCTGGGCGTACACCTTGCCGTCGCAGACCCACTCGATGCCGTGGTCGGCGAGGAACCGAGGCCACGCAGGGTCGCGGAAATCCGGGTGCAGGTTGCCGATGAAACCCTTGTACTCGATGCGGCGCAGACGAGTCGCCGCGCGCTTCATCGCGCGGCAGCAGTCCCGGCTGCGGCCAGTGCGGCACGTGGAGCAGGTTCGCGCCGTTGGCCTGCGCGGGGTTCTGCACCACCTCGGCGTCGGCAAACAGCGTCTCGCGGCGATCCTGTCTGCGTGGCAAGCAGGAAGGCGTCGGTGCGCTGCACCGGGCCGCGTGCGATCCGGGCCCGATGCGAGGCGCTGAATACCGCGATGCCACTGCGGGGCAGGCGGTCCGCCAGCTCCGCCGCGAAGCCAGCCTGGCGCAGCCGCAGGTACGTCTGCAGCACCCACGCACGCTCGCCCGTCACGAATTCCCGCCAGTCCCGATCAGGATCGAGCCGCCCGAGCGCCTGCACGTCGGCGTCGTGCAGCACGAACGTCACATGGGTGTCGTCGTTCAAACGGTCAGTACTTGAAGGCGCGGTACTTCGGCGAGAAGCGGTGCCACCACTTCTCTGTCGTGCAGGCCGTGCCAGTGCAGGATGCGCGGCACCATCACGCCGGGATTGGTCCCGGCCGCCACGGACTTGCCGACGCGGCGACGGACGCCCTCGGAACGGACGTTGAACTCCGGGGGAAGCGTCAGGATCTGCGCGCCGGACTCCCATGCCGCCACGCGCAGCGAGGCCTGGTCCCACCCGCGGGTCTGCTCCTTGTACTGGTGGAAGCGCTGGTGCCACAGTTCAAGGAACCGCGTGGCGCCCGGCGAGCGGCCGTAGAGGATGACGCCGCCGTTGAATTCCGAGAACGCGTAAGGAATGGCGGCGTATTCCGGGATCAGGCTGGCCATCGTCGTGCGCTTGCGCGCGAAGTCGTGCGCCATGGCAAGGTCGAAGCGCCCGAGCACGTCGAAGACGTCGCGCAGGTCACGGACGACCCTCGTGTCGCTGTCGATATACAGCGTCTGCTCGAACGGCGACTGCGCGAGCAGGTCGACCTTGGCGCGGATGTGGCCGACCTCGACCAGCCTGACGTCATCGAACGGCGACCCGGCGACAGGCTTGTCGGTGAACAGCACGGCCGGCAGGCCGGGACAGTGCTGCTGCAGCGAGCGTGCCGAGTAGGCGGCCTCGGCGACGAAGCGCTCGCCGAACGCAACGTAGACGACACCCCTGGTAGCCAATCGTGCGCACCTCGAGCGAATGCTCGGCGCCGAGTCTAACTTTGCCCGCAGTGGCGCGCCAGCGTGAGAAACTGGGCACTCCGTGGGGTTGAGGTCGCGGCATGTGCGGAATTGCTGGAATCATCGGCGCGGGCGACTGGCTGGGCACCGTCGAGGCGATGACGGAGACGCTGCGCCATCGCGGCCCCGACGGCGGCGGCACCTGGAGCGTGCCTGGCGTCGCACTGGGCCATCGACGCCTCGCGATCGTGGACCTGAGCCCGGCAGGGCACCAGCCGATGCACTTCGGCGACTACACGATCGTCTACAACGGCGAGATCTACAACTTCCGCGAGCTGCGCCGCGAACTCGACGGGCCGTTTCACTCCGACTCCGACACCGAAGTCATCCTGCACCTGTATGCGAAGTACGGGCCGGCCTGCCTCGAGCGGCTCGCCGGCATGTTCGCCTTCGCGATCTGGGACGAGCGCAAGCGCGAGCTCTTCGTCGCGCGCGACCGGCTGGGCATCAAGCCGTTCTTCTACCTGCAGCGGCAGGGCATGTTCGCGTTCGCCTCCGAGCTCAAGGCGCTGGCCGGGCTGAGTTCACGACGCGTCGACCACACGGCGCTCTGGGATTACTTCAGCTACAAGTACATCCCGTGTCCCAAGACGATCTACGAGGACGTGCGGCAACTGCCGCCGGCGCACGCGATGATCCTGGGCAGCGAGGGCGTCCGCTCCTGGCGCTACTGGTCGCCGGAGCCGAGCTCCGAGGAGACGGACCCTGACCGTGCGCAACGGCGGCTGGAGGAGTTGCTGCACGAGGTCGTGCCGTCGCACATGATCGCCGACGTCCCGATCGGCGTGTTCCTGTCGGGCGGGATCGATTCGACCGCCGTCGTCGCCAGCCTGGACCGGCCGAAGACGTTCGCGATCGGCTTCGACGACCCGAAGATCGACGAGGCGCCCTATGCGCGTCGCGTCGCCGCGCACCTCGGCACCGACCACCATGAGCGACAGGTGCCGTCGCTGGAGGCCGAAGAAGCGCTCAGCCGCCTGCCGACGATGTTCGACGAGCCGTTCGCGGACCTCGCGGCGTGGTCCAACTACGTCGTCTCGCGCGAGGCGCGACGTTTCGTCACGGTGGCGCTCTCGGGCGAAGGCGGCGACGAAGTCTTCTCCGGTTACCTCCATCACGGCAAGTCGCTGCGGTACAGGCCCAACGCGGCTGCCCGGGCCTTGTCGCACCTGCTGCCGCCATTCTCCAAGCTCGGCGTCTCGGCCCTGCGCCGCGCGACGACGGGAGTCGAGCAGCACGGGGCGTTGACGGGTCCGTTCAACCCGCTGCAGAAGCGGCAACTGCTCGCGCCTGGACTCGTGCCACGCGACTACGACGACCTCTGGCACCTGCGCGCCTGGTGGCGACCCGAGCTCGATCGCATCAAGGCGATGCAGTGGCTCGAGCTCAACACGTTCCTGCCGGACGACCTGCTGGTAAAAGTGGACCGCTCGAGCATGGCGGTCTCGCTCGAGGTGCGGCCGCCGTTCCTGGATCACCGGATCGTCGAGTTCGGCCTCGGCCTCGCGTCCCCGGTGCTGCGCGACGGCGACAAGGGCAAGCTGCCGTTGCGGCGCTACCTGGCGGGCAAGGTGCCGGACGAGGTCCTGACGCGCCGCAAGCAGGGCTTCGGCATGGGGGGAGGTCGCTGGCTGCAGGAGCGCCCCGAGCTGACCCGGCAGATGCTGTCGCGGCTCGCGCGCCGCGGCATCCTCGGTTCAGCGCGGATGCGCGCCTTTCATGGCACCCAGCTCTGGGTGCTGCATACGCTCGACCGCTGGCTCGATTCGGCGCAGCCGTCGCTGTGAGGTGCCTGCGCCTCGCGGCGCAGGCACCGTCAACGCTCAGTCGGCCTCGGCCTGCGGCTTGAATGCAGCCGCCAGTTCCTGCTGCTTGCGCGCGGGCACCGGGTCGTAGTGGCTCAGGTCCATCGTGTAGGTGCCTTCGCCCCCGGTCAGCGCCTTGAGCCGCGACAGGTAATCCTGCAACTCGCCCAGCGGCACCAGCGCCGCGATCTGCGAGCGGCCACCCTGCAGCGTGTCCTGCCCGCTGATGCGGGCGCGTCGCGTCGCCAGGTCGCTGCTGATGTCGCCGATCGACGAGGTCGGACAGCTGATCACGATGCGCACGATCGGCTCGAGCACGATCGGGCTGGCCTGCTGGATCGCCGCGATGAACGCCTTGCGGCCGGCCGAGACGAACGCGACTTCCTTCGAGTCGACCGCATGGTGCTTGCCGTCGTAGACCGAGACGCGGATGTCCTGCAGCGTGAATCCGGCAATCGCGCCTTCGGTCAGCACCTGGCGCACGCCTTTCTCCACGGCCGGGATGAACTGGCCGGGAATGGCGCCGCCGACCACGTCGTCGACGAACTCGAAGCCCGCGCCGCGCTCGAGCGGCTCGATGCGCAGGTACACCTCGCCGAACTGGCCGGCGCCGCCGGTCTGCTTCTTGTGCCGGCAATGGCCTTCGGCCGGGCGCGTGATCGTCTCGCGATAGGGCACCGCCGGCGGGCTCGTCTTCACCGCCACGCCGTAGCGCTCGGTCAGGCGCTGCAGCATCACGCGCAGGTGCAGGTCGCCCAGGCCGTACAGCACGGTCTCGTTCTGCGCGACGTGGTGCTCGACCCGGACGCAGGGGTCCTCGGCCATCAGCCGGTGCAGGCCCTCCGACAGCTTCTGCTCGTCGCCGCGCTTTTCCGTGCGGATGGCCAGGCCCAGCATGGCCGGCGGGAAGGTCACCGACTTCAGGTGGTGGTGATCCTCGTCGTGCGAGTCGTGCAGCACCGCGTCGAAGTGGATCTCGTCGATCTTCGGCACCGCGCACAGGTCGCCCGGCACCGCCTGGGTGATCTCGACATGCTCCTTGCCCTGCAGCTGGTACAGGTGCGCCAGCTTGATCGGCTTGCGCGCGTCGCCCACCAGCAGCTGGGCGCCGGGCCGCACCGTGCCCTGGTGCACGCGGAAGATGCCCATCTTGCCGACGAAGGGGTCGATGGTGACCTTGAACACGTGCGCAATGACGTGCTTCGCGGGGTCGGGGCTGACCACCACGCGCTCGGCGGCCTCGCCTTCGCCTTTCAGGAACGGCGGCGGGTTGCCTTCGGCCGGGTTCGGCGCAAGGCGCGCCAGCACTGCCAGCAGTTCCGGAATGCCGGCGCCCGTCTCGGCGGAGCAGAAGCACACCGGGATCAGGTGGTCCTCGCGCAGCGCCTGCTCGAAGGGGTCGTGCAGCTGCTCTGGCCCCAGCAGCTCCTCGCCCTGCTCGAGGTACAGCGCCATCAGCTTCTCGTCGACCTCGACCACCTGGTCGATGATCTCGGTGTGCGCTGCCGCGACGGACGAGAAGTCCGTGGCCTTGCCCTGCGACTGGAAGAAGCAGTCGACGACGGCGCTGCCGTTGTCGGCCGGCAGGTTCAGCGGCAACAGCGACTTGCCGAAAGTCTCGCGCAGTTCGCGCAGCACGGCCTCGGTGCGCGCCTCGCGGCTGTCGATCTTGTTGACGACGATCAGCCGGCACAGCCCGCGCGCCTGGCGCAAAATCCATCATGCGCTGGGTCATCGGCTCGATGCCGTTGACCGCGCTGACCACGATCACGGCGGTTTCCACTGCCTCGAGCGCGCTCAGCGTGCGGCCGAGGAAATCGGGGTACCCGGGCGTGTCGATCATGTTCACGCGCTTGCCCTGGGTCTCGAAGCCGCAGATCGCGGCGTCAAGCGAATGCAGCAGCGCTTTTTCCTGTGGATCGAAGTCGCAGACCGTGGTGCCACGGGCCAGCGACCCCTTCGACCGGATTGCGCCGGACTGCGCGAGCAAGGCTTCGGCCAGCAGCGTCTTGCCCGCGCCGGCTTGGCCCACGAGGGCGATATTGCGGATGTCCTGGGTTGAGTAGGGCACTTGGATGCCTCCGGTTGCTTTTTTGACTCAGTCGATGAAGCTCAGAGCATACGCCGGGGGTCGGGGCGGACCACTTCCACTTGCCGGGATTGGCTTCGGGCCTCTTTCAAGGTAGAAAGCCGGTACACGTGGCGCCGTTCAGGCACCCGATAAGGATCCAGGGATTCAATGACTACGGGCAAGCGCGCCCTGATCGTGGATGACTCGCGGTCGGCCAGGGTCATCCTGAGCCGGATGCTCGAACAGCACGCGATGACGGTCGACACCGCGGAGTCTGCCGAGCAGGCCCTCGAGTACCTGCAGCGCAACCGTCCCGACGTCATTTTCATGGACCACCTGATGCCGGGCATGGACGGCTTCCAGGCGGTGCAGGCGATCAAGGCCGACCCCCTGACCGCGACGATCCCGCTGATGATGTACACCTCGCAGGAAGGCGAGCTGTACGTCAGCCAGGCGCGGGCGCTGGGCGCGGTGGGCGTCCTGCCCAAGACCGTCCGCCCGGTGGATGTCTCGCGCATCCTTTACCAGCTGCACCTGCTGCCGGACCGCCGGTCGCAGCGTACGGCCCTGTTCCCCGGTCCAGCCGCCGCCGCCGCGCACGCCGCGGAGACCTCGCCGGAAGAGGCGGCGATGGCCGCGGCGCTGGCCGCCGCCGCGGGCGACGGCACGCCGGACTCCACCTCGGCCACGGGCTCGCGTCCCGGTCTTGCGGCGGGGCCGCTGGCGCCGTCGCCGGCCGCGCTGGCCGCGATGTCGTTCACGCCTGCGCTGGCATCCGAACTGCAGGCCGGCCTGCGCCAGTCGATGCAGCAACTGGTCAGGGACCAGCTGGCTGAACAGCGGCGCTTCATGCTCGCGACCTTCGAGGCATTTGCCCGCCGCATGACGGGCGAACTCAAGGAAGGCATCGCCCGCATCCCGGCCCCCGTCCCGCTGGAGGCCCTGACGCCCCCGCCGCCCCCGCGCCAGTGGTGGCCTGTCGTATTGACGGCGCTGCTGGCCGTGATCCCGGCCGCGATCCTCGGCTACACCGCGTGGATGGCACACACCACCAACCAGGGCCTGGTCCGCGAACTTGGCGAGGCGCGCGCCGCCACCGAGCGCGCCAAAGCGGCGGCCATTGCCGCCGCCGCGCAGGCCAGTGCCGCCGTCGCCAGCCTGTCACCGGCGGGCGGAGGCGTTGCCGGCCCCGCCGCCGGCCCGGTGGCCACCGAGTACGTGCCGTATGGCGAGACGCCCCTGGCGGGCGGACGGCTCGAACGCCTGCGGGCCCTGGCAGCCATGCTCGAAGAGCAGAAGTTCAGCGGCCGCATCCGCGTGGAATCGTTTGTCGGCGATTTCTGCCTGGTCGGCAATCCCAACGAGGGTTTCCAGCTGGCCGATGCCGGCGCGGCCGCGAGCAAGTGCGACCTGGTCGGCAATCCGTTCGATGACTCGCTGTCGAACGCGCAGCGCCAGTCGGTCGACTTCGCGAACTTCACGGCGACACTGCGACGACGGACCGACGGCGACATCCAGGTCGAAGTCGTGAATGCCGGGCGCCGGCAACCCGTGGCATATCCGGAGCAGAACGAAAAGACCACGGCCGGCGCCTGGAACATCGTCGCTGCGCAGAACAACCGCGTCGAGTTCCACGTCCTCCCCGCCTCATGACCGGGGCCCGGCTGCTGCTCTACGGTGCCACGGGGTACACCGGCGAGCTGATCGCGCGCGCCGCCGTGGCGCAGGGCCGCTCGCCGATACTGGCCGGCCGCAACCAGGCCGCCGTGGCGGCGCTGGCCCGCGAGTTGTCCTGCGAGCATCGGGTCGCCGCGCTCGATGATCCCGCCGCGCTGGATCGCATGCTGCAGGGCGTCGGGGTGGTCCTGCATTGCGCGGGACCGTTCTCGGCGACCTCGGCCCCGATGGTTGCCGCCTGCCTGCGCCAGCGCTGCCATTACCTCGACATCACCGGCGAGATCGACGTGCTGGAAGCGGTGCACGCGCTCGACGCGGACGCGCGTCGCGCGGGCGTGGTGCTGTGCCCCGCCGTGGGTTTCGACGTCGTGCCGACCGATTGCCTCGCGGCGCGTCTGCACCAGGCCTTGCCCGGCGCGACATACCTCGCGCTCGGCTTCGCGTCGCAGGGACGTCCCAGCCGGGGCACGCTCAAGACCAGTGTCGAGAACCTGTCGAAGGGCGGCCGGATCCGCAGCGCGGGCCGCGTCACCGCAGTCGCCCACGCCTTCCGCGTCCGTGACATCGACTTCGGCGCCGGCGTGACCACGGCGGTCACGATTCCCTGGGGCGATGTGAGCAGCGCTTACCACACCACCGGGATTCCCAACATCGAGTGCTACATCGCGATGGCCCCGGACCATGTCGCCCGGCTGCGCCGGCTGAACTCGCTTGGCGCGCTGCTGCGGTTCGGTCCGCTGCAGGGCTGGATCAAGCGCCTGGCCACGCGCGGTCCGGCGGGCCCGGATGCCGCGACGCGCGCGCAGACCGGCATGCGGGTCTGGGGCGAGGTGCAGGCGCCGAGCGGCGAACGTGTGACCGCGCGCGTGCAGGTGGCCAATGGATACGACGTGACCACGCACGCCGCGCTCGCCGTGGCGCAGCGACTGCTCGACGGTCCGCCGGTCGCACCCGGTCATCGCACGCCGTCGCAGCTGATGGGCGACGGCTTCGTGGAGACGCTGCCGGGTTCGAGCCGCATCGAACTGCAGCGCGACCGTACCTGGAATCCGCAGCCGCCCGCATGAGCAGTCGCAAGGGAACCGGGCCCGGCCCGGCCGGCGGCTTCGAGCCGCCGTGGTGGCTGCGGAATCACCACGTGCAGTCGATCTATCCGAGCCTGCCGCTGCGCCGGCGCAGGGTGGAGCAGCAGGCCGCGGGACTGCGGCAGTACGCGCGCGAGGTCGTGATCGACTGTGGCGAGGGCGTGCGGCTGCTGGCGCTGGAATCCCGGCAGGAATCGGCCGGGCGCCCGTCCGCCGACCGCGTCGCGATCCTGCTGCATGGCTGGGAGGGCAGCGCCAACTCGCTGTACGTGCTGTCGCTGGGCCAGCACCTGTTCGACGCCGGCTACGACGTGGTGCGGCTCAACCTGCGCGACCACGGCGACAGCCATGCGCTCAACCCGGAGCTGTTCCACTCCTGCCGCATCGCGGAGGTGGTCGGCGCCGTGCAGGCGATCCAGCGCCAACATCCAGGACAGCGCCTGTCGCTCGCCGGCTTTTCGCTGGGCGGCAATTTCTCGCTGCGCGTGGGTGCGCGTGCCGCGGCCGCCGGGATCGACATCGCGCGCATCGTGGCGGTGTGCCCGGTGCTCGATCCGGAGCACACGCTCGCCAGGCTCGAGTCGGGCTGGGCGCTGTATCGCGAGTACTTCGTCTGGAAGTGGAAGCGTTCGCTGCGCCTCAAGCGCGCCGCCTGGCCCGACGTCTACCACTCGCTCGAGGACATCCTGCGGCTCGACAACCTGACCGACATGACGGACCGGCTGGCGTGTGCCTATGGCGGCTTCCCATCGCTGTCGGACTACCTGCGCGGCTACGCCCTGGTGGGCGATGCGCTCGAGCCCCTGGCGGAACTGCGCGATGCACGCGTGCGCATCATTGCCGCGGCGGACGATCCGATCATCCCCGCCATCGACCTCGGGCGCATCGCGCGGCCCCCTGGGCTGGAAATCACCTGCACGCCCTACGGCGGCCACTGCGGGTTCTACGAGGGCGGGCCGGGCCCGGCCTGGATCGAGCGCGAGATTTTCGCGAGCTTCGAGCGACCGTAGCCGCGCTCACTGCCCCAGGCGTCGCTCCAGCGTGGTGCGCCAGAGCTGGAATCGTTCGCGCAGGCCCGACTCCGGTCGCGGCGCAAACTGCCGCTCGACCGGGACGGGATGCCACTCCTGCGATTCGCCTCCGGCGAGCCAGGCGATGCCGCGCGCGGTGGCTTCGAGCAGCGCCGGACGCTCGACCGGGAGGTTGGTGGCGTCGGCCAGCGCCTCACACAGGTAATCGCACGCGGCCAGCCCGCCCGTGACGACCACGCGCCGCAACGGCGCCGTGCGCTGCATCGCCTCGACGTTCACCGCGACCAGGAAGGCGATGCTTTCGACCACCGCACCCACCTGCTGCAGTTCGGTGACGTCGGCCGTCCCGGAGCTCGCGCCGTCGGGCGCGACGAATTCACTGGCGAAAGCCGGGCTCCAGTACGGTGCCGCGAGCCCGCCGATGCCATTCAGGAACAGCAGCGGCATGCGGCCGTCCGCCAGCGCCCCCGACAGCGAATCGAGGCAGCGCCTGACGTCGATGCCGATGCGCTTGCCGAGCCAGTCGAGCGCGGCATAGGCACCGTTGACGGTGCCCTCGTGGCAATACAGCGCGCCGTCGGTGGAATCCGTGCGGGCGTAGACGACGCTCTGCAGCAGCCCGCGCGGTGCAGCGGCAGCGCGGTCACGCAGGACGCGCTGCACGAACGCGCCGGTGCCGGCATTGACGTACGCCGTGTCGCTGGCCGGCGGCCCGAAGGCGAACAGTGCCGCGGACTGGTCGCCACTGCACGCGCGCAGTGGAACCCGCTGGCCGGAGGGCAGCAACAGCGTGCCGAAGTCGTGGCGGGTGCCGACGCAGCGGGGCAGGGTCGCCTGCGGTATGCCGAAAGCATCGAGCAGCAGCGGCGACCAGTCGAGCATGGCCGGGTCATACAGCAGTGTCCGCGACGCGTTCGCCGGGTCGACCAGCGCCGGCCGCTCCTCGCACAGGCCCTGCAGCAGGAAACTCGCCAGCGGTCCCATGCGCAGGCGCTCGTCGCGCAGCGCCAGCCGCACGGCCGGAAGCTCGTCGAGGCACCAGCGCAGCTTGCTGGCGCCATAGTGCGGCGACAACGGCAACCCGGTCAGTTCGCGCACCCAGGTGGCCCGCGCTCCCAGGTGAGCTTCCAGCCAGTCCGCGTGGCGCCGGTCCTGCCACGACAGCGCAGGGCTCAATGGCGTGCCGTCGGTGGCGTCCCAGCAGCAGACCGTGGAGCGCTGCGTCGCCAGCCCGGCCGCGACAATCGGCCGGCCCGCGACCAGGGGCGATTCACAGGCATCGCGGATCGCCACGCGCAGCGACTGCAGCAACTCGGCCGCGTCGTGTTCGACGCGATCGGGTGCCGGCCGATGTGTGTTGATCGGCACGTGCGCGGCCGCGACCTCGCGCCCGAGGGCATCCAGCAGCACGGCGCGACTCGAGGTCCCGCCCTGGTCGAGCGCCAGGCACAGCGCGCGCGACTCGCCCGCCGGCAGCAACTCGCGGCGAATGGCGCTCAGTTCACCCGCGAGCCACGCGAGGTCTGCATCACTGCCCGCCACGGTCATGAGTCGCGCCGCGCCTCGTCGTAGGCCGCGCGCAGGCTGCGCACCGCCATGGTCTCGACGTACCTGGCACCGAGCGCGTGGCAGTGGCGGGCGGTGCCGAGGTCGCGGACCTCGTAGATCGCCCACTGCCATGGGCCAGGCCAGAGTTCCGTGGCCGACTCCGGCACGCGCTCGAGGTTGCAGAACAGGAATTCGGGCGCGAGCGCGGTGGCCTCGCGCAGTGCGTTGCCATCGTACTGGTCGAGTACCCAGCCGATGCGCGCCCCGCCGGTCATCAGGCGCAGGATCCTGACCGCGGGCAGGTCGAACGAGATCAGCACGCAGCGGTCGAGCACCGGCTGCAGCACCTCGGTGACCCGGCGCAGCACTGTCTCGTGGCCAAAGCGGCGCAGGCTCGCGCGCTTGATCTCGACAAACGCCGTGACGCCCTCCCATCCGGCCAGCGCTGCCGCCGTCTGCGCCAGCGACGGTGCGCAGGTCTGGGCGTAGCGGTCGCCAAGGCGCCCGGTCTCGGCCACCGGGATCCTGGCCAGCTCCGGCCAGGTCAGGTCGTGCACGACGTCGGGCCGGCCGCCGACGCGTCCGAGGTCCGCATCGTGGATGACGACAGGCACGCGGTCGGCCGTCAGCTGCACGTCGAACTCGACGTGCCGCAGTCCGAGGTCCACGGCGGACTGCAGCGCCGGCAGCGTGTTCTCCGGCATTTCTGCGGCATTGCCGCGATGCGCGATGATCTCGGGCAGTGGCTCCCGTGGGGTCGTCATGTGCTCGTGCGTCCGCCTGTGTCGTCCGGGCGGCGCAGTTTACTTAATCCCGACTCGCCGACGCACGCCGGGCCCGGGCAGGCGGCGGCAGTGTGACGTGGTTCACGCCTGGACGACGCTCGTCACCGCGGCAGACACGCTTTGTCAGCGCCGCGGCCCCGCGTCACCTGCAATGGCCCGTGTTTCCTCGCCCCGCGCGCTGGCACGCAAGTTGCTGTGTTGTCCTCGACGCCTCCACCCAGCGAAGCAAGATGTCCGAGACGATCACGCCAGAGCAGGTCCTCGCGCTGCTGTTTCCCGAACCCGCCAAGGCCGGCGGTGCGGGGTCGTCGGTTACCGCGTTCGTGCAGGACCCGCAGGGCGGCCTGATGCTGGCGTCCGTCGTGCCCAACCGCGCCCTGCTCGAGACCGCCCGCGTCGCCGGCCGCTTCAACAGCGGCACGCCGATCCTCGATCCCAGCACGCGCGAGATCATCGGCTACGAACTGGCCCCGCTCGCGGTCGCCTGATCCGCCGCTGCCGGTTCGTCTGCGCGCTGCCGGACCGCGCCGCAGCTGCGCTATAGTCCGTGCCCTCATGAAGTCCGATCGCCCGATCCGCTTCGGCTGGGTGCGGCGCACCATGCGACGCATCCGCATGGAGCGCGGCGATCCGGCGCTGCCGATCCTCGTCCGCCGCGCGCCGCGTCCGCCCGAAGTCACGCTGCTGCTGCGCATCGGCTTCGTGCTGCTGCTGATCGCGGCCGTGTTCCTGGTCTTCCTGCTCGACCGTGACGGCCTGCAGGACAACATCGACGGCCACATCTCGGTCTCGGACGTCTTCTACTTCACGATGGTCACGATCACGACCGTCGGCTACGGCGACATCGTCCCGGTCACCGACCAGGCGCGCCTGATCGACGCATTCTTCGTCACGCCAGTGCGGTTGTTCGTCTGGCTGACGTTCCTGGGCACGGCTTACCAGCTGGTCATCCAGCGGCTACTCGAGGAATGGCGCATGTTGCGTGTGCAGCGCGAGTTGAAGGACCACGTGATCCTCTGCGGCTACGGCCACAGCGGTTCGATCGCGGCGTCGGAGTTGCTGCTGCGCGGCTGGGAGCCCGAGCAGATCGCGGTCATCGACCGTGACGCCGAGGAGGTGGCGCGGGCCGCCGAACGCGGCTTCATCGGCCTGCACGGCGATGCCTCCAGCGAGCAGATCCTGCGGGTGGCGGGCGTGCAGCGCGCACGGTCGGTGATCGTGAGCGTGGGCCGCGACGACACGACCGTCCTCATCGTGCTGACCGTGCGGGCGCTGTCGGACACGGTCCGCATCATCGCCAGCGTGTCGGAGTCCGAGAACGTCAAGCTGGTGCGCTCGGGCGGCGCCGACGAGACGGTGTCGCCGTCGCGTTTCGGCGGCTACCTGATGGCCGACGCGGTGGCCACGCGCGGCACCATCGATTTCGTCTCGGACCTGCTGTCCTATCGCGGCAACTGCCAGCTGGTCGAGCGTCCCGCGCGAGCCGAGGAAGTCGGCCGGGTCGCGCGCGAGATCGCCGGCACGGTGATCGTCGAGATCCGCCGCGGCAGCCGCCGCCTGGGGTGCTGGGACGACACCGGACTGCGCATCGAGGCGGGTGATCGCGTCGTCGCGATCGACGGCAACGTTCCGGCGTAGGGCGCAGGGCCGGCGTTGCCGCAGGCAAGAAAAAGCCCCGCAGTGCGGGGCTTGGGGTCATCCGTCGGACGCTGTTCTAGTTGTTCTTGATCTGCTTGTTCTGCGCGCCGCGCCACCCAATTTCTTGTTTTGAGCAGCGGTCTTGTAGGTCGATCTCTTGCGGTTCGATCCCCTGGCGGACAAACCTTCTCGTGAGCTGGCTTGCCCGTCCTTCGCCCGTGGCGCATTCCGCTCTTCTGGGCCAATGAAGGACAGCAAGCATCAAGCAAGGCGCGTGCCATCCAGAAAAGAACCCAGTGATTTCATGTGGTTAGCGCCACGCGTGGCGACGCAGGCAGGCGCCGTCTGGGCGGCGGTCGAGTTTTCGTAAAGAATGCCGACAAGGTGCGGGCACTCGTGGACCCGCTGCGACTGGAACATCGATGATGCAGGCACTGCAACGAATCGCGGCCGCGCGCTTGCAGCGCGGCCAGACCACCGCCGGCTACCTCGCGCTCGGCCTGACGCTGGCGCTGGGCCTGGTGCTGGCCGCGTGGATCGTCGCGGCCAGCCTGGAGCGCATCAAGCTCGCCGGCGACAAGATCACGGTCAAGGGCTATGCCGAGGAACAAGTGCTGTCCGACGCCGGCACCTGGCGGGCCATCGTCAGTGTGCGCGCCGCGGACCTGCCGGGCGCCTACCGCCGGCTCGAGGCCGACACGGCGCGGGTGGTGGCGCTGGTCGGCGCCACGGCCGAAGCGGCACGCTTGCGGACGGGCCCGGTTTCGACCCAGACGCTGTACGAAATGGGTCCGGGGGGCGTGCAGACCGGGCGCATCCTGGGCTACGAGCTGTCGCGGTCGTTCGAGTACTCGGCCAGCGACGTGCAGCAGATCGCTCGCCTGGCGGGCGAGGCGAGCAAGCTCATCAGCGACGGCGTCGCCATCAACTCGATGCCGCCGCAGTACTTCTTCACCGACCTGAACGCGGTGAAGGTGCGGCTGATCGGCGCGGCCACGAAGGATTCGCTGGAGCGCGCGCAACAGTTCGCCGCCAACAGCGGCGTGACCGTCGGGCCGCTGCGTTCCGCGTCGCAGGGGGTGTTCCAGATCACCTCGCCGAATTCGACCGAGACCGCCGATTACGGCAGCTACGACACCTCGACGGTGGAGAAGCTGGTCAAGGCCGTCGTCACGGTCGAGTACGCGGTTAGTCGTAAGTAGCGATTCGGCTCGGGCTGGCTTGCATGCCGGCCGGAGACACGCCGTGAACCCGTCCATGGGGGCTCGCGCGCGGCGTCCATGCCGCGCGACGGTCTCCGACCGGCATGCAAGCCAGCCCGAACCGAATCGCTACCGGTAGCGCCGAGCCGCGTCTCAGAACGCGTTGATGCCGGTCAGCTCGCGGCCGATCGTGAGCTGGTGGATCGTCTCCGTGCCTTCGTAGGTGATCACGCTTTCCAGGTTGAGCGCGTGCCGGATCGGCACGTACTCGGCGCTGATGCCCGAGCCGCCGAGGATGTCGCGCGCATCGCGCGCCACTTCGATCGCCGCGCGGCAGTTGTTCCACTTGGCCAGCGAGACGTGCGACGGCGTCATCTGGCCGGCGTCCTTGAGGCGCCCGAGCTGCAGCGACAGCAGTTGCGCCAGCGTGATCTTGCGCGACATCTCGGCGAGACGGATCTGGATCGCCTGCGTCGCGGCCAGCGGCCGGTTGAACAGGATGCGGGTCTTCGAGTACTCGAGCACCTCGTGCAGGCAGGCCTGCGCGGCGCCGATCACGCCCCAGGTGATGCCGTAGCGCGCCTGGGTCAGGCACGAGAGCGGCGCCTTGATGCCGCAGGTGCTGCCCGGGAGCATGGCCGATTCCGGCACGACGACGTCGCTGAGGAAGATCGCGCCGGTGGCCGATGCGCGCAGCGAGAACTTCTTCTCGATCTCGGGTGTCTCGAGGCCCGGCGTGCCGCGCTCGACCAGGAAGCCGCGCATGCCTTCCTCGGTCCGTGCCCAGACGATGAAGATGTCGGCGATCGGTGAATTGGTGATCCACATCTTGGCGCCGTTCAGCACCCAGTCGCTGCCGCGGCGCTTCGCGTGAGTCTTCATGTTGGCCGGGTCCGAGCCGCCGTGCGGTTCGGTCAGGCCGAACGCGCCGATCAGCTCGCCACGCGCCATGCGCGGCAGGTACTGCTGCTTCTGCTCCTCGCTGCCGTAGGTGTAGATCGGGTACATGCAGAGCGAGGACTGCACCGAGACGAAGCTGCGCAGGCCGGAGTCGCCGCGCTCGAGCTCCTGGCAGATCAGCCCGTAGCTGACCGCGTTCATGCCGGCGCAGCCGTAGCCGTCGAGCGAGCTGCCGAGCAGCCCCAGCTCCGCCAGCTCGCCGACCAGCTCGCGCGGGAAGGTGTGGTCCTCGAAATGCGAGCGGATGACCGGCAGCACGGCGTCGTCGACGAAGCGCGCCACCGAGTCCTGCACCATCCGTTCCTCGGCGGAGAGCGCGGCGCGGACGTCGAACAGGTCGAGCGGATTCAGGGCGTTGGCGGGCACGGGAACTCCCGGTCGGGTCGGTGATTCGAGGGGACCGGGATTTTACTGGAAACGGTGGCCGAACACCCCGGGACGGCCCTATGCTCTCGGGCCGCCAGGTGCCGCGATGAAGATCCCCGAAATCCTGCTCGTCGAGACTTTCCACAAGCCGGGCTCCCTGGCCAGCGTGCTGTCCGTGATCGCCGACGAGCGCCTGGCCATCGAGCACCTGCAGTCGCTGCGCCGTGAGCAGGGCCGCACGCTGTGGGAGATCACGGTCGAGTTCGACGAACAGGCGAGCCCCGACTTCTATGCGCGGATCGACGCGCTGCCCAACGCCCGCTTCGTGGGCAAGTCCGACCGGGTGTTCAACCGGCACCGGGGCGGCAAGATCCACATGCAGCCGACGCTCGCGATCACGTCGCAGCAGATCCTGCGCGACATCTACACGCCGGGCGTGGCGCGCGTGTGCCTGGCGATCAAGGACGACCCGGCCAAGGCCGCCCTGTACACCAACCGCCCGAACACGGTGGCGGTGGTGACCAATGGCACCGCGGTCCTGGGTCTCGGCGACATCGGGCCGCTGGCGGGCCTGCCGGTGATGGAGGGCAAGGCGGCGCTGTTTGCCGCGCTGGTCGGCATCACGGCCGTGCCGATCCTGGTCGACTCGAAGGACCCGGCGCGCATCGTCGACACCATCGCCGCGATCGCGCCTTCCTTCGGCGCCATCCAGCTCGAGGACATCGCCGCGCCGGAGTGCTTTGCGATCGAGGCCGAACTGGTGCGCCGCCTGTCCATCCCCGTGCTGCACGACGACCAGCACGGCACGGCCGTCGTCGCGCTCGCCGCCCTGATCAATGCGACCAGGCGCGTCGGCCGGACGCTGTCCAGCGCCTGCGTGGGCCAGGTCGGGCTGGGCGCGGCCGGTCTCGGCATCGCGCGGCTGCTGCGCGCGCAGGGCGTGCAGCAGATGCTCGGCGCCGACCTGCGCCCGGAGGCGAGCGAGCGCTTCCGGGCACTGGGTGGCGAGCCCGCGACACTGGCGGACGTCATGGCCCGCGCGGACATCGTCGTCGCGACCACCGGCGTGCGGGGCCTGATCAGGCCCGAATGGGTGCGTCCGGGGCAGATCATCTTTGCGCTGTCGAATCCGGACGCCGAGATCGAGCCGCTGGTGGCGCTCGAGCGCGGCGCGGTGTTCGCGGCCGATGGCAAGGGCATCAACAACGTTGCCGCCTTCCCCGGGCTGTTCAAGGGCGCGCTCGAGGCGGGCGCCACCCGCTTTACCGACGGCATGCTGGTGGCCGCCGCGCGGGCGCTGGCAAAGCGGGCCGGCCCCGAGGAACTCCTGCCCGATCCATTGAACCTGGAAACACATCGGGCCGTGACGGCGGCGGTCCGTGCCGCCGCGGTCGAGCCCGTCTCCACTGCGCTTTGATGAATGTTTGCCCGGACCTTTGGTCTAATGGCATGAACCCCCGGTCTTGACCCTCAGGAGCAACGCATGAAAGCACAGCAGCAGGAAGGGATGGATCGCCTTGTTGGCCGCCGCGTCGGTCGCGCTGGCCGGCTGCGCGGCCATGGAGGATTTCGCCAGCAATCCCGAGAAGGAAAAGACCCGCAAGGGCACCGGTTACGGTGCAGCCGCCGGCGCGGTCGTCGGCCTGCTCAGCGCCGGCAACAACCCGTTCAAGTCCGCGATGATCGGAGCGGCGGCCGGCGCGCTGGTGGGCGGGTCTGTCGGCTATTACAGGACAAGCAGGAGGCCAAGCTGCGCCAGCAGATGGCCGGCACCGGCGTCGACGTCGTCCGCAGCGGCGACAACATCACCCTCGACATTCCGGGCGGCGTCACCTTCGCCTTCAACAGCGCGGACATCAACGCGCAGTTCTATCCCGTGCTGGACAAGGTGGCGGCGACGCTGACCGAGTTCGACAAGACGGTGATCGAAGTGGCCGGGCACACCGACAGCGTCGGCAGTGCCGACTACAACCAGCAGCTGTCCGAGCGCCGCGCCAACAGCGTGGCCGCGTACCTCGCCAGCCGTGGCGTGAGCAAGGTCGCGCGTGGTCACGGTCGGCGCCGGCAAGGATCACCCGATCGCGTCGAACGAGACCGAAGAGGGTCGCGCGCAGAACCGCCGCGTCGAGATCACCATCGTGCCGGTCACGCAGGAAAGCGTGGACAAGGCCAAGCAGGGTTAGCTGGATCGCTGCTCGCGCGATCAGCGGGAGAGGCGTCAGGCCGAGCCCTGAGTGGCCGCTAGTCACTGGTCACTAGTCACCAGTTTCTGCAGCTTCTTGATCGCGTTCGCCTCGATCTGGCGGATGCGCTCGGCCGACACGCCGTACTGGTCCGCGAGCTCGTGCAGCGTGGCCTTGGGCTCATCGATCCAGCGCGCGCGCATGATGGCGCGGCTGCGCTCATCGAGCTGCGTCATGGCGTGGGCGACGCGCTCGCTGACGTCGTCGTCCCATTCCGCGCGTTCGACCGCCACGGCCGGATCGGCATCGGGCGCCGGCAGGTAAGCCGACGGCGAATACGCGGCCGACTCCTCGTCGTCCGTGTCCGGCGCCGGGTCGTAGGAGACATCGCGCGACGACAGCCGGCGCTCCATCTCGGTCACGTCCTGTTCCGACACGCCCAGGTCGCGCGCGACGGCCGTGGTTTCCTCGGCCGACAGCCAGCCCAGGTTCTTCTTGTACTTGCGCAGGTTGAAGAACAGCTTGCGCTGCGCCTTGGTCGTCGCGACCTTCACCAGCCGCCAGTTGCGCAGCACGTATTCGTGGATCTCGGCACGGATCCAGTGCACCGCGAACGAGACCAGGCGCACGCCGACCGCCGGGTCGAACCGCTTCACGGCCTTCATCAGGCCGACGTTGCCTTCCTGCACCAGGTCGCCCATCGGCAGGCCATAGCCGGCGTAGCCGCGCGCGATGTGCAGCACGAAGCGCAGGTGCGACAGCACCAGCTGCCGCGCCGCATCGATGTCGCCGTCGCGGTGGAAACGCAGGGCCAGGGCTTGTTCGTCTTCGCGGCTCAGGACCGGGATGCGGCTGACGGTATCGACGTAGGCGTCGAAACTGCCGACCGGACCGGCCAGGGCCAGTTCGGCTGGGCTGCGGGAGACGAGCGCGGTCGTGTTCATCGGTTCGAAGGTACCTCGGTTGACAGGGTTCTAGGGAAATATTAGCAGTCTTGCGATTTGAGTGCTAAACGCCGGGGAAGTTCATCATAACCGCCGATAATGCTAAAAAAATGTCTTTTAAATCATATGGTTAATATCGGCAGCGCATATTCCCTGATGGTGCCGCGGCGCGCCCCGCGCACCTTAGGGCTGTCTGGAGCTGTCGGGGAGCGACATGAGAGCTCGACGCTGGCCGGTCCTGTTGGCGGCCACCTGCCTGCTGGCAGGAGGCTTGGCCGGCTGCACGGACGCCATCACGGTCTGGCCGGTTGCCACGGGTGTGCGCACCGACCTCGACGTACCGCCGTTGGCGGGGCACTGGCGCGCGGCGGGCGTCGGCGAAGACGCGCCGACCCTGGAGGTGGGGCACGTGCCGGGCGAGCGCGGCCAGTGCCGGGGCGGCAAGGTCACCTACACCGAGAATGGCAACGTCACGGAGTTTGGCGACCAGACCTGCTTCATCGACATCGGCGGCAGCCTGGTGGCCGAGCTGCGCTCGGTGGCGCCGATGGCGGGGTTCTATCGTCAGTACCTGGTTCGTGTCGACAGCGACCGGATCGAGGTCTGCACGGGGCTGCCCGTCTGGGTCATTTTTGCAGAACTGCAGAAGCAGGGCCCCGTGGGGTTCTCGCTCGACAGCCTGCAGTACACGGTGCGTGACCAGGAAATGGGCGACCTGATGGTCTTCATCTCCAGGCCGCAGCCGCTGCGCGAGTTTCTCGAGATCGCGCTGCCCGAGGCTGTGGCCCTCTGCGACCGTGCCGCAGACGACTTCAAGTGGGTTGCCTTCGAGCGGTACGAACCCGACGAGCCGCCCGCGGCGCCTGACTAGCGGCTACTTGGGCTCGATCTCGCGCAGCTCGCGCGTGGCGACGATGAACGACCCGAGCCAGCCCAGCAGCGCGCCGCCGAACAGCAGCGCCAGCCAGCCGACGAGTCCGACACCCTGCAGCTGGAACTGGCTGCCGTACAGGCCCGCGATCCGCTGCACCGGATCGCTCAGGACGGCGACCACGATCGCGACGATGATCCCGGCGGTGATGCCGCCGCTCAGCCCGTACCAGACCCCGTTGTAGAGGAACGGCCGGCGCACGAACGCATCGCTGCCGCCGACGAGCTTGGTGACCTCGATCTCGCCGCGCCGGTTCTCGATGTCGAGCCGGATGGTGTTGCCGACGATGACCAGGATGCCCAGCGCGAACAGTCCGGCGGCCAGGAACACGCCGCGCCGCACGACGTCGAGGATCGCGTTGAAGCGGCTGACCCACTCGGTGTCGAGCTGCACGATCTCGACGCCCTCGATCTTGCGCAGCTCTTCCGACAGCGTCTGCACGCGCCCTGCCTCGCGGAACTCGGCATCGGGCCGCACCACCAGCGCGTGCGGCAGCGGATTGTCCTTGAGTGCGTCGAGCGCCGCGCCGAAACCCGAGTTGCGGCGGAACTCGGCCAGCGCGGCGTCGGCCTCGATCAGCGTCACCGCATCGACGTCGCGCCGCTGGCGGATGCGCTCGGCCGCGCGCTTCGCCTGCTCCAGCGACGCGTCCGGCTTCATGTACACGGAAATGTCGAGTGCGCTGCTCCAGCCGCCGCTCGCGCTGCGCACGTTCTGCACCAGCACGTGCAGGCAGGCCGGCAGCGCCAGCGCGATGCCGATCACGACGATGGTCAGCAGCGTCGCAAACGGCTGCTGCCACAGCCGGCCGAGCGAGCCGACCATGGTCTGGAAATGCCGTTCGAGCCACTGGTTCATGGCTCAGTCCGCCCGGATTTCCGGCAGCAGGGGCTCCGGCTGCGCGTCCCACGCCTCGACCGCGCGGCCCTGCGCCAGGATCACGCGCCGCACGCCGTAAGCGTTCGATCAGGTGGATGTCGTGGCTCGCAATCAGCACCGTGACGCCGACCTCGTTGAAGCGCTTGAAGATGTTCATGACCTCGATCGCGAGATCCGGATCGAGGTTGCCGGTCGGCTCGTCCGCGATCAGCAGCGCCGGCTTGCCGACGATGGCGCGCGCGATGCCCACGCGCTGCTGCTCGCCGGTCGACAGTTCGATCGGGCGCGTCCGCTCGCGGCCGAGCAGGCCCACCTGGTCGAGCGCGGCGCGCACGCGCTTCTGGATCTCCTGCTCCGGCACGCCGGCGATCACCAGCGGCAGGCCGACGTTGTCGTAGACCGGGCGGTCCATCAGCAGCTTGTGGTCCTGGAACACGACGCCGATCTGGCGGCGGAACGCGGGGATGTCCCTGCGCCTGACGGTCGTGGTGTTCTGGCCGTTCACCACCAGCGTGCCGCGCGTCGGCCGCTCGATCAGCGCGATCAGCTTGAGCAGCGTGCTCTTGCCCGCGCCGGAATGGCCGGTCAGGAACACCATCTCGCCGCGCGCGATCTCGAGCGACAGGTCGCTCACGGCCTCGCGGCCGTTGGGATAGCGCTTCGAGACGTGGTCGAAGCGGATCATGCGCCGGGGCCCGTGTGCTTGCCCGGGCGCAGCACGGCATCGACGAACGCGTCCGCGTCGAACACGTCGAAGTCCGCCGCCGTCTCGCCGATGCCGATGTAGCGGATCGGCAGCTTGAGCGCGTCGGCGATCGCCAGCACGATGCCGCCCTTGGCGGTGCCGTCGAGCTTGGTCATCACCAGCCCGGTGACGCCCACGGCCTGGTGGAACTGCTGCGCCTGCGCCAGCGCGTTCTGCCCCTGGCCGGCGTCGAGCACCAGCAGCACCTCGTGCGGCGCGGTCGGGTCGAGGCGGCCGAGCACGCGGCGCACCTTCTTCAGTTCTTCCATCAGGTTGCTTTGCGTGTGCAGGCGGCCGGCCGTGTCGGCAATCAGCACGTCGATACCGCGCGCCTGCGCGGACTGCAGCGCGTCGAAGGTGACCGCGGCCGGATCCGCCCCGGCGCCCTGCGCGATCACCGGCACCTGGTTGCGTTCGCCCCAGACCTGCAGCTGCTCGATCGCCGCCGCGCGGAAGGTGTCGCCGGCGGCGAGCATCACCTTGCGACCCTCGCCGGTGAACAGGTGCGCGAGCTTGCCGATCGTCGTCGTCTTGCCGGAGCCGTTCACGCCGACGACCAGCACCACGTAGGGCTTCCTGGCGGCGTCGATCACCAGCGGCTGCGCAACCGGCTGCAGGATCTCGAGCATCGCGCTGCGCAGCGCGCCCAGCAGCGCATCGAGGTCGTCGAGTTCCTGCCGCTGCACACGCTTGCGCAGCGAGCCCAGGATCTTCTCGGTGGTCTCGATGCCGACGTCGGCGGCGATCAGCCGCGTCTCGAGCTCGTCGAGGACGTTCTCGTCGATCCTGCCGCCGGGCAGCAGGTTGGCGAGGTCGTAGGTGAGCCAGGAGTTGCCGCGATTGAGCTTCGCGCGCATGCGCGCGAGCCAGCCGCTGCGGGACGGTTCGGCGCCCGCCGCCGGCGCCACCGTCGATTGCGCTGCGACATCGTCCGCGGCCGGATCGGCGTCGCCCGGCGCTTTTTTCGTGCGGAAATTGAACAGGCCCATGTAGCGGTCGCGGCGTCCGGGACGGGTGGAGCGGCGATTGTAGCGGAGCGCAAAAAAGAAGGGCGGGATCGCTCCCGCCCTTCCTCAGGCCAGTAACGGTGGCTGGATCAGTCCAGGTCGAGCACCGCCGGGTCCGTGAGCGTCACGAACGGACCGCCCGGCGACCACGGCTGTCGCCGCGAAATACGCGGCCTGCATCTGCATTTCGAGAGTCACCGCCGGGCTGACCCGAGTCGAGCAGCGATGCCGTGACTGCCCTGGCTGAACACCGTGCTAGGCGCCTCGGGACCGACCGGATTCGGGCCGAGCGTCGTGACCTTCTCCAGGCCCGCTGGCCGCGATCAGCGAGTCGGTGGCGCGTTCGGACCGTCGGTGTCGCCGATGACCTCGAACAGTAGCACCGGATGCATGCGCCGCCGCGCCCTTGATGTGGTTGATACGGGTCGCCCGCATCGAGCACCGCCTGCACGTCGCGGAAGACCATGAAGTAGTTATAGGTAGTAGGCCGGCGCCCGGGCGCTGACCAGCGGCTTGGCGACGTGTGCCGAAGCGACCTGAGTCGATCCTGTGCGAGCAGCGAGATGGGACCGCCCGGCACTCGCGAGTACCGCGGTCCGGAGGTCGCTCGACGAACTTCACGTGCGGCGCGCCGGAGATGGCGCCCTGCGAGTGAGCCGATGAAGTGGACCTGCGTCGCGTCGATGACCGACCGGCACCAGCCCGGTGCGGGGTGGCGATGGCAAGCCGGTGATCGACTTCGTCAGCTGGCCCATGTCGACCGAGCTTTGCCGCAGGTTGTCGCGGAACACCAGCGGACTGAAGAAGTTGATAGAGGTCAGGCCGTTCACGCCGCCCGAAGGGTCGATCTGGCCATCGGGGCCGGCTGCGCCCGTCGTGTTGTTCATGAGGTCGATGTCGAAGGTGCGCTCCGTGGCGCCGAAGCACTGCGGCTTGGCCGGGAGTGCAGATAGAACGGGCTGGTCGTGTCGGTGATGCCGTGCAACGGCAGGTCGATCGCTGCCACGGCGATGCACGCCCTCGGCGTAGGCGTCGGCGATCGGCAGCGCATGCGTACGGTTCGCCGGTGATGCCGTGCTGGAAGATCGACCACGGGCCAGCCGGCTGCCGGCTTGCCCGTCGGGCAGTCCCGTTCGGCACGGTCGCGTTCGGAACCGTGACCAGCAGGGGAACCGTCAGCGTGGGGTCCTGGCCCGTCGGGATGACCGGCGTCGGGTTGAACATCGTCAGGTTGGAGCCGCCCGCGCCCGTCCAGTTCTTCGTCAGGACCGCAGCCGAGTCGTTCGCATTGGCCGGCCGCGTCAGGTAGTACGGCAGCTGCGTCGAGCCGACGTAGATGTCTGCACCGCCGAAATTGGCGCTGACGACGCTCGTCGTCAGGCCGGTGGGCACGACCAGCGTCGGCTGCGCCGTGGCACGTGGCGGTGGTTACGGCCAGCACGTCGTCGACCGACTGCGTGGAGAACCACCACGACACGATGACTTTGGCCGGGTCTACGCCCGCGACTGCGTTGGCAATGCCGAGGTGCGCCTTGCGTGACCGCGCAGAGACCCTGGTACTTGACCGCGAGGGTAGCGCAGCTGGCGGGCGGCTTGACGCTGGCGTACACCGTGTCGGCTGCGAAAGCCTGCCCGTCGGTGGCCTTGAGGTCGTCGGTGATGACGACGACGTAACCGACGTTGAGGACCTTGCCCGCGTCGGGGCCGCCGCTGTTCGCCGCCGGGCCCCTGCTCGCTTCGAGCGGCTTGAGCGGGACGACGCGCAGGAACCTCCCATCGGAGTCGATCGACGAGTCGACCTCAGCGATGAAGTCGGTGCCGTACGTGAGCACGCCGGCGACGGGGCTCGCCGCGCCAGCGGGCAGGCAAGTGGGGCTGGTCGCACGGTGCCTTGGTCGTGTGGTCGACCCAGAGCTTGAGCACCTTGACCGAGGTTCCGTTCACCGTCGCGGGATCGATCGGCGCGTTGAAGCTCGTATCGATCGGCGCGTTCGTCGACCAGCCGTCCAGCGCATTGAGCGCCGGACTGCAAGCGGATGCCACGTGACGGCCGCCGGAATGTTGAGCGTGCCATCCGTGGAACCCGTGAAATAGAAATCGAACGGGTAGGGCACCTTGCCAGTGACGTCGCTGAAATTCGCGATGGGGGGTGACGGCGGGTCTGGCGGCGACGGATCGCCGTCCTGCGTCGAATCGCAACCCGACGAGTGAGATCGCCGATGAGGCCAACGCCAAGCGCCGGCGCGATTCACCCTGTGCCTGGTCTCGAACATTTTGACTTTCCCCTCGGTTGAAGCCGCGCGGTACCATCGCGCGATACTATTAGTCGCCCCGAAGCGTACGCTCGCCTGACGATGCCGCGCAACAATCGCACGGAAACCCCGCGAGCGGACCGTTTTGCAGACGCAACAAACGGTCCGGCAGGCGGTCCCCCGACACGCCGCGCGACCCCCGCACCGGGCGGCCGCTCCGAAGTGCGAATCATCGGCGGCGAGTGGCGCGGTCGCAAGCTGCATTTTCCATCCGTGGCCGGCCTGCGACCCACTCCGGACCGAGTCCGGGAAACCGTCTTCAACTGGTTGCAGTTCGATCTCGCAGGCCGTCGCTGCCTGGACCTGTTTGCCGGCAGCGGGGCTTTTGGCTTCGAGTCGCTGTCCCGCGGCGCGGCCGAGGTCGTGTTCGTCGAGCGCGATGCGGCGGCGGCGGACGCGATCCGCCGGATGCTCGCGACACTGCAGTGCAACCGCGGCCAGGTCGCGCACGAGGATGCTTTCGAGTGGTTGCGCCGCTCGCCTTCGCGTCCGTTCGACATCGTCTTCGTCGATCCGCCTTATGTTGAACAAAAGCTGGCGGCAGCCGTCGAGCAACTCGAGTGCGGCGGGTGGCTGGCCCCTGACGCCTTCATCTACCTGGAGGACGCCGCCGTTCGTGGCGAACCGGCCTTGCCGGCAGGCTGGCGCATGCATCGCAGCAAGCGGGCCGGCGACGTCGGCTATCATCTGGCGCGACGGGGCGCAGCGGCCCGAACGACAAACCAATAACGAGGGGGGGCGCATGGGCAGTCGCGCGATGTATCCGGGGACGTTCGATCCCTTCACCAATGGCCACAATGACCTGGTGCGGCGGGCCAGCCGGATTTTCGATCATGTGGTGGTGGCGATCGCCGCGAACCCAGGCAAGGCGCCGCTGTTTCCGCTCGAGAAGCGGATCGAGCTGGTGCAGATCGTGCTGGCCGACCTGCCCAACGTGGAAGTGATGGGCTACACGGGCCTCACGGTGGAATTTGCGCGCAGCCACGGCCTGAACGTGATGATGCGCGGCCTGCGCGCCGTGTCGGACTTCGAGTTCGAGTTCCAGCTCGCCACCATGAGCCGGCACCTGACGGACCAGGTCGAGACCGTGTTCCTGACGCCGACCGAGCAGTTCAATTTCATTTCGTCGACCCTGATCCGCGAGATCGCCAGTCTCGGCGGCGACATCACCGAGTTCGTGCACCCGGCGGTGGCGGCGGCACTGCAGGCGCGCTTCGCCGGCAAGAACTGAGCGCGCAATTCGGCGTGCATGCGCCGCATTTGCGGCGTGCCCGCGGCCGGGCGGGGCCCGACCATCGGCTGCCTCACCAGGAGCGCCGATGTCCTCATTGCCGTTGCCACTCTGGCCCGAAGCGGAGCGCCCGCGCGAAAAGCTGCTGCAGTTCGGCGCCGCCGCGCTGTCCGAGGCGGAGTTGCTCGCGATCCTGCTGCAGACCGGAACGCGCGGCCGCTCGGCGGTGGATACCGCGCGGCTGCTGCTCGGCGAGTTCCGCTCGCTGCGCGGCCTGCTGACCGCGGGTCGGGAGGCGGTCTGCCGGACCCCGGGGCTGGGGGCGGCCAAGTACGCCCTGCTGCAGGCGGCGCTGGAGCTGTCGCGGCGGCATTACGCCGAGCAGATGCTGGCCGGTCCGCCGCTGGCCAACCCGCGGGCCACGCGGGAGTTCCTGAGGGCCCGACTGCGTGATCGGGAGTACGAGGTTTTTTGTTGCCTTTTCCTGGACAATCGCCACCGGGTCATCGCTTTTGACGAAGTTTTCCGGGGCACGATCGACGGCGCCAGCGTGCATCCGCGCGAGGTCGTCAAGCTGGCCCTGGCGCGCAACGCGGCGGCGGTCATCCTGTCCCACAACCATCCCTCCGGCATCGCCGAGCCCAGCCAGGCCGACGAGCTGATCACCGGCCGGCTGCGGGACGCGCTGGCGCTGGTGGATATCCGGGTGCTGGACCACATCGTCGTCGGGGACGGTGCCTGTGTATCGTTTGCAGAGCGGGGCCTGCTATAGAAACAAGGGGTTAGGGACTAGGGACTAGGGACTAGGGACTAGTCAGAGGCGCAACTGCAGCATCCGATTGCTCTGCAACCTCTGACTAGCCCCTAGCCCCTAGCCCCTAGCCCCTTTCAGGCCCCGGGACTTGCCCGAATCCGGCGGCACTGGTATAAAACGCGGCTCGTTTAAGGGGTCCGCCCGTCGGCCGGCCCGTCTGTTACAGGATCACCACCATGTCGAGAGTCTGCCAGGTCACCGGCAAGCGGCCGATGAGCGGGAACACCGTTTCCCATGCCAACAACCGTAAGCGCCGTCGCTTCCTGCCGAACCTGCACACGCAGCGTTTCTGGCTCGAGACGGAAAAGCGCTGGGTCAGCCTGCGTGTGTCGGGCAATGCCATGCGCACGATCGACAAGAAGGGCGTCGAAGCCGTCGTGAACGAGCTGCGCGCCCAGGGCGTCAAGGTCTGACGGCCCGGCAGCAGCAGGAGTCTCCATCATGCGCGACAAGATCAAGCTCGTTTCGACCGCCGGCACCGGCCACTTCTACACCACGACCAAGAACAAGCGTCTCCACCCGGAGAAGCTCGAGGTCAAGAAGTTCGACCCCAAGGCCCGCAAGCACGTGACGTACAAGGAAGCCAAGATCAAGTAATCCTTGGTCGAGCTTTCGTCTCACGAAAAACCCGCCCCCCGGCGGGTTTTTTTATTGGGTTAAATAGGCTGTCAAACAGGTCAAACAGGGACGCTACCCATTTAATGCCTGAGTTACCGGAAGTCGAAACCACGCGCCGTGGTGTGCGCGAGGCGCTCGTCGGTCGCACGGTCGCGGCTTTCGACCTGCGCGAGCCGCGGCTGCGCTGGCGCGTCGATGCGGCGCTGGCCGGTACGCTGACGGGCCAACGCATCCTCGATGTGCGCCGTCGCGCCAAGTACCTGCTGATCGACCTCGAGCGCGGCTCGCTGATCGCCCATCTCGGCATGTCGGGCAGCCTGCGCGTGATGCCGCAGGGATCGCCGCGACTGCTGCACGATCACTACGACCTCGTGCTCGATTCAGGCCAGTGCCTGCGCTTCAACGATCCGCGCCGCTTCGGCAGTCTGCTCTGGTGCGTCGGCAACCCCGCTGAACATCCGCTGCTCGCCAACCTGGGCCCGGAACCACTGGAAGACGGGCTGACCGCGACCTACCTCGCCACCCGGGCCAGGCGCCGCAAGGCGGCGGTGAAGCTGTTCCTGATGGATCAGCGGATCGTGGTCGGGGTGGGCAACATCTACGCCAGCGAAGCCCTCTACCGGGCGGGTGTGCGGCCGCGCCGGGCTGCGGGCCGGATCAAGGCGGCGGAGTGGCAGCGGATCGTCGACTCGGTGCGCGCCGTGCTCGGCGAGGCGATCCGCCAGGGCGGCACGACGCTCCGCGATTACGTCAACGCCGACGGTACCCCGGGGTACTTCCGCCAGCAGTTGTACGTGTACGAGCGCGCCGGCGAGCCCTGCCGGCGCTGCCGCACGCCGATCCGGCACCTCGTGCAGGGCCAGCGATCCACCTACTACTGCCCGGAATGCCAGCAATAGCAACCAGTTATGACCTGAGACCGCTGCGCAGAACCGTGGATTCTCCCTTTGCGGGTCGCCGCCGGGCCGTCCCATAATCGGGCGCAATGTCAGCCAACCCAACCCCTGTCCCGATGCGCGTCCTGCTCGGCGTGACCGGCGGCATCGCCGCCTACAAGAGCGCCGAACTCACCCGGCGGCTGCAGGATCGTGGCGCGGAGGTGCAGGTCGTGATGACCGCCGGAGCGCAGCAGTTCGTCACGCCGCTGACGTTCCAGGCGCTGTCGGGGCGGCCCGTCCGCACGGACCTGTGGGACTCGGCGGCGGAAGCCGCCATGGGCCACATCGAACTCGCGCGCTGGCCCGAACGCATCGTGATCGCGCCAGCCTCGGCCGATTTTCTCGCGCGACTGGCGCACGGGCTGGCGGACGACCTGCTCTCGACGCTGTGCCTCGCCACCGATGCGCCGCTGATCGTGGCGCCGGCCATGAACCGCCTGATGTGGGCCAACGCGGCGACGCAGGCCAACGTCGCGGTGCTGCGCCAGCGCGGCGTGACGTTGCTCGGGCCGGCGGAAGGCAGCCAGGCCTGCGGTGAAACCGGCGCCGGCCGCATGGTCGAGCCGCAGGACATCGTCGACGCCGTGTTCGCTGCGCCACGCAGCGGCAGTCCGCAGCCCTTGCGCGGCCGCAAGGTCGTGGTGACGGCCGGACCGACGCGCGAGCGGATCGATCCGGTGCGTTTCATCACCAACCGCAGTTCCGGCAAGATGGGCTTCGCCGTGGCCGAAGCCGCGCGCGACGCGGGCGCCGAGGTCGTCATCGTCAGCGGCCCGGTCAACGTGGCCACACCCGCCGGCGTGCGCCGGATCTGTGTCGAGTCGGCCGAGCAGATGCTGAATGCCGTGCAGGCGGAAATCGCCGACACCGACATCTTCATCGCCGCCGCCGCCGTCTCCGACTACCGCATGCGTGAAGTCGCCGAGCACAAGATCAAGAAGACGCGCGACGAGATCTCGCTGGAGCTGACGCGCACGCCCGACATCCTGGCCACCGTCGCGGCCGGGGCGCCGCGGCCGTTCGTCGTGGGATTCGCGGCCGAGACCCAGAACGTCGAGCGCAATGCGCTGCTGAAGCTGGAAGCCAAGAAGCTCGACATGATCGCGGCCAACCAGGTGGGCGAAGGACTCGCGTTCGACTGTGACGACAACGCACTCACCGTGTACTGGCCGGGCGGCAAGCGCGAGCTGGAGCGAGCGCCGAAATGCCAGCTGGCCGCCCACCTGGTCGGCGTGATCGCCGAGCGCTACGCCGGCAGCGGGTCGCGATGAGTCGGCCGCGCCTGCAGGTGCGCATCCTCGATGCGCGCATTGGCCGGGATTACCCGTTGCCGCACTACGCGACTCCCGGGTCCGCGGGCCTCGACCTGCGCGCCTGCCTCGACGTGCCGCTGCTGCTGCAGCCCGGCGCGACGCAGCTCATCCCGACCGGTATCGCGATCCACCTCGACGACCCTGGCCTCGCGGCCGTGTTGTTGCCGCGATCCGGGCTGGGCCACAAGCACGGCATCGTGCTCGGCAACCTGGTGGGCCTGATCGACTCGGACTACCAGGGCCAGGTGATGGTCTCGTGCTGGAACCGCGGGCAATCCGCATTCACGATCGAGCCGGGCGAACGCATCGCGCAGATGGTGATCGTGCCCGTGGTGCAGGTGGAGTTCGACGTGGTCGAGGCGTTCAGCGCGAGCGATCGCGGCGCAGGCGGGTTTGGCAGCTCGGGCAGGACGTAAGCCGCCCGCTACTTGATGCCCTTCAGTTCCTTGAAGCGGCTGATGTCGGCGGCGAACTCGGCCGTGACGCGCGCGCGCTCGGTCGTGTTCTTGGCGAGTTCCTGCTCGTACACCTGCAGGCCCTTCACGGTGTTCACGATCTCGCTGGCGATGTGTTCCGGCAATGCCTCGGCGCCGGCGTCGGCGTTGTAGGGACGGTAACGCTGCACCGATTCCATCAACCGCGCTTCGCGTGCGCGCAGGTTGGTGATGTACTGGCGCGTCACCACGTTCTGCTGCTCGAGCAGGTCGACGCGCTGGTCGCGCAGGCGCTCGATGTCCGCGACCGTCAGGTAGGTCGCCAGCAACGTGCGGTCGCGCTGCACGGCGGCAGCACGCGCGTCCTCGGCTGCTTTCTGCGCGGCAATCTGTTCCAGCGACTTCGCACCCGGGATGGTCCGCACGACACGGCCCATTTCGTCGAGCACCTCGACGTCGGCGCCCATGCATTCGGCCGGGATGTTCTGGCCGAAGAAACTGTGTCCCGTGGCGCTCTTGCAGCGGTAGACGTGTTCCTGCGGCGCGCCTGGAGCCGCGTCCGCCACGCCCACCACCAGCACTGCCGCCAGCACCAGCAGCAGCGCGGCCACGCCGACGCGGGCGCGCAGGGGCGGCCGCTGGGGGGTCAATGGGTGTTCGGAGCGCATGGGGTGGATTCTGAACCCAGAACCCCTCCGGTTTGCAGCCTTTTCCATCGCGGATGCCTCAGCACTGTGACCCGCGTCAAACTGGCGCTCCCCTCAGACGCCGTACTGGTCCCGGTAAGCGCGGACCGCCTGCAGCACGGCACTGTCCCCGGTCGCCTCCAGGTGGGCCATCAGGTCACGCAGCCGCAGCACTGCGATGACCGGCAGGCCGAACGACTCCTGCACCTCCTGGACCGCCGACTTCGTGCCCTGGCCGCGCTCCTCGCGGTCGAGCGCGATCAGCACGCCCGCGGGGGTCGCGCCCTGGCCGCGGATGATCTCGACCGATTCGCGGATGGCCGTCCCGGCCGTGATCACGTCGTCGACGATCAGCACCCGGCCCCGGAGCGGCGCGCCGACGATCGTGCCGCCTTCGCCATGATCCTTCGCCTCCTTGCGGTTGAAGGCGAAGGGCAGGTTGCGGCCCTCGTGCTCGGCCAGGCCGGCGGCGGTCGTCGTCACCAGCGGGATGCCCTTGTAGGCCGGGCCGAACAGCATGTCGAACTCGACGCCCGACCGCGCCGCCGCGTGCGCGTAAAAGCGCCCGAGCGAGCCGATGGCATGCCCGGTGTTGAACAGGCCGGCGTTGAAGAAGTACGGGCTCCTGCGGCCGGATTTCAGCGTGAACTCGCCGAAACGCAGCACGCCGAGCTCGAGGCAGAGACGGATGAAGTCGCTGGGTTGCATGGCTGCGTACTTTATACTTTGCGCCCATGCGCATCATCACCCTCAACGCGAACGGCATCCGCTCCGCGGCGCGCAAGGGCTTTTTCGACTGGCTGCCGGCCCAGGACGCGGACGTGGTCTGCGTGCAGGAGACCAAGTGCCAGCGCGACCAGATCGACGAGCCGCATTTCCACCCGGCCGGTTACCACTGCTACTACTTCGACGCCGTCAAGAAGGGCTACAGCGGCGTCGCCGTGTATTCGCGGGAGAAGCCGCTGACCGTCGTCGCCGGCCACGGGTCGAAGGAGTTCGACACGGAGGGGCGCTACATCGAGGCGCGCTTCAAGGACCTGAGCGTGATTTCGCTCTACCTGCCGTCCGGCTCCTCGAGCGACGAGCGCCAGCAGGCCAAGTTCCGTTTTCTCGCGGAATTCATGCCCTACCTGCGCGCGCTGAAGCGCAGGCGGCGCAACTACATCCTGTGCGGCGACTGGAACATCGCGCACAAGGAAATCGACCTGCGCAACTGGAAGTCGAACCAGAAGAACTCCGGCTTCCTGCCGGAAGAGCGCGCCTGGCTCGATGAACTGTTCGGCGACGTCGGCTACGTCGATGCGTTCCGCGAGGTCAATGCCGGGCCCGACCAGTACACCTGGTGGTCCAACCGCGGCCAGGCCTGGAGCAAGAACGTCGGCTGGCGCATCGACTACCAGGTGCTGAGCCCGGGCCTGCGCGGCAGCGTGCGCAGCGCCGATATCTTCAAGTCGCAGCGCTTCTCCGACCATGCGCCGCTCACCGTGACCTACGACCTGTGACCGGCGGCGCCACGGCCACCGACGACGCGGCGCGCCGGCCCTGGTGGCGTGGCTGGCTGGATGCGGTGCTGGCCTACCGGCATCCGCGCGTAGCGGCGATGCTGTTCCTCGGCTTCTCGGCCGGCCTGCCGTTCATGCTCGTGTTCTCGACGCTGTCGGCGTGGCTGCGCGAAGTGGGCATCGAGCGCGCCACGATCGGCATGCTGTCGTGGGTCGGCATCATCTATTCGATCAAGTTCTTCTGGGCGCCGGTGGTCGACCGCCTGCCGCTGCCCGTGCTGCACCGGTGGCTGGGCCGCCGTCGCAGCTGGATGCTGCTGGCACAGGCCGGCATCGCGTTCGGGCTGTTCCAGATGGCGCACCTCGATCCCGTCGGTCACCTCGGTGCGATGGCGCTGCTCGCCCTGCTGGTCGCGTTTTCCTCCGCCACCCAGGACATCGCCATCGACGCATGGCGCATCGAGGCTGCGCCGCAACCCATGCAGGGCGTGATGGCCGCCGCCTATCAGCTGGGCTACCGCATTGCCGTCATGGTCGGCAGCGCCGGCGCCCTCTGGATCGCGGCGGATCACGGCTGGACGACGGCCTACACGGTCATGGCGGTCATGGTCGGCGTCGGCATCGTGACCACGCTGGTCATCGCCGAACCCGAACCGCGCGTTGCGCGGCAGGACCTCGACCAGGAGCAGCGCGTCATCGACTGGCTCGAGCGCAAGGCGCACTGGCCGCCGGCGCTGCGGACCGCGGGCAGCTGGTTCGTCGGCGCCGTGGTCTGTCCGTTCGTGGACTTCTTCACCCGCAACGGCACGACGCTCGCGATCCTGATGCTGGCCTTCATCGGCAGCTACCGGCTGACCGATTTCACGCAGGGCGTGATGGCGAACCCGTTCTATCTCGACGTCGGCTACTCGCTCAAGGAAATTGCCGCGGTCGCCAAGGGCTTCGGCGTGTTTGCCGCGATTTTCGGCACGATCCTCGGGGGCATCGCGGTCGCGCGGCTCGGCACGGTGAAGTCGCTGGCGCTCGGCAGCGTGCTGGTGATCGGGTCAAACCTCATGTTCATGACCCTGGCTTTCCAGGACCATCCCAGCCTGACCGGTCTCGCATTCGTGGTCAGTGCCGACAACCTCGCGATGGGCGTCGCCGGCACGGCGCTGATCGCCTACCTCTCGAGCCTGACCAGCGCCTCGTACACGGCCACGCAATACGCGCTGTTCTCCTCGATGTACGCGCTGCCGGGCAAGCTGCTGATGGGCGGCTCGGGGTTCGTCGTCGACGCAGTGGGCTATCCGTGGTTCTTCGTCTACACCTCGCTGCTCGGCCTGCCTGCGCTGGTGCTGCTTTTCTTCCTGGCGCGGCAGATGCGGCGCCAGGACGCCGCCTGAGCCCGGGTCGTGCCGCCGCCGGACGACATCGACCTGACGCGCGTGATCTGCCCGCTGCACGAGCTGGGCGAACCCGGCGCCCGCGGCTTCACGATGGGCGAGGGTGAGTGGCCATTGCGCGGCTTCGTGGTGCGCCGCGGCGCGATTGTCCGCGCCTACGTCAACCACTGCCCGCATGCGGGGTTTCCGCTCAACTGGCAGCCTGACCAGTTCCTGGCGACACACGCGCCCCTGATCCGCTGCGTGATGCACGGCGCGCTGTTCGAGATCGAGACGGGAGACTGCGTGTCGGGGCCGTGCATGGGGCAGGGCCTGCAGCCGTTGCCGGTCACGGTGCGCAACGGCTACGTGCTGCTCGACGATTCGGTGCCGTTGCGCGACCCGAATTGAAGATTGCCGCCGCCGCGCTCAGCCAGCGCGGGGCTCGCCTGCGTCGTCCGGCAGTTCCAGCTCCGAGTAGCCGTCGGCCTCGCCGCGGTCGAGCGAGTCGAGCGCGAGGCTCGCGCCTTTGACGGGCTCCGCGTCGAATTCGTTCTCGCAGTCTTCCGGCTCGACATCGACCGACCCGGTCCAGTCCTCGGGCGGTTCTGCCTGCAGGATACGTTCCTCGCCCCAGTCCTCGACATCCATCTCCTCGATGGTGCCGTCGAAGTACTGGATCTCGATGGTGCCGTCGTCCTGGTCGTACGCGACGATCTCGAACGAGTCGCCACCCGGACGCGCATACCACTTGCCTACGACAGGTGCTGGGTTTTGCATCGCCATGTGTCCTCGCGGCATCCTCGCGCTTGCTATCCTGTCAACGGTTGTAGACCTGCGCGGCCCGGAGTTCAAGTCGCGAAACACCTGAAGTTGCGATGCTCGACGAACTGATCAAATTCTTCGTGGTACTGCTGGTGGTGGTGGAGCCGCTGTCGCTCCTGCCCATCCTTGCCGGGCTCACGCGCGGCACGGACGAGTCCTACACCCGGCACATGTCCTACAAGGCCGTCGGCATTTCCGCCGTGGTCTGTTTCGTGTTTGCCGTGGGCGGCACGGCCCTGTTGCGGCTGCTCGGGATCAGCGTCGACGCCTTCAAGATCGGCGGCGGCATCCTGCTGTTCATGCTCGCGATCGAGATGGTCTTCGCGCGGCCCTCCGGCGCGCGCTCGATCACGCCGGGCGAGGATGCCGAGGCGCACAAGCGCGTCGATATCTCCGTGTTCCCATTGGCTTTTCCGCTGATTGCCGGGCCCGGCGCGCTGGCCGTGATCCTGCTCGCGTTCGTCGACGTGCCGTTCGGCTCGCCGCAGTTTGCCGGCCAGCTGCTGGTGATCGGGCTCGTGCTGGGCATCACGCTGGGGCTGATGCTGGTCACGGGGCCGGTGATGCGCATCGTGGGCGAGACCGGCGGCGCGGTGCTTGGCCGGCTGCTCGGCGTGCTGCTCGCGGCGCTCGCCTCGCAGTTCGTGATCGACGGCCTGCGCGGGGCGCTGGGCGACCTCTAGAGGTTCACAGGGCTCCTGGCCGATCCGTCAGCGCCGGATGAACGCCAGGTCCCAGACGCCGTGGCCCAGCCGCTGGCCGCGGCGTTCGAAGCGCGTCAATGGCCGGCTGGCCGGGCGCTCGACGTACTGGCCGTCCGCCGCCGCGTTGACCAGCCCGGCGCATTGCCCCGCGATCGCCAGCATGTGCTCGGCATAGGGCTGCCAGTCGGTGGCCATGCGCAGGACGCCGCCGGGCTTCAGCTTGCGCGCCACCAGCGCCACGAATGCCGGCTGCACGATGCGCCGCTTGTGGTGCCGCTTCTTCGGCCAGGGATCCGGGAAATACAGCAGCAGTTCGTCGAGCGTGGCATCGGCGACGCGGCGCTGCAGGACCTCGACCGCGTCGTCACAGACGATGCGGACATTGGCGAGCTGTGCCGCTTCGCACTGCAGCAGCAGGTGGCCGACACCGGGGGGATGCACTTCCAGGCCGACGAAGTTCCGCTCGGGATGAGCGGTCGCGAGCGCCACCAGCGACTCGCCGTTGCCGAAGCCGACCTCGAACACGACCGGCGCCTCGCGACCGAACATCGCCGCGAAGTCGAAAGGCTGGTCGCTCCGGTCGAGCCCGAGCCGCGGCCACAGTTCGCGCCAGGCGCGTTCCTGTGCCTGCGTCATGCGGCCTGCGCGCACGACGAAACTGCGGATGTGACGCTGGCGCGCTGCGTCCGTGGCGGCGGCCGGGCTGACGGCGTCTGCGGCCGGCGGATCCGTCGCGTCTGGCTTCGGCATGGGCAAGGGATTACATTCGACGCTGACTCTGGATATCAACATGATAAGGCCCGCGCAGGGCCGCGAGGGAGAATACCGATGGCGCAGAATCACGGCGGTTTCCTGGACACGCTGGGCGGCGACGCCAAGGCGCTGTGCAAGCGCACCTGGTGGGTGTTCCTCGTGGGCGGTCTCGCCAGCATCGTCTTCGGCGTGCTGGCGTTCCTGCAGCCGGCCACCGCGCTGTTCGTCGTGGCGACGTTCTTTGCCGCGGCGATCCTGGTCGATGGCGCATCCAACCTGCTGGGCGCGATCCAGAACCGCGAGAAGGACGGCTGGTGGATCATGCTGCTGATCGGCGTCCTCGGCGTGGTCGTCGGCGGCTACGCGCTGTTCAATCCGCCGGTCAGCATGATGGCGTTCATCCTGCTGGTGGCGCTCGAGGCCATCGTGCTCGGCGTGTTCCTCATCATGCTCGGCTACAAGGTGCGCGCCACCTCCGAGCGCGAATGGCTGCTGTACCTCGCCGGCGCGGTCTCGATCCTGTTCGGCGCACTGGTGATCGTGAATCCCAAGATCGGCGGCCTGTCGGTGATCTGGATGATCGCGACCTGGGCGCTGATGGTCGGCGTGCTCAAGGTCATGTTCGCGTTCAAGGTGAAGAACCTGCCGGGGAAGCTCGAGAACCGCTTCGTGTAGCGGGCGGGGGCTCGCGACGCGGCGCCGCAGTCGCAGGCGAGCGCTGGCATGACCTTCCGGGCCTTGCCGGAAGGCCGTGCGCGACAGGGACGTCGCGCCCGGAGCCCCCATGGATGGGTTTACGGCGTCCTTCCGGCAAGGCCCGGAAGGCCAGGACAGCGTGAGCTACTTCCTTCTTGCGTCGCGCTCGCGCTCACCGCCCGCTACGCGATGCGGCCCGCGATGCGACCGCCGAGCAGGCAGCCGCCGAGGAACGTGCCCTCGAGCCCGCGCTTGCCGTTCATGCCGCCGCCGCCGAAGCCCGCGGATTCGCCTGCCGCGTACAGGCCCGGGATCGGCGCCCCCGACTGGTCGAGCACCCGGCAGTCGAGGTCGGTCTGCAGTCCGCCCATGCTCTTGCGGCTGATGATGAATTCGCGGATCGCGATCAGCGGGCCGGCGGACGCCTGCAGGATCGGCTGGAACTTGCAGGTGCGCAGCCGGTCGCCGGTCCAGCGGCGCGCGAACTCGATGCGCCGCAGCTGGTCGTCGGTGTGAAAGCGCGGGCCGAGCGCGATGATGTCGTCGTAATTCTTCGCGGCCGTGTGCACGGCGTCGAAATCGACCGAGCCGTCGCCCGCCAGCGCATTCATCTTCGCGACCAGCTCCTCGAGCGTGTCGCCGGTGACGACGTCCGGGCACAGCTGCGTCATCTGGTCGTACAGCCAGTGGTTGCCGAGCAGCATGTCGCGCGCCACCGCCAGGCGCTGCTTGTTGCGGAACGACGGGTTGAACTCGCCGCCCGAGATCGCGAGCTCCTTCAGCATGATGCGGCGGTTCAGCAGTTGCCAGGAGTACGCCCGTTCCTGCCGGCAGATCTGCGCGACCAGGTCGTGCGTGTCGAAGCCGGTGACCAGCGGCTGCGGGCCGATGCGCTCGCCGCGCCAGTTGAGCCACAGCGCCGACTTGGGCGGCACCAGCGACAGCCCGTGCATGGGCTTCCGCGGCTGCCAGTGATGCACGCCTGCGGCGTAGTTCCACTGCCAGTCGAGGTGGGTGATGCGCGCGCCGTGCGCCGCCGCCGCGTCGTGCAGCCTGCCATCGGCATACTTGTGCGAGCCGTTGAGGAGCGTGGCCGGCGGTCGTGACCAGTCGGCGTGCCAGTTGGCCCGCACGCGGTCGAGGTCGCCGTTGATGCCGCCGCTGGCGACGATGACGTTCTCCGCGCTGGCCTCGAACTCGCCTGCCATCGCCCTCCAGCACGCCGCGGCAGCCGCTGATGCGGCCGTCGGTCGCGAGCAGCGTCTCGACGCGATGCTCGAAGCGCAGCTGCAGCCGGTCCTGCCCGGGCCGCGACAGCAGGTGGCGGTTCAGCACCACCTGCAGTTCGTGGCCGGTGCCCCAGACGATGTGCCAGCGGGGCACGGAGTTGCCCGGCGTGTGCAGGCCGCGCTCGACCCAGAGCGGCATCGGCATGAAGCTCACGCCGATGCTGCGCAGCCAGTCGTAGATCTCTTCGTTGGCGCGCTGCACGTAGGCCGCGGCCCAGGCGCGCGGCCAGTGATCGTCGGGCCCGAACCCGGCAAAGGCATGCCAGTCGCGCAGGCCCTGTTCGGCGCCGTCGCGGATGCCATAGCGGCGCTGCAGCGCCGTGCCCGCGAACCAGATGCCGCCGAAGCTCTCCTTGGCGAGGCCGCCCATGTTGGCTTCGACATCGCGGTCGAGCAGCAGCACGCGCCGGCCGCGATCGAGCAGCTCGATCGCGGCCGTTACCCCGGCGATGCCCGCGCCGATCACGATCACGTCGGCTTCATAGCGGATCATGCAGACCCCCCGGTCAGACAGCCCATGGGGCCTAGGGTATCGCGCCGGTATGATCCGCGGGATGAGCAAGGTCCGCAGGCCGCGGGAATCGATGACCCTGGCGGAGGCCCGCCGACTGGCGCTGGCGACGCAGGGCTTTGGCCGCCCGCGTCCCGGGCGCGCCGTGGGCAGCCGCGGACGTGCTGCGGACGGTGCGCGGCCTGGGACTGGTGCAGATCGACTCGGTCAACGTACTGGTGCGGTCGCACTACCTGCCGGTGTTTTCGCGACTGGGCGCCTACGAGCCGGCCTTGCTGGACGCCGCGGTCTACGGTGGCCGCCGGCGCCGCCTGTTCGAGTACTGGGGCCACGAGGCTTCGCTGCTGCCGGTCGAGCAGCAGCCGCTGCTGCGCTGGCGCATGCAGCGCGCGAAGAACGGCGACGGAGTGTGGAGCGGCGTGGCGCGCTTCGGCCGGCAGCAGGCCGCCTACTGCGACGCCGTGCTGGAGCAGATCCGCCAGCAGGGGCCGCTCGGCGTGTCCGAGCTGCAGTCCGCCGGCAAGCGCAGCGGCGCCTGGTGGGGCTGGAGCGAGGGCAAGGTGGCGCTCGAGTGGCTGTTCTGGTCCGGGCAGATCACCACGCATTCGCGACGGCGCTTCGAGCGGGTGTACGACCTGACCGAGCGGGTGCTGCCGCGCGCGGTGCTCGCCATGCCGACACCCGCGGTCGCGGACGCGCAGCGCGAACTGGTGCGGATCGCGGCGCGCGCCATGGGCGTGGCGACCGAACGTGACCTGCGCGACTACTACCGCCTGTCGCCGGCGGATGCCCGCGCGCGCATCGCCGAACTGGTCGAGCTGGGCGAGCTCGAGCCGGTGCGGGTCGAGGGCTGGGACCGTGCCGCCTGGCTCGTCGCCGGCGCGCGCATTCCGCGCAGCATCGACGCGCAGGCGCTGTTGTCGCCGTTCGACTCGCTGGTCTGGTTCCGCGAACGCCTGCAGCGCCTGTTCGATTTCCACTACCGCATCGAGATCTACACGCCTGCGCACAAGCGCGTGCACGGCTACTATGTGCTGCCCTTCCTGCTCGGCGACCGGCTGGTCGCGCGCGTCGACCTCAAGGCTGACCGCGAGGCGGGCAGGCTGCGGGTCATCGCGACGCACCATGAGCGTGGCGTCGACCGGCGCACGGTGGACGCCGGCCTGCGGCCGGAACTGGCGCGGATGGCCGCGTGGCTCGGCCTCGAATACACGACAGGAAAACGATGATGCAGCGGGCAGGACTCCTGGTATCGGTGGTGACGGTGGCTTTGCTGGCCGCAGGACCGGCGCAGGCGGCGGCGCCTGCCAGCGTGCGGGCCGACGCCCGTGCCATCTTCGAGAAAATCGTCTCGATCCCGACGTCCGAGGGGCTCGGCAAGGTGCCGGAGATGGCGCAGTACCTCGCGGACCGGTTCCGTGCGGCCGGGTTTCCTGCCGGGGACATCCACATCCTGCCGTCAGGGGAGACCGCCTCGCTGGTGGTCCGCTACCGCGGCACGGGCCGCGGCGGCAAGCCGATCATCGTGCTCTCGCACATGGACGTGGTCACCGCCCGGCGCGAGGACTGGCAGCGCGATCCGTTCCGGCTGGTGGAAGAGGACGGCTATTTCTTCGGCCGCGGCACCGAGGACGTCAAGTCCGAGATCGCGTTGATCACGGCCACGTTCCTGCGCCTGCGTGCCGAAGAATTCGTGCCGGCGCGCGACCTGATCCTCGTCTTCACCGGCGACGAGGAAACGACGGCCGCCAGCGCCAGGGAACTGGTGACGACACACCGCGCGCTGATCGACGCCGAGTACGCGCTCAACAGCGACGGCGGCGGCGGGCGCATCGACGAGCGCACCGGGCGGGCGGCTTACTACAACCTGCAGGGAGCCGAGAAGTCCTACGCCAGCTTCGAACTCAGCCGCGCGCAATCCGGGCGGGCACAGCTCGGAGCCGCGACCCGACAACGCGATCTACGAACTCGCCGATGCGCTGAAGGCGCTGCAGGCGTTTGCATTCCCGGTCCAGTGGAACGACTGGACGCTCGCCAACCTCAGGGAGAAGGCGCCGGCGACGCCGGGCGAGGAAGGTGCGGCGATGGCGCGGTTCGCGGCCGATCCGGGCAACGCCGCGGCCGCGGCCGTGCTCGCCCGCAATCCGGCGCTGGTGGGCCGCATACGCACCACCTGCGTGCCGACCCTGCTGCAGGGCGGGCATGCAGAAAACGCGTTGCCCCAGTCCGCGAACGCGACGGTCAACTGCCGCGTGTTCCCGGGCACCACCGCCACGGAAGTGCGCGACACCCTGCAGCAGGTGGTCGGCAGCAAGGTCCAGGTCAGGACCCTGGGCGAGCCACTGGTCGGGCCGCCGTCGCCCTTGCGCCAGGACGTGATCGAGGCGGTGACGCAGGCCGTGCAGGCCCACTCGCCCGGCGTTCCGGTCATACCCGACATGGCGGCTTATGCCACCGACGGCACCATATTCCGCAGCGCCGGCATTCCCACCTACGGTGTCAGCAGCCTCTTCCTGAAGGACAGCGAACGCTACGCCCACGGCTTGAACGAGCGCATCATGGTCACGACGTTCTACGACGGGCTCGACCACTGGTACGCGCTGCTCAGGACGCTGGCTGGCGGGAAGTAGTGGTTTCGGGTAGAATCCGCGCACAGTTTGCCGCCGCGCAGTCCGGTCTGCGCACGAGGTTCTTCAGTGCTCCCCCTTCAGGGCGAGCCTATGCGGCCCCTCCTGCAGACTGATCGAAGTCTGCATTTCGCTGCTCGATTCATCAAAGTTACGGCGCCAGTCCGGTGCCTGCACGTGCTTGCACGCGCGGGTTTGGCGCTCGGAAAAGTCACTCAATGTCATTTGAAAATTTCGGCCTCCAGGCCGAACTCGTGCGTGCGGTCGTCGAAATGGGCTACACGCAGCCGACCCCCATCCAGTTGCGCGGCATCCCCGCGGTGCTCGAAGGCCGCGACCTGCTCGCCGCTGCCCAGACGGGCACCGGCAAGACGGCCGCCTTTGCGCTGCCGCTGCTGCAGAAGCTGCACGAAGACCAGCCGAACCCGCGCGGTTCGCGTGCGCCGCGGGCCCTCGTGCTCGTGCCTACCCGCGAACTCGCGGCGCAGGTGCAGCAGTCCATCGCCGATCTCGGCGCCCACCTGCGCCAGCAGTCGGCACTGATCTTCGGCGGCGTCAGCCCGCGTCCGCAGATCGACCTGCTGCGTCGCGGCGTCGACATCGTCGTCGCCACGCCGGGCCGCCTGCTCGATCACGCCAACGAGCGCAACATCGACCTGCGCAGCGTGCGTTACCTGGTGCTGGACGAAGCCGACCGCATGCTCGACATGGGCTTCATCCGCGACATCCGCCGCGTGCTGGCCCTGCTGCCGCCCAACCGGCAGAACCTGCTGTTCTCGGCCACGTTCTCGGAGGACATCCGCGGCCTGGCCAACGGCCTGCTGCGCAACCCGCTGACGATCGAGGTCGCGCCGCGCAATGCCCCGACCGAACTGGTCGACCATCGCGTGCACCTGGTGTCGCAGGGCGAGAAGCGCGCCGTGCTGAGCCACCTGCTGAAGTCGGGCGCGACGCCGCAGACACTGGTCTTCACGCGCACCAAGCATGGCGCCAACCGGCTGGCCGAGCAGCTCACGCACGATGGCGTGCAGTGCGCCGCCATCCACGGCAACAAGTCGCAGAGTGCGCGCACGCGCGCGCTCGAGGATTTCAAGGAATACCGGGTGCAGGTGCTGGTGGCGACGGACATCGCCGCGCGCGGCCTCGACATCACCGAGCTGCCGCAGGTCGTCAACTACGAGCTGCCGCACGTGCCCGAGGACTACGTGCACCGCATCGGCCGCACCGGCCGCGCGGGAGCCACCGGCCAGGCGCTGTCGCTGGTGTCGGACGACGAGCGTGACCGGCTGCGGGCGATCGAGCGCGTGCTCGGCCGCAAGATCAACGTGCTGCCGCTCGATCGTACGCAGATCCCGCGGCCGTCGGGCGAAGGCAAGGCGCGCGAACCGCGTCATGTCGACCCGCGTGCACGTGAAGCAGCGCGAGGCGGCGCGGCCGTCGCCAGGGCAACGGCCACGCGGCACCAGCCACGGCCGCCCGGGCAGCGCACGCCGCGGCAAGCCGCGCGGCTACGGCTCGCCGCAGGCCTGAGGGCCGCTCAGGCCGCCTGCCGTGAACTCGTACGCGTCCATGGACAACGCCGCGCCTTCCAGGCCGGCGTAGGCGCGACGCACAGCAGCTGCGGCCCGGCCGCACCGAGCGCGACGTACAGCGGCAGGAAGTGTTCTTCGGTCGGGTGCGCCTGCACGGCGCCCGGCGCGCGTTCGCGGTAGGCGAGCAAGGCTTCCTCGTCGTCCTGCGCCAGCGTCCGTGCCAGCCAGTCGGCAAAGGCCGTGACATAGGGCAGCGGCTGCACTGCGTCGCGGCTCGTCATCCAGTCACGCAGGTTGTGCGTGACGTGACCCGAACCGATCACCAGCACCCCGCGTTGCGTCAGCGGCTGCAGCGCGCGTCCAAGCTGCAGGTGATGGGCCGTGCCGAGGCCCGGCTGCACCGACAGCTGCACGATGGGCACGTCCACCTCCGGGTACATCCAGCGCAACGGCACCCAGGCGCCGTGGTCGATGCCACGGCAGCGCGTTGACCGAGGCGCCGAGGCCGGACTGCTGCAGCAGCGACGCCGCTTCCTGCGCGAGGTCCGGTGCGCCCGGCGCGTCGTAGCGCAGCTTGTACAGCGGGCCGGGAAAGCCGCCGAAATCGTGGATCGTCTGCAGCCGTTCGCCGCCGGTCAGCATCGGCAGCGAGGTTTCCCAGTGGGCCGACGCGATCAGCACCGCCCGCGGCCGCGGCAGGGTCGCTGCGATGGAGTGCCATGCCTTGCCGGCGCCGCCCTGCATCGAGCGCGTGCATCGGCGAGCCGTGCGAGAGAAACAGCGTGGGTAGACGCTGCATGTGTGTCTCCGACACCCTCTCCCGCCTGCGGGAGAGGGCTGGGGTGAGGCGCCTGGGGTGAGGTCTTGTTACTTGGCCAGGCCTTCGGCCTTCAGCGTGGCCTGCACGGCCGGACGCGCCGCGACGCGCGCGCGGAACTGCTGCAGCGCCGGCCAGGGCGACAGGTCGACCTTGTGGTAGTCGGCCCAGTTCAGCACCACCCACAGGTAGGCGTCGGCGATGCTGAAAGTCTCGCCGGTCAGGTACGGCTGCTGCTCCAGCGTCTTCGCAATGTAGGTGAAGCGATTACCGAGCGTCTGCACCGTGCGCTCGCGCACTTCGGCCGGCGTCGCCGGATTCCACAGCGGACCGAAGCCCTTGTGCACCTCGGTCGAGATGTAATTGAGCCACTCCATCAGTTTCCAGCGCGCCATGGTGCCGTAGGCCGGAGCGACCGTGCCCGGCTTCTGCTCGGCAAGGTACTGCAGCAGCACGCCGACTTCGGTCAGGCGCGTGCCGTCGTCCAGTTCGAGCATCGGCACGTAGCCCTTGGGGTTGATCGCGTAGAAGTCGGTGCCGTCCGGCAGCGTGTGCTTGACGAGGTCGACCTTGACCGGCTGGTAGGCCAGGCCGAGTTCGTTGATGACGATGTGCGGGGCCTGCGAGCAGGCGCCGGGGGTGTAGTACAGCTTCATGGTTCGATGTCCTGGTGTCGGGATGCAACGGGGGGCGATGAAGGCCTGGCCGTCCGGGCCAACCGTGCAGCTAGTTTCTGATCGCCTGAATTACGGGATAAAGACGGTCCAGATGGATTAGTTGTTGCGCAATAAGCAACAATAGCTCCATGGACCGATTCACCGCCATCAGGGCCTTCGCCAAAGTGGTCGAACTCGGCAGCTTTGCCCGTGCGGCCGGGAAGCTGTCGCTGTCCACCTCCGCGGTCTCGCGCCAGGTGTCCGAGCTGGAGGCGCACCTGGACACGCGCCTGCTGCACCGGACCACCCGCCGGCTGTCGCTCACCGAAGCCGGGCAATCGTTCTATGAGCACAGCGTGCAGCTGCTGGCGGACGCTCGACGACGCCGAGGCCTCGGTGCGCGTCGCCGCCGCGGAGCCCCGCGGGACGCTGCGCGTGACCTGCGGCGTGAGCTTTGGCACGCGCTACCTTGCGGCCGCGCTGGCGGAGTTCGGCGCGCAGCATCCGGACCTCGTGCTCGACCTCGACCTGTCGGACCGCGTCGTCGACCTGGTCGAAGACGGTTTCGACCTCGCCGTGCGCATCGGGCACATTGGCTCGAAGGGCATGGTGTCGAAGCGCATCGGCTGGACCCAGATCGTCTGCTGCGCGGCGCCCGTCGTACCTGGCACGCCGGCGCGAGCCGATCGCGACGCCGGAGGACCTGGCGCAGCACGATTGCCTCAGCTACACGCTCGTCGGGCTGCCCAACGTCTGGCATTTCGAGCGGGCCGGGGAGGCGACGCGCGCGTCGCCGTGCGCGTCCCGCTGCGGCACCGGGCCAACAATGGCCAGATGCTCGCGTCGCTGGCCGTGCAGGGACTCGGCATCGTCTACGTGCCGGACTTCATCGTCGCGAACGAGATTCGCAGCGGGCAACTGCTGCCGCTGCTGCCGGCCTGCCGGCCCCCGCGGTCACCCATCGCCGCCGTATATCCCAGCCGCAGGCACCTGTCGGCCAAGGTGCGCTCGTGCGTCGATTTCCTGGCAGAACGATTCGAGCGCTCGCACGAGTGGAGCGTCGCGCTGGCTGGCCGGCTAACCGAAGAGCGCACGCAAGGCGTCGAACGCCGCCTGTGGGTCGCTGCCTGCCTTCGCGGCCAGGTAAAACAGCGCGCCCACGTACAGCACCGCGACGACGACGAACAGGTGGCCGAGCAGCAGCATCGCGCCATCGCGCTCGGCCATGCCGAGGCACAGCAGCACGACGCCGATCGCAGGCAGCGTGTTGGCCAGCGGGATCAGCGGCAGCGGCGCCATCAGTGCCAGCACCGCGACGACCAGCGCGATGCCGTGCACGACATTGACGATCGGCGTGCCGGTCAGGCCCAGGAGTCGCGGCCGCACCAGGTGCTCGAAGCGGTCCGCGGTGCGGATCGCCCGTTCCAGTACATGCTGTACCGTCAGGCTGGGCAGCGCGTGATCGAGCAACCGGTCTGGCAGCCAGGGCACCCGGTTCAGGGTCACGGCGACACCGATCAGCAGCATCGGGTGCGCCAAGCGCCGTGCTCATGAAGGGCAACGTCACCGGCAGCAGGAACGGCATTGCCAGGATCGCGCAGAACACCAGCAAGCCCTGCTCGCCGACCAGCGCCAGCAACTGGCGCAGGGTGACCTGGTGGCCGCTGATTTCGCGGTGCGTTGCCGCCAGCGCCTCGGAAAGCCGGACCTCGGGGTTGCGGAACTGGACGGCGGTCATGGGTGCCTAGTGTAGCGGCCAGCGCGCGCGCGCGGTTGCAGTCTCACACAGCCAAGGAACAAGGCTATCCGGACGGACAACGGCTTCCAGTATGGTCACGCCAACTATCCGGGGGTAATAACCATGATGAGATCGACGATCACCGCGGCACTGGCGCTGCTGCTGGCGGGCGTGGCGGCGGCGCAGGCCCCGGCCGAAGTCCTGTTCCGCGACGTGCGCGTGTTCGACGGCAAGTCCGATCGGCTGACGGCTGCCACGTCGGTGCTGGTGCGCGGCAACCGGATCGCCGCCATCGGTCCCACCGCCGTCGCGACTGCGCCCGGCGCCACCGTCGTCGAGGGCGCGGGCCGTACCCTGATGCCGGGGCTGATCGACGCGCACTGGCACACCACCCTCATTCGCCCCACCCCCGAACAGGCGATCTACGGCGACCTCGGGTTCACCAACCTGCTCGCGGGCGCGGAAGCCAGGGCGACGCTGATGCGCGGCTTCACCAGCGTGCGCGACCTCGGTGGCCCGAGCTTCGGCCTCAAGCAGGCGATCGACCGTGGCGTCGTCGAGGGCCCGCGGATCTGGCCGTCGGGCGCGATGATCACGGTGACTTCGGGCCACGGCGATTTCCGCATGCCGTCAGAACTCCCGCGCGACTCGTCGCAGACGCTGTCGCGCATGGAGCAGATCGGCGGGTCGATGGTGGCGGACTCGCCGGATGCCGTGCGCCAGCGCGTGCGCGAGCAGCTGATGCTGGGCGCCAGCCAGATCAAGCTCACGGCCGGTGGCGGCGTGTCGTCGCCGCACAGCCCGCTCGACGTCTCGGCCTTCACGCCCGAGGAGTTGAAGGCGGCGGTCGACGCCGCGACCAACTGGGGCACGTATGTCTCCGTCCACGCGTACACGCCGACGGCGGTGCGCCGCGCCATCGATGCCGGCGTGAAGGTCATCGAGCACGCGCACCTGATCGACGATGCAACAGCCAAGTACATCGCCGAGAAGGGCGTCTGGCTCTCCACCCAGCCGTTCCTGGCCGACGAGGCCGTGCCGTTTCCGCCGGGCTCGTCGCAGTACCAGAAGAAGCAGGCGGTCGTGGCCGGCACGGACGTCATCTACGGCCTCGTACGCAAGTACCGCATCAAGACGGCCTTCGGCACCGACATCCTTTTCTCCGAAGCGCAGGCCCGCCGGCAGGGCTTCCTGCTGGCGGAGATGACGCGCTGGTTCACGCCGGCCGAGGTGCTGCGCATGGCCACTTCGACCAACGGCGAACTGCTCGCGCTCTCGGGCCTGCGCAGTCCTTATGAGGGCAAGCTCGGCGTGGTCGAGGAGGGCGCCCTGGCCGACCTGCTGCTGGTCGACGGTGACCCGATTGCGAACATCCGGCTGGTCGAGGACCCCGACCGCAACTTCCGGGTGATCATGAAGGACGGCAGGATCTACAAGAACACCCTGTAGCAGAGACGTTGCTTCGCACCGTCCGAAGCGACACGGCGATGCGCGCTACATCCGGCGCGCGATGGCGCGGTAGCCGAGTGCGCCGGCCACGGCGGCTGCGACCAGCAGCAGGATGAGCTGCACCAGCCGCCAGTACACGTGGTCGACCAGCGATGCGAGCTGTCCGGTGGCGTGCTCCGACGCCTGGGTCAGCGCCGGCACCTTGCCGTCCGCCTGGGCGAGCAGCACCTGCAGGTGCTGCGCCGTTTCGCCCATCACGCGCAGCGCCTCGGTGTACTCCGTCACGTCGAACGGCCGCGACGTCAGCTCCGGGCAGTCGCCGATGCGGGACGGTCGAAGCGGGCCAGCAGCACGTCCAGGGCGGCGATGGTCTCGCGCACCGAGTCCGAGGTCGTGCCGCCGGCCTCGAGTGTCGAGCGCAGCTCGACGACCAGCGCCTGCAACTCGCCCTGGCGCTCGTCCAGGATTCCGGTCAGCTGCTCGATCGCGGCAGATCGCTCTTCGGCAAACAGTCGCGGCAGGTCTGCGGCCAGGTTGCCCGTCGCCTGCGCGGCGCCGCCGATGCGGTCGACGCTGTGCGAGCAGCCCGCACGGATTCCGGGGTCATGGCCATTTCGAACGCCAGGCGCTGCGTCTCCATGCTGATGAGCTTGGGCGCACGCTGGCCGTAGTAGACCGCCCGCTCGGCAAGCTGGCGCGACTGCGCGAGCTCGCGCACCGCGGGATCGAGGTTGCTCAGCGGATCGATGCCGAGGAACGAGAAGATGCTGGTCGAGGAGCTGGGGCCGGCGCGCGTTGGCGCTGGTGGCGAAGGCGAAGTCCTCGAGATGGATGAAGGGCACCGCCCGCCCGATCGGATTGTCGCGGTGCCAGGCCGCGATGCTCGAGCGGAGCTCATCCATCTGCGCCGCGGTCAGCAGCATGGTCTGCATGACTCCAGGCGCGGCTCTCCAGCACCCTGTGCGCGGCGAGCAGGCCGTCGGCACGCGCACCGTAGAGCTCGCGCGACCCAGCGATCCTCGATCACCATCCGGCTCAGCGTGGCGAACACCAGCATGTCGATGGCGTTCAGCTCCGGATTGGGACCGGCCGCGATCGTGAACGCCCTGGTGGCCTGGGAGACCCGCCAGGACTGCGCCGCGAGACGCTCGCCGGGGTCGTTGGTGGACTGCTGGAACGCCCGACCCGCTCGGTCGACCCACGCGGCATACTCGTCGGCGAAGCGCATGACGGCGAGCTGCAGTTGCAGCAGCGCGGCGGCTCGCTCCTCGGCAGCCCGGTCGCGAAACAGCCGGTTGGTGAGGGCGCAGCCCGACAGCACGGTGACGGCGATCAGCAGCACGAGCAGGGCCCTGGACGCGCGGGGAGGGTGAGTCATGATGTCGTGGTTTCGCCTCGAGGCAGGACTTGCGGCTACGAGCCCGGGCATGAGCGGCGCTAGCCGCCGCTCCGCGACTGCTGGTCGCGGATCACCATCGCGACGAGCGTCACGATCGTGATCGGCAGCACGAAGCTCAGCATCACCGTGGAGAATTGCTCGAGCGCGTCGTGCTGCTGCGCGCCCATGATCAGGTACACGACGTAGGCCGCGTAGTAAGCCCAGGAACAGCAGCCCGCGGCGGCGACCGATCCGGCGGCCGAGCAGGAACACCGGCAGGCACGCGACGGCCACGGCGATCATGACCCAGACGTCGAAGTTCAGGACCGCAGGCGCGATGTCGAGGCCGGCAGGGCTCACCAACCCCGAGATCCCGAGACAGCCCAGGATGTTGAAGGTGTTGCTGCCGATCACGTTGCCCACGGCGATGTCGCGTTCGCCGCGGATCGCCGCCATGATCGACGTCGCGACTTCCGGCATCGACGTGCCGGCGGCGATGATCGTCAGGCCGATCACGAGGTCGCTCACGCCCAGCATGCGCGCGAACGCGACCGCCGCATCCACCAGCCACCCTGAGCCGAGTACGAGCAACCCGAGGCCGGCGACGATCAGCAGGACCTGCACCGCCCAGTGGCTGTCCCACTCGCCCTTGCGTGGCACGCCGGACGCGTACTCGTCACGGACCTCCTTGGTTTCGGCGCGGGACTGGCGCACGAGGAAGACGAGGTAGGCGCCAAGCAGCACGAGCAGGAGCGCGGACTCCATGCGGCTCATCTGGCCGCCGACAATCATCACCGCGAGGATCAGCGAGGCGCCGATCATGATCGGTACCTCCTGGCGGATGATCTGCGAGTGCACGACCAGCGGCGTGATCACGGCGCTGATGCCGAGGATGAACAGCACGTTGAAGATATTGCTGCCCACGACGTTACCGACGGCGATGTCCGTCTGGCCGCCGAGCACCGCGCCGACCGAAACTGCCACCTCGGGCGAGCTGGTGCCCATCGCGACGATCGTCAGGCCCACGACCAGCGGCGATATGCCGAGAGACAGCGCGATCTTCGAGGCGCCGCGGACGAGCAGCTCGGCCCCCAGCACCAGGGCGCCCAGCCCCAGGACGAAGAAGACGACGTGTGTGAGCATGGCGTGCGGAAACCGTGACGGGCTGTGGAGGGCCGGAGTTTACCCCAGGCGGTCGGCGGCGCGTCGAGGAGCCGAACCCGGTTGGGCAGGTGCTGGTCGATCAGGCGCGCGGCTCAGTATTCGTCTTTACCCGTCTTCGCCTCCTCGATCTGGTCGGCACCCATGGCGACCAATGCGATGATTTCGGTCAGCTGATCCGCCGTTGCGTTCACGGGGATCCAGCTCGCAAGAACAGCCATCGTCTTGCCGCCTGACTGCTGCATTTCCCATGCGCCGAAGTTGTAGCTGGAGTTTGCCTGCAGCAGGGCCGCTGCGTCGGACGCGCTGAGGGGGCCTCCCGAAGCATAGCCGACCGCGGATATGCGGCGGCGCGCGATACCGAAAGCTTCAATCGGCTTCGAGTAGATCATCACGCCCTGGGTGCGCGTGTCCGAGATCCTGAGCGTGCAGAAGTAGTCGCCGTCATTGTCGACTTTGCAGCTGTCGAGCCCGATCTGCTTGAGCGCCGCAGCGACCCCCGGATCGCCCGCAGTCTGGGCCGTGGCGGTGGTGGCGATGATGCCGCCGGCAAGGATCGCGGCAAACAGCGTGAACATGCGCATCGGTGTCTCCCCTGGAAGTCGAATCGACGGCGGCTCGCCGAGCCGGGCACTCCGGCCGCGCTAGAGCCAGTTGCCCATCAGGATGAACGGCGCCCAGAAAAACGGGTGGGCAAACGGGGCGTTGGCAGGCGGCGTGTAGCGGGCTGCCTTCGGCACCGACTGCGCCTGTGGCACCTCGCGGATCGCACCGCGCAGCGCGACCGGCGCCGTGTCCGGGCGCAGCTCGCCGCCGATGAAGCCGAGCTGCACGGCGCGCATCGCGTCGGCCTTGGTCAGGTGCTCGGACTGCCGGCGCCGATAGAACTCGCGCATGAACAGCCCCGTGCTGCCATCGGCCACCGACCACAGCGTGGCCATCACGCTGGCGGCGCCCTGGTTCTGCGCGAGCGCGCCGAATCCCTCCACCTCGCGTCCGTTGCGCCGCTGCGTGTCGCCGAGCGCCGTCTGGCAGGCCGAAAGCGTCAGCAGGTCGACGCTGCCCAGCGGGAAGTTGCCCGTCTTGAAGTCGGCCAGCGTCAGCTTCGTCCCGCCGCCGAGCAGCAGGTAGGAGTCGGCATCGGTGCCGGCCGTGAAATTGAAGTGGCTGGCGATGTGCACCACCTGCGGGCCGGCCTCGAGTGCCTCGGAGAACGTGCCCGCGGTGAACGCCTCGTCGAGACCCACGCTGCCGCTCAGGATGCCGGCGCCATCACTCGCGCCCTGCTGCACGATCTCGTCGAGTTCCACCGGCACGGCGGGCAGCGGCGCCCAGGCGATCTTGTCCGCCCCCGGGGCCGCGCCCTTGCTGACGCCCAGCCCGGCGATGGTCCATTCCGGCTGCGGCTTGCGCTCGAGGCTCGCGCGGCCCGCGGGCGTGAACAGTGCGAAGCCGTACCTGGCCACCAGGTACTGCGAGCCGTCGTGCAGGGCCGCGAACGGCAGGTAACGCAGCACGCCGTCGAGCGACAGCATCAGCACGCGCGCATTCGCCTGCTGCAGGTCGGCCGCGATCGGCGCGATCAGCACGTCGTACAGCGCCTTGGCTGTGGGCATCGGGTCCCGCGTCGGACCCTGCAGGATGTCGCGGTACTGGAATACCAGCTTGTTGAGCTCGGCCTGCGCGATCGGCCGCTCGCGGTGGATCTGCACCGTCGGCGTCGTGACCAGGATGTGCAGCTTCTGCGGCAGGATCAGGTAGTGCACGATGACCGCGCCCTGCCCGAGGCGTGCGAGGCTGCCCTGCAGCGCGCGCACGCTGGCGAGGCCCTGCTCGGCGTAATCCATCGCGCGTTCGGTGCCCGCGGCGGCGAACGCCTGGTCGAGTTCCGCCAGGTACGACTGGAACGCCTGCTTGGAGACCTCGAGGTCGGCCTTCAGCGCACTCGAAGCGCGCCTGCTGCTCGGGTGTGCGGCTGGCCTGCGGCACCGCGCGCAGTGCCTCGTACTCGCGCCCGAGCTCGGCCAGCTTGCCGCTGATCTGCTGGTAGCGCTCGGCCCACGGCGCCTCGGCGTCGGATGCGCCGAGGGTCGTCTGGCGGGCATCGGCCGCGGCATCGCGCCGGATGAAGTCGAAGTATTCCTCTTCCTTCAGCATCGCCATCACCTGCTCGGCCTCGGCCAGCCGTCCGCGCGCGATCATGCCGTCGGCGAGCTCGCGGTAGACACGCTCCTTGTTGCCGAGCATCGAGCGCTGCAGTTCCTTGTCGAGGTTGACCGCGCCCGCGCGCAGCGACTGGATCGCGTTGACCGCCTGCTTGCGCAGGAAAATCGCCTGCTCGGCGTTGCCCCGTGCTTCCGCCGCGTCCGCCAGCGACTCCCATGCCTGCCACTGCAGGTCAGGCGAACCCACCTCCTGCGCCGCCGCCAGCGCAAGACGCGCAGTCTGGGCCGCATTGGTGTACTGCTTGCGCTGCACCTGCGCCCGGGCGAGGCCACAGAGGGCCAGGGTCTCGTGCCAGCGCTGCTGCGTGGCGCGCAGGATGCGCAGCGACTGCTGGTAGTTCTCGATCGCGCTGGCATATTGCCCTGCGGCCGACTGCGCATTGGCCAGCCGCATCAGCGCGTTGGCCTCGCCGGAGCGGGAACCGATCTTGCGGTTCAGCGCCAGCGCCTGGCGGAACGACTTCTGTGCCTCGGCATACTGCTTGAGGTCGTCGTGCGCGCTGCCCTCCATCACCAGCAGGCTTGCCTCGATCTGCCGATGGCCGATCTCCCGGCTGATCGGCGAGCGCCTGCCGCACGTATTCGAGCGCGCGCGCGGGCTGGCCGAAGGCGCGATAGGCCTCCGCAGTCTGGCCGAGCACGATCGCCTCGTTCATCCGGCATGCCCGCACCGCGGAAGTACTCCAGCGCCTTAGCGAGCAACTCGAGCGTCGGACCGTACTGGCCGAGGTCGAGATAGGCGCCTGCCATGTTCGCCTGGTCGCCGGCGATGCCTTCGGCACTGCGGTTCTTCTCATGCAATGCGAGCGACTGCCGGTGGACTTCGAGCGCGTCGGCCGGCCGGCCGAGCGCCAGCAGGCTGTTGCCTGCGGTGCGGTAGGCGTCGGCTTCGTCGCCCTCGGCATGGATCTCGCGCGCGATCGCGGCTGCCTGGCGCGCCAGCTCGAGCCCCTCGGCGGCGCGACCGATCTCCTCGTAGGTCGTCGCGATCGACAGCAGGTCGGCCACCTCGGTGTTGCGCCGGCCCAGCCGGCGATCGATCGCCAGCGCCTCGTTGTGCGTCCGCAGCGCCAGGTCGTATTGCGCCAGGTCGCGGTGCGCATCGCCCATTGTGTTGAGCGCCGAGACCTCCCAGTCGACGTTGCCCACCTGGCGTGACAGCGCTAGCGACCGCTGCAGCGGCGCGATGGACGCGGCGGCCAGTCCCTGCGTGCGGTAGGTGATGCCTACCATCAGCCATGCGAGCGCTTCGGTCGTCAGGTCATTGGCCTCCTGCGCCAGTTCCTGGGCGCGGGTCAGGCGCGGCAGCGCCTGGGAATACAGGTTTTGCTTTCGGTAGGCATCGCCGAATTCGATGTGGCGAAACGCTGCAAGGTGCCGGATTCTTCAACTCCTTGACGATACCGAGGGCCTGCTCCTCGTACTCCTCGGCCGCCGCCAGGTCGCCGTCCTGCGATCGCCATCGCGCCCAGTGCGGCCAGCACGGCCGACTCCTCGGCGCGGTCGCCCGCGCGCCGGTATGCCTCGATGGCCTGCGCGTAGGTGGCGCGCGCGGCCGGTCGCTCGCCGGGTGTCCGGGCCTGAACGCCCGCGATCGCCATTAGAGCGACGCCTTCGGCGCTCGCGTTGCCGAGTTCGCGCGCGATGGCCAGCGCAAGCTCATACTCGGCGCGCGCTTCGGCCAGCCGGTCCAGGCGCAGGTGCAGGTCGCCGAGCCGGTGATGGTCGATGCGCTCGTTGTCGGCGTCACCGACCTCGCGGTCGAAGGCGAGCACCTGCGTATACACCTGCAGCGCCTCGTCGAAGCGGTTGGCATTGCGCAGCGCGTCTCCCAGGTTGGTGAGCGCGGCGCTCTCGGTCCCGCGCAGGCCGAGCTCGTGGGCCAGCGCCGCTGCGGCGCGGTACTGGTCGGCCGCCTTGGCGTATTCGGTGCGCAGGTCGTACAGGGCTCCGAGCTCGGAGAACGTGTGCGCCATCAGGGTCTGGTCGCCGAGCCCGCGCGCCAGCTCGAGCGCCTGGCCGAGCTGCAGCAGCGCTTCGTCGTAACGCGCCAGCTGCCCGAGCATGGCGCCCGCGTGCCGGCGGTCGAACGACTCCCCCTTCTGGTCGGCGCGGCTCACGTCGAGCTCGATGGCCGACAGGAAGACCGCCAGGGCTTCTTCCTTGCGGCCCTGCGCCTTCAGCGACAGGCCAAGCTGTGAAAGATCGCGCGAAAGCGCAGCGTCGTCGCCTGCGGCACGGTGCAGCTCGACCGCACGCGCCAGCGTCTTCGAGGCGGCGGCCTCGTCGCCCAGCTCCTGCTGCAGCGCGCCGAGATCCGGCAGGACGCTGCGCAGCCCGGCGTCATCCCCGGTCTTCTCGAACAGCTCGCTCGCCGCCTGGTAGCGGGCGACGGCCTCGGGTTTGCGCTCCAGCGACTTGAGCGAGCGTGCGGCGCCGCGCACCGCCGTCGCCTCGTCCGCGGTCAGAGCGACAGCGACGGTACATGGTCGCCGCACGCTCGTAATAGTCGAGCGCCTGCGCATGGCGTTCGAGGGTCCGCAATGCGACCGGCCGCGTTCTCGAGCATGCGTCGCATGGGAGGCGCTCGGTCCGAGCGCGGCATGCAAGGCCAGGCCCTGTTCGTAGAACCCGAGGGCCTCCTCGCTGCGATCGGTTTCCTGGTACAGGTTGCCGATCGAACCCAGCGTCGACGCGACCAGCGCGTCGTCGGCCAGCTCCCGCGAGATGGCGAGAGCCTGCTGCAGTGACGCCAGGGCCTCGTCGTTGCGCCCGAGGTCCTGCTGCACCGAGGCGATCGTCAGGTAATCGATGCGCTCCGCCGCGGCGATCGCCGAGTTCGCGATCGATCACGAGCGCTTCGTTGTACGCAGCGAGCGCCGCCTCAGTGCTGGCCGAGGCCCTGGCGGGCCCGGCCGATGCCCGTGAGCGAAACACTCTGCCCGGCGCGATTGTCCGCGGCCCGGCCGAGCTGCAGCGCCGACTCGTAGGCCACCAGCGCGCCAGCGTGATCGCCGAGTGGCAAGGCGCGAGTCGCCGAGCAGGTTCAGCGCCAGCCGCTCGTCTTCGGGCTTGCCCAGCAACCGCGCCAGCTCGACCACGCGCTGCAGCTCCGGGATGGCCTCCGCGTGACGTCCGCTCCGCGCTCAGCAGCTTGACGATGCGGCTGCGATCGAAGGCCTCGGCACCGGGATCGTTGGTCGCGACGTCGATCTCGATGCCGGCGCGATAGGCGGCGAGGGCGCCGTCCACGTCCCCCGTGCCTTCCTTGACCATGCCGAGCAGCGAGACATCGCGCGTCTCGGCCTGCTGGTCGCCCGCGCTGCGGTGCAGTTCGAGCGCTTCCTCGAGCGGCGCGATGGCGCCGGCGTAGTCCTCCTGCCGACGCCGCACGTCGCCGAGCCTGGCGAGCGAACGGCGCAGGCCGCGCTCGTCGCCGACCTGCCGGTACAGTGCCGCGGCGCGCTCGCTGGCCGTCTCGGCCTCGTCGAGGCGCTCGAGGCCGGCCAGCGTATCGGCCAACACGATCCACGCGCCCGCCTCGACGTCGGCACGCTTGCGCCCGACCTCGGTGGCGGCCGTGAAGCTGGCGAGCGCGCGCTCCGTCTCGCCCATGCGCAGCAGGGTCTTGCCGATATTGGTCAGGTCGATGGCCTGGTTGGGTCCGTCGCCAAGGGCCTGGTGGATGGCCAGCACGGACTCGTAGGCGGCGAGCGCCTGCGGGTACTCATTGCGCCGGGAGTGCAGCAGGCCGATGCGCGTGAGCGTCGCCGCCTCAGATGCGGTGTCGCCGCGCTCCTGCGCGATGGCGATCGAGGCCCGGTAGGCTTCTTCGGCCGCCTCGAACTGGCCGAGATCGGCCCGCACGTCGCCGATCGTGTCGTAGTCGATCTGCTGCGCGAGCCGGTTGCCGAGCTCGACATCGATGGCGAGCGCCTGCTCGAATGCGGCGAGCGCCTCCTCGCGGGCTCCCGAGCTGCTGCTGCGCCTTGCCGATGCCGGTCAGGGCCGAGCTCTCATCGATGCGCGACCCGGTTTCGCGTGCCAAGCGCCAGCGCGCGACGGTGTGTTTCGAGCGAGGCGGGATAGTCGCGCAGCCGCTCCTGCGCCTGGCCGAGCCGGTCGAGCAGCGACAGCTCCTGGTCGTGCTGTCCCAGCTGGCGGCGCAGTTCGAGCGCGCGGTTCAGTTCGACGATCGCCTCGCGATCCCGGCCGAGTCTGCGTGTACATGGTCGCCGCGCGTTGCCGGTCCCACGCCTCGCCGGCGACGTCGCCGAGTTCGACGTCGATCGCGACGGCGTCGCCGTAGGCAGCCAGCGCGGCGTTCTCGTCGCTGCAGGGCTTCATGCGCCTGGCCGAGCGTGGACAGGTCGCGGCCCTGCGCCATGAGATCGCGCGCGGCGCGATGCAGGCTGATCGCCTCGTCGAGGTCACGCACGGCGGCGGCGGCATCGCCCGCTCCGCGCTTCGCGCTGCCGCTGCGCGACAGGGCCGAGCGCAGGCAGTCGCGGTCGTCCGCCTTGCGGCACAGCGCGACGGCCGCTTCATAGCGTGCGATCGCTTCGGGCCGGCGCTCGAGCTTCTCGAGTGCGCGTCCCTCGGCCGTCGTCGCCGTGCCTTCGCCCGCGACGTCCTGCACGGCCCGGTACTCCGCCTGCGACTGCAGGAACGACTGCAGTGCCGGTTCGATCTCCCCAGCCTCGAGTTGCAGCTCGCCGACGAGCAACAGCGCGCCTGCCATCGCCGCGCGCTCGCCGGACGCCTGCAGCAGCGGCAGTGCCTGCTGCAACCGCTCCATCGCGACGTCGGCGTGGCCGCGGTCGCGCTCGATCTTGCCGAGTTGGGCGAGCAGCCGTCCCTCGACGGCCCGATCGCCGGAGGCACGCGCGAGCTCGAGGGCGCGACGGTACAGCTCGTACGCACCGTCGGCATCGCCGAGCGCAGCGATGGCAACGCCGCGATTCGAGGTGTCGACAGCTTCGTCCAGCGTGTCGCCGGCAGCTGCGTGCAGCGGAATCGAGGCTGCAAAAGTGTCTGCTGCCGCCGCGTAATCGCCGCGGCCGGATTGCAGCACACCCAGGTGCGACAGCACCGCCCGCTGCCGATCCGCGTCGCCACGCGCCGCCGCCAGCGTGGCGACCTCGGCAAGGCGGCGCTCGGCGTCGGCGGTCCGCCCCTGCTGCTCGTCGAGCCTGGCCAGCGCAAACGAGGTTTCCTCGCGCAGCGTCGCATCACCCGATGCGGCCGCGAGTTCGTAGGCCTGCTCGAGCCGGGTCCGTGCCTTGGTGTAGCGCTCGCGCTCGAAATCGCGCTGCCCGGCCTCGAGCAGCTTCTCGGCCTTGGCCTGTGCGCGCGTGTCGGTCGCGGCATCCGCAACGTGGGCATGCAGTGCCCCGGCCAGCACCAGGGCAATCACGACGGGGAGACGGGAAGGGCGGAACGTGCTCATGGGCATTCGAGGTTGTGGTGACCCAGGCTTTGACGCGCCAACCGGCGTGCCGTCAGGTCGCCGGTTCGAGGATGACCCGGTAGCGGCCGGGCGTGGTGGCCCGTCCGCCACGCGGCGTGACCCATTCGTGGAACGCGTCGAGGCGCTCCTGCGTCACGTCCACTTCGACGATGACACGTCCTGCGGCGGGTGCACGCTGCGGCGCAAGGCCGAGCGCGCTGAGTTCGCGCTCCACTGCGGTGGCCGCGGCCTCCGGATCAGGCACGGCCTGCTTCACGACGCCGGCAAAACCGCGCGGCGTTTCCACGGGTGGCAGGGGCGGCGACTCGCCGGGAACCGGGTCGGTCGAGGGCCTGAGCAGCGTGAGGCCGACGACCGCAAGGGTCACCGAGGCGGCGGCTGCAAGCCAGACGGGGGTACGTTTCGGCCTCGAGCCTGGGACCACGGCGGCCGGTGTCGTGCGTTCTAGCAGTCCCTCGCTCTCCAGCCGGCGCAGCAACCGCGCCAGGCCGACGCGATCATCGGCACCGGTGCGCGCGGTCTCCGCGTCGGCGCGGCGAATTGCGCTGCGCAACTCGGGCGCGCCATCCGGCGGGCCGGCCGCGTCCCCGCGTCCCGCGACGCGTGCACTCCAGTCGTCGATGTCTTCGTCGGTCGCCACTCGCCGTTATCTTGGTCGCGCTACATCTTGCGGTACGAGTCCGGCTCGCCATCGCCGTCGCGATCGCTGCCCACCAGGTCCGCGTTGCCGTCGCCGTTCTCGTCGATGAAGAAGACGTCGAGCTTGCCGTCGCCGTCCTTGTCGACGCCCTTGTAGTCGGTCGTGCCGTTGCCGTCGCGGTCGCCGTAGACGGTGTCGAGCCTGCCGTCGCCATCACTGTCCTCGAGCAGCAGTTCGGCCCGGCCGTCGCAGTCCTCGTCGACCGCATAGGCATCGGCCTTGCCATCGTTGTTGGTGTCGACCGGTCGTCGCTCCTCGCCGCAGGCGCTGCCGCCACCCTTGCCGGGAGGCAGGCCCTTGCCCGGCGCAGGGGCCTTGCCCGACGGCGGCGCCTGCTTGCCTGGCGCGCTGCCCTTGCCCTGCGGGGCGGCGCCTGGGCCGCCACCGGCGAGGCGGCTGCCGTCCGCGGCGAGCAGCGCGCGCACGTCCTCGACCGACACCGCGTAGTTGAGGCCCTCGGCATCGGCGCGCACGAAACTGTTGATGCCGACGATCGCGCCGCTGTCGTCGAGCAGCGGGCCGCCGGAATTGCCGGGGTTGATCGGCGTCTGCGTCTGGATGACGGTCGCGCGATGACGGAAACCGTCGTCGGCCTGCCATTCATAGTTCTGGCGGATCTGGCTCACGATGCCACCGGTGTACGACCACGCCTCGCCGGTCGGGTGACCGATCGCATGCACGTCGGCGCCCACCTCGAGCGCTGCCAGCGAGCCGAGCTTCATCTCCGGCACGTAGGCCGGGATTTCGCTGATGCGGATCAGCGCCAGGTCGGTCACCTCGTCGACCTTGACGACGTCGGCGCGATACGCCTGCTGGTCGGCGGGGTCGCCGCTGCCGGGCGGCTTGAAGATCACCGCCACTTGCGTGTTGTTGCCCACAACGTGCTTGTTGGTGACGGCGAGCCGGTTCGCCTTGTCGATCACCGCGCCGGAGCCGAGCCCGTCGCTCACGGCCACCAGCACGACGGCCGGCGACCACGTGCGAAACAACGCCGCCTCACGCGCGCCGCGCGGCTTCTCTTCGCTGGTGCGCAGCAGTCGTGACGCCGGCGCAGCATCGACGTCGTGGATGCTGGCGCCGTCGAGCTGGCCGGCCCCGGGCACGGAGCCCGCCACCGGGCGCGCATCGCCGAGCGGCCGGCTGAGGGATTCGCTCGCGGCAGCCGCAGCGGTCGTGAGCGTCAGGGCGGCGAGCAGCGCCACCAGGCGGGATGAGTTGCGGAGGTTCATGTGTTGCACGGGATCCTGGTTGGGATAGTGGGTCACCGCGGCGAAACCGTCCACGAATACGTGGAGATCTCGGCCGAGCCGGCGAGGCCGGTGCTGCGCCGCGGGGCGCCGCGGGTGGTGCCGGCGCCGGCGGTGCCGAAGGCGGCCTCCTCGAACATGTCGAGCAGTCCGCCCGAGGATCCGCCGCGCTTGGCCGTGACGGCGATGCCCTGCTGGGCCAGGCCGGCGAAGCTGGTCTGCGGCGACTGCGGAGTGACCGGAATGCCGATCACCAGCATGCGCTCGAAGCCGGCCGGCTCGGCGTTGGCGGTGATCTCGAATTCGAGGCGGCCGCGCGGCTCGATGCGCGGCAGCTCGCCCTGGTCGGCGTCCGGGTACATGGCGCTGATGCCGTAATAGGCATCGACGTACAGGATGGTGAGGTCGACGGGCGTCGGCAGCGGATTGGTGACGCTGACCTTGATCTTGTCGCCGTCGCGCAGCGCCGGGCGCGAGCTCGGCGTCAGCGGCTGCGGCAGCGTGCTGCAGCCTGGCTGCTTGACGTCGCAGCTGGGCAGCCAGGTCAGGCTGATCTGCAGGCGCGAAGTGCCGCCGATGCCCGCCGCAAGCCGCGACAGGTTGGCGACACGACCGATCTTCTCGAGGTTGGCGCCCAGTTCGACGGCCAGTGGCGAGAGGCCGCCCGCGCCGGTGCCCTTGGCCGTGGTGAGCGAGCGCAGGTCGAGCGCCGGGCCCTGTGGCCGCTGGCCCGCCGCGATGCCGCCCGCGCCGTCGAGGAACAGCAGCTGGCCTTTCACCTGGCAGAGGCGCACGTCGGCCGGTTCGTCCGCGCCGACCCAGCGCACGCGCTGCGCGATGCCTCGCGCTCCCTGCAGCTCGCGGATCGCCGCCGTGACCGCCGCCTCCGGCGCATCGCACACCGCCGACTTCGCTGGCGCACTCGCGCGCAGCGAGAAATCCACCTTCAGGTCGACCGGGCGCGCGAACACCGGGCCGCGCAGGCTCGCCATGTCGAGCGCCGGCTTGCCTTCGTAGGCGATCGGCTGCACCTCCGACACGTTGCTCGCGGCCTGCAGCACCTTGACGTAGCCGAGCGCCTCATTGTCCTTCGACGTCGGCAGCGGCACGACCATGAGCACGGACTCGGGCGTCACCTGGTGGATCAGCCCGGCGCGCAGTCGCAGCGTGCCGTTGTCATTGTCGAGCCGCCACTGCGTCACCGCGCTGCCGGGCGTGGCGCCGAAGACCACGTTGTCGAGGCCCGTGCCTTCGTAGGTGGGCGTCGGCTGCTGCCGGCCCATGCCCTGGTACGACTGCAGCACCTGCTCGATCGCCTGCCGATACGTGGCATCCGGGTGCGCGGACAACACCTGGTAGAGCGTGTAAGAGAAGAGTCCCCGCGGGACAGCGTCGGCCGCGTATTGCGGCAACGAAGCCTCCGGGGTCGTCTCCTGGCTCTGCGCCGCATAGAACGCGACGAAGCCGCCGCGCGCCGCATTGCCACCACGCTCGACCTCGAGCGCAGTCTCAGGCGCCGCCGGGCCGCCGCGCGTGCGCTCGCCTGCGCCGGCCGCGCGCGCTGCCGCGTCAGCCAGCGCTCGCGGGTCGATGCCGAGCTGCTCGGGCTTCACCTGCCGGTCCTTCTCGCCCTTGAGCGGCATGGCGCGGGTGATCGTGCCGGAGTGGCAGTTGTCGAACACGGCCCAGACGAAGACGCCGCGGTCGCGAATGCGGCCGATGGCAGCGCCCAGCTCGTCATCGGTGAGTGCGTTCGGCAGGGCGGCGATCTCGCCGTCCCACTTGCCCACGTCGCGCGGCAGGAAGATCTCGTCGAGACCGTCGGGCTCGTTGCGCACGTCGCCGGCCTTTGCCGGCTGCTGCGAGCCGTGTCCCGCAAACATCAGGATCGCGACGTCGCCGCGCTGGGCGCTGGCCGCGATGGCGTCGAGCCGGCCGAGGATCGCCTTGCGGGTGGGTTCGCCGGCGTCCGGCACTCCGTCCGCCAGCACGTGCAGGTTCTCGCGTGCCACGCCGCGCGTCTGCAGGTACTCGGTGAAGAGCTGCACGTCGTTCTTCGGCCCGTCCAGCCACAGCGCGGGATCCAGGTTCGGATACTGCGAAACGCCGACCAGCAGCGCGTGCATCCGGCCGGCCGCCTGCGCCGGTGCCGCGAACAGCACGACGATCCAGGTGGCCACGGCGAGCAATGACTTCAATCTCGGCACAGGGCGCTCCTTGCAAGGGGTGGTGCGGCCGGCGATGCCGGCACGCCCTGAAGACGCGCGATGCGCCGTCGCATCAGGCGCCCGCCCAGCAATGCTCGATGAACGGGCGCAGCTTCTTGCGGCACTGCGACAGGTATTCGCGGGTCGCCGCTGCGCTGCGCCCGAGCACGTCGGCGACCTGCGCGATGTCCATGCGGTCGGTGGCGAGCCAGGAGAGGCACTGCGCCCGCTCGGGATACCGGCGTGCGAACTCACCGAAGCCGGTCTGGACACAGTCCGAGACTGATTCCAGCTCGACGTGCTGCAGGGGATTGGCGTCCTCCTGCACCGGCACGTCGTCGCCTTCGAGTCCGTCGATGTCGGTCGTCGGTCGCGACGCGGAGCGCCGGCGCGGCATCGAGTGCCACGTTGCGCGCGACGGTCCAGAGCCAGGCGGCGAATTGCGCGCCCTCGCCGCGGAATTCGCCGGCCGAGCGCAGGATGCGCACGAAGGTCTCCTGGGTGTAGTCCTCGGCCTGGTCGGGCGTGGCCCGGCGATTGACGAAGTAGCGGCGCAAGCGGCCGGCAAACGCGGCGTAAAGTCGCTCGACCGCCCGGCGCCTGCTCGCGTCGTCGCCGCGCAGCCCGGCGACGATCGTCGGGTCGAGGAGCACGGCAGCCTCGTCAGGTCCGTTGGAGGGGTCGGTCAAAGGTGTCGCCCTGCATGGCCCAGTACGGCTGGGCGCGTGTTCTGGCCCGGAGCATGACAAGACTGGCGGCCAACGTCGACTGTTGCCGCTTGCGACCCGAGGGATGCATTGGATACGCTCGCACGCTCCTGACGTTGAGCGGCGGCGATCGTCCAAGCGATTGCAGCCGATTGGCTGCACGAGCGAATAACCATACAAACCGTCCCGTAAGGAGCACCCTGCTTATGTCGAATTACATCCCGGTCCGCCGCATCAGTGTCGCTGTTGCCGCCGTCCTGGCGATCGCAACGAGCGTCGCCATGGCTGCGGACGCGCCCAAGGGCCCGAATGCCGGCGCCAAGGCGACATCGTCCGAAGCCGCCGCCGCCGTCGAGACCCTGGCGCTGGCCGACAGCCTGGCGGTGTACGGCATCCAGAACAGCGATCCCGTGGCGCTGATCCAGGCCGCCAAGATGAAGAAGTCGGCGCCGGCCAAGGCGCTCGATGCCGCCAAGAAGACCGAAGGCAGCGGCACCAAGGGCGACGCCAAGACCAGTGGCTACGACCTGAGCGCCGACGCGCTGCTGGCGCGCGCCGAGACCATGGCCGCCGGCAACGCCACGCTGCAGGGCCTGGTCAACGACGCCAAGACGACCAAGTCGCGCGGCGCCGTGCGCGGCCCGACCGTGCACTCCGACACCGTGCTCGCCGGCAACACGGACAGCTACGTCCTCGCCTTCCGCGGCGGCGAGCAGGCCGCAGTGCTGGTGAGCGGCGATGGCGACACCGACCTCGACCTGTACATCACGGACGAGAACGGCAACGCCATCTGCTCCGACACCGACTCGAGCGACACGATGCTGTGCCGCTGGACGCCGTCCTGGACCGGCAACTTCGGCGTCCACGTCCGCAACCTCGGCCGCGTGTACAACAACTACAAGCTGGCCGTGAACTGACGCGAGCGCCGCGCCGTCGCCGGACATCGCCGGCTGGCGCGGACGACGCAACCAAGGAGGGCGGGCCATCCCGCCCTTCTTTTTTCCTGACGCGGCACGAATTGCACCGTCCAACCAGGGCCATGCGACAGATCGCCATCACCCGCAAGAAGCTCCGCGGCATCCCGCGCCGGCTGCGCGCGCTCGATCGCTGGGCCGACAGCTTCGCCGGGTTCGTCCGGCCACGTTCCGACCAGGGTGAGCGCTTCTGCAACGCCAGGATTCCCGTGCACATCGACCTGGTCGAGGGCCGGCAGACCAACCGACGCATCCAGGCGCAGTGTGTCGCAGCCATGTTGCGCGCGGCCTCGCACATGTCGCGCGCGGCCGGTGTCGTGCGTCCCGACTACTATCGAGTCGCCTGCGTGTTCAACTGGCCGCGGCTGCACGAGAGCGAGGTCACGGTGTTCTATGACGCCGGGTACTACGCGGGCTTCATGCACGATCGCAACGCACTGGCGCCGCGCTCGCTGGCCGGATCGCTCGGCCTGGCCCTGCCGGAGGGATTCGTCGAATCGGGCTGCGACATCACGCAGCCCGAGGATGTGCGGACGGTCGAACTCTGGTGCATTGGCGAGAGGATCTAGCGATGCGGACGAAGCAGGGCGCAGCGCCTGAACTGGACCGTGCACTGTGGTTCGAGCACCTCGGCTGCAGTGGGCGCCACTACCTGATGGGCAATCCGCACACGGTGCCCGGCCGCATGCTCGCGTGGTGCCCACGGGAAGAACGCAGCCTGTTCGTTTCGCGCGCCGACATCGGGCGCAGGTCGCAGGCTGCCCGGTACTGGATCGACGGATTCCTGCACGGCAACGAGCCGGAACCGCCGCCGGGCCCGGACGGTCCGCCGGAATTCGGCTCGCCCGGTTACCGGCGCTGGCAGCTCGACGTGGCGCAGTTCCACGCGAGCGGCACCTGGCCGGCGCGCCGCCGCCGGAAGCAATGAGCGGAACGACCGCGGTCTGATCAGTTCCCGGCGCGCGACAGCAGCGCGTTCAGCAGGTTGTCCTGGAAGTTGATGTTGCTCGTCAGCTGGTCGTGGTCTTCGCAGAGGAAGAACGAGAACGCGATCGGGAAGCTGCCGCCGCCCTGCAGCGTCGGGTCGAGCGACTGCCGGCCCAGCAGCGACGGCTTCGTCACGCGTCCGTCGCCCGGCTCGAGCATCAGCAGGTCGTATTTCTCGCGGCTCTCGCGCGGATTGCGGATCGCCTCGGGCTCGAAACGCGCGACCATGCGATCGCCCTCCGGTTCCGCCAGCACGCGCGCCGGCGTAAGCGCGCAGTCGGCGCCGAACACGATGAGCCGGGTCGTGTTCTCCGGCTGCGGCAGGGCGAGGGCGCGCTGGAATCGCCCGGCCCGGACCAGCGAACGATCGAAGAAGGCCTGCAGGGCCTCCAGCCGGACCTGGCCGGTGGCGGCGTCCGGTGCGGCTGCCACCACTCGCGCCGCGACCAGCGGGTCGTACACTGACCACTCCAGCATGCGCCATGCGGCCGGGTCGAACACGTCGAGTTCCGGGCTCGACGGGTCATGCCGAGCGGCGCAACGGCCGTCCGTCGAGACCGATCAGCGGCTTGCGCATCATGTGCGGCAGCAGCTGATAGGCGCTCGCCATCGTGGCGAGCGTCTCCGGCGCCACGGTGCGCACGATCTTCTCGCCTTCGATGAAGCCGCGGATCGTGTTCGCCGAGCCGAGGCTCGGCGTGCCGAGCAGGATCAGGCGATTGACCTTCGCAGCGCCGTGCATCGGCACCTGCTTGACGTCGTGGTCGAGCACGTCCTCGGTGCCGAAGCGCACGTAGTACCGGGAAACGAGGCCGCCCATGCTGTGCGCGACGATGTCCACCTTGAGGTCCGGCCGACCGTAGTCACGGCGGATCTGCTCGATCAGCTCGTCGAGCTTGCGCGCCGTCTCGACGTTGTCGCGTCGCCAGTCGTAGGGCAGCACGTAGAGGTGCCGTTCGTAGGCATCCTTGACCGGCGTGCCGGCGACGGTGCGCTTGAAATCGCCGTAGTCCTCGAGTGTCTCGATGATGCGGTTGTAGAAATCGCGGCCTGCGGCGGTATCGGTGATGTCGAAGGCTTCGAGCGGATTCGGCCGCGGCATCAGCGTCTGCGGGTCGATGTCGAGCGCGAGGTTGGCGAAGGTGTTCGACACGAGGTTCATGGTCGAGCCCGGCCAGGCGACTTCGCCGGTGCGCGTGTCGCGCAGCTTCGATCCCATGATGCCGGGGATCACGATCAACGGCGGCTGCTCGACCGCCAGGTTCGAGCCGCGATAGAGGCGATGCAGGTCGGGCCGCGTGTCGGCGCCCGAGCAGGCGGCGAGGCCGGCCGCCGCGACGCAGGTCAGCGCCAGCGCCGCCAGGCCGCGGGCCCGGCGGTCAGAGCTGCGCTTGCTTTTCAGGGGCGACGAAATTCGCGGTGAGGACATACTCGACCTCCTGGTCGTTCTTGTTGCGCACGTCCACCAGGAACGAGCCCGTCCACCGCGGCCGCCAGCGGCACTGCGCCTCGCTGCCGGCGTTCTCGTCGGAACAGACCAGGTTGTTGTACTCGTCGTAGACGTAGAGATCGAGGTCGGCGGCTGCCGGGCTGCGCACGTAGATGACGGCCGGCGTCTCGCCGAGGAACACGAGGTCGGCGCGGTCGGCCGCCTGGCTGCCGATGAGCTTGCTCAGCGCGAGAGGCCGGCGCCCACCAGCGGCAGGTCGCGGCTCTTGTAGGTGCGTGCGTCGGCAATCAGTGCGCGCACCGCCGCGTTGTCGGGGGCGAGTTGCCCGGCGCGCTCCAGCAATCCCTCGAACGTATGGCCGCTGCCGCTGGTCGCGCCGGCCTCGAGGCCCTTGCGGATCTTGGCTGCCTGCACGAGCGCTACCGGATCTCCTGCCTTCAGGCCATACGCCGCCAGGCGGTCGGACAGCGCCAGCCGCTCGACCGCCGACAGCGCCGGTGACTGGCCCGCGTCGAGCTTGGCCTCCGGATCGACGTTCGGACCCTGGCGTGGATCGGCGCCGGGCGAGGCGGCCGGCAGAAATGCGATGATGGCGGCCGTTGCAATTGCAGCGAGCCGGCGAATGCTTCGATGTCGTGGCGTCTGACGTAGCATGAGATCTCCCTGGAATGGAAGTTAACGCAAACGGGCGGTTCCGCACAGCGCCGCGTGCCTGCTGCGTGGACGCAGTCGGGTCGCCGACGTCAGGCAGGACTCCGCCCTCGCACCGCCCTGACGCCCCGCACTGTCGATCGTCCAATCACGCATGAACACTCGCCTGCGCATCGCCGCCCTCGGGGTCACGCTCGCTGTCGCCACGGCCTGCCAGCGGACTCCGTCACCGCCTGTGGTGCCACGACCACCGGCCGAGGTCGCGGCGGCGGTGAGTGAAGACCTCGCCCAGTACGACCCATCGCTTGCAGCGATGGAGACGGTGGCCGGACGGCGCGGCCCGGGCCGTGAACGTCTCGCCGGACGGCATCGCCGACTGGGTGATCGACTTCGAAGCCTTCGGCTTTCCCGCCTGGTGTGGCACCGGCGGCTGCCGGCGGCAACTGTGGGTGAGCCACGAGGGTAGTCATGTGCTGGCCTTCGACGCGCAGGCACTCGAATTCGCGCTGCGCCCCGCTGCCGGGCCGCCCGTCATCGACGTGGAACTGCACGGCGTCTATTGCAACGGCACCGGCGCCGATCCCTGCCCACGGGCTTTCATGTGGAACGCGGCAACCGGCCGGCTCGACGAGACGGCCAATCGCGCAGGCGGCACGCTGCTGAACGGATCGTTGTTCCAGCCGGTGCCGGTCGACGAAGCGGCCCTGCCGCCGCCAGTTGCTGCAGCCCGGGAATCCGCTCGACAGGCCTGCGTTGCAGCCGGTGGCCGCTACGAGGAATTCGACACGTCGGTCGCCTCGGTGCCGGACCTCGATGGGGACGGCGCAGCGGGACTGGATCGTCGACGGTTCGCTCACCCAGTGCGAGACCGACACAGGAATCGCACCCGCGGCACCCATGCGCGTATTCCTGAGTGGCAACGGTGAGATGCGCGAGGCGGCACCGCTTCCCTCGGACGAGTACGACATCGACGTGGGCTCGCGACCCGCGAAGCTGCTGCCGCGGGCGGGGGAAGGTGAAGCGATGTTGCCCGAAGGTCCACGATGAGGGCGACACACATCGACCACGCCGTCACCGTGTGCGAGTTGTGGCAGGATGCTGGGAGCGATGTCCGGCCCCATAGTCCTGTACCTGCTGGTCGTGATCGGTTGCGGTGTTGCAGCGATGCCGACCTGCCGGCTCGCCTTCGGCGACGTGCGCCGGATACCGCTGGTGTCGGTAAGCATGACCTTTGGCGCGCCGTTGGCGCTGCTGCTGTTCTCGCTCATCGCGCGCATGATTCCGACGTACACGGTGGCGGTGCCCGTGACGCTGCTGTTGATGGCCGGGCTTTGGGCGTGGGGTCGATCGCAATGCAGCCGCGTGGCTGCGGGCCGGACGGATGCTGACACCATCGCCTGGGACGTGCGGGCCGACGTCCTCCTGCTCGGGACGTATGCCGTGGTCCTTGCCCTGCTCGTATACCTGCGCGCGGGGTGGCCGTCGCTCTTCTGGGTACACGACTACGCGCACGTAGGGTCCGAGAAGCTGTTCAATTTCTCGCTGATCCAGTCCTTCCTGTTCGGCGAGGGCTTCCCGCCCGAGAACCTCTGGCTGGCCGGCGAGCCGATCGACTACTACGTACTCCTGCAAGCGCTGCCCGGGCTCGTCGCGTGGGCGTGGCGGCTGCTGACCGGCGATCCGACGGCCGGCAGCGGACTGTTCGTCTTTTCCGACGCATTCCTGCTGCTGCTGGGCAGCTTTGCCCTGAGCGCATGGTCATGCGCGCTGCTTGCATCCGGCGACAATCGCCTGTCGCAGCGGCAGTAGGGTCGTTGGGATCGGGCTCGGTATCGGTGTACTGCTGTCGGTTCACGCCAAGGCCGTGTCCCTCGTGCTCGGTGCGCTGTTCGGCGGCACCGACCTCGGCTGGTGGGTGCTGGAGCGTGAAGTCGTCCCGTACACGTACTCCCAGTACCCGTTCTTCCTGCTGCTGCAGGGCGACCATCATGCATTCCAGCGCGTGTTTTTCCTGCAGGTGGCGCTGTATGGTGCCGTCGCTCTCTTGCTGTCCGCGACACGCCCACACTGGCCGCGGGTGCTGCTGGTGGGCGCTCTGGCGGCCGCCGTCCAACTGTCGCACAGCGGCAGCGTGCTGCTCGACCTGGTCGTATTCGGTAGCGCGGCCCTGGCCCTCGCGGGCGTCCGCTGGTGGCGGCGCGAGCGGAAGTTGCTGCACGCGCTCCTGACCAACCTCGGCGCGACCGCGGCAGTGGCCCTGGTGCTCTCGCTGCCCGCCGTGTGGCGCCACAACGCGCCCTCAATCCGCTGGCACTGGATCGATTCTGGCAGCGCGAGTCCGCTGCTCGAGTTCCTCGCGGCACAGGCCGGGCCACTGGTGTTTTTCGTGGCCGCCTGCGCGGCAGGACTGCTGTTCCTGCGCGCACGGGCACGCGCGGGCGAACGACTCAAGTTCGACCGCTGGGCCTGGCTGATGCTCGCGACTGCAGCAGTGATGTTCGCGCGTGGGGCGTCCGGGCGCCGCGGTCGCGATTGCCTGCGCGCTGCTTGTTCTCGTCCTGGCACCCGGTCGTTCACCCGCCGGCGAGGATCGTACGCCACTGGTGATCCTGGCGGCGGCGGTGTTCGTCGTGTGGCTGTTACCGGAATTCGTCGTGGGCGATTTCGCGCATCGGCAGGTCGTCGAGTGGAGGCGCTGGAATCTCACGATGCGCTTCTGGCTGGAGGGTCACTACCTGATACCGTTCCTGGCGGTGACGGCGTTCGCACCCGCCCTGGGTGTCGCGCTCAACGATCGCAGGTACGTGCGCGCCCTGGCCGCCGCCGCCAGCGTCGTCGGTACGCTCTGGCTGACGACGCACGCCTATGCGCTCGCCGACCGCCTCGCACGTACGCCAGATAGGCAGGGCTCGATTCGGGCGCATTCCTGCAGCGTGAATATCCCTGCGACGCCGCCATCGTCGACCATCTGCAACGCGTGCCGCAGCAAGTGCGCATCGGCGAACTCTGCGGCACTGCCGAGTTCATTCCGCAGATCCCGCTCGACTACGGCTGGGCGGGGCGGATCGCCGCCTTTTCTGGCCGGCCGGGTATCTGCGGCTGGAGCCGGCACGTGCGGCAGTTCTCGCCAAAGTTGCGCCACGGCGCCGCCGCCGGCACGCCGACCTGGCAGCACTTCCGGGAATACGAACTGAACCTGTTGCAGGCATACCTCGCAGCCCAGCAGCAGGGGACCGCCGTGCAGGCGCGCGCGTCCCTCGACGGCCTGGGTGTGACGCACGTGGTGCTGGGCGCGCAGGAAAAGAACCTGTTTCCCGGGCTGACCGCCGCGAACATGGCGGCCGCGCTCGGGGGCACGGTGGAATTCACGGCGGGGCAGGGTTGTGCCGTGATTGCCCTTGGGGCTCCCCACGTAACCGAGCAGCCTTGAGCCTCCACGGGCGCCGCGCGGCGCGTGCGTACGGGCGTTCAGTCGGCGAACGTCCAGTGCCGGTTCGCGATGAAATTCCAGGCGAGGACCGCCATGGTCGCAACTGCCTGGGCGATGAGGTAGTACGCTCCTGCTCCGTACAGCAGCGCGACGATGCCCGTGTTGATGGCGGCTCCGGCGGTTGCGACCACGGCGAACCGGGGGAGTGCCGACCCGTGCGGCCGGTCACTGGCGAACACGAACCATCGGGCAAGCAGGTAGTTCACCAGTGCACCTGCGCAGAATCCGGCAAGCGCACCTGCGACGATCGGCAAGTCGAGGACTTCGACCCAGAGTATGAGCGTGGCGTAGTGGAAAACCGTCCCGACCGCGCCGGCTCCGGCAAACTTGAGGAATTGAACGAGCGTCCCGTGCATCATCGAGCCTTGGCGGCCGTTCGGCAGCGTGCCGGAAGCCGCCCGTCCCCCGGATCGAGCGAGGTCTGAAAATGAACAGTGCAACCGTGCCCCCCGAGCGGCCTCGACCGCGGCGCGTCAGCATCGTCACGCCTTTCTATAACGAAGCCGGCATGGTCGCAATCTTCTTCGCCCGGCTCGGCGAAGTATTGCGTCCGCTCAGCCGGGAGCTCGAGTTCGAGTTCGTGTGCGTGAACGACGGCAGCAGCGATGCAACGCTGGGCGAACTGCTGGCGGCACGGCCACCTTTCGGCAAGGTCCTCGTCGTCGACCTGTCGCGCAACTTCGGCAAGGAAGCAGCGCTGTCTGCGGGCATCGACTACGCGACCGGCGACGCGATCATTCCGATGGATGCCGATCTGCAGGATCCGCCGGAGCTGGTCCCCCGGATGATCGCCCGCTGGCTCGACGGTGTCCCGGTGGTGCTTGCGGTGCGCGAGAGCCGGGCCTCCGATGGATGGCTCAAGCGTTCGACATCGGCCGCGTTCTACGCGGTGCACAACCACCTTGCGGACACGCCCCTCCCGCCGAATGCGGGCGACTTCCGCCTGATCGACCGCACCGTGGCCGACGTGGTGCGTGCGTTGCCTGAGCGCCAGCGCTTCATGAAGGGCCTGCTGAGCTGGCCGGGTTTTCCGTCCGAGGTCCTTACGTACACACGCCCGCCCCGTGCCCACGGCAAGACGAAATGGAACTACGCGAGGCTCATGAGTCTCGCGATGGAGGGCATCACCAGCTTCTCGACCGCGCCGCTGCGCGCCTCGACGGTGATCGGTGTCGTCTTCGCGTTCATCTCGATCATCTATGGTGGCGTCATCCTGGTCCGCACCCTGGTCTACGGCGTGGACATGCCCGGCTATGCGTCCTTGTTCGTCGCCGTCGTCTTCATCGGGGGGGTGCAGCTGCTGAGCATCGGCATCCTCGGTGAGTATGTGGGCCGCATCTACATGGAATCGAAGGGGCGCCCGGTGTACGTGGTGCGCGCAGTCTCGGAACGCCCCGATGGCCCCGGGGCGTCGACGAGCCCCTGAGCATGCACGCCGGATGAACCAGACCGATACTTACTCTACCGGTCAGGTCAGGCCGGTGATTTGCTGGCGGTCAGGAACCTGCATAGAATCCGGATCGGCCAGCGGGTGTAGTTCAATGGTAGAACTGTAGCTTCCCAAGCTACTAACGTGGGTTCGATTCCCATCACCCGCTCCACTTTCCCGCCAAAACGGATCACGCTTATCGAAGCGGACATTTGCGACCGCGTACTATCGGCCACAAGCAGTCGTACGAGGGGCGTGCCAACTTCAGTCGCTGCTCGAGAATCCCGGCGCGTTCTCAGCCGGAATCCGCGACGTCACGCAGTCGCGCAGGGTCGTTCACGGTCAGCGACCTGTAGTCGAGGGTCACGAGTCGACGGCTCGAGAACTCTCGCACGACCCGACTGAACGTATTCCTGGAGACGTTGCTCAGCATCGCGAGCTCGGTCTGCGAAGCCGGAATCTCGGACGGCAGGTCGGCATCCGTAGCCGACGCCGAACGCCGGCCGGCCAGGCGCAGCAGGACGGCCGCGCAACGCGCCGAGGCATCGCGGATCAGCAGGTCGGCAGCGATCTGCATGGCGAGGTCCATGCTGTAGATCGGTTCGCGCCCGAGCTCGACGGACCACTCCGGGCGACGTCGAAGCAGTGCCCGCAGCTCGTCGCCCGGAACGCGCAGGAGGTTCACGTCGGTTCTCGCGACGGCGGTGACGACACGACTCCGCTCGAGAAGCACTGGCACGATGCCGAACCAATCTCCGGGCCGCAGCATGTGCAGCAGCACCGCATCCGGATGGGTGAACTTGCTCTGCACGGTGACCACACCGGAGCTGATACCGAAGACGTCCTGCCCGACGTCGTCCGCCTGATAGATCACGCTGCCGGCTGCGTAGAACTTCGGGCGCCCCAGCGCGAGGAACTCGCGCCTGAAGCGCGGCGTGCAGTCCGCGAACCACCCACGGATCGGGAAGCAGGATTCGACGGTCGCACCGCTGGACTTGGTCATATCGATAGCGACTGTACCATTTTGTGCAAAGTGCACCCCGGGGCCGTGGTATCTGGCTGCCGTGAGAGCGCGCATTGACGCGTCGCGTGTGCCGAACCCCGAAGGACCAGCCATGACCAACCGTATTCTCTTGATCCTGGCCTGTGCATCAACTGCATTGGCACCGTCGCTCGCCGCCCGCGCCCAGTCGACGGACCGCGCCGCCGCACAACCGGCGGCATCCTGGAGCAGCCGGTCGCTGACCATGGAGACGGTCACCGGTCCTAACGGAGTCATCACGACCGACACAGCGCTCACCGCCAACGCGCGAATGGGCATTACGGATTCGAAAGTCGCCGAGCAGGTCGCCCCAGGCGTGTACGCCCTGCGCGGCTGGGGCATCGCGCACAGCTTCGCCATCGAAGCGCCGAACGGATGGATCATCGTCGACACCGGCGATTCCACCCGCGCCGCGGCCGAAATGCGCGAGACGCTCGAGCAGACGCTCGGCCACAAGATCAAGGTGGCCGCGATCCTGCTCACGCACTGGCACTACGCCGACGGCACCGGTGCGTGGCTGGACGACGGCACGGAGATCTGGGGACATGAATACCTGGACCGCAACCGCAGTGCCTCCGGCGGGGTCAACGTCCTGGGCGGCGTCACCCAGTCACGGGCGATCGCGCAGTTCGGCGTCTTTCATCCCACGACGGGTCCCGACGCATTCCCGAACGCGATGAGTTTCACGCCAGAGAAGTTCCTGGCCGTGTCGAGCTACCAACCGCCGACGAAGCTCTTCCCGGACGGCAAGGTCGTCGACGTCGTGATCGCCGGCGAGCCGGTCCAGGTCGCGCCAGCTCGCACGGACACGACGGACAGCGTCGCGTTCTATTTCCCGCAGCGGCGCCTGCTCGTGACCAACTTCCTGGTGATCGACACCATCTTCAACATCTACACGCTGCGCGGCGGCACGTATCGAAATCCCGAGATCCTGGTCAATGACGCCCGCTGGGTCGAGTCCAAGAACGCGGAGATCCTGCTGGACATCCACGGGCCGACGCACAAGGGCGAGAAGGCCGTGCGGGAGGCGGTCGAGCGCTCCGTCGACTCGGTGCAGATCATCCACGACCAGACGCTGCGCCTGATCGCCAGCGGCCTCGGCCCCCGGGAGGCGGCCGAGACGCTGTACATGCCGCGCCGCCTGCGCGAAGGGCGCGAGGCGTACGGGCAGGTCGAGAGTCACGTTCGGCAGGTCTACAACGGCAACCTCGGCTGGTTCGACGGCGACGTCTACCAGATCAATCCGCTGTCGGTCCGGGAAGAAGCGGAACGCACGGTGCAGGCGATGGGCGGCCGCGCCGCGGTGCAGAAGATGGCCACGCAGGCGGTCGCCGACGGCGGGTTCGCCGGCTGGCGCTGGGGGCTCAAGCTCACCTCGCTGCTGCTGACGCTGGACCCCGCCGATGCGGCGGCCCAAAAGACGCGCGCGACGGCCGCCCGCGCCCTCGGTCAGCGCACTGACTCCGCCAACGCGCGGGGCTTCTACATCACCGAGGCGCTGCAGATGGAGGGTAAGCTTCTGATGCAGGGGCAGCCGGTCACGCTGGATGCGATCCGGACGTTCCTGAATACGCCGCGCGCCGACCAGTTGGCGCGCGCCTCCCTCGACCAGAACCTGCAGTTCGTCCGCTACCTCGTCGATCCGCGCAAGGCCGAGGGCCAGCGTCTCGTCTTCACTATCGCAGCCGAGGGCGATCCGCAGATCAGGCAGGTCGAATTGCGCAACAGCGTACTCGTGATCTCCCCGGTCGCCTCCCGGGGCGCTCGTCACGTCGACGTGACGCGGAGCGAGTTGGCCGACTTCGTGCTCGGCAAGGGCGCCCCGGCGAGGGGCGGCGACGCGCTGGCCGAACTGGATCGCGTGCTGGATCGAAGCCGGATGCTGCCTCCATCGACGGCCACGCCGGCGCTGCTCGGTGCGAAAGGTGACCTGAAATACAACGATGGTCTGGAGCACTGACCGCGCTTCGTACGTGTGCGCCAGTGACGGTGGTCGCGGAGTCCGGTGCAGTCAGTCGCAAACCATCAGAGGATCGATCATGACCGATGTACGCAGGGCAGTTCGGGCAGGCTCAGCGACGGCTGCATTCGCGGCGACAGCCCTCATCGCCAGCACCGCCCAGGCCGGCGGGCTGCTGCTCTACGAGTTCGGCACGGCCGAGCCAGGACTCGCCGCGGCCGGCTATGCCGCGCGTGCGCAGGATGCATCGACGGCGTTCACGAACCCGGCCGGCATGACGCGCCTCGACGGCACGCAAGTGCTCGTGGGCGGCCAGCTGATGTGGCTGAACACGCAGTTCTCGGTCGATGGCGACACCTCGCCCGGCCTGGGCAGCGGCGACGGCGGCCGCGCGTTCGGCTCGAACGGTTACGTCCCGGGCGGCGGCGCCTTCCTGACGCATCGCGTGTCGCCCGATCTCGCGCTGGGCTTCGCCGTGGCGGGCAACTTCGGCTCCATGCTGGACTACGAAGACGACTGGGTGGGTCGCTACCGCGTGCAGGACGCCGACCTCGTCGGCGTATCCGTCATGCCGTCGATCGCGTATCGCGTGAACGACAAGCTGTCGCTCGGCGCGGGCATCAACGGCATGTACGGCATGTTCGACCAGAAGGTCGCGATCAACAACGCGGTGCCGTCGCTGGGCGACGGTCGCCTCGAGATCGACGACAACACCTGGGGCTGGGGCGGCAATGTCGGCGTGCTGTACGAGCCGACGCCGGGCACGCGCCTCGGGCTCACGTACACGTCGGAGATCGACCTCGATTTCAGCGGCCCGTGCGAAGTTCTCGGGGATCGGGCCGATCCTGACCGCACTGCTGCAGTCGCGCGGCCTGCTCGATGCGCGCGTGGATGTCGGCGCCAAGGTGCCGCAGCAGGTGATGGGGAGCGTGTACACGCGAGATCAACGACCGCTGGGCCCTGATGGGCAACGTCGGCTGGCAGGACTGGTCGGAGTTCGGCGAGGTCGAGATCGGCATCGACAACACGCAGAACCCGCTCAGCCTCACCAACCCGCTGTCGTTCGACGACACCTGGCACGTCGCGGTGGGCGCGCAGTACCGCCCGAACGATCAGTGGAAAGTGAACGTCGGCCTCGCCTACGACTCGGGGTTCCAGGACGGCAACGACGTCTCGCCGCTGTTCCCGGTCAATTCCGCGTGGCGGCTTGGCGCCGGCGGCGAAAAGCAGGCCAGCGAATCATTCAAGTGGGGATTCACGACGGAGCTGCTCTACGGCGGCAACATCGACGTGGACAAGCGCAGCACACTGCCCCCGGTGCTCGGCGGGCGCGGCAACCTGGTGGGGTCGTACGACCAGACGCTGTCCGTCGTGCTGACCGTGTACGGCAACTGGGCCCTGTGACCGGGCGACACCCGGCCGCTCAGGTTGAACGTTGAGCGTCGGCTTTGCAGCGTGACGAACTTCTGCTTCGGGTCGTTTTTCACCGTTGACCGTCCATCCCATTGCTATCGGAACGCGGGTTGACGGGCAGACGCAGGCTGAGCCTGTTACTCGATCCGTCCCTGGATCTCGCCCTTCGGCCTCGCCTGCGGCGGTTCAGCCAACGATCAGGTATTGAACGTCCAGACTGTGCAGTAGCGGTCATCTCGGGAGTGCGTCGACTAATCAGCAACTCGTTCCGGCGATTTCCGTCGCGTCGGGCTTCACCGAAGCCGACGCCTCGGACGCGCTTTGGCGCGGATGCTGCGATCCGCCTGCTAGTAGAGGCAACGTCCGCGCGACCGTCCTTCACTTCAGCAGGCGATAATCACTCAAGCGAAACCACTTGCGGGAAAGGATGAACCCGGTCACCGGTTCCGGGGAGAGACTCGTGACCTCGTCGGTCATGTTTCTCCTGTAAAAGGCGGTGCAGGTGGCATTCTGCCAGACCGTCTTTTGCATCTTTCGCCGCATGTCGGCGACGTATGCATCCTGAAGGTCGCGTCTGGCATCGATGGCCTTGATGCGCTTGTCCCGCTTCACGGCGCAAATGGCCTGAACGATGTAATCAGTCGCCGCCTCCATATAGGAGATCTGCGAGCTGTGTCCGGTGCCGGTGTTCGGGCCGTTCACCTTGAAATAGTTGGGGTAACCGGAGACGGTGATGCCCTTGTAGGAGACTGTCTCCTGCTCCCATTCGCTGTTGAGGTTGCGGCCGCCCAGCCCATGCACCTGAAACGTCAACGCTTTCTTCATGTCCGAATAGGCGAAGTAGCCCGTGGCGTAGATGATGACGTCGAGCGGGATATCCTTGCCATCCTTCGTCCGGATGCCCTGGGGCGTGATGCATTCAATCCCGCTGATGTCCACGTCGACATTGTCGAGGGACAGCGCGGGGAGATAGGTGTTGGTCGGTATGAGCCGCCGGCAGCCCAACTCGTAATCGGGCAGCATGTGCTGCCGCAACTTGTCGTCGTTGATGTACGTGTCCAGGTGCTTCTTCAATCTTCTCCGGTAGTGATCCTTCATGAGCCGACTGATCCCGGATATCCCCGGGTAGCGGCGAAAAGCGACGAACCGGATATCGTAGAAAGCAAACACGAGCAAACGGATGATGTGCCTTACGCCCGGAAGCGTTCGAACGAAACGCTCCAAGGCACCGTAATGCCGGTCCGAGCGCGGGAGAATCCACTGCGCCTTGCCCATGAACAGGGTCAACCGCGACACCTTGCCGGCTATGGACGGCACGATCTGGGCGGCTGAACATCCTGAGCCGATCACTCCGACACGTTTTCCCTCATAGGCCACGGAGTGATCCCAGTGCCCGGAATGGAACAGCGATCCTTTGAAGGTTTCCGCGCCTTTGATCCTGGGAGTGTGCGGGTTCGCCAGCACCCCACTGGCGTCGATCACGAAACGGGCGGTATACCTCTCGCCTGACTGAGTCTCCACGTGCCACAGCAATTCGCGCTCGTCAAAAGCGAGCCTGGTCACTGTCTGGTTCGTGCGGGCGTACTTTCGCAAACCGAACTTGTCGATGACGTGGTTCGTGTATGCGAGCAATTCGCTTTGCGGGGCAAAGGATTTCCTGAACGGATAGGGTATGAACGAGATGCAGTAGAGGCTGGTCGGAACGTCCACCTCTGCGCCGGGATATGAGTTGACCTGCCAGGTGCCGCCCAACTCGGAACTTCTTTCCAGCAAGACAAAGTCGTTGCATCGCTTTTTCTGCAATCGGATGGCCGCCAACAGCCCGGAGAATCCGGTCCCGATGATCACGGTCTCGACCTGTCGAGGCTGCGTCGGGTTCCCGGCGTGCACAGATACCTCTCTCGATGCGGCTTGCTCCGATGCGCTCATCTTCATGCTCATCCAATCCGTCGTGGCAGGTGCTGCTGCAACCCGCGGCCGCACGGGTCGTGGCATGCATTACCCTGTGAGACGTCAGAGCCCGGGAAAATCAGTCGCCCTCCTGGAACCCTGCTTACGAAGCTCTCCCTGTTGGAATTCGGCAGACGGTTATCCGATGTGACCGCGTTGACGTTGAATGCGCCGTGCGATGGATCGGGGACAGTCCCCGGGCCAGGGGACAGTCCCCGATCCATCGCTCAGGCGCGGTCGATCAGGCGTTCGTTCCGGGTCTTCCCCGGGCGAGCGTGTCTGCCGTTCCGCTCGCCCGGGGAAGACCCGGAACGAACGCCCTCACCGACCGACCGTCCGAAGGCTGCCGCTTCCAGCATCGCGGGTGATCGGAAAGAGAACGAAAAAAAGGGCCGGCGTTTCCGCCGGCCCTCTTCGTCTCTTGATGCGCGTCCTTCAGCAGGCTGCGCATGGCAAGCGACCAGAGCTTACATGCCCATGTCGCCCATGCCGCCCATGCCGCCCATGTCCGGCATGCCGCCGTGCTTGTGGTCGTCGTCCTTGGGCGACTCGGCCACCATCACTTCGGTCGTGAGCAGCAGGCCGGCCACCGAAGCGGCGTTCTGCAGCGCGAGACGCGTGACCTTGGTCGGGTCCAGGATGCCCATGTCGAGCATGTCGCCGTAGGCGCCCGTCGCGGCGTTGTAGCCGAACGTGCCCTTGCCCTTCTTGACCTCGGCCAGCACGACCGCGGCGTCCTCGCCCGCGTTCGCGACGATCTGGCGCAGCGGCTCCTCGATCGAGCGCGACAGGATCTTGATGCCGATGGCCTGGTCTTCGTTCCGGCCTTCGAGCTTCTCGAGCGCCCTCTGCGCGCGGATCAGCGCGACGCCGCCGCCAGGAACCACGCCTTCCTCGACGGCCGCACGGGTCGCGTGCAGCGCGTCTTCGACGCGGGCCTTCTTTTCCTTCATCTCGATCTCGGTGGCAGCGCCGACCTTGATCACGGCGACTCCGCCGGAGAGCTTGGCCATGCGCTCCTGCAGCTTCTCCTTGTCGTAGTCGGAGGTGGCTTCCTCGATCTGCTGCTTGATCTGGGCGATACGCGCCTTGATCTCGCCGGCCTTGCCGTGGCCGTCGATGATCGTGGTGTTCTCTTTCTCGACCACGATCTTCTTGGCCTGGCCCATGTCGGCCAGCGTCGCCTTCTCGAGCGTGAGGCCGACTTCCTCGGCGATCACGGTGCCGCCGGTCAGGACGGCGATGTCCTGCAGCATGGCCTTGCGGCGGTCGCCGAAGCCCGGGGCCTTCACGGCCGCGACCTTGACGATGCCACGGATGGTGTTGACGACCAGCGTCGCCAGCGCCTCACCCTCGACGTCCTCGGCGATCACGAGCAGCGGACGACCAGCCTTGGCGATGCTCTCGAGCAGCGGGAGCATCTCGCGGACGTTCGAGACCTTCTTGTCGTACAGCAGTACGTACGGGTTCTCGAGTTCGGCCGCCTGGCTGGCCTGGCTGTTGATGAAATACGGCGAGAGGTAGCCGCGGTCGAACTGCATGCCCTCGACGACGTCGAGTTCGTTCTGCAGGCCCGAGCCTTCCTCGACCGTGATCACGCCTTCCTTGCCGACCTTCTCCATCGCGTCGGCGATGGTCTTGCCGATCGACTCGTCGCTGTTGGCCGAGATCGTGCCGACCTGCGCGATCGCCTTCTGGTCCTTGCAGGGCTTCGAGAGCTTCTTCAACTCCTCGGTGCAGGTCTCGACGGCCTTGTCGATGCCGCGCTTGATGTCCATCGGGTTCGCGCCCGCCGCAACGGCCTTGAGGCCCTCGCGCACGATCGCCTGGGCGAGCACCGTGGCGGTCGTCGTGCCGTCACCGGCCTCGTCGGAGGTGTTGGAAGCGACTTCCTTCACCATCTGCGCGCCCATGTTCTCGAACTTGTCCTTGAGCTCGATCTCCTTCGCCACGCTCACGCCGTCCTTGGTGACGGTCGGGGCGCCGAAGCTCTTGTCGAGCACCGCGTTGCGGCCCTTGGGGCCGAGGGTCACCTTGACCGCGTTGGCCAGGATGTTTACGCCGCGGAGCATCCGCGACCGGGCGTCATCGCCAAAACGTACGTCTTTCGCTGCCATTGCAGTGTTCTCCGGAATTCGTTGGTTGTTTGCGGGCGGGCGATTACTTCTCGAGCACCGCCATCACGTCTTCTTCGCGCATGACGAGGTATTCCTCGCCATCGACCTTCACTTCGGTGCCGCTGTACTTGCCGAAGAGGATGTGGTCGCCGACCTTTACGTCGAGCGGACGAACCGTGCCGTTTTCGAGGATCTTGCCCTTGCCCACCGCAACGACCTTGCCGCGGATCGGCTTCTCGGCGGCGGAGTCGGGGATCACGATGCCGCCGGGGGACTTGGTCTCGGCGTCGAGCCGCTGGATGATCACGCGGTCGTGAAGCGGACGAATCTTCAACTTGTCAGCCATTGCTGAAATCTCCGTGTTGGTATGTTCAGCCGTAAGGGAAATCGCGGGGCGGGTGTTAGCACTCACCCCTGTCGGCTGCTAATGATAGGGGGAGATGCGCTGAATTCAAGTCCCGGACCGGAATTAGGTCTCAGGCTGGACACCTTTCGAGGAAACCCGGCAGGGGGCCGTTGGCCGTGGTAACAGAATGATTTGGAAGAACATTTCCGCTGAATTTCCGTGCATCAGCATGGCTGGAATGCAGTGCAGCCCGCATGAGAGCCAGGCGTCAAAGTCCGGGCGGACCGCATGAACCACCGGCCGAAATGGTCGCCGCCGGCCCGGCGGGAGGGCATCATGTCGGCTTCAGCCGGGTCGCCGAGGCGATCCGGATCGCCGGAGGCATGCCAAGAATGGTTCTCAACTTCGCGCGCCGCATCGCGCTGCTCGTCCTGCCGTGGCTCACGCTCGGCGTCTCGCAGGCAGAAGAAACGTTCCTTCCGCCAAAGGAAGCCTACAAGTACACGGTGGAGGCCGCACAGGGCGACGTCGTGGTCCGGATCGACATCCAGCCCGGCTACTACCTCTACCGTGATCGCCTCGGGCTGGAATCCGCGACCCCTGGCGTCACGATCGGCGTGCCCGACTTCCCCGTCGGCGAAGACCACGAAGACCAGTACTTCGGCAAGCAGGTCATCTATCGCGGCGCGATCGCCGTGGCCGCCAAGCTCGGGTTCGACGGACCGCCGCGACCCTTCGACCTGACCCTCAAGCTCCAGGGCTGCGCGGACGCCGGCCTCTGCTACCCGCCGCAGCGATGGACGAGCCGCGTCGAGGTGGCAGCGGCAGATGTGGCCCCGCCCACTCCTGCTGCCGCCAGCAGCGTCGAACGCAAGGGCTTCGACCTGAAGCGGCTGCTTTCAGGCGGGCCGAAATCAGAAGGCGACTTCCTCCCGGCGGACCAGGCCTTCGTGCTCTCGACCTCGAGCGACGCCGCGGACCGCATCACGCTGCGCTGGGACATCGCGGACGGCTACTACCTCTATCGCGACAAGGTGAAGATCGTCTCGACCGACGGGTCCGCGCAGTTCGGCCAGCCGGACATTCCGGGCGGCAAGACACAGCACGACGACTACTTCGGCGAGCAGGTGGTATTCGTTGGCGAGATGCAGGCGGACGTGCCTGTCGCCGCGAAGCCCGGTACTCGCGAGGTCGCACTGACCGTCACCTACCAGGGCTGTGCGGACGCCGGGCTCTGCTATCCGCCGATCAAGAAGCAGCTGACCGTGGAACTGGCCGCCCCCGGCACTGCCGCTGCAGCTCGCAGCGGCGGCGCAACGCCGCGCATGCAGTCCGAGCAGGACCTGCTCGCGAACAAGATCCGCAGCGGCAGCCTGCTGGCGGTGCTCGCGACGTTCTTCGGCGCGGGACTGCTGCTCGCCTTCACGCCCTGCGTGCTGCCGATGGTCCCGATCCTGTCGGGGATCATCGTAGGCGCCGGCCGCGACCGGCCCGTGTCGCGCGGCCGCGCGTTCTCGCTGTCGGTCGCGTACGTGCTCGGCATGGCGCTCACCTATACGATCGCCGGCGCCGCGTTCGCCGCGGCGGGACAGCAGGCCAGGCGTTCTTCCAGAAGCCGTGGATCATCGTGCTGTTCGCCGCACTGTTCGTGCTGCTGGCGCTCGGCATGTTCGGCGTGTTCAACCTGCAGGTGCCGGCCGCGTTCCAGTCCAGGGTCGCCGACATGACCAACCGGCAGAAGCAGGGCACGCTGCTCGGCACGGCCGTCATGGGCGCCTTGTCGTCGCTGATCGTGACGGCCTGCGTCGCACCGCCGCTGGTAGCGGCACTTGCGGTCATCGGCCAGAGCGGCGACGTGTTCCGCGGCGGAGCGGCGCTGTTCGCCCTGAGCCTCGGCATGGGCGCCCCACTGCTGCTGGTTGGCGCATCGGCCGGCCGCTTGCTGCCGAAGGCTGGACCGTGGATGGACGCCGTGAAGGTGGCGTTCGGAGTGATGATGCTCGGCGTCGCCGTCTGGATGGTCGGGCGCATTCTCCCCGGCCCGGTCACGCTTGCGCTGTGGGCGGTCATCGCGTTCGTTGCCGGTTACTACCTGTTCACGCTGGGCAGCCGGGACGCGAAAGGCGGGGCGACCATTGTCCGCCGCGGCCTCGGCGCGCTCGCCGTCGTGTATGGCCTGCTGATGCTGGTCGGCGCGCTCGTCCGGGCGCAGCAACCCGCTGCAGCCGCTCGCCGGGTTCGGGACGCCGCAGCAAGGTGGCCGCGAAACAGCTCGGGTTCACGCGCATCAAGACCGTCGCGGATCTCGACCGGGCGCTCGAGGCGGCCAGGGCTGCGGGCCGGCCGGTGATGCTGGATTTCTATGCGGACTGGTGCGTGTCCTGCAAGGAGATGGAGCACCGCACGTTCACCGATCCGGGCGTGCAGGCCGCGCTTGCGCGAGCGACACTGCTGCAGGCTGACGTCACTGCCAACGACGAGGCGGACCAGGCGCTGCTGCAGCGCTTCGGGATACTCGGCCCGCCGACCATCGTGTTCTTCGGGCCTGACGGCGCGGAGCGCACGGACTACCGGGTGGTGGGATTCAAGTCCGCGGACGAATTCCGCACTCACGTCACGAAGGCATTCGGGAGCGGCACTTGAAGCCGCTGACGCTGGCGATCGTCGTCACCGGCGCTACGGCCGCGGGAGCAGCCGGGTACCTGGCGTACGACGAGTGGTCGAAGCTCTCGAAGACGCCGCCGCCGGTCGAGGCGCCGGTCGAGGCGCCCGCCGCGCAACTCGCCGCGACGCTTCCCGACTTCCAGCTCGCGGACCGCGCGGGCGAGATGCGCTCGCTGGCCCACTGGTCGGGCAAGTCGCTGATCGTGAACTTCTGGGCAACCTGGTGCGCGCCCTGCCGGCGGGAGATCCCGCTGCTCGAGAAGCTGCAGGCCCGTTACGGGCCCGAAGGATTCCAGGTGATCGGGATCGCCGCCGACTACCGGGACAAGGTCATCGCGTACGCGGACGAGATCAAGCTCACATACCCGCTGCTGATCGGGGAACAGGAGGCACTCGATGCCGCGACGGCGTTCGGAGTGGAGGCTGTCGGGTTCCCGTTCACGATTTTCTCGGACCGCCAGGGACGCATCGTCGCGGCGCACGTCGGGGAGCTGCACGAGGCGCAGGCCGACGTCATCCTCGGTGCGGTGCGCAGGGTGAACGCCGGGACGATCTCGCCGGAACAGGCGCGGGCCGAGATCGAGGCGGGCCTCGCGGCCATACCGCACGTGGATGGCGACGCCGAATGAGC
>CAVUVH010000002.1:0-377340 GCA_963744735.1 uncultured Gammaproteobacteria bacterium
CGCATCACGCTGTCCGTGCTGTTCATCGGCGGGCTGATCGGCGGCTCGCTCTGGATCCTGTCGCCGTTTCTCGGCGCCTTCATCTGGGCGACGATGATCGTGGTGGCGACCTGGCCGCTGCTGCGGCGCGTCGAGCGCTGCTTCGGGGGGCGTCGTGCACCCGGCGGTAGCCGTGATGTCGCTCGGTCTGCTTGCCATCCTGATCGTGCCGCTCGGGGTTGCGCTGCAGGCGATCCTCGGTCACGCAGACGAATTCGTCGCGCTGCTCGAGCGACTCCCGCAAATGCAGTTGCCGGCCGCGCCGGAATGGCTCGACAGGATTCCCGTCGCCGGCGCGCGTATCGAGGCGGCCTGGAACCAGTTGGCTGGCGAGGGCTTTGCCAACCTCATGGTGCAGGCGCAGCCGCATTTTCGTTCCGTCGGCGCATGGCTCGCGCAACATGCAGGCGGCTTTGCCATGTTGCTGGTGCAGTTCGTGCTGATCGTGATTCTGTCTGCCGTGTTGTATGCGGGCGGCGAATCCTGGGCGGCATGGGTGCGTGGTTTCGCACGCAGGCTTGCCGACGAGCAGGGCGATCGCATGGTCGTGCTTGCAGGCCAGGCGATCCGTGGTGTCGCACTCGGGGTCGTGGTCACTGCGCTCGTGCAGTCGATCCTCGGTGGCATCGGGCTCGCGATCGTCGGCGTTCCTTTCGCGGGAGTGCTGACGGCCATCATGTTCGTGCTCTGCATCGCGCAACTCGGGCCCCTCATCGTGCTGCTCGGGGCGACCGCCTGGGCGTACGGCAGCCTGGGTGCCGGCTGGGGCACCTTCATGCTGGTGTGGGCGCTCGTGATCGGCCTGATGGACAACTTCCTGCGGCCAATGCTGATCAAGCGGGGCGCCGATCTGCCGCTGCTGCTGATCTTCGCCGGAGTGATCGGCGGGCTTGTGGCCTTCGGCATCGTCGGCATATTCGTCGGGCCGGTCGTGCTGGCGGTGGCCTACACCCTGCTCGACAGCTGGATTGCAGCTGATACGCGCCGGAAAGCCGGTCGCGCAGAATGCGGGTACAGGGGTCGCGCAATGAACAACATGACATGCATCACCAGGTGAGGATGACGATGACTCAAACACCATCCATCAGGAGCGCGCGGACACGCCTCGTGTCTGCTGGTCGCGTCACTGGCTGCGCTGCTTGCGGCGTTGCCGGCACACGCGTCGTTCATGCAAGGCGAGACGCTGGCAAAGGCGGCCAACGTGCTTGCCATCGTCGTGATCGTCCTGGTGCCGATCATCGGCATCGTGGTCTTCTGGATGGTGCACGTGCTGCCGGAGAAGATCGCGCACAAGCGCCAGCACCCGCAGCAGGAGGCTATCCAGGTGCTGTGCCTGCTGTCGCTCGTGTTCGGCGGCCTGCTCTGGCCGATTGCCTGGCTCTGGGCTTACAGCAAACCGGTGCTCTACAAGATGGCGTACGGCACCGACAAGCACGAAAGCCACGAGGCCGTACCCGCCGCGGCAGCGGGTGTTGAGACGGGCAGCTTGCGCAATGACGTCGCCCGCGTCCGTGCAGACCTCGAGCGAATCGTGTCGCAGGACGGGGCACCCAGCGAGTTGTCGGAAATCCGCGATCGCCTGGCCGCCCTCGAACCCAGGCTCGCGAGCAGGGTGCAGGAGTCACGCTGATGGAAATCATCCTGCTTGGCATCTACGCCGCCATCGTCTGGCTCATTTTCATCAAGTTCAAGTGGCTGCCCTGGAACACGGTGAGCCAGGTCACCGTCGCCATCATCCCGATCGTCGCCTTGACGGTCCTGATCCTCACGTTGAACGTCGTGGCGCCGTCGTCGGCCGACGTACGGGTCTTCAAGTACACGGTCCCGATCGTCTCGCAGGTGCGCGGCCGGGTGATCGAAGTGCCCGTGGAAGAGGGCAACCGCCTGGTGAAGAAGGGCGACGTGCTGTTCCGGGTCGACCCGACGCCGTACCAACTGACCGTGAACAGCCTGATGGCGCAGCTCGTCGGTGCGAAGGGCGGCAGCGAGCAGTTGCGTGAGCAATTGCGGTCGGCCGAGGGCAACACGGCTGCCATCCGCTCTCGAATCAAGCTTACGCAGACTCGCGTGCAGCAGAATCGTGAGCTGGCGGCCACAGGTGCCGGCAATCGCTTCGACCTGGAGCAGTCCGAGACCGACCTCAAGGACCTCGATGCGCAATTGAGCACGGCCATGGCCAACGAAGCGCAGGTCCGTGCACAGTTGACCGCGACGGTCGGTGGCGACATTGCCTCGGTCGCCAAGATCAAGGCCGACCTGGCCAACGCGGAGTGGGAACTCGAGCAGACCACCATCCGCTCGCCCTGCGATTGCTACGTCATCAACCTGGCCTTGCGGCCCGGCGCGTTCGTTGCGGGCATGCCATTCAATCCGGTGATGACGCTCGTCGAGGCGGACGGCCAGGTCGTAGCGCTGTTCAACCAGAACGAATTGCACCAGATCGCGCCCGGCAATTACGCGGAGTTCTCCCTGAAGACAAATCCGGGACGCGTCGTTCGCGCCAAGGTCGATTCGATCATCTGGGCGCAGGGCATGGGCCAGATGCAGCAGAGCGGCACGATCCCGATGACGGGAGTGCTGGCGGCGCCGCCGAATCGCTTCGCGGTCAAGTTCGACATCGACGAAGAGGATCGTGACCTGCTCGTTGCCGCCGGTGCGGCGGGCCACGCTGCGGTCTACACCGAGCAGCGGCAAGGCCATCCACATCCTGCGCATGGTGATCCTGCGCGTCGGCGCTTACATGGATTACCTGATCCTCAAGATGCATTGATGCCATGAACACTCGCAACACAACGCTTGCGCTGGTGGTCATCGCCACGCTCTCTGCCTGTGCATTGCAGCCGGCACCGAAGCCGGAGGATTACCGCGCCGAGGCTCTTGGCGGCGTGAAGCCTCCGGCCCAGTGGACGGCGGCAGGCGCGGCGGCAGAGCCGGTCGCCGGTTCACTGGCTGGCCACGTTCGGTGACCCGCGGCTCGACGCGCTGGTGACCGAGGCGATGGCGAACAACCTCGACCTGAAGGTCGCGGCTGCACGCGTGCAGGTCGCCTCCGAGTACGTGAAGCTCGCCGATTCGACGCTCTGGCCACAGGTAAACCTGCTGGCCCGCGGAGGCGGCGAGATGGGGGGCGACGCGAGCGGACTCAACGGGGTCGGGCTGTACGCGAACTGGGAACTCGACCTGTGGGGCCGGGTGCGATCGGCACGCGCAGCCACCGAAGCGACTTACGGTTCAGCCGTTGCGGACGCCGAGTACGCGCGGCAGTCGGTCGCGGCGCTGGTGGCCAAGGCCTATTTCCTCGCTGTCGAAGCGTCGCTGCAGTTGCGGCTCGCACGAAGAGACGGTCGCAACGTCGCAGCAACTGGTCACGTTTGCCGAACAGCGTCAGCGCATCGGCAAGGGCGATGGCTACGACGCGGCGATTGCGCGTGGCAATCTCGAGACCTTGCGCGACACCGTCGAGAAGCTGACGCTGTCGCGCGGGCAGGCACTGCGTGCACTCGAAGTGCTGGTCGGACGCTATCCCGCGGCGGATGTGGAGGTCGCAACGCAGCTGGCGCAGCCGCCGGGGCCAGTCCCGGCTGGCCTGCCGTCGGAACTGCTGGAACGGCGTCCGGACGTCGTCGCAGCCGACAGGCGTGTCGCCGCTGCGTTCTACGGCGTCCAGGAAGCCAAGGCGGCTCGGCTGCCGAGCATCTCGCTGACGGCATCGGTCAGCGACATCTCCAGCGACCTGTTCGTGCTCAAGAACAGCGACAACCCGATGTGGAGTGCGGGCGCAAGCCTGCTGCAACCGGTCTTCAATGCGGGTGCGCTGCAGACACAGGTCCGCATCCGCACGGCGGAGCAGAAGCAGTCGATTGCCGAGTACGGGCAGATCGGGGCCCGCGCGTTCGCGGAAGTCGAGGACGCGTTGTCGGCCGAGTTTGCAGCAAGCCGGCGCGAGGCTGTCCTTGCCCGTGCGGTCGCGGAGAACCAGACCGCGCTGGAGTTCTGCGCAGCAGCGCTTCAAGGTCGGCTCCGGCGACATGCGGGCGGTCTCGCAGCAGCAACTCGCGGTATTCGGGACGACGTCCGCGCTGCTGCGAGTGCAGTCCGAGCGACTCGTCCAGCGAGTCAATCTGTACCTGGCCCTTGGGGGCGGATTCGAAGCGGCACCGGCGGCGACGCCGGTCGCGCAAACGAAGGAGTGAGTCATGACCTGGCTGCAAGGGATCCTGCAGGCGCACCCGGAGATCGCGTTCTTCCTGGTGCTCGGTCTTGGGTTACCTGTTTGGCAAGGTAGCTTTCGGCAGCTTCAAGCTCGGCGCCGTGACGGGCACGCTGCTTGCGGGTGTGCTGGTCGGGCAACTCGGCGTATCGCTGCCGAACGAGGTCAAGCAGTGCTTTTTCCTGCTGTTTCTCTTCTCGATCGGTTTTCGGACGGGCCCGCAGTTCTTTCGCGGTCTCAAGAGCGACGGACTCGCGCATGCGGCCTTGGCCGCGATTGTCGCCACGACGGGCCTCGTCGTCGCATTCATCGTGGCCAAGGCATTCGGTTACGACGCCGGAACGGCAGCGGGGCTGGTTGCAGGAGCGCTGACCGAGTCGGCGACCATTGGAACCGCGATGGACGCGATTGCGCGCCTCGACCTGTCCACGGCCGAAAGGGCTGCGCTGGCAAACAACATTCCCGTCGCGTTCGCGGTCACGTATCTGGTCGGGGTGATCGGCGCAGCCTGGGTGCTGTCGCAGCTTGCGCCCCGGCTCCTGCGCGTGGACCTGGCCGAAGAGTGTCGCAAGCTCGAGGAGGAGATGAGAGGCGGCGTATCCGCCCAACATTCCGCGCGGCGGGAGTTCGAGTTCCGCGCGTATGCGGTGGATCCGGGCTCGGGTCTCGTCGGTCGCAGCCTGGCCGACCTGGAGGCGCTGGCACCGCGGATCTTTGTCGAGCAGGTGCGCCGCCGCGGGGACATCGTCGCGAGCCGTGACGTGCCGGTCCTCAGGGAGGGGGACGTGGTGGCAGTCGCGGGACGGCGTACGACGCTCGTGGAGGTGCTGGAAGCACCCGGCAGCGGCCTGCGGGAAGTTGACGACCGCGAGCTCCTCGAGGTCCCGAGCGACGTCGTTGACGTCGTCGTGACGAACAAGGCGATCGAAGGACGGACTCTTGCCGATCTCGCGCTGGATGAGGCTTCGCGAGGCGTGTTCCTGCGGACGATCACACGGGCCGGCACAGACTTGGGGAGGCTGGCCGACACGATAGTCCACCGGGGCGACGTCCTGACGCTCGTCGGGTCCGCGGCGAGCACGACGCGGGCGATCGAGGCCATCGGTGTCGCAGACCGAGTCACCGACGTGACGGACATGATGGTCGTCGCAACCGGAATCGTCGCCGGGGCGCTCATCGGCCTGCCTGCGCTCCACATCGGTGGTGTGGAGATCGGATTGAGCCTGCCGGTCGGCGTGCTCCTCGGCGGATTGGTCTGTGGCTGGCTGCGCTCGGTGCGGCCGAGCCTGTTCGGGCAAATTCCAGGGCCCACGCTGTGGATCTTCGAGTCCATCGGACTCGCGGGCTTCGTGGCCGTCGTGGGCCTCAATGCCGGGCCGGACTTCGTGCAGGGACTGAAGGAGAGCGGCTTGAGCCTGTTGCTTGCCGGCACCCTGACGGTTTCCATCGCGCTGCTGATCGGCGTGCTGGTTGGACGGTGGATTTTCAAAATGCACCCTGGCGTGCTGCTCGGCGTGTGCGCCGGCGCATGCACGGCCACGCCTGCGCTTGCAGCCATCCAGGAAGCAGCGAAGAGCACTGTGCCCTCGATGGGATATGGCGTGGCCTATGCCGTAGGCAACGTGATGCTGGCCATCTGGGGCACGGTGATCGTGGCGTTGATGACATGAGCGGGCGCCACGGCGTCAAGGGGTAACGTATGGGAATTTGGCAATGGATCGTCGAAACACTCCGCGCGTACCCGGAACTGGCTATTTTCCTGGCGCTCGCGGTCGGATTCTTCATCGGGCCCAAGAAGCTGGCGGGCTTCAGCCTGGGTAACGTCACTGCGACGCTGCTCGCAGCGGTTGCGATCGGACAACTCGGCATGGCGGTGCCGGGCCCGATCAAGTCCACGTTCTTCCTGCTGTTCCTGTTCGCCGTCGGTTACGGCGTGGGGCCGCAGTTCTTCCGCGGGCTCGGCAAGGAGGGTCCGAAGCAGATCCTTTTCTCTGTGATCGTGCTGGCGCTGTGCCTGCTGGTGCCGATCGTGTGCGCGAAGCTCGCAGGCCTCGATCTTGGGTACGCAGTCGGCTTGTACGCCGGGTCGCAGACCATCTCGGCCTCGATCGGCGTGGCGTCGGACCAGATCAATCGCCTCGGACTCCCGGTCGATCAGGCCAAGGCTTACCTCGACGCGATACCGATCGGCTACGCCGTGACATACATCTTCGGCACCATCGGGTCCGCAATCGTGCTGGCGCAGATCGGCCCGAAGCTGATCGGCGTCGACCTTGCGGCCGCGTGCGCCGAGTACGAGAAGCAGATGGGCGGCGGCCAGGTCGGGCAGGACCCTGGCATCTTCTCGGCCTACCGTCACGTCGAAGTCCGTGCCTATCGCATCGACGCGGCGAGCGGCCTGACCGGCAAGCCGGTGCGTGAGTTGTTTCCGGGCCTGCGCATCTTCGTCGAGCGCATCCGTCGCGGTGACCGATTCATCGATGCGGATGCCGACAGCGTGCTCGAGCCCGGTGATGTCGTGTCGATCTCCGGGCCGCGCGACGCGCTGGTGGAGAAAGTCGAGTCGGTCGTTCCGGAGGTCGACGACAAGGGCTTGCTCGACATGCCCGTCACGATGGTGGATGTCTTCGTGCGCAGCAAGGCGGTCAACGGCAAGACACTGCGTGAGGTCGCAGACCTGCCGGCAACGCGCGGCATCTACCTGCGCAAGATCACGCGCAGCATGGTCGAGATCCCGATCCTGCCGGAGACGGAAATACTCCGTGGCGACATCCTCACGATTGCCGGCAGCACCCGTCACGTGGACGCTGCCGTTGCCGAACTCGGCCATGCCGACCGGCCGGTCGAGTCCACCGATCTCGCCGTCGTCTCTGCCGGCATCGTCATCGGCGGCCTGATCGGGGCGCTCACCTACGTGGCGGGCGGCCTTCCGATCAGCCTTTCGACTTCGGGCGGCGCGCTGCTCGCCGGCCTGGTGCTGGGGTACCTGCGCACCATTCATCCGACCTTCGGCAACATCCCGGGGCCCGCGCTCTGGCTCATGAATACGCTCGGGCTCAACATCTTCATCGCGATCGTCGGTATCAGCGCAGGCCCGGGCTTCGTCTCCGGCCTGCAGCAGGTCGGCCTGAGCCTGTTCCTGTGGGGCATGGTCGCGACGACGATTCCGCTCGTCATCGCCATCCTGCTCGGTCACTTCGTTTTCAAGTTTCACCCCGCGATCCTGTTCGGCGTCTGCGCCGGCGTGCGCACCACGACGGCTGCGCTTGGAATGATCCAGGAGGCGGCAAAGAGCAAGGTACCGGCGCTCGGCTACGGCATGCCTTACGCCATCGGCAATACGCTGCTGACCATCTTCGGCATGGTGATCGTGCTGATGCTGGCTGGCGGATCCTGATTCACAGCGGCTACCGCCGCGAGGAACATCGACATGGACATCATGAAACTGCGCGAATACGAGGGCCTGAGCCCGTTCGAGATCAAGGACTTCCTCGCCAAGGCGGCGAGCAAGGTGGCGGGTACGTCGGCGGTCACCTATCTCAATGCTGGCCGCGGCAACCCGAACTGGATCGCGACCGAGCCGCGCGAGGCGTTCTTCCTGCTCGGGCAGTTCGCGCTCGTCGAGAGCAAGCGGGTCATGGACCTGCCGCCCGGCGTCGGCGGCATGCCCAAGGCACGGGGCATCGCCTCGAGAATGTCTGCCTGGCTCGGCAAGCATGCGGAAATGCCGGGTGCCGGGTTCCTCGGCGCGCTCGTGCCGTGGGCCGTGCAGAAGTTCGGCTTCGACGCCGACAAGTTCGTGCACGAGCTGGTGGATTCGATCATCGGCGACAACTACCCCGTGCCGGACCGCATGCTGGTGCACAACGAGCAGGTCGTGCACGAGTACCTGCAGTGGGCAATGTGCGGCTCGCCGCGACCCAAGGGCAAGTTCAAGCTGTATGCGGTCGAAGGCGGCACGGCGGCGATGTGCTACATCTTCAAGTCGATGAAGACCAACCGGCTGCTGAATGCCGGCGACACCATCGCGCTTGCCACGCCGATCTTCACGCCGTACCTGGAGATGCCGCACCTCGAGGACTATGACCTCAAGATCGTGAACATCCAGGCCACGCAGGAGAATCGCTGGCAGTTCGATGACGCGGAACTGGACAAGCTGCTCGACCCGAAGATCAAGGCGTTCTTCGTGGTCAATCCCGGCAATCCGAGCGCAGTGGCCCTGAGCGAGAAGACCATCGCGAAGATCGGCGCCATCCTGAAGAAGCGACCGGACCTGATCCTGCTCACCGATGACGTGTATGGCACGTTCGTGCCGGGCTTCCGTTCGCTGCTGGGCGCCTACCCGTACAACACCATCGGGGTCTATTCCTACAGCAAGTACTTCGGCTGCACCGGCTGGCGCCTCGGCGTGATCGCGGTGCACGAGGACAACCTGTTCGACAAGCTGATCGCGCAGCACCCGGAGCCGGTGCTGAAGAAGATCGACAAGCGCTACGGCGCGCTGACGCTCGAGCCGCGCAAGCTGCGCTTCATCGACCGCATCGTGGCCGACAGCCGCGACGTGGCGCTGAACCATACCGCGGGCCTCTCGCTGCCGCAGCAGGTGATGATGCTGCTGTTCTCGGCCTACGAGCTGATGGACACCAAGAAGCACTACCAGAAGGCCTGCATGGGCATCGTCAAGAAGCGCGTGGAGGCGACGCTCGAGGGCTTGGGGCTCGAGGTCCCGCCGAACGAGCTGCACGACAACTATTACGGCCTGATCGACTTCGAGTACTGGGCGCGCAAGAACCTGGGCGAGGACGTCGTCGCATGGATGAAGGAGAACGTCCATCCGCTCGACATCGTCTTCCGGCTGGCCGAGGACCACGGCATCGTGCTGCTGAACGGCAGCGGCTTCGAGGCGCCGGACTGGTCGGTGCGGGTGTCGTTCGCCAACCTCGACGATCATGTCTATGACGACATCGGTCGTGCCGTGAGGGCGGTGGCCCGCAGTTACCGGCAGGCGTACGAGGCATCCAAGGGCAAAGCAGCGAGGCGGCCAAGACGGCCAAGGCGAAGGCCGCGCCGAAGCCGCGCGCCAAGAAGTAATTACCAATCAAGGAAATGCGGCCGGCGCAGGGCCGGCCGCCCACCAATCGGAGAGACAGACATGAAACCCAGATCAATCATTCTGAGCGTCGCAACGCTCGTCGCCCTGGGCGGTTTTGCCGCCAGCCTGCAGGCTGCGGACCTGCCGACGATCAAAGTGCTCGCGACCGGTGGCACGATCGCGGGCGCGCAGGCGAGCGCGACCGACTACGGCTACAAGTCCGGCGCCTATGACGTGAACTCGCTGCTCAGCGCCGTGCCGAACCTCGACAAGCTGGCCGTGATCACGGGCGAGCAGGTCGCGAACATCGGCAGCCAGGACATGAACGACGAGGTCTGGCTCAAGCTCGCGAAGCGCGTCAATGCGGTCCTGGCCGAATCCGGCACCGACGGCGTCCTGATCACGCACGGCACGGATACGCTCGAAGAGACCAGCTACTTCCTGTCGCTGGTCACCAAGAGCGACAAGCCGGTCGTGATGGTGGGCTCGATGCGTCCGGCGACGGCCATCAGCGCCGACGGTCCCGGCAACATCTACAACGGCGTGGCCGTGGTCGCCGACCCGCGCGCGACGGGCAAGGGCACGCTCGTCGTGCTGAACGACACGATCCACTACGCGCGCAACGTGATGAAGACCGACACGACCAGCGTGCAGACCTTCCAGAGCCTGAACCGCGGTCCGGCCGGCGTGGCGCATACCGGCAAGATCCAATGGTTCGAGCCGATGGACAAGAAGCTGGGCAAGGCCAGCGAGTTCTCGGTGGACGGTCTCGACAAGCTGCCGCGGGTGGACGTGATCTATGCGCACGCCAACATGAGCGCCGACCTGATCGATGCGGCCATCAGGAATGGTGCCAAGGGCATCGTGATCGCGGGCGTCGGTGACGGCAACATGACCACGCCGGCACTCGACGTGCTGACCAAGGCGGCGAAGAGCGGCGTCGTGGTGGTGCGAAGCACCCGCCTGGCGGAGGGCATCACGCTCCGCAACAACGAAGTGAACGACGACGAGAAGGGCTTCGTTGCATCGGGTGAGCTGAATCCGGCCAAGTCGCGCGTGTTGCTGCAACTCGCGTTGACGAAGACCAACGACCCGGTGCGGATCCAGAAGATGTTCTACGAGTATTGAGCCCGACTCGAGCTCAGCCGTCTGCTGAGCGCTCTGATTCGGTCAGGTGAAGTATGGGCGGGTGTGCAGCACAGATGCGTGCCTGCACACCCGCCCGATTACTAGAACGCTCAGCGACGTCCGCGAGGCATCGGCCGCGGTGCGGGCCGCGGCGACGGACGGCTGGTCGGCCGGCTGGCATACGACGGTCGCGCGGACGGCATCGGCGCAGGCTTCGTGGACGGGCGATTCGCTTCGGCCGGCAGCGTCGTCGGCCGGTCCGGGTAGTTGCCCGCACCGCCGCCGTTGCCCGGTCGGTCCGGCGGCACGACCACGACCGGCGGGTAACCACCCGGGTAGTAGCCGGGGTAATAGCCGCCCCCGTAGTAGCCGCCGTAGCCATAGCCCACGCTGACGCTGGTGGAGTGCCCGCCGTAGCTGGAGTCGCCGCCGTCACTGGCACATCCGCCAAGTCATTGCAACTGTCGCCAGTACCGCGGCAACCGTGGCGAGTCGGGCCAGAGGTCCAGTCATTGCGCGTGCTCATGGCTGCGCCTCCGTGCGCCGGCAGCTTGCACGATGCCGACGGGCGCGCCCGTCGGATCGGCGATGATCGCGACCGTCGCGCTGCCCATGGCGAGCGGTTCCAGCAGCACCTTGCCACCCGCGGCCTTGGCGGCGTCGACCGACGCCCTGGCGTCGGCGACGCGAATGTACGGCAGCCAGGTCGGCGTCGTCTTGCTGTTCTGCTTCTGCATGATGCCGGCGCGCGCGTAGCCGCCCGAGAGCAGATGCAGGCCGCTGCGCGGCCCGTCGTCCGCGACCGGCACGGTCTCGTAGCCCACGACGGCGCGATAGAAAGCCGCGGCCTTGTCGACGTCGTTGGTCCAGAGGTCGACCCAGTACCACTCGTTGACGTCGCCCGGCGTAGTCGAGCGGGTCGCCGTTCTTCGACCTGACGACCCCGAACAGGACGCCCTCCGGGTCCTTGAACACGGCGGTCTCGCCGCGCTCGCCGAGCATGACCGGTGCGTGGACGACCGTGCCGCCGCTTGCAGTGACTGCGGCTGCTGCTGCCTTCACGTCGGCGACCGAGATCAGCCCGATCCAGCGCGCCGAGGGTGTCTTGCCCTTCATCGCCCGCTGGTCGAACACCATGCCGCCGATCGGCAGGCCGTCGGCGAGGGCCAGCGTGTAGGTGTCGCGGTCGTCGTCGCCGCCGTAGGTCTCGAACGTCCAGCCGAATACCTTGCCGTAGAAATCCGCCGCCGCGGCGACGTCCGACGGTCACCAGGTCGCCCCAGACGAACCGGCCCGGGGTGTGCAGTCCCGTGGGCGGGTCGACGATCGGGCGGCCAGTAACGGTCGGCCGCCTGGGCGCTGAGTGCCAGCCAGCGAGCCGAGCATGGCCAGCCACCAGCGACGGCCTTGCGTGACGCTGTCCGGAATGTCGATTGGATCATTCGCGATACTCGGCGTCAGCTTCATGGGCGAGGCGTTCGTCGCCGGCATAGACGTTGAAGCGCTGGCCGCGGACGAAGCCCAGCAGGGTGACGCCGAACTCGCGGGCCGCATCGATCGCAAGGCTCGACGGCGCGCCCACGGCGCAGACCACCGGGATGCCGGCCATCACCGCCTTCTGCAGCAGCTCGAAGCTGGCACGCCCGCTCAGCAGCAGGATCGAGTCGTCGAGCGGCAGCGCATCGTCGAGGAAGCGCGCGCCGATCAGCTTGTCGAGCGCATTGTGGCGGCCGACGTCTTCGCGCAGTCCCAGCAGTTCGCCGCTGCGCGAGAAGAGCGCGGAGGCGTGCAGTCCCCCGGTGGACTGGAACACGGCCTGCTGTGCGTGCAGGCGGCGGGGCAGGTCGTCGATCAGGGCGGCCTCCACGCGGAAGCCGGCCGGCGTGGTCACGGCGCGCGCGCCCGTGGCCAGCGCATCGAGCGAGGACTTGCCGCAGACGCCGCAGCTCGAGGTCGTGTAGAAATTGCGCTCCAGCCGCTTGAGGTCGACCTCGACGCCCTCGACCAGGTCGACGCGCAGCGTGTTGGTGGCGCCCTTGCCCTTGCCGCAATGGTGGATACGCTCGATCTGCTGCCGGGAGTCCAGGATGCCTTCGGTCAGCAGGAAGCCGGCGGCGAGTTCGAAGTCGTCGCCCGGCGTGCGCATCGTGATCGAGATCGGCCGATGCTGCAGCTTGCCGTCCTCGCGCAGTCCCAGGCCGGATCTCGAGCGGCTCCTCGACCGCGACGGCATCGGCGCTCTCAGGCGCGGGCTGCCCGGATTCGTAGCGCACGATGGTGGCCTGGCCGGTCACGGGCCGTCCGCTCAGGGGTGCATTGGGGCCCGACGACGACACGAGGCTGCAGTCCTCCGGCGTTCAGACCGGTGCGGCCGCGAGGGTTCGCGACGGCAGCACCTCGCAACCATACTCCGCCGCCGAGGCAGCGAACCAGTGCCAGAAGCTGCCGAAGTAGGTGCGCATGGTCAGCAGCCGGTAAACGGGCGCAGCGGACACCTGCCAGAGCAGCAGGCCCAGGTGCGAGGCGGTGGTGATCGCGGCATCGCCGGGCCGGAAGACGCGCCGGGTCCAGGTCGATGGACACGCCCTTGGCCAGCACGTCGCGTGCACGCGGGCCGGCGAGTTCGAGCAGGATGCGGCTGTCGCTCTGGTCGAAGACCGAGGCAGTGTCGCCCAGGTGACGGTGGATGCGGGACTCGAGGTCCGCGGCCTGCGCGCTCAGCACCAGCCAGTGCCCGGGCCCGCTCCAGACGAAGCTGGCATCGCCGGCCTCGACCATGCGCGGCGTCGCCGGCAGTTCGACACCGTGCGCGGACAGCACGAGTCGCGCCACGTCGGCAGCACGGCCCTTGCGCGCCAGCACGCTCGCCAGGCCGAAGTCCGTGAGTTCGGTGAGCGTGACGCCGGCCGGACCCTGCGCTTGCCCGAGCCGGCCCGGGCGGAATTCGAAGGTGTGTGCATCAGCCACGGAGACGGGCTCCCTCGGGGTCGATGAAGACGGGCGGACAGACCTCCACCAGCGTCTCGACCTTGCGCAACGGATCGACGGCCAGCACCTTCTCGCCGTGGCGTTCGGGCCCGTGCGACAGCAGGCCGAGGCCGATCCACTGGCCCAGCGTCGGCGACCAGGCAACCGACGTCATGTGGCCCTGGTCGTTGGCCGCGGTGCGGGCCGCGCCCTGCGGCACGAAGTGCATGCCGCCCGATATCTTCGCCTGCGGGTCGACCGGCTTGAAGCCCGACGAGCCGCGGCCTCGCGGGATCGCGCAGGTGCTCGCGGCGGCTCATCACCGCACCGATGTAGTCTTTCTTGTCGGAGGCCATGCGGCCGAAGCCCAGGTCGTAGGCGGTCGTCTCGCCGTTGAGTTCGCTGCCGGTCACGTGGCCTTTCTCGACGCGCAGCACGTTGAGCGCCTCGAGCCCGTAGGGCGTGACGCCCAGGTCCTTGCCCGCCGCGTGCAGCGTGCGGATCAGGGCATCGCCGCGGCGTGCCGGGACCGCGATTTCGTAGGCGAGTTCGCCCGAGAACGAGATGCGGAACAGCCGTGCGCGCGGTCCGGTCGCGCAGCGCCACCTCGCCCCAGGCCATGAACGGGAACGCCGCATTGCTGATGTCGCACTGCGTATCGAGCACGCGCTGCAGCAGTTCGCGCGAGCGGGGACCGGCGACCGCGAACTGCGCCCACTGGTCCGTGACCGAGACGAACTGCACGTCGAGCGACGGCCACAGCACCTGGTGGCACAGGTGCATGTGCTGGTAGACGTCGATCGCGTGCGCGGTGGTCGTCGTGATCAGGTAGCGGTCCGGCGCCAGGCGCGCGACCGTGCCGTCGTCGAACATGAAGCCGTCTTCGCGCAGCATGATGCCGTAGCGCACCTTGCCGACCGCGAGCGTCGCCATGCCGTTGGCATACAGGCGCTCGATGAAGGCCAGCGCGTCCGGTCCCTGCACGTCGATCTTGCCGAGCGTCGAGACGTCGATCAGCCCGACGTCGGTGCGCACCGCGCGGGTCTCGCGGCAGGTCGGGTCGAACCAGCCGCTCTCGCCCGGCTGCGGGAACCATTCCGGTCGCAGCCACGGCCCCGTTTCGACGAACGAGGCGCCGAGTTCCCGCGCCCAGGCGTGCCCCGGGGGCAGGCGGGTGGGGCGGAACTCCATGCCCTTGTGATGTCCGGCCAGCGCGCCGAAGGCGACCGGCGTGTACGGCGGACGGAAGGTGGTGACGCCCGTCTGCGCGATCGAGCGGCCCGTGTGCTTCGCCAGCAGTGCGAGGCCCGTGACGTTGGACGTCTTGCCCTGGTCCGTCGCCATGCCGAGCGTCGTGTAGCGCTTCAGGTGCTCGACCGAGCGGAACGCCTCGCGCTCGGCGAGCTCGATGTCGTCGGCGGTGACGTCGTTCTGGAAATCGACGAAGCACTTGCCCCTGGCCTGCGCCGTCGCCCACAGGCGCTCGAGCTGGGCGGATTCGTCGTCGACCACGGGGGCCGGCAAGCGGCGTGACGTGGAACCCGAGCGCGCTGGCCGCCGCCTGGCCCAGGCGGGCGCCGGTGGCGAGCGCATCGGCGAGCGTGAAGTCGCCGTTTGCGGCCCCGGCGACGGCCATGCCCGGCGGCAGGTCATAGGGCACGAACGCGGCCAGCGCCTCGTTCCAGCGCGGCTTGTGGCCGCGATGCGAGGTCAGGTGCAGCGTCGGCGACCAGCCGCCCGACATCGCGACCAGGTCGCAGTCGATGCGGTGACGGCCGCCGTCGTGGCCCGCGACCTCGACGCCTTCCACCGCACGACGTCCACGCACCGTGACGATCTCGCCGGCAATGGCCGGCGCGTCCGGGCACCTGTGCCGCCATGCGGCCGGATGACGTCGCCCTGGCGCGAATCGATCGACGGCGGCAACCTCGGCGCCCGCGGCCAGCAGCGTGGTCGCCGTGGTCCAGCGCGTCATCGTTGTCGGTGAATACGACCGCACGCTGGCCGGGCAGGGCGCCGTAGCGATTGACGTAGCTGCGGACCGCGCCGGCCAGCATCACGCCGGGCCGGTCGTTGTTGCCGAAGACCAGCGGCCGCTCGATCGAGCCGGTGGCCAGCACGCACTCGCGCGCCACGATGCGCCACAGGCGCTGGCGCGGCGTGAATGGCAGCGGGAGCCGGCAGGTGATCGCTGACCCGCTCGACGGCGCCGTAGGTGCCGCCGTCGTAGACCCCGAAAACGGTGGTCCGTGGCAGCAGGCGGACGTTGGGCAGGGCGCGCAGTTCGGCAGTCGCCTGGGCGACCCAGGCCGGACCGGGTGAACCGTCGATTGTCCGACAATCCGACAGCAGCCGGCCGCCGAAGCGCAAAGTCCTCGTCGGCCAGCACCACGCGCGCGCCGGACCTTGCAGCGGTCAGGGCCGCCGCGAGACCGGCAGGTCCACCGCCGATCACCAGCACGTCGCAATGGGCCCAGGACTTCTCGTAGGTGTCCGGGTCGGCTTCGAGCGAGGCCTTGCCGAGGCCAGCGGCGCGCCGGATCGCGGGCTCGTACACCTTCTCCCAGAACGAGGCGGGCCACATGAACGTCTTGTAGTAGAACCCCGCCACGAAGATCGGCGAGAGCAGGCCGTTGACGGCCAGCAGGTCGTGCTTCAGCGACGGCCAGCGGTTCTGGCTGGTGGCCTCGAGTCCGTCGAACAGTTCGACGGTGGTGGCGCGCGTGTTCGGCTCACGGCGGGCGCCGGTGCGCAGTTCGACCAGCGCGTTGGGCTCTTCCGGACCCGCGCTCAGCACGCCGCGGGGCCGGTGGTACTTGAACGAACGGCCGACCAGGCCGCACGCCGTTGGCCAGCAGCGCCGAGGCGAGCGTGTCGCCGGCATAACCGCCGTACTCCACGCCGTCGAAACGGAAGCGGCAGGGCCGGGCGCGGTCGATCAGGCCGCCACGCGGCAGGCGCGACGAACTCACCGCGACTCTCCCTTGCCGTAATGCTCGCGTGCTGCCACGGCGCCGTGGATCGCGTGGGTGCGCGTGTCGCGCTCGACCACGAGCCATTCGTGGCAGCCGCCCTGGTGAAACCAGAGCTCGCGGTGCAGGCCCGCGGGATTGTCGCGCAGGTAGACGTAGTCGAAGAACGCAGGCTCCGGCGCCGGCGGCCGCGGCATCGCGGCCGCTGCATCCGTGGCATCGCCGTAGTAGACGAACTCGTCGTGGATGCGCGGACCGCAGTGAGGGCAGGGGATACGCATGGCGTGACCGTCAGTGCCTGTTGGGGCGCGCGCCGCCGCCGTGTTCGTCGATCAGCCGGCCGGTCGCAAACCGGTCCAGGCGATAGGCTTTGGCGACCTCGTGCGAGGTGTCGGTGCGCGAGCAGGTGCGCAAAGCACCAGCCCGACGCGGGCGTGGCCTTGAAGCCGCCGTAGCACCAGCCCGCATCGAGGTACAGGCCGTCGACCGGCGTGCGGTCGATGATCGGCGAGCCGTCCATCGACATGTCCATGATGCCGCCCCACGAACGCAGCACCCGCAGGCGGCTCAGGAACGGGAACAGCGCGATGCCTTCCTCGCAGACTTCCTCCACCGTCGGCAGGTTGCCGCGCTGGGCGTACGAGTTGTACAGGTCGATGCTGCCGCCGAACACGAGGCCGCCCTTGTCGGACTGGCTGATGTAGAAGTGTCCCGCGCCGATAGGTGACGACGCAGGGAATGATCGGCTTCAGGCCCTCGGAGACGAACGCCTGCAGCACGTGGCTCTCGATCGGCAGCCGCAGCCCGGCCATCGCCGCCACGCGCGAGGTGTTGCCGGCGCAGGCGAGGCCGATCTTGCGGCTGGCGATGAAGCCGCGCGTGGTCTCCACGCCGCACACGCCGCGCCCGTCCTGGCGGATGCCGGTCACCTCGCAGTTCTGGATGACGTCGACGCCCAGCCGGTCGGCCGCGCGCGCAAAGCCCCAGGCGACCGCGTCGTGGCGCACCGTGCCGCCGCGGCGCTGCAGCAGGCCGCCCTTGATCGGGAAGCGCGCGTTGTCGAAATCGCAGTACGGCAGCAGCTTGCGCACGTCCCTGGCGTCGAGGATCTCGCCGTCGACGCCGTGCAGGTGCATCGCGTTGCCGCGGCGCACGCAGGCGTCGCGCTGCGAGTCGCTGTTGAAGATGTTGAGCACGCCGCGCTGGCTGACCATCGCGTTGTAGTTGATGTCCTGCTCGAGGCCTTCCCACAGCTTGAGCGAGTGCTCGTAGAAGGGGATGTTGCCGGGCAGCAGGTAGTTGGAACGGATGATCGTCGTGTTGCGGCCGACGTTGCCGCTGCCGATATAGCCCTTTTCCACGCACCGCCACGTTGCGCATGCCGTGGTTCTTCGCCAGGTAGTACGCCGTGGCCAGGCCGTGGCCGCCGCCGCCCACGACGATGGCGTCGTACGCGGGCTTCGGCTCGGGCTCACGCCACGCGGGCTGCCCAGCCGCGATGGCCGCGGAGCGACTCCCGCAGCAGGCTGAAGATCGAGTATCGGTTGGCCACGCCGTCAGTCCGGGATGATGCAGCCCTTGTTCATGATGTCGTTCGGGTCGAACGCGCGCTTCAGGCGCTCGAGGATGTAGTACGACGAGTCGTATTCCTCGCGGACCCACGGCGTGCGCGCCTTGCCCATGCCGTGGTGATGCACGACCGAGCCGCCGAGCTTCAGCGTCTCTTCGCAGATCACGCGGTTGATCTCGCGCCGGTACTTGGTCACTTCCTGCTCGGGCGGGCAGTTCACGTTGTAGTAGTAGATGAAGTACATGTTGGTGCCGTTGACGTAGCTGTGCGAGCTGTGCCCGCCGGCCACGGTGATGTCGGGCACCTCGACGCGCAGGCGCTTGAGCGCGTTCTCGTAGATGTCGCAGATCGTGCTCCAGTCCGCCGACACCTCGGTCGTGCGGCCCATGGTCTTCGTCGCCACGATTTCCCTGCGCTCGTTGGCGATCTTGTCCGCGCCCCAGTTGAGGTCGGCAAACCACTCCTGCAGGTGGTGCGGGTCGACCGGCTTGCACTCGGGAAACTTCGCCACCAGCGCCTTGATCCCGTCGATGGTGGCCTGGACCACGCCGGCCGGACCCTCGGCCATGAACAGCAGCACGCAGTCGTCCTTGGCCGCGAACTTCGAGAAGTGGAATGCGCCATCGGGCGGGTCGTACAGGCGCGCCACCGAGGGCTTGTAGCCGGCGACCATCACCTCGCGCAGGGCCTCGAAGCCGGTGCGCATGTTCTTGAGCGTCCAGCCGACGAACGTGTTGTTCGGCCGGCAGGTACGGGAACAGCTTCACCGTGACTTCGGTGATGTAGCAGAGCGCGCCCTCGTTGCCGATGACGACATGCCGGATGTCCGGGCCGACCGCGCGGCGCGGCACGTTCTTGATGCGCGTGACCGTGCCGTCCGGGAAGACGGCCTCGCAGCCCACGACCATGTCCTCGATGCCGCCGTACAGCGTCGAGAACTGGCCGATGCTGCGGGTGGCGACCAGGCCGCCCATCTGCGCGATCGGCTTCGACTGCGGCGAATGCCCGGTGGTGACGCCCTGCTTGCGGGCTTCGTCCTCCAGCGTCTGCAGGCAGACGCCGCACTGCGCCGTGGCCTGCATGTTGTAGGGGTCGATCTTCAGGATGCGGTTCATCCCCGAGCCGTCGAGCACGATCGAGTTCTCGACCGTCGTCTGCAGCCCGCCCTCGGTCGCGGTCCGGCCGGTGCGCGGGACGACGTTGATCCGGTGCTGGTTGGCGTACTTGAGCACGTCGACCACGTGCTGGGTGCTGCGCGCCATGACCACGGCCGCCGGGACGGGCTGCGTGAAGACGCCGTGCACGTCCTCGTACAGGTGCAGGCGGTCGATGCTGCTCTGCTTCAGTTCCTGCTCGTCCGTCACCACGTTGGCGGGCCCCACGATGCGCTGGAGTCCTTCGACGATGGCAGTTCTGCTCAAGGCCATGATGCGGTCCTTTGTGGTGTGGCGGGTGCCGGCGTGCCGGCGTCAGTGAAAGAGGGCCAGGACCGTTCGAGGACCTGGTCGGTGGATAGCCGGACGTTGCGGTACACGGCGTCGTTCATGCGCCGGTACAGCTCGGTGTTGTGCGGCTGCGGCTGGAACGTCTCGCGCGGCTTTTCCATGCGCGCGACGGCGGCCGCGAAATCCGGGTACACGCCCGTCGCGACGGCGGCGCAGATCGCCGCCCCGAGGCTGGCGCCGCCCGGGCCGGTGGCGCGCGAGGCGGGCAGGCCGAACGCGTCGGCAAAGATCTGCATGAACAAGGGGCTGGTCGATCCGCCGCCCGAGACCACGATCTCGCGCAGCGTGGTGCCGAGTTCCGTGGTCATGGCCTCGACCTTGTCCTGCATCGTCAGCGCGATCGCTTCCAGGATCGAGCGGTAGGCGTGGGCCCGGGTGTGGCGCGCATCGAACCCGAGCATGATGCCCTTGCGATAGGGGTGGTCCGTCGGCGCCAGCCAGTCGAGCACGCTGTAGAGCCCCTCGCTGCCCGCGGGCACACGCAGCGCCTCGTCCTCCAGCACCTGCTCGCGCGTCACGCCGCGGGCCGCGGCGGCGGCGGCAAACTCGGGTCCCAGCAGGTCCATCAGCCAGGTGAGCGTCCACATGCCGCGGCGGATGCCGTGGCTTTCGTACAGGTAGCGGTGCGGCACGCAGCCGAAATTGGTCCAGAACTGCTGCGCGTCCGGGCGATTGCGCGGACCGTGCACCATCGCCGCGATGTAGGTGCCGAGCGAGACCAGCGCCGTGCGGTCGTCGAGCGACCCGGATCCGAGCGCCTCGACCGCCTTGTCGTTGGCCGTGACCACCACCGGCAAACCGGCCGGGATGCCGGTGGCCGCCGCTGCCTCGGCCGTGACCGTGCCCGCCACCGTGCCGGGCGGCAGCAGCTCGAACAGATGCTCGCGCCGGACGTTGAACTGCCGGTACAGCGCCGGGTCGGTGCTCCACTGCCAGGTGTCGGTGTCGATCGGCCACTGCAGCAGGATGTTGTTGGCAGCGGTGTCGCGGAACTCGCCGGTGAAGCGCTGCGTCGAGGTAGCCCGACGAGGTCGTGGCATAGGCCAGGCCCGGATCGTCCGGCATGTACGGCTGGTACGCGCGCGTGTCCATCCAGCTCATGACCGGCTGCAGCAGCGAGCCGTCGGCGCGCAGGAACGCCTTGCAGCAGCGGATCGTGCACAGGCCGACGCCGACGATGTCGCCGGGATCGCCGTTGAAGCGGGCGAGCGCCTGCGCGGCTCGCGTGCACGATCGAGTCCCACAGGTCGTCGTCCGGATGCTCGACGATGCCGGGCCGCGGGCGACTTGCCGCGCGCAGCACCTGGCGGCCTTCGGCGACGGCATTGCCCTCGAGGTCGTAGATCACGACCTTGGTGCTCTGCGAGCCGTTGTCGATGCCGACGATGTAGCGACCGGTCTGCGGCATTGGCGATCAGCGCACCAGGTAGCCACCGTCGACGACGAGCAGGTGGCCGTTGACGTAATTGGAGGCGCGACTCGACAGGAACACGAGCGCGCCCATGAGGTCGACGGGCTCGCCCCAGCGCTCGGCCGGGATGTGGTCGAGCACGCGCTGGTTGGTCACCGGATCGCTGCGCGTCTTGCGCGTGATCTCGGTGGCGTAGTAGCCCGGCGCGATGCCGTTGACCTGGATGTTGTGCATCGCGAGTTCGTCGCAGTACGCCTTGGTGAAGCCGGCGAGGCCGTGCTTGGTCGCGGCATACGCGGACGACCAGCGGCCGCCGAGGAACGAGAACAGCGAGCAGATGTTGACGATCTTGCCGCTCTTCTGCGGGATCATCCGCTTTGCCGCCTCGTAGCTGAGTTCGAACGCGGCGGTGAGGTTGACCGCCACCGTCGCGTCCCATTGCGGTCGGCCGAAGTCGAGCACCTCGGCCATCGGGCAGATGCCGGCGCTGTTGACCAGGATGTCGATGCGCCCGAAGCGCTCGACGCAGGCGTCGATCACCTGCGCCGCGGCGCCCGGCGCCGTGATGTCGATCTTGAGGTACTCGTAGCGGCGGCCGGTTGCCGCGACCAGCGGACCGGTCTTGCCGTCGTCGTCCATCACGCTCGGCACGAACACGTCGGCGCCGGCCTTGGCGAGCGCCAGCGTGAAGGCCTGGCCGAGGCCGGTATTGCCGCCGGTGACGATGGCCTTCTTGCCCGCGAGCGAGAAGAAATCCAGCGCGAATTCGGTGATCTCCATCGGGCGTGCTCCGTTGGCCGCGTCACCGCGATCGTCGCGGCCGGGCTCGTGTTCGGGGTGGGCGCTGTCCGCCGCAGCGCGCGCAGAAGTATAGCGTGCAGGTCTGCGTTGCGCGGAAGGGCTCGCGGCTGTGTTTGACGCGGGCCGGCGCTAGCTGTTACCAATGCGTCAGAAGATTTTGCGCGGGGGATGACGATGCCGGTGGGGGCGCGGCCCGGACGGGTCAGTCGGCGTGGAGCGTGCGGGTCCTGGGGCCGGGCCGCCGCCGTGGCGCTGCTGTGGCTGGCGGGCGCTACCGGCCCTGCGCCGGCCGCGGCCGCAGATCCGGAGAGCTGTCGTGCGGTCCGCCTGGCCGACGTCGGCTGGACCGCCGAGACGGCCACCACCGCCGTGTTTGCGCAGATCCTGGCCGACCTCGGGTACCGGCCGGTCACCACCGTGCTGTCCGTGCCGGTGACCTTCGAGTCGATGCGCAACGGCGACATCGACGTGTTCCTCGGCAACTGGATGCCGGCGCAGTCGCTGATGCTGGCGCCGTATGCGGCCGCCGGCGACGTGGTCAAGGTGCGCGACAACCTGGTCGGCGCCAAGTACACGCTGGCCGTGCCGGACTACCTGCACGAGCAGGGGCTCAGGGACTTCGCCGACATCCAGCGATTCCGAAAAGAGCTGGGCGCATCGATTTACGGCATCGAGCCCGGCAACGACGGCAACGCCCACGTGCTCGACCTGATCAAGAAGAACGAGTTCGGCCTCGGCGGCTTCAAGCTGGTCGAGTCGAGCGAGCAGGGCATGCTGGCCCAGGTCGAACGCGCCTATCGCGCGCGCGAGGCGGTCGTGTTCCTGGCCTGGGCGCCGCACCCGATGAACACGCACTTCAACGTGCGCTACCTCACGGGTGGCGATGCCAGCTTCGGGCCCGACTTCGGCGCGGCGACCGTCAGCACCGTCGTGCGTCGCGGCTACCTCGAGCAGTGCCCGAACGTCGGCCGCCTGCTGCAGAACCTCGAGTTCGACGTCGACATCGAGAACGAGTGGATGGACCGCATCCTGAGCGACAAGGTGCGAGCGTCCGATCTCGCGCTCGAATGGGTCGCGCAGCGGCCGCCCCAGCTCGAGCGCTGGCTGGCCGGGGTGCAGACCTTCGACGGGCGACCGGCGCTCGCGGCCGCAGCGACGAACCGACGGTCAGGCTCGCATCATCTCTCCACGTTCGAGGACTGGGTGACCGCCAACAAGATCCCGGTCGGCGACTGGGCCACCGAAGTCGTCGAGTGGACCAAGAAGCACGCGGGCGGCGTGTTCGACGGCATCGCCGGGGCGCTGAAGGGCGGCACGCACGCGATCGGCAGTGCGCTCAATTTCCTGCCGGCGCCGGCCCTGATCGCGGTGATCGCCGGCTTTGCGTTCTGGCTGCGCCGGTCCTGGGGCCTGGCGCTGTTCATCGTGCTGTCGCTGCTGTTCATCATGAACCAGGGGTACTGGGAGGCGACGATCGAGACGCTGACGCTGGTGCTGGTGGCCGCGATCATCGCGACCCTGCTCGGCGTGCCGCTCGGCATCTGGGCGGCCAAGCGACCGCCGGTCTACGCCGCGATGCGGCCGGTGCTGGACCTGATGCAGACGCTGCCGACCTTCGTCTACCTGACGCCGACGCTGGTGCTGTTCGGGCTCGGCATCGTGCCGGGCCTGATCTCGACCATCATCTTCGCGCTGCCCGCGCCGATCCGCATGACCCAGCTCGGCATTTCGTCGGTGCCCAAGACGCTGCGCGAAGCGGGCCAGGCGTTCGGCGCCACGCCGCTGCAGCTGCTGTTCAAGGTCGAGCTGCCCAGCGCAAGTCCGATGATCCTGGCCGGCATCACGCAGTGCATCATGCTGAGCCTGTCGATGGTCGTGATCGCTGCGCTGGTCGGCGCCGGCGGGCTGGGCGTGCCGGTGGTGCGTGCGCTCAACACCGTGCAGGTGGGCATGGGCTTCGAGGCGGGCATGGCGATCGTGCTGCTGGCGATCATGCTGGACCGGATCAGCCGCCCGCCGGAAAAGAAGGGCCAGGAATGAACGCGGCAGTCGAGTTCGACAAGGTCGACATCCTGTTCTCGGCCGAGACCGGCCGCAAGCGCGAGGCCGCGCTGAAGGCTGCGCTGAAGCTGCTCGACGCAGGCCAGGACCGCAATCACATCGAGACCGCCACCGGCGTCGTGGTCGGCGTGAGCAACGCCAGTCTCACCGTCCAGCGCGGCCAGATCTCGGTGCTGATGGGGCTGTCCGGTTCCGGCAAGTCGACGCTGCTGCGGGCCGCCAACGGCCTGAACCGCGTCACCCGCGGCCGCGTGCAGGTGCACGACGGCGACAAGCAGGTCGATGTCGCGAGCTGCGATGCCGCCTCGCTGCGCCGCCTGCGCCGCGGCACGATTGCCATGATCTTCCAGCAGTTCGGCCTGCTGCCGTGGCGCACGGTGCGCGAGAACGTCGGGCTGGGACTCGAACTGCGGGGCGAATCGCCCGCCGACCGCAAGCGCATCGTCGACGAGAAGCTGCAGCTGGTCGGCCTCGAGCGCTGGGCCGAGCGCTACGGGCACGAACTCTCGGGTGGCATGCAGCAGCGCGTCGGCCTGGCGCGCGCCTTTGCCACCGACGCGCCGATCCTGCTGATGGACGAGCCGTTCTCCGCGCTCGACCCGCTGATCCGCACCAAGCTGCAGGACGAGCTGCTGGCGCTGCAGGCGCGCGTGCGCAAGACGATCCTGTTCGTCACCCACGACCTGGACGAGGCGCTGAAGCTCGGCAACCAGACCTCGGTGCTCGAGGGCGGCCGCATCGTGCAGACCGGCACGCCCGAGGACATCGTGCTGCGTCCGGCCAGCGCCTACGTCGGCGAGTTCGTGCAGCACATGAACCCGCTGTCGGTGCTGAACGGGCGCATGGTGATGCGGCCCTGGAGCGAGCTGTCGCCGGACGGCGACTCGCGCTGGCTCGACCCGGGCCGGCGCTATTCCGCGGCCATCGACGCGGACGGCAAGCCCCTGGCGGCTGCGTTCGAGGGCGCGCCGCTGCCTGTGCGCGCGGCAGGCGCCGAGGGCGACGGCCTGCGCGTGGCCGACCTCGAAACGCCGCTGCGCCAGCTGATCCAATGGTGCCGGGCCGGCCAGCCCGTGCTGCTCGCCGAAGGCGGCGCGGTGCGTGGCGTGTGCGGGCCGGCCGAAGTCATCCGTGCCCTTGCCACCAGCGACGCGCGTGCGCGCGCTCTTTCCTGACCGAACCCCTGGAGATCCTCCGATGCAGATCCGACGTCCCTACAGCGCGGCCATGCGGAATTCCCTGTCGCTCGCCGGCGCGATCGCCGCGGTGCTGGCGTTGGCCACTCCCGCCGTCGTGCAGGCGCAGCAGGCGGGTGCCAGCACAGGCATCGAGGAGATCGTCGTCACGGCGCAGCGGCGCGAGGAGCGGCTGCAGGACGTCGGCATCGCCGTGACGGCGCTCGGCTCGAGCCAGCTGGCCGATCTCAACATCACGGTGGCGACCGACATCACGCGCGCGGTGCCCAGCCTGCAGATGAACGCCTATTCGTCGTCGCAGGTGGTGTTCAACATCCGCGGCGTCTCGCAGAACGACTACGGCGACCAGCAGGAGCCGCCGGTCGCCGTCTACCAGGACGACAGCTACGCGAGCTCGATCAACCTGGCGAGCTTCCCGGTGTTCGACCTCGCGCGGGTCGAGGTGCTGCGCGGCCCGCAGGGCACGCTGTTCGGCCGCAACGCCACCGGCGGCGCGATCCAGTTCGTCTCGAACAGGCCGACCGACAGCTTCGAGGGCTATGCCACCGGCACCTACGGCAGCTACAACCAGTTCATCCTGGAAGGCGCGGTCTCCGGCCCCCTGACCGACAACCTGCAGGGACGCATTGCGGCGATCAGCAACCAGGACGACGGCTACATGGAGTCGGTCGTTCCGGGCGTCGATGACCGCGGCGGCAACGATCACTACGCGCTGCGCGGCCAGCTCGCCTGGCAGCCGTCGGACGCGACCGACCTCAACCTGATCGTCCGTTACATGAAGGCCGACGGCGAGACGCAGGCGGGCATCTACTCGCACGAGCCGGCGTGCCCCAACGACCAGTTCCAGGGTGAGTTCACGCGTCCCGACCAGTCGTGCGAGTTCTGGGGCACGGGGCCGGGCGAGGCGGGCACCGGCTATCGCAACGATGCGATCACGCCGCAGCCGCGGCGGCGACCCGTGGAAGACCGCGGAGACGCAGGAGTCCTACGTCGACCGCGAGATCACCGGCGCGACGCTGCACTTCGACTGGGACATCGGCAACGGACTGAGCCTGGTGTCGATCACCGACTACCAGGACGCCAGCAAGTTCTACCTCGAGGGCGGCGACGCCGGGCCGGTCGACGGCGTGCTGTTCTACCAGGGCAGCGATCTCGAGCAGTTCTCGCAGGAGTTCCGGCTCGCCGGCGCCATGGGCGCGCACACCTGGGTGGCGGGCCTCTATGGCATGAGCGTCGACGGCGACTACACCGGCAAGTTCGCCACGCCGTTCTACGGCTACGACCCGACGATCGAGATGTCGCAGGAGACGACGTCCTGGGCGATTTTCGCGCAGGACGAGTGGGCGTTTGCCGACGACTTCAAGCTGATCGTCGGCGCGCGCTACTGGAGCGACGAGCGCGAGGGCGGCTACTTCGGCACGGCGCCGGAGGTGCCCGGGTTGTCGGCACCGGTGACGGTCATCTTCAACACGCGCGAGGTTTCGCCGCTGGGCAGCGGCATCAGCCCGGACGATGCCAAGCGCAGCTTCGACGGCGTCACCGCGCGCGTGCAGCTCGACTGGAAGCCGAACGACGACATGCTGGTGTACGGCAGCTTCAATCGCGGCAGCAAGAGCGGCGGTTACACGTTCTCGACCGGCACGCCCTACGACCCCGACGGCAGCCAGGACATCCCGCGCGCGTTCCTCGAGGGCATGCCGTTCGACGAGGAAACGCTCGACGCCTACGAGATCGGCCTGAAGTCCGACGCTCGGCGGCACCACCACGCTGAACGTCGCGGCGTTCTACTACGACTACCCGACTACCAGGCGTTCGCGCAGTTCGGCCCGGTGCAGACCGTGATCAATCTCGACGCCGAGGTGACCGGGCTCGAGGCCGAGCTGACCTCGCGCCCGATCGACGCCCTGACGCTGCAGGTCGGCTTGTCGTTCCTCGATTCCGAGGTGCAGGACGTGCCGCTGCCCGACGGCGTCGACGGATCGAGGACCACGACCTGCCACAGGCGCCGGAGTTCTCGGGCCACGCGCTGGCGCGCTACGAGTTCGGGCTGGCCGACGGCAAGCTCGGGATCCAGGGCGACGTGCTGTACAGCAGCAGCTTCTGCTTCACCGTGCTGTGCGCGCCGGTCGAGGAAGAGGACTCCTACACGGTGACCAATGCGCGCGTCAGTTACGACAGCGACAGCGGTCGCTGGGGCGTGGCGGCGTTCGTCAACAACGTGTTCGAGGAGGAGTACCGGGTGTACGCCTTCGACAGCTCGCTGTTCGCGGGCGTCGTGGCAGGCGTCTATGGCAAGCCGCGCTGGTACGGGTTCAGCGCCACTTACCGCTTCGGCAAGCCCTGAGCGGCAGGCGGTCCGGGCAGGTCCGCGCGACGTCGTCTGGCGCGCGCGGACAAGCCTTTGTCGCAAATTGATCAGCCGCGCAGCGGGGGCGCGACCATACTCGCTGCACAGCAGTCGGTAACGGAGCCCCCATGTCCGGCATGGAAGAACAGCCGCCCTCCGGCGAAAAGCGCTCGCTGCGCAGTGGCCGCGAGGCCAAGCGGGCTGCCCGCGCGGCGCGCGCGGCGTCGTCGATTCCCTACATCACGCGCGCGATCCCGCGCTTCGAGGTCCTGGCCGACGACGGCCTGGCGCTGATCGAGCGCAACGCCGAGACGATCCTCGCCGAGATCGGGATCGGCTTCCGCGACGATCCCGAGGCGCTCGACCTCTGGCGCAAGGCGGGCGCCGACGTCGAGGGCGAAATGGTGCGCTTCCCGCGCGGCATGTGCCGCGAGCTGGTGCAGAAGAACGCGCCGCGCGAGTTCACCCAGTACGCGCGCAACCCCGCGCGCAACGTGCACATCGGCGGCGATTGCACCGTGTTCGCGCCAGCCTACGGCTCGCCGTTCATCCACAACCTGGACGAAGGCCGGCGCTACGCGCGGCTCGACGATTTCCGCAATTTCGTCAAGCTCGCCTACATGGCGAACTCGCTGCACCACTCGGGCGGCACGATCTGCGAGCCGGTGGACCTGCCGGTGAACAAGCGTCACCTCGACATGGTGTACAGCCACCTGAAGTACAGCGACAAGGCGTTCATGGGCTCGGTCACCGCGCCCGAGCGTGCCGCCGACAGCATCGAGCTGGCGAAGATCGCGTTCGGTGCCGACGCCGTCGATCCCGCGAGCGGCAAGCTGCGCACGATGCTGATCAGCCTGATCAACGTCAATTCGCCGATGGTCTACGACGCGACCATGCTGGGCGCGCTGAAGGTCTATGCGCGCGCCAACCAGGCCACGATCATCACGCCGTTCATCCTCTCGGGCGCGATGTCGCCCGTGACGGTGGCGGGGACGGCCGCGCAGACGCTGGCCGAGGCGCTGGCCGGCATGGCCTTTGCGCAGATCGTCAATCCCGGTGCCCCCGTGGTGCTTGGCAGCTTCGCGTCGTCGATCTCGATGCAGTCCGGCGCGCCGACCTTCGGCACGCCGGAGCCGGCGCTGGTGCTGTACACGATGGCCGCGCTGGCGCGCCGGCTGGGCGTGCCGTTCCGCTCGGGCGGCAGCCTGTGCGCGTCAAAGGTGCCGGATGCGCAGGCGGCGTTCGAATCGGCGCAGACGCTGCTGCCGACCTGCCTGGCGGGCGTGAATTTCGTGCTGCACACCGCGGGCTGGCTCGAGGGCGGCCTGGCGATGGGGTACGAGAAGTTCATGATGGACGTCGACCAGGCCGGCATGATGCACACCCTGCTCGCGGGCGTGGATCTGTCGGAGAACGGGCAGGCCATGGACGCGATCCGCGAAGTGGGGCCGGGCAATCACTTCCTCGGTTGCGCGCACACGCAGGCCAATTTCGAGGGCGCGTTCTATCGCTCGCCGATCGCCGACAACAACAGCTACGAGCAATGGCAGGCCGAAGGCTCGCTGGACCTCGCCCAGCGCGCCAACGCGCTGTGGAAGCGGCAACTGGCCGAGTACGTGCCGCCGCCGCTGGATCCGGCGGTGGACGAAGCGCTGCTCGATTACATCGGCCGGCGCAAGGCCGCTGCTCCCGACTCCAACGTCTAAGCAGGCTACTGCACCTCGTCCCGCTTGCCTCACCTCTCCCGCTTGCGGGAGAGGTCGCGCGTAGCGCGGGTGAGGGCTGCATCCCAGGGCCCGCTCGCCGGGTGGCTGTCGTCCTCGGCACTCCGGGTCTCGCGCGCTTCGTGAATCGCGCGGACGAACCGCACGATTCACGGCGACCCTTGCTCGAGCGAGAGCGAAGCGATGGTGGCAGCGCAGCAGCGACACGACGGCGGTGCCGCTTCGCTCTTCACGCTCGAGCTGCGGCGCTCGACACGGAGTGCCGAGGACAGACGGCCACCCGGCGGGCGGGCCTGGGAGGTTTCAGCCACGCGCGCGCTGTCGGACGTCGCCGACCGGATCTGTCGCACGAACTGCCTCGAGCAGCGTGCTCACCGCGAGCCCATCGGCTAGTCGCGCACGGGCGCGGGTAGGGCGCAGGCATGGCCCGCTGCGCAGGTTCCGGTCTTCCTCCGCGCTCCGTGTCGAGCGCCGCAGCCCGGACGCAGGTGCGAGGCGGCCTCGATTTCTCCGACCTGCCGCGGGCACCCTCGCCGAGCACCCGTTCGGGCAAGGCTCGCCGTGAATCGTGCGGTTCGTCCGCGCGATTCACGAAGCGCGCGAGACCCGGAGCGCGGCGGAAGACCGGAACCCGTGCAGCGGGCCAGGAGATACGACCCTCACCCGCGCTGCGCGCGGACCCTCACCCGGCCTGCGGCCGACCTCTCCCGCAGAGCGGGAGAGGTACGGACTCAGGACGGACGCGCGGGCCGCCGACTCCGGCTGCCTCTCGTCTCGCCGACCGGCTGTGCCGCAGTCTTCAGCGGCGGCAGCTCCACCACCTTGCGCAGGTTGGGGTAGTCCGCGGTCTTGTGCGGGATCGCCATCGCCTCGACGAAATGCTCCTGGAAGCGCGGCTCGATCGCGGTCTCGATCTTCTCGATGCGGCGCACCAGCGCCTCGATCGTCGCGCGCGAGCGCGAGTCGAGCAGCGCGATGCGCGCGCCGGTGCCGGCGGCGTTGCCGGCCGAGCTGACCTTGGTCAGGTCGCAGTCCGGGATCATGCCGAGCACCATCGCGTACATCACGTCGATGTGGCTGCCGAAGGCGCCGGCGAGGCGGATGCGGTCGACGCTTGTCGACGCCCAGGCGCTCCATCAGCAGCCGGATGCCGGCATAGAGCGCCGCCTTGGCGAGCTGGATCGCGCGCACGTCGTTCTGCGTGATGCTGAGCGTCTGCGCGCCGTCGTGCAGCAGGTAGGAGAAGGTGCGGCCCGCTCGCCACCGACGCGCGGCGACTGCGCGCCGCGAGCGCGCCGTCGATCACGCCGTCCTGGCGTGATGATCGCCGGCCAGGTACATCTCGGCGATCACCTCGATGATGCCGGAGCCGCAGATGCCGGTGACGCCGGTGCGTCTCGTCGCCTCGGCGAAGCCGGGCTCGTCCGACCACAGGTCGCAGCCGATGACCTTGAAGCGCGGCTCCAGCGTCTCGCGGTCGATGCGCACGCGCTCGATCGCGCCCGGCGCCGCGCGCTGGCCGCAGCTGATCTGCGCGCCCTCGAAGGCGGGCCCGGTCGGGCTGGAGCAGGCGACGAGCCGCTGGCGGTTGCCGAGCACGATCTCGGCGTTGGTGCCGACGTCGACCAGCAGCGTCATCTCGTCGGTCAGGTCGGGACGCTCGGCCAGGATCACGCCGGCGGTGTCGGCGCCGACATGGCCGGCGATGCAGGGCAGGACGTAGACGCGCGCGTTGGGGTGCAGGGCCAGGCCGAGCTCGGCCGCCGTCACCGTCACCGCGCGATCGATGGCGAGCGCGAACGGCGCGCCGCCGAGCTCGACCGGATCGATGCCGAGCAGCAGGTGATGCATGATCGGGTTGCCGACCAGCGTCACCTCGAGGATCGTCTCCGTGTCGATGCCGGCCTCGGCGGCCACCTCGGCCGCCAGTTCGCTCGAGCGCCTCGCGCACGGCGGCGGTCATCTGCGCCGCGCCGCCCGGGTTCATCATCGACGTAGGAGACCCGGCTCATCAGGTCTTCGCCGAAGCGGATCTGCGGGTTCATGCGGCCGGCGGACGCCACGACCTCGCCGCTCGACCAGGTCGCACAGGTGCGCGGCGATGGTGGTCGAGCCGACGTCGACGGCGAGGCCGTAATGCCGCCTCGTGGAAGCCCGGCCAGACGGCGATGATGCGGTTGGCGTCGTGCACCGCGACGGTCACCTGCCACTGGCCTTCGCGCAGCACGGGCTGCAGCCGCTGCAGCACCGACAGGTCGCAGTCGAGGTCCTTGAGCTGCCACTCGCGGGCGAGCGCCAGTCTCGAGCCGCTGCAGGTCGCCCTGACGGATCGTGCATGTCGGGCTCGGCCACCTCGACATAAGTGCAGCTTGACCAGCGGGTACGAGCTCGATGTCGCGCGCCTCGGCGCCCTTGCGCACCACCTGCCGGTGCACCTGGCTGTCGGACGGCACGTCGACCACGACGTCGCCCTCGACCTGGGCCTGGCAGGAGAGCCGGCGTCCCTCGGCCAGCACCTTGCGGCTGGCGTAGCGCTGCTCGGTCTCCGAGGTCGGCGACAGCGATGGCCGCGCTGCGAGCGCACGCCGTGCTTGGCGAACTCGCCTTCGGCCACCAGCACCTGGCAGCGGCCGCAGATCGCCGCGCCCGCCGCAGACGGAGTCGATGTCGACGCCGAGCTGGCGCGCGGCCGTCAGCAGGGGCGTGCCCAACGGGAAGCGTCCGCGCTTGCCCGGAGGGCGTGAAGACGACGAGGGGATCGTTGCGGCTCACGTCGTCATTGCCTCAGGCGGCACCCGGGGTGCCGGCGGCGCGACGACGGGCGCCGCCTTCGCGCCGGCCGCGCTGTTCGCCTGGCGCGCCCGTGCCCGGCGGCGGCACTTCGCGGAAGCGCCGGATCCAGCGCGCGCAGTCCGGGTCGTGACCCATCATCACGTCGGCGGCCATGCAGGCCTTGACGATGTCGCCGTGCAGCGGGTTGGTGATGGCCGAGGTCATGCCCGAGGCGATCGCCATGGTCAGGAAGCCGCTGTTGATGCCGTCGCGCGTCGGCAGGCCGAAGCTGATGTTGGACGCGCCGCAGGTCGTGTTGACCTTGAGCTCCTCGCGCAGGCGCGTGACCAGGCGCATCACCTGCACGCCGGCCTGGTTGATCGCGCCGATCGGCATGACCAGCGGGTCGACCACGACGTCGCAGGCCGGGATGCCGTGGTCCATCGGCGCGGTGCGACGATCTTCTTCGCCACCTCGAAGCGCACGTCGGGGTCCTCGGAGATGCCGGTCTCGTCGTTGGAGATCGCGACGACCGCCGCGCCGTACTTCTTCACCAGCGGCAGCACGGTCTCCAGCCGCTCTTCCTCGCCGGTGACCGAGTTGACCAGCGGCTTGCCCTTGTAGACTGCGAGGCCCGCCTCGAGCGCGGCGACGATCGAGGAGTCGATCGACAGCGGCACGTCGGTGATCGACTGCACCAGCTGGATCGCTCGCGCCAGGATCGCCGGCTCGTCGGCCAGCGGGATGCCGGCGTTGACGTCGAGCATGTGCGCGCCGGCCGCCACCTGCGCCAGCGCGTCCGACTCGACGCGGCTGAAATCGCCGGCCGCCATCTCCGCGGCGAGCAGCTTGCGGCCCGGTCGGGTTGATGCGCTCGCCGATGATCACGAACGGGCGGTCGAAGCCGATGACCACTTCGCGGGTCGCCGAGCTGATGACGGTGTCGGTCATGAGGGTTTCCTGTCTTCGTTGATCTGTGTGTCGCGGCCCGGGTACCACGGTACGCGCCCGGCGAGCACGCCGGACCGCTCGATGACCTCGGCGACGGATTCTTCCTGGCGGTAGGCCATGACGTGCACGCCGGCCACGCCCTTGATCTCGCGGATTCCTGGATCAGGTCGACGCAGAGCTTGGGCCTTCGCGCGGTCTGGTCCTGCGCGCCCTCGAGCCGGTCGATGACGGCGTCCGGAATGTGGACGCCCGGCACGTGGGTGCGCATCCACTCGCCGGCCTTGGCCGACCTGAGCGGCCCGACGCCGACCAGGATGAAGACCTGGTCGAGCAGGCCGGCATCCTCGACCGCCGTCATGAAGCGGCGCAGCAGCGGCACGTCGTAGCAGTACTGGGTCTGCACGAACTGCGCGCCGGCCGCGATCTTCTTCGCCAGGCGCGACGGCACGGTACTCGACCGGCGAGACGAAGGGGTTCTCGGCGGCGCCCAGGAACACCCGCGGCGCATAGCTGATCTTGCGGCCGCTCTGGAAGCGATGCTCGTCGCGCAGGCCGCGGGCGATGCCGAGCAGCGAGGTGGAGTCGAGGTCGAACACGGGCTTGGCCTGCGGATGGTCGCCCGCCTGCACGCCGTCGCCGGTCAGGCACAGCACGTTGCAGACGCCCATGGCGGCACCGCCCAGGATGTCGCCCTGGATCGCGATGCGGTTCTTGTCGCGGCAGGAGATCTGCATCACCGGCGCGTAGCCGACGCGCGTCAGCAGCGCGCAGACGGCCAGGCTCGACATGTGGCAGTTGGCGCCGCTGCCGTCGGTGGCGTTGATCGCGTCGACCTAGCCGTCGAAGACGCGGGCCCGCTCGTAGACGTCTTCCGGGTCGGCCGAATCCGGCGGGTCGAGCTCGGCGGTGACCGCGAACGCGCCCGCGCGCAGCACGCGCTCGAGCCGCCCGGGCGAGGTGTGGCCCGGGAGGATCGGCAGGGGATAACCCGGGACCGGTTCGTCCTCGAACTTCACGGGGCCACTCCGTTCTTCTCGCGCACGACCCGCAGCCAGGCCGAGCTGCCCTCGAGCGCCGGTCGACCGGCGGTTGCAGCTGCTGGATCGCATCCAGCCCGCCCGGGCATGCGCTCGGCGCCTCGCCAGGCCTCGACCCAGACGCAGCGCATCTCGGGCTTGACCTCGCAATTGCCGTTGGCGCGGACGCCGCCGCACGGCCCGTTGCGCAGCTGCTTCGGGCAGTTCATCGGGCAGGACATGCCGGTGGAACTCAGCACGCAGCTGGCCGCACATGCGGCAGTCGAACAGCAGGCCCTTGACGCCGCGCTCCACGGCCGCCACGGGCCGCTCCAGGCGCTTGTAGCCGATGCGCTCGAGCAGGGGGTGCAGGCGCACCAGCACGCCCTCGAAGCCCTTGTAGAAGCTCGCAAGGCCGCGCGCGTGGCGGACCGACCAGAGGCGGACGGCGTACATCAGGCCTTGCCAGCGTCAGGCGGCGGGCTTGAACGGCTCGGCGAGATTGACGTCGATGCCCTTGGCGCGGATCAGGCGCTCGAGGTCTTCGTCGCTGTAGCGGGCTTCGATGGCCGCGGCCGCGCTCTCGGCTTCGGCCTGCAGGTCGTCACCGCAGGCGGCGGGCGGGCTGCGGCGCCAGTCCTCGAGATAGGCGTCCGAGCTGCCGCGGCCGGCGCGCATCGCGGCCCGGTCGACCGCCTCCTGGAAGCGCTGCGACAACTGCACCTTGGCCGTCTCGCGGGCCCGCTTGACGACGACCTGCGCGGGCATGTCGCGCCAGGAAATGATGATCAGCGACGCCATGCAATCTTCTCCCAGGTGACGGGTTGCTCGCGACGGGCGGCGACGGCGGCGAGACCGGTCGCCAGCTCGCCGTAGCCCGTCAGGTGTTCCTCATAGGCGAGTCCGAGCCTGGCGGCCGCGGCGCGCGCCTGCCCGGCGAGCTCCCGGTCCGGCGCCTGCGCCAGGTAGACCAGCTTGCGGTAGTTGCCGAAGTAGTCCTGCAGCAGTTCCGGGTGCCGGTCGAGGCCGAGCCCGCCGATGACCAGCCGGTCGAAATGACGGACCAGGAAATCGGTCAGGTAGAACGTGCCGGGCTCGGCGTCGGCCAGCTGCGCAAACGCCCCGGCCGTGGCAAAGAACTCGTAGCAGTGCGCGCCGGGCATGCGCTCGACCTTCTCATCCCGCAGCACCTCGTCCAGCCGTCCGCCGGTGCCGCAGTCGGCGTAGGCGACGAAGATCTGCTGGTAAGCGGTCCGGGCCGCGGCGATGGCTTCGCGCACGGCGGCGGGAATCTGCTCGGGACGGTTGTGCAGTTCGGGCGGCAGGCACTGGATGTCCAGCGACGACCAGCCGTTGAGCCGCTTCAGGGCGACGATCTCGTGCGCCAGGGCACCGCAGGCGATCACCAGGACGGAAGGTTCGCCGCCGCCCATTGCACGGGAATCAGTGCGCCGCGGCAGCGATCGCCGAGCGGCGGGCCGCGATCATGGCCTTGGCCGTCTCGACCGCGACGGCGGCGTCGCGGCAATAGGCATCGGCACCGATCGCCTTGGCGAACTCCTCGTTGAGCGGCGCGCCGCCGACCAGGACGATGTACTTGTCGCGCAGGCCCTTCTGCTTGAGGGTGTCGATCACGACCTTCATGTAGGGCATGGTGGTCGTCAGCAGCGCCGACATGCCGAGGATGTCGGGCTTGTGCTCTTCGAGCGCCGCCAGGTAATTCTCGACCGGGTTGTTGATGCCGATGTTGATCACTTCGAACCCGGCGCCCTCGAGCATCATCGAGACGAGGTTCTTGCCGATGTCGTGGATGTCGCCCTTGACGGTGCCGATCACGATCTTGCCGATCGGCTCGGCGCCGGTCTCGGCCAGCAGGGGCCGCAGGATCTCCATGCCGGCCTTCATCGCGTTGGCGGCCAGCAGCACTTCGGGCACGAACAGGATGCCGTCGCGGAAGTCGATGCCGACGATGCGCATGCCCTCGACCAGGGCGTCGTTGAGGACCCTGTCGGGACCCCAGCCGCGGCTCAGGAACAGGTTGGTCGCTTCGACCACCTCGTCGCGGAGACCGTTGTAGAGGTCGTCATGCACCTGCTCGACGAGTTCTTCGTCGTTGAGGCTGTTGAGGTCGAAGGCTTGGTCGTCGGACATGCGGACTCCCCGGAACTGCACCGATTCTAGGCATCAGGACACCTGTCCTGTGACGCCGCGGCGACATGTGCTTGTCACGATGCGACATTTGCCGCGCACTGTAAAGAGCGCCGGCCGTCGTCCTTTGGCGACCGTGACGGTGGCACGGTTGAATCTATTTTTTCGCTAGGTCGATGATTTCTGCCAGCGCCTCCAGGCCGCTGCGCGAACAGCCTCGGGCAGGGCCGGTTCGAGCTTGCGCGGCGCCGTCGCATTCTGACAATCTGCCGGCCCCGTCGGGTCCGCCCTGGTCCCGGCGGCATTGGAGACACCGCATGGCTTTCGACATCGAGCATCCCTACGTCCTCACGGCGACCTGCGCCAGCCGCATGGGCACGACCGCGCGCGTGACGACGTTCCTCGCCAGCCGCCGCTTCTACATCGTCGAGATGCAGCAGTTCGACGACACCATCTCGCAGCGGTTCTTCGTGCGCGTGACGTTCTGCGCCGTGCAGGGCGACAAGGTCGACCTGGCCGGGTTGCGGCAGCAGTTCGAGGAAGTCGCGCAGGCCGAGGACATGGAATGGCAGATCCACGACACCCGCGACCGCGCCCGGGTGCTGATCATGGTGTCGAACTACGACCATTGCCTGGAGGACCTGCTGTACCGCCACCGCATCGGCGAGCTGGCCATGGACATCACGGCGATCGTGTCGAACCACGTCACGCTGCAGCCCGTGGCGGCGCAGCACCGCATCCCGTTCTTCCACCTGCCGGTGACGGCCGCGACCAAGCCGCAGCAGGAACAGAAGCTGCTCGAGCTGATCGAGTCGACCCGCACCGACCTGGTCGTGCTGGCGCGCTACATGCAGATCCTGTCGGATCGAGCTGTGCGAGAAGCTGCGCGGCCGGGCGATCAACATCCATCATTCGTTCCTGCCCGGGTTCAAGGGCGCGAAGCCGTATCACCAGGCCTATGACCGCGGCGTGAAGGTGATCGGCGCGACGGCGCACTACGTCACGGCCGACCTGGACGAAGGCCCGATCATCGAGCAGATCGTCGAGCACGTGGACCATGCGTTCACGCCGGACATGCTGGTGGCGGCGGGGCGGGACTCGGAGCGGCGCGCGCTGTCGCGGGCGGTGCGGCTGGCGACGGAACACCGGGTGTTCCTGAACGGCGGCCGGACCGTGATTTTCCGCTGATCTACCACCTCTCCCGCGTCAGCGGGAGAGGTCGGCCGCAGGCCGGGTGAGGGCTCTTACCTCTCCCGCTTGCGGGAGAGGTCGCGCGCAGCGCGGGTGAGGTCGCGCGCAGCGCGGGTGAGGGCGACCGCGACGGTCTATCGGGCTTCCTTCCCGCTCCGGGTCTCACGCGCTTCGTGCTTCGCGTGCGCGAAGCACGGCGATCCTTGCTCTCGCGGGCGCTCGACGAGGGTGGCAGCGTCAGGTCGGAAGTTTCATTGCCGCCGAGCGCCTGCGCTCGAGCTGCGGCGTTCGACACGGAGCGGGAAGGAAGCCCGACAACCCGTCGCCAAGCACCCTCACCCTGGCCCTCTCCCGCAAGCGGGAGAGGGAGAAGACCCTCACCCCGGCCCTCTCCCGCAAGCGGGAGAGGGAGTCAAGATCAGCGGTTGGAGGGCACGACCTCGTAGCCCGGGGACTTGGGCAGGTCATCGACCATCGTGGCCGGGAAGCCGGTGCCGAGCACCTTCAGTCCGCACGGTTCTTCGTAGCGCCGGATGATGTTCGGCGAGTTCTCGCGCGGGCCGTACTGTGGCGGCGGCGTCCTTGAAGAGCTTGACGATCAGCGGCGACAGCTCGAGCGGCACCTTGTGCTCGATCGCGAGTTGATCGAACAGCCCGACGTCCTTGATCACCAGGTCCATGGTGAAGCCGATGTCACGGCTGCCGTTCAGGATCACCTGCGACTCGGTCTCGTGCACGAACGAATTGCCCGACGAGATGCGGATGGCCTCGTAGGTCGTGTTCATGTCCATGCCCATCGCCTTGCAGGTGGTCAGCGCCTCGGCGAGCGCCACCAGGTGCACCGTGCAGAGGTAATTGGTCATCACCTTGAGCATCGAGGCCGAACCGATGGGACCCGTGTGCAGGATCTGGTGACCCAGGATCGACAGCACGGGCAGGGCGCGCTCGAAGGCGGCCCGCTCGCCGCCGGCGAAGATCGAGATGTTGCCGGTCGCCGCGCGATGACAGCCACCCGACACCGGGCAGTCCATGGCCGTGGCGCCGACGGCCTCGACCTTGGGCGCCAGCCGCTTGATCTCGGCCGAATCGGTGGTGCTCATTTCCAGCCAGACCTTGCCCGGGCCGAGGCCCTGCAGCAGGCCGTCAGGGCCTTCCACGACGGCCGCCGAGATGGCGGGCGAGGGCAGGCAGGTGATGACGATGTCGCAATCCCGGGCCATGGCAGCCGGCGACTCGCCGCTCCGCGCGCCGCGGGCGACGAAGTCCGCCACGACCTCCGGGTTGATGTCGCGCACGGTCAGGTCGACACCGTGGCGCAGCAGGTTCCCGGCCAGGGACGCGCCCACGTTGCCCAGCCCGATGAAGCCGATCTTGCCGATGCTGGATTGGCCGATGCCGGATTGCTTGCTCACGCGCGATTCCTCGAACAGTTCGAGGCAGGCTACCGGCAGGCGCGCGGGCTGAACAAGCAAAAAAAATCAGCACACCCGAAAGGAACGTTGCCTGTCCGCGTGCTGGCGGCATTCGTCGGCGGGCGACGCGATGCGACTGGCAACCGGCGGTGAATTTCAGTACAAGTCATGGGCATCCCATGGGTCCGCCGGACCCAGCCCAGGCGGCCCGACAGAGGCTGCCGGGCTGCGGGAGACCTGGAACGAGACGCAGCGGGGGCAAGCAGATGACAGCAACGGCGCAGCCGGCCACGGTGGATGGAGCGGACGAGGTCTCGACGGGCAAGCGCTGGTACGTGCTGCTGGTCATGGTGCTGGTCTACACGCTGAGCATCGCCGATCGTTACGTCATCTCGACGGTGCTCGAGCCGATCCGCCTGGAACTGCAGCTGACCGATTCCGGCATCGCCTTCCTCACCGGTGTCGCGCTGGCGCTGTTCTACGTGGTGATGGGCTTTCCGCTGTCCTGGCTGATCGACCGCAGCAACCGCCGCAACATCATCGCGGCGAGCATCATCATCTGGTCGGCGATGACGGCATTCTGCGGCTTGTCCAAGAATTACATACAGCTGCTGATCGGCCGCATCGGCGTCGGCATCGGCGAGGCGGGCGGCACGCCCGGCGCCAATTCGATCATTTCCGACTACTTCCCGGCGGCCAAGCGACCGATGGCATTGACGGTGTTCTCGCTCGGCGCGCCGATCGGCGCGTGGCTCGGCGCCGACATCGCCGGCATCATCAATGACGCCTTCAACTGGCGCATGGTCTTCCTGGTGCTCGGCATCCCGGGCATCCTGGTCGGCCTGCTGATCCTGTTCACGATCAAGGAGCCGAAGCGCGGCCGGCTCGACCACAAGGGTGGCGACAACGTCGGTGCGTCGCTGGGCGAGAGCATGCGTTACCTGTGGTCGCAGCGGTCCGCAGTGCACGTCATGCTGGCCAGCGCGCTCACTGCCCTGTGGGGCTGGGGCCTGATGTGGTGGACGCCGACCTTCCTGATCCGCAACTACGGGCTGACCCCGGGCGAGGCGGGCGGGATCCTCGGGCCGATCCACCTGATCGGCGGCGGCCTGGCGACGCTGTTCACCGGCTGGTGGATGGCACAACCTTCGATGCGGGACCCGCGCAGCATCGTGCGCCTGATGGGCTGGGGCGTGCTTTGCGCCACCATCGTGTCGTTCGTCATCTACTGGACCCGCAACCTGCAGCTCGCCACCTACCTGTTCTGGATCTTCATTCCGGCGATCTATTTCTACATCGGCCCGTGCTTCGGCCTGCTGACCAACCTGTGCGAGCCGCGCATGCGCGCGCAGTTCTGCGCCGCCACGCTGTTCATCGCCAACGTCGGCAACCTGATCATCGCACCGCAGCTGGTGGGGTTCCTCAGCGACGCGTTTGCACCGGGTCACGTGGCCAACGGCGAATCCCTGCGCATGGCCATGCTGTGCCTGGTGCCCTTCGGGTTCTGGGCGGTGTGGCACTACTTCCGCTCGACGCGGAAGATCCTCGATGACCAGGAGCGGGCGACGGGCATCCGCCCGGCGTAAGGCTCAGGGCGGCGGCCAGCGGTCCCAGGGCGTCGCGCAGCGGCCCGAGCCAGGGCTCGAAGTTCTTCCACTGGTCGACGCCCTCGCGGTTGATCGGGCGGCGCACCTGCTCCGAACTCGCGGTGTGCACGCGCCGCTCGGTCTTGTGGAACTCGACGCAGGCGGGCTCGAACTCCAGCCCGCAGTAGTCGAGGATGCGGCGCACGCTGCCCTCGAGGTCCTCGATCACGTCCTCGTGCTGCACGCGCAGGATGCGGCCCGGCAGCGCCGAGTTCCAGTGGTCCATCAGCCGGACGTACAGCGAGTAATAGCGGCCGATGTCTTCGAGGCCGTAGGTGAACTGCTGCCCCGACGCGAACAGCTGCTTGAAGTTGCTGAAGCAGCAGGCCATCGGCTCGCGCCGTGCGTCGATGATCTTGGCGTTGGGCAGCATCAGGTGGATCAGGCCCAGGTGCCGGAAGTTGTTCGGCATCTTGTCGATGAAGAACGGCTTGTTGGCGACGCGGTAGAGCCGCGTGTCGCGGATGTAGGCCTCGCCGAAGCCGCGGTAGTCGTCGGCCGACGGCAGCGCGAGGACGCCCGGGTAGCGCGCGCCGCTCGGATGCAGGGCGAGCGAGCTGACCAGCCGCGGGATGTCGGCCAGCTCCATCGTGCCCTCGACCTGCGAGTGCGAGGCGAGGATCTGCTCGAGCAGCGTCGAGCCGGCGCGGGGCAGACCGACGATGAAAATCGGGCGCCGGATCATCGCAGCCCCAGCCCTGCCGCTGCTCGAAGAACTCGCGCGTGCAGAGTTCGATCTGCTTCTGCGCCGTCCGCTCCAGGGCCTCCGGCCGGTAGCTGCATTCCGCCTTCTTGAGCGCATTGCCCCGCGCGTAGTAGCTGGAAGGACTCCGCGTACTCGCCGCGGTCCTCGTAGGCCTTGCCCAGCGCGAAGCACAGGTGGTAGCGGTCGGCCAGCGGGATACGCGGCGGGCCTCGACCTGCTCGCGCATCGTCGGCGAGCTGCTCGTCCGTAGAACCGGTAGGTCTTGAGATTGGCCAGGCTCCAGTAGGCATCGCCGAAATTGGGGCGATGCCGCGCGGCCTCCCTGTATGCTCGCTTCGGCCTCTGCGCGACGCCCCTGTGTCTTCAGCGCATGCCCGAAGTACATGTGCAGGTCGGGGTCGTCCGGATGCTCGCTGCAGCAAGTTCGCGGTACAGGGCGATGGCGGCTCGGCCGTCGAACCCTGGCTGACCAGGATGCTGGCCAGCGTGCATCCGATGCGCGGATTGTCAGGTTGCGCCGGCATCAGGATCGCGATCTGTTCCCGCGCCTCCTGTGACGTGCTGCGGGTCGATCAGCAGCGCAGCACTAGTCGTGCCGGGCCGCGTGATAGCCCGGGATCCTTCGCAGCACTTCTTCCAGCACGATGGCCGCGTCCTTGGAGAAGTCGTTCGCTGCGCGACCAGGGCCAGGACGCGCAAGCCCTCGATGTCGTCGGGCTTACGCTTCAGGTAGGCCTCGGATCAGATGCCTCGGCCTCCGCAGGTTGCCGTCCGCGAGCATGCTGCGCGCCGTGACGACCTCGGTGGCGAGGCTGGCGAGCTTTGCGACATGCTGCGCCGGCGTTTTCTGCCTCGGCTCTGCGCCCGGTCATCGCGTACAGCGACGCGAGCATCCGCCAGCTCGCCGGCAGCGCGGGGTTCAATTCGACGGCCCGCGAGAACGCCTGGATGGCCTCCGGCGCCTGCCGCAGGAACACGTGGCAATGGCCGCGCTCCTGGAACAGCCGCGGGTAGGTCGGGATGCATGTCCTCGAGCGCTTCCAGCGTCGCCAGCGCCTCCGGCACGCGCTGCAGGTGGCGCAGCGCCACGGCGCGCATGTAGAGCAGGTCGCGGTGCCCGGGAAGCTGCGCGAGCAGGCGGTCGCAGGCGGCAGGGCGTCGTCGAAGCGACGCTGCTCGATCAGTTGCTGCAGTTCGCGCAGCTCCTGATCGAGGTCGGGCGCGGGCGGCGGGCTGCTCGGCGTGGTGGCGGACTGCATGCCGGAATGATGACCGATCGGCCGCCAAAGCAAAACGGGCCGGTGGGTTGCCCCACCGGCCCGCGTCAAGGCAAGGACCGATCAGTTCCCGCCGAAGCTGTAGCCGAAGCGCAGACCCATGGTCCGCGGCCGCATCGGCACCTCGGCGATGATGAACTGCGAGGCCGTCGTGTACAGGCTCTTGTCCTCGTCCGTCAGGTTGACGACGTAGAACTCGGCGTTCCACGCGTCCTTGCTGACGCCGAGCGCGGCGTCCAGGTGGTCCACGAAGGCATCAAGTACCGGTTGACCGTGTTGGCCGACGAATAGGACTCGTCCTGGTACTGCACGGCGGCGCCGACGTACGGGTTGTAGTCACCCCAGGCCCACTCGTAGCGCGCCCGGACGTTGAACTGCAGTTCCGGCGAGTTGGCCAGCTCGGTTCCCTCCGGGCCGAATACGTCCACGATGTCCACGATCTGCGTGCAGACGCCGTCAGAGACTGTCGACGCACGATTCGGTGATCGGCTGGCCAAAGCTCGGGCTGCCCGGGATGTTGTTGATCAGCTGCGGCGAGTTCGTCAGTTCGCCCTGGTTGTAGGAGCCGGCCAGGTTGACCGTCAGGCCGTCGATCGGCGCGACGGCGACATCGAACTCGATGCCGTTGACCTCGTAGTCGGGGCCGTTCGTGAAGAACTGCAGGTTGCCGAAGCCGAGCTGTGGCGCAAAGAATCCGGTCTGTGCGTTCTCCCACGTGACCTGGTAGATCGCGCCATTGAACTGCGCCCGCCCGCCCCAGAACGTCGTCTTCCAGCCGAGTTCGATGTTGGTCAGGTCATCTTCCTCGTAGGCGTAGGGCCTTTGGTACTGGTATTCAAGGGTTTCAGGGTCCTTGGCGACCAGGACGTGCCGCGGTTGAAGCCACCCGGTCGGTAGCCTTCCGACCAGGTTGCGTACACCAGCACGTCGGTGTTGATGCGCCAGGTCAGGTTGGCGCGGCTCTTGAACCCGTCGGTCTGGAGGTCGTTGATCGGCCTGCTCGTCCACGTTGGTGCCGTAACGAGTGTCCTCGCATAGCCGCCGAGGTGCCGGCGGTGCCGGTCTCGTCGTCTGCATACGCTTTGCAGTCAAAGCTGCCCACGTTCGCGCCGACCGATCGAGTTGTCGATGTCGTAGTACCGGGTGCCCAGCGTCAGGGTCAGGTTCTCGAGGATGTCAAAGTCGACCGACGCGAACGCCGCAAACTGCGTGTACTCACGCGTGAAATCATTGAAGAAGCCGGTGGTCCGAGCGGCGGGAGCCGGATTGTTAAGGTCGGCCGACGCAAACTTCGGCGGTATTCAGCGGATCGAGGTAATAGAAGCAGTCGTTCGCGATACGAATCGCTGCCTACCGGGCACTCCGGGACGGACTTGTACAGCCAATCGGTAGTGGCCTCGACTTCGCGATCTTCGTAGAACAGGCCGCTGACGAAGCGCATGCGCCAGTCGGTCGGGCTGCTCAGGCGAATCTCCTGGCTCATGTTGGTGCTGTCGTTCTTGTCATTCCACACGCTCGACGGCGTGTAGCACTTGTCGACCGATGTCCCCGAATAGCCGGTGCACTGGTAGTAGATGCCGTACAGGCCACGGGCGTAGTTGGTGTAGTCAGAGACCGTCTCTGCGTCGCGCGTCAGGTAGGCGCCGGCGTAGACCAGGTCGAGCACGCCGACCTTGCCGTTGACCGTCAGCGCGGTGTTGATGAACTCGTCCTCGGTGTAGCCCTCGTTGAAGATCGTCACCTCGAGCGGATCGAGCCGCTGAGTGGACTGGGGGCAGTCCTGGGGCAGAACGCCGCCAACGACGACACCGCAACCGGAATCGGAGCCGTTCGGGGTCTGGTAGAACACGCCCTCGCCATCGATCCTCTGGTAGGCGACGGCCAGCAGCGCATCCCAGTCGTCGGCGATCTGCAGCTTGAAGCTGGCACGGGCGCCGTTGTACTCGACCTCGTTGATGTTTTCCTTGGCGATATTGCCGTTGTTGATCACCACCGAGTCTTCCGGAACGACGCCGCCCGTCAGCGCGGCGAAGGCGAGGTCGGTCGGCTGTCGCGTGAAGGTGCTGTAGACGTTGTCGATGTAGCCGCCGCGCTTGTCGTGGTAGGCCACGAGGCGCATCGCGAGCTTGTCGTCGATCAGCGGCAGGTTGAGCACGCCCTCGACGTTGTAGCTCTCGTCGCCGTCCTCCGTCGTCGCGACTCCCGCCTTGACGCTGGCCGACATCTCGTTGAACTGCGGCTTGTTGGTGATGTAGCGCAGCACGCCCGCCTGGGCGCCGGCGCCGAACAGCGTGCCCTGCGGGCCGGTCAGCACTTCGATGCGTTCGAAGTCTGCCGCGTAGACGTCGAGGTTACGGCCCGGAACCTGGGTGGACTGCTCGTCGAGGTAGACCGCCACGTTCGGCCAGGGGCCGTTGGTGCCCGAGCCCTGCGTGCCGAGCGTGCCGGTGTTGAGGCCGCGCATGTAGATGTTGCTCTGGCCCGGTCCGATGCTTGCGGTCGTGACGCTGGGCAGGAACCTGACGAATTCCTCGACCGTCGAGACGTTGAGTTGGGAAAGCGTATCGCCCGTCAGCGCCGTGATCGAAAGCGGGACGTCCTGCAGGCTTTCCGTGCGGCGCTGCGCAGTGACGACGACTTCCTCGAGTCCACCCGAGCTTGCGGCCTGGGCGTAAACAGCGTTGGTCGGGGCGGCGGCCAGTACGGCGGCGACCGCGGAGGCGAGTCTGTAGTTCATGCTGATTTAAAACCCCCAAGGCATCGTGTTTTTGACGCAACGCCCGCCAGTGGCCGGGATCGTCGCCCTTGTCGTCTCACCACAGCACAAATGCGGCTTGTGCTGCAGGTTCGCCGGACCATATCAAGTCAAGTACGTAGTCGTCCACCTCAAATACATCTTAAAAAAGCATTAACCGGACGCCAAAAAAAGCATTGCTCCGGGTGTCGCGAATGCGCCACGCTTGCGGACCGCAGGGGGGAGTCATGATCGACAAGGTACGCATCGACCGCCGCTGGCTGCCGCTCAACGCGCTGCGCGCGTTCGAGGGCGTGGCCCGCTACGGCAGCTTCACCGGCGCGGCCAGCGCCCTGAGCATCGCCCAGAGTGCGCTGTCGCGGCACGTCATTTCGCTGGAAAACCTGATCGGCGTGAAGCTTTTCGAACGTCGCCCGCATTCGCTGGTGCTGACGCCGGCCGGGGAGCACCTGCTGCCGGTGGTTTCGCGTTCGTTCGACCGGCTCGAGCACGCCATCGACGAGATCCGCGATGCCCGCACGCCGCGCCTGCGCACCCTGCGGGTGCAGATGCCGCCGAGTTTTGCAGCGCACATGATGGTGCCATTGCTGCAGGACTTCCGTGCAGCGCACCCCGAGGTCGAGATCGACCTCGTCAGTCCCTACGGCATCGGTCCGCCCGCAGCGGACGTCGATGTGGCGGTGCTTTACTGCCGTCCGTCCGTCACCGAGCGCGTCAGCGACCTGCTCTGGCAGGTGCGGCTGGGCATCGTCTGTCACCCGGATATTGCACTGCGGCATAAAGGCAAGGACGTCGCCGAGTTCATCCGTGACAACGAACTGGTGCACATGCGGGTCGAGGGCCTGCCGCGGCGCCACTTCTGGTCGCAGTACGTCCGCCAGGCGGGACTGTCGGCCATGGACGTGGAGCGCGGCCTGGTCTTCGATACCGAGATCCTGACCGTGCAGTACGTGCTGAGCGGTGCCGGCATTGCGCTGGTCGACCTCGACCTGTTCCGCGACCACCTGGCGGCCGGGCGCCTGGTGCAGCCGTATCCGGCCACGCTCAACGATGGATTCGGCTACTACCTCGTCACCGACCCGGAAGCCCTGAGCGATACCGCGACCGCGTTGTTCCGTTCGTGGCTGATCGAACAGTTCGGTCCGGACAAGAACACCGCGGCCGTGGCCGCAGGCCGCGGGGCCCACCCCGTGCTGGAGTCGCCAAAGCATGAGTGAGATCGAATCCGGCGGTCCGCGCCGTGGCACGGGCCGCCGGCGCCCGGCAGCCGCCGCCAGCTGCTGCTCCCGTGCCCGAGCGGTCGCGGGCCTATCGACGGCTGCAGAATCCGTTCACGCCGCCGCGCATCTATTCCGACGACCAGGTCGCCGCGATCCACGTGGCTGCGCTGACCCTGCTCGAGAACCAGGGCATGAAGGTGCTGTCCGCGATCGGCCGGCGGCGTTTCGCCGAGGCGGGCGCGAGCGTCGACGAGTCGACGCAGGTGGTGCGGATCGACCGCGGCATGGTGGCCAAGGCCCTGGCGACGACGCCCAGCGAGTTCACCTTCCACACGCCGGATCCCGAATTCAACGTGACGATCGGCGGACGCCATGTCTGCTTCGCCCCGACCTCGGGCCCGCCCAACATCATGGACATCCACAACGGGCGCCGGGCGGGCACCGTCGAGGATTTCCGCAACCTGATCAAGCTGTGCCAGACATTCGACGTCATCCATTCGCTGGGCGGCGCGGTCGAGCCGCAGGACAGCCCGGTGCAGGTGCGCCATTTCGAGACCACGCGCTCGATGCTGCTGCTGTCGGACAAGGTGCCGTTCGTCTATTCGCGCGGTTCGAAGCAGATCGCCGATTGCCTCGAGCTGATCCGCATCGCCAATGGCGTGAGCGTGGATGATTTCAAGCTCAAGCCGCGGACCTGGACGGTCATCAACACCAACTCGCCGCTGCAGCTCGACGTCCCGATGGCGGAGGGCATCATCGACTTCGCCGAGGCGGGGCAGGTGCTGATCATCACGCCGTTCACGCTGGCCGGCGCGATGGCGCCGGTGACGATCACGGGCGCGCTGACGCTGGCGCACGCCGAGGCGCTGGCCGGCATCACGCTGGCGCAGTGCGTGCGGCCCGGGCACGCCGATCCTCTACGGCAGCTTCACTTCCAACGTCGACATGAAGTCCGGCTCGCCCGCGTTCGGCACGCCCGAGTACGCCAAGGCGGCGTTCGGCGCGGGCCAGCTTGCGCGCTACATCAAGGTGCCATGGCGCTCGTCGAACGCGACCGCGTCGAACACGCCCGATGCGCAGGCGGCCTACGAGGCGCAGATGAGCCTGTGGGGCGCGCTGATGGGCGGCGCCAACTTCATGCTGCACGCCGCCGGCTGGGTCGAGGGCGGCCTGTCGACGTCCTATGAGAAATTCATCATGGACATCGAGATGCTGCAGATGTTTGCCGAGCTGTTCCAGCCGGTGGGCGCCGAAGTCGTCCGACATGGCCGTGGACGCGATTGCCGAGGTGGGCTACGGCGGGCACTTCTTTGCCTGCGGCCACACCATGGAGCGCTACCGCACGGCGTTCTACACGCCGCTGATCTCGGACTGGCGCAACTACGGCACCTGGTCCAACGACGGCGCGAAGACCGCCACCGAGCGGGCCAACACGGTGTACCAGGAGACGCTGGCGCGCTACGTCGCGCCCGAGCGTGATCCGGCCATCGTCGAGGCCATGAACGACTTCGTCGACCGGCGCACGGCCGAGGGCGGCGCACCGCCGATCACCTGATGAACCAAGGGGCTAGGGGTTAGGGGCTAGGGGTTAGTGAAGAATGGCGCGGCAGCGTATGGTGCAGATGCACCTCCGACTAACCCCTAGTCCCTAGTCCCTAGCCCCTTGTCGCTTTATTCAATTGCAGTCTGAGGTTGATACGCATGCGTAACCATGTGCAGGTGGCGGTGATCGGGGGCGGCGTCGTGGGCGCCAGCGTGCTGTATCACCTGACCAAGGCGGGCTGGAAGGACGTCCTGCTGATCGAGCGTGCGGAGCTCACCTCGGGCTCGACCTGGCACGCGGCCGGCGGCATGCACACGGTCAACGGCGATCCCAACGTCGCCAAGCTGCAGCAGTACACCATCGAACTCTACAAGGAGATCGAGGCGATCTCGGGCGTCTCCTGCGGCGTGCACATCACCGGCGGCCTGATGCTGGCCGGCACGCCCGAGCGCGTCGACTGGCTGCGCATGGCGGTGGCGCGCGGCCGCTACCTCGGCATGGACCTGCAGCTGATCTCGGCGGCCGAGGCGAAGAAGCTGTTTCCGCTGCTCGACGAGAAGCACTTCCTCGGCGCGATCTACGACCCGATCGAGGGCCATGTCGACCCGTACGGCGTCACGCACGCCTACGCCAAGTCCGCGCAGCTGGCCGGCGCCGAGATCGTGCGCCAGAACCGCGTCATCGATACGAAGCAGCGTGCCGACGGCACCTGGGACGTCATCACCGAGAAGGGCACGGTGCACGCCGAGCACGTCGTCAACGCCGGCGGCCTGTGGGCGCGCGAGGTCGGCCGCATCGTCGGGCTCGAGCTGCCGATCCTCGCGATGGAGCACCAGTACTTCATCACCGAGGACCTGCCCGAGCTCAAGGGCCAGAAGGAACTGCTGCACGTCATCGACTTCGAGGGCGAGATCTACATGCGCCAGGAGCGGCAGGGCATGCTGCTCGGCACCTACGAGCGCGCCGGCGTGCCGTGGTCGCCGAAGACGACGCCGTGGGACTTCGGCCAGGACCTGCTGCCGAACGACCTCGAGCGCATCGCGCCGAGCGTGACGGTGGCGTTCGAGCATTTCCCGCGGCTCGAGACGGCCGGCATCAAGAAGGTCGTCAACGGTCCGTTCACGTTCGCGCCGGACGGCAACCCGCTGGTCGGCCCGGTCAAGGGCCTGAAGAACTACTGGGTGGCCTGCGGCGTCATGGCGGGCTTCAGCCAGGGCGGCGGCGTGGGCCTGTCGCTCGCCAACTGGATGGTGAAGGCGACCCGGGCGCCGACATCTGGGCGATGGACGTGGCGCGTTACGGCGACTGGGCCAACCGTCCGTACACCAACGCAAAAGTGCGCGAGAACTACTCGCGGCGCTTCCGCATCCGCTTCCCGAACGAAGAACTCGAGGCCGCGCGGCCGCTGCGCACGACGCCGATCTACGAGAAGCTGCAGGCCGAGAACGCCGTGTTCGGCGACTACTGCACGCTCGAGCATCCGCTGTGGTTTGCGCCCAAGGGCACGCCCGCGGTCGAGGACACGACCTTCCGCCGCTCGAATGCGCATCCGCACGTGGCGGAAGAATGCCGGGCCGTGCGCGAGGCCTGCGGCCTGATCGAGATCTCGAACTACGGCAAGTTCGAGATCACCGGCCCGGGCGCGGCGGACTGGCTCGGGAAGATCATGGCCTGCAAGGTGCCGGCCGTCGGCCGCATCGCGCTGTCGCCGATGCTGAACGATGCGGGGCGCCTGATCGGCGACTTCACGCATGTGCCGCGTCGCCGAGGACCGCTTCTTCGTCGTCGGCACCTACGCGGCCGAGGTGTTCTACCTGCGCTGGTTCGAACAGCACCTGCCGCCGACCGGCGTGTCCGTGCGGCCCTGTGCAATGGAGTACCTCGGGCTGTCGATCGCCGGCCCGCAGTCGCGCGCGGTGCTGCAGACGCTGGTCGACCACGACCTCTCGACGGCGGCGTTCCCGTTCATGTCGTTCGCGCGGATGGACGTCGGCATGGTGCCGGCGCTGGTGGGCCGCGTCTCGTTCACGGGCGAGATGGGCTACGAGCTGTGGGTGACCGCGGAGTACCTGCGCACGCTGTACGACCTGCTGCACGAAGCGGGCAGGGCCCATGGGCTGCGCAATTTCGGCGGGCGCGCGCTCAACTCGCTGCGCCTGGAAAAGAGCTTCGGCAACTGGGCGCGCGAGTTCCGGCCGATCTACGGGCCGTACGAGGCGGGCCTGGGCCGCTTCGTGCACCTGGACAAGCCTGACTTCATCGGCAAGGCCGCGGCGGCCGCCGAGAAGGCGAGCGGCGGGGTGCGCAGGCTGATCACGCTGTCGGTCGATGCGAAGGACGCGGACGCCATCGGTGACGAGCCGATCTGGCACGGCGACAAGGTCGTCGGCTGGGTCACCTCGGGTGGCTACGGTCACACGGTGGGCCAGTCGATCGCGCTGGGCTACGTCGACAACGCGGTCGCGGGCGAGAGCAGCGGGTTTGCGGTCGAACTGATGGGCGAGCGGCGGGCGGCGGTGCGCAGCGAGGGCGCGCTGGTCGATCCGACAGGGCCTCCGCATGCGTGCGTGACTTTGCAGCTTCAGGGCGCGCCCGGAGTTGCAGGGCGCTGGCGGCCCCGAGCCGTCGAGGCCCTGGGGACACGCCGTGAATACGTCCCTGTAGGCTCGCGCGCGCCGTCCTGGCGCGCGACGGTCCCCAGAACCTCGACGGCTCGGGACCGCTGCGCCTGACGTCTTCGACCCGCATGGCAGTGCAGCTTCAGTATTGCTGTGCGACAAATCCAGTGGCTTGCCGCGCGTCACGTGACGCGTTACAATCGTCCGGTGATAAAGACGTTCGCAGACCGTCGCACTCAAGAGCTCTACGCCACCGGCAAGAGCAGGCGTGTCCCGGCTGACGTTGCGAAGCGGGCCGCTCGAAAGCTCGAGTATGTTGACCTGGCCACGTGCCTTGATGACCTGAGGGTTCCACCTGGTAACCGGCTCCATGCGCTGACGGAAGATCGAAAAGGCCAGCATTCGATCTCGGTAAACGATCAGTGGCGGATCTGCTTTCGCTTCGCAGACGGAGACGCATATGACGTCGAGTTCTGCGACTACCATTAGTCTGGAGATTTGCACATGAGCATTTCGAATGCGGGGATAAATCGCAGGCCCAGCCACCCGGGTGAGATGCTGCGAGAGGATTTTCTCCCCGACTACGGCCTCACGGTTGCTGTGCTTGCCGAGGCGATTGGTGTGTCGCGCCAGTCGGTGAACGAGTTGCTGCGGGAGCGCCGGGCTGTCAGTCCGGATATGGCGTTGCGTCTGGCGCGCCTTTTCGGCAATACGCCTGAATTCTGGCTGAATGCGCAGCGGCCGTGGATCTCTGGGACACCGCGGGGGCCATCAAGAAGGACGTGTCGCGAATCAAGCCACTCAGTGCCGCATGACATCCCGCTGGAAGTATCGCCGCCGGTGATCGCGGGTCGTCAGTCAACTGAGGTGGAACTATTGGTCGTATTGCGGGCAACTCGGAAAGTCTTGAAATCACTGCCTCAGATTGAAAGAGACGGGGTCGCCTCGGACAATGCGCTCGGCGACTGGTACGTCAACCGCCTCGTCATTGATCGGCGCCCACTGCTTCTGTTGGTCAGTTCAGCGTCGCGACTAGCGATCGTCACACCGGCGCGCGAAGTGAAGACGCTGCCCGACCGTCTCGCGACGATTGTCGGAGCAGCGTCTCCGGCGCCTTGGTGTCAGCGAGGCTGTCATTGCCTCCGAGGTCGAAGCGACAACCCATGTGTGCGTCGGCAAGACGGTTGACCGCTCGGTGACCGGGCAGCTCGTCGATTTCGCGAAAGCACTGCCTCACTACCTGCCAGTCAACGGCTGGGACGAGGCGACGCTCATTTCGGCAGAGGACAAACTGGCTGAAACGCCCTGTCGCGCAAGTCGCATCGCAAGGTGATCTGGCCGCGCAGGCGCCATCGACTGCTGACGCAGCTTGGCCGGTAAGCAGGACGCACTGCGATCGCGTCGTCGGTTCGGCACAACTGCCGCAGCGAGCGCTTGGCTGCCGGTTGATCGGTGCGGGACCGTCGCGCGCCAGGACGGCGCGCGCGAGCCTACAGGGACGTATTCACGGCGTGTCCCGCCACTGATCAACCGGCAGCCGAACGCTCGCGGGCAGCAACGATTCCCAGACACCGGGAAGACGCCGCTCATGGATGGCGAGCTACGCCGACGTGCCTGACCCGCGCCGCGGCTGCCGCTCCGCGGTCGGCGGCCGGCCGAAGTGACCGCGGTAGCACTTGGAGAAGTGCGGCGGCGACTTGAACCCGCAGGCCGTGCTGATGGCCATCACCGGCATCGACGTCTGCAGCAGCAGCTCACGCGCGCGCTTCAGCCGCAGCTCCAGGTAGTAGCGCTTCGGCACGCAGTTGACGTGCCGCTGGAACAGCCGCTCGATCTGCCGCCGCGACAATCCCGACTGCCGCGCGATGTCCTCGAGCGGCAGCGGATTCTCGATGTTGGCTTCCATCAGCGACGCGACCGCGATCACGCTGCGATGCACGTTGCCCACCTGCGCCCGCAAGGGCACGTACTGCCGGTCGTCGCCATCGCGCACACGCTCGACGATGAACTGCTCCGACACCCGCTGCGACACCTGTGCCCCGAGCTTGCCGTCGATCAGGTTCAGCATCAGCTCGAGCGGCGCGACGCCGCCCGAGCAGGTGTAGCGGTTGCGGTCGACCGTGAACAGGTGATCCGACAGCAGGACCCGCGGAAACTGCTCGCGCAGGGCCGAGAGGTTCTCCCAGTGGATGGTCGCGCGATAGCCGTCGAGCAATCCCGCCTGGGCCAGCGCGTAGCCGCCCGTGCACAGCGCGCCCAGCGGCATCCGCTTGGCCGCCAGGCGCCGCAGGACGGTCACCAGCGCGGGCGAAACCGCCTCGCGCACGTTGATCCCGCCGCAGACGAACACCAGGTCGACGTGTCCCGCGACGTCGCCGAGGCTGGCCGTCGGGGTCAGCATCAGGCCGTTGCTCGCCAGGGCCGGGCGGCCATCGAGCGTCGCGATGGTCCACTCGTAGGCCGGCTGACCGGAGACCCGGTTAGCCATGCGCAAAGGCTCGACCGCATTGGTCAGCGCGATCATCGAGTAGTCGGGCAGCGTCAGGAACGCGTAGCGCGTCGTGGCGGCCGGCGTCGACTTCACGGGCGGGTCTCCATCGGGCCGTGGACTGCCCGGAACTGGCACCGTCCGAGTATAGAGTCCACTGGCGCATTTGCGTAAGCTTCTGTCGCAAACAGAGCGGTGACCGTCCGCTCCGTTGCTAAACTGCCGCGATCGCCCGCGCCCTCGTGCAGGAATCTTCCGTGCACGGTCGCCGGGCCGGCGGAGGGGAGCAGGATGAAATCGCATGCGCGCGTGGTGGTGATCGGCGGCGGCGTGGTGGGCGTCAGCACGCTCTATCACCTGACCAAGAAGGGCTGGTCCGATGTCGTGCTGCTCGAGCGCACCGAGCTGACGGCGGGTTCCACCTGGCACGCCGCGGGCCTGCTGCCGCTGTTCAACATGAGCTACACGGTCGGGCAGCTGCACAAGTATTCCGTCGACCTGTACAAGCGGCTGCCGGCCGAGACCGGCCAGGACGTGAGCTTCCACGTCACCGGCAACCTGCGTCTCGCCACCTGTCGCGATCGCATGGACGAGTACAAGAAGTACTGCGGCACGGCCAACACCATCGGCGTCCCGTTCCAGTTGATCTCGCCGGCCGAGGTCAAGGAACTGTGGCCGCTCGTGAACCTGGGCGGCGATGCCGACACGCCGGCCGTCATCGGCGCGCTCTATCACCCGGACGATGGCCACATCGCGCCGGCGGACCTCACGATGGCGTTGCGCAAGGCCGCTCGCTCCGCGGGTGCCGAAATCAACGAGCAGACCGAGGTGACCGGCGCGGTGCAGATGCCGGGCGGCGAATGGAAGCTCACGACGACCCGCGGCGAGATCACCGCCGAGCATGTCGTGCTCTGCACCGGCAACTACGCCCGCCAGACGGGCCGCATGTTCGGCCTCAAGGTGCCGGCGATTCCGGTCGAACACCAGTACATCGTGTACGACGAATCACCCGAGCTGAAGGCGTATCGCCAGTCGGGCGGCCGCGAGCTCGCGGTGCTGCGCGAGCCGGACCAGTCGTACTACTTCCGCGAAGAACGCATGGGCTGGATCCTCGGGCCCTACGAGGCCGGCGCGCCTGCGCGCTTCGCCGACGGCGTGCCGAGCTGGTTCGGCAAGGACCTCTTTCCCGGCGAACTCGAACGGCTGCTGCCGCACGTCGAGGCGGCGCAGCGTCGCGTGCCGGGGCTGGAGCGTTGCGGCATCAAGGACATCGTCAACGGTCCCATCGCGTACACGCCCGATGGCAGCCCGCTGGTCGGGCCGGCGTGGGGCGTCAGGAACGTCTGGATCAACGAAGGCCACAGCTTCGGCATCACGGCCGCGGGCGGCGCCGGCTGGCAACTGGCCGAATGGATCGTCGAAGGCGAGCCGGGCATCGACATGCTGGCGGTGGATCCGCGCCGCTTCGGCGGTTACACGAGCAAGCGTTACCTCGTGGCGAAGAACGAGGAAGCGTATCGCGACGTCTTCACGATCCACTACCCGGACGAGGAGCGCCACGACGCGCGGCCGGCCAAGACCAGTCCGGTCTACGACAAGCTGAAGCGCATGGGCGCCGTGTTCGGCCAGCGCTACGGCTGGGAACGCGCCAACTGGTTCGCGCCGGAAGGTGTCGAGCCGAAGGACGTCTGGAGTTTCCGCCGCAGCAACTACTTCGAGCACGTCGGCAACGAGTGCCGCCGGTTGCGCGAGAAGGTCGGCGTGATCGACCTGACGCCATTCACCAAGTTCGAGGTGACTGGCCCGGGTGCCGAGGCCTGGCTCGATGGCCTGGTGGCCAACAAGGTGCCGACGAAAGTCGGTCGCATCGCGCTGTGCCATGCGCTGACGAAGCGGGGCGGCATCCGCACGGAGTTCACGATCACCAAGCTGGCCGAGCACCACTATTACGTGGTCAGCGCCGGCGCGGCCGAGCGCTACGACTCGGACTTCCTGCAGAAGCGCCTGCCTGCCGACGGCTCGGTGACGCTGCGCAACATCACCGGCTCGCGCGGCGTGTACGTGCTGGCGGGGCCGCGGGCCCGCGACGTGATGGCAAAGCTCACGGACGTGCCGCTCGACAACGCCTCGTTCCCGTGGCTGACGGGCCAGGTGATCGAGGCGGGCCTCGCGACCGACGTCTACGCGTTGCGCGTCAACTTCGTCGGTGCGCTGGGCTGGGAGCTGCACTTCCCGATCGAGTACGCCCACGGCCTGTTCGACGCGATTTTCGCGGCCGGCGCGGAGTACGGCATCGGCATGGCCGGCATGCGCGCGATGGAATCGCTGCGGATGGAGAAGTCGTACCGCATGTGGGGCAGCGACCTGACCCGCGACAACACGCCGCTGGAAGCCGGGCTGGCCCGCTTCGTGCGCATGGACAAGGGCCCGTTCACCGGTCGCGAGGCGCTGCAGAAGCAGCAGCAGGCGGGCGTTCCGCTCGGCTTCGTCACGCTCGAGGTGCACGGCGTCACCGATGCCGACCCGCTGGGCAACGAGCCGATCTTCGCGTCCGACGGCACGCTGGTCGGCCGCGCCACCTCGGGCTACTACGGCCACTGCCTGCGCAAGAGCCTGGCGATCGGTTACGTGAAGCCGGAATTCGCTGCGGTCGGCACGGAACTGGTCATCGAAGTGCTCGGCGAGCGCAAGCGGGCAACCGTGCTGGTGGATTCGCCGTACGACCCGCAGAACGTCGACCTGAGGGCCTGATGCGGAAGTTCTCGGCCTGGACCCTGCTGAAGGAAGCGTTCGGGGGCCAGCAAGGCTGGACCCCGCAATGGCGCCGTGCGGCCCCGCAGGCCGAGTACGACGCGATCGTCATCGGCGGCGGCGGCCACGGGCTCGCCGCTGCCTACTACCTGGCGGCCGAGCACGGCATCACGCGCACCGCGATCCTCGAGAAGGGCTGGATCGGCGGCGGCAACACCGGCCGCAACACGACGATCATCCGCTCGAACTACCTGTTCGACGAGAGCGCCGCGCTGTACGACCACGCGCTCAAGCTGTGGGAAGACCTCTCGCAGGTCCTCAACTACAACGTCATGTTCTCGCCGCGCGGCGTGATGATGCTGGCCCACACGGTGCACGACGTGCAGGTGGCCAAGCGCCACATCCACGCCAACCGCGGCAACGGCGTCGACAACGAGTGGCTGACGCCGGAGGAGGCGAAGGCCTACTGCCCGCCGCTCAACATCGAACAGAACATCCGCTACCCCGTGATGGGCGCTGCCCTGCAGCGCCGCGGCGGCACCGCACGGCACGACGCCGTGGCCTGGGGCTATGCCCGCGCCGCCGATGCGCTCGGCGTCGACATCATCGAGAACTGCGAGGTCACGGGCCTGTTGCGTGACGCCTCGGGCGCCATGGAAGCCGTGCAGACGACGCGCGGGCTGATCCGCTGCCGCCGAGTGGGCGTCTCCGCCGCGGGCAACACCAGCGTCGTGCTGGGATTGGCCGGCGTGCGGCTGCCGCTCGAGAGCTTCCCGCTGCAGGCGCTGGTGTCCGAGCCGGTCAAGCCCGCGGTGCCTTGCGTGGTGATGTCGAATTCCATCCATGCGTACATCAGCCAGTCGGACAAGGGCGAACTCGTGATCGGCGCCGGCACCGACGCCTACACCAGCTATACGCAGCGCGGGGCGCTGCACGTCAATTCGCACACGCTCTCCGCCATCTGCGAGCTGTTCCCGGCGTTCCGCCGCATGCGCATGCTGCGCAACTGGGGCGGCATCGTCGACGTCACGCCCGATCGTTCGCCGATCATCGCCAAGACGCCGGTGCCGGGGCTGTACGTCAACTGCGGCTGGGGCACCGGCGGCTTCAAGGCCACGCCGGGCTCGGGCCACCTGCTGGCGTGGACGATGGCGAAGGACGAGCCGCATCCGATCAACGCGCCGTTCACGATCGAGCGGTTCCGCGACGGCCACCTGATCGACGAGGCGGCCGCTGCGGCCGTCGCGCACTGAGCTCGCCATGCTGCTGATCCACTGCCCGTATTGCGGTCCGCGCCCGGAACTCGAGTTTGCCTACGCGGGGCAGGCGCACGTGGCGCGTCCGCCGGATCCATCGGCGACCACGCCCGACGAATGGGCCGAGTTTCTCTACCTGCGTGACAACACGCGCGGCATCCATGCCGAACGCTGGCGCCACGTGCGCGGCTGCGCGCGGTTCTTCAATGCGCTGCGCGACACCACGACCGACCATTTCGTGGCGACGTACCGCGCCGGCGAGCCGATGACCCGCCGCTGCCGGCGGGCGACAAGCCATGAGCGGCCGTCGCCTCGAAAGCGGCGGACGCATCGACCGCTCGCGCGCCATCCGTTTCACGTTCGACGGCAAGGCGTACACGGGCTTCGCGGGCGACACGCTGGCTTCGGCGCTGCTCGCCAGCGGTGTGCGTGTGTTCGGCCGCTCGTTCAAGTATCACCGGCCGCGCGGCGTGATCGCGGCGGGCTCCGAGGAGCCCAACGCCCTGGTGACGGTGATCCGCGACGAGGCACGGCGGACGCCGAACCTGCGCGCCACGCAGGTCGAGTTGTACGAGGGACTGACGGCCATCAGCCAGAACCGCTGGCCGAGCCTCGACTTCGACCTGCAGGCCGTCAACGACGTGCTGTCGCCGCTGCTGCCGGCCGCGTTCTACTACAAGACGTTCATGTGGCCGAAGGCCGCGTGGCACAGGCTGTACGAGCCGTTCATCCGCCGCGCCGCGGGACTCGGCGAGCCGCCGACGCAGCCCGATCCGGACCGGTATGCGCAGCGCTATGCGCATTGCGACGTGCTGGTGGTCGGCGCGGGCCCGGCGGGTCTTGCGGCCGCGCTGAGCGCATCGGCCGGCGGCGCCCGCGTCGTCGCTGTGCGACGAACAGCCCGAGTTCGGCGGCTCGCTGCTCGACGAGCCGACGGTGCGGATCGACGGTGTCCTGGCCGCCGACTGGATCCGGCAAGCCGTCGCGACGCTGCGTGCGCGATCCAACGTGACGCTGCTGCCGCGCACGACGGCATTCGGCTACTTCCCGCACAACATGATCGGCCTCAACGAGCGGATCACGGAGCATCTGCCAGCGGAGGCCGCCGCTGCCCGGCCGCGCGAGCGCTTGTGGCAGGTGCGTGCTGCCCGCGTCGTGCTCGCCACCGGCTCGATCGAGCGGCCGCTGGTGTTCCCGGGCAACGACCGGCCGGGCGTGATGCTGGCGTCAGCCGCGCGCAGCTACCTGCACCGCCATGGGGTCGCGGTGGGCCAGGACGTGGTCCTCGTGACCGGATGCGACGCCGCCTACGCGACCGCGCTGGACCTGCATGCTGCGGGCGTGCGCATCGCCCTGATCGCGGATGTGCGCGCGGACGCGGCCGGTGCGCCGCTCGAGGTTGCCCGCCAGGCGGGCATCGAAGTGGTGACGGGCTCGACCGTGCTCGGCACGCGAGGCCGCCTCGGTATCCGCGAGGTGACCATCGGCTTGGTTGCTGGAGGTGCCTCGGCGTCGACACGGCGTGTCGATTGCGATGCGTTGCTGGTGTCGGGCGGCTACACACCCAGCGTTCACCTGTTTTCGCAGTCCCGCGGCAAGTTGCAGTTCGACGGATCCAGGCAGGCGTTCCTGCCGTCGGTCTCTGCCGAGGCCGAGCGTTCCGCTGGCTCGTGTGGCGGCGTGGACGGGTACGAGCAGGTCCTCAACGATGGCGCGCAGGCTGGAATGGAAGCGAGCCAGGCCTCCGGCATCGCCGTCCCGCCGGCCGGGCACCTGGTGCAGGCGCGCGAGTTCAGCCTGCACGGACTGCCGGGCGTCCTGTCCCAGGGCAATCACCCGGCCCCGTCACGGGCCTTTATCGATTTCCAGAACGACGTCACGACCAAGGACCTCGCGCTCGCGATGCGCGAAGGTTTCGAGTCGGTGGAGCACATCAAGCGCTACACGACCACGGGCATGGCCACCGACCAGGGCAAGACATCGAACATGAACGCCCTGGCGTTCGTGTCGGGCGAACTGGGCCGGCCGATCCCGCAGGTCGGCCTCACCACGTTCCGCATGCCGTACACACCGGTCACGTTCGGCATCTTCGCGGGCTACGAGCGGCGCGACCTGTTCGACCCGGTGCGCACGACGCCGACGCACGAATGGGCGGTCGCGCAAGGGCGCCGTATTCGAGGACGTCGGCCAGTGGAAGCGCGCGCGGTACTTCCCGCGTCCCGGCGAGGACATGCACGCCGCGGTGGACGCGCGAATGCCGGGCCGTGCGCGCGGGCGTCGGCATGTTCGATGCGTCGACGCTCGGCAAGATCGAGGTGGTCGGGCCGGATGCCGCGACCTTCCTGTCGCGCATGTACGTCAACGGCTTCGCGACGCTCGCCGTCGGCAAGTCCCGCTACGGCATCCTGCTGCGCGACGATGGCTTCATCTACGACGACGGCGTCATCGCGCGGGTCGCGCAGGACCGATACCACGTCACCACGACCACGGGCGGTGCGGCCCGCGTCTTCAACATGATGGAAGACTACCTGCAGACGGAGTGGCCGGACCTCAGGTGCTGGCTCACCTCGACCACCGAGCAGTGGTCCGTGATCGCGGTGCAGGGGCCGCGTGCGCGCGACGTGCTGGCGCCGCTGGTCAGCGGAGTCGACCTGTCGACGGCGGCCTTGCCGCACCTGGCGTGTCGCCGATGGCCGGATCTGCGGCGTGCCGATGCGCCTGTTCCGCATGAGCTTCACCGGCGAGCTGGGTTACGAGGTCAACGTGCCGTCCGATTACGGCCTGGCCGTCTGGGAAGCGATTTACGCGGCGGGTAAGGCGCATGGCATCACGCCGTACGGCACGGAAGCCGATGCACGTGCTGCGCGCCGAGAAGGGCTACATCATCGTCGGGCAGGAGACGGACGGCACCGTGACGCCCGACGATGCCGGCCTCGGCTGGGCCATTGCGAAGTCCAAGCCCGACTTCGTCGGCAAGCGCTCGCTTGCGCGCGAGACCATGCACGCGCCGGATCGCAAGCAACTGGTGGGGCTGCTCACCGTCGACCCGAAGGTGGTGCTGGAGGAGGGCGCGCAGATCGTCGCCACGCCCGGGCAACGTGCGCCGATGAAGATGATCGGCCACGTCACCTCCTCGTATCACAGTGCCGTGCTGGGTCGCTCGATCGCGCTCGCCGTGGTCCGCGGCGGACGGGCGCGCATGGGCGAGACGCTGTACGTGCCGATGCCGCAAGGCGAGATCGCCGTGCAGGTGACCGGCACGGTGTTCTACGACACGGAAGGGACGCGCCTCCATGGCTGATGCAGCAGTTCGCCGCACCGTCGCCCTGCCGGCCGCCGCCTGGCTCCAGGTCGAACCGCCACTCTCGCGGCTGATCTTCCGTGGCGACGCTGCGGCGCGCGCAGCGGCGGGGCAGGCGTTTGGCGTCGAGTTGCCGGCGACCGCGTGTCGTGCCGCCACCAATGGCAGCCGCGCCGCCTTGTGGCTCGGCCCGGACGAGCAGCTGCTGCTCGCGCCGGACGGCGAGGCCGGCGGCGATCGAGGCGTCGATCGTCGCAGGCGCTGGACGGACAGGCGTACTCGCTGGTGGACGTCAGTCACCGCCAGGTCGGCTTCGGCATCCATGGGCCGCACGCCGCAGTGGCTGCTCGAGTCGCAGTGCCCGTTGCCGCTCGACCCGCGCAGATTTCCCGGCCGGCATGTGCACACGAACCGTGTTCGGCAAGGCGGAGATCGTGCTGTGGCGCCCGGCCACGGGCGTGTTCCGGCTCGAGGTCTGGCGTTCGTTCAGCGACGTACGTCGTCGAGATGCTGCACGAGATCGAACGCGAGTAGCAGGAGACGCAGCTGAACCCACACGAGCGCACCCCCGATCGCGGGCTCGAGTTCATGGGCCTGCGCGTGCATCGCACGGTCTTCCCGCTTGCAGTGGCGTTGATCGTGCTGTCCGTGGTCGCGGCGCTGCTCGACCCGGTTGCATTCAACGCCGCCGTGGCCCGCCTGCGCGGCAGCATTCTGCAGCACTTCGACAGCTTCATCATGATCATGGGCAACCTGTTCGTGCTGCTGTGCGTGGTCCTGGCATTGTCGCCCCTGGGCAAGGTCCGTCTCGGCGGCCCGCAGGCGCAGCCCCAGTTCGGCTTCCTGTCATGGTTCTCCATGATGTTCGCGGCCGGCATGGGCGTCGGGCTGTTGTACTGGGGCGTGGCCGAGCCGGTCGCCGCCTACACCGGCTGGCCGGATACACCCCTGAACGTCGAGCCGCGCACGCCCGCCGCGGCGCGTGCCGCGATGGGTTCGGCGCTGTTCCACTGGGGCCTGCACCCGTGGGCGGTCTACCTGGCTACGGCGCTCGTCGTCGGCTATTTCGCCTACAACCGGGGCTTGCCCTTCGCGATGAGTTCGGCGCTCGAGCCGTTGATCGGGCGACATCATTCCGGGCCGGCTGGCCAGGCCGTCGATATCTTTGCGGTCGTGCTCGCCACCTTCGGGCTGGCCGCGTCGCTGGGGCTGGGCGCGATGCAGTCGGCGGCGGGGATGCACCTGGTCCTCGGCACGCCCGATGGCCTGGCGATGCAGGGACTCTTCATCGCGGCTGTCTGCCTCATCGCCGGGTACTCGGTGTGGACGGGCATCGAGGTCGGCATCCTGCGTCTCTCCAATCTCAATATGGCGCTCGCGACACTGTTGCTGGCGTTCTGCGCCGTGGGCATGGGCCTCGGTGCCTACCTGGCGGGCCTGGTAACCGCGCTGGTCGATTACGCACGGCTCATCCTGCCGCTGTCCGACTGGAGGCAACGGCCCGACTCGGACTGGTACCACGCCTGGACGGTGTTCTACTGGGCCTGGTGGTGCAGCTGGGGGCCGCTGGTGGGCGTCTTCATCGCGCGCGTCTCGCGTGGGCGCACGATCCGCCAGATGGTCGGAGTGGTAATGGTGGCTCCAGCCGCATTCGCGGTGCTCTGGTTCACGGCCTTTGGCGGAGGTGCCATCGCCCAGGTGATCGCAGGCGCGGGGCCGCTCGCGAACGGCGTGGGGGACGTCAACAGCGCGATCTTCCAGTTCCTGGGCCAGTTGCCCCTGGTCGCGATCACCTCGATGCTGGTGGTCCTGCTGCTGGTGATCTTTACCGTGACGTCCGTCGATTCGGGCGCGCTGGTGGCGGACAACCTCGCATCGAACGGCCGCACCGACACCCCGCGTCCGCAGCGGGTGCTCTGGGTGTTCCTGATCGGGCTGGTGGCCGCGACGCTGCTCGTGCTGGGCGGTGACGCGGGCCTGAAGGGCCTGCAGTCAGCCACGATCGTGATGGCCCTGCCTTACCTCGTACTGATGGCCGTGCTGCTCACAGGCCTGCTCAAGGCGCTGCTGCAGGATCACCTGGCCTGAGCGCCGGGGGTCAGCCGCGCAGTCGCGCGTTGTCCGGATCGTACAGCGGCTCTTTCCCCACGACGGCGCGCCGGCGCTCGCCGAGGATTTCAACCTCGAGCACCGTGCCCGGCACGGCCAGGTCGGTGCGCACGTAGGCCAGCGCGATGCTCTGCCGCATCCGGTAGCCATAGCCGCCCGAGGTGACCAGGCCGACCATCGTGTCGCCGTCATAGACGATCGACACCGCGGCGGCGTCGGCATCACCCGCATCGACCAGCAGCGGCACGAAGCGTTCCTTCGGTCCGGTGACCGCTTCCTGTTGCAGCGCCTGCTGCCCGATGAAGCCGCCCGGCTTGTCGAGCTTCACGAAGCGATCGAGCGAGGCCATGGCGGGCGTGTATTCGGTCGTCAGGTCGCCTTTCCAGCCGCGGTAGCATTTCTCCAGCCGCAGGCTGTCCATCGCGTAGAGGCCGTAGTCGGCGATGCCCAGCGGTTCGCCCGCGGCCCAGATCAGGTCGTACACCGACAGCACGTGCTCTGCGGGCACGTGCAGTTCCCAGCCCAGCTCGCCGACATAGTTGACGCGCAGCGCGATGGCCCTGGTGTAGCCGATGTCGATCGTGCGCACGGCCAGCCAGGGGAACGCGGCGTTGGAGAGGTCCGCGCGCGTCAGCTGCGACAGCAGTTCGCGCGACCTGGGCCCCACCACGATCAGCGAGCCGTAGCGCGCCGAGACGTTGTCGATGCGGACCGAGCCGTCGGCGGGCAGGTGCTCGCGCAGCCAGTGCTCGTCGTGGCGCTCGCCGGCCGCTGCGCTGATCAGCCAGTAGCGGCCGTCACCCAGGTTGGTCAGCGTCATTTCCGTGACGATGCCACCGCGGTCGTTGAGGAAATAATTGAGCGCCGTGCGTCCCGGCCTGGGCACGACTCCGGCCACCATGTGGTCGAGCCAGGCGGCGGCGCCGGCGCCGGTCACCTCGAACTTGGTGAAGCCAGGCAGGTCGAGCACGGCGACGCGCTGCGCGGCTGCCTCGCACTCGCGCTCGATCGCCTTGTGCCACGCAGGGCGGCGGAAGGAGGTTTCGGGCTCGGCGGGATCGCCGGGCTGCGGGAAGTAGACCGCGCGCTCCCAGCCGCCGCGCGCGCCGAACTTCGCGCCCTTGGCCTGCAGGCGCAGGTACGCGCCCGAGGTCCTGGCCGGCCGGCCGGCGGGGCGTTCCTCGGCGGGGTAGCCGATGCCGTACTCGTGCTGGTAGGTCTCGATCGCCTTGGCCAGCACGAACTTGTCGTTCGCATGGTCCAGGTACCGCCGTGAGTCCAGCGGCCACACGTCCCACTCGGGCTGGCCGTGCGCCACCCACTCGGCAATGATCTTGCCCGCGCCGCCGGCCTGCGCGATGCCGAAGGTGAACGCGCAGCAGTGATAGAAGCCGGGCAGACCGGGTGCGGGCCCTATCAGCGGATTGCCGTCGGGCGCGTACGGAATCGGGCCGTTGATCACCTTCTTGACGCCCGCGGTGCCGAGGATCGGCACGCGCTCGCAGGCAGCCTCGATGTACTTCTCGAGCCGGCCGAGGTCATCGTCGAACAGCTGGTTGGCGAATTCGTCGGGAATCCTGTCGAGCCAGTGCGCGGTCGCCTGCCACTCGTAGGGACCGAGGATCAGGCCCTGCCGTTCCTGGCGCATGTAGTAGCTGACGTCCGGATCGCGCAGCAGCGGCAGCCGTGCGGCGCCGCGGTCGACCAGGGCCGGGATGTCCTCGGTGATCAGGTACTGGTGCGACAGCGTGACGATGGGCAGGTACTCGCCGACCATCGCCGCGACCTCGCCGCCGCGATAGCCCGCGGCGTTGATCACGGACTCGGCCTGGATCGTGCCCTTGCTGGTGTGCACCTTCCATTCGCCCGAGGGCAGGCGCTCGATCGAGGTGACTTTGACGCCGCGGTGGATCGTGGCACCTGCATCGCGCGCGCCCTTGGCCAGCGCCTGCGTCATCTGCGCCGGATCGATGTCGCCGTCCCAGGGGTCGTACAGGCCCGCCAGGATGCCGCTGGTATCGACGAATGGATGGCGCTCGACGATCTCCGCCGGGCTGAGCATCTGGAACTCGATGCCCTGCGCGCGCGCCTGCGAGACGACGTGCCGGAACTCGTCGACCCGGTCCCGCGTGTGCGCGAGGCGCACGCTGCCCGTGACGTGATAGTTGATGTCGTAGCCGACCTTGTCGGCGAGCGTGGCGTACAGCTTCGTGCTGTGGCGCTGCAGCTTGATCACGTTCCACGAGGTGGAAAAATTCGGGCAGTTGCCGGCGGCATGCCAGGTGGAGCCGGCCGTGAGCTCGTCACGCTCGAGCAGCACGCAATCCGTGATGCCGAGCTGGGTCAGGTGGTACAGCGCGCTGCAGCCGACGGCGCCGCCGCCGATGACGATCACACGGGCATGGGTCTTCATCGCTGCCTCTTCATCTCTGGGTCAGCTCCGGATGCGTTCGTTGCGCGGGTCGTACCACGGCTGCAGCTGCACGCGGCAGGGATGCCGCCTGCAGGCCACTTCCACTTCCCAGTGTCCGCCGGCCAGCCATTCTGCGCTGACGCCGTCGTCGCAGGCGACGTAGCCCATGCCGAGCGAGCGGCCGAGTCGATGGCCCCAGGCGCCCGAGCGGATCGAGCCGACGATGACTCCGTCCCGGACCAGGGGCTCTTCGTGGTACAGCAGGGGAGCCGTGTCGGAGGCGTCGTCCAGCATGACCTGGACCAGCCGCCGCTTGAGCGGGCCGGCCGCCTTCTGTGCCAGCAGCGCCTCGCGGCCGATGAACCCGCCCGGCTTGTCCCAGGCGACGGTGAAGCCCAGGCCGGCGTCGAGCGGGGTGTCCTCGTCGCCGATGTCGTGGCTCCAGTGCCTGTAGCCCTTCTCGACGCGGCAGGCGCCCATGGCGTGATAGCCCGCGTGACGCAGGCCGAGCGGCTCGCCGGCCGCGAGCAGCCGCTCGTACACGTCGCAGGCAATGCTCGGCCGGCAGGTAGAGCTCCCAGCCCAGTTCGCCGACGTAGGTGATGCGGCTCGCCCGCACGCGCGCGTAGCCGATCTCGCAGCTCGCGCGAATGGCCGAAAGGATGCGCGGCGTTCGACAGGTCCGCGCCCGACAGCGCCTGCAGCAGTTCGCGGCTGCGCGGGCCCATCACGCCGAGCATGGCAACGCCGGAGGTGACGTCCGTCACCGTGCAGTGCGCCTCGGGCGGGCCTCGAGCGCGCGCCGCAGCCAGGCGAGGTCGCGCGTCTGGCAGATGGCGGAGGTCACGACCATGAACTCGCGCTCGGCCAGCCGCGTGACGGTGAGGTCGGCCTCGATGCCGCCGCGCTCGTTGAGCCACTGGGTGTAGACGATGCGCCCGGGCGGCACATCCACGTCGGAGGTCGACAACCGGTTCAGCACGGCGCAGGCGTCGCGGCCCTGGACCAGGAACTTGGCGAAGCAGGTCTGGTCGAACAGGGCGACGGCGTCGCGCACGGCCTGCGCACTCGGCGCGGCAGGCTCGAACCAGTTCTGCCGGCCATAGGAGTACTCGTAGCGCGGGTTCGATCCCGGCGGCGCGTACCAGTTGGGCCGCTCCCAGCCCGCGGTCTCGCCCATGCAGGCGCCGGCGGCCAGCAGCCGGTCGTGCAGCGGCGTGCGCCGCGCACCGCGCGCGGTCTGGTACTGGCGGTAGGGCCAGTGCATCGCGTACAGCAGGCCCAGCGTCTCGGTGGTGCGGTCGTGCAGGTACTGCGGGCTGGCCTGGAACGGCATGACGCGGCGCACGTCGACGTCGGCCAGGTCCATCGGCGGGCGCCGGTCGCGGATCCATTCGGCGAGCGACCTTGCCGGCGCCGCCGCTCGCGGCGATGCCGACCGAGTTGAAGCCGGTCGCGACGAACAGGTCCTTCACCTCGGGCGTCTCGCCGAGTAGTAGCGGTCATCGGGCGTGAAGCTTTCCGGGCCGTTGAAGAACAGCGGGATGCCGGCCGAACCGAGCGCCGGCACCCGCCGCACGGCCGCTTCCAGGATCGGCTCGAAGTGGTCGAAGTCCTCGGGCAGCGAGTCGAAGCAGAAGTCGTCCGGGATGCCCTGCATGCCCCACGGCTTGGCCACGGGCTCGAAGCAGCCCATCAGCAGCTTGCCGGCGTCCTCCTTGTAGTAGGCGCACTCGTCCTGCACCCGCAGCACCGGCAGGTTGCCCGGCAGCCCGTCGATGGGCTCGGTGACGATGTAGAAGTGCTCGGCCGCGTGCAGCGGCACGGCGACGCCGATGTCCGCGGCCATGCTCGCTGCGACCACATGCCGGCGCAGAGCACGACGGTGTCCGCCGCGATGTAGCCCTGCATCGGTCTCGACTCCGACCGCGCGGCCGCTGCTCGACGCGGATGCGCCCGACCTTCGTGTTCTCGAAGATCTTCGCGCCGCGCTGCCGGGCGCCCTTGGCCAGCGCCTGCGTCGTGTCGATCGGGATTGGTCTGGCCGTCCTTGGGCAGGAAGATGCCGCCGACCACGTCGCCGACCTCGAGCAGCGGCTAGCGTTCCTTGATCTCGCCCGGCGTCAGCTCGTCGATGCGCAGGCCGAAGGTCTTGCCCATCGAGGCGCCGCGCAGCAGCTCCTCCAGCCGCGCCGGGGTCTTCGCCACGCTGATCGAGCCGTTCTGCTTGAAGCCCGTGGCCTGGCCGGTCTCGGCCTCGAGCGCGTGGTAGAGGTCGGCCGTGTACTGGGCAAGCTCGGTGAGGTTGCGCGTGGCGCGCAGCTGGCCGACCAGCCCGGCCGCGTGCCAGGTGGTGCCGCAGGTCAGCTGCCTGCGCTCGAGCAGCACGACGTCCGTGATGCCGATGCGCGTCAGGTGATAGGCGATGGAGCAGCCGACGATGCCGCCGCCGACGATGACGACGTTTGCGTGCGCCGGCAGGGACATGCGTGCTCGCGGCTCCGCTCAGCGCGAACCGACGCGTCGCGTGGCCGACTGCTCCGCCGTCGGCTGCATGTCGGCGCGGGCCAGCTTGACCGGAAACCGGCTGCGGATCTCGGCGTCGACCGCGGCCGCGACGTGCGACGGGTAATGGCTGGCGAGAATCTCCTCGACCTTGTGCATGGCGCGGGTCGCGACGTCGAGCGCGCCCTGCTCGGTCCACTCGTTGGGGCTCTTGCGGTCGCCGACCGTCGGGATACAGGTATTCCGTCTGCATCAGCTGCAGGGTCTGCTCGCTGCCCAGGAAATGCCCCGGCCCGTTGAGGCAGACGTCGCGGATGGTCTCGAACGAGAGACGCTCGTCGCTGACTTCGATGCCCTTGATCGTGCGCTGGGTGGCGCCGATGATGTCGTTGTCGATGACCAGGCTCTCGAGCGAGAAGCCCAGCAGGCTGGCGTGCATGCCGGCCGACTCGTAGATCATGTTGGCGCCGGCATTGCCGACCAGCGCGTGGTTCAGGGCCTTCTCGGCGCCGGCCTGGCCGTCCGGCAGCTTCGAATCGGTCATGCCCGAGGCGGTGCCGCCGGTCAGGTCGTAGAAGTGCGCCATCTGGCCCGCCGCGGCCGAGAGCAGCGCCTGCTCGGGGCTGCCGCCCGACATGGCGCCCGTGCGCAGGTCGGAGACGAAGCACCAGGTGCCGAAGATGGCCGGGTGTCCCGGCTGGATCGCGTTGACGTAGACGAGCCCGGCCAGCACCTCGGCCACTTCCTGCGCCAGCGCGCCGGCCAGCGCGGCAGGAGCGGTGGCGCCGGCCTGGCCGGCCGACAGCAGCAGCACGGGCATGCCGCCGCGCACCGCCACTTCGAGGCACTTGCAGGCGTCGGTGGCGAACTTCATCGGCGGCACGACGAAGCAGTTGGACTGGCTCACGAACGGCCGCTCGCGCCACTGCTTCTCGCCGCCGGCGATCATGTGCAGCATCTGCAGCGAGGCTTCGACATGCTCGGGCTGCACCCAGCTGCTGCCGACATGCTTGGTCGTCGAGGAGACGGCGGCGTAGCAGGTGTTGAAGTCCATCTCGAACGGGTCGGGGATGTCGCGCGGCACGACCGCGCGCTGGAAGAAATGGATGTGCTCCATGACGTCGACGATGCGGCCGATGTCGAACAGGTCCTTGATCGTCGATTCGCGGTAGCCGGTGCGCGGATCGACCATGTTGACCGCCGCGCCGGCCGTGCCGAAGTACGAGCGCTTGCCCCAGGGCTCGAGGTCGTGGCGCGGGTCCTGGCCATGCAGCACGAAATGCCGGCCGGCCTTGGCCAGCGTGTCCTCGACCAGCGCCGCCGGGAACAGCAGGCGGCCATTCCCGTCCTGCACGCAGCCGGCACGCGTGAGGATCTCGACACCGGATTCCGGTGCATCGGCCAGGCCGACTTCGGCCAGCAGGCGCAGCGCCGTGCGATGGATCTTCTGCACGTCCGTCCGGGCGTCAGCGGCTGGTACCGGCCGGACTCCATCCCCGGGCGTACCGGGCGCAGGTGGGCGGGCAGGGGGCCGGCGCGCTCGGCCCGGCGGGCTGTCTCGACCTGAAGGGCGCCGGGCCGAAATCGGGGTATCAGTCACTGGGCACTCCGTCGATGGCAGCGTCCTGGAAGGGAGCCTCCCGGACGGCGTCAAGCCTCGCACAAACCGGCGCCGGACCGCCGAAAGTTTTATCTACCGACCGGGAAAAGTTTGCCTGCCGCCGCGGCGCATTCGCCGGCCGCCTGCAACGCGAAAATCGCTACACTTCCTGCCCGGTCGCGCGCTTGCGGCCACTGCGACGTCCGAGGTTCCGATGACCGTTCCCCAGAGCCTGGCCGGGTGGCAGCAGCGGGCCTCGAGCCTGCGCTACGACACCGGCCATTTCATCGACGGCAGGCAGGTGCCGGCCAGCCGGCGCGCGCTTTGTCGTGACCAACCCGGCGACGACGGAGCCCCTGTGCGAAGTGGCGTCCGGCACGGCGGCCGACGTCGACCTCGCCGTGGCCAGCAGCCTGCGTGCGCACCGCGAGGGCGTGTGGCGGCACATGGCCCCGCGCGACCGGCTGGAGGTCCTGAACCGACTGGCCGCGCTGATCGACGAGCACACGGCGGAATTCACGCTGCTCGACTCGCTCTGCATGGGCAAGCCGGTGCGGGACATGGTGGCCGTGGACGTGCCGCAGTCTTCGCTGACCTTCCGCTACTTCGCGGAATTGTCGGACAAGGTCGAGAGCAAGGTCACGGCCACCGCCGCCGACGCCTTCCATTACACGCTGCGCGAGCCGCTGGGCGTGGTCGGCTGCATCACGCCGTGGAACTACCCGCTGATGCAGATCGCCTGGAAGATCGCGCCGGCGCTCGCGGCCGGCAACTGCGTGGTGCTGAAGCCGGCCGAGCAGGCGCCGCTGTCGGCCCTGCTGCTGGCCGAGCTGTTCGTGCGGGCGGGCGCGCCCGCCGGCGTGCTGAACGTCGTCAACGGGTTCGGCCTGGATGCCGGTGCGCCACTCGCGCTGCATCCCGACGTCGCCAAGATCTCCTTCACCGGCTCGAGCCTGACCGGCAAGAAGATGCTGGTCTATGCCGGCCAGTCCAACATGAAGCGCGTCAGCCTCGAATGCGGGGGCAAGTCGCCGCAGATCTTCCTGGCCGACCTCGAGGACCTCGACCGCGCGGTCACCTATGCCATCAACGGCATTTTCGGCGTGATGGGCGAGGTCTGCAGCGCGGGTTCGCGGCTGCTGGTCGACCGCAGCATCGCCGCGGAGTTCACCGCGCGCTTCATCGAGCGCGGGCGCACGGCGTATGTCGCGGGCGACCCGCTCGACCCGGCCACCAGCATGGGCCCGCTGGTCACGAAGAAGCAGCACGATCGCGTGCTCGGGTACATCCAGCAGGGTCGCGCGGAGGGCGCGACGGTCGCCTTCGGCGGCGACGTGCCCGACCGCAAGGGCTATTACGTCAACCCGACGCTGTTCACCAACGTCGACAACCGCATGACCATCGCGCAGGAAGAGATCTTCGGGCCGGTCGCGGCCCTGATCGAGGTGGACGGCCTGCAGGATGCGCTGCGCGTCGCGAACGACACGATCTACGGGCTGCAGGCCTCGGTCTGGACCAGCAGCCTGCGCTCGGCGCACGAGGCGATCCGCGGGCTCGAGGCGGGCACGCTGTACGTCAACTGCTATGACCACGGCGACCCGACCATGCCGTTCCTCGGCTACAAGCAGTCAGGGCAGGGCGGCGACAAGTGCCTCGAGGGCCTGCTGAGCTACACGCAGACCAAAGCCGCGTGGATCCACCTGGGGTGAATCGATGACGTCCTCCGACGACCTGCTGGCTGCGCGACCCGACACCGAGCTGTCGGCGCGCGACTTCGGCATCGACAGCGACATGAAAGTGCCGGCGTTCTCGACGCGCAGCGAATACGTGCCGGAGAGCGACGCCAGCTACCGCTTCGACCCGGACACGACGCTCGCGATCCTGGCGGGGTTCAGGCACAACCGCCGCGTGATGGTGCAGGGCTACCATGGCACGGGCAAGTCGACGCACATCGAGCAGGTGGCCGCGCGGCTCAACTGGCCGCTGATCCGCATCAACCTGGACGGTCACGTCAGCCGCATCGACCTGGTCGGGCGCGACGCGATCGTGCTGCGGGACGGCCAGCAGGTGACCGAGTTCCGCGAAGGCCTGCTGCCCTGGGCGCTGCAGCGCTCGATCGCGCTGGTCTTCGATGAATACGATGCCGGGCGTCCCGACGTGATGTTCGTGATCCAGCGCGTGCTCGAGGCGAGCGGCAAGCTGACCCTGCTCGACCAGAACCGCGTGATCAGCCCGCACCCGTGCTTCCGGCTGTTTGCCACCACCAACACCATCGGCCTCGGCGACACCAGCGGCCTCTACCACGGCACGCAGCAGATCAACCAGGGCCAGATGGATCGCTGGTCGATCGTCACCACGCTGAACTACCTGGAGCACGATGCCGAGGCGGCGATCGTGCTGGCGAAGTCGCCTGCCTACGATACCGAGGCCGGGCGCCGCACGATCATGGCGATGGTCCGCGTGGCCGACATGACCCGCAACGGCTTCATCAACGGCGACATCTCCACGGTGATGAGCCCCCGCACGGTGATTGCCTGGGCCGAGAACGCCGAGATCTTCGGCGACGTCGGGCGCGCGTTCCGCGTGACGTTCCTCAACAAGTGCGACGAACTCGAGCGGCCGACGGTGGCCGAGTTCTACCAGCGCGCGTTTGCCGCCGAACTGCCGGAGGCGATCACGCGCGTGAAGGTCGTGTGAGCACGAAGCCCCGCCAGGCCGGCGAAACCGCCGCCGAAATCGGCGAGCGCGCGCTGCGGCAGGCGACGCGGGCGCTCGCGGGCGCCACGGACCTGGACGTCGGCTTCGGCGCGCCGGTGCCCGGCCAGCCCGCCACCACGCTGCGCCTGCCGCCGGTCACCTGGCCGCTGGCCGCGGGCGATGCCGCCCGCATCCGTGGCCACGCCGACCACCTGGCCTTGCGCAGCGCTTACCACGACGCGGTGCTGCACGCCCGCTTCCGGCCCACCGGCGCGCGCGCCAGGGAAATTTTCGACGCCGTCGAAGACATGCGTTGCCAGTCCCTCGGCGGCAACGTCCTGGCCGGCGTGGCGCAGAACCTGACCGCCGCGCTGAACGACTCGCTGTCGCGCAAGACCGGCAGTTCACCGTTCGGTGCCCGACCCTCGCCCATGGCGCAGGCCATGGCGCTGCTGGTGCGCGAGAAGCTGACCGGGCTGCCGCCACCTCCCGCCGCGGCCGAGCTGATGCTGCGCTGGCGCGACGACCTGCAGCGCCGCGCGGCCGCAAGCCTCGAGGGACTCGCCGCGGCCGTGACCGACCAGCAGCGTTACGCGTTCGCGCTGCACGACCTGGTCGAGGACCTCGACCTCGGGCACGAACTCGGTGCGGCTGCCCTGCGGCGCAAGGAGGCCGTGCGCCAGATCGATGCCCGGCATGCCGAGGAGATGGGCGACGGCGAGGGGCCGCCGGCCGAGGTCAAGCAGCGAGCCGGCACGATGGAACAGGATGCGCCGGAGCTCGCGGCCGGCGAGGTCGTGGGTTCGCGGCTGGACCAGGGCGCGACGGAAGAGCGCAAGGCGGAAGCCGAACCTTCCGGCGCACGCCTCGAACGCGAGCCGATGCACGACGATTCGGATCATCCCAATCGCCATTACCGTGTCTACACGCGCGCCCACGACGAGATCGTGCCGGCCGGCGAGCTGGCGGACGAGACGGAGCTGACGCAGCTGCGCGCGGCGCTCGACCGCGAGTCACGCGCCCTGCAACCGGCCATTGCGCGGCTGGCGATCCGGCTGGAACGACTGCTGCTCGCGCGGCAGACGCGACACTGGCGGTTCGACCTGGAGGAGGGCGTGCTCGATGCCGCGCGGCTCGCGCGCATCGTCACCGATCCGCTGGCGCCGCTCGCCTTCCGGGAGGAATCAGACACGGAATTCAAGGACACGGTGGTCAGCGTCCTGCTCGACAACTCCGGCTCGATGCGCGGCCGGCCGATCATGGTGGCGGCGTTGTGCGCCGACGTGCTGGCGCGGACACTCGAGCGCTGCGGGGTCAAGGTCGAGATCCTCGGGTTCACCACCCGCGAGTGGAGCGGCGGTCATTCGCGCGAGGACTGGCTCAAGGCCGGGCGGCCGTCCGCGCCCGGCCGGTTGAGCGACCTGCGCTACATCGTCTACAAGCCGGCGGACGTGCCGTACCGCCGCGCACGGCGGCAGCTGGGCGTGATGCTGCGCGAGGACCTGCTCAAGGACAACATCGACGGCGAGGCGCTGCTGTGGGCGCACGAGCGACTGCTGCAGCGCACCGAACAGCGGCGCATGCTGATGGTCATCTCCGATGGCGTGCCGCTCGACGAAGCGACGCTCTCGGCCAATCCCGGCGGCTACCTCGAGCAGCACCTGCGCAACGTCGTGAAGTGGATCGAGACCCGCTCCGCCGTGGAGCTGGCGGCCATCGGCATCGGCCACGACGTGACCGACTTCTATGCGCGGGCCATTGCCATCGCCGACATCGACCAGCTGGGCCAGGCGATGGTCGAGCAGCTGGCCGAACTGTTCGTCGCGCCGGGCAGGACGCGACCTGGCCAGGGAAACAAGGGAGCACGCGCATGACCGATTTGCATCCTGCCTCCTGCCTCTGTGGCGAGACAGGCTTCGAGAGTGCAAGGGCCGTTGCGCAACGTCGGTGGCCTGCCACTGCACGGCAGTGCCGCAAGCAGACCGGGCATTTCCTGGCCGCGACGAGCGTGCCGCGCTCGCCGATCTGCGCTTCGAGCCGGATCGATCACGTGCGCTGGTATCAAGCGTCCGGACACGGCTCGCCGTGCCTTCTGCTGGCAACTGCGGTTCGACGCTGTTCTGGCAGGCGGACTCCAGGCCGGAGCGCATCTCGATCGCGGCCGGGCTGTTCGACGGCCCGACGGGCATCGTCACCGAAGGGCACATCTTCTGCGCCGACAAGGGCGACTATTACGTGATCCCTGCGGAGGGCTACCGGCGCGAGGGCTGGGAATGAGGCTGCGCCACGGCCGGTCCGCGCCATGTCCCGCGGACGATGCAGGCGGTCGTGCTGCAAGCGGTCACGGCGGCCTGGAGCAGCTCGAGTTCCGCGACGACGTGCCGTGCCGGCGCCGGCCGCGGACGAGGTGCTGATCAAGGTCGGCGCCGCGGCGCTCAACAACACCGACATCAACACGCGCGTCGGGTGGTATTCGAGATCCGTTGCCATGGACACGGCGAGCCTGGCCGCGAGGCGGTGCCGCGGCCGGAGGACGCCGGCGGACGGCGACTGGAGCGGCCAGCCCGTTCGAGTTTCCGCGCATCCAGGGACTGGACGCCTGTGGGCGGATCGTCGCCACGGGCGCGGCGTGAGCCCGGCCAGGATCGGCGAACGCGTGCTGGTGGATCCCGTGCTGCGTGGCGGCGAGGGCGAACGGTGCCGGCGTGCGGTACGTCGGTCTCGAGCGCGACGGGGATTACGCGCAGTACCTGGCGTGCCGTCATGCAACGCGCACCGGATCGAGAGCCGCTGTCCGACGTCGAACTGGCGTGCTTTCCCTGCGCCTACGGCACGGCCAGAACCTGGTCCAGCGCCAGGCGTGCGCCAGGGCGACACCGTGCTGGTCACGGGTGCGTCCGGCGGCGTGGGCTCCGCGGCGGTGCAGCTGGCGCGACTGCAGGGGGCGACGGTCGTCGCCGTGACGCACAGGCGACAAGGCGGGGGACGTCGTCGGCGCTCGGTGCGGAGCAGGTCGTCGCGCGCCGACGAACCTGCTCCAGGCGCTGGGCCGGGAGTCGGTGGATGTCGTGATCGACGTGGTCGGCGGCGCACGCGTTTGGCCGGCCTGCTCGAGGTGCTGCGGCCGGGCGGCCGGTACGCGGTGGCAGGCGCGATCGCGGGCCCGGTGGTGGAGCTGGACCTGCGTACGCTGTATCTCAAGGACCTGAGCCTGCTCGGCTGCACGGTCACGACCGCCGGGCGGTTTGCCGCGCTGGTGCGGCACATCGACCAGGAGGCGCGCTGCGGCCAGTGGTGCGCGCGGTCTTTCCCCTGCGACAGGCGCGCGAGGCGCAGGATCCGACTTCCTCGGCAAGGCGCAGGCAGGCAAGATCGTGCTCGTCCCCTGACCCGGAGAAATCGTTGCGGAACAAGATCGACCTGAGAAAGCTCCCGCCGCTCAATGCGCTCAAGGGGTTCGAGGCCACTACCCGCCGCGAGAGCGTGCGCGAGGCCGCCGAGGAACTCTGCCTGACGCATCCGGCCGTCAGTTACCAGATCCAGGTGCTGGAGCAGGACCTCGGCGTGCAGCTGTTCTCGCGCACGGGCCGCGCGCTGGTGCCGACCGCCGAAGGGCGACAGCTGTACCAGTACGTGCGCAGCGCGCTCGAGACCCTGATCGAAGGCACCGAGACCGTGCGCCGCACCAAGGCCGGCACGCCACTGCGTGTGCAGACCTACGTGACCGCGTCGATCCGCTGGCTGGCGCGCAAGCTGCCCGGGTTCGTCACGCTGCACCCCGACATCCGGCTGCAGCTGAGCACCTGTGCCTTCGAGTGGGACTTCGACGAGTCGAGCGCGGACGTCGGCCTGGTGTACTGCGCCGAGCCGCCGGGTCCCGAGTACCACTGGGTGCCGTTGTTCGACTACACGCTGTACCCGGTCTGCAGCCCGCGCTGGCGGATTCGCTGGGTGCCTCGCCGGCGCCGGCAGCAGCTGCTGCAGTTGCCGCTGGTCGAGATCTACAGCGAGCAGCACAACTGGGACATCTGGTTCGAGGCCGCGGGGCTGCAGTACTCGAGCCGGCCCGCGATCGTGGTCGACACGCTTGCGGTGGCGCTCGAGATTGCGCTCGAAGGCCGCGGTGTCGCGCTGGTCAACGGCCCCTATGCCGTGGACGACCTCGCCGCCGGGCGGCTGGTGCGGCCGGTGCAGCACCAGGTCACCTGTCCCGGCGGCATGGGGCCTGATCTGCAAGCGTGAGCAGCAGGACAACGAGCGCGTGCGGACATTCATGGACTGGCTGGCGTCCGAGGCTGCGGTCAGTCGCGCGTCCTGAGCCGCAGCGCATCCCAGCTGGCGTCGCCGCTCCAGCCACCGTCCACCGGCAGGCTGACGCCGTTGACGAAGGCGCTGGCCTCGCCATCGGCCAGGAACGCGATGGCGGCCGCCACGTCGGCCGGCCGTGCGAAGCGGGCCATGGGCACGCGATTGACGATGTCGGCATCGGTATACGCGCCCGACCCCATGTCGCGGACGTCCATCTCGGTCTTGATCCAGCCCGGGCAGACGGCGTTGACCCGCACCCCGCGCCCGCCCCATTCGGCGGCCAGCGTGCGCGTGAGTCCGATCAGCCCGTGCTTGGACGCGTTGTAGGCACTGCGGTGGATCACGCCGCCCAGGCCGGCGACCGAGGCGACGTTGACGATGCTGCCTGCGCGCCGCGCGAGCATCTGCCGTCCCAGGTGACGGCAGGCCAGGAACGGCCCGAGCAGGTTGATGTTCATGACCCGCTGCCATTGCTCGGCGGTGGTGTCTTCGGCGGGCTGGATCAGGCTGATGCCCGCATTGTTGACCAGCACGTCCGCCGCGCCGTGGTGCGCGCCGACCCAGGCGGCGAGCGACTGCACGAACGCCTCGTCGGCGATGTCGCCGACCATGCCGTGGGCCGTCGCCCCGGCCGCGCGCAGCCGGTCCGTCGGCGGCATCGAGCACTGCACGTCGGTCGCCAGCACGGCGTATCCCCGGCGAGCCAGCAACGCTGCCGTCTCGAATCCCAGGCCCTGTGCCGCGCCCGTAATGACCGCCAGTTTCATCGTCAGACCCCGCGTTGATGGCCGCGCGCCCCGCGCGCCGTGCAGGGCCATTGTGCCCAAGGCGTACGTGCCTTTCATGAAAAAGGAACGCGGCGCGGCCTGCACCTGTGGTTAAACTTCGTCTGGATGGGCATCCGGGATGCCGTGGGCGATGTCGCAGGCATGACTGCCCCGGTCGTTGCGGGATATCTGGTCGGGTCGAGCGGGCACTACACTTCATGGCCGCCGCAGACGGAGCAGGGGCATGCGCAGGATCATCGAACCGGCACGTGAGATCGACGTCGTGCACGAGACCGACGTGCTGGTCGTGGGCAGCGGTCCCGGCGGGCTGGCGGCCGCGCTGGCGTCGGCCCGTGCCGGGGTGCGCACGACGCTGGTCGAGCGCTACGGCTGCTTCGGCGGCAACATCACCCAGGTGGGCGTCGAAGGCTTCGCCTGGTACCGCCACCCCGCGACCATCGACAGCGAGGGCATCGGGCCCGAGTTCGAGCAGCGCGCCAAGGCCATGGGCGCCGCCATGCCAGAGCCACAGTCGATCAGTCATGCGCTCGATGCCGAGATGTTCAAGTACGTCGCCGACGTGCTGGTGCAGGAGGCCGGCATCGAGCCGATGCTGCACCGCTCGTTCGTCGCCCCGATCCTGCAGGACGGCGCGATCACCGGGGTGATCACCGAGAGCAAGGCCGGGACGCGAGGCCATCCTGGCGCGCCGCGTGATCGATGCCACCGGCGATGCCGACGTGGCGGCGCGGGCCGGGGCGCATGGTGCGCAAGACCCCGCGCGAGGAGATGATGTCGGTGTCGGTCATGTTCTCGATGACCGGCGTCAACAAGCAGCGCTTCATCGATGCCGTCAAGGCCGATCCGCAGACCTACAACGACTGGAAGGGCGGCGGCGAGTGGCAGATCGAGACCACCGGCAAGGAAGACGAGATGTTCTCGCCGTTCCTGCGCAAGCCGTTCAAGCAGGCGGTCAAGGCCGGCGTGATCCCGGCCTCGCTCGCCACGATCGCCGGCACCTGGGGCGCGGTCAGCGACCAGGGCGACCTGACGTACCTCAACCTGATCCACCTGGCCGCGGACGGCACCGATCCCGCCGACCTGACGCGCGGCGAGATCGAGGGCCGGCGGCAGGCGATGCACGCGATCGAGGCGCTGCGCCACTTCATGCCCGGGTGCGAGAACGCCAAGCTGCGCAACTTCGGCATGACGCTCGGCATCCGCGACACGCGCAAGATCGACGCGCACTACAACCTCACCGCCGCGGACGTGCGCGAGCAGGGCCGCTTCGACGACTCGATCGGCATCTTTCCCGAGTTCATCGACGGCTACGGCCTGCTGATCCTGCCCACCACCGGGCGTTACTTCCACGTGCCGTACCGCTCGCTGGTGCCGCGTGGCGTGCAGGGGCTGCTCGTGGCGGGCCGCAGCATCGGCGGCGACAAGGTCTCGCACGCCGCGGTGCGCAACATGATGTGCTGCGCCGTGAGCGGGCAGGGCGCCGGCACGGCGGCCGCCATCGCCGTGAAGCACGACCAGGCGTTCGATCGCATCGACGTGGGCCTCGTCCAGGCCGAACTCCGCCGGCAGGGCGCGCGGCTTGCCTGAGCGCAGCCGGCACCGCACGATCCCGCACCCATGAGCAGGCGACATTACGACTTCATCATCGTCGGCGGCGGCTCCGCCGGCTGTGCCCTGGCCAACCGCCTGAGCGCCGACCCCGGCACCTCGGTGCTGGTGCTGGAGGCCGGGCGCACGGACTTCATCTGGGACCCGCTGATCCACATGCCCGCGGCGCTGTCGATGCCGATCGGCAATCCGCGCTACGACTGGCGCTATGCCTCGGAGCCCGAGCCGCACATGCACGGCCGGCGCATCGCGCACGCGCGCGGGCGGGTGCTGGGCGGCTCGAGCAGCATCAACGGCATGATCTTCCAGCGCGGCAATCCGCTCGATTACCAGCGCTGGGCGGCCGATCCCGGCATGCAGCGCTGGGACTACGCGCATTGCCTGCCTTATTTCCGGCGCATGGAAACCTGCCACGCGGGAGCGGATGACTGGCGCGGCGGCGACGGACCGCTGCAGCTCGAGCGCGGCCCGGCGACCAATCCGCTGTTCGAGGCGTTCTTCGCCGCTGCCGAGCAGGCGGGCTACTGGCGCACGGACGACGTCAACGGTTACCGGCAGGAAGGCTTCGCTCCGTTCGATCGCAACGTCTACCGCGGCCGCCGCTACAGCGCAGCGCGGGCGTACCTGCACCCGGTCATCGACCGGCCCAACCTCAAGGTGCTGACGTATTCGCTGGTGACCCGGCTGCGTGTTCGATGGCCAGCGCGCGGTGGGACTCGAATGCCGGCTGCGCAAGGGCGTCCCGCAGAAATTCAGCGCGGGCGAAATCGTCCTGTGCGGCGGCGCGATCAACACGCCGCAGCTGCTGCAGCTGTCGGGCGTGGGCCCGGCATCGCTGCTGCAACCGCTCGGAGATCCCGGTCGTGGCCGACCTCGCCGGGGTAGGCCACAACCTGCAGGACCACCTCGAGGTCTACGTGCAGTTCGCCTGCACCCAGCCGGTGGCGGTCAATCCGCACATCTCGTGGCTGCGCAAGCTCGGGGTCGGCGCGCAGTGGCTGTTCGGCCGCAGCGGCATCGGCGCGACCAATCACTTCGAGGGCGGCGGCTTCTGCCGCAGCAACGACGACGTCGACTATCCCAACCTGATGTTCCACTTTCTGCCGATGGCCATCCGCTACGACGGCTCGTCGCCGACCAGCGGCCCCGGTTACCAGGTGCACGTCGGCCCGATGTACTCGGATGCGCGCGGCACGGTGCAGATCCGCTCGACGGATCCGCGGCAGGCGCCGGCCCTGCGCTTCAACTACCTGTCGACGGAGCAGGACCGCCGCGAGTGGGTCGAGGCGATCCGCGTTGCGCGCCGCATCCTGAACCAGCCGGCGTTCACGCCGTACAACGGCGGCGAGATCTCCCCCGGACCCGCGGTGGAGACCGACGAGCAGATCCTCGACTGGGTCAAGCGCGACGCCGAGACCGCCCTGCACCCCACCTGCACGGCACGCATGGGCACGGGACCGGACGCCGTGGTCGACCCGGATTCGATGCGCGTGCATGGCCTGCAGGGGCTGCGGGTGGTCGATGCCAGCGTGTTTCCCTATGTCACCAACGGCAACACCTATGCGCCGACCATGATGGTGGCGGAAAAGGCGGCGGACCTGATCCTCGGCAATACCCCCTTGCCGGCCGCAGCGACGCCGTTTTTCCGGCTGCGCGCCGGCAGCCCGCTGTATCCTCCCGGCGATCCACGCAACGACCGCGGAGCGAGCTACATGACGGCCAGGGTGATCGACGGCAAGCAGATTGCGGAACAGACGCGCGCTGAGGCCGCCGCGGGCGCGCAGAAGCTCGTGGCTGCGACGGGCGTGGTGCCGCACCTGGCGGCCGTGCTGGTGGGCGATGACCCTGCCAGCGCCGTCTACGTGCGCAACAAGCAGATCGCCTGCGACAAGGCCGGCTTCAAGAGCACGCTGCACCGGCTGCCGGCCAGCACGGCGCAGTCCGAGCTGCTCGACCTGATCCGTGCCCTGAATGCCGACTCCGGGCGTGCACGGCATCCTGGTGCAGTTGCCCCTGCCGCAGCGGCCTCGACACCACGCTGATCCTCGACGCCGTGCAGCCGGCCAAGGATGTCGATGGCTTTCACCCGGAGAACGTGGGCCTGCTGCAGCAGGGCCGGCCGCGCTTCCTGCCGTGCACGCCGGCGGGCGTGATGCGCATGCTGCAGGTTACGGGCGTCGAGACCAGCGGCAAGCACGCCGTCGTGATCGGGCGCAGCGACATCGTCGGCAAGCCGATGGCGGCGCTGCTGGCGCAGAAGGGCGCCGACGCCACGGTGACGCTGTGCCACAGCCGCACCCGGGACATCGGCGCGTTCTGCCGCGAGGCGGACATCCTGGTGGCGGCGCTCGGCATCCCGCAGTTCGTCAAGGGCGACATGGTCAAGCCCGGGGCCGTCGTCATCGACGTCGGCATCAATCGCGTCGGCGATCGCTGGTCGGCGACGTCGACTACGCGCCGGCCGCCAGGTCGCGTCGGCGATCACGCCCGTGCCCGGCGGCGTGGGGCCGATGACGATCGCGATGCTGCTCGCGAACACGCTGACGGCGGCGATCGCGTTGTCGGCGTCCAGGTAGAATTCAGGGGACGGGCGCTGAGGCTGACGCGGCGACGGGCTCCAGCGCACCGCACGGCGGCGAGGCGCCGCGGGCCGCAGGCCGGCGCCGCCCGCTGCCGCATGCGCGATGACTGCGCCCGCATGCGCGGTGCCCAGAACTTCGTGATGTGCGAGGCGATTTCTTTCGGCGCGGCTTCTGCGCCCGCCTCGGAGATGAAGAAGTCCGCGATCTGGTTCGCCATCGTCACCAGGTGTTCGATGTTCACCGCACGCGTCTCCGCCTGATCACTGCCGCGACCGCGCGTGGGCGCCGGCGCCGCGCAGCAGGCCCAGTTGCTGCTCGTTCTGTTCGCGGAAGCGACGCTGCCAGTCCGAGGGCCGCTGCACCTTCACCGCCTGCACCGCGGTGACCTTGTACTCCGGGCAGTTGGTGGCCCAGTCGGAGTTCTCGGTGGTGATGACGTTGGCGCCCGAATCCGGGAAGTGGAACGTGGTGTAGACCACGCCCGGCTGCACGCGCTCGGTCACGACGGCGCGCAGCACGGTCTCGCCGGCGCGGCTGGTGACGCCCACCCAGTCGCCGTCGCCGATGCCGCGATCCTCGGCGTCGTGCGGATGGATCTCCAGCACGTCCTCCTCGTGCCACTGGCTGTTGGCCGTGCGGCGCGTCTGCGCGCCGACGTTGTACTGCGTCAGCATGCGGCCGGTGGTCAGGATCAGCGGGAAGCGGCGCGTTGACGCGCTCGCTGGTCGGCACGTACTCGGTGACGTAGAACCGGCCCTTGCCGCGCACGAACTCGCCGACGTGCATCGTCGGCGTGCCTTCCGGCGCCGCGTCGTTGCAGGGCCACTGGATGCTGCCGAGCTCGTCGAGCTTCTCGTACGAGACGCCCGTGAACGTCGGCGTCAGGCGCGCGATCTCGTCCATGATCTCGGACGGGTGCGAGTAGTTCATCGCGTAGCCGAGCGCGCGCGCGAAGCCGATCGTCACCTCCCAGTCGGCGAGGCCGGCCAGCGGCTGCATCACCTTGCGCACGCGCGAGATGCGCCGCTCGGCATTCGTGAACGTGCCGTCCTTCTCGAGGAACGACGAGCCCGGGAAGAACACGTGCGCGTACTTCGCCGTTTCGTTCAGGAACAGGTCCTGCACGACCAGGCATTCCAGCGCCGACAAGCGCGGCGGTCACGTGCTGCGTGTTCGGGTCGGACTGCGCGATGTCCTCGCCCTGGCAGTACAGCGCCTTGAAGCTGCCGTCGAGCGCGGCCTCGAACATGTTCGGGATGCGCAGGCCCGGCTCCGGCTCGATCTGCACGCCCCATTCGGCGCCGAACAGCGCGCGCGTCGCGGCATCCGACACGTGGCGGTAGCCCGCGAGCTCGTGCGGGAACGAGCCCATGTCGCACGAGCCCTGCACGTTGTTCTGGCCGCGCAGCGGATTCACGCCCACGCCCTCGCGGCCGATGTTGCCGGTGGCCATCGCGAGGTTGGCGATGCCCATCACCATCGTGCTGCCCTGGCTGTGCTCGGTGACGCCGAGGCCGTAGTAGATCGCGCCGTTGCCGCCCGTGGCATAGAGGCGCGCGGCGCCGCGCACCAGCTCAGCCGGCACGCCGGTGACCGCCGCCATCGCCTCGGGCGAATTCTTCGGCTGCGACGACGAAGTCGCGCCACTTCTGGAACGGACCCGGCTCGCAGCGCTCGGCCACGTACGCCTCGTCGACCAGGCCTTCGGTGACGACCACGTGCGCGATCGAGTTGATCAGCGCGACGTTGGTGCCCGGCCTCAGCTGCAGGTGGTAGTCGGCCTGGACGTGCGGCGACGCACCAGGTCGATCGCGCGCGGGTCGGCCACGATCAGCTTTGCGCCCTCGCGCAGGCGGCGCTTCATGCGCGAGGCGAACACCGGGTGGCCGTCCGTCGGGTTGGCGCCGATCACGAAGATCACGTCGGACTTCATGACCGAATCGAAGGCCTGCGTGCCGGCGGACTCGCCCAGCGTGTGCTTCAGGCCGTAGCCGGTCGGCGAGTGGCAGACGCGCGCGCAGGTGTCGACGTTGTTGGTGCCGAACGCGGCGCGCACCAGCTTCTGCACCAGGAAGGTTTCTTCGTTGGTGCAGCGGGAGGAGGTGATGCCGCCGACGGACTCGCGGCCGTACTTCGCCTGGATGCGGCGGAACTCGGAGGCCGCGTACTGGAACGCCTCGTCCCAGCTCACCTCGCTGCCAGGGGTCGGTGATCTGCCTTGCGGATCATCGGCGTGGTGATGCGGTCGGCGTGCGTCGCGTAGCCGTAGGCAAAGCGGCCCTTGACGCAGGCGTGGCCGTGGTTGGCCTTGCCGTCGCGGCTCGGCACCATGCGCACGACCTCGCTCGCCCTTGACCTCGGCCTCGAACGAGCAGCCGACGCCGCAGTAGGCGCAGGTGGTGGTGACGGCCTTGTCCGGGCCGGCCCGATGATCGCGAGCGGCTTCTCGCTGAGCGCCGCCGTGGGGCAGGACTCGACGCAGGCGCCGCAGGAGACGCACTCGGAGTCCAGGAACGACTGGTCCTGGCTCGCGACCACGCGCGAGGCGAAGCCGCGGCCTTCGATCGTCAGCGCAAACGTGCCCTGCACCTCGTCGCAGGCGCGCACGCAGCGCGAGCAGACGATGCACAGCGACGGGTCGAACTCGAAATACGGGTTGCTGTCGTCGCAGGGCGCGTCCAGGTGGTTGGCGCCGTCGACTGCCGTAGCGGGCTGCCGGTCACGCCGAGCTCGCGCCGCCACGCTCTGCAGTTCGCAGTGCGTGTCGGCCGGGCAGCCCTTGCAGTCGAGCGGGTGGTCGGAAACGTAGAGCTCGACCACGCCCTTGCGCAGCTGCCGCAGCTTGTCGCTCTGGGTGCGGACCTTCATGCCGGGGGCCACCAGCGTCGTGCAGGACGCCGGATAGCCGCGCTGGCCTTCGATCTCGACCAGGCACACGCGGCAGGAGCCGAACGCCTTCAGCGTGTCCGTGGCGCAGAGCTTCGGGATCGCGCCGCCGGCGGCCGCCGCGGCGCGCATGACCGACGTGCCCGCGGGCACCGTGACCTCGGCGCCGTCGATCGTCAGCGTGACCGCCTCGCCCTGTGCGGGCGGCGTGCCGGCGTCTTTGCGATTGATGGCGTACATCCGTCGTCCTCAGCGCCTGGCGGCGGCGAGTGAAATCGTCCGGGAAATGCCTGAGCGCGCTCATGACCGGAAACGGCGTCATGCCGCCCAGCCCGCAGAGCGAGCCGTGCTGCAGGGTCTCGCACAGGACTCGAGCAGCGCCAGGTCGGCCTCGCGGCTTGCGCGCCGCCGATGATGCGGTCGATGAGCTCGACGCCGCGGGTCGAGCCGATGCGGCAGGGCGTGCACTTGCCGCAGGACTCGATGCGCGCAGAACTCCATCGCGTAGCGCGCCATGCGCGCCATGTCGACGGTGTCGTCGAACGCGACGATGCCGCCGTGGCCGACCAGCGCGCCGATGGCGCTGAAAGCCTCGTAGTCGAGCGGGGTGTCGAACTGCGACTCGGGCAGGTACGCGCCGAGCGGGCCGCCCACCTGCACCGCGCGGATCGGCCGGCCGCTGGCCGAACCGCCGCCGAAGTCGTACAGCAGCTCGCGCAGCGTGACGCCGAACGCCTTCTCCACCAGCCCGCCGTGCTTGAGGTTGCCGGCGAGCTGGATCGGCAGCGTGCCGCGCGAGCGGCCCATGCCGTAGTCGCGGTAGAACGCGGCGCCGCGCTCGAGGATGATCGGCACGGACGCCAGCGAGATCACGTTGTTGATGATCGTGGGCTGCCCGAACAGGCCCTTGATGGCGGGCAGGGGCGGGCGGTAGCGCACCTCGGCCGCGCTTGCCCTCGAGGCTCTCGAGCAGCGCGGTTTCCTCGCCGCAGATGTAGGCGCCGGCGCCCATCCGCACTTCGAGCTCGAACGCCTTGCCGCTGCCGCAGACGTCGGCACCGAGGTAGCCGTGCGCGCGCGCGGCGGCGATCGCTTCCTGCAGCGCGCGGGCCGCGTGCGGGTACTCGCAGCGCAGGTAGATGTAGCCCATGGTCGCGCCGACCGCGAGGCCGGCGATGGTCATGCCCTCGACCAGGCAGAGCGGGTCGCCTTCCATCAGCATGCGGTCGGAGAACGTGCCCGAGTCGCCTTCGTCCGCGTTGCAGACGACGTACTTCTGCGGCGAGTGCTGCTCGAGCACCGTGCGCCACTTGATGCCGGTGGGGAACGCCGCGCCGCCGCGCCCGCGCAGGCCCGACTCGAGTACTTCGTGCACGATGTCCGCGCCGCTCATGCCGAGCGCGCGCCGCAAGCCGGCGTAGCCGCCGTGCGCCAGGTAGTCGTCGAGGCTGACCGGGTCGGTGATGCCGACGCGCGCGAACGTCAGGCGCTCCTGGCGCTGGAACCACGGCAGGTCCGCGACCCTGCCGATCCGCAGCGCGTGCGGCGCCGCGTCGAACAGGCCGGCCCTGACCAGCTCCGGCACGAGGTCGGCCGTGACCGGGCCATAGGCGATGCGATCGCCTGCGGCGTCCTCGACCTCGACCAGCGGCTCGAGCCAGACCATGCCGCGCGAACCGGTGCGCTTCAGCGTGATGCTGGCGCCGCGGGCGGCCGCGGCGAGCTGCAAGGCGGCCGCCGTCTCGTCGGCGCCCAGCGCCTGCGCGGAGGCATCACGCGAAAGGTAGAGTCGTACGGGCATCAGCGGTTGCGCCAGTCGGCGAGGATCGCGTCGACGCGCTCGGGCGTCGCGCGGCCGTAGAGCTTCTCGTCGACCATCACGCTGGGCGCGGCGGCGCAGTTGCCGAGGCAGTAGGCGGCCTCGAGCGTGAACACGCCGTCGGCGCTGGTGCCGCCGTAGTCCACGCCGAGACACCGCTTGACATGCTGTTCCGTGTGCTTCGCAGCGCATCGCCTGGCAGGCCTCGGCACGGCACACCTGCACGCACGTGCCGGCCCGGCGCCTCGCGACGGAAGTAGTGATAGAAGCTGACCACGCCGTGCACCTCGGCGCGCGACAGGTTCAGCGCCGCCGCGATCCTGGCGACGTGCTCGTGCGAGACGTGGCCGAACTCCGCCTGCACGGCGTGCAGGATCGGCAGCAGGGGGCCGGCCATCCCGGCGTGCTGCGCCAGGATCCGCTCGAGGATCGGGTCGCGGTCGAGCTCAGACGCGGTCATGCAGCAGAGTCCCCCTGGCCGCCGCAACGGGCGGCTGTCGGGCGATGGTAATGCCTGCAGAATCAGAGAGCTATCCATCGCTTTTTGGCATGGGGCGCAAGGCTTGCCTACAGGACCGCGCTCGGCCGCGCGGCCACGCGCTCGCGCCAGGCGGCCAGGTGGACCAGGCCCGCATCGGCCGGCTTGAACTTGACCAGCCGGGCGAACTCGAGCCCGCAGAATGCCGTGATGTCGGCGATGGTGAAGCGGTCGCCGGCCATCCAGGTGCGGCGCGAGAGCATGTCGTCGAACACGACCGCGGCCTCGCGCATGCGCTCGCCCATCGACGCGCCGTAGTCCTTGAACTGCGGGTTCTCGAGCGGCAGCAGTCCCGGGTGCGTATGCCGGACGTGGTGCGCCACGGCCAGCAGCAAGGTCATCTCCACCTGCCGATCGGCCATCTCGATGAACGCGCGTTCCTCGGCATCGACGCCCATCAGGTTGGGTTCGGGGTAGAGGCTTTCGAGGTAGGTGCAGATGGCGCGGGACTCGGCCAGGAAGCGGCCGTCATCGAGTTCCAGCACCGGCACCCGGGCGACGGGATTCATGGCGCGTGAACGCGGCGCTGCGATGTTCCCCTGCGTTGATGTCGTAGACTGACGCGCTCGATGCCGGTGATGCCTTTCTCGGCCAGGAACATGTTGACGCGGCGCGGGTTCGGGCGCGCGCGAGCGAAGTGTGCAGTTTCATCGATGCGATCTCCCTCGAGCGGTCTATTTCGCGTCCGGAGCGGCCGTGCTCGTTCCCGTGACGACCATCTTGCGGGCTTCCTCGACGAACTTGCGCGCCTTGTCGGCGTCGTCCTCGGAGCCGCTCAGTTTCGACGGCGGCATCAGGATGCCTGCCTGTACGGCGGGTCGGGCGCGGATCTGCTCCACCCAGCGCGTCAGGTGCGGCAGGTCATCGAACGGCACGCCTGACCACTTCGCGGTGCGCACCCAGGCCCAGTTGGCGATGTCGGCGATCGAGTAGTCGCCGGCCAGGTACTCATGCTGCGCCAGGTGTCCGTCGAGCACCGTGAACAGGCGCTTGACCTCGGCCTGGTAGCGGTCGATCGCCGGCTGGATCTTCTCGGGGAAGTAGCGGAAGAACACGTTGGCCTGGCCCATCATCGGGCCGACGCCGCCCATCTGGAACATCAGCCACTGCATCACGCGCGAGCGGCCTTTGGCATCCGTGGGCAGCAACCGCCCGGTCTTCTCGGCCAGGTAGACCAGGATGGCGCCCGACTCGAACACGGCGAAGTCGCCGGCGTCGTGATCGATGATCGCCGGAATGCGGCCGTTGGGATTGATCGCCAGGAACCACGGCTCCTTCTGCTCGGCCTTGGTGAAGTCGAGCACGCGCATGTCGTAGGGCAGCGCGAGTTCCTCGAGCGCAATCGACACCTTGTGGCCGTTGGGGGTGGCGGCGGTGAACAGTTCGATCATGGCGACTCCGGCCACCGGTGACGGGCTGAACCGTGCACGGCGCGCGACAGATTGCAGGACGCTACGTCACGGAACGTATAGATTGGAACACGGAGGATCAAGTCGATGCTGAAGTTCCTGCTCTGGCTGCTGCTGCTCGTGTTCTGCTGGCCGCTCGCCATCCTGGCGGTGCTGCTGTGGCCGATCGTGTGGCTGCTCCTGCTGCCGTTCCGCCTGCTCGGCATCGCGGTCGAGGGCGTGTTTGCCCTGCTGCGCGCGGTGCTGATGCTGCCGGCGCGGGTGCTTGGCGGAGGGCCGACGCGGGCGTAGGCAGTGGCTGGTGCCCCGGGCCAGACTCGAACTGGCACTCCCTTGCGGGAAACGGATTTTAAGTCCGTAGCGTCTACCGGTTCCGCCACCGGGGCTGCAGCGGCAGTTTAGCGGCAGACCCCGGTCCCGTGTGGAGGACCGCGTCGGTCAGTGATAGCCCTCGCCGGGCTTGAGTTTGCCGCGGAAGACCCAGAACACGAACACGGTGTAGCCCAGCACCAGCGGCAGCAGCAGCGTCGTGCCGATCAGCATGAAGACCTGCGAGCCGACGTAGGCAGCGGTGTCCCAGATCGTGAGCGTGGGCGGCACCAGCCAGGGCGCGTTCGAGATCACGAGCCCGACGTAGGCGAGCATGAAGATGCCAACGGCCGAGAGGAACGGCACCACGGTGCGGCCGGCGAGCGTGCCGCGCCAGCAGGTCCAGGCCAGCAGCAGCGTGGCGAGCGGCACGGGCGCCAGGTAGTAGAGGTTCGGCAGGCTGAACCAGCGCTCGGCGATGCGCTCGATCATGAGCGGCGTCCACAGGCTCACCACCGCGACAAACAGCATGAGGAGGCCGAGCAGCCGCGGCGCCATGCGGCGCGCACGCACCTCGACGGGCCCCTCGGTCTTCATCATGAGCCAGGTCGAGCCGAGCAATGCATAGCCCGCCACCACTCCGAGCCCGCACATGAGCGTGAAGGGCGTGAGCCAGTCGAATGCGCCGCCCGCGAACTGCCCGTCCACGACCGTGACGCCCTGGATCAGGCCGCCGAGAATGATGCCCTGGCTGAGCGCCGCGACCGTCGAGCCAGCCGCGAACGCGATGTCCCACTTGCGATGACGCGGCTTCGCCACCCAGCGGAACTCGAAGGCGACGCCGCGGAAAATCAGCGCCAGCAGCATGAAGATCACCGGCAGGTACAGCGCCGGCATGATCACCGCGTAGGCCTGCGGGAAGGCGACCCACAGCCCGCCGCCGCCCAGGACCAGCCAGGTCTCGTTGCCGTCCCAGAAGGGCGCCACCGAGTTCATCATCTGGTCGCGGTCGGGCTCATCGCGGAAGTACGGAAACAGGATGCCGAGGCCGAGGTCAAAGCCGTCGAGCACGATGTAGAGCGCCACCGCCGTGCCGATGAGCAGCGCCCAGATCACCGGCATCGTGTACTCGAGGCCGCTCATGCCGCGCCACCGCTCGTCAGGGCTTCGCGCGCCGCCTGCTGCGCGGCGGCGAGCGGACGGTTCGGCAGCGACGGGTCGGGTGCGTGCGCCGTGGGCGTCGGACCCTTCTGCAGCAGCCGGCGGATGTACAGCACGCCCACTCCGAACACCACGCAGTAGACGAGCACGAACAGCGCGAGCGAGATCGCCACGGTGGAGGTCAGGATCGGCGAGGTTGCCTGCGCGGTGCGCAGCACGCCGTAGACGACCCAGGGCTGGCGGCCGATCTCGGTGACCATCCAGCCGGCCAGGATGGCGATGAACCCGAGCGACCAGGTGTAACCGACGGGCTTCAGGAACCAGCGCGCCTCGAACAGCCGGCCGCGCCACCACAGCCAGGCGCCCGCGAGCCCGATGGCGATCATCAGCAGGCCGATCGCCACCATGATGCGGAACGAGAAGAACACCGGCCACACCGGCGGCCGGTCTTCCGGGGCGAAATCCTTGAGCCCGGGGAAGAGCCCATCGGGGTCGTGCGTGATGATCAGGCTCGCGCCCTTGGGGATCGACACCTCGAAGCGGTTGCGCTCGGCCTTCGCGTCCGGCCACGCGAACAGCACCAGGTCGGCGGGCTTGCTGCCGTCCCAGTGCGCTTCCATCGCGGCCACCTTGGCGGGCTGGTGCTGCGCCGTGTTGAGGCCGTGGAAGTCGCCGATCACGAGCTGCAGCGGCGCCAGCACGACCAGCATGCCGACACCCATCCGCGCCATGGTCTTGCCTTCCTCGACGAATCGCCCCGCCAGCAGGTAGCGCGCGCCGACCGCCAGCACCACCAGCGAGGTCGTGAGGTAGGCCGCCACCAGCATGTGCACGAAGCGGTACGGAAAGCTCGGGTTGAAGACGATCTGGAACCAGCTCACCGGGTAGGCAATGCCGTCGCGCATCTCGAAGCCGGTCGGGGTCTGCATCCAGCTGTTGGCGGAAAGGATCCAGAACGCCGACAGCGCGGTGCCGAAGGCGACGATGACGGCCGACATCGCATGCAGCCACTTCGGCACCCGGTCGCCGCCGAACAGCATGACGCCGAGGAAGGTGGCCTCGAGGAAGAACGCGGTCAGGACCTCGTAGCCGATCACCGGGCCGATGACGTTGCCGGTGATCTCCGAGAATCGGCTCCAGTTGGTGCCGAACTGGTACGAGAGCACGATGCCGGAGACGACGCCCATGGCGAAAGAGACCGCGAACACCTTGGTCCAGAACCGCGCCAGGGTGCGGTAGTGCTCGCGGCCGGTGCGCAGGTGCGCGATCAGCAGGGTGGCGATGAACGCCGACAGGCCGATCGTGAACGCCGGGAAGATGATGTGAAAGCTGACCGTGAACGCAAACTGGATGCGGGAGAGCAGAACCAGGGTGTCAGGGGCGAGGTCCATGGGTCAGCAATCCGTCAGGCACTGGGTGGATGCGCACCGACGGCTTCGTTGCGGCCGATGCGCCGGATTCTACGCGTTCAATCCGCCATCGGTGCGGAACCGACCCGAGTATCGAGCGCGATGCCGGCCAGTTCGTAGCCGCGACGGAAGTCCTGCACGTGCCGGTTCATCCATGCTTCGGCCTCGTCGGGTTTGCCTTCGCGTATTGCCTCGACGATGCAGCGCTGCGCCACCAGGATGCGGGTGCGGCCCTGCGGTACGCGGTCGATCATGCGGCGCAGGGAAGGGGCGAGCAGGCGCGTCACGGGCTGCATCGCCAGTTGCAGCACGCGGTTGCCGCTCAGCTCGGCCAGCTTGCCGAAGAACTCGACCACGTGGCCGACGGCCGCATCGGCACCGCGGGCTGTCTCGACTGCGCTGACGATCTGCTCGAGGGCCGCAACCTCTGGCGCCGAGCCATGTTCGGCCGTGATGGCCGCGACGCGGGGTGCAACCGCACGCATGGCTTCCCACAGTTCGATGAAGGTGACGTCGTCCAGTGCAAGCGTGCGACCGACGCGCGAGGCTGTCTCGGCGTGCCCCGGTCGCGTGACCTTGAGCCGCTTGCTGCCGCCCTCACGGCCGACGAGCCCGGCTGATTCGAGCCGGCGCAATGCCTCGCGCACGGTGGAGCGGTGCACGGCGAACTGCTCGGCCAGCTCGGTTTCCGTTGGCAACGGATCGCCCGGCCGCAGGCTGCGGCGCAGGATCTTCTGCTCGATGACGGTGGAAATGCGGTGCGAGGCCGGCTGGCGGGCGAGGGGTTCGAACAGCGGGGCCTTGTAGCTGGGCGTCGGTTCGCTCATGTCACGCCTCGGTTGACGGATCGTCCAATTGTCCGACAATATATTGATCACCGACTGCTGACGCAAGCGCCCTGGGGAACCTGCCATGTTCGACTTCGATTTCGGCCTGGGCGAGGACATCGACCTGCTGCGGGAAACCGTCCGCGGCTTTGCCGCCGCCGAGATCGCACCTCGCGCCGCGGCCATCGACCGCGACAACGCCTTCCCGATGGACCTCTGGCCGAAGTTCGGCGACCTGGGCCTGCTCGGCATCACGGTGGCGCCCGAGTACGGCGGCTCGGGCCTCGGCTATCTCGCGCACGTCATCGCGATGGAGGAGATCAGCCGCGCGTCCGGCAGTGTCGCCTTGTCCTACGGCGCGCACTCCAACCTCTGCGTCAACCAGATCCATCGCTGGGGCACGCCGGCACAGAAGCAGCGCTACCTGCCGCGGCTGGTCAGCGGAGAACATGTCGGCGCGCTGGCCATGAGCGAGCCGGGCGCGGGATCGGACGTGATGAGCATGCGGCTGCTGGCTCGCCTGCACGGCGACCGCTACGTGCTGAACGGCAACAAGATGTGGATCACCAACGGCCCGATCGCCGACACGCTGGTCGTCTATGCAACGGTCGATCCCGCCGCGGGACACGCGCGGCGTGACGGCATTCCTGGTCGAGAAGGGCATGCCGGGATTCACGACCGCGCAGAAGCTGGACAAGCTCGGCATGCGCGGCTCCGACACCTGCGAACTGGTGTTCAAGGACTGCGAGGTGCCGGCGGAGAACGTGTTAGGCAGCCCGGGCGGCGGCGCCAGGGTATTGATGAGCGGCCTCGACTACGAGCGCGTGGTGCTCTCCGGCGGCCCGCTCGGCCTGATGCGCGCGGTGTTCGATGTCGTGGTGCCCTACGTGCACGAGCGCCGGCAGTTCGGCCAGCCGATCGGCAGCTTCCAGCTGATGCAGGGCAAGCTGGCCGACATGTACACCACCATGAGCTCCTGCTGCGCCTACGTTTACGCAGTGGCGCGCGCCTGCGACGCGGGCCGGACCACGCGCATGGACGCGGCGGGCTGCATCCTGCTGAGCGCGGAGAAAGCAACGCAGCTCGCGCTCGAGGGCATCCAGGCGCTGGGCGGCAACGGCTACATCAATGACTACCCGACCGGGCGTATCCTGCGCGACGCCAAGCTGTACGAAATCGGCGCCGGTACCAGCGAGATCCGCCGCATGCTGATCGGCCGCGAGCTGTTCGCCGCGACCGCCTGAAGGAGAATCGAAATGCCGATGGGTGGCCTGTACTACGAGCAGTTCAGCGTGGGGCAGCGCTTCGAGCACGTCCTGCGCCGCACGGTCACCGAGACCGACAACCTGATCTTCAGCGCGCTCACCCACAACCCGGCGGCGCTGCACCTCGACGAGGAGGCCATGAAGGCGTCCGAGTTCGGCACGCGCATCGTCAACAGCTGCTTCACCCTCAGCCTGATGGTCGGCGTCTCGGTTGCCGACACCACGCTCGGCACCACGGTGGCCAACCTGGGCTGGGACGAAATCCGCTTCCCCAAGCCGGTCTTCATCGGCGACACGCTGCGCACGGAGTCCGAGGTGCTGGACATGCGCGAGAGCAAGTCCCGCCCTGACGCCGGCGTCGTCACGTTCGTGCATCGCTGCCACAACCAGCGCAACGAACTCGTGGCGGTGTGCAGGCGCCTTGCCCTGATGAAGAAGCTGCCGCGGGACGCCGCCTGATGCGCTCCATGCTCTTCGTGCCCGGCGACCGGCCCGAGCGGTTTGCCAAGGCCGTCAACAGCGGCGCCGACGCGGTGATCTTCGACCTGGAGGACGCCGTCACCGCGGCCACTCGGCCCCAGGCGCGCCGTGACGTCGCCGACTGCCTGCGCACGCCCGGGCGTGCGCGGCCGCTCTGGGTCCGCATCAATCCCGTCCAGGGCGACGACGCGCTGCAGGACCTGGCGACGATCGCCGCCGCCCGACCGGACGGGATCGTGCTGCCCAAGGCTCGCAGCGGCGCCGACCTGCAGCGCCTCGACCACTGGCTGGAGGCACTCGAGGCGCAGCACTCCCTGGCGCGCGGGTCGATCAAGGTGATCGCACTGGTCACCGAAACCGCGAGCGCGGTACTGAATGCAGCCTCGTTTTCCGACCCGCCCGGTCGAGTGATCGGCTACAGCTGGGGTGCCGAAGACCTGGCCGCGGACGTGGGCGCCTCGGCCAATAGAACAGCCGACGGCGAGTTCGAATACACCTTCCGCCTGGCGCGTTCCACCTGCCTGCTGATGGCCGCCGCCGCCGGTGTCGCCGCCCTCGACACGACCGACATCGAGTTTCGCGACACGGCCGCTGTCGAGCGCCGCGCGCAGTCCGCGCGCCGGGACGGCTTCAGCGGCAAGCTGGCGATCCACCCGGCGCAGCTCGCGCCGATCCATGCCGCCTTTGCGCCGACCGCCGATGAAGTGCGCTGGGCCCGGCGCGTGATCGAACTGATGAACGCTGCACAGGGGCCGGGCGCGGTGGCGCTGGACGGCAAGATGATCGATCGTCCGCATGTGCGGCAGGCCGAGCGCATCCTGGCTGCGCTCGAGCGCTCGTGAGCCGCGTCGCGGCCAGGCCTGGGGAGTACCGATGAACGTGCTGCAGACCCGTGTCGACCGGCAGGGCGCCGAGTTCGCCGCCAACGACAGCGTCAATCGCGCGCTGGCCGAAGAACTGCGGCAACTGGCGGCCAGGGTGCGCGCCGGCGGTCCGGCCGCGGCACGCACCCAGCACGAGAGCCGCGGCAAGCTGCTCGTGCGCGACCGCATCGACCGGCTGCTGGATCCGGGCACGCCGTTTCTCGAGATCGGCCAGCTGGCGGGCCACGAGTTGTACGACGACTGGATCCCGGCGGGCGGCCTGGTGGCGGGTATCGGCCGCGTGTCGGGCCGCGAGTGCGTGATCGTCGGCAACGACGCGACGGTCAAGGGCGGCACGTATTACCCGATCACGGTGCGCAAGCACCTGCGGGCGCAGGACGTGGCCCTCGAGAATCGCCTGCCGTGCATCTACCTGGTCGATTCGGGCGGCGCGTTCCTGCCACGGCAGGACGATGTCTTCCCCGACCGCGAGCACTTCGGCCGCATCTTCTACAACCAGGCGCAGATGTCGGCCCGCGGCATTCCGCAGCTGGCCGTGGTGATGGGTTCGTGCACGGCCGGTGGCGCCTACGTGCCCGCCATGTGCGACGAGTCGATCATCGTGCGCGAGCAGGGCACGATCTTCCTCGGCGGTCCACCGCTGGTGCAGGCGGCGACCGGCGAGCGGGTCGATGCCGAGACGCTCGGCGGCGGTGACGTGCATGCGCGCCAGTCGGGCGTGGTCGATTACCTGGCCGACAACGACGCGCACGCCCTGTGGCTGGCCCGCCGGCTGGTGGCCAACCTCAACCGTCCGGGATCGCGGCCGCCACCGGAGGCCGCGCGCGCGCCGAAGTACGCGGCGGAGGAACTCTACGGCATCGTGCCGCGCGACACGCGCCACCCGTACGACGTGCGCGAGGTGATCGCGCGGCTGGTGGATGCCTCGGAATTCGACGAGTTCAAGGAGCTCTACGGCACGACCCTGGTGTGCGGCTTCGCGCGCATCGCGGGCTATCCCGTGGGAATCGTCGCCAACAACGGCGTGCTGTTCTCGGAGGCAGCGCTCAAGGGCGCGCACTTCATCGAGCTGTGCAACCGCCGGCGCGTGCCACTGGTGTTCCTGCAGAACATCACGGGGTTCATGGTCGGCCGCAAGTACGAGGCCGGCGGCATTGCACGCGACGGGGCCAAGATGGTCACCGCCGTGGCCTGCGCCTCGGTGCCGAAGTTCACCGTGATCATCGGTGGTTCGTTCGGCGCGGGCAATTATGCGATGTGCGGCCGTGCCTACGGTGGCCGCTTCCTCTGGACCTGGCCCAACTCGCGCATTTCCGTGATGGGCGGCGAGCAGGCCGCGACGGTGCTGGCCATCGTCAAGCGCGAGGGCCTGCAGCGCCGCGGCGAGCCCTGGGCGGAGGAGGACGAGCAGGCCTTCCGCGCCGGGATCCGCGACCAGTACGAGACGCAGGGCCATCCGACCTACGCCAGCGCGCGGTTGTGGGACGATGGCGTGATCGATCCCTGCGACACGCGCGACGTGCTCGCGCTGGCGCTTGCGGCGGCCACCTGCCGGCCGGACGAAGGCGAGTCCCCCTACGGCATCTTCAGGATGTGAGGCCCGCAATGCTGCAGAGCGTCCTGATTGCCAATCGCGGCGAGATCGCCTGCCGTGTCATCCGCACCGCGCGGCGGCTGGGCCTGCGCACGGTCGCCGTCTTTTCCGAGGCGGATCGCAACGCGCTGCACACGCGCCTCGCCGACGCGGCGGTCTGCATCGGCCCGGCGGCTGCGCGCGAGAGCTACCTGGACGGCGCGAAAATCCTCGCGGTGGCACGGGAACACGGCTGCGACTGCGTCCACCCGGGCTACGGCTTCCTGTCGGAAAACGCGGAGTTCGCGCGGGCCTGTGCGCAGGCGGGCGTCGTGTTCATCGGTCCGCCGCCGTCCGCGATCGATCGCATGGGCTCGAAGAGCGAGGCGCGCCGCCTGATGGCGGCGGCGGGCGTGCCGGTGCTGCCCGGTTACGACGACGAGGACCAGTCCGATGCGGCGCTGCTGGCGGCGGCAACGAGGCTGGGTTTCCCTTTGCTGATCAAGCCTACGGCTGGCGGCGGCGGCAAGGGCATGCGGATCGTGCGCGCCGCAGCGGACTTTGCCGAGGCGCTCGCGGGCGCGCGGCGCGAGGCAGCCAAGTCGTTCGGCGATGATCGCGTGCTGCTCGAGCGTTTTGTCGAGCGCGGCCGGCACGTCGAGATCCAGGTGTTCGCCGATGCGCACGGCCATGCCGTACACCTGCACGAACGTGACTGCTCGCTGCAGCGACGCCACCAGAAGGTGATCGAGGAGGCGCCGGCGCCAGGGCTCACGGACGCGACGCGGCGGGCCATGGGTGCCGCGGCCGTCGCGGCCGCGCAAGCGGTCGCATACCAGGGCGCAGGGACGGTCGAGTTCCTGTACGACGGTCGCGAGTTCTATTTCCTGGAGATGAACACGCGCCTGCAGGTCGAGCACCCGGTCACCGAGATGATCACCGGACTCGACCTGGTGGAGTGGCAACTGCGCGTGGCTTCGGGCGAGCCGCTGCCAATGGCACAGGCAGACATCCCGTGCCGCGGCCATGCGCTGGAAGCGCGGCTCTATGCCGAGGACCCCGAGCGCGGCTTCCTGCCGTCGACCGGCTGCCTGACACGACTGCAGTTTCCTGCGGCCAGCGCCGACGTGCGCATCGACGCCGGCGTGGCAGGAGGGGGACACGGTCTCCGTGCACTACGACCCGATGATCGCGAAGCTGATCGTCTGGGCGCCGGATCGCGCGGCAGCGATCGAGAAACTGCAGCAGGCGCTCGAGGCCACCGAAGTCGAGGGCGTGCGCACCAATGCCCGCTTCCTGTGGCAGATCCTCGGCGCGCCGGCCGTGCGGGCGGGCGAGGTCAGCACGCGACTGCTGGAAACCGACCCGGTACTGACCCGTGGCGTCGAGCCGCAGGAAATCGAGGTGGCCTGGCTGATCGCGGCCGCCGCACGCCTGCACACGCTGCCCGGCGACGAACGCGGGCAGGCGCATCTCGCCGCCAGTCCCTGGGAGGCGGCCACGGGCTTTCGCCTGAACGGCCCCGCGGCGGTCCGGGTCGCCTTGCGGCTCGACACCGCCGACGCGCACCCGTCGATCGTCAATTCGGCCCCGCAACAGCACTGGCTGTCGTTCCAGCGCCGGTCCGGAGCGGTGGAGGTCGCGCTGCAGGGCACCAGCCACCGCGTGGCGCTGCATCGGCAAGGCGACGGGTCGGTGGACGGCTACATCGACGCGCAGCCCGTGCGCGCGCGCGTGGCCAGCGACCACGACCGTATCGTGGTGCGACGCCAGTGCGTGCGCTTCGACTTCGTCGAGGACACCGGCGCCGAGCACCGCGTCTCGGCCGAGCACGAGGGCCATTTCCGGGCGCCGATGCCGGGACACGTGCTGGACGTGCGCGTGACCCCCGGACAGAAGGTGGACAAGGGCGCCGTGCTGCTGGTGCTGGAGGCCATGAAGATGGAGCACTCGCTGGTCGCTCCGTGGCCAGCAACCGTGGCGGAAGTCAAGGTGCAGCCGGGACAGCGGGTCGAAGAAGGAACCGACCTCGTGCGGCTGGAACCCCTAGAATGACTGCGGGAATCCCCGACCTTGGAATGAGTCTCTTTTGCTAGACTTCGCGCCCAATCCACCGTCCGCAGCAATGTGCTGCGCGATGGAAACCAGAAAATTCGCGCGGAGGCGGGATGGCATTTGAGGGGGCCTTGTTCGAGGCTCGCGCTATCAATGCGTGGCGGGGCGATCGGCACATCCTGCGGGACGTGTCCTTCACCGTCAGCCCCGGCGAATTCCTCAAGGTCACCGGCCCGAACGGCGTCGGCAAGACCACCCTGCTGCGCGTGATCTGCGGCCTGATGCCGGCCGAGACCGGCGACCTGCTGTGGCGCGGACAGCCGATCCGTGGCCACCGCGACGAATTCAACATCGAACTCGGCTACCTGGGCCACCTCAACTCGCTCAAGGCCGACCTCACGGCGCGGGAAAACCTCAAGTTCCTGGCCGGCCTGCGCAGTTCGCTCACTGCCGCGCTGATCGACGCCACGCTCGACCGGGTCGGCATCCTGTCGCGCGGTGACCTGCCGGCACGCTCGCTGTCCGCGGGCCAGAAGCGGCGCCTGTCGCTCGCGCGACTGCTGCTGGCCGACGCGGCGCTCTGGATCATGGACGAACCCGTGACCAACCTCGACACCGCCGGCATCGCGCTGGTGGAAGAACTGATCGTCGAGCATGCGGAGCAGGGCGGCATGGTGATCGCCGCCGCGCACCAGCGCCTGCTCGACGATGCCGCCTGCCTGCGGCGACTGGAGTTGACGCCATGACCCAGCGCACGCCGACGATCGAAGCCGCCAAGCTGGTCTTTGCCCGCGACCTCACCCTGGCCTGGCGGCGCTGGGACGAAGTGGCGCAGCCACTCATCTTCTACGTGGTGGTCACCACGATGTTCCCCCTGGCCACCACCCCCGACCTGGGCGAGCTGCGCAAGATCGGCGGCGGCGTGGTCTGGGTGGCGGCGCTGCTGGCCTCGCTGCTGGCGCTGGAGGCGCTGTTCCGCGCCGACGTGGAAGACGGCACGACCGAGCAATGGGTGCTGTCCGGCCAGCCGCTGGGCTGGCTGCTGCTGGCCAAGGTGGCCGCGCACTGGGTCCTCACCGGCCTGCCGCTGGTCATCATGTCGCCGATCGTGGGCACCGGCTTAGGGCTGCCGACCAGCGTCTGGGGCGTGCTGATGCTGTCCCTGCTGCTCGGGACAGGTACCCTGAGCGTGCTCGGCGGCATCGGGGCGGCGCTGACCGTCGGCGTGCGCCGGGGCAGCGTGCTGCTGTCGCTGCTGGTGCTGCCACTCGCCATGCCGCTGCTGATTTTCGGTGCGCGGGCCGTCAGCATGCAGATGGACGGGGACTCCCCGGTGGGACCGCTGCAGCTGCTGGCCGCGATTTTCTTCATGGCGCTGAGCCTGGGGCCGCTGGCGATGTCTGCGGCGATCCGCATCAGCGTCGAGAACTGACACGTATTTGACGCAATCGACTGAACGCAACGGACATTGATCGGTCAAGAGGGACAACATGTCGTGGACCTGGTTCCATAAGCTCGCATCGCCGCCCCATGCCTACCGCATCCTGGGCCGGATCGCCCCGTGGTTCGGCTGGGCGTCGCTCGCGCTGATCCTGCTGGCCACCTGGTGGGGCCTGGTCAAGGCGCCGGCCGATTACCAGCAGGGCGACGGCTTCCGCATCCTGTACGTCCATGCGCCGAGCGCCTGGATGTCGATGTTCACCTACGTGGTGATGGCCGTCGCGGCGGGTGTCGGCCTGATCTGGCGGATCAAGCTGGCCCATGCCGCCGCCGCGGCCTGCGCGCCGATCGGCGCCTCGTTCACCTTCCTGGCACTGGCCACCGGCTCGATCTGGGGCAAGCCGATGTGGGGCACGTGGTGGGTGTGGGACGCCCGGCTGACGTCCGAACTGCTGCTGCTGTTCCTGTACCTCGGCTACATGGCGCTGCGGGCCTCGTTCGACGACCCGCAGCGGGCCGACCGGGCGAGCGCCGTGCTGGCGCTGGTGGGCGTCATCAACGTGCCGGTCATCCATTACTCGGTCGAGTGGTGGACCACGCTGCACCAGCCGGCGAGCGTGACCAAGCTGGACAAGCCCTCGATCCAGCTTGCCATGCTGATCCCGTTGTTCATCATGATCGCCGGGTTCCAGCTGTACTTCGGCTGGGCGGTGTCGCGGCGCCTGCGCGGCGAGATCCTGCGCCGTGAGCGCAACGCAAACTGGCTTAAAGAAGCAAGCTAAATCATGGACTTACATAACTTTCTTGCCATGGGTGGTTACGCGGCCTACGTCTGGCCGGCCTATGGCCTGACGGCCCTGGTTCTGCTCTGGAACTGGTGGGCGGCCAAACGCTCGGAAGCAGAAGCCCGGACCTCGGCGCTGCGGCGCAACGAACTTTCCCAGGAGAATCGCTCATGACACCGCGACAGAAGCGCATGGTCACCGTCGTCGCCATCCTGGCCGGCGTCGGCATCGCCACGACGTTCGCCCTGAAGTCCTTCAACCAGAACCTGCTCTACTACTACAGCCCGACGCAGATCAGCACGGGCGAGGCGCCGACCAGCCGCACCATCCGCGTCGGCGGCCTGGTGCAGAACAACAGCATGAAGCGCCAGCCGGGCAGCCTCGAGGTCACGTTCGTGCTGACGGACTTCCAGAAGGAAATCCCGGTCAGCTACACCGGCGTGCTGCCGGACCTGTTCCGCGAAGGGCAGGGCGTCATCGCGCGCGGCAAGCTCGACGGCAACCGCTTCGTCGCCGAAGAAGTGCTGGCCAAGCACGACGAGAACTACATGCCGCCCGAGGTCAAGGACAGCCTGAAGCCGCACATGGACGCCGCCAACAATGCGCCCGCGGTAGAGGCCGCCGCCGCACCGGCCCCCGGCAGCACCTGATCCGCCCCCGTTACTGAATCCGCCCAGCCCCGCCCCGGAGCAACCACCGCATGGTCGTCGAACTCGGATTATTTGCGCTCGTCCTCGCGCTGCTGCTGTCCGTCGCGCAGGCCTTCTTCGGCCTGGCCGGACCGCATTTCGGCAATCGCCGCTGGATGGCCGCGGCGCGCCCCGCGGTGGCCGGGCAGTTCGTCTTCGTTGCGCTGTCGTTCGCCGTGCTGGCCTGGGCGTTCTACAAGAACGACTTCTCGGTGCTGTACGTCGCCAACAACTCGAACTCGGCGCTGCCGACGCTCTACCGCTTCTCGGCCGTGTGGGGCGCGCACGAAGGTTCGTTGCTGCTGTGGGCGCTGGCGCTGTCGAGCTGGTCGGTGGCGGTCGCGCATCTTCAGCAAGAACCTGCCGCAGTCGTTCGCCGCGCGTGTGATCGGCGTGCTGGGCTTCGTCAGCATCGGCTTCCAGGGCTTCATCCTGTTCACCTCGAATCCGTTCGAGCGGCTGATCCCGGCGGCTGCCGGACGGCCAGGACCTGAATCCGCTGCTGCAGGACTTCGCGCTCGCCGTGCATCCGCCGATGCTGTACCTGGGCTACGTCGGCTTCTCGGTCGCGTTCGCGTTCGCGGTGGCCGCGCTGCTGGAAGGCAAGCTCGACGAAAAGTGGGCGCGCTGGACCCGCCCGTGGACGACGGTCGCCTGGATGATGCTCACCTGCGGCATCGCGCTCGGCAGCTGGTGGGCCTACTACGAACTCGGCTGGGGCGGCTGGTGGTTCTGGGACCCGGTGGAGAACGCCTCGTTCATGCCCTGGCTGGTGGGCACGGCGCTGATCCATTCGCTGGCGGTCACCGAGAAGCGCGGCCTGTTCAAGAGCTGGACACTGCTGCTCGCGATCATCGCGTTCTCGCTGAGCCTGCTCGGCACGTTCCTGGTGCGCTCGGGCGTGCTGGTGTCGGTGCACGCGTTTGCCAGCGACCCGAGTCGCGGCCTGTTCATCCTGGCGTTCCTTGGCATCTGCGTCGGCGGCTCGCTGGCGCTGTACGCCTGGCGCGGCCCGGCGCTGCGCGCCAAGGGCGGCTTCGATACCCTGTCGCGCGAATCCTTCCTGCTGTTCAACAACATGCTGCTGATGGTGACGACGGCGCTGATCCTGATCGGCACGCTGTATCCGTTGTTCCTCGACGCGCTGAACATGGGCAAGATCTCGGTGGGCCCGCCGTACTTCAATACGGTGTTCCTGATCCCGGCGATCCCGGCGCTGGCCCTGCTGGCCATCGGCATGCACTCGGCGTGGAAGCACGGCAAGCTCGACAGCAAGGTGCGGCCGCTGGTGGCCATGCTCGCAGTAGCGCTCGTGGCCGGGTTCGCGATCCCGGTGCTGGCCTACGGCGGCTTCGACTTCATGGCGTCGGTCGGCCTGACGCTCGGCGTTGTGGGTGATCCTGTCGGCGCTGTATGACCCGGTGCAGCGCCTGCTCAAGCGGCAGACACTCACGCGCGGCCTGCGTCGGCATGACGGTCGCGCACATCGGCGTCGGCCTGTTCTGCATCGGCGTCACGGTCGTGCAGAGTTACCGCATCGAGAAGGACTTCGCGCTCAAGCCCGGCCAGTCGGTCGAGCTGCAGGGTTACACGTTCGCCTTCGACAGCCTCGAGAGCGTGGCCGGCCCCAACTGGGACGCCGTGCAGTCGCACTTCACGGTGACGCGCGACGGCAAGCTGGTCGCCAAGCTCAACCCGCAGAAGCGGATCTACCGCGTGCGCACCATGCCGATGACCGAGGCCGGCATCGAGGTGGACTGGAACCGCGACCTGTTCGTCGCCATGGGCGACGACCTGGGCGAGGGCGCCTGGAGCCTGCGCGTGCAGTACAAGCCCATGGTCCGCTTCATCTGGTTCGGGGCGCTGGTGATGGCCATCGGCGGCTTCATCGCGATCACCGACCGGCGTTACCGCACGCGCAAGTCGGAGGCCGACGAGCGGCTCGGCAAGGGCAGCACGGCCACCGCGCACTGATCGACCTGGAAATTCGCCATGCTCAAGTTCACCATCCCGTTTGCACTGTTCGCCCTGCTCGGCGTGTTCCTGTTCGTGGGCCTGCAGCGCAACCCGGCGTACGTGCCGTCGCCGCTGATCGGCAAGCCGGCGCCGGAGTTCACGCTGCCGAGCCTGCAGGACGCGAATTACCCGGTGGCCTCGAAAGAACTGCTGGGCCGGCCGTGGGTGCTCAACGTCTGGGGCACCTGGTGCGGCGGCTGCCGCGAGGAGCACGACACGCTGCTGGCGATCGCGCGCACGCAGGCCGTGCCCGATGATCGGCCTCAACTGGAAGGACGACAGCGCCGCCGCGCAGCAATGGCTGCGCCAGCTGGGCAATCCGTATTCGGTCGTGGCGTCCGATCCGGAAGGCCGCGTTGCGATCGACTGGGGCGTCTACGGCGCCCCCGAGACATTCCTGATCGGCCCGGACGGCACCGTGCTGTTCAAGCACATCGCGCCCATGACCATGGAAGTGTGGACGCAGGAATTCCTGCCGCGCATCCAGGCCGCCACCGCTGGCGCACCGCCAGCCAAGGGTTGACCACATGACATCGAGAATACTGCCCTCGCTGCAGGGGCTGCTGCTGGCCGTGCTGGTCGCCGCGGCGATGCCGGCGCTCGCGATCGACACCCAGGCCGCCTTCGAAGACCCGGCGATGCAGGCCCGCTACGAGCAGATCAACCGCGAATTGCGCTGCCTGGTATGCCAGAACCAGACCATCGCCGATTCCAATGCCACCCTGGCGCAGGACCTGCGCCGCGAGGTGCGCGAGATGATCGAGGCGGGCAAGACCGACGCCGAGATCCGCGACTTCATGATCGAGCGCTACGGCGATTTCGTCCTCTACCGTCCGCGCATGACGCCGGTCAATTTCCTGCTCTGGGGCGCCCCAGTGCTGCTGTTGCTCCTCGGTACGTTCGTTGGGATTCGGATCATCCGCAAGCAGGCCGCCAGCGTGGATGACGAGAGTCCGGAGGCCGGTCAATCGTGATGACTGTATTCGTCGTGGTTTGCGCGCTGATGGCGTTCGCCGCCATCGCGCTGGTGGTTTATCCGCTGCTGCGTCCGGAGCCTGCACTGGCGAAGGGCGAGGCGCCGGCACCCAAGGCGGCGCCGCTGGCGTTTGCACTCGCGGTCGCCGTGGCCTGGGCGCAGTGGGCCTCTATGCCAGTCTCAACAATTTTCCGTGGGACAACCCGACCACGGCCGAAGCCCTGCCCCCGGGGCACGGCTCGATGGGTGCTGGCGGCTCGATGGACGAGGTGACCGCCGCGCTCGAGTCGCGGCTGCAGCAGAACCCGAACGACATGGAAGGCTGGCGCATGCTGGGCCGCACCTACCTCGTCTCGGGCGATGCTGCCAAGGCGGCGGCAGCGTACGAGAAGGCCAATTCGGTCGCGCCGCAGAAGGACATGGCGCTGCTGGTCGACCTGGCCGAGGCGCTGGTGCTGACGGACGACCCGGCCGTGCAGCCGCGCGCCCGGAACATCCTCGACGAAGCGCTGGCTGCCGACGGCAACAACCAGAAGGCCCTGTGGTACCAGGGCGTGATGGCGATGCGCGCGGGCGACAACGAGATCGCCAAGCGCAATTTCACGCGGCTGCTGGACGGCAACCCGCCGCCGGAAATCCGCGAGGTGATCGTCAGCCAGTTGCAGGAACTCGGCGTCACCGTGCCCGGCGCCGAAGCGCCCGCCGCGATGGCCGCTGCCGGAGGCATGCCGCCCGCGGCAGGCATGGGCGGCGGCATGGGCGGGGAGGTCGCGCCCAGGGGACGCACGGTGCGCATCGACCTCAAGGTCGATCCGGCGCTGGCCGGCAAGCTGCAGCCGGGAGCGGTGGTGTTCGTTTCCGCTCGCGAGCCCGGCATCCCGGGTCCGCCGATCGCCGCAACACGCATCACCACCGACCAGTTGCCGGCAAGCGTGGTGCTGAGCGATGCCAATGCGATGATCGAAGGCCGCGACCTGAGCTCGGTCGCCGACCTCGAGATCGTCGCTCGGGTGGCCTTCGGCGGCACCGCGGTCACGCAGAGCGGCGACCTGATCGGCCGCGCGATCCAGAAGAAGGGTGGGAGCGAAGCCGTCGCCGTGGTGATCGACAAGGTCCAGCCCTGAGGTGGCGAGCCGCAAGGTCGGCTACAGCCTCAAGCGACTGCCGTCCGGACTCGGGAGCTACCCGCGCGTCCTGCTGACGCGGCGACCCGACCTGCTGACCTTGACCGATCCGCCGGAGATCGAGATCCGGCTCGAGCGGGTCCGCATCGACCCGCGCAAGGTGGCGGCCTATGCCGCCGTCTGCGCGTTCGACGCCGAGTCTGTCCGCAGTGGGTACGTGCCGGTCACTTACCCCCACGTGCTGGCGATGCCGCTGCACCTGCGCATCATGGGACATGCAGTCGATTTCCGCTGCGGCCGATGGGCCTGATCCACGTCTCCAACACCATCGCGCAGCCAGGGCGAGCTGGCGGCGGGCATGACGGTGGACTTGCAGGTGGCGGCGCGCAACTACCGCAAGACCGATGCCGGACTCACTTTCGACATGGACACCGAGACTGCGCCGCGGCGACGAAGTGCTCTGGCGCGAGACCTGCGTGTTCCTGTCGCGCTGGCCGGAAGCGGCGCAGCAGCGCAGCGGCGCCCGGCCCGCGCGCCCGCCGAAGGCACCGAGGGACGCCAGGGTGCTGGCAGAACTGGAGGTGGACCTGGCCCGCGCCTGGAGCTACGCGCGCGTCTCGGGTGACTTCAATCCGATCCACCTGAGTGACCGCGCGGCGCGGTTCTTCGGCCTGCGTGGCGCCATCTCGCATGGCATGTGGTCGCTGGCGCGGAGCCTGGCGGAGCCCCCGGTGGACCCGCCGCTGGCCGCCGGCCGGCTCGAGACGCAGTTCCTCGCGCCCGTGCAGCTGCCAGCGCGGGTCTGCGTGAAGCAATGGGACGAGCAGGGCGAGTCGCGGCGGGCCCTGTGCGATGTCCGCACCGGTCGCGTGCACATGTACGCGTACTGGACGACCGCGCCGGCCACGCCGCCGTCCGAGACTGCTACCGGCGCTTGACCTGCAGCGCGTTGTCGACGCGCTTGACCCCGGCAACGCCGGCCGCGACCTGTTCTGCGCGCGCCTTCATGGCCGCCGACGCCACGAATCCGGCCAGCTGCGTGACACCGTCACGTGTCTCGACATTGATCTGCAGGCTGCTGACGTCGGCCGCGTCCATCAGCGCCGCCTTGACCTGCCCGGTGATCAGGCTGTCATCGAGCCGGGTGCCGATCGAGGTTCCGGCCGCGACCACCAGGCTGTTGATCACCTGCTTGACGCCAGGGGTGTCCTGCGCCAGCCGTGCCGCCGTGGCCTTCTCGGCCTCCGAGCGCACGAAACCACTCAGCTGCACCACGCCGCGCGCGCTCTCGACATTGATGCGTGTCCCGTCCGTGTCCTTGTGGTCGAGCAGGCTGGCCTTGAGCGTGGCCGCAATGGAGGCGTCGTCGATCGCCTCGCCCACCGACTTCTGCGCGCCGGCGGGTGCCGCAAGCAGCAGGCAAAGCGACCAGGCCAGCAACTGGAGAACGGGGCGGTTCATGGTCGGCAGGGACTCCAGGGTGGGCGGCGGCAGGCGTACGCCGAGGCCGGCATTGTAATCGACGCGTCGGCTGGCAAGGCCGCGTCCTGCATGTGATCATCGGCCCATCAGGTCCTGCAGGAGACCAGGTCCATGGCCTACGTCGATGGTTTCGTGATCCCGGTTCCGCTGGCACAGGTGCCGGCCTACCGCAGGATCGCCCGCAAGGCCGCCCGTGTCTGGCGCGAGCATGGCGCGCTGGAATGCCACGAGTGCGTCGCCGACGAGTGTCAGCGTCGGCAAGCGCACCTCGTTTCCACGCAGCGTGAAACTGCGGCCTGGCGAAGTCGTGGTGTTCTCCTACATCGTCTACAAGTCCCGGCGCGACCGCGATCGCATCAATGCCAAGGTCATGCAGGATCCCCGGCTCCAGGCGATGATGAGTCCGGGCAAGATGCCCTTCGATGCCAAGCGCATGTTCTGTGGCGGCTTCAAGACGCTGGTGCGGCTTTGAACAAGGTGACTGACGCCATGCGAACCCCGATCGGCCGCGTATTCGCGGCTTTGCTGCTGCTGGCCACGCTGCTGCTGTCCGCCTGCGCGTCGATGCCCGACCGGGACCCGCTGCAGGTCACCGTCGCCGGCATCGAGCCGCTGACCGGGGAGGGCATGGAAATCCGGCTGCTGGTCAAGCTGCGGGTGCAGAACCCCAATGACACGCCGGTCGAGTTCAACGGCGCGGCACTGAACCTCGACGTGATGGGGCGCAGGTTCGCCAGTGGCGTCAGCGACGAGGTCGGCACCGTGCCGCGCTTCGGTGAGGCGATCGTGGCCGTGCCGGTCACTGTCTCCGTGCTGCGCATGGCGCGACAGTTCATGGGCATGCTCGACGGCAAGCCGGTCGAGCGGATCGACTACTCGATGAGCGGCAAGCTGCACGGTTCCGGCATGTTCGGCACCCAGCGGTTCTCGGCCCAGGGCGACTTCGCCCTGCCACGCAGCGCGCCGGGTGCCGCGGGCACCACCTGAATCCAGGGCATGCCCAAGCCACCCCTGAAACTGCTGCTGCCGGAGCTCGAGGCCGAGGTCGTGGCCGAGGCCCTGGAGCTCTACGTCTTTACCCGTGGCGTGTCGCTCGACTACAGCCATGCACACCGACAGCGTGCGGCACGCGCCGTGCTCGAAGTGCTGCAGCAGTCGGTGCCGGACGAGGACGACCCGCTGCCCGGTCGCCGCCGCGCCCCGCTCGAGGACTGAAGCAGGCATGGCTGTGCTGTCGCTGTTTCCGACCCACGTCTACCAGGCGCCGCTGCAGGCAGCAGGCGCGGCTGCCTTCAACGCGCGGCTGTTGCGCGAGTGCGCGCAGTATCGCGCGGACGACATCGCCGGCCAGGCCTGGTCGAAGCATCGATATCCGGGCGGCTACACCTCGTACGGCTCGCTGAACCGCATGCACACGCTCTCGCCCACGTTTGCGCTGCTGGGCCGCAAGCTGCAGCGGCACGTGCGCTCGTTTGCCCGCACCCTGGAGTTCGACCTGGATGGCCGCGAGCTGGCACTGACGGACTGCTGGATCAACATGATGCCGAGGGGGGTCACGCACGGCCTGCACCTGCACCCGCTGTCCACGATCAGCGGCACCTATTACGTGCGCACGCCGAAGGGAGTGCCGGGGCTGAAGCTCGAGGATCCGCGGCTGGACCGCTACATGGCGGCACCGCCGCGCAGCGCCACGGCCAGGCACGCCCCGTGGTTCACGCTGCCGGTGGCGGCAGGCACGGTGGTGCTGTTCGAGAGCTGGCTGCGGCACGAGGTTCCGCCCAACCCGGTCGCCGCCGAGCGCGTCAGCATCAGCTTCAATTTCAACTGGTTCTGAGCCGTGGACAAGCGAACTCCGGTTCCGCGGGACGCCGAGCGCGACTACACGACGGAGATGGCAACCCGGCGGCGCGAATTCGTCACGGCGGCGACCGGCGCGGCCCTGCCGCACACCGGCGCCTATTCGATCGATCCCGCGACCGTCGCCGGCAACGTCGAGAACTTCATCGGCGTGGCGCAGGTGCCGGTCGGGCTGGCGGGACCGTTGCGGATCAACGGCGAGCACGCCCAGGGCGACTTCTACGTGCCGCTGGCGACGACCGAGGGCACGCTGGTGGCCAGCTACAGCCGCGGCATGCGCGTGCTGACGGAGTGCGGCGGCGTGACCGTGACCGTGGCCAAGCGCTCGATGCAGCGCGCGCCCGTGTTCGAGTTTGCCGACGCGCGCGCGGCGCGCGATTTCGGGCAGTGGCTGGTGCAGCAGTTCGACGCCATCCGCGCCGTGGCCGAGTCCACCACGCGCAGCGGCAAGCTGGTCGAGATCGAGCAGTACGCCGTCGGCAACCTGCTGTACACGCGGTTCAACTACACCACCGGCGACGCGGCCGGGCAGAACATGACCGGCAAGGCCACCTGGGCCGCCTGCGAATGGATCAAGGCGCAGCATCCGCTGCGGCCTGCGTATGTGTTGTCCGGATCGATCGACACGGACAAGAAGCACTCCGCGCTCAACACCCTGCGGACGCGCGGCCGCCGGGTGATCGCCGAAGTCACGCTTGAGCCACGAGGTCATGCAGCGACTGCTGCGGGTCGATGGCGCGACGCTGTTCCGCTCGCGGCAGATCAGCCAGGCGGGATCGTTCATGGCAGGCTCGGCCAACAACGGGCCGCACGCCGCCAACGGCATCGCCGCGCTGTTCATTGCCACCGGCCAGGACGTCGCCAACGTGGCGGAGTCCCACGCCGGGATCACCTATGCGCAGTTGCTGCCGAATGGCGACTACTACTGGTCGGTGACCCTGCCGTCGCTGATCGTCGCGAGCTATGGCGGAGGCACGGGCCTCGGCACCCAGCGCGAGTGCCTGGAAATGCTCGGTTGCTACGGCAACGGCAAGGCCGACCGCCTCGCCGAGATCGTCGCCGCCGTCGTGCTCGCGGGCGACGTGTCGCTGGGCGCGGCCGTGCTGGCGGGCGACTGGGTCAGCAGCCACGATCGCCTCGGCCGCAACCGGCCCTGAAACGCAGGGAGCGCACACCGCATGTCCCGCAGCCTAGACCCGCCCACCTATTCACCCAGGAGTCCACACATGCGCCGAACATTGCAGATTGCGCTCGCCGGCCTGTTGCTGTTGCCGGGCCTGGCGTCCGCCGACGGCTTGCGTGCCAGCGCCGAGATCAAGGGCTGCAGCAGTGCAGCCATCACTGGCAACGCAAGCCTGCGCGAGCAGGTCACCGCCGAGGGCGTCAAGGAAGTCACCGTGCAGCTCACGGTCAAGGGCCTGCCGGACGGCAAGCACGCGGTGCACATCCACGAGGTGGGTTCGTGCGAGCCGTGCGCTGCGGCGGGCGGTCACCATGACCCGGGCCCGTATGGCCAGCCGCGCCCGGACACGGCTTCCGACGCGGTGCCGGCCACGGACATCAATCACCCGTTTCACATGGGTGACCTGATCAACCTCGAGGTCAAGAATGGCGTCGGCGAGCTGCGGCATGTCACCAATCGCGTGACGTTGTCACCGGGCCGTCTCAGCATCCTGGATGCGGATGGCAGCGCGATCATCGTGCATGCGCAGCCGGACACGTACTGCGACGCGGAGTCGGACCTGAAGAAGGGTTGCGCGGGCGGTGCACGCGAAGCCTGCGGTGTCATTCAAGCGGCCAAGCCGTAGGAGCCTGCACATGCTGACGGTCCACCATCTCGAGACCTCGCGCTCGCAGCGGATCCTCTGGCTGCTGGAGGAACTGGGCGTGCCCTACGAGCTGAAGGTCTACCGGCGCAACCGCGACACGCGCCTGGCGCCGCCGGAACTGAAGGCGATCCATCCGCTCGGCAAGTCGCCGGTGATCACCGACGATGGCGAAACCATCGCGGAGTCGGCCGCCATCATCGAGTACCTGGTCGAGAAATACGGCCACCTTGGGCGCGGCGACGTGGCGCAGCTGGAGCCTGCGCGTGGCTCGCCCGCGTACCGCCAGTGCCGGTACTGGATGCACTACGCCGAAGGCTCGCTGATGAACTGGCTGGTGATGAAGCTGGTGTTCAGCTCGCTGCCGAAGCGGCCGATGCCGTTCTTCGCCAAGCCCATTGCCCGCGCGATGTGCGACAAGGTGCAGCAGCAGCTGATCGACCCGAACCTGCAGAACTCGCTGCAGTTCATCGAAGGCCACCTGGCGAAGAACACCTGGTTTGCCGGCCAGGACCTGACCATGGCCGATTTCCAGATGAGCTTCGCGGTCGAGGCCCTGCTGGCCCGTTCTGCCGCGGGCGGACAGTATCCCCACCTGGCTGCGTACCACCGCCGCATGCGCGAGCGCCCGGCGTACCAGCGCGCGGAGGCCAAGGGCGGCCCGACGGTGATGGCAACCTGAGCGTCGCCTTGCGCGGAGCCACTACACCTCTGCAGACGCACGAGGCACCGCGCGTGAGCGACTGGTGGGAAGACCCGCGCGAACGACCGGCGCCGATCGTCGTGCCGCATGCAGAGCTGTCGGCCGAAGCGCTGCTCGGGGTGATCGAGAGCTTCATCCTGCGCGAAGGCACGGACTACGGCTGGCGCGATGTCGCGCACGACGCGAAAGTGGCGCAGGTACGACGGCAGCTCGAGCGCGGCGAGGCGCGCATCCTGTTCGATCCGCTCGATTCGAGCGTGACCATCGTGGCCGTCGAGCGCGGTTTTCGCAGGGATCTACCGACGGAGGACTCGCCCTGAGGCGGCTGCTTTCTGCTCGTCGCCCGCGCTGCACGGCTCGTCGCTATTCGCTGGATTGCCTCACGCGTCGTGCCTAGCATGATCACATCGAGTACGCGCCAATACCGGCGCCTCATGGAGGAGAGTGATCATGGAAATCCTGGGCTTTGTCATGCTGACCGCGATCTCGCTGTACATGTTCGTGCAGGTCTCCGACCTGACACGCTGACGGCGGCTACATCGTGACCAGCATTCGGCTCGTTGCGTACTGCAGCGAGCCGAACATCAGCAGCGCCCCCGCGAGCAGGGTGGCAGCGACAGCGAAGTAATAGACGTGGGTCGGCCTGGCGGAAAGTCGAAGCATGGTGGGAAGCCTCGTAATCGAAAGTAATCCTGACTTCCCCCTTGCTGCTTGAAGACTAGCCAATAACTGCTGCTCCGCAGCGAAATCTTTTCATCGCAGCGTGAACGGCCGTCATGCGTTCAATCCGCGCCGTTGCCCTGCGGATCCAGCCAGGCGTGCAGCTGGGCATACACCTCCGGGCGATGCAGCAGCTCCAGGTGTCCCATCTCGAACCCGATCCACTGATTGGCCTTGGGCAGCCCCAGGGCGCGGCTGCGGGTGCGATGACGTCCGAGAGCGCTTTCGACCGGCACCAGCCCGTCACCGACCAGGCGGTCGGCCACGAGGCTGCGACGCGGCCCCAAGGCGGCGGCTACGGCGTAGCAATGAACCCCCTTGGGCAGTCGCTGGTCCTGATCGGCTGTCCGCGGTGATCGTGCCGTGGCGCAGGTCCTTGATGCCGGCGCTGCGGAACTTGCCGATGCGCGCGATCGGCGCGGAGTAGGGACTCAGGTCGAGCACGTAATCCAGGCCGTGGCCGCCGCGCTCCAGCGGTGAACCATGGTGTGGCGTTCCCAGAAAAGCCATGTGACGCAGGCGCTGCAGCCAAGGCTGGCCCGACGTCTGTGCGTGCAGGCAGGCGCTGCGTGCGACCAGGCCGCCCATGCTGTGACCCAGGATGGTGAGGTCGTCTACCGCCACCGGCCAGTGCTGCAGCAGTTGCTCGAGCAGGCTCGGCGAGGTCGCGGCCGTTGTCGGCGATGTGCCGGCCACTGTTGTAGCGCAGGTAGATCGGCGTGTAGCCGAAAGCATCGGCCAGCGCCGTGCCGTGGCTGTAGCCCTCGTGCGTCCACTGCGCGTCGCTCATGCACAGCCCGTGCACGAGCAGCAGGATCTTGCGGGTACGGGGCTGGCAGGCCCTGGGCCGCCATCCATGATCCCGCCTGCCGCGGGTCGAAATCCGCGCCCTGGCAGCGCAAGGACATCTCGATCGCGAGCGGATTGCCGCTCTGCGCCAGGTAATCGCCATAGATGCCGTTGACGACCGAGATACGGACATCACGCGCGGGACTGGATTCGCCGGGCGGCAGCAACTGCTCGAGCGGCTCGAGCGTCGCGTTGAGGCCGCGACCCAGCAGGTTCACGCTGCCACGCACGCTGCGATACACCAGCCCCGTGATGCCGCGCGTGGGTTCGTTGACGTGCTTGCCCAGCGGCAACGGCACGCGCTGGATGGTGCGGTGCATGCGCTCGACCACATCGACCAGACCGGCCGTCGCGTCGAACGCCATGCGGCTCGCGCCACGGAAGTCGGCCAGGTGAGTGCGGGTCGGGCGGATGGGGCGGGTAGGACGGGTCATGCGACGGGCACTCCAGGGATCGTCAATCGGACAGGGCCTTGATGACCTCGACCGGGTTGTTGCGGATGGCGCGGAGCAGGGCACGTGCCGGGCCGGTCGGGGCGCGGCGACCCTGCTCCCAGTTGCGCAGGGTGGCGAGCTCGATCCCCAGCAGCTCGGCAAACTTGGCCTGGCTGAGGCCGGTCAGGGCGCGGATCGCGCGCAGGTCGATGGTGTCCGGGGCATCGGGCGGGCGGCGGCGGGGCCCGCCCACGAGGCGCGCCAGGCGCTCGCGACGCTTGCGGCGCGCCACACGGGCGACGTCCAGCAGGGATTCGAAGAGTTCGCGGTCCATCCCGGCACCTGCGCAAGAGCATTTACCGGGCGGAGAGTGCGCCATTGGCGCAGGTGTGTCAATGGCGTATCTCGGTTAGGATTACTCCATATGGTGATTCGAGACGCCTGCGCGGACGACTTCGGCGCCATCGTCGCGCTGAACGAGCGGGAGGTTCAGCAGACCAGCGCGATGGACCTGCAGCGCCTGCATGAGCTGGCGCGCATGTCGTGCTACCTCAAGGTGGCCGAGACCGATGGCCGTGTGGCGGCTTTCCTGCTCGCAATGCGTGAAGGCGCGCCGTACCAGAACGACAACTACGGCTGGTTCGGCGCGAGGTTTCCGCAGTTCCTCTACGTCGATCGGATCGTCGTCGGGGCTGACTTTGCCGGCCTGAAGATCGGCAGCCGTCTGTACGAGGACCTTTTCAGTACGCGCGCACGCAACGGCATCAAGGCGATCACCTGTGAGTACAACATCGAGCCGCCGAATCCAGCATCACAGCGCTTCCATGAGAAGTTCGGCTTCAAGGAACTGGGCAGGCAATGGGTCGCCGGCGGTACCAAGCTGGTGTCGCTGCAGGCACGCCAATAGCGCGTCCCGAGGCGTTCGAGAGCTCAACCCTTGCACCTCGGCACATTTCAGGTGCTCGAGGCCTCGAAGATGCTCGCGATTGCGCGATCCAGCGCGGCGTTGAACTCGACGTCTGACTGCTGAGCGGTCAGTCCTTCGGTCAGCGCGCGGGAGAAGCTGGCGACCATATTGTGCTGACGCGCCAGGCGAGCATTCGCTTCGTCGCGTGAATACCCGCCCGACAGTGCCACAACCTTCAGCACCCCTGGGTGGGTGATGCACTCGGCGTAAAGATTGTCCTGGTTCGGCAGTGTGAGCTTGAGCATGACCTGCTGGCCGGATGGCAGGGCTTCGAGCCGGGTGATGATCGCGGCCTTGAGCCGGTCCTCGGCGACGGCCTTGTCCGGGCAGTGGATGTCGACCTCGGGTTCGATGATTGGCACCAGGCCCGCGGCGATGATCTGGCGGGCGATCTGCAAATTGCTGCTCCACGATGGCGTCGATTCCGGCCGGGTTGCCGTGCTTGATCACCGAGCGCATCTTGGTGCCGAAGATGCCCTTGGCCTTGGCGCGCGGGAGCAACGTGCCGAGCGCAGGCATCGGCTTCATCAGCTGCACGCCGTTCGCTTCTGCCTCGAGGCCCTGGTCGACCTTCAAAATCGGGACGATCTGTTTGACGTCCCACAGGTACTGTGCCGTCGGTCGGCCCAGAATATCGCGGTCCATCGTGTCCTCGAACAGGATGGCGGCCAGGATCCGGTCGCCGTTGAAGGCCGGGCTGGTGATGATGCGTGTGCGCATCGCGTGGATGAGATCCATCATCTCGCCGTCGCTGGACCAGCGGTCGTCCGCAATCCCGTACAGGCGCAGGGCTTTTGGCGTGCTTCCGCCACTCTGGTCCAGCGCGGCAATGAAGCCGGGTTGTGTCCGGATCTTGGCTTTCTGCTGCTCAAACGCGTTCATGAGGGTCCTTACACGAGCGGTGCGATTCGGTTCACTACCATCATATGTTAGGCCCGGCGAGGCGTGTTGGCGAAGGTGACGCTCGCCCCGGACCCGTAAGCAAGACCCGTACCCAGACCTGCGCAGAATCGCCGGATCGGACGAGGGGACGGCGCACTCGCGCGTCGACGCGCCGTCTGGGCGTCCTGGATCGCTTTGGCGGGGGTTGGAGACGCTTGCCTACGTGAGCCCGACCGCGGGTCTTAGCAGCAAGTTGCCGAAGCCGAGCAACAGCAGGAGCTCCACGGCGACGCTGACGAGGATGGCGGGACCGGCGCGCCGCGCGCGGTACTCGTACACGCCTAAGCCGGCGAGCAGCGCATTGACCAGGACCGCGAACAGGCTGACGCTGGTGATCAGTTCTGTTGACGTGGTCGAACGCACCAGAAAGCAGAGCAGCGCCACGCCCAGGTAGACGGCGCCGATGCGCCGACCGATCAGCAGGGCGCCCACGCTCGGCTCCATGCGCCAGCGTCGCAGCATCAGTCGACCGGCGAACAGCCAGCCGGCCCCGAGCAAAAGGGCGGCGAGGCAAGTGACGATTGAAAGCGTGTGGAAGCTCATGGCGATTCCCTGGCCGTGGGTGCTACATAGCGCCTATATTGATACATATTTACCATAATATACATTATGCGTACTAATGGATCCAAGCCACAGCCCAACGACGACGACCCGTCATCGGGCATTCGAGGCCCCTGCTGAAGCATGTTGGCTGCACGCCGAATGACGAGCGTCAGCTCAGAACTGCCCCTGGTCCACGTCCTGGATGAACTTGATCAGGCCGTCGAAGTAGACCTGCTGGTCGTCGTACATCGCCAGGTGGCTGCCGTTCGGGCAGTAGCAGGTAGCGCCCTCTGCTCAAGCAGCGCTCGCCATCCTCTCCATGTGCTCCGGGTCCATCGTGTCGTGCCGGGCGCCGATCGACCAGCGTCGGCACCGTGATCTTGCCCAGGTCGGCCGTGCGGTCCCAGTTCGCGAGCTTGCCGCTGGCGCCCAGCTCGCTCGGCCCCTGCATCGGGACGTAGACATCCGGGTTCAGACGTGCTGAACGCGCGGTTCACCGGGTCGGGCCACTGCTCGGGCGGCATGCGCAGGATGTGCTGCGGCGTAGTGGTGCGGGATCAGCAGCTCCATGTAGCGCGGGTTGTCGTAGTCCTTCTTCGGCCTCGAGCGCCTTGATCTCGGCCAGCACCTCCTGGTCCATCGCCGGCATCAGCACGCTGTCCGGCGTAGTCGTTGTAGGCCGGGATGCTGGCCATCATGTTGGAGATGACAGCCCTTGAGGTGCTGCTGGTACTTGAGCGCGTACTCGATGGCCAGGATGCCGCCCCAGGACTGGCCGAGCAGGAAGAAGTTGTCCGGGTCGAGGCCCAGCGCCTGGCGCACCTGCTCGACCTCGTCGACGAAGCGCGGCAGATCCCAGAGGCTCCGGCTCGTCGGGCTGGTCGCTGTAGGAGGAGCCGAGCTGGTCGTAGTAGTAGTACTCGATGCCCGCCGCCGGGAAAGTAGCTGTCGAAGGCCTCGAAGTACTCGTGCGTGGCGCCGGGCCCGCCGTGCAGCAGCAGCACCTTGATCCGCGGGTTGTTGCCGACCCGCTTGGTCCAGACGTTGAACGTCCCCTTCGGCGTGGTGATCGGGATCATCTTCACGCCGCCGGTCAGCACGTCGTCGCGGCCGGTGTTGTCGAAGTACGACAGTTCTGGGTAGCGGCAGGCGCTTCGATGGCAGGCGCGGGTGGCGCCGAGGGTGCGCAGGCGCAGATGCCAGAGGATGGCGACCAATGACGCGAGTCGTCCAAGCCAGTCTTTCATACAAACTTCCTGCTGGTTGATCCCCGGCAACCGGCGCTATGGCCAACTGCCTGCCTTGTGCACGTTGTACAGTCCGACGATCCAGAACACCACACACAGTGGCAGCGTCAGAAACGACGCCGCGTAAAACGTCATGAACGCGTACTCCGAGTCCTGCCGCAGGACGAGCGCCATCAATGGCACCAGTGTCCCCGCAAGAAGCAGTCCGTGACCTATGACCACTGCCCTTTCTCCAAAAGCGAGACGCGCCTTCTTCTCGTCTGTGAAAGGTTCTGGCAGAAGCCCCTGCGTCCGCCAGCGCTGCGCCGGAATCACCAGCGCCATCAGCGCCGTCAAGGCATATGCCAGCGCAGCGGTGTAGGGTGCCAGGAGGGGGACGGCCCGGGCGACAGGGCCCAGTAGCGCCAGGAACAGCCAGGCGAGGGACATCGAGCCGGCGAGCATGAGGACAAAAACCCACGCCAGGTACAGGCTCAGACTGCGTAACAAGGCCCCCTCCTCTTCCTGCGGCGACCGCCCGACATCGCGCTACCATACGGCTCCTTCGACAGTTCACAAAACGCAGGTGAAGACTCGTGACGTCAGCAGGCAATCCCTTTATCGAGCGGACCCGTCCGGTCGCCGCCCTTTGCCTCGCGGTCCTGCTCACTGTCGCGGCGACGTCCGCGTATTCCGCCGAACTGGATGCCACCGCCACGGACACGCACGGCCAAGCCCCGGCCGCGGGTCGGCCTGGTGCTCGGCGGCGGCGGCGCCAAGGGTGCCGCGCACGTCGGCGTCCTGCGCGTGCTGGACGACCTGCGCATTCCGGTGGACTGCATCATCGGCACCAGCATGGGCGCCCTGGTCGGCGCCACCTATGCATCGGGCATGTCCGCGGCCGAAGTCGAGGAGGCCGTTCGCGCGATCTCATGGCAGGACACCATCGCCCGCCGCGGGCATGCGCGAGCAGGTGCCCGATGCGCCGCAAGCTGGCCGGCAACATCTACAGCAACAGCCTGTCCTTCGGCGTGCGTGACGGCAGCCTGGTGGCGCCGTCGGGGCTGATCAACACCCAGAACGTCGACCTGACGATCCAGTACCTGGTGAGCCGCAGCCGCGGCATCGCCGAGTTCGACAAGCTGCCGATCCCGTTCCGCGCGGTGGCGACCGACATGCAGACGGGCGAAATGGTCGTGCTCGATCGCGGCGACCTGGCGCTGGCGATGCGGGCCAGCATGGCCGTGCCAGGTGCGTTTTCGCCGGTGCGCATGGACGGGCGGATCCTCGGTGACGGCGGCCTGACCCGTAACGTCCCTGTCGACATCGCACGGCAGACCTGTGCGGATGTCGTCATCGCGGTCGCGCGTGCCCAATCCCCCGCCGACCGAGGAGGAACTGCGCTCGCCGCTGACGCTGGTTTCCCGCACGCTGGACGTGCTGGTCGGCGCCAACGAGCGGCAGCAGCTCGACACACTCGGCCCCGATGACGTCAAGATCGTGATCGCAGATGGGCGACATCGGCTCGGCCTCGTTCGACCGGATCAACGATGCGATTCCGCTCGGGCGCGCCGCGGCCCTGACGCACCGTGCCGAGCTCGAGCGTTATTCCGTGCCCGAAAGCGAATACCTGGCCTGGCGCGAGGCCAGGTCACTGCCTGGCCGCGAGAAGGTCACGCTGGCCGGCGTGGAGCTGCATGGCGTCGAACGCGTCAATCCTGATTTCGTCCGCCAGCACGCTGGACCTGGGGCCCGGCGACGTCGTCGATGCGCGCCAGATCGCGGAGCGTGCCAATGCCGTGTTCGCGCTGTCCGACTTCGATCGCGTCGCCTACCAGCTGACGGGCGACCCGAGCCAGCCGACCCTGGACCTGCACGTGCAGGAGAGGTCCCTCGGGCGGCACGTCCTGCGGTTCGACCTCGGCCTGCACATCGGCACGGACGAAAACACCGCGTTCACGCTCGGCGGCGACTACCTGCAGACCTGGGTCAACGACCGTGGCGGCGAACTGCACGGTTCGTTTCGCGTCGGGCGCACCTCGGGCCTGGAGGCGTCGTTCTACCAGCCGCTGGATGCCGGCGCATCGCTGGTTCGTCGAACCCGCCGTGACCGGGCAACGATCCCTCGAGGACATCTTCATCGACGGCGACGCCCTGGCCCGCTACCGGTTCTCGTCGGCCTGGGCCGCGGCGGACATTGGACGGGTGTTTGGCCGACGGGCGGAACTGCGTGCGGGCGTCCGTTCCGGCGTGCAGTCCGCCGACCAGGAGATTGGCCTGCCGGAGTGTCGCGACGTGCCGACCGAGGACTATGGCGGCATTGCGGCGCGCTATACCGTCGACACCCGCGACCGCGACGTCCTGTGGGAGCGCGGCGCGCTTGCCCGGATCACGTACTTCCACAGCGACAAGGCGCTGGGTGGCGAGGTCGCCGTACGATCGCATCGAAGGCGATGGCGACGTTCGTGCTGCCCTTCCGTCGCAATGTCGGGTACCTGCGCCTGAGCGGCGGATCGTCGCTCGATTCGGACCTGCCGCTGTACGACACCTTCACCCTTGGCGGACCGGTCAGCCTGCCCGGCCTCAGCATCGGCGAGCTGCGCGGCACCTCCTACTGGAGCGCGCAGGCGTCGTACCTGCAGCGCATCGCGGACATCAGCTACATCTTCGGGCAGTCGATCTATGCGGGACTGACGCCTGACCGCCGCAGACATGAGCGGTCGCATCGACCAGGTGCGTGCGGAACCCACGTATTCCGCGGCGCTTCGTGCTGGCCGGCCGGACGCCGCTCGGACCGTTGTCGCTGTCGCTCGCGGGCACCGCGGAAAGCGACTGGCAACTGGTACTCGAGCCTGGGCCGGCCAATCGAGGAACGCGCGATCACCGACCCGACCTGGTGATCGCGCCGCCGGCGACCGGAGAGTCGCCGGCCAGCCGCGACCGGGTCAGCGGGCGCCGAAGCGGTACATCGCGCCGACGCTGACGCTGAAGACTTCATTGTTGTGGAAGCGCACGTCGTTGTCTTCCTCGCCCCACAGCAAGCTGCCGACGGCCTGCCAGCGTCCGCTGGCGATCGGCAGCCGGTAGAACACGGTCGTGTCGACGGCAAACAGGTCGGCGTCGGTCTTGACGCCAAAGATCGGGTTGCGCTCGTCCTGGCTGCTGCTGCCGTAGGCGACGTTGCTGACGACGCTGTAGCCCTGCCCGAGGAACACATAGCTGAGCTGCAGGCGATAGGCATCGCCGCTGATGGCCTCGCCATCGCGATCGTTGGTGGTGTAGCGCACCAGCGGTCGCAGCAGGTGGCGCGAGCCATCGCCGACCTTGTACAGGTACGAGACGTCGAACGAGTACTGGTCGCCGTCGCGTCGCAGCAGGTCCTGGCAGGCGGCGTTGCAGGCAACGCTGAGCACGCCCTGCCCGCTCCGCTCGCGCTCGATCGACACATCGCGATACGTCAACGTGGACTGGAAAGCCGTGCCGAGGATGCCGATCCCACTGCACACGCACGCCATTGGAGTCGCGATCGGTTTCCTCGCGCTCGACACCCTCGGCGTACGGGTCTTCCCAGGTCTGGGTCGGAATGCCGCTGAACACGTAACCGACCTGCAGCACGCCCGGAGCTGCCCATGTCCTTGCGCACGCCGAGCTGCGTCACGCCGTCGAGCGTGACCGCGTCTTCGATCGAGGTGCCGAAGAACGCCTGCCACTGGTTCTCGAACGTGTAGTTGACCTCGCCGGTCAGCGACCGGGTGCACGGCATCGTCGCTGGGCGGCGCATCATTGACCGAATCGATCCGCGGCTGGCCGATGTCGAGGATGCCGTTGCCGGCGACGAAGTTGCTCTTGAGGTCCATGTAGCCCACGCCACCGACGACAAAGCCGCGCCAGCCTGGAGTCTCCGGAATGGCTTCGATGGCCGATGCGAGCGGTGCGGCGGCGCTGCTGGCCACGGCGAGGATCAACGACAAGGTGCGGGGGAATTCATCTGTCCGTTCACTCCGGCTGAATCAGCGTACCGACGCGGGCAGCGCGAACGACCGTCCCGGGGGCACCTGGCGCTCGGTCGGTGACGTACCCGGCAGGATCTCGAAGTCCGGCGTGAACGTGACCATCAGGTCGCGCAGCCTGGCGATCACCGTGCGGTCGCCGTCGAATGCGGGCCTTGCCCTCCTGCGCGAGCTGATCGAAGCTCGCCACACCCATCATCACGCGGTCGAGGTCCGCGCGGTTGAGCGTCAGCGTAAGGTCCGCCTTCGGGTCACTGGAAACCCTCGATGTTGGTCAGCGTCGCATTGCTGAGCTCGACGATGTACTTCTCGCCGTTGTCGGGCGTGACGAGATTGACCTTGAAATGCAGGCCTGCGGCCTTCTTCGGGTCCATGCTGATGCCGAGGAAGTCGAGCCACTGCCCTGTCGTCATGGCGCGGACGACGTCCGGGCCGGTGGAGCGCGGCGGGCGTGCCGCCCGGCAGGCCGTTGCGCAGCTCGAACGCGCCCTGCAGGAAGGTATTGCGGACGCTGGTGCTCTCGGCCTGGTAGCCGAGCTGCTCGTAGACGTCGGCCAGCAGCTCGCGCGCCTCGGCTGGTTGCGTGGCTCGGCAAACACCAGCCGGTTCAGGATCTCGGACGCGTGCAGGTACTTGCCCTGCCCGGCCAGCTCGCGGCCCTTGGCGATGATCTTGTCCGAGCCGCCCATCATCTCGACGTACAGCGGCGCCGAATCCGCCGGCGACAGCGGGATCAGGTTGGCAGGGTTGCCGTCGAAGTGGCCGATGAAGCGGTTGACCACGCCGCGCACGTTGTTCTGCACGTCGCCGTGGTAGCTGCGCGCCGCCCAGTTCTGCTGCAGGCTCTTCGGCACCTCGTAGACGTTGTGGATCTCGTTGATCGTCACGCCCTGGTTGACGTAGTGCAGCGTCTGGTTGTTGAGGTTGGCGTAGGTGTCGCGCTGGGTGCGCAGCACTTCCTGGATGCGATCGTTGCCCCAGCGCGGCCAGCTGTGCGAGGCGAACATCACCTCGGCCTCGCCGCCGAACAGGTGCAGCGCCTCGTTGATTTCCTTCGACCAGTTGAGGGCGTTGCGCACGGCTGCGCCGCGCAGCGTGTAGATGTTGTGGATCGTGCCGGTGACGACCTCGGACGACCAGAACGCCTTGAACTGCGGGAAGTAGGTGTTCATCTCGACCGGCGCCTCGGTGTCGGCCGCGTCCTGGAACACCATCTTCACGCCGTCGAGCGTGATCTCCTCGATGTCCTTGCTGATGATGCGGTTCGGCGCGATCAAGCCGCTGTTGCCGGCGGCGACGTTCTTGCCGATGGCCTGGTCGACGTGACCGAACGGGCCGCGCGGCAGCAGCACCGCGTACTGCCACTGCAGGCGGCGGTTCATCGCGGTACCCGCGAAGACGTTCTCGGAGATCGCGGCTTCCATGAAGCCCTCGCCCGCGATCAGCATGACCTTGCCGCTGCGGACGTCGGCCTCGTCCACCACGCCGCGCACGCCACCGAAGTGGTCGCCGTGCGAGTGCGAATAGACCACGCCGACGACCGGGCGCTTGCGCCGAGCTTCTCGTTGATCAGCTTCGAGCGCCGCACGCGCGGTTTCGGCCGCAGTGAGCGGGATCGAAGATGATCCAGCCGGTGTCGCCCTTGATGAAGCTGATGTTGGCCAGGTCGTAGCCGCGCACCTGGTAGATGCGTCCCGGCACGACTTCATACAGGCCATAGGCCATGTTGAGCACGGCCTGCCGCTGCAGCGAAGGGTGGATGCTGGGGAAGTCCTTGTCCTGCAGCAGCCACTTGTAGCTGCCCATGTCCCAGGCGACGTTGCCGGCATCCGCCATGATCTTCGTATAGGACGGCTCGGCGATGAAGCCCTTCTTCGCCTCGTCGAAGTCGCGCTTGTCGGCAAACGGCAGCGTGGCGACCTGGCCCTTGCGCACCTCGAGCGTGAAGGTCGACGGCTGCTTGCCCTCGGGCTCGAAGTGCTTCGACCGTGCGCGGGCGGGTGGTTGACCGCGGCGCCCTGCGCACCGGCGCGTGCCGGTGACCATGGCGAAGGGCAAAGGTCAGCGCCGCGGAGACGCCGATCAGTGTCAGCCCGGCCAAGTGCAGCATTCAGGCTCGACATAGAAGTCTCCGTTGCCGATGGGCGATGCGAATTCTGCATAGAACGGTCCGACTCGTGATCGGATTCGCTGAACTGAAATTGCCCGGTCCGCGCAATCGTATCGCAATTCCGTGCGAGCAGCGGTGCGTGAACCAGGTGACGGCAGCGCACCGCGCGCCGAAACGACCGTCTCGGCCACGGCGGTCGAAATTGCTGCCGAATCCGTGAGCGTGCTAGCCTCGAATGAGATTCATTCCATCACACCACCCGGAGGTCAACGTGATCAATCGATTTCGACGTGCAGTGCCCAGTCCTGCTCGTCCTGTGCGCCGCGGCCCTGGCTGGCTGCGCCTCGTCGCGGACCTCGACGCCGGAGGAATGGGATGGCCTGGTGCTCAAGCCCGGGACGCGGCTCGGGGCCGTCTTCGTCAAGCCCGATGCCGAGATCGCCGGCCTACCGCAGCGTCAAGCTCGACCCGGTACAGGTCAGCTTCGCCCGCAACTGGGACCCCAACCGTGGCACCCGCAGCCAGGCCAACCGGCTCAATGCCGACGACATGGCGGCGATCCAGGCCGGCCTGGCGGATCTGTTCCGGGAAATCTTCCGCGAAGAACTCGCCGCTGGCGGCTACCAGCTCGTGGAAGAGGCCGGTCCCGGAAACCTTGCGGGTCACCGCCGCCATCGTCGACCTCTACATCTCGGCGCCGGACACGATGTCGGCCGGCCGTTCGCGCACCTACACCGCCAACTCGGGCCGCATGACGCTGGTGGCCGAACTGCGTGATTCCGTGACGGGCGAAATCCTGGCGCGTGCGGTCGATGCCCGGAGCGCCCGCACCACGGGCAGCATGGACATCACCAATCGCGTGACCAACACGGCCGATGCGCGCCGGATCATCCGGATCTGGGCCAGGGCGTTGCGGCAGGGCCTGGACGAGCTGTACGGGCGGGCGCAGTAACTGCGACTGCCTCATCGCCGCTGCGGGCCGGTCGCGAGGCCGGCCCGCGTTGCGTCAGAACCGTTCGTTGAGCGTCACGCCCAGGCCGATGGTGGTCTGGTTCCAGTCGTAGTCGATCATGCTCTCACCGTAGCCGGTGAACACCTGCACGTAGCCCCGCAGAGGTCCGAGCAGGGGCCGCGAGGCCCAGGTGAACTGCGCCGCGCCCTTGCCGGTGCTCAGGTTGCCACGGGCCATCAATGACACGGTGTTGTCCCGCCACGCGTAGACACCCGTAATCTCGCCGTGGCCGTAGTAGTCGACGATGTCGGGGTTGTCGTCTTCGTAGTCGCCGAGCTCGACGCGGGTCCAGGCCCGGGCCAGCAGGACAAAGTTGCCGCGCTCCAGGCCAGCCTCCACGAACAGCCGGTCCCAGCTGCGGGAAATCGGATCGGCACGCCCGTTCGACTGGTGCGTGTAGCCAAAATTCAGCAGGTTCCACTGCATCCCGCCGACTTCGACTCCGGGGCGAAAGCTGCCGAAGATTTCCGGGGAGTAATTGGTCTCGCGGAACGGCCGTGAATTCTCGGCGCTGTACAGCTGCCACTGGCTCTGCTGCGTATAGGCAAACCACAGGCCCCAGCGATGGTCGTCGGTGGTGGCCAGCCGGCCCTTGAAGCTCAGCTGGAACTTGGCCTCGACGTTCCTGAAGTCCTCTTCCTCGTCGAAGGCATCGAACAACGGATCGTAAGGTTCCGTGTTGACGTCGGACGTGTAGCGGCCGAGCAACAGGTAGTTGGGCTGGTGCAGCCTGAGGTACGCCGGCTTGGAGTCCGGCAGGAAGCCCCAGGTGGTGTCGATCAGGGAGCCGGCCTGCGGCGCAGCCTCGGGCTGCGCGGCAGGCGTCGACGCAGTGGCCCCTGCCGGGGTGCCAGCCGCATCCGGGCTGCCTTTTACAGCCTCGCCAATGGCCTGGTCGAAGCACGCCAGCCTGGCGGCGGCGTCCATGACCGCCAGGCAATCGGCGCCGGGCGTGGCGGCCCCGGTGACGGCCGGTGAGCCGAAGACGCCTGCCAGGGAGGCAAAGATCCCTGGCAGGCACGTTGAGCGCAGGCCGCGCACAGGCTCCATGCGAGCCGCCGGCCTCAGAGATTCAGGCGGGTGATCCGCGTCCCGTCGACCGTCACGCCCGCCATCAGGCCCGTGTTGGACAACACATAGCCAATGACCGGTTGCTGCGACGTGGCGCTGGTCAACTGCGCGTTGGCGCCGACCGAAATCAGCGTGACCGAGGCATCGACACCGGCCGTCCAGCCACGGCTGTTCTGGAAGTTGCGCAGCGCATCGTCGGTCATGAACAGCAGGAACACCGCCGTCGACTGGGCGCCGGCCTGCAGGCCGAACGAGCCACTGGTCGTGCGATGGAAACTGACCGTCTTGCCGTTGACGCGCAGGGCGCCGTCGCCGCGCGATGCGCCGAAGACGAATCCGGCCTCGAGCACGGACGGGAACACCAGCACGCCCTTGGCCCGGCTCGACCAGCTCCTGCGAACCGGGAACCTGGCGGTGCAGTGAGGCAAGTGCGTTGTCCACGCCCGCATTCAGGCTCTGGCGCCGGGCCGCCGGATCGCCCGAGTCCGAGCTCGTGGTGGTGCAGCCCGTGGCGAACACGGACAAGCTCAGGAGTGCCGCCAGAAAATATCGTTTGTTCATCGTTGTTACCTCGGTTCAATGCCGCCCCACGGGGAGCTGCGGCTGCAGGCACCCCGGGACGGCCAGTCGATTCACCGCATAGCGGCGGCGAACATCAGTCGCCGCACAGCAGACGCATACGCCGCTCGGCGCGGTCGAAATCCGCATCCGTCGAGGCATTCAGCAGTTGGTCCTTGGCCGCCACGCAGGCGTCGGCCTCCGCCCGTGGCGTCGGCCGGGGTCGGCGCGTTGGCGGCGGCGGCGCAGCGGGCGTCGTCGGCCAGGCGGATGTTGTTGAACGCGCCCCGCTCGACCGACACGCAATCGCCCACTCTCAGGCCGGCCTGTTCGGTCACCATGCGGATGGTGTTCTGGCCGATCAGCACGGTGTACTCAAACCCGGTGGACGAGCCGGCCGCGCCTGCCAGGCGGCTGCCGACCGCTGCGCCGCCCACGCCGCGCAGTGCGCGGTTGCTGCGCGACTGGCCGGAACCCGAGGCGACGCCCAGGGCGCCGCCGACGATCGTGCCGGCGGCGTCTGCGCACCCTGGTTCTGGATATCGACCTGGCGCACGGCCGTGATCCGGCCATAGCTGACCGTCGTCTGTGCGGTGGCTTCGCCCGCCACGAACAGGACACCCAACAGTGCGATCGACCCGACAAGACTCCAGCGCGTTCTCATTGCCAGCTGCTCCTGAAATTCATGGAAGTTAGGCGATCATTGGACCAGCCAAGTTCGCGATCGTCTTATACATCAACAGCGCTTGTGCCCGCCAAGAAATTCGCGCCCGAGGAGGCCGGGTGCGCGTCGCTGCCCTGCTCCCTGCTGCCGCCAAATGTTACAGATTCACGACGGCGACTCCCGATGAGCGACAGATGCCGGCAGCCGGCCGGTCAGCGCGGCCGAGGCCATCCGAAAACGGTATTTGCGGACCGCGTACTAATGAACTACGTTACGAGTGTGCCGCAGGGGTGGGTACCAGGCGGGCGCGTGCCCGGCGAGCACAAAATCAAAACAAACAGCGAGGTGACGGCATGGCCGACCAGAAGATGTCGCGGACGGCGCTCACCGCAATGGTGGTGGGCGGAATGGTGGGGGCGGGAATCTTCTCGCTGCCACGGACCTTCGCCAATGCAACGGGCCCGATGGGCGCGGTCATCGCCTGGCTCATCGCCGGCACCGGCATGTACATGCTGGCGCGCGTGTTCCAGGCCCTGGCCGAGCGGCGGCCTGACATCGACGCCGGCGTGTACGCCTACGCCCGCGAAGGTTTCGGCGACTACGCAGGTTTCCTGTCGGCCTTCGGCTACTGGATCGGCAGCTGCATCGGCAACGTGTCCTACTGGGTGCTGATCAAGTCCACGCTGGGCGCGTTCTTTCCGGTCTTCGGCGAAGGCAACACGGTCGTCGCGATCCTCGTGGCCTCGGTCGGCATCTGGCTGTTCCATTTCCTGATCCTGCGCGGCGTGCAGCAGGCGGCGGCGATCAACAAGATCGTCACCATTGCCAAGGTCATCCCGATCATGGTCTTCATCGTGATCCTGATCTTTGCGTTCAAGGTCGACCTGTTCAGCTTCAACCTGTACGGCGGCGACCTGACCACCGGCCTGTTCGAGCAGGTCAAGGCGACGATGCTGGTGACGGTGTTCGTCTTCATCGGCATCGAGGGCGCCAGCGTCTATTCGCGCTTCGCCAAGGAACGCTCCGACGTCGGCCTGGCCACGATCACCGGCTTCATCATCGTCACCAGCCTGATGGTGCTGGTCACCCTGCTGCCCTATGCCGTGATGCAGCGCGCCGACATCGCCGGCGTGCGCCAGCCGTCGATGGCCGCGGTGCTGGAGTCCGTCGTCGGGCCCTGGGGCGCGATCTTCGTCAGCGTGGGCCTGCTGGTGTCGGTGCTCGGCGCCTACCTGGCCTGGGCGCTGATCTGCGCCGAGGTCATGTTCGCCGCCGGCAAGTCCAAGGACATGCCCAAGGCCTTCGCCCGGGTCAACAAGAACAACGTGCCGGTCGTGGCGTTGTGGACGACCAGCATCATCATCCAGCTGATCGTGATCACGACCTACTGGTCGCGCGATGCGTTTGCGCTGATGCTGAGCCTGACCAGCGCGACCACGCTGATCCCCTACTTCTTCGTCGCCGCCTACGGCCTGATGATCGCGCAGCGCGGCCAGACCTACGAGGTCCGGCCGGAAGAACGCAAGCGCGACCTGATCCTGGCGGCGCTGGCAGTCCTCTACACGCTTTTCATGATCTATGCCGGCGGCCTGAAGTACATCCTGCTCGCCGCGCTGCTGTTCGCGCCCGGCACGATCCTCTACTACATGGCGCGCCGCGAACAGGGCAAACCCGTGTTCGTCGGCACCGCGGACTGGGTCGTATTCGGCGCGCATCGTCGCGGCGGCCCTGTACTGCATCTACGGTCTGTCGACCGGCGCCCTCTCCCTCTGACACCAACCCCGCATCCAGCGAGTCCAAAATCATGGCAAGCACAAGCGAAGTAAAATTCGGCGTACATTCGGAAGTCGGCCAGCTGCGCAAGGTCATGGTGTGCGCGCCCGGCCGCGCGCACCAGCGGCTGACGCCCTCCAACTGCGACCAGCTGCTGTTCGACGACGTGCTCTGGGTCGAGAACGCCAAGCGTGACCACTTCGACTTCGTCACCAAGATGCGCGACCGCGGCGTCGACGTGGTCGAGATGCACAACCTGCTCGCCGAGACCGTTGCGGTCCCGGAAGGCAAGAAGTGGATCCTCGACAACCAGGTCGTGCCCAACCAGGTCGGCCTCGGCTTCATCGACGAACTGCGCAGTTACCTCGAAGGCCTCGATCACCGCGCCCTCGCGGAAACCCTGATCGGCGGCCTGTCGACGCTCGAGTTCCCGGAGACGGTCGGCGGCAAGGCGCTGCAGGTGGTCAAGGAGGCGGCCGGCGTCACCGAATACCTGCTGCCGCCGCTGCCGAACACGCTGTACACGCGCGACACCACCTGCTGGATCTACGGCGGCGTGACGCTCAACCCGCTGTACTGGCCGGCGCGGCACGAAGAAACGGTCCTGACGACCGCCATCTACAAGTTCCATCCGGACTTCGCCGGCAAGGTCAACGTCTGGTGGGGCGACCCGACCGAGGACCACGGCCAGGCGACACTGGAAGGCGGCGACGTGATGCCCATCGGCAAGGGCAACGTGCTGATCGGCATGAGCGAGCGCACCTCGCGCCAGGCGATCAGCCAGCTGGCGGCCACGCTGTTCAAGAAGGGCGCGGCCGAGCGCGTGATCGTCGCCGCGATGCCCAAGATCCGCGCGGCGATGCACCTGGACACCGTGTTCACGTTCGCCGACCGCGACTGCGTGCTGCTGGCACCGGATTTCCTGGCCAAGACCACGACCTTCTCCTACCGGCCGAGCGACCATTCGAGCGGCGTCGAGTTCCACGCCGAGAAGAAGCCGTTCGTCGAGGTCGTGCGCGAAGCACTGGGCCTGAAGAAGCTGCGCGTGGTCGAGGCTGGCGGCACTGACTACCAGCGCGAACGCACGCAGTGGGACAGCGGCGCCAACCTGGTCTGCGCCTCGCCGGGCGTCGTCTATGCCTACGATCGCAACACGTACACCAATACGCTGCTGCGCAAGGAAGGCATCGAAGTCATCACGATCGTCGGCGCCGAGCTGGGTCGCGGCCGCGGCGGCGGTCACTGCATGACCTGCCCCATCATCCGCGACGCGGTCGACTACTGATAGCGTTCCCGTGCCGCTCGTTCGCACCGGCCCGGTACAAGCCGGTGCGAACGAAAGGCTGTGCTGGACTGGTTGCGCATGAATAGACCCGACTCACCGCAGCCGCTGACGATGATCGAAGCCATGGTGCCGGTCGCGAGCCTGATCATGCTGGTCGGGCTGTCGTACTTCCTGTTCGGCGATCGCGGTGCGGTCGGGCCGAACCAGGTGGCCATCGTAGTCGCGACCATGATCGCGGTGTACATCGGCTGGCGCCGCGGGCATTCGCTCGACGTGCTGGGCAAGGCAGCCGCCGACAGCGTCGCCACCGGCATCGGCGCCATCTTCATCCTGTTTGCGGTGGGCGGGCTGATCGGCACCTGGGCCATGAGCGGCACGCTGGTCGCGATGGTCTACTACGGGCTGCAGCTGCTCAGCCCCAACTACTTCTTCGTGACCGCCTGCGCCATCTGCGCCATCGTCGCGGCCAGCATCGGCAGCTCCTGGACGGTGGTCGGCACCATCGGTGTCGGCTTCATGGGCATCGCCGCCAGCATGGGGCTCAACCCGGCCATTGCGGCGGGCGCGGTGATCTCCGGCGCCTATTTCGGCGACAAGTCCTCGCCGCTGTCCGATTCCGCCAACCTGGCCGCCGCCGCGGCCGGCGTCGACCTTTACCAGCACATCCGCGAGACACTGCTGACGTCGGTCATCACGCTCGCGATCGCGCTCGCGGTGTTCTTCACGCTGGGCGAACCTGGCGACCATGACGCCTCCGGCAAGATGGCGGCGATCCGCGACGCTTTCGAAATCTCGCCGCTGCTGTTCCTGCCACTGCTGCTGGTCATCGTGCTCGCGGTGCTGCGTTTTCCGCCGTTCACCGCCATCTTCCTCGGCTCCATCGCCGGGGGGCTGCTCGCCGTGTTCATGGCGCCGGAGCGCGTGATCAGGTTCGCGGGCGGTGACGACCTGCCGACCTGGCTCGCCCTGCTGAAAGGCGTCTGGCTGGCGCTGGCGAGCGGCTACCACTCGACGACCGGCTTTGCGCCGATGGACATGCTGGCGACCCGCGGCGGCATGGACAGCATGCTCAACACCATCTGGCTGATCGTCACCGCGCTCGCCTTCGGCGGCGTGGTCGAGAAAGCCGGGGTGCTCGACCGGCTGATCACGCCGATCATCCGCAAGGCGAAGTCCGACGGTGCGCTGGTCACCTCGCTGACTTCCTCGATCGTCGCGACCAACGTCATCACCGCCGACCAGTACATCGCCATCGTGCTGCCGGGCCGCATGTTCAAGAATGCGTTTGCGGAGCGCGGGCTGGCGCCAGTGGTGCTCTCGCGCGCCGTGGGCGACACGGCGACGCCCACCTCGGCCCTGATTCCGTGGAACAGTTGCGGCGCCTACATGGCGGCCACGCTCGGCGTGGCCACGTGGAGCTATGCCCCCTATGCCGTGTTCAGCTACGTGAGCCCGCTGCTCACGATCGCCATCGCATACTCCGGCTTCCGCATGCTGCGGATCGCGCCGACCACGCCCCAGCCGGGCACGGTACCCAGGACATGACCAGTCAGTGGAGCAAACCACTTGTCGACGAATTCCATTGAGCCTGCCGCCAGCGCGTGCCCCGGTGGATGCCCGCCCTCCTCGCCCTCGCGGCGCTGGTGCTGTTGCCGGCCTGCCGCCAGGCGGCGGAGCCACCGCCGGCCGAGGTGCGACCCGTCCGCGTGACGACCATCGAGACCCGCGCCATCGGTGACACCATCGCACTGACCGGCACGGTGCAGGCCCAGACCGAAATCAACGAATCGTTCCGGATCGGTGGCCGGCTGATAGAGCGCAACGTCGAAATCGGCGACACCGTCCGCCCCGGCCAGTTGCTGGCACGGCTCGATCCGCAGAACGAGGAAAGCAGCCTGCAGGCCGCGCGCGCGCAGCTCGTCGCAGCGCAGGCGCAGCTGGTGGAGGCACGCAACAACCACGCCGCGCATGCGCGACCTGGTGGCCGAGAACGCAGTCTCGCGCGCGGCGTTCGACCAGGCGGTCGCGGTGCTGCAGACGGCCGAGTCGCAGGTGAACTCGGCCCGCGCGAACGTCAACCTGGCCGAGAACCGCCTGAGTTACACGCAGCTGAACGCCACGGCCGCAGGCATCGTCACAGCGCGTGGCGCCGAGCCCGGCGAAGTGGTGGGTGCCGGGAGCATGGTCGTGCAGGTGGCCCGCGAAGGCGCGCGCGACGCAGTATTCGACGTGCCTGCGCAGGTCAAGGACAGCGCGGCGCGCAGAACGGGCATCACGGTCGCGTTGGTCGACGACCCGAAGATCACCGCGACCGGCACGGTGCGTGAGGTTTCGCCTCGCGCCGACCCGGTGACAGGAACCTTCGCAGTGCGCGTGCAGCTCAATGACGCGCCGGCGCTGATGCGCCTCGGCAGCACGGTCACGGGCCGCATCAAGCTCGACACGGCGCCGACGATCCAGATTCCCGCCGCCGCCCTGATGCGCGCCGACGGCGGTGTCGCGGTGTGGGTATACGACCCCGCGAGCAGGGACCGTCGCCGCGCGTGGCATCACCGTCGCCGGCTCGAACCAGACGACGGTACAGGTTGCGTCCGGCCTGAACCCCGGTGACGTCGTGGTCACGGCCGGCGCGCAGGCGTTGCGTCCCGGACAGAAAGTCCGCCCGCTCGAGACGCCGCAGTCGTGATCGGCCCGAACCTGTCCGAATGGGCGCTGCGCAAGCGCTCGCTGGTCGTCTTCCTGATGATCCTCGCGGTGATCGCGGGCGCATCTTCGTTTTTCAGTCTCGGGCGCGGCGAAGACCCGGCGTTCACGTTTCGCACGATGGTCGTCGCCGCTGCCTGGCCCGGTGCCACGGTCGACGAGACGATGGAGCAGGTGACCGAGCGGCTCGAACGCAAGCTGCAGGAAACCGAGTTTCTCGAACGGGTACGCAGCTACACCATCGCCGGCCAGACGACGATCTTCGTCGACCTGAAGCAGTCCACGCCGCCGGCGAAAGTGCCGGACATCTGGTACCAGGTGCGCAAGAACATCGGCGACATCCGCGGCACGCTGCCGCAGGGCGTCGTGGGCCCGTTCTTCAACGACGACTTCGGCAGCACGTTCGGCATCATCTATGCCTTCACCGCCGACGGCTTCAGCTTCCGCGAGCTGCGCGACCACGTGGAAGCGATCCGCTCGCGGCTGCTGCACGTCCCGGACGTCTCGGAGATCGAGGTGCTCGGCGCGCAGGACGAGCAGATCTACCTGGAATTTTCGACCGAGCGCCTGGCGGGACTGCGCCTCGACATGGGCGCGATCCTCGGCACGCTGCAGGCGCAGAACGTCGTGCGCCCGGCGGGCACGATCCAGGGCGAACGGGAGCGGGTCTTCCTGCGCGTCACCGGCGCATTCGATTCCGCGGCCGAGATCGAGGCGGTCAACATCGTCGTCGGCGGGCGCATCTTCCGGCTGGGCGACATCGCCACCGTGCGCCGTGGCTACATCGATCCGCCGCAGCCCATGTTCCGCGTCAACGGACAGCCCGCAATCGGTCTCGCCATCGCGATGCGGGACGCCGGCGACATCCTGGCCCTGGGCGAGAATATCCGCAGCGAGATGGCCGACATCAAGGCCAACCTGCCGGTCGGCATCGAACCGACGCTGGTGGCCGACCAGGCGGTCACGGTGGACACCGCGATCAACGAATTCCTGACCTCGCTCTGGCAGGCGATCGTGATCATTCTCGCCTGCAGCTTCGTCAGCCTCGGGATGCGGCCCGGAACCGTGGTCGCGCTGGCGATCCCGTTGACGCTGGCGATCGTGTTTGCGGTCATGGAGGTTGCGAACATCGACCTGCACCGCATCTCGCTGGGCGCACTGATCATCGCGCTCGGCCTGCTGGTCGACGACGCCATGACGACGGTCGACGCGATGCTGCGGCGCCTGGGGGCCGGCGACACGAAGGACCAGGCAGCCACCTTCGCCTATCGCACGCTGGCCGCGCCGATGCTGATCGGCACGCTGGTCACCATCGCGAGCTTCGTGCCCATCGGTTTCGCGAAGAGTTCGGCGGGCGAGTACACGTTCTCGATCTTCTCGGTGGTCGGCATCTCGCTGATCGTCTCGTGGCTGGTGGCCGTGATCTTCGCCCCGCTGCTCGGCAAGGCCATCCTCAAGCCGCCGAAGGTCGAGGCGGATCCCAAGCCGAGCCGCATCGAGCAGGCCTACGGCGGCTTGCTGAAGGGCGCGATCGGCAAGCCATGGCTGACGATCGGCGTCACGCTTGGTGCGTTCGCGGTGTCGCTGTTCCTGCTGCGCTTCGTGCCCGCGCAGTTCTTCCCCGCGTCCGACCGGCCCGAACTGACGATGGACATGACGCTGCCGCAGAGCTCGTCGATCCATGCGACGCAGGCGCACGTCGAGCGCATGGAGGCGCTGCTCAAGGACGACCCCGACATCGATCACTACAGCACGTATGTCGGTCGCGGCGCGATCCGTTTCATCCTGACGCTCAACGTCCAGCTCGCGAACCCGTTCTTCGCCCAGTTCGTCATCGTCGCCAAGGACGTCGAAGCGCGCGCGCGGCTGCATACGAAACTCGAGAAGCTGCTGGCCGAAGAGTTCCCCGACGTCGTCGGCTACGTTTCGCCGCTCGAGCTCGGGCCGCCGGTCGGCTGGCCGCTGCAGTACCGGGTGTCGGGTCCCGATCCGGACGAGGTGCGCCGCCTTGCGCTGGAGCTGGCCAACGTCGTGGGGGCCGAGCCGCGCACGCGGCACGTCAACTTCGACTGGATGGAGCCGGCGCGGCAGTTGCGCGTCAACGTGAACCAGGACCAGGCGCGCCAGCTGGGCATCAGCTCGGCGGCCCTGGCCGGCACGCTGAATGCCGCCATCACCGGTACCACGGTGACCCAGGTCCGCGACGACATCTACCTGATCAACGTGGTCGCGCGTGCGACCGACGCCGAACGCGCCTCGTTCGAGTCGCTCAGCTCGCTGCAGGTGGCCACGCCGAGCGGCCGCATGGTGCCGTTGCGGCAGTTCGCCACCTTCTCCGAGGAGCAGGAGCTGCCGCTGATCTGGCGCCGCGACCGGGTTCCCACGCTCACGGTCCGTGCCGATGTCACTCCCGGCGTGCTGGCCGACACGGTGGTCGGCGATCTGGCGCCCAGGATCGAGGAGTTCGCGGCCAAGCTGCCCAAGCAGTACCAGGTCGTCACTGGCGGCCTGTACGAGGAGAGCGCGGTCTCGCGCGGCTCGGTGTTCGCGGTGGTGCCGTTGATGATCGGGCTTGATGCTGGTCATCATGATGTTCCAGCTGGTGAGCTTCCGCCGGCTGGCACTGGTCGTGGGCATCATGCCGCTGGGACTCATCGGCGTGGTGCTGACGCTGCTGCTGTTCAACCGGCCACTGGGTTTCGTCGCGATCCTCGGTGTGCTGGCATTGATCGGCATGATCGCCAAGAACGCAGTCATCCTCATCGTGCAGATCGAGACCGACCGCGCCGAGGGCAAGGGCGTTTACGACGCCGTGATCGCGTCGGCCACGGGACGCATGCGGCCGATGATGCTCGCGGCCATGTCGACCATCCTCGGTCTCCTCCCGATCGCGCCCACGGTGTTCTGGGGCCCGATGGCATTTGCCATCATGGGCGGGCTGCTGGTCGCAACCATGCTGACGCTCGTGCTGCTGCCCACGTTGTACGTGGCGGTGTTCGGGAAAGAAGCGACGCCCGTGCCGAGGCCGGAGAACGCAGCGTCGGCCGCGGGAGCCTGACCGGACATGGCCGCCGAAGTGCTCGAGATCTACCTCGCCGACATCCGGCGGCTGTTCAATTCGATGGACCCTGCCCCGTTCCACGAGCGGGACCTCGATCCCAACGCGGCCGACTTCATACGTGAATGGGCCGAGGAACTGCCGGGCAAGGCTCCGCTGGCGCTCGTGGTCAAGCTGGGAACGCCACTCGGCGCCGGGGAAAGCGCAGCCGCCGTCGAACAGTGGGTCCGCGATCATTTCCAGCGCAGGGCGGCAGCGACTCGCCGTAACCTGCGCGACTTGCTGCGGATGGGGCGCTACAGCCTGCTCGCCGCCATGCTGTTCCTGGGTCCGGTAATCGTCATCGCCGAGTCGGCCGCGCGCATGGTGGAAACAGAGCGTTACGCCGCATTGATCGAGAACAGCCTCGTCATTCTCGCGTGGGTCGCACTATGGCGCCCGCTCGAGATCTTCCTCTACGACTGGTGGCCGATCCGTGCGGAGGCGAAGCTGTTCGACCGGATGGGCCAGATGGAAGTGCGCACGGTCACTGCGCAGCCGGCCGGGCGCGCCGGCATCGACGGGTCGAAGGCGTGAACGCCGGCCAGGGGGCCGCGGTCGCCGGTGCACTTGCGTCGACGAGGTCGGCAGCATTGTGGCGTGGCGTGGCGTTCTTCCTGCTGTGGATGCTGCTGATGCAGAGCACGAAGCCGTCCGACCTCGCCGTCGGCGCGCTGGCCTGCATCGGCGCGACCTGGACCAGCCTGCGCCTGATGCCGCCCGCCAACGGCTGCGTGCACTTCGGCGCACTGCTCTCCCTCCTGCCCCACTTCCTGTGGGAGTCGGTGCTGGCCGGCGTCGACGTGGCTCGCCGTTCATTGCACCCGCGCATGCCGCTCAGTCCCGGCTTCGTCACCTGCCCGTTGTCTTTCCCGCCAGGGTTTGCACGCAACACGTTCGCGACGATTACCAGCCTGTTGCCGGGTTCAGTGGCGGCAGGCGAGGCCGAGGGCGAACTCGTCTACCACTGCCTTGACGACACCTCACCCGTGGTCGAGCAACTCTGGAAGGAAGAACGCCTGCTGGCGAAAGCGCTGGTCGCCGGACGCCGCCATGACTGAGTTCCTGCTCGGCGCCGCGGTGTTCATCCTGGCGATGGTCGCGCTGGGACTCGTCCGTGTGCTGCGCGGCCCGGCCGACGCGGACCGGATGATGGCGGCGCAGTTGCTCGGCACGGGCGGCATTGCAGTGGTGCTGCTGCTGGGCGCCGCGACTGCAGTGTCGGCGGCGGTCGACGTCGCATTGACACTGGCGTTGCTCGCGGCGTTTGCCTCTTTCGCGTTCGTGAAGGCGCGCCCGGTCGACGCCAGCGACCAGGCGCGGCCCGGGGACGAGCCGTGAACGTCGCCATCGACCTATGGACCGTGGTGGCCGTCGTCGCCGGCGCATTCTTTTTTCTCGCGGGCACTGCCGGCCTGTTGCGCTTCCCGGACGCATACACTCGACTCCATGCCCTGACCAAGGCCGATAACCTTGGCCTGGGTCTCGTCGTGCTGGGACTGCTGCCGCAGGCCGACAGCATCAGCACGGGCCTGAAGCTCGTTTGCATCTGGCTGCTGGTGCTGCTGTCCGGAGCGGCTGCCGGGCAACTCATTGCCCGCACACTGCAGCGCGGTGGGCAGCAGCCATGATCGACGTGCTGAACATCGGTCTGGCGGCGCTCATCCTCGGGCTTGCCGTGTGGACCATCGTCGCGCGCGACACCTACGCCGCCGTCATCGGATTCATCGCCTACGGACTGCTGCTCACGCTCGTCTGGGTGCAGTTGCACGGAATCGACGTGGCGCTGACCGAAGCGGCGATCGGCGGCGGCCTCACCGGCGCGCTGCTGATCGGTGCCGCGGGCAGGCTGCGCAACACGGAAGCCGCGGCCCGCGCGGAGCGCCCCGGGCCCGCCACAAGGTGGCTGGCGACCATCGTGCCTGCAGCAGTCACGGCCGCACTCGCCATCTGCGTGCTCGCACTGCCTGTGCCCGCACCTACCCTGGCGCCTGAAGTCGCCGCCAATATCGCGGTCACCGAGGTCGGCAACCCGATCACTGCCGTGCTGCTCGCTTTCCGCGCGATGGACACCCTGCTCGAGGCGATCGTGCTGTTGTTCGCGCTGATCGGTGTCTGGTCGCTGGCGCCGGACCGCGCCTGGGGCGGGCGTCCAGGCCTGCTGCAGCAAGCCGACCCGAACGGAATGCTGGCCTATGCCGCACGGGTGTTGCCGCCGATCGGTGTCGTTGCCGGCATGTACATCTTCTGGATCGGTGCCGACCATCCGGGCGGCAAGTTCCAGGGCGCCACCATCCTGGCCGCAATGTGGTTGCTGGTCATGATGGCGGGCCTGGCCGATGCGCCGCCCGTCAGTCGCGCGTGGCTGCGCTGGCTGCTGGTGACGGGGCCCCTGGCATTCATCGGCATCGGCGTGGTCGGCGCCCTGCAGGCAGGTGCCTTTCTCGCCTATCCGTACGGATTCGCCAAGCCGCTGATCCTGGCCATCGAATTCGCCTTGATGCCTACGCTCACGCTGGTCCTCGGCCTGATGTTGCTCGGCGCTCCGAGGCGTGGGGAGGCTTGATGACCGCGGGCACGCTCTTCGGCCTGTGTGCGGCTGCGTTGATCGGCCTGGGCCTGCACGGCCTCATCGTCAATCCGCAGCCGCTGCGCAAGATCCTGGCTTTCAATGTCATCGGCAGCGGCGTGTTCCTGCTCTTCGGCGCCATCGCGCGCCGTGGTGCCGCTGCGGGCATGGGTGGCGATCCGGTGCCGCAGGCCCTGCTGATCACCGGCATCGTGGTCGCGTTCTCGGCCACGGCACTGGCCGTTGCCCTGCTGCTGCGACTGCATGACGAAGCCGGCAGCGTCACGCTCGCCAACGACCCACCCCCCACGCCGAGCAGCGACCCGCATGATGCGTGAGGCGTGCATGACGGCCCGGTCCTCAGGATGCTGACCACTCCGGACGGCTGGCTGCTGCTGCTGGCGGTACTGGCGCCGTTCGTCGGCGTCCTGCTGGGGCTTGCCCTGGGCGAGCGGCACGCCAGGCATGTGGCGGCCCTGCTGCTTCCAGCCGGCCTGGTGGTCGCGCTGCTGATCGCCCGCAGCCAGCTGCAGTCGGGTGCCGCCGTCGTCTATGTTCTGGGCGGCTGGACGCCGCCGCTCGGCATCGCGCTGCGGGCCGACGGCCTGTCCTCCGCCATGCTGGTGGCGATCGCCGCCGTGGTCTGCTGCATCGGCCTGTATGCGCGGGCCGACTTCCGCGGCACGGGTCGCGCAGCCTTCGTCTACTGGCTGCTGCTGCTCGCGGTCTGGGGCTCGCTCAACCTGGTCTTCGTCAGCGGCGACCTGTTCACCCTGTACGTCGCGCTCGAACTGCTGACCTTTTCCGGCGTCCCGCTCGTCTGCCTCGATGGGCGCGGGGAGACGCTGCGGGCCGCGTTGCGCTACCTGCTGTTCGCGCTCGCCGGCTCGTTGCTGTACCTGCTGGGTGCCGTGATGCTCTATGGCGGCTACGGCACGCTGGACATCGTTCTTCTGGCCGAACGCGTCGAGCCAGAGCCCATTGCCTGGGCCGCCGCTGCACTGATGACGGTGGGCCTGCTGGCCAAGACCGCGCTGTTTCCGCTGCACCTGTGGCTGCCACCCGCCCACGCCGGCGCGCCTGCGGCGGCGAGCGCGGTGCTGTCGGCCCTGGTCGTCAAGGGATCGTGGTTCCTGGTCGTGCGCCTCTGGTTCGACGTGATGCCGGGCGTGGTGACCATGCCGTCGGCGCAGCTGCTGGCTGCAATGGGTGCCGCCGCCATCGTCGTCGGCAGCGTCGTCGCGCTGCGCCAGGAGCGCCTGAAGCTGCTGGTGGCGTATTCGACGGTGGCGCAGATCGGCTACCTGTTCCTGATGTTTCCGCTCGCGTTCGACGCGGCCGGTGCCACGCTGGTGCACGGCGCGGCGCTCGATGCCGGAATGCTCCAGGCGATCGCCCATGCGACGGCCAAGGCCGGCATGTTCATGGCAGCGGGCCTGGTGTACGCGGCCGTGGGACATGACCGGATCTCGGACCTGGGCGGCCTGGCGCGTGCCATGCCTTTGCCCGTGATCACGTTCGCGATCTCCGGCGTGGCACTGATGGGCGTGTTCCCGAGTGGCGCCTACCTGGCCAAGAAACTGCTGCTCGAGTCTGCCGACGCCTCGGGTCAATGGTGGTGGACGATGGTGCTGCAGGGTGGCGCCGCGTTCACTGCCGGGTACGTGGTGCTCGTGCTCGGCAACGTGCTGCGCCGGCCGGCGGCCCCGCTGCGCCTGTCGAAGCGCGTGTCCCGGCTGGCCGAGTTCGCCGCACTCGCGCTGGCGCTGGCGTCGCTGCTGCTGGCACTGGCTGCGCTCGGCCCGGTGCCGGCGCACCTGGTCTCGAACCCGTTGCTGCCGAAGGAACTCGTGCCCACGCTGCTGGTGTTCCTGGGCGGTGCCCTGCTTTCGCTGGCGCTGCCGCGGCGGTCATGGTTGCACGCTGCGCGCCCGGTCGGGCTGCTGCGGCGTGCCACGACGGGCCTCGGCGCCCGCTTTGAACACCTCGATGCGTTCCTGCGGCACTGGCCGACGGCGACCCTGGCATTGCTTCTGCTCGCGGCGCTGTTCGGCTGGACCCTGCTCACGAGCGCCACGACTTGAGCGCAGCGCACGACGACCGCCTCTCACGGGGCGCGCTGGTCGCGCTGGCTTCCGGCAGGCTTGCAATCCGATCGATAAGGCTGATTCACAGGATTACCGAGGTTCCGTCAATGCTGCGCACGCCACTCAACGCCGTCGTCGGCCTGGTTTCGATTGCGGTCATCACCGCCTGCTCCGGCGTCAGCGACGCCCTGCCCGAGGCCAGCGCAGCTGCAACCCCGGCGCCAGCCGTGGCAACCGTGGGCTTCCGTGCCACGGGCAACGAGCCAGGCTGGCGGCTCGACATTGCCGGCAGCGAAATGAGCCTGCTCACCAACCTGGGTCAGGATCGCCTGGTTGCCGCGACCCCGCCTGCACAGGTGACAGGCGACACCACGAAGTACATGGCACGAACTGCCGAGGGCGAGATGACGGTGACGATCATCGACCGCCTGTGCGTCGATACCATGAGCGGCATGCCGCACCCGCAGACCGTGACGGTGCTGAGCGGCGGCCGGACGCTGCATGGCTGCGGTGGCGAGCCAGCGTCGCTGTTGCGTGGTGCGGAGTGGACCGTGACCGGCATCGGCGGCGCCCCTGCCCCCGCCGACCCGCGCGTGACGCTCGAATTTGGCGCGGACGGCCGCGTGACCGGCAAGGCGCCCTGCAACAGGTTCAGCGGCCGCTACGCGCTGACCGGCGAGGGGCTTGCCATCACCGACGTTGCCGGCACACGGATGGCCTGCCCGGCCCCGCTGATGGCGCAGGAGCAGGAATTCTTCGCGGCGCTGGCCGGGGTGCGGGGGTTTTCCATCCCGGCGACCGGACGACTGCTGCTGCAGTCAGGCGCCGGACGTGACGTCGAGGCGCGGCGACCCTGAGGCTGCCGCCGCGGCCGGCGGCCGCAGCGCGCGCAGGTACAGCATGCGGCAGACGACCAGGGCAGCGACTGCCGCCGCCAGGTGCTTCAGCGTGTGACCGCTGGCAAGATCGCCGAGCGAGAGGATCTGCCGGTCGAAAGTCTCCAGCAGTTTCGCCAGCACATAGCCGGCGAATACCCAGTAGATGTCATTGCCGCGCGTGTAGCGCGAGCGTTGCAGCCACGCCAGCAGGAACAGGATCACCACCGAGTATCCCTGCAGCACCGCATATGGCATGACGTTGCCCGCACCCGCGCGCTCGGTCGCCCGCCAGTAGAAGACCGAGGCAGCGCCCACCAGCAGCATGGGCAGCAACAGCGCCAGTCCCTTCCTCGCATCGATGCGATCGACCACCTGCGCTGCGATCAGCGACATGAAGGCGATGGTCATCGGCAGGCGGTCCCAGACCAGCCGCTCGTTGTCGGGCACCAGGTGATAGTAGGCCGAGCCCAGGCCCGTCAGCACCACGCCCACGAAGAAGACGGCATACGGCCAGCGCTCGGCGTCTGACTCGAACACCGTCCTCGGCCGCAGCGCAACGGCCAGCCCGGCCAGGCCCGCCAGCACGAAGGCAACGTTGGATGCCACGTCGAGAAAATTGGCAATCCCGTGCATCTCGCGATGATCGGCGAAGTCGTGGTATGCAAGTGGCTGCGGCATCGGCGGCAGCAGGAAAGCAGCCAGCACGCTCAACAGCGTGAACGCCAGGATGAAACGGGTGCGGTTGGTCATTGCGGGCGTCGACCGGGGACCGACATGTGTGCCATGTAGACGAAACGCATGTGTCTCCCCCTCGCGTGACTCTTGTGCCGGGTCGACCGGATCTTAGCGCCCGGCGCCGGCCGGCGGAACGGCGGATCGTGCTGCTGCCGTGCCGGTCGGGCCGACTTCGCGCCTGTAGTTGGGCAGCCGCCCGGCCGGAACGAATGCCAGCAGTCCCAGGCCGGTCAGCAGCAGGAAAGTCAGCTTCATGGCGCGCAGCCGGGCGTCCGCGTTGATCTCGAGCGCCGCCTCCACCTGCTCCGGCGTTGCGGTCGTGCGTGACATCACCTCGCGCAGCTGGTCGTTGCCGACGAACGTGACGTTGTCGAGCGGAACCTGCGAAATGAGGCCAGGCGGAATGGCCGGGTGATCGACCACCGCACGCTGGATGTTCGCGGCCAGGACGGCCACGACAAACGCGCCAGTGACTGCGGTGCCGACGGCAGACGCGAGGTGGCTGACGGTGCCGCGCAAGGCCCCGACGTCGCCGGCAAACTCGGTCGGCGAGGCACTCACCAGCACGTTGAACAGCAGCGTGGACAATGCGCCCTGCCCCAGCCCGACCAGCAGCAGCCCGGCAACGACGTACAGGTTGCTCCAGTCGTTGCGCACCGTCAGCGCCAGCAGCAGGGTGCCCATGATCACGACCGCAAAGGCATGTCGCGCGATCCGCCGCGGCGACATCCGCAGATAGAGCTGCACCACCAGTATGGCGGCAGCCATGACCGCAAGCTGGTACGGAATCATGGCAACGGCCGTCTGCAGGCTGTTGCTGCCCTGGATGATCTGCATGTAGAGCGGAATCAGGAAGGTGATCGACTTTCCCAGCATCGTCATGGCCATCATGGCGACGACCGCGGCGCGTTCGGGCTTCGACTCGATCACTGCCAGTGCCAGCAGCGGCGCCTCGCCACGGGCTTCACGGCGCTGCGTCCAGGCAATGAAGAACTGCACGCCCAGCAGTCCGCAGACAATCATGACCGGCGCCGGCGAAAGACCGAGCAGGCTGACCGGCGCGCCCGGTTCAGGCAGCAGCCAGCCCCAGTCTTCCAGCTTGTCGAAACCCAGGCTGAGAAGGATGACCGCCGCGGCCGCGAGCAACGCTCCCACCCGGTCCAGCCCGACGTCCGGCGCCGGCGCGACCGGATCCAGGCGCCAGCTCATCAGCAGCGCCGCGATCGAGAACGGGATCAGCAGGCCGAACGAATAGCGCCAGCCGAGGAACGTCCCCACGACTCCTGCGATGAAGAACGCGACGACGGTGGCGATGGCCTGCACGGCGCCGAGCACGCCCAGCGCGGTGGCCCGTTGCCGGCCCTGGTAGTGCTGCGCGGTCAGCACGACCAGCGCCGGGACGATCGCAGCCGAGGCCAGCCCCGCCAGCAACTGCGCCGCAATCATGACGGCCGGACTGCTGGCTGTTCGTCATGAGCACCATCGCCGCGAGGAAGGCGCCGGTCATCCAGCGGTAAACCCGCAGCGAGCCGAGCTGCCGGCCGAGCCTGGCGCCGAGCATGGTGAATCCGGCCACGCCGAGCGAATAGGCGACGATGGCCGTAACGACCAGCGTCGGGGCCGCGCCGAAATCGGCGCTGATGCCGCCCACCGAGACGGGCAGCGCGTTGATGTTCCACGACATCTGCGCCTGGCCCATGGCGATCGCCGCCATCGGCCACCAGGAAGCGGGTCGCGCGTGTGTCTGCTCCAGGCTCGAGTCGCTGTTCATGCTTGCTGATTCCGGATCACCGTCGCCGTGGCGGGCCGGCGACCGCAGACGCGGACGTGGGTCTGCTGCGCGGCCGCGGCGCGAATGGTACGCTGAGCCCTTGTCCGCGTGTCAGCAATCCGGCCGCGCGCAGGCAACGGCAACGACCGGCACTCGCACGAAGACGAGGGGGCAATCGATATGCGCAGGACGATGACCATGCTGGTGGCGACGATGATCGTGGCCGCCTGTGCCACGTCGGAGCGGATGACCGCCGCCCAGCGCCTCGAATTCTACCGTGCCCACGCGGGCGAACCTGTGCGCAGCATCAATTTCACCGGACGCCTCTGGGGCTGGAGATCGCTCGGCGACAGCGCCCTCACGGTCTGGACGCGCAGCGACCAGGGGTTCCTGCTGGAGCTGTTCAGCCGCTGCCCCGACATGCAGTTTGCATCCGAGATCGGCCTGACGACCCGCACCGGGCGGGTTTCCGCCGGCTTCGACAGCGTGGTGATCCAGCGCAGCGCGCCCAGGGCGGCCGCACGACCTGCAGGATCGACACCATCCGTCCGCTCAACACGAGAGTCGTGCAGGAAGCCAAGCGCGACCTGCAGGACGTGGACCTCGTCGAGCGCGATCCTTCGGTGCCGGACGAACCGCAATGATGGAGGACCAGCGAAGGTGAGTTCGTCGCGATCCCCGAGCCCGAGGCGATATTCCCCGAATGCACCCCAGTCGTTGCGGTATTGCCCGTCGCCACGGTAGCTCACGCGTCCACGCATGCCGAAACGCAGGCTGTCATCGTCGATCGGTCGGCTGAGGTTGAAGTTCCAGCGCAGGTCGGAGTCGTTGCGCCGGCTGCTTTCGTCATAACTGCGGAAGCGATAGTCGAGCGTGCTGTTGAAAGTGTGTCGCTCGCCAACACCGGTGCTCCAGCCACCGCCGACGCGGATGGGCAGGAAGGTGTCGCTGTCGCCTGCCCCGCCGAAGATGTCGGTCGCCTCCGAGCTGTTTTCCCGGTAGTGACCGACGCCGGTTTCAGCGTAATAGAACGCCTGCCAGCGCTGGCCGGCGGCGTAATCCTCGGCCATCTGGTTGTAGGTGTCGGCCTGGCTCAGCAGGTCGGGCGCCAGGTTGTCATAGCGCAGCACGGTCTCGAACTCGCTGCGCGCGCGGGCGTAATCCCCCTGGGCATAGTAGGCCCGGCCCAGGCCCAGGCGCGCGCCGATCGAACCCGGGTCGGCCTCGAGCGCCTGCTCGTAGAAAGCGATGGCCTCGGCCAGTTGACCCGCCTGCAGCAATTGCTCGCCCCGGCCAAGATCCGGATCCGCCGCCTGGGCGGCGCCCGCCAGCAGCAACCCGGCGACGGCCAGGCCCCTGGTAAAAGGCCCTGGAGCGGCGCGCTGGACAGACGTACGTTTTCCTGCAATTTTCATCTTGACCCTGCGCCTCACGGACACGGACAGGAACGGAATCGCAGTATAGACTCGGCACGTTTCAACGGGGATCCAAATCCATGCCTGCGCTGCGCCCAGTGATCTCGAACGTGTTCCGCAAGTCGCTCGCGCGGCGCTTGCCGCCCTGGGCGTCGTGGGCTGCACGCTCGGTCCCGATTACGTGCGACCGGACATCAAGTCGCCGGACGCGTGGCGCATCGAGTATCCCGCGGCCGCAGAAGTGGCCAACACGCAGTGGTGGGAGCAGTTCGGCGACCCGGTGTTGAACGACCTCGTGCAGACCGCACTGCGCGAGAACCTCGACGTGCGCATTGCCGCGGCGCGGGTCGACCAGTTCATCGGTGCCCTGCAATCGACACGCTCGCAGTTGTATCCGCAGATCGGCTACGGCGTCGACGCCAGCCGCGCCCAGGCCAGCCGCCTTGGCCAGCCGCCGATCCCGCCGGGTGCCGATTCGTATTTCTCGCTGTACCAGGCGTCGCTCGGCGCGGCCTGGCAGGTGGATCTTTTCGGGCGGGTGCAGCGCCTCAGCGAGGCGTCCCAGGCGCGCGTCTACGCCAGTGAACAGGCACGGCGCGGTGTCGTGCTGTCGCTGGTCTCGAGCGTCACCAGCAGCTACATCGCCCTGCGCGCGCTCGACCGCCAGCTGGAGATCGCGCAGCAGACCGCCGACAACTTCAAGTCCACCGAGCGCATCTTCGACCTGCGCTTCAAGGCCGGCATCGTCGCCAAGACCGAGGTCATGCAGATCACCTCGCAGGCGCGGCAGGCGGAGGCGGCCATTCCCGCTTTCGAGCAGGCCATTGCCGCGCAGGAGAACCTGATCTCGATCCTGCTGGGCCACAACCCGGGTCCGATCCCGCGCGGCAAGACACTGGACGAACTGGTTGCGCCGCAGATTCCCGAGGGCCTGCCCTCCGCCCTGCTGCAGCGCCGGCCCGACATCCTGCAGGCCGAGCAGAACCTGGTGGCGGCCAATGCCAATGTCGGCGCGACGCGCGCGCTGTACTACCCGGACATCTCCCTGACCGGCGCGCTCGGCACCGTGAGCACGGCCTTCTCCGATCTCTTCACCGACCCCGCGACCGCGATGCTGCTCAGCGGCAGCGTGGCAGGGCCGATCTTCACCTTCGGCGGCATCAAGGGCCAGGTCGCATCGGCCGAGGCGCAGAACCGCCAGGCCGAGTACTTCTACCGCCAGACGGTGCTGAACGCATTCCGCGAAACCAACGACGCCCTGACGGGCTCGCAGAAGAAAATCGCCGAGGTGGCGCTGCAGCAGCAGCGCGTGGATGCGCTGCGCGAGTTCGCGCGCCTGGCGAAGCTGCGGTTCGACAAGGGCGTGGCAGGGTACCTGGACGTGCTCGTCGCGGAAAACGAATTGTTCGCGGCAGAACTGAGCTCGGTGCGCCTGCTGGCCGAACGCCAGGTACAGGTCGTCAACGTCTACCAGGCGATGGGTGGCGGCTGGGTGGACATCGCCAGCAAGCTGGCGCCTGCACCGCAGAGCATCGCCGCTTCCGGGCCATGACCGCGGACGGATCGAACGCCGGCCGGCGCCGGCCCGCCTGGCTGTTGCGGCTGCCGGCAATGATGGCCAGGGCCGTGGTGGCGCTGGTCCTGGGCCTGGCCGTGGCCTGGGGCGCCTTCGCCCTGTACTTCTCGCCGCTGCCGTGGGCGCCACTGCGGATCGGACTGGCACTCGCATTCGCGGCGTTCGCGATCTGGGCTCTCTGGGTCACGCGCCGCCCGCGCATGCGCTGGGTGCTCGCCGCGCTCTACGGCGCGCTGCTCGTCGGCTGGGGCTTCGTCAAGCCGTCCCACGATCGCGAATGGCGCCCGGATGTGGCGGTAATGCCGCGGGCGGTCATCGACGGAAACAACATCCGGATCACCGGGGTGCGTGATTTCGACTATCGCAGCCGCGATGACTTCACCGCGCGCTACGTGGAGCGCGAGGTGCAGCTGTCGCACCTGACCGGTCTCGACTTCTTCGTCTCGTTCTGGATGCCCGGTCCCGTCGGCCACACTTTCGTCAGCTTCGTTTTCGACAATGCCCCTCCCCTCAATGTCTCGATCGAGACGCGACCGGAGGTGCACGAGGGCTTTTCGCCCCTGAAGTCGCTGTTCAAGCAGTACGAGCTGATCTACGTCGTCGGCGAAGAGCGCGACATCGTCGGAGTCAGGACCAACTTCCGCGACGAGGACGTCTACCTGTTCCGCCTGCGCGTGTCGGCCGAGGCGGCCCGGCGGCTGTTCCTCGTCTACATGAAGCGCATCAACCAGCTGGCTGATCGCCCGGAGTTCTATCACCTGTTCAGCAACAGCTGCACGGTCAACATCGTGCGTTATGCCAATCTGGCGGGCCGCACCGGCGACTTCGATTTCCGGCACCTGCTCAATGGCTGGGTGGACCGCTACTTTTACGATGCGCGCCTGCTGAACACGTCGCTGCCCTTCCAGGAACTGCGCCGGCGCTCCCGCGTGGATCCAGAAGTGCCGGCTTCTGCGGGTGTGGAGGAATTCGCGCAACGCATCCGTGAGAACATGCCCGGCATGACGCGCTGACGCCATCCCCTATCCCCTATTCCCTATCTCTAGCGGAGTTTCACCATGTCCCAGCATCGACTGCATCTCCAGCGCTCATCGCCGCCGCCCTCTGGCTGGCAGGCTGCGCCCCGAGCACGCCCCCGGACTCGTCTGCGTCTGCCCCGGTCGCGCCGGCCGCCGAGCCCGCAGCGTCGACCGCGGCCCCCGCCGCGGACCTCGCAACGACCCTGGTCGCCTATCGCTGGCAGCTTGCCAGCGCCACCGATGCGGCGGGCCAGTCCATCGCCGCATTGTTTCCGGGACCGGACAATCTGCTTGGCCTCGAGTTCGCCGACGGCAACCTCGGCGTGACTGGCGGCTGCAATCGCATCGGCATGGGCTACCAGTTGCTCGAGGGCGGGCAGCTGCAGCTGAGCCCGGGGCGATCGACCATGATGGCGTGCCCGCCGCCCCTCGGCGAGGCGGATGCCGCCATTGCCAGGTTCCTGACTGGCACGGTCACGGCGGCCCTGCAGGGTGATGCGGCTGCACCGGTGCTGCGGCTCGCGGCAGCCGACGGCAGCGCGCTGACTTTCAACGGCACACCGACGCCGGAGACCCGCTTTGGCGGCCCCGGCGCGCGGGCATTCCTCGAAGTGTCGCCCAAGCCCTGCGAGCCGGCAGCGCCGCCGTGCCTGATGGTGCGTGACCGCGCCTTCGACGAACAGGGCCTGCAGGTCGGGGAGCCGGGCGAATGGCGCGCGCTGCCCGAAGGCATCGAGGGCTATACCCCGGTCGCCGGCGAACAGCACGTGGTGCGCGTCAAGCGCTTCGAGAAGGCGGCCACCGACGGCGGCATGCCGACCGTCCACTACGTGCTCGACCTGATCATCCAGACCAGCACGATTCGCTGAACGCGATCGGCGCCCGGCCCGGCGGGCGCCGGCATTCAGCGGGCGGGAGCGTTGGCCGCTTCGCGCGCCTGCCTGGCGAGCTCGAACTGCCGCTCTGCCTCGGCAGCGGCCTCGTCATGGCCCAGGGCCTTGTGCGCCGCGCGCTGCACATCGTAGGGCCCCTCGTAGAGCGCGACCGGATTGCGGAAGCTGATGCGCGGAAACTGCGCGCCCTGCCCCGCATGGAGTCCGTTGGCGACTGCCATGTTGGACCAGGCAATCGCGTCCTCATGCCGGCCGAGCTTCGAGGCGGCGAATCCCGCCAGCCACGCGAGCTCGGCCGTGGCCGGACGAACGGCGAGACCGGCGGCGCAGAGGTGCAGGGCCTCGCCCCAGCGCCCGAGCTTGCCGCAGCACTGTGCCGCCCGATAGCAGGCCCAGGCGCCTTCTTCCGCCCAGCCACCGAGTTCGGCACACGTGCGGTAGGCGTCGATCGCCGCCGCATACTCGCCCAGGTCCTGGTGCGACGACCCCAGGTAATAGAACCAGCGCGGCTGGCGCCCGTGCTGCCGCGTGTATTTCTTCAGGATCGCGATGTCGCGCTCGAACTTGCGCTTGAGCACCGCCGGGTCCTTGGGCAACTCGTGGAAGCGCACGCCTGCGAGCGTGGCCGAACGACCCGCCTGCTGGCCTTCCAGCACTTCGTGCGTCGGCCCGCTCCAGTGGACGCCCGCCGGCAGGCGCACGATGCGCTCCTTGGCGTAGGTGCCGCCGTCGTCGCTCACCAGCAGCACGTCGGCATGCACGCGCTGCAGCGCCTCGCGCAGATCGAAACCGCGGTCGAAGAGCAGCCTTTCGTCGGTGTCCAGCGTGACAGCCCAGCCTGCGCCCGCCTCGGCAGCCGCCTGCAGTGCGAAATTCCGGGCTGCGGAAAAGTCGTTCTTCCAGGGAAACTCGCGCAGCAGCAGCTTGTCGCCGGCGACGCGCCTCGCGACCTCGATCGAGTCGTCCTTCGCGCCGGTGTCGATGACCAGGCAGCGGTCCACATGCTCGACGACCGACGCGATCGCATCGCCGATGATCTCCGCGTTGCTGCCCGTCAGCGTGGTCGTGATGATCAAGTCGCGCTCCCGCGCCTCAGGCGGCCGGATCCAGCGACGCCAGGTCGATGACGAAGCGGTACCGCACGTCGCCCTTCTCCATCCGCTCGAAGGCTTCGTTGATGCGCTGGATAGGCGTCATCTCGCACTCTGCGACGATGCCGTGCGTGGCGCAGAAATCGAGCAGTTCCTGCGTTTCGGCCACGCCGCCGATCGCCGAGGCCGACAGCGTCTTGCGTCCGGCGAGCAGCAGGCGGCTGTGGAAGGACGGGATCGCATCGATCGCGCCGACCAGCACCATCGCACCGTGGGCGCGCAGCAGCCGCAGATATGGATCGACCTCGTGCATGACAGGAATGGTGTCCAGCAGGAAGTCGAAACCACCGGCGGCGCGCTTCATCGCCTCTGCATCGGACGCCACCAGCACGTGCTGCGCACCGAGCGCGTGCGCCTCGGCGGCCTTGGCCGCGGAACGGGTGATGACGGTCACCTCGGCGCCCATCGCACGGGCCAGCTTGACGCCCAGGTGACCGAGACCGCCGAGACCCGCCACCGCCAGCTTCGTGCCGGGCCCGACACGCCAGTGACGCAGCGGCGAGTAGGTCGTGATGCCGGCGCAGAGCAAGGGTGCGGCGCGCGCGGGGTCGAGCCCCTGCGGCAGCCTGAGCACGAACGCCTCGCGCGCGACCACGTGGGTCGAGTAACCGCCATAGGTGACCTCGCCGGTCTGGCGGTCCTTGCCGTTGTAGGTCAGCGTATAACCCTTCTGGCAGTACTGTTCGCGACCTGCAGAACATTCGCCGCATGCCAGGCAGCTGTCGACCAGGCAACCCACGGCGACCCAGTCTCCCACGGCGTGCCGCGTGACCCCGCGCCAACCGCGGTGACCTGGCCCACGATCTCATGCCCCGGGACGATCGGGTAAGTCGTGCCGCGCCAGTCATTGCGCGCCATGTGCAGGTCGGTGTGGCAGACACCGCAGTACCGGATCGCGATGCGGACGTCGTCCGGCCGCAATGCCCGCCGCGTGAACGAGAACGGCGCAAGCCGTGCCGAGGTGTCGCGGGCGGCGTAGCCATGGCAAGGCGTGGCGGCGAGGCGGTCGGTGCTCATTGAGTGTCCCGTGAGCCGGAAAGAGTCGTGCAAAGCCGCGCCGATTATAGGGGTGCGCCGCCGCCGCCGCGTGCCCGCCCGGAGCCGGCAGAATGCGCATTGCACTTCTGACATGGCGGCGTATATTCCCGCCGTAGGAGGCTGATTACTCAGCCGATTTGGAAACGTGCCACACCATCATGAGGCACTTTACAAATCCGTCGTAAGTTATTGTATTTATAGAATTTATACTGGATGTCAATCATGACGGCAGTGTGGGACGTGTTTGACGGGGCGGTGCGGGTGCTGGTCGGCTGCGGCCCGGTGAAGCAGCGCCTGATCGAGGCATGGCGCGACCATCTCTCGCCGCTGCACGACAAGGACGTACCGGAGGCGCTGCGCGCGGATCTCGGCGCACTGCGCGCCGCGATGCATTCGTCGCCGGCGGCGGGCGGCATGGGCGCAGCCGAAGTCTCCGTGCGCAAGATGTCGGAAAAGGAAGCGGCGGAGCACGCCGTGCGGGTCCTCGACATGCACCTGCAGCTGGCCTCGAACGAAGCCGACTCCGGCAACCCGCCGCGCCTGCGCATCGTCGGCGACACGCACCAGGCGGATGCGTTCGAAGACCTGCCGGCGTTCCTCAGTCGAGCTTGAATTCGATCACGTCGAAGCGCGTCGTTTCTTCGTGACGCGCCTGGCGCTTGATCGCATCGACCAGTTGCCGCTGGTCCCAGGGCACGACGTCGTCGGCAAGCTCCTGCATGGCCGGCGCGATCGTGTCCTTGCCGCCGAAGGGTTCGAGCACGATGACCGGCTTGTCGAACGCCTTGGCGCAGTGCATCTGGAATTCGACCCAGTCCACGTGGCGGCGATAGAGCGCAGCGGGCACGAGGACGACCTCGGCCTCGGTGATCTGCTGCCGCAGTGAGTCCCGCGCCGCTTCCTTGTCGCCCGTCGGCCGCACGTCGGGCGTGCTGGTGTTGCGGTAGAAGAAGTTCGGCGCGCTCTCGAGGTACTCGAAGATGCGATGGTAGTCGTCGTCCTCGACCCAGGTATGCGCTACGAACAGGCGGATCGGGTTCTGCTGCGAGACGCTGCTCATGGAGCCTCCGTCGAAATCCCTGCGTGCCGGCAGTGCCGCGGAGCCCTAGCCTAGCGCATCCGTTAGCGATTGGTGCGCCCGAACCCGTAGAATTGAGGCCTGATGCGCTTTCTGCTCTACAACATCCGCTACGCGACGGGCACGGGCGCGGCGTTCCATCTCCCGGTTCCCGGGGCCGGCTACCTCCGCAGCAACCCGCGGGTGCTGGCCGGCATCACCCGCTTCATCAAGTCGCACGACCCCGACATCGTCGGCCTGGTCGAGGTGGACACCGGGTCGATCCGCACCGGCAACGTCAACCAGGCGGAAGTCATCGCCGATTCGCTCGGGCATTACTCCACCTACCAGTGCAAGTACGGCGCGAACTCGTTCAACACCTTCGTGCCGATCGTGAGCAAGCAGGCCAACGCCTTCCTGGCCGCGCCGCGCGTCGAAGGCGAGCGCTTCCACTATTTCGACACCGGCATCAAGCGGCTGATCATCGAGCTCGAACTCGACGACGTGTGCGTGTTCCTCGTGCACCTGTCGCTCAAGTTCCGCCACCGCCACGCGCAGCTGCGCCAGCTGCTCGAACTGGTCAAGCGCTCGACCAAGCCCGTGATCGTGGCCGGCGACTTCAACACCTTCTGGGGCGAGCACGAGATGGCGCTGTTCATGGAGGCGAGCGGGCTGCGCAGCGCCAACGCCGCGGGCCTGCCGTCGTACCCCGCGCGCAAGCCGCGCGCTGGAACTCGATTTCATCCTGTACTCGCGCGGCATCGAGATCGACGCGTTCGCGATCCCGGACGTGACGTTTTCCGACCACCGCCCGCTCGTCTGCGATTTTCACGTCGTGCGCTGATCGCCGGGGCGCGACCGATGGAGGACTCGATGAACACTGCCGCGCCTGCCGCGACGCCGCCCCAGTGGACGCTCACCGTCGACAGCGACCGCATCGCCTGGCTGTGCTTCGACAAGCCGAACGCCAGCGCCAACTCGCTGTCGCGCGCCGCCATGGAGGAACTGAACGAACGCCTCGGCGAGGTCGAGCAGGCGCGCCCGGCGGGCCTCGTGATCGTCTCCGGCAAGAGCGGCTTCATCGCCGGCGCCGACGTGTCGGAGTTCGGCCAGGTCCGCGTCCCGGCAGAAGCCGTGCCGTCGATCCGCGCGGCGCACGCCGTGCTGCAGCGGCTCGAGGCCCTGCCCTGCCCGACCGTCGCGGCCATCAACGGCTACTGCCTCGGCGGCGGGCTCGAACTCGCGCTCGCCTGCCGGCTATCGCGTGGCGGCGGACGACCCCAAGGTCACCCTCGGCCTGCCCGAGGTCATGCTGGGCATCCACCCGGGTTTCGGCGGCACGGTGCGCGCGGTGCGGCTCGTCGGCGTCGCGCTCGCCATGGACCTGATGCTGACCGGCAAGAACCTGCGGCCCGACAAGGCGCTGCGGGCCGGCCTGGTCGACGCAGTGGTGCCGGCCGACCGGCTGCGCGAGGCGGCCAGGAAGCTGGCGCTGCAGCCCGCGCACGCGCCGACGCGCGCCGCTGGGCCAGCGGCTGCTGAACCTGCCGTTCGTGCGCGGCTTCGTCGCCGGCAAGATCGAACAGCAGGTGCGACGGCGCGCCCGGCGCGAGCATTACCCCGCGCCCTACGCGATCGTCGATCTGTGGCGGCGTCACGGCGCCAGTCCGCGCACGGGCTACGAGGCCGAGGCGCAGTCGGTCGCCAGGCTCGTCTGCACGCCGACCTCGCGCAACCTGGTGCGCGTCTTCTTCCTGCAGGAGCGCCTCAAGGCGCTGGGCGGCAAGGACGCTGCCGGCGGGCGGGCACGTGCACGTCGTCGGCGCCGGCGTCATGGGCGGCGACATCGCTGCCTGGTGCGCGCTGCGCGGCTTCAACGTCACGCTGCAGGACCGCGGCGCCGAGTTCGTGCAGCCGGCGCTCGAGCGCGGCACGCGCCTTCTTCGACAAGCGGGCGCGCGTGCCCGGCAAGGCCGACGAGCAGATGGCGCGGCTGCGCGCCGATGTCGAGGGCGCGGGCGTGGCCGATGCCGACGTGGTGATCGAGGCGATCTTCGAGAATGCCGACGCCAAGCGCGCGCTGTACGCGCGGCTCGAGCCGCAGCATGCGGCCCGGCGCGATCCTCGCGACCAACACCTCGAGCCTGATGCTCGAGCCGCTCGCGGCAGCGCTGGCGGCACCGGGCCGCCTGGTCGGCCTGCACTTCTTCAACCCCGTGGCGCAGATGCCGCTGGTCGAGGTCATCGAGTCCACGCTGACGCGATCCCGCCGCGCGCGCAGGCCGCGCTCGCCTTCACCCGGCGCGATCGACAAGCTGCCGCTGCCCTGCCGCAGCGCGCCCGGGCTTCCTCGTCAACCGCGTGCTGATGCCCTACATGACCGAGGCCATGCTCGCTGCCGGCGAGGGCGTGCCGCTGGCGGCGATCGATGCCGCCGCCGTCGCAGTTCGGCATGCCGATGGGGCCGATCGAACTGGCCGACATCGTCGGCCTCGACGTCTGCCTGCACGTGGGCAGGATCCTCGCCGCGGCCTTCGGCGGTGCCGGCGCCCGATGCGGTGGCGCCGCTGGTCGCCGCGGGCAAGCTGGGCCGCAAGACCGGCGAGGGCTTCTACGTCTGGCGCGACGGCAAGGCCGTCAAGCCCGCCGTCGACCCGGCCTACCGCGCGCCGGACGACCTGCAGGACCGCCTGATGCTGCCGCTGGTCAACGAGGCCATGGCCGTGCCTGCGCGAGGGCGTCGTTGCCGATGCGGACCTGATCGATGCCGGCGTGATCTTCGGCTCGGGCTTCGCGCCGTTCCGCGGCGGGCCGCTGCATTATGCGCGCGAACGCGGCATCGCGGAGACCGTGTCGTCCCTCCGCGGACTGGCGGCGCGGCATGGCGACCGGTTCCTGCCGGACGCGGGCTGGGACCGGCGTTCGCGGACGCCGGGCACCGCTGTGATATCATCCCGGACCTTTTTGCAAGCGGCCTCCGATGAGCACCGACCCGACCACCGTCGAACCGGCCTTCCTGCGCGCGTTCTCGCCGCTCGACGGGCTCAAGAACGAAAACCTGCGCGCGCTGGCCCGCAAGACCGTCCTGCGCGAACTGAACCAGGGCCGCCTGCTGTTCAAGGAAGGCGACGCCGACAAGCGCACCTACTACCTGGTCAGCGGCACTGGTCGAGCTGCTGCCAGACGGCCGCATCGTCGGCAGCATCCGCGGCGGCACGCCCGATGCGCGCAATCCGCTCGCGCCGATCCTGCCGCGCCGCTGCACCGCGCGCGTCGCCTCCGACAAGATCGAGTACCTCTCGATCGACAGCGACCTGCTCGACGTGATGCTCACCTGGGACCAGACCGGCACCTACGAAGTCGGCGAGCTGCAAGGCCGGCAACGAGGCGGCCGACGACTGGATGACGATGCTGCTGCAGAGCCGCGCCTTCCACCGCATTCCGCCGGCGAACATCCAGGCGATGTTCATGCGCATGCAGCGCATGAGTCTACGCCGCCGGCGACGTGATCATCAGCCAGGGCGACGAAGGCGACTACTTCTACGTGATCGTGTCAGCGGCCGCTGCGCGGTCACCCGCGAGACGCCGCTCAACCGGGAAGGCATCAGGCTCGCCGAACTCGGCATGGGCGAGACCTTCGGCGAGGAGGCGCTGATCTCCGAGGCGCGAAGCGCAATGCGACCGTGACGATGCTGACCGACGGCGTGCTGATGCGCCTCGCCAAGGACGATTTCAACACGCTGCTGAACGAGCCGATGCTGCACTGGGTCGACCACGACCAGGCGAAGGAGATCGTCGCCAAGGGCGGCGCCTGGCTCGACGTGCGCCTGCCGAGCGAGTACGAGCACTGGCACCTCGAGGCTTCGCTCAACGTGCCGCTGTATTTCATCCGCCTGAAGCTCAAGTACGCTCGACCCGGCCGTGCCCTACGTCGTGATCTGCGACAACGGGCGCCGCAGCTCGGCGGCTGCCTACATCCTGAGCGAACGCGGCTTCGACGCATACGTGCTGCGGGGCGGCGTCGCCGCCACCGACCTGGCCGATACGCTGATCCACAATACCGCCGGCTGACGCCGGCCGCGCCGTCACATCGTGTGGGTGGGCTTGTCGCCGCCCAGCGCGCCGGCCAGGTAGGTCTCGATCTTGCTCTGGGTCTGGCCGCGGTCCTGTTCGCTGAACTGCACGCCGATGCCGGCCGTGCGCTTGCCCTGCGCGCCCTTGGGCGTCATCCAGATCACGCGGCCCGCCACCGGCAGCTTCTCGTCCTCGCCCATGAGGTTCAGCAGCATGAACACCTCGTCGCCGAGGCGGTAGTTGCTGTTCGTCGGGATGAACAGGCCGCCGTTCTTCACGAACGGCATGTAGGCAAGGTACAGCGCGCTCTTGTCCTTGATGGTGAGCGTCAGCAGGCCCGGCTTGTTCGGTTGTCGCGCGGCGACGGGGCTCATGCGTTCCTTGTTCAGCGTCAGCGGGCCGGCGCCATTGCCCGGAATTCGAGCAGCAGCGTTTCGACCACGAGGGGCGCGGAGACCGAGCCATCGAGCAGGCGGCGGGCTTCGCGCAGGCGATCCACCACCTGGAACGCCGCGGTTATGTTCAACTGCACCGCCGCCCTTTGCAACAGGGAACCGGTCCGAAACGTGAGCCGACTCTCATCGCCGGCCCCGGTTGCCTGCTGCACCGCCGCCCGCAGCCACGCTTCGAGCCAGTCGAGCCGGGCCGGCAAGCCTTCACCCTGCAGGTCTTCCGCCGCCCGCGTGACTTCGATGCGGCCATCCAGGAAGGCCTCCAGCAGGCCCGACATCTGCTCCTCGAGCGCCGCGAAATGCGGCGCCAGCGCCTGCGCCTTCAGCGGCGACCCGCCCGCCACCGCCAGCAGGCGTGCCGATGCGGGCACGCCGGTCGTCTCGAGCCAGCGCAGTGCCTCGGCCGGATCCGGCCGGGCGATCTCGACCCGCTGGCAGCGGCTGCGCAGGGTCGGCAGCAGCAGCGACGGCCGCGCGGTGACCAGGATCAGCACGGTGCGTGGCGCCGGTTCTTCCAGCGTCTTCAGCAGCGCATTCTGCGCCGCCGTGGTCATCTTCTCGGCCGGCACGATCACGGCGACGCGATGACCGCCGCGCATGCTGGTCATCGCCAGCCGCTCGCAGACTTCGCGCACCTGGTCCACGCCGATCGATTTCTTCTTTTCCGGGATGCGCAGCCAGTGCAGGTCGGAATGATTGCCGGCCCGGCTCAACTGGCATTCAGGGCAGTCGCCACACGCCTGCAGCCGGTCGCCGCGCCGGCTGCAGAAAAGTGCCGCGGCCAGGGCCGAGGCGAAGCGCTCCTTGCCGACGCCAGCCGGGCCCTGCAGCAGCAGTCCGTGCGGCAGGCGCTGCGCAGCCACGGCCGCCGTCAGGCGATCACAGGCGGCCGAATGCCAGGGCAGCAGGTCGATCGGCAGCGGCGCAAAAGCCTCCTCGGCGCCGTCAACCGCGCTGTCGTCGTCGTCGGTCGTCATGGCATGCCCGACGCCGCCAGCAGCGGCTCCATCGCCGCGCGCACCGCATGCTCGACCTGGGCGGGAGCGCCGCTCGCGTCGATGACCCGGAAGCGCGCCGGCTCGCGCGCTGCGCGCGCGAGATAACACTGCCGCACCCGCTCGAAGAACTCCGTGCGCTCCGATCTCGAAACGGTCCGGCCCCGCATTGCCGTTGCGAGCCTGCGCACGCGCCATGCCGAGTTCGACCGGCGCATCCAGCAGCAGCGTCAGGTCGGGATGGCGCCCGGGGTGCACGATGCGGACCAGCGCATCGATGTCGGCCTCGGCCATGCCGCGGCCACCGCCCTGGTAGGCGTAGGTGGCGTCGGTGAAGCGATCGCAGAGCACCCACGCCCCGCGGGCCAGCGCAGGCTCGATCAGGTTGGCAAGGTGCGAGGCGCGGGCGGCGAACATCAGCAGCAGTTCGCACGACTGCGGCATCGGTTCGTCGGTACGGCGTCGAGCAGCACTTCCCGCAGCGCCTCGGCCCGCGGCGTGCCACCGGGCTCGCGCGTCAGCACGACTTCGACGCCGGCGTCGCGCAGCCAGGCAGCCGCCCGCTGCAGTTGCGTCGACTTGCCGACGCCCTCGCCGCCTTCGAAGGTGATGAACCTGCCGCTCACGATCCGGGTGTGTCCTTGCTGGCCCTGTTCTGCTGCCGGTACCGCACGAGATACTGCCGCACGGCCTCGTTGTGTTCCTGCAGCGTCTTCGAAAACGCGTGGCGGCCGTCGCCAAGGCCGGTGGCGACGAAATACAGCTCGCCCCGCTCGTCCGGCTGCACCGCCGCCAGCAGCGACTGCCTGCCCGGCAGCGCAATCGGCGTCGGCGGCAGTCCCGCGCGGGTGTAGGTATTGTAAGGCCCGTCGCGCTCGAGGTCCGCGCGGCGCAGGTTGCCGTCGAACTGCGGTCCCAGCCCGTAGATGATCGTCGGATCCGTCTGCAGCCGCATGCCCTGGCGCAGGCGCGCAACGAATACCCCGGCAATCCGGCCGCGCTCGTCGGCCGCCGCGGTCTCACGCTCGATGATCGAGGCGAGGATCAGGGCCTCGTAGGCATCGTCGAACGGCAGGTCGGCGTGGCGCGCGGCCCAGGCCGCGTCGAGTTCGCGGACCATGCGCGCGCGCGCCTGGCGCAGCAGGTCGATATCCCGGGTACCCTTGCCGAAGAGATACGTGTCGGGAAAGAAGAGGCCTTCGGGGTGGCGCCCCGCCTCGCCCAGCGCCTCCATCACGGCAGCGTCCGTCTGACCGGCCAGCGTGTGCACGAGGGTCGGCTCCGCGGCCAGTGCCCGGCGCAGGTCGCGGAAGGTCCAGCCCTCGACGATCGTCACCGCGTGCTGCACGACAGCGCCGCTCACGAACGTCTGCAGCAGGCCCGCCGGCGTGGTTCCCGGCGCAATCGCGAACTCGCCTGCGTGCAGGCGCGCGTCGGCGCCCGTGCAGGCGTCCGTACAGCGCCAGCAGGCGCGGATGACGCAGCAATCCGCGTCCCGCCAGGTCCCGCGTCACGGCCGTCAGCGACTGGCCGGGCAGCACTTCGACTGTCGTTGCGGCATCGCCCAGCGGCAGCGGCGTCGCCAGCCAGTTCCGGGCATAGAGCGCCACCGCGCCGGCGACGAGTACGGCGACCGTCAGGACGACGAGCAGCGACCGTCGCCAGTGCGTCATTCGTCGCCAGCCTCGATCGCCTCGCGCAGGCGTGCCGTGATGGCGCCGGGCCCGAAATCGACCAGCCCGTGGACACGGCCCACCGGGCGGATGCCGCGCACCGCATTGGTCAGGAAGCACTCGTCGGCGAGCAACAGGTCATCGACCGTGCAGTCGCCGACCTCGGCATGAATGCCCAGCTGATCCGCCACGCGCAGCACGACCTCGCGCATGACGCCGGACACGCCGCAGTCGCTGATCCGTGGCGTCAGCAGGCCTTCCTTGCGCACCAGGAAAACGTTTGCCGCCGTGCCGCAGACGATGCGGTCGTCGGTCGAGAGCATCAGGCCCTCGTCGAACGGCGTGTCGCGCAACTCGGCGCCGGCCAGCACCTGCTCGAGGCGGTTGAGGTGCTTCATCCCGGCGAGTCGCGGATTGCGGCCGAGCCGGGTCTCGCACAGGCGCAGTGCCAGCGGCCGCGCGGCCTCCGCCTCCGACACCTGCTGCGCCGTCGAGACGACGATGCGCGTGAGGTTCGGCTCCGCCGGCGGCCCGTAGCCGCGCGGACCGGGGCCGCGAGTCAGCATCAGCTTGACGACGGCCGCGCCGAAGCCTTCCAGCGCGCGGTGACAGTCCTGTTCGATCAGCTCGACCGGCGGCGCAGGCATCCCGAGCCGGTGACAGCCTTCGCCCAGGCGCGCCATGTGCTGCTGGAAACGCCGCACGCGCCCGTTGGACGCGGCCATCGTCTCGAACAGTCCGTCGCCGTACTGCAGGCCGCGGTCGTCGACCGACACGCTGCCCCCTTCCACGCCATTGACGATCTTGCGTCCGATCACGGTCTCTCTCCCAGCGCTCGCAGGATTCCATGCGCCTTCGCGCGAGTTTCAGCCAGCTCCGACTCAGGCTCGGAGTCTGCCACGATACCGGCCCCGGTCCTGAATCCGATCTCGCCGTCACTCACGGTCAGCGTGCGGATCAGGATGTTGAGGTCCATCGCGCCATGCAGGTCGAGGTACCCGAGCGAGCCGGTATAGGCGTCGCGCGGCTCCTGCTCCAGCCCGGCCAGCAACTGCATGCAGCGCACCTTCGGGCAGCCGGTGATGGTGCCACCGGGGAACACGGCCGCGATCGCGCGACCGGGCGTGACGTCCGGGCGCAGGACACCGCGCACGCTGGAGACGATGTGATGCACGGTCGCGTAGGTCTCGATGGTCATGAACTCATCGACCTCGACCGTGCCGCCGCGGCAGATGCGTCCAAGGTCGTTGCGTTCGAGGTCGACCAGCATGATGTGCTCGGCTCGTTCCTTTTCGTTCAGCGTCAGCTCGCGCTTCAATGCGGCGTCGTCCTGCGCGTCGCGGCCGCGCGGCCGCGTGCCGGCAATCGGCCGCGTGCCGGCGATCCCGTCCTGCAGCTGCAGCAGCCGCTCGGGTGACGAACTGAGCAGGGCAAACCCGCCCAGCTGCGCGAGCGCCGCGAATGGCGCCGGATTGGCCCGGCGCAGTGCCCGGTAAAGGTCGCAGACGGTGGCGCCGGGTGCCAGCTGGGCGCGCCAGGAGCGCGACAGGTTGGCCTGGTAGACATCGCCGCGGGCGATGGCGGCCAGGATCGCACGGACACCATCGAGAAAGACCTGTGGATCCTGTTCGCGCACGCCGGTGGCGAGCACCGCGGGCGGCGGCGTGGCAGCGGTGGCGGCCACGGCTGCGAGATCGGCCTGCACCTGCGCGCGCAGGGCCTCCAGCCGGGCCGGCTCGCGCGCGACGATGCGCACCTCGCCCGTGCCGCGGTCGCGCATCAGCGCGCCGTGCATGCGCCAGGCCACGGCCCGCGGCAGGCGTGACGGCGGCAGCCGCAGCGTCGGTTCGATCTCGGCCGCAAGTTCGTAGCCCAGGTAGAGGAACCACCCGTCAGCAAACACCGCGCCACCCGCGCCGGCCGCACCGGCCAACGGCGAGGAGCCACCCTCGCGCGCGACCCAGTGGTCGAGCGCGTCGAGGAAGCCGGATGCGGCGCTCGCTTCCGGCACATCGCCGGCCAGCCTGCCATCGGGAAGCTGCAGCAGGCGTTCGCCGGGCAGCGCAAACAGGACGTCGTGCCGGCCGAGCGGCGCTTCGCCACTCACGCTTTCGAGCAGCACGGGATAGCGATCGGGGAAGCGCTGGTGCAGCGCGAGCAGGTCGGCGTCGCGCATGGTTTGGCCGCGGGCGGCGCCCTCAGTCGAGCGCGCGGAAGACCAGGCTGCCGTTCGTGCCGCCGAAGCCGAACGAGTTGGACAGCGCCACACGCACCCGCGCCTGCCGCGCCGTGCCCGGCACATAGTCCAGGTCGCAGCCTTCGGCCGGGTTCTCCAGGTTGATCGTCGGCGGCAGCACGCTGTCGCGGATCGCCAGGATCGAGAAGATCGCCTCGACCACGCCGGCCGCACCGAGCAGGTGCCCGGTCATGGACTTGGTCGAACTGACGGCGACACGGCGCGCGTGATCGCCCAGCGTGCGCTTGATGGCGACCGTCTCGGCCAGGTCGCCCAGTTCGGTCGAGGTGGCGTGAGCGTTGATGTAGTCGACCGCATCCGACGTTGATGCCGGCGTCGCGGATGGCCGCCGACATGGCGAGCCGCGCGCCCTCGCCGTCTTCCGGCGGCGCGGTGATGTGGTGCGCGTCGCCGCTCATGCCGAAGCCGACCAGCTCCGCATAGATGCGTGCGCCGCGCGCCTTGGCATGCTCGTATTCTTCAAGCACGATGGCGCCGCCGCCTTCGGCCATGACGAAGCCGTCGCGGTCCTGGTCCCACGGGCGGCTGGCGCGCGCGGGCTCGTCGTTGCGCTGCGACAGCGCACGCGCCTGGCAGAAGCTGCCGACGCCCAGCGGGGTGAACGCCATCTCGGAGCCACCCGCCACCATGATGTCGGCATCGCCGTACTGGATCAGGCGACAGGCCAGGCCGATCGAGTGCGTCGACGTCGTGCAGGCGGTGACCAGCGCGATGTTCGGTCCGCGCAGGCCGTGATGGATCGACACCTGCCCGGCAGCCGCGTTGATGATGCTGCCGGGGATGAAGAACGGCGAAATCTTGCGCGGCGTGCTTCGTCTCGAGCCACTTGCGCCGTGTTGTCCTCGATGGTGGAGAGGCCGCCGATGCCGGCGCCCATGGCCACGCCGATGCGCGCGCAGTTAGCCTTCGCTGACCTCGACGCCGGAATCCTTGATGGCCTGCATAGCCGGCGGCGACGCCGAACGGGCACGAACGGATCGAATTTGCCGCACGTCCTTGGGCGCCATGTAGTCCTCGGGCATTGAAGTCGCTGCACCTGCCCGCCGATGCGCACCGGGAAGCGCGCTGACGTCCATGCGCGTGATGGGGCCGATGCCGCTGCGGCCGTTGACGATGCCGTCCCATGCCGTGGCAATGCTGCTGCCCAGCGGCGAGACGATGCCTAGACCCGTGACGACGACCCTGCGCCTGGACAAGCTGTTGTCCCCCGAAAGAACGCGTTGCGGCAGTGAGGCCGGAACCGCCCTCCGTGGCGGCTCGGCGCGAGGCGCAGCTCAGGCCTGGCTGCGGCGCTCGTTGATGTAGTCCACGGCCTGCTGGACCGTCGTGATCTTCTCGGCGTCCTCGTCCGGAATCTCGGTCTCGAACTCTTCTTCGAGCGCCATGACGAGTTCGACAGTGTCGAGCGAGTCAGCACCGAGGTCGTCGACGAAGGAGGACTCGTTGGTCACTTCTTCTTCCTTGACGCCCAGTTGCTCGGCGACGATCGCCTTAACCCGCTGTTCAATACTGCTCATTGTCGTTGGAATCCTATGAAAGGAAACAAGATATGCCGGCCCGGCCCGCGGGGGATCGACATGGGGCGCGTATTCTATAGTCTCGGCCGCTCAGGGGTCCAATTAACCCTAAACGCCTTCTAAATCATGTACATGCCGCCGTTTACATGCAGCGTTTCACCGCTGATGTAGGCCGCGGCCGGCGATGCCAGGAAGGCAACGGCCGCCGCGACGTCCTCCGGCGCACCCAGCCGGCCGAGTGGAACCTGGCCCAGCAGGGCCTGCTTCTGCGCCTCGCCGAGCGCCTCCGTCATGTCGGTGACGATGAAGCCCGGGGCCACCACGTTGACCGTGATGTTGCGGGAGCCCACCTCGCGCGCCAGGCTCTTGCTGAAGCCGATCATGCCGGCCTTGGCGGCGGCATAATTGGTCTGGCCCGCGTTGCCCATCACGCCGATGACCGAGGCGATGTTGATGATCCGGCCCCGGCGCGCCTTCATCATGCCGCGCATCACCGCCTTGCAGGTGCGATAGACCGCGCTCAGGTCGGTGTCGAGCACGGTCTGCCAGTCCTCCGCGCTCATGCGCAGCAACAGGCCGTCGCGGGTCACGCCCGCATTGTTGACCAGGATCGAGGGCGTGCCCTCCGCCGCCTCCACCGCCTTGAAGCAGGCCTCCACGGCGCCGCCGTCGGCGACGTTCAGCACCACGCCGCGGCCCTCGATGCCGGCGGCGGCCAGGTAGGCATCGATGGCCTGGGCGCCCGTTGCGCTGGTCGCGGTGCCGACGACGCGCGCGCCGCGCCGGCCGAGCTCCAGCGCGATCGCACGACCAATGCCGCGGGTCGCGCCCGTGACGAAGGCGAATTCACCGCTCAGCTCGCTCATGCGGCCACTCCACAGGCGGCCAGCGCGGCCGCCACCGACGACGGGTCCTCGAGCGCCAGCAGCTGCAGGTCCGGGCGCCGCTCGATGCGCTTGTTGAGCGAGGTCAGCACCTTGCCGGGGCCGCATTCGACCAGGGTCGTGGCCCCCCGCGCGAGCATCGCGCGCACCGTGTCGGCCCAGCGCACCGGCTTGAAGAGCTGCTCGGTCAGCGACTGGCGGATGCCGTCCGGGCTGGCATGGGTGCGCACGTCCACGGTGTAGACGTCCGCAACGTTCGGCATCCGCAGCGGCACCTGTGCCAGTCGCTCGGCCAGGCGCTCCGCTGCGTCCCGCATCAGGCTGCTGTGCGAGGGCACGCTGACCGGCAGCAGCACGGCACGCTTGGCGCCGCGCGCCTTGGCGGCCTCCATCGCGCGGGCGACGGCGGCTGCATTGCCGGCGATCACCGTCTGGCCAGGCGCGTTGAAATTCACCGGTTCGACGACCTGTCCCTGTGCCGCCTCGCGACAGGCCAGTTCGAGCTCGGCATCGTCCAGCCCGAGGATCGCGGCCATCGCGCCCTCGCCCAGCGGCACGGCCTGCTGCATGAGCTGCCCGCGGTAGCGCACGAGGTCCAGGCCCGTCGCGGAAGTCGAGGGCCTCGCTGCACACCAGCGCCGAATACTCGCCGAGGCTGTGCCCGGCCATTGCCACGGGTCGCGGCCCTCCGTGCCGCAGCCAGACCCGCCAGGTGGCGACGCCGGCCGCGAGCATCGCCGGCTGGGTGCGTTCGGTGGCGCCGAGGTCTGCCTCGGGGCCCGACTGCACCAGCTGCCACAGGTCGTAGCCCAGCACTTCGCTGGCTTCGGCAAAGGTCTCCCGCACGACCGGCTCGGCCGCGCCGAGCGCCGCCAGCATGCCGATCGACTGGGAGCCCTGCCCCGGAAACACGAAGGCGAGTGTCATATTGCTTGTGTCTTCCCCTGGGCCGTCTGTGCAGCCCGACGCGCGATTATAGCGACCGGCCGCCGGCACGCTGCCGCCACAGCAGCACGAGCGCCGCGACGAGGCCGCCGACGGCCCCATAGGAATGCGACTGATGGACGACCGGCACGTCGAGCGAGCCTGCCGTGAACGGCAATGGCCCGGCGAAATGCTCCCAGGCCAGCTTCGCCGCAAACACCGTGGCGACCAGTGCCGTCAGGGAGTCCGGCGAGCGCCAGAGCCATGCACAGAGTCCGGCCGCCATCAATCCGTGCAAGACACCGGAAAAGCCGACATACCACTCGAGTTGCGGCTCCAGCAGCAGGAACCCGAGGTCGACGGCGATGGTCGAACCGGCCAGGATCAGCGCCCACTCGCGCGCGCGGAACTCGCGCCCGAACAGCCATGCCACCAGCGCCAGCCCCGCGAGGTTCCAGCCGAGATGCGTGAAGTCGACATGGATCAGGTGCGCGGTGACCAGGCGCCAGGACTCGCCCGCGAGGATCGCCTGCCGGTCGTACCGCACGTGCTCCCAGGCCGGCCCCGCGAGCCACTGCATCAGCACCAGCACGCCCGCCAGCAAGAGCGGAGCGCGCCAGGTCCGCGCGTCCTGTGTCAGGCGTCCCAGGTTCATGCGCGTGTCAGATCCAGCCACGGGGGTTTGCTATGATCAGGGCAATTTACCGACACCCACGGCTGCCTACATGACATTTATCGGAATCCGCCGCCGCGCCCGCGGTTTCACCCTGATCGAGATCATGGTCGTCGTCGTGATCCTGAGCATCCTGGCCGCGCTGGTCGCCCCCAACGTCATCCGCCGCATCGACGACGCGCGCGTCACCAAGGCGAAGCAGGACATCCGGGCCTACGAGACGGCGCTCAACCTGTACCGCATGGACAATTTCCGCTACCCGACCACCGACCAGGGCCTGCCGGCGCTGGTGACGCGCCCGGCCGACCCGAACCTCAAGAACTGGAAGGAAGGCGGCTACATCGACAGCGTGAAGAAGGATCCCTGGGGCAACGAGTACGCCTACATCTCGCCCGGCACGCGGGGCGATTACGACCTGTACACGCTGGGTGCCGATGGCCAGCCCGGCGGCGAAGGCATGGATGCCGACATCGGCAGCTGGAACATCGAGTAAGGCCATGCGGCGCCTGGCCGCCGCGCGTGCTGCCGCGGGCTTTACCCTGCTCGAGGTGCTGGTCGTCCTGGTGATCATCGGCATCATCACCGCAATGGCGACGATTTCCGTGCGCGTGCTCGGCGGCGACCACGAGATGCAGCAGGAGGCCGAGCGACTGCAGGCCATCCTGGCGCAGTCGCGCGAGGACGCCATGCTGCAGAGCCGCGACATCGGCCTGCGCGTCGACGATGCCGGTTACGAGTTCCTCGACTGGGATGGCCGCCGCGAACTGTGGTTGCCGGTGGCGTACGATCCCATGCTGCGCGCCCGCGCGCTGCCGGATGGCCTGCGGCTTGCGCTGCGGCTGGAGGATCGCAACGTGCCGCTGAAGCCGCGCCAGGCCGCCACCGAGCGCGACCCGATCCAGCCGCAGGTGATCCTGCAGGCGTCCGGCGACCTGGTGCCGTTCGACCTGGTGCTGGCGCGCGACGGCACCGATGAGCAGCGACGCATCAGCGGCACGCTGGAAGGCAAGCTCGAACTGCACGACGACGCGCGGGAGCGTCGCCAGTGAAGCGCGGCAGTCCAACGGGCGCGTCCGCCGCGCAGCATGGATTTACGCTGATCGAGGTGCTCGCGGCGCTGGTGATCGTCGCGCTCGGCATGATGGCCGCGATCCAGGCCGTGACCCAGTCGGCGCGCAACGGCACCTACCTGCGCGAGAAGACGCTCGCGCACTGGATCGGCATGAACGTCATCACCGAGCGGCGCCTGCAGAGCTCGCCCCCGGACGTCGCCGAATCGACCGGGCGGGTCGAGTACGCGGGCCAGCAGTGGCAATGGGGGATGAAGGTCACCCAGACACAGGTGGCCAGCCTGCGCCGCATGGACGTTACCGTCCGCCGCGCCGACGCGCCGGAGGGCGCCACGCCGCTCGCGACCGTGTCCGGCTTCTACGGCACGGCGATCGGTGGCGCCGGTGGCGGTGGCCAGGTGCCATGGTCGGGCGGCGGCGCTGCGGGCGACGGCGGCGGCACGGACGACGAAGACGACGAAAGCATGAACAGCGACGGCAAGCGCCCGCGGCCGGTGCCGCCCCCCGACGTCCCGATCGTGCCCGACGAATGAACACGCTCACCCATCGCCCGCGCATCGGCGTCACCGGGCGCAGCCGCGGCTTCACGCTGATCGAGATCCTGGTCGCGATGGCGATCTTCGCCTTCGTCGGCGTGATGGCCATGTCGGGCTACACGCAGCTGGCGAAGCAGAGCGAATACCAGCAGCAGCGGCTCGAGCGCGTGCACGAGGTGCAACGCGCCGTTCAGACGCTGGCGCAGGACCTGACGCAGATCGAGCCGCGCTCCATCCGCGAACCGATCGGCGACCAGCGCATCCCGGCGCTGCAGGCCGGGGACTCGGTCGAGTACAAGATCGAATTCACCCGCGCGGGCTGGACCAACACGGCCGGGCTGCCGCGGGCCACGCTGCAACGCGTCGCCTACCGGCTCGACCAGGACGGTCTCTGGCGCGATCACTGGCAGGTGCTCGACCGCACCCAGGCCTCGGCGCCGGTGCGCGTCAACCTGCTGGGCAAGGTGCGCGCAGTGACCTTCCGCTTCATGTCGTCCGACAACGAGTGGCTGGAGCGCTGGCCGGCGCCGGGCTCCAATCCCGCGGAGCAGGAACGCACGCGGCCTGCCGCCGTCGAAGTGACGCTCGACCTCGAGGACTGGGGCGAGATCAGGCGGCTGGTCGAGGTGGCGGGATGAGCCGCGCCCGGCGCCCGCCGCCGGGCCGCGCGCACCAGCGTGGTGTCGCGCTGATCACCGCCGTGCTGATCGTGGCGCTGGCGACGATACTCGCGATCAACGTCACGTTCCGCGGCATGGTCGAACTGCGCCGCAGCGCCAACCTGTTTGCGCTCGACCAGGGCTATCAGGTGGCATTGGGCGCCGAGGCCTGGGCCGCCGACATCCTCAAGCGCGATGCGCAGGACTCGCAGACCGACCATTTCGGCGAAACCTGGGCACAGTCGCTCGCGGCGCTGCCGATCGACGAGGGCGTCGGTACCGTCGAAGGCCGCCTCGAGGACATGCAGGGCCGCTTCAACCTGAACAATCTCGTCTTCAACGACGGGACCACCAACGAGAAGGCGGTCAAGCAGTTCGAGCGCATCCTCGCGATGCTGGACCTCGAGCCCGGCTGGGCGACTGCGATCGCCGACTGGATCGACTCGGACATCCAGCCTGGCTTCCCGGACGGCGCCGAGGACACGGTCTACACCGGCATGAACCCGCCGCACCTGGCGGCCAACATGCCGATCACGCGCGTGAGCGAGTTGATGGTGCTGCCCGACTTCGGCGCCGAGCGTTTCCGGCGGCTGGCGCCCTACGTCGCCGCCCTGCCCGTCGGCAGCAAGCTCAACGTCTGTACTGCCCCGGGTGTCGTGCTCGACTCGCTGTCCGAGAACCAGCGCCAGTTCAGCCTCAACCCGCAGGACCTGCAGACGCGGCGCAAGGAGGCATGCTTCCCGTCGCTGCAGGACCTGCGCGGCACGCTGGGCCAGGCCGAGTACGACCTGATCAAGGACACACTTTCAGAATCAAGCAGTTACTTCCGTGCGACGGTATGGGTCACTATTGGCACTACCCAGTTCACCCTGTACAGTCTGCTCGCGCGCGGGGGTGCCGGTTCGGTCCGGCCTGTCCTGCGCAGCTTCGGAGCCGAATGACCCATGATTGAAACGCTGGTGATCCGACTCCGGGCCGCAGAAGACGCGCAGGCGTCCTGGCTGATCGTCGATGGCAATGGCGCACGCTCGGGCAATGTCCAGAGCGGCCCGCTCGCCGATGCGCTCGGCCTGTCGCAGAGTCGCCGCACCTGCGTCGTGCTGCCCGCCGCCGAGGTCACGCTTGCCCGGCCCGACCTGCCCCCGGTGCGTGGCGCCGCGCGCATTGCGCAGGCCGTGCCGTTCGCGCTCGAAGACAACCTGGCATCGGACCTCGACCACCTGCACTTCGCCATCGGCCCGCGCGATCCGGCCTCGAGCGCGACGCCGGTCGCGATCGTCGCCCGCAGCACGCTCGAGCGCTGGCGCAGTGCCTGGGAAGCGGCCGGCATCCGTCCCGACGCCGCCTACGCCGAATCTTCGCTGCTGCCGGGCGCGCCGAATGCGCTGGTGCTGCTGCTCGACGAGGGCACGCTGCACGTCTGCCGCGCCGGCAGCGTGGCCTACGCGCTCGATGCCGAGCCGCTCGCGGTCGCGCTCGACGTTGCGCTGGGCGAAGTCGCCGAGCCGGGCGAACACGTCACGTTCTACGCCGCCCCGGCCGTGTACGAGGCGCACAAGGACACGATCGAAGGCCTGCGCGCGCGCACCGCGACGTTGCAGGTCAAGCTGCTGCCGGACGGCGCGTTGCCGCTGCTGGCGGCGCAGTTGCCCACCGCGCAGCCGATCAACCTGCTGCAGGGCGAGTATGCGGCGCCGACCTCGTTCGGCTCGCAGCTGCAGCAGTGGCGCCTCCCCGCGGCACTGGCCGCCGCATTGCTGCTGACCTTCGTCGGCGCGCAGGGCCTCAAGCTCTGGCAGCTGCACCAGGCCGAGAAGCAGCTCGACGCGCAGATCGCCGCGACCTTCAACCAGATCCTGCCGGGACAGCCGATCGTCGATCCCCGTGCCCAGATCCAGGGCGTGTTGTCGCGCGCCGGAGCCGGCGGCGGAGCGCTGCTGCCGGCCATGTCGCTGCTGGCGCAGGCGGTCGCGCAGGCGCCCGCGACGCGGGTCGAATTGCTGAGCTATCGCGGCGGCGTGCTCGAGCTGCGCATCCTCGCGCCGACGGTCGAGGCGCTCGACACCATCAAGCAGGCCATGGCCAGCGGCGGTGCCAGCGTCGAGCTGCAGTCCGCGAATCCGCGCGAGCAGCAGGTCGAGGGCCGGCTGCAGGTCCGCCTGGGGGCCGCATGAACGTGCGCGACTGGATCGACGGCCTGAGCCCGCGCGAGCGCAATCTCGTCTACGGCGCGGGCGCGCTGCTGGCGCTGGCACTGGTCTACCTGGTGCTGGTGCTGCCGTTCCAGACCAGCGGCAAGAGGCTCAATGCCCGCGTGCAGCAGAAGTCCAGCGACCTTGCCTGGATGCAGGCACAGGCGCCCGCGGCGATGCAGGCGGCGGGCGCTGCGCAGGGCGCCGGCAGCGGCGAATCACTCGTCGTGCTGGTCGATCGCACGGCGCGCGACGCCGGCCTCGGCGCGGCGCTGCGTGACCAGAGCCCGGACGGCAATTCTGGTTTGCGCGTGCGGCTCGAAGGCGCGTCGTTCGACACGCTCGTGGTCTGGCTCGCCAGCCTGCAGCAGCAGCACGGCGTCACCATCGACGTCGCGAACATCGACGCAGCCGGTCCCGGCCTCGTCAACGCCACGCTCGGCCTGAAGCAGGCCGGCGCCGCAGGTTGACCTGCCCGACCCCGCCCCCGCTGCCGTGAAACGCACCCGCTGGCTGATCGCGCTTGGCGTCCTCGCGCTGCTTGCGTTTGCCGTGGCCACACTGCCTGCGGGTGTCGCCCGCGGCCCGCTGCGCAAGGCCGGGATCGAGGCCAGCGGCTTCGGCGGCTCCCTCTGGTCCGGCCGCGCTGCGGGGCTCGCCTGGCGCGGCGCATCGCTGGGTGACGTGAGCTGGCGCCTGCAGCCCGCAGCATTGTTGCGCGGCCACATTGCAGGCCACGCCGAGCTGTCCCGGCCCGACGGGTCGCTGGTGACGGATTTCGATGTTTCGCTGACCGGGCAGGAACTGCGCCTGACCGACGCCCGGTTCGTGCTGCCGCTCGCCATGCTCGAGGCGCTGCCGCTCGGACTGCCCAGGGGCTGGCGCGGCCAAGCCACCGGCGCACTCGACCGAGCTGCACCTGGTGCAGGGCTGGCCACAGGCGCTGCGCGGCACCCTCGACCTCGACGGACTGGTCGCGCCGCCGCCGCGCAACGCGCCGGTCGGCAGCTTCCACGCCGCGTTCCCGGCGCGCAACCCGCGGGCATCCCTGTCGGTGCCGGCCGATCCGGCCAACCTCACGGCCGCAGTGCGCGACAAGGACGGCCCGTTCGCGGTCGACGCCCAGCTCACGCTGAATCGCGCGCGCAACTTCGCGCTGGAGGGCACGCTGCAGCCGCGCGGCCCGGTTCCGCCGGCGATGGAGCGGTCGCTGCAGTTGCTCGGGCCGGCGGACGCCGCGGGGCGGCGCCAGTTCAGCGTCGGCGGCTCGCTCTGATCAGCTGACGCCTGCCGTCCACTCCCGCCAGGCCGAAAGCAGCGGGAAATACAGCCCGAGACGGATCGGTCCATCGCCCAGGCCGCGCAGCAATTGCGCGTAGCGTTCGAGTTGCGGCCGATAGCGCTCGCGCTCGCGATCCAGGAATTCCTCGAGCCCGGCACCTTCGTGGCTGCTGGTCTTGTAGTCGACGACCCAGCGCACGCCCGTCTCGTCGACGAACGTGCGGTCGATGACCACGCTGACGACCGCGCTCTCCACCACGCCGGTGAGCGCGAGTTCGCTCTCCGCATCGCGGTGCGACGGCTGCAGCAGCCAGCGCCCACGAGAGTCGGCCAGCGTGCGGCCGATGGCATCGACGGCCTTTGCCGCGGCCGTCTCGCGCCGCTCGTGCGGTACTCCCAGCTCGGCCAGCTCGGCGGTGAAGCGGCGGTGCAGCGTGCGGCGCAGGCCTTCGTCCAGTTGCATCGGCGCCAGGCCGCGGGCCAGCCGCTGCAGTTCACGGTGCACGACCGTGCCGACATGACGCGCCGTGGCTGACGCCCAGTCGAATTCAAGCGTCGCGGCGGCCGTCGCGCGCACCAGTTCGCGGATCATGATGGCCGGCGCCGGCGGCGCGGCCGGCCGTTGCCAGTCCGCTGGCAGGCGCAGCAGCAGCGGATCGCGCGGGATGGGCTTGCCCGGCTCGCCGGCGAAGTCGCCGGTCTCCGCCAGCCGACGGTCGAACTCAGCGCCGACGGCCGGGTTCGCCCACAGCAAGCCGAGCGCCGAAGATTCGTTCGGTGCACGCACTTTCAGTTCGCCGGTCTTCCTGTCGGCGATCACCTCGCACGAACCCAGCAGGTGCAGCGAGCGTTCGGCACGCGTGGCAGCGACGTACAGCAGCCGCCGCTTCTCCTGCTGCAGCTTCTCGCGCTCCAGGCGTCCGAGCCAGCGATACAGGGGATTGGCATCGTCGGCACCGGTCGCGGCGACCGGTGCAATGATCAACTGGTGCCCGCCGCGGCGAGGAACCTTCAGCCAGCGCAGCAGCGGCGGCGCATCCGAACCCCCGACCCGCTCGAGCCCCGGCACGATGACCGTGTCGAACTGCAGTCCCTTCGACTTGTGGATGGTCAGCAATTCGACGTACGTGTCCGGCCGCGGCTCGGCCGGCGCGTACAGATCGGACAAGGCCTCGCCGAGCTGCGCGAGGTCCACCGGCGCGCCGGGCGCTTCGGCCTCGACTGCGCCGAGCGCATCGAAGTACGCGTGCGCCTCGCCCAGCTCGCGTTCCGCGCCGAGCGTCGCCGGGCCACCGAGCGCGTGCCACGCGCGTTCAACCGCGTCGCGCAGTCCGAATCGGCGCCGCTCGTCGAGCGCCTGCTCCAGCACCGGCAGGCAGCGTTCGAGCCGGCCGCGCGCCGCTGGCCCAAGCCGTGACCGTCGCGCGGGGTCCTGCAGCAGGCGCAGCACCGCCGCGTGCCGCTCGTCGCCGAGCAACGCAAGGCAATCGGCCAGCGTCAGCCCGCACCACGGCGCGCGCAGCACACCGAGCCACGCCGCCCGGTCGCCAAGGTGCGACAGGCCGCGCGTCAGCGCCAGCAGGTCGAGCACGGCGGGCCGTGCCCCGAGCGGATCGATGTCGGTCGCCTGGAAGCGGATGCCGCGTCGCGACAGTTCGACGACGATGTCGAGCAGGTGGTTGCGCCCCTGCACCAGGATCGCGATGCGCGCATCCGCCCGTTCTGCCTGGCGGCGCTCGATGATGTCCGCGACCGTCTGCGCCTCGAACCGTCGGCTGCTGCGCAGGAAGGCGTGCAGGTGCACGCCGCCGCCGGTGCCGGCGGACTCGTCGGCGACGCTCGCCGAATACCTGACCGCGCCACGCAGCACGTCATCGCGCGGCGGCAGCACGCGGGCGAAGCAGTCGTTGACCCAGCGCACGACCGGCTCGGTCGAGCGGAAGTTGACGCGCAGCGTCAGCGGCTCGAGTTCGATCGCGCCGAGGCCGCGATCGCGCACGTCGAGGAACAAGCCGACCTCGGCGTTGCGGAAGCGGTAGATCGACTGCATCGGGTCGCCGACCAGGAACAGCGTGCGGCCGTCGCCCCGCTCCCAACCCGCCGTCAGGCTCTGCAGCAGCTCGACCTGGGCTTCGGAGGTGTCCTGGAACTCGTCGACCAGCACGTGACGCAGCCGCGCGTCGAGCGCCAGCGCCGTGTCGGTCGGCTCGTCCGCGGTGCCCAGCGCATGGCGCGCGGCTGCGGCGAACTCCGGGTAATCGGCCGCCCTGCGCTCGGCGAACACCGCCTTGAGTTCGGCCGCCGCGAGCCTCAGCACCAGCAGCAGCGACTTGAGCACGGTCCACTCGGCATCCTCGTAAGCGCACGGCGGCAGCCGCCGCGTGGCATCCAGGGGCTCGAACAGGTCTTCGTGCCGCGCGAACTCGTCGGCCAGCGCCTCGATGCGCGCCTTGAGCAGCGCGCGCGCGGGATGCTTGCCGTCCTTCGGCCGCACGCCGACGCTGACGTCGAACTTGCGGCGTGGCCCGCCATCGGCCTTGAGCAGGAACGCCGCGAGGCCCTGCCAGCAAGGCACGTCCGCGAGCGTGGCGCCTGGCACCCTGGCCTCGCAGCCGAGGATCGGCGAGTCCGTCTCGCCTTCCTCGCGCAGCACCTGCGCCGCCGCCTGCGCATGGCCGCAGGCCTCGGCCAGCAGGCCGGGTGGAAATGCGGCCAGCAGCGATTCGAGGTGCCCCTGCACGATGTCTGCGCGCGCCGCCTCGAGCTCGCGCCGCGCCGCGCCCTCCTGGCCGTAACCGGCGAGATCGGCGGGCAGCACCGGCAACCAGGCCTCGCGACGGGCGAGCATCCCGCTGACCAGGCTCACCAGTCGCCCGACATTGTTGTCGAGGTGCTCGAGCAGGATGGCAACCGCCTCGGCCACGCGCGGCTCGCCGGACGGCAGGTGCAGCAGCAGGCGTTCCGCGGCCAGCCGGTACAGCTCGAGGCCGTCCTCGTCGATGCCGAGACCGGCACCGAGGCCCGACAGCACCGGCAGGCGACGCGCCAGCGACTGGTTGAGTGCATCGATGGTCAGCACACGCAGCCGGCTGGGATTGCGCAACAGGCCCCAGCCGTGTCGCGCGTCGACCTCGAGCACGCGGCGCGCGAGCGAGCGGGTTTCATCGCGCAGCGCGGCCGCCGGGTCCCCGCAGAGACGCAGCGACTCGAGGATGCGATTGCGCATCTCGGCCGCGGCCTTGCGCGTGAAAGTGATCGCGAGCAGCGCCTCGGGCTGACGCACCACCGCGAGCAGCGCCAGGAACCGTTGTGCCAGCAGCTCGGTCTTGCCCGGACCCCGCAGGCGCCTGCACGATGAAACTGCGCTCGACGTCGAGCGCGGCCCGGCGCGCCTGCCGGTCGGCAAGCAGCAGCTCAGCCGGCTGCATCGTCGCCTTCCTCTGGCTCGAGCAGCGCCTGCGCCGAACGGCACACGCCGGCCAGGTGGCAGTAACGGCAGGCCCGGGCCGGGTTTGGCGCCAGGCGCGCATCCCCAATGGCGTGCTCATGCGCGATCGACTCGAGCCGTCGCTGCCAGGCCCGCAGCAGTTCGTCCCAGCCGGCGTACTCCTTGAACGGGGACTTGCTGGCGTCGAAGGCCTTGAGCGCGGGAAACACCGTGGAGTCGCGTGCAAAACCACGGTACTCGGTGCTGCCAGTGCAGACGATGCCGAACGCGACGGCACTCACCTGCTCGCGGCCGATGGCATGCACGTACAGCGGCAGCTGCGGCAGCTCCGGCCGCTCTCCCATCCAGGCCGCGGGCCTGGCAGTCGGGCCGGTCTTGTAGTCGATGACCGCGCAGGAGCCGTCCGCGAGCCGGTCGACGCGATCGAGCACGATGCGGGTCTGCACGCCGCCCACGTCCACCTCGCGCAGCGCTTCGATGTGCTCGACCGCGAACGGCGTGCGCGCGGCATCATGCTCGAGCAGTTCGAGCACGCGCGCCTCGAGCCAGCGCCGTTCGAGCTCCAGCAGCTGGACGCCGACGGCGTCGGCTTCGGCACGCAGCGGCGCCAGGGTCGTGCGCACGTGTTCGCGCACGCGCTCGATGCGCTCGTCCGGGGACAGCGCCAGCAGCGCCGACTGCGTGCGCACCTCGAGCCAGAACGCCTCCAGCACGGCGTGCGCCAGCTTGCCGCGCTCGGTGGGCGCAATGCCGGTCACGGGATCCTCGAGGGCGACGCCGCCGAGGCGCAGTTCCACCGCTGCGCGGAACGGGCAGGCCGCCTGCAGTTCGAGCAGGCGCGCGCCGCCCCTGACCACCTCGTGCGCGGCAAATTCAGGCAATGAACCATCCACCAGCGACTCGAGTGCAGGTCGCGAGTCGAACTGCGCACGCGAGGCCTGCGCCCCTGGCCACAGTGGCGGCGCAGCGCATGGCACCAGTCCTGCCAGCAGCGCGCTCGGCAGCAGCGGCGCTTCGTCCTCGAAGCGCGGCACGCTGCAGATGGCGACGGGCGCCGCGGCGACCAGCCGTTGCAGGGTGCGACGCGCCTGCTGTTCCGACAGTTCGGCCGTGGCGCCGGGCACGCCCTGCCGCGCCTGCCAGTCGCGCGGCAGGAAAGGGTCGGGACTGGCCGGCGCCGGCCAGCGTGCCGCGTCGAGCCCGCAGATCCAGGTCGCATCGAAGTGCATGCCTACGGCCGTGTCCGGATCGATGACCAGCAGTGGCGCGGCGATCTCCTGCGGTTCGAACGCCGTCTGCGCCGCCAGCTCGCGCAGTTGCGACAGCGCGACCCCGGCCCGCAACGGGCCCGCCACGTCGTCACTGGCGCCCAGGTCGCCGAGCAGCGACTGCAGGCGCTGCACAGCCTGGTGCTCGGCGCTGCCCGGCTCGGACCCGGGCCAGCCGACGTCACGCCACAGCGCGAAAAACTCCGGCGCCCACAGGCTCGGCAAGCGCACGCCAGTCCATGACTGAGCGCGGGCGGTGGCCGCCTGCAGCAGCGCGGCCGTTGCCGTACAGCCATGCCGGCCCGCTTCGCGCGCAAGGTAGTCGAGGCCGGTCCGTTGCACCCCGGCCTGGCGCAGGGCGACGTCGAGTTCGGCACGGGCAAAAGACTCGCCGGCGGCCGCCCCGTCATGCGCGCCGCGCAGCAATGCGCTGGCAGCGGCCAGCTCCGGTGGCGCGACGCAGGCGTCGAGCCACGCCAGGGCGGCGGCAACGACGGGTCGCTCGAGCAGGGGTCGCGCCGTGGCGAGTTCGTAGGCCGTGGATTCCGGCGCGGCACCGCCCGTGTAGCTCGCGTCCGGTACCAGCACCCGATCGAGCGTGCGTCGCACCCGACCGCGTTCGCGGCCCAGTTCCGGTACCACCAGTGCGAGTCGGTCCCGTGGTTGACGTTGCAGGTGCTCGGCTGCCCACCGCGCGGCGGTCTCGAGTTCAGCCTCGAAGTCATTGCAATCGACGCGCTGCGCGCGCAGCGGAATGTCGCCCGGCGTCGGGGCGTGAACGGCGATGGTCGCCCCGGCCGCAGTCATTCGCTCGACGAAGGCGGATTGCGCGGGCGTAAAGAGATCGAAACCGGTGAACTCGAACGGCGTGCCGGCGGCCAGCGGCCCGACCACCAGCGATGCCTGAGCAGGATCCAGCCAGCCGCCCTGTTGCAGCCAGCGGCTGAACTCGACCACCCAGCGGCCAAACGACTGCACCTCGGGACTCGAGTCGCCGGCCAGGCTGGCCGCAGGGATCCGATACGCATGCAGCAGGTCCCACGACCGCTGGGCCACGCTGGCCAGGCCGGTGGGCAGCAGCACCTGCCGCAGGGTGACGTCGCGACTGACGATCTGCCCCCAGACCAGCAACGCATGGCTCGCCATCGAGCCAGCGCAGGCTGGTGCGCCCGGCGGCCCGGTCAGCCTCGAACTGCCGTCGCAGCAACTCGGGCCAGGTGACGATGTCTGGGCTGCGCCAGACCGTCGCGCCGCGGGACTGGCAGGCCGCGTCATGCCTGGCGCGAAGAAAGTAGGCCAGGCGTCGGGTAGGCACGACATAGCTCGTGCCGGGACTCAACTCGCCCGGATCCTTGGGCTTTTTATCGTTGTAAGTCAGCGGGTTACCGATGCTTTCTCAGGTAATCAAGGAACTCATGCCTCGACCGCCCGCAGCGGACTCGGCCGCGAGACGGGCTCGTCCCCGGCGGCGTAATTGTCGAGCAGTTCTTCCATCCGCTGGAACACGTCGGCCAGGATCTCGGGCTCCGGCAGGTTGGTGACCCGGAAGTGCGTGTTGTACGGCACATTGAAGCTGGTGCCCGGGGCGACCAGCACATGCTTGTGCTCGAGCAGGTCCATGGCGAAGCGTCTGGTCGTCGAAGCCCGGCAGGCGACGGGTGTCCACACCCACGAAGGCATACATCGCTCCGCGCGGCGGTGTCAGCGTCAGGTACTTGCTGCGCGCCACGGCCTCGACGATCGCCCGGCGCGATTCGTACAGCCGCCCGCCCGGACGCACCAGTTCGCGGATGCTCTGGTAGCCGCCGAGCGCCGTCTGCACGGCCCACTGCCCCGCCACGTTGCTGCACAGACGCAGCGACGACAGCAGCTCGAGCGCCGACAGGTACTCGCGCGAATTCTCGAGGTCGCCCGAGAACGACGCCCAGCCCACGCGATAGCCGCAGGCGCGATAGACCTTGGACAGGCCGCTCAAGGTGCAGCACAGCGTGTGCTGCACCAGCGTCGCCATCGGCACGAACTCGGCGCCGTCGTAGGTCATCTGGTCGTAGATCTCGTCGGCGAACACGACCAGGTGGTGCTTCTCGGCGATCCGCACGATCGCCTCGAGCACTTCGCGCGGATAGACCGCGCCGGTCGGATTGTTGGGGTTGATCACGACGATGGCGCGCGTGCGCTTGGTGATCAGCGCCTCGAGTTCTTCCGGGTCGGGCACGAAGCCGCGCTCGGGCCGGCAGGGATAGTGCACGGCCCTGCCGCGGTTCAGGTTCACCGCCGCCGTCCACAGCGGATAGTCGGGGCTCGGGACCAGCACTTCCTCGTCGGCGGCGAGCAGCGCACGCAGGGTCAGGTCGATCAGCTCGCTGACGCCGTTGCCGATGAACACGTCGTCGGCCGTGACGCCGCGCACGCCGCGCTCCTGCTGCTGCATCACCACGGCCTCGCGTGCCGGGAAGATGCCCTTCTGGTGGCAGTAGCCTTCTGCCGCGCGCAGGTTCTCGATCATGGCGAGCCGCATCGTCTCCGGCGTGCGGAAGCCGAAGGCGCCCGGGTTGCCGATGTTCAGCGAGACGATGTCGTAGCCCATGCGCTCCATTTCCTGGGCGCGACGGGCCAGCTTGCCGCGGATCTCGTAGCGGACGTTGGCGAGGCCGGGGCTCGGCCGGACGGTACGGGTGGACATGGTTGACGATGCCTGGCGAGGTCTACCCCGCCGATTATCGCATCAGTCAGAGGCCCAGAACGATGCCCACTCCACAAAGGCTCAGGGCGGCGCCCGCCAGCGCGTGCGAATAGCGCTCGGCCGAGGCGAGCGGGAAGCGTTCCAGGCCCCGCAGCGCCAGGTGGACGATGGTCATCATGGTGGCGATGGTGGTCACGGCAAATGCCGCGACCACGGCCACCATCCCCCACCAGCTGTGCTGGGAGGCCGGGTACATCAGCAGCGGGATCAGTGCCTCGCAGGGCCCGAGGATGAAAACCACGAACAGCGCCCACGGCGTGATGCTGCGGACGTTGTCGGTGTCGACCTGGATATGGACGTGCAGGTGCTCGTCGTGCGTGTGATGGCCGTGCGTGTGCCGGTGCCGGGTGCCGTCGGCGTGCACGTGGTCGTGCGAATGCTGCCGGTTGCGCCAGGCCTGCTTCAGGCCCCAGGCCATGTAGACGAGGCCGAACGCGATCAGGGCCCAGGCGGCCAGGTCACCGCGCACGCCTTCGAGCCACTGCATGCGATGGAGGGATGCGCCGATCGCGATGCCGACGAAGCCGATCAGGACGGAACCCATGACGTGCCCGGCCCCGCACAGCGCGGTCACCAGCATCGTCTTGCGCGCCGACCAGTTGCGGGCCGCGGACATCGCGACGAACGGCAGGTAGTGGTCAGGCCCGACCAGCGTGTGCACGAAACCGATCGAGACAGCGGTCAGGACCAGCAGGCCGAGGTCGATGCTCATGCGTCTTCCGTTACCAATCGCCGGAGCGTCGGTGGAGGCCCCGGTCGGAATCGCAGATAACCACAGCGCCCGGGGGGCTGCCTACCGCGGGATTCCACTACGCAACCCCGGGCGACCGCAGCGTCCTGGCGGCGGCCAGCCGCTGCCTCTGCAGCACCGGATCAGGCTCTGGCACGGCGTCGAGCAGCTCGCGGGTGTATTGCGCCTGTGGCGCACCGAAGATCGCCTCGCGCCCGCCCTGCTCCACCATGCGCCCGTGCTGCAGCACGGCGACCTGGTCGCACAGGTGACGCACCACCGCCAGGTTGTGGCTGATGAAGAGCAGCGACATGGCATGCCGCTCGCTCAACTCGTGCAGCAGGTTGACGATCTGCGCCTGCACGGAAACATCGAGCGCGCTCACGGCCTCGTCGCACACCAGCAGGCGCGGCCGCGCGACGGTGGCGCGCGCGATGGCGACACGCTGGCACTGGCCACCGCTCAGCTGGTGCGGATAGCGGTTGGCGAATGCGGCGCCCAGCCCGACTTCGGCCAGCGCGCCCAGGATGCGATCCTGTGCCGCCACGGCGGGCACCGGGCCGGCCAGTGCCTGCAGCGCTTCGCCCACGGCCTCGCCTGCCGTCATCCGGGGATCGAGGCTGCCGAACGGATCCTGGAACACGACCTGCATCTCGCGGCGCAACGCGCGCAGGCCAGTCGCATCGTCGTAGTCGACGGGCGACCCCTGCCACAGCACGCGCCCGGCGGCGGCGCGCACCAGGCCAAGCACCACGCGGGCGAGGGTCGACTTGCCTGAGCCGGACTCCCCGACGACGCCCAGCCGGCCTCCCTCGGCAATCTCGATCGAGACCTCGCTCAGCGCGTGCAGGTGTCGGACCGGCGCAAACAGGCCCCCGCGGAGCGCATAACGCACGCTGGCATTCTCGACTCGCAGCAATGGCGCCGGCTGGCTCATGCCGTCCCCGGCGCGGCAGGCAACGGCAGGTGGCAGGCCACCTGGCCCGGGCCCTGGGCGGACGCCCGCAGCAACGGCCGCAGCGTCGTGCACTGCGCCTCGGCGCGCGCGCAGCGCGGCGCGAACGCACAGCCCGCGGGCTGCACCGACGGCTGCGGCGGATCGCCGGGAATCCCGGCCAGCCGGCGTTGCGCGTCGCCGTGCAGGCGCGGCACCGCCGCCAGCAGCGCCGCGGTGTACGGGTGGCGCGGCGAGCGGAACAACTCGTCCGTCGTCGCGATCTCGACGATGCGTCCCGCATACATCACCGCAACACGGTCGGCGAGGCCCGCCACCACGCCCAGGTCGTGGGTGATGATCAATACGCCCAGGCCGCGATCGCGCACTCCGGCCAGCAGTTCGAGCACCCGCGCCTGCACACTCACGTCCAGCGCCGTCGTGGGTTCGTCGGCAAACAGCAGCCGTGGCCCGCACATCAATGCAGTCGCCAGCGCCACGCGCTGCCGCATGCCACCCGAGAGTTCGTGCGGATACTGGCGCAGACGCGCGGCCGGGTCCGGTATGCCCACGTCCTGCAGCGCCTGCAGCGCGCGCGCACGGGACTCGTCGCGACCCGCCAGGCCACGGTCGAGCAGGCCCTCGGTCAGCAGCGTCTCGATCCGCAGGTGCGGCGTCAGCGAACCCAGCGGATCCTGCGACAGCAGCGCGATGCCCGTGCCACGCACCGCGTTGAGCTGGCCGTCGCCCGCGCCGAGCAGCTCCTGCCCATCGAAACGCACCGAGCCACGGGCACGGCCGTTGGCGGCCAGCAGCCCGAGGCAGGCCAGCAGCAACTGCGTCTTGCCCGAGCCGGACTCGCCGACGATCGCGAGGCATTCGCCCGGCCGCAGGTCGAGCGACACGCCCGCCACGGCCTGCACCTGGCCGAGCGGCGTGCGGAACTCGACATCGAGATCGCGCACCTCGAGCAGCGCGTCTGCGGCTGCGGCACGGGCGACAGCGTCGCGGTGCTCATGCGCGCTGCCTCGGGTCGAGCGCATCGCGCAGGCCGTCGCCCAGGAAATTGAGGCACAGCAGGATGGTCGCCAGCACCGCCGACGGCACCAGCAGCAGCCACGGCGAGGTCTCCATCTCGAGCGCGCCTTCCGCGACCAGGCGGCCGAGGCTGGTCAGCGGCTCCTGCACGCCGAGCCCGAGGAAGCTCAGGAAACTCTCGAACAGGATCACCTGCGGCACCGTCAGCGTGGCGTAGACGATCACGGTGCCGAGCACGTTCGGCACGACGTGCCGGAAGATGATGGTGCGCGACGGCAGGCCGAGCGCGATGGCGGCCTCGACGAACTCACGCTGCCGCAGCGACAGCGCCTGGCCGCGCACGATGCGCGCCATCGTCAGCCAGCCCACCGCCCCGATCGCGAGGAAGATCAGCACCAGGCTGCGGCCGAAAACCACGGTGAGGATGATGACGAAGAACATGTACGGCAGCGCATAGAGCACGTCGACGAAGCGCATCATCCAGTCGTCGACACGCCCGCCGAGATAGCCCGCGGTCGCGCCCCAGGCGACGCCGATCACCACGCTGACCAGCGTCGCCAGCACCGCGACCAGCAGCGACATGCGCGTGCCGATCCAGACGCGCACGAACAGGTCGCGGCCGTTGGCATCGGTGCCGAACCAGTGGCCGTTGGCGAGCGATGGCGGCGTGGCGAGCGAGGCCTGCGACCAGTCGACGTGATCGACGGTGTACGCGCTGAGCCAGGGCCCTGCCAGCGCCATGCCGCAGACCAGCAGCAGCAGGATGGCGGCTGCCACCGCGGCACGGCTGCGCTGCAGGCGCTGCCAGGCATCGCCCCAGAGGCCCTGGCCCGCGGCTCGCGGCTGTGCGGCGTCAGTCATGGCGGATGCGCGGATCGAGCCAGCCATACACGAGGTCGACCACCAGGTTCAGCAGCAGGATCAGCGTCGCGTAGACGATCACCATCCCCATGACGAGGGTGTAGTCGCGATTGATCGCACCCTGCACGAAATAGCGGCCGACACCCGGCAGGCCGAACACCTGCTCGACGACCAGCGAACCGGTCAGCAGTGCGGCTGCCGCGGGCCCGAGGAAGCTCACGACCGGCAGCAGGGTCGGTCGCAATGCGTGGCGTCGCAGCAGCACGCCGCGCGCCAGGCCCTTGGCCCGGGCGGCGCGCATGTACGGCGCCTGCAGCACCTCGAGCAGGCTGCCGCGGGTCAGGCGTGCAATGTAGGCGACGAAGGGCAGCGCCAGCGTCACGACCGGCAGGACCAGGTGCGGCACGCTGCCGGGTTCCCAGCCCGCCACCGGCAGCCAGTCGAGGTGGATGCCGAAAACGAGCGCGAGGACCGGTGCCAGCACGAAGTTCGGCGTGGCGATGCCGGCCAGGGCCGTGGCCATTACCACATGGTCCACCGGCCCGTCGTGACGCAGCGCCGCCGCCAGCCCGAGGGGCACGCCGAGCGCCACGGCCAGCAGCAGCGCGAGCGCACCGACGGTCAGCGTCACCGGCAGGCCGCGCGCGATCAGCTCCGCGACGCGATAGTCCTTGTACTTGAACGACGGCCCCAGGTCGCCGCGCGCAAGGCCGCCGAGGTAGCGGCCGTACTGCACGATCATCGGCTGGTCGAGCCCGTAGGCCGCATTCAGGTTCGCCTTGATCTCCGGTGGAATGGCCTGCTCCTCGTCGAACGGGCCGCCCGGCGCGAGCCGCATGACGAAGAATGCCGCGGTGATGATCACCAGCAGCGTCGGCACGATGCCGAGCAGGCGGCCCAGGGCGTAGCGCAGCATCGGCTCAGGCCCGTGACGCGGTCACGACGACCGCCCCAGCCACTGCCTGAATTCCGCCTCGTCGACGATGCGCACACCCAGCTCCTGCGCCTTCTTCAGCTTCGACCCGGCCTCGGCGCCGACCACCAGCAGCGTCGTCTTCTTCGACACGGAGTCGGTGACGGTCGCGCCCGCCGCGCGCGCGGCGGCGCGGGCCTCCTCGCGCGACATCGAGGCCAGCGTACCGGTGATGACCACGACCTGGCCGGCGAGCGGTCCCGCCGCATCCGCGACCGGCTGTCCTGGCGATCGCGGGCCAGTGCACGCCGGCCGCGCGCAGCTTGCGGATGACCTCCCGATTGCGCTCCTCGTCGAAGAACTCGCGGACGTGGCCGGCGACCACCGGACCGACGTCGCGCACCTGCTGGATCTCCTCGAGGCTGGCCGCCTGCAGCGGCTCGAGTGCGCCAAAATGCTCGGCCAGCGCCAGCGCCGTCGCCTCGCCCACGTCGCGGATGCCGAGCCCGTACAGGAACCGCGGCAGGGTCGTCTGCTTGCTGGCCTCCAGCGCGTCGATCAGGTTCGCCGCCGATTTCGCGCCCATGCGCTCGAGTCCTGCCAGCTCTTCGGCGGTCAGCGTGTACAGGTCGGCCGGTGTCTTGACCCGCCCGCTGTCGATCAACTGCTCGACCAGCGCGCTCGCCCAGCCCGTCGATATCGACCGCGCGGCGGGAGGCGAAATGACGGATCGCGGCCAGCCGCTGCGCCGCGCAGACCAGGCCGCCCGAGCAGCGGGCCACGGCCTCGCCCTCGGTGCGATCGACGTGCGAGTTGCACACCGGGCAGCGCGCGGGCAGCTCCACCGGTTGCGCCCCGCGCGCACGCTTTTCAGGCACCACGCGCACGATCTCGGGAATCACGTCGCCGGCGCGGCGCACCACCACGGTGTCGCCGACACGAACGTCCTTGCGCGCAACCTCGTCCATGTTGTGCAGCGTGACGTTGCTGACCGTCACGCCGCCGACGAACACGGGCCTGACGTGCGCCACCGGGGTCAGCGCGCCGGTGCGGCCGACGTAGAACCGCACGTCCTCGACCGTGGTCGTCTCCTCCTGCGCCGGAAACTTGTGCGCCACGGCCCAGCGCGGCGCGCGCGCCACGAAGCCGAGGTCGCGCTGCCAGTCGAGGCGGTCCACCTTGTAGACCACGCCGTCGATGTCGTAGGCGAGACTGGCTCGCCGCGCGCCGATCCGCGCGTAGTACTGCGAGGCAGCCGTTGACGCCGTCCACCACGTCGATCTCCGGGCAGGTGCGCAGGCCGAACTCGCGCAGCGCGTCCAGCACCTCGCTGTGGCGGGGCGGCAGTGCCCAGCCCTCGACCGCGCCCAGGCCGTAGAAGAACAGGTCCAGCGAGCGCTCGGCCGTGACGGCCGGATCGAGCTGGCGCAGGCTGCCCGCGGCGGCGTTGCGCGGGTTGGCAAAGGTCTTGTCGCCGCGCTCGGCCTGGCGGCGGTTCAGGGCCTCGAACGAGCGGCGGGTCATGAAGATCTCGCCCCGCGCTTCCAGCACCGGCGGCGGACGCTCGCCCCGCAACTGCAACGGCACCGAGCGGATCGCGCGGACATTGACCGTCACGTCCTCGCCGCGCGAGCCGTCGCCCCGCGTCGCGGCCTGCGCCAGGCGGCCGTGTTCGTAGCGCACGGTGATTGCCAGGCCGTCGATCTTCGGCTCGGCCGAATAGGCGATCTGGTCGACGTCGAGCCGCTCGCGCGCGCGCCGGTCGAAATCGAGGATGTCCTGCTCGGTGAACGCGTTGTCGAGCGACAGCATCGGCGACTGCGTGCACGACTTCGCGGAATTCACGCGCAGGCTGTCCGCCAACCCGCTGCGTCGGCGAATCGGGGTGCACGAGTTCCGGGTGCGCGGCCTCCAGTTGCTGCAGCTCGCGCAGCAGCGCGTCGAACTGGGCGTCGGAGATTTCCGGGTCGTCGAGGACGTAGTAGCGGTAGTTGTGATGATCGAGCTGGTTACGCAGCTCGCGCGCGCGCCGTGCCAGTTCGCGGGTTGCCGCCATCTGCGCCTCAGCCGGCGCCCTGGCCGCGCTCGTACTCGAGCACTTCCTCGCGCAGCTTGTTGACGCGCAGCGCCGTCAGGGGCGCGCCCCGCTCGTCCGCCAGCGCGCCGCTCAGGTGCGTGGCCAGGGCACGGGCCGTGAACACCATCTCATCGAAGGCATCGACCGCCGACACCGGGCCAGGCAACACGGTGAACATCGCGATCCCGGTGTACTGGGTGTTCGGCATGTCCTGCAGGTCGAAGGTGCCGGGTTCGCGCAGGCTGGTCACGCTGAAGATCGGGCGGCCGTCGTCATGCAGCCGGTGAAAGATGTCGTAGCGACCGAAGCCCAGGCCTTCCGCCCGCAGGGCGTCGAGCAGGTCCGAACCGTCAAAGCGCGCCGGCGCCTGGGCGCTGACGCGGATCGCCATGATCTTCTGCGGCCGCGCGACTGGCGCGGCCGGCTCGTCCTCGATTCGCGGCTCGCTGCGCGCCGGCGCCGCCTCGGGCTCCGGCCGGCCGGAGAACGTCGGCTCACGCCGGCCGATCGCCGGTGTCTCGAGCGAGGCGTCATCGTCGAAGTCGATGCGGCGTGCCGGAGGCACTGCTGCCCCGGCGGCGGCATCATCGTCGAATCCGGGCTCGACCCGTCGCTCGGCCCGCAGGACCGCGGGCTCCTCGATGTCTTCCGGCACGGTCTCGTCGGTCTCGAACCCCTGGGCCCCGCCGGTGAACACCGCCGGGCGGCGCGAGCCGTCGTTGTCGCCCTGGCCGCGCCAGCGACCGCGCATGCCCCACAGGTACAGGCCTCCCAGCAGCAGCAGACCGGCGACGAGCAGAATCCAGCGCAGTTCGTTCATTGCGACGCGGACTTCCTTGCGGGCCTTACATGGCCGCCATGCGCACGGCCTCATCGACATCGACGGCGACGAGGCGCGAGCACCCCGGCTCGTTCATGGTAACGCCGAGCAGCTGGTTGGCCAGCTCCATCGTCGTCTTGTTGTGCGTGACGAAGATGAACTGCACCTGGTCCGACATCTCGCGCACGATGTCGCAGAAGCGGCCGACGTTGTTCTCGTCGAGCGGCGCATCGACTTCGTCCAGCAGGCAGAACGGCGCCGGGTTCAGCTCGAAGATGGAGAACACGAGCGCCACCGCGGTCAGCGCCTTCTCGCCGCCGGAGAGCATGCTGATCGAGCTGTTCCGCTTGCCGGGCGGGCGCGCCATGATCGCGACGCCGGCTTCGAGCACGTCGTCGCCGACGAGTTCGAGGTACGCCTGGCCGCCGCCGAACAGGCGCGGGAACTTCTGCGCCAGGCCGGCGTTGACGCGGTCGAAGGTGTCCTGGAAGCGCGACTTGGTCTCGCGGTCGATCTTGCGGATCGCGTCCTCGAGGGTCGACAGCGCATCGTTGAGGTCCGCGAACTGGCGGTCCAGGTATTCCTTGCGCTCCGTCTTCTCGGTGAACTCGTCGATGGCGGCCAGGTTGACGGCGCCGAGGCGCTCGATCTTCTCGCTGGTCTCCGCCAGCCGCTGCTCCCAGGCCGGGACGCTGGCATCCTCCGCCAGGGCCGCCACCACGTCCTGCAGTTCGAGCCGCGTGGCCGCGAACTGCTCCAGGTAGGTCTCGCGCCGCAGCTTCAGCTCCTGCACGACGAAGCGGACGTTCTCGAGCGCCGAACGCGCCTCGTCCACGGCCGACTCGGCCCCCATGCGCCGCTCGTCGAGCGCGCGCAGGTGACCGTCGACCGTCTCCATCGCCTGGCGTGCCGCCGCCAGTTCGCCCTCGACGGCGACGCGGCGCTGCAGGGCTTCTTCCAGCGCCTGCTTGAGCTGGGCTTCGCTTTCCTCGCCACCGGCGAGCTGCGCATCGAGGTCGTTGCGGCGCGCCTCGAACTGGCCGATCTGCGCGTCGAGGCGCTCGAGGCCCGACAGCAGCGACTGGTAACTGGTGCGGCGCGATTCGACGCGGATCGCCGCCTCGTTCGCGGCCGTGCGCTGCGCCTGGGCCTGGTCGCGCGCGGCGGTCAGCCGGGCACGCAGTTGCTCGCGCTCGGCTTCCAGCGCGACGCGACGGTCCTCGAGCTCGGCCATCGCCGCGACGGCTTCCTCGAGCCGGCCGCGCGCGGCGCGGTTGCCGGCATTGGCCGCCTCGAGCGCGCCCTGCACCTCGGAGAGCTCGAGCGTCAGCTGCTGCATGCGCTGTGCGCGCTGCTCGGCGCGGGCGCGCAGGCTGTCGATCTGCGAGCGCAGGCTCATGTGCGAGGCGCCGCTGCGCGACACCACGGCCTGGTGGCTGGCGAGCTGGTCCTCGAGATCGCGCACGCGACCGCGCAGGGCCTCGAGATCGGCTTCGGCCGACGCGGTGCCTCGCCTGTTGCGCTGCGAGCGCGCTGCGTTCGCCACGCAGTCGCTCCTCGCGCTCGATCACGCCCTCGTGCGCGTCCTTGTCGCGACTGACGCGCAGCCAGTCGGGGCCGATCCAGATGCCGTCACGGGTGATGACCGACTGCCCCGGACGCAGGCGCGGCCGCAGCGCCAGCGCGTCACCGAGCGTATCGGTCGCGACGATGCCCTCGAACAGGGCATCGAGACCCGCCGGGCCGCGCACGCGTGACCGCAGTGTGTCCTGGCTGTGACCCGACGCGACGGCGCCTTCGACGCCCGCGAAGAAGGTGACGGTGCCGGCCGTCAGGCTCTCGAGCGTGCTGGCCACGTCCTCGAGCGAATCGACGCAGACGGCCTCGAGGTAGCCGCCGAGCACGGTCTCGACCGCGCGGTCCCAGCCCTTGTCGACCGACAACTGCTGCGCCAGGCGCGGGCTGCGCTCGAGACCCCGGGACTTGAGCCAGTCGACGACCTTGCCCTGGCTCTGGCCGAGCGCCGCGCGCTGCAGCGCCTCGAGCGACACGATGCGACCTTCGACTTCCTGCGTTTCCCGGCGGGCACCCTGCGCCGCTGCCGCGAGTTCGCGTTCGCGGCCGCGCTCGGCCTGCAGCGTGGCGACGAGCTCCTGCATCTGCTGCCGCGCGGCTTCGTGCTCGCGGCGCGCGTCGCCTTCCTGCGCTTCGAGGCTGGCCAGGGTGGCGGCGACATCCGCCGCCGAAAGCGTGCCGTGCTCCTGCGTGGCGCGGTCGCGCTGGTTGACCAGCCCGCGCAGCTGGTTCTCCATCACTTCGAGCCGGGCGCGTTCGGCCTCCGCCGCCGACGAAGCCTGCCGCAGCGACTGGTTGAATACTTCCCAGTTCTCCTGCCAGCCCGACATCGCCGCCTCCGCGGCCGCGAGGTCCGCGGCCGCCGCCTGCTCTGCGGCACGTGCAGCGTCGAGCCCGGGCCCCATCTCGGCCAGCGCGGCCTCGAGCTCCGCCGCCAGCTGCCGGTCACGCACGCGATGCAGGTCCGCGTCCTGGATGCCCTGCGCGATCTGCTCGAGTTCCTGCCGCTGCCGCGCACGGATCTCGCGCGCGTGGTCGATTGCCTGCTCGGTGCGCGAGATGTCGGCGCCGACCTGGTAGTACCGCCCCTGCACCTCGGACAGCACCGCGGCCTGCGCGTCGTGTTCCTGGCGGGCACGCTCGATGGCGGCCTCGATCGAGCGCTGCTCGGCAACCGCCGCCTGCAGCGCCAGGTCGCGCTCGCTCAGGATCGCCTGGCGCGCCGCCGACTCGTTCTCGATCTCGCGCAGCTTCAGGGCGAGCAGCTCCGCGTGGGCCTGGCGCTCTTCCTGCTTCAGCGTCTGGTAGCGCCGCGCCGTGGCCGCCTGCCGCTGCAGGTGCCGCAACTGCTTCTCGACCTCGTCGCGCAGGTCGGTCAGGCGGGCCAGGTTCTCGCGCGTCTGCGCGATCCGGCTTTCCGTTTCCTTGCGCCGTTCCTTGTAGCGCGAGATGCCCGCCGCCTCTTCCAGGAAGGCGCGCATGTCGTCGGCCTTGGCCTCGATCACGCGCGAGATCATGTTCTGTTCGATGATGGCGTAGCTGCGCGAGCCGAGGCCCGTGCCGAGGAACAGCTGCGTGATGTCCTTGCGACGGCAGCGCACGCCGTTCAGGAAGTACGACGACTGGCCGTCGCGCGAGACCACGCGCTTGAGGGAGACCTCCGAATAGCCTGCGTACTCGCCGCCGAGCTTGCCGTCGCTGTTGTCGAAGATCAGCTCGACCGAGGCGGTGCCGACCGGCTTGCGCGTGCCCGAGCCGTTGAAGATGACGTCGGCCATCGAGTCGCCGCGCAGGTGCTTGGCGGAGATCTCGCCCATCACCCAGCGCACCGCGTCGATGATGTTGGACTTGCCGCAGCCGTTGGGCCCGACCACGCCGACCAGGTTCGTCGGGAAACCGACCGAGGTCGGGTCCACGAACGACTTGAAACCGGCCAGCTTGATCTTGGTCAGACGCATCATTCACCCTGGAGAAAGCGCAGGCAAAGCAAGGGCCGAATTCTAGAAGAATCGGGCCCGGCTCACAGCATTTCCGGCCACCCGGCCGGGTCTCGCGGAATTACCGGACAACCTGCTTTTTCCGGGGTGGACGACGGGTTCGCCGCCTGTATAATCGCGCGCCTCCAACCGGAGTGGGAGTGTGCGTCAATGCCCGTGAAGAAACCTTCTGCCAAGCCGACCAAGGCCCAGAAGACAGTTTCTGCGAAGGCGCCGAAGCCCGCCGCCAAGCCTGCGGCCAAGGCTGCGGCAGCTGCCAAGGAAAAGGCCGTCGTCGCGCAAGCCAGCCGCGGCGGCTGCGCCCCAGAAGTCGTTGCAGAAGTCGCCGCCGAAGTCGTCCCAGACGCCGGCGCCGAAGCCCAGAACCGCGAAGGCGGCCGCTAAGACCACGCCGAAGCCCGGGCCCGCGCTCGCTGCCGTGCGCACGGAAGACCCCGATTTGGAAATGAACGCCAGCCTCCTGTCCGGCCCCCGCAACGTCCAGCCCTACCAGGTGCAGAAGGGCGAGGAGTACATGAGCAAGGAGCAGCTCGAGCACTTCCGCACGATCCTGGCCAGCTGGAAGCAGGACCTGATGCAGGAAGTGGATCGCACCGTGCTGCACATGAAGGACGAGGCCGCGAACTTCCCCGATCCCAACGACCGCGCGACGCAGGAATCCGAGTTCAGCCTCGAACTGCGCACGCGTGACCGCGAGCGCAAGCTGATCCGCAAGATCGACGAGGCGCTGAAGCGGATCGAGGACGGCAGCTACGGCTTCTGCCTCGAGACCGGCGAGCCCATCGGCGTGAAGCGCCTCGAGGCCCGGCCGGTGGCCACGCTCAGCGTCGAGGCGCAGGAACGCCGCGAGCGCCGCGAAAAGCAGTTTGGCGACCGGGACGACTACCGCTGAACCTCCCTTACCTCTCCCGCGCCAGCGGGAGAGGTGGCGCGCAGCGCCGGTGAGGGCTCGCGCGCGTCGGCGTTACCGGGGTCGCTTCGCCCCGTCCCCCAGCGGACGCCTCCATTTCGGGTCGCTGGTCGCGGCCGTCGGCAGCTATCTCGATGCGCGCGCGCATCGACGGAGAATGGCTGCTCCGTATCGAGGACCTCGACCCGCCGCGCGACCCGCCCCGGCGCGGCCGACCAGATCCTGGCCGATCTCGAGTCCTTCGGCTTGCAGTGGGACGGTCCCGTCCTGCGCCAGAGCGACCGATTCGACCGCTACGCCGCGGCGATCGAGCAACTGCGCCATCGAAGGTGCGTTGCGGCAGTGCCGCTGCAGCCGGTCTGCCCTCGCCCGCCTGCCCGAGAATGAGTCTCGACCCGCGGGCCAGGGCGATGAACTGTTCCACCCGACGGACTGCCTGCCGGCGGATGCCGACAACGGCCCCCAGGGCACGCGCTGCGCCTGCGGGTTCCGGCGGGAAACGTGGAATTCTACGACCGCAGCCTGGGTCGGCAGTGCGTCGATGTACAGGCCACGGTCGGCGACTTCGTGCTGCAGCGTCGCGACCGGCTGTTTGCCTATCAGCTTGCCGTCGTCGTCGACGATGCCGACCAGGGCATCACCGATGTCGTGCGCGGCTGCGACCTGCTGACGAGTTCGGCCCGGCAGATCGTCCTGCAGCGACGCCTGGGCCTGCCGGCCGTCCGCTACCTGCATTTGCCACTTGCCGTGGACGACAGGGGCCTTAAGCTCTCCAAGTCTGGAGGAGATGCGCCGGCGGTGACCGGCCGGGATGGACCGGCCGCACAACTGGCGGCGGTGCTGCGGTTCCTGGGCCAGAATCCGCCGGCGGCGCTGCCACGGATGCCGCTGCAGGAGGCATGGGCCTGGGCCGTGGCGCACTGGCGCATCGATGGTTTTGCGGGCTGCGCAGCGCGCGCGGCACCGACTGAGGCAAGTGCCGGCACAGCCGGCTGAGGATCGAGCACGATGGCGACGACGGCGGCAAAAGGCAGAACCCGGAAACCCAGGGGCGACAGCGAGACAGGCGCAGCGGCCAAGCGCGGTCCGCGCGTGATCCGCAAGTATCCCAATCGCCGGCTCTACGACACGGTCGAGAGCCGCTACGTGACGCTGGCCGACATCCGGCGGCTGGTGGTCGAGCGCATCGACTTCGTCGTGCTCGACCGCAAGTCGCAGCAGGACATCACGCGCAGCATCCTGCTGCAGGTGATCGCCGAGCAGGAAGGCGGCGGCGAATCGCTGATGAGCCGCGACTTCCTGTCGCAGGTGATCCGCAGCTACGGCAACGGCCTGCAGGATTTCGTCGGCCGCTACCTCGACGAGAGCATCCAGCTGTTTGCCAAGGAGCAGCGCGAGCTGCGCGACCGCTTCAAGCACGTGGTCGGCGTCGACCCGCTCGAGACCGTCACCCAGGTCGCGCAGCGCAACTACCAGCGCTTCAAGTCGCTGCAGGAAGAAGTGTTCTCGCGGATCCCGCGGCCATTCGGCCGGGACGAGAGCTGATCAGGGAATAGGGATCAGGGGTTGATCGGCGATCGCACCGACAACACTGCTTTTGGGGATGCCCATAGTCCATATCCCCCTGTCATGACTCCCCGTCCCGAACAGACAGGCTCGACGCCCCGCGCCGCGCGCCGCAGTTATGGCGGCGTGCGGCTGGACTGGGCCGCATTCAGGGCGCGGGCAGCGCGCCTCTAGCGGGCGGGACGCTTGAGATTACTGTCCGCCGGCTGCTCGATGGCTTCCAGCAGATTCGCGTCGAGCTCCGGAATCGCCGGCAGGCTCGTCGCATCACCGACCAGCGGCTGGAGTTGCTCATGCAGCTTCAGCGCCAGCGCGTGCAGGTCGCGATATCTGCCAACCAGGGTCGCGCCATTGCGCAGCAAATCCGCCGTCTTCTGATCCTGCTGGCGCTTCTCGGTGCGCAGCTTGTTAAGCGCGGCTTCGACGTCGCGACGCGCGTCCGCTTCCTGCTGCTTCTGCTTCTTGAGTACGCCCATCTTCTTCAGGACGTTTTCCGGCGTGTCGGCCAGCGCCGTGTTGATCGCCTTGAGCGACTTGTCGCTCTCGGCCAGGCGGTCCTTGACCTTCTGCAGCTCCGTCGCGGCGGCTGCGCGCTGGTTCGTGATCTGCTGAACCGCGCCTTCGTGCGCGGCCTGGGCCTCGGCAGCCGCCTTCTGCGCAATCGCCAAGCTCTGCTCGCTCGCGACCAGCTTCTTCTCGAGCGCAGCGATGGCGACTTTCGCCTCCTCCTGCGCGTTGCAGCAGGTCGGCATCCGCCTTGGCGACCTTTTTAAGTGCGCCTTCGAGTGCCACCTTCAGCTCTTCCTGCGTGCACTCCGGGTCAAGCTTGAGCACGTCCGTCGCCGTCCGCATCAGCATCTGCTTGCTGATGGCGAGCTCCTTCCAGACTTTAAATTGAATATCTTGCTGCGATTGACTCACATCGTTCCTCGCGGGTCATGAAATGAAGAAATCCGGGTCCGTCCATTGTAATCCATAGCCGCGCAAGCGGCTCGGCTCGGGTCGATCCGGCCGCTCATGGGACTGCATGCCACGTTGACGTCTCCAGCTGAAACGTCCCGCCGGCCACCCCTGATCGATCGTACGTCGACGCGCCTTGCGATAGCCGAAGCGCGGACTGCCGGCTGGACAACGCCAGCGCAGCACGCCCCGCAACCTCGTCAACGAAAAAAGCCGGCGATTCGCCGGCCTTTTTCTGAGCACTCCCTGCTCCCTGGTCCCTGTCCCTGCTCTTATGCCTCGTCCACGTTGCGCATCGACAGCCGCACGCGGCCCTGGCGGTCGACTTCGAGCACCTTCACGCGCACGACGTCGCCTTCCTTCAGCTTGTCGCTGACGCGCTCGACGCGCTCTTCGCTGATCTGCGAGATGTGCACGAGGCCGTCCTTGCCCGGCAGGATCTGCACGAACGCGCCGAAGTCCATCAGCCGGACGACCTTGCCTTCGTAGACCGAGCCGACTTCGACTTCGGAGGTGATCAGCTCGATGCGGCGCTGGGCTTCGCGGCCCGCGAGGCCGCTGACCGAAGCGATCTTGACCGTGCCGTCGTTCTCGATGTCGATCGTCGTGCCGGTCTCTTCCGTGATCGCACGGATGACGGCGCCGCCCTTGCCGATGACTTCGCGGATCTTCTCCGGGTCGATCTTCATGGTGATGATCGTGGGCGCCCACTCGGACATCTGCGGGCGTGCGCTCGACAGGACCTTGTTCATCTCGCCGAGGATGTGCAGCCGGGCCTTGTGCGCCGCATCGAGCGCGACCTGCATGATTTCCTTGGTGATGCCCTCGATCTTGATGTCCATCTGCAGCGCGGTGACGCCGTCGGCGGTGCCGGCCACCTTGAAGTCCATGTCGCCGAGGTGGTCTTCGTCGCCGAGGATGTCGGTGAGCACCTGGAACTTGCCGCCTTCGAGCACCAGGCCCATCGCGACGCCGGCCACCGGCGCCTTGAGCGGCACGCCCGCGTCCATCAGCGCGAGGCTGGTGCCGCAGACCGAGGCCATCGAGCTCGAGCCGTTCGACTCGAGGATCTCCGACACCACGCGGATGATGTACGGGAACCTGGTCATGTCCGGCATGACCGCGTACACGCCGCGGCGCGCCAGGTTGCCGTGGCCGATCTCGCGGCGCTTCGGCGAACCCATCATGCCCGTCTCGCCGACCGAGAACGGCGGGAAGTTGTAATGCATCATGAACGGCTCTTTGCGTTCGCCCGCGAGCGCGTCGATGATCTGCGCGTCACGGCCGGTGCCGAGCGTGGTCGTGACCAGCGCCTGCGTCTCGCCGCGCGTGAACAGCGCCGAGCCGTGGGTGCGGGGCAGCACGCCCGTCTCGACGGTGATCTTGCGGACCGTGTGCATGTCGCGGCCGTCGATGCGCGGCTCGCCGGCGATGATGCGGCGGCGCACGATGTTGTATTCGAGCCGGCCGAACTCGTCGGTGACCTGGCGCGCGTCGAACTTGGGCGACTCGCCGCCGGCCAGCGCCTCGACCACGGCCTTCTTGATCTCGCCGACGCGCGTGTGGCGCGCCTGCTTCTCGGTGATCTGGTACGCCTTGACCAGCTCGGTCTCGGTGTGCGCGGCGACGGCCTTGGCCAGTTCGTCGCTCAGTTCCGGCGCCTTCCAGCCCCAGGCCGGCTTGCCCGCCTTGGCGGCGAGTTCGCGGATGGCGTTGATCGCCACCTGCATCTGCTCGTGGCCGTAGACCACGGCGCCGAGCATCACGGCCTCGGACAGCATGTTGGCTTCCGACTCGACCATCAGCACGGCATCGGCCGTGCCGGCGACGACCAGGTCGAGGTCGGACGTCTTCATGTCCTTGGCCGACGGGTTGAGCTGGTACTTGCCGTCGATGTAGCCGACGCGCGCACCGCCGATCGGGCCCTTGAACGGGATGCCCGACAGCGCCAGCGCCGCGGACGCACCGAGCATCGCGGGAATGTCGGAGTCGATTTCCGGGTCGAGCGAGACGACCGTCGCGACGACCTGCACTTCGTTGAAGAAGAACTCGGGGAACAGCGGCCGGATCGGACGGTCGATCAGGCGCGAGATCAGGGTCTCCTTCTCGGAAGGGCGGCCCTCGCGCTTGAAGAAGCCACCCGGGATGCGACCCGCGGCGTAGGTCTTCTCGATGTAGTTGACGGTCAGCGGGAAGAAATCCTTGCCCGGCTGCGCTTCGCGGCGGCCGACGGCCGTGACGAGCACGGCGGTGTCGCCCATGGAGACGAGGACGGAACCGTCGGCCTGGCGGGCGAGACGGCCGGTTTCGATGGAGACGGTGTGGGGGCCGTACTGGAAGCTGGTCTTGTGGACGTTCACGATGAATGTGTCCCGAGTGTGTTCGGTGGCCCGGCGGGGGGCGAAAACGAATCCGGCCCGCAAAGCGGGCCGGAGGCGGTGCAGTCGGTCAGCGGCGCAGGCCGAGCTTGGCGACGATGTCCTGGTAGCGAGCCGGGTCGCTGTCCTTCAGGTAGTCGAGCAGCTTGCGGCGCTGCGTGACGAGCTTGAGCAGCCCGCGACGCGAGGAGTGGTCGCGCTTGTGCGCGGTGAAATGCTCGCCCAGGCCGTTGATGCGGGCGGAGAGCAGTGCAATCTGGACCTCGGGGGAGCCAGTGTCAGTGGCGCCGCGCTTGAAATCGCCGACGATCTCAGACTTGCGCTCGGTGGACAGTGCCATCGGTGTGTGACCTCGAAACCTTGATATTCGCCTTGAGTGAGCCGCGCATTGTACCCGCACGGCCCTGTCCTGCTCAAGTCCTTGATCCGGTTGCAGTCGTGCCGACGCCCGGCACGAACAGCCGCTGCACGCGCAGGACCCCGGCCGGCCCGGGTTCGACCAGCCCGAGGAACCGCTGCGCCGGGTCGTACGCCCGGTACAGCGGCGCCGGCGGCAGCCCCGGGGGCGCAGGCAACGCCCGGCCCTGGCACAGGTGCAGCGCCTGCTGCTGGTCCAGCGGCAGCCGCGGCAGGTCGGGGAATGCCGTATCGACGGCCGCGAGCCAGGGGGCACCGACGGTTTCATCCGCGGGCGTGCCCAGGATCTCCTCCAGCGTGACCAGCCCCGCCGCCGCGAACGGCTCGACCCAGAGCCGGCGCAACGCGCCCAGGTGCGCCCGGGTGCCGAGCCGGGCTGCGATTTCCTCTGCCAGCACCCGGATGTAGGTGCCCTTGGAGCACACGACTTCGATCTCGAGGTCATCGCCGGTCCGGTCGAGCGCTACCAGGGACTCGATCGTGATCGGCCGGGCAGCGCGCTCGACCTCCTCCCCGCGGCGTGCCAGTTCGTACAGCGGCCGGCCGTCGCGCTTGAGCGCGGAATACATCGGCGGGACCTGCAGGCGTTCGCCGCGCAGGCCTGCCAGCGCCTGCTCCAGCGCGGCGGCATCGAAGCCGGGAACCGGCGCGGCCGCGATGACCTGGCCGTCGGCATCGCCGGTGTCGGTGGCGCTACCCAGGCGAACCGTCGCCCGGTAGGCCTTGCTCCGGCCCAGCAGCGTGCCGCAGGCCTTGGTCGCCTGGCCGAAGCACAGCGGCAGCATGCCGGTCGCCATGGGATCGAGCGTGCCGGCATGGCCGGCCTTCTCGGCCTGCAGGTGGCGACGCACGCGCTGCAGCGCCTGGGTCGACGTCATGCCGGTCGGCTTGTCGAGCAGCACGATGCCATCGACCGTCCGCCAGCGCCGCCGCGCCGGAGCCCCGCTGCCGCCCGCGGCCGTCATCACGGCCGTCCGTCTTCGGCTTCGTCTGCGGAGCTGTCGTAGTGGGCGTCGTCGTCGCCGGCAGGAACGTCGTCGACATGGCGCGCGCGATCGTCGCGCACGGCGCGGCCGATCAGGTCGTCGAGGCGGTTGCCGCGCTCGAGTTCCTCGTCATGCGCGAAGTGCAGCTGCGGCGCCAGCCGCAGTCGCAGCGCACGGCCGAGCGGTCCGCGCAGGTACACGGCCGCCTCGTCGAGGATCTCCTGCTGCAGCTCGTCGCCGGTCGCGCCGGACAGCAGCGTGTACAGCACCCAGATGTGGGTGAGGTCGGGAGAGACCTTGACGTGCGTGATCGTCATCGGCTTGAGGCGCGGGTCGCGCACCTCCCGCAGCAGCAGCTGCGAGAGGGACGCGCTGGACCTGCTCCGCGATGCGACGCGCGCGTGGAACCTCGCGTGGCATCTGCCTTACGCGCTGCGCGCGACCTCGAAGCGGGCGAAGCACTCGATCTGGTCGCCGGCGCGGATGTCGTTGTACTTGACGACGCCGATGCCGCACTCGGTGCCGGCGCGGACTTCGCCCACGTCATCCTTGAAGCGGCGCAGCGAGTCGAGCTCGCCCTGGTGGATGACCACGTTCTCGCGCAGCACGCGCACGGGGTTGCCGCGCTTGATGACGCCCTCGGTGACGAGGCAGCCAGCCACGGTGCCGAACTTGCTCGAGCGGAACACCTCGCGCACCTCGGCGAGGCCGACGATCTGCTCCTTGATCTCCGGCTTGAGCATGCCGGACACCCAGCTGCGGACGTCGTCGAGCGCCTCGTAGATGATGCTGTAGTAGTTGACCTCGACGCCCTGCTCCTTCATCGCGCTGCGGGCCGCGCCGTCGGCGCGCACGTTGAAGCCGATGATGCGGGCACGCGAGGCCGCCGCCAGCGAAACGTCCGACTCGGTGATGCCGCCGACGCCGCTGGCGATGACCTTGACCGACACTTCGTCCGTGCCGATCTTGGACAGCGAGTCGCGCAGCGCCTCGGCGCTGCCCTGCACGTCGGACTTGACGATGAGGTTGACCACCTGGCCCGCGTTCTCGCCGAGTTGCGAGAACACGTCCTCGACCTTCTTGGTCGCGCCGGCGAGGCGCACGTCGCGGTACTTGCCCTGGCGGTACAAGCGCGACTTCGCGTGCCTTGCGCTCGCTCTCGACGACCAGCAGGTCGTCGCCGGCGCCCGGGGCGTCGGACAGGCCCAGCACCTGCACCGGGATGGCCGGTCCGGCTTCCTGCACCTGCTTGCCCTGCGCGTCGAACAGCGCGCGCACGCGGCCGAACTCCTGGCCGGCGATGATCGGGTCGCCCGTCTTCAGCGTGCCGCGCTTGACCAGCACGGTCGCGACCGGGCCGCGGCCCTTCTCGATGCTGGACTCGAGCACGACGCCCACGGCGAGGCCGGTGGTCGGCGCCTTGAGGTCGAGCACTTCGGCCTGCAGCAGCACGGACTCGAGCAGCTTGTCGATGCCCTCGCCCGTCTTGGCCGAGACGTTGACGAACATCACGTCGCCGCCCCATTCCTCGGGGATGACGTTCTGCTTGCCGAGGTCGTTGCGCACCCGGTCCGGGTCGGCGCCGTACTTGTCGATCTTGTTGACCGCGACCACGATCGGCACCTCGGCCGCGCGCGCGTGCTGGATCGCCTCGATCGTCTGCGGCATGACGCCGTCGTCCGCCGCCACCACCAGGATGACGATGTCGGTGACGTTGGCGCCGCGGGCGCGCATCGCGGTGAAGGCCGCGTGGCCCGGGGTGTCGATGAAGGTGATCAGGCCGCGCGGCGTCGGCACCTGGTAGGCGCCGATGTGCTGCGTGATGCCGCCCGCCTCGCCCGCCGCCACCTTGGTGGTGCGGATGTAGTCGAGCAGCGAGGTCTTGCCGTGGTCGACGTGGCCCATGATCGTGACGACCGGCGGACGCGGCAGCACCTCGACGTCGCCCGAGGTCGCGAGCAGCTGCTCTTCCAGCTGGTCTTCCTTGAGCGGAATCGCCGTGTGGCCGAACTCCTCGACCACCAGCGTCGCGGTGTCCTGGTCGATCGGCTGGTTGATCGTGGCCATCACGCCCATCTTCATCATCTGCTTGATGACTTCGTTGGCCTTGATCGCCATGCGGTTGGCGAGCTCGCCGACCGTGATCGTCTCGGGAATCTGCACGTCGCGCTTGACCGGGGCCGTGGGCTCGACGAACCCGTGGCGCGCGTCGACCTGCACCTGGCCCGAGCGGCGGTAGCGGCCGGCGGGCTGCTGCTTCTTCTTGAAGCTGGCCTTGGCGTTGGCCGAGACGTGCAGTTCCTTGCGGCCGTACTTGGTCGGCGCGCCCGGACGATCGGGCGCGGGCTCGCGCGGCACGCGCCGCCTTGCGGCGGGCGCGGCGGCTCGGCGGCGCGGCGCTCGGATTCGGCGCGCTCGCGCTCGGTGCGCTCACGCGCCTGCATGCTCGGCCTGGGCACGGGCATCGGCCTCGGCGCGGCGACGCGCCTCCTCGTCGGCCTGGCGGCGCGACTCGGCTTCGAGCGGTCCCGCTCGCGCTGTTCGGCGGCGCGGCGCTCGGCCTCGACGCCGTTCCTGATCCTGGCGCGCGGTTTCGTCCGCCGTGCGCACCTTGTCGAATTCTTCCTGGCGCTGGCGCTGTTCTTCCTCGATGACCGAGCGGTTCAGGTAGGTCTTCTTGCGGCGCACCTCGACCGCGACCGTGCGGGCCCGGCCCTGCGTGGAGGCGAGCTTGATCTCCTGCTGCGACTTGCGCTGCAGCGTGATCTTGCGCGGGGCCGCGGCATCCTCGCCCTGGCGACCGTGCGCACGGCGCAGGTGCGTCAGCAGCTCCATCTTCGCTTCTTCGCTGATGATGGAGTCGGCGCCGCCGACCTGGATGCCAGCTTCGCTGAACTGCGCGAGCAGCTTCTCGACCGGGACCTTCAGGACCTCGGCGAACTGCGTGACCGTCACTTCTGCCATGTATTCAGACCTCCGCTCACGCCTGCTGGTCCTGCTCGAACCAGTGCTTGCGCGCAGCGAGGATCAGCTCGCCGGCGCGCTTCTCGTCGAGATCGGGGATCTCGATGAGGTCGTCGATGGCCTGCTCGGCCAGGTCCTCGCGGGTGACGATGCCGTGGCGCGCGAGTTCCGCGGCCAGCGTGTCGTCCATGCCCTCGACCTCGAGCAGGTCGGCCGCCGGTGCGGCCTTCTCGATCGTTTCCTCGCTCGCGATCGCCTGCGTCAGCAGCACGTCGCGCGCGCGGTTGCGCAGTTCCTGCACGATATCCTCGTCGAATTCCTCGATCGAGGCGATCTCCGACTGCGGCACGTAGGCGATTTCCTCGATGCTGGAGAAACCCTCCTGCACCAGGATCGCAGCCACGTCCTCGTCCACGTCGAGCTGCTGCATGAACAGGTCGCGCAGCGACTTCTGCTCGGTCTCGCTTTTCTCCTCGGCCGCCTGCTCGCTCATGATGTTGAGCTTCCAGCCGGTGAGTTCGCTCGCGAGGCGGATGTTCTGGCCGCCGCGGCCGATCGCCTGCGACAGCTTCTCTTCCGCGACGGCGATGTCCATCGAGTGCGATTCCTCGTCCACGACGATCGAGCTGACCTCGGCCGGCTGCATCGCGTTGATCACGAACTGCGCCGGGTTGTCGTCGAACGGGATGATGTCGACGCGCTCGCCCGCGATCTCGTTCGAGACCGCCTGCACGCGCGATCCGCGCATGCCGACGCAGGCGCCCACCGGGTCGATGCGCGGGTCGTTGGAGCGCACGGCGATCTTGGCGCGGGCGCCGGAATCGCGCGCCGCGCCGAGGATGTTGATCAGGCCCTGGCCGACTTCCGGCACCTCGAGCTTGAACAGCTCGATCAGGAACTCCGGCGCCGTGCGGCTCAGGAACAGCTGCGGGCCGCGCGGCTCGGAGCGCACGTCCTTGAGGAACGCCTTGATGCGGTCCTGCGTGCGGACCGGCTCGCGCGGAATCATCTGGTCGCGCGAAATGAAGCCCTCGGCATTGCCGCCGAGGTCGACGAAGATGCCATTGCGGTCGACGCGCTTGACCAGGCCCGACACCAGCGTGCCGATGCGGCCCTTGTAGGCCTCGACCACCTGGGCGCGCTCGGCTTCGCGCACCTTCTGCACGATGACCTGCTTGGCGGTCTGCGCGGCGATGCGGCCGAAGGCGACCGATTCGAGCGGCACCTCGACGTAGCCGCCCGGCTCGGCGTCCGGCGACACGTCGAGCGCGTCCTCGAGCCGCAGTTCCTTGTCCGGGAACTCGAGCTCGGTCGAGTCGTCGGCAAACACCTTCCAGCGGCGGAACGTGTCGTATTCGCCGGTCTTGCGGTTGATCGCGACGCGGACGTCGGTCTCTTCGCCGTACTTCTTGCGCGTCGCGGACGCGAGCGCGGTCTCGAGCGCCTCGAAGATGATTTCCTTCTCGACGCCCTTCTCGTTGGAAACTTCTTCCGCAACTCTCAGGATTTCTTTGCTCATCGCTCGTCGTCCTCGCAAAACGTCCGGGTCAGAAATCGGGCGCGAGGTGCGCCTTCCTGATGCCCGCAATCGGCAGCCGGTGCACGCCGGCCGTCCACTTCCACCTCGATGGCGTCGTCCCCTGCCGCCGCCAGCCGGCCCTTGAACCGGCGGCGCTCGTCGACGGGATGCACCATCTCCACGAATACCTGCTCGCCCGCGTACGGCGCAAAATGCCGCGCCACGCGCAACGGGCGCTCGACGCCCGGCGACGACACCTCGAGGGTGTAGTTGCCGGGCACCGGGTCGGCGGCGTCGAGCACCTCGCTCACCGCACGGCTGGCCCGCTCGCAGTCCTCGACCGTGATGCCCGCGTGGGCCTCCGTGTCGATATAGATGCGCAGCAGGGCGTTGCCACGACCCGGCAGAAATTCCAGTTCCCACAGGTCGTAGCCCAGCCCGCTCACGACGGGCTGCAACAGTGCCGTCAGCGTGTCCCTGAGCATCCCTTCGACCTCACGAACCCCGAAAACAAAAAATGGGCCCGCGGCCCATTTCTTACCTGCGCCCGGCCTGGGGGCCGTCGCAAATGAAAAATCCCCGCTGGCGGGGACTTCTCTGGCAAATCCTCCGCCGACCCGCCGACCCGCCGGCGCCGCGAGGTGCCGAAGTACGAGCCAGGGACCGGCCCGGACCGAAAACCCGTTCCACCTTGCGGCGGCCCGGGCCTCGGACCGCTGATTCTATAGCAAAGCGGGACGGCCCGGCTAGTCGGCGTCAGCCGAGCAGCCGGGCGACGCGCGGCGGCGACGTAGTCGACGTTGCCGTCACTGATGCCGGCCACGTTCATGCGGCCGTCCGGCGGCACGTACACGTGGTGCTCGTCCCGCAGCCGGGCGATGCCGGCCGCGTCCAGCCCCAGCAGCGAGAACATGCCGCGCTGGCGCCGCAGCCAGCCGAAGTCACGGCCAGGCAGCCGCTCTTCCAGCTTGCCTGCAAGCAGTGCCCGCAGCGACTTCATCCTGCTCACCATCGCCGCGACTTCCCGCTGCCAGTCCTCGCGCAGGGCCGGCTCGGCCAGCAGCCGGGCAACCACGGCGGCGCCATGGTCGGGCGGCATCGAATACATGCGGCGCGCGAGCCGGGCCTGGTGGGTCGCGACGGCGATCGCCGTCCCGCCGTTCGGGGCGAGCACGGCCAGCGCGCCGGTCCGCTCGCGGTAGAGCCCGAAATTCTTCGAGCACGACAGCGCCAGCAGCAGTTCCGGCACCCTCGCGGCCAGCGTGCGCAGCCCCACCACGTCGGTTTCGAGGTCGTCGCCGAAGCCCTGGTAGGCCAGGTCGACGAACGGCACCAGGCCGCGCTGCTCGACCACGGCGGTCACCGCCTGCCATTGCTCCGGCGCCAGGTCGGCCCCGGTGGGGTTGTGGCAACAGGCATGCAGCAGCACGACCTCGCCGGCCGGCAGGCGCTGACAGGTACGTCGAGCATCGCCTCGAACGCGACCTCGTGCCGCGCGGCGTCGTAATAGGGATAGCGCTCGAGCCGCAGGCCCGAACTGCCGAGCAGCGGCTCGTGATTGGCCCAGGTCGGGTCGCTGACGTGCACCACGGCGTCCGGTCGCGCCACTTTCAGCAACTCGGCGCCGAGACGCAGCGCGCCGCAACCGCCGACCGTCTGGATCGTCGCGATGCGCTCCTTGAGCGAGCCGGCAAGCGGCCCCAGGGCCAGGTCGACGATGCGCTCGTTGAAGTCGACGTTGCCGGCCGGGCCGACGTAGGTCTTGCTCGCCTGCGCCTCGATCAGCGCACGCTCGGCGGCACGCACGGCGGCCGGGATCGGCGTGTTGCCGGCGACGTCCCGGTACACGCCGACGCCCAGGTCGACCTTGAGCGGCGACGCATCGCGGCGGAACGCGGCCGTGACGCCCAGGATGGGATCCGGCGGCAATGGCTCGAGCGACTGGAACATCTGCAGCACACCTGTCTGACCCGTCGCGCCATGATGCCCGAGAACGGGCGCCGTGCGTGCACCCGGCGCGGGGCTCAGCCTGCCTGCACGACCCGCTGGTCGATGGCGCCGAACAGGCTGCGGCCCGCGGCGTCGAACATCTCGATCCGCACGCGATCGCCGAAGCGCAGGAACGGCGTGACGGCCTTGCCCTGCGCGATCTGCTCCAGCGCCCGCGTCTCCGCCAGGCAGGAGGAGCCACGGGAGCGATCGTAGTTCGAGACCGTGCCCGAGCCGATCACCGCGCCGGCGCCAAGCCGCCGCGTGCGCGTGACGTGCGCGATCAGCTGCGCGAAGTCGAAGGTCATGTCGACACCCGCGTCCGGCCGTCCGAACAGCCGGTCATTGATGTGCGACACCAGCGGCAGGTGGACGCGGTGGTCGCGCCAGGCATCGCCGAGCTCGTCCGGCGTGATGGCGCAGGGCGAGAACGCGGTCGCCGGCTTCGACTGGTAGAAGCCGAAGCCCTTGGCCAGTTCGCCGGGAATCAGGTTGCGCAGCGACCAGTCGTTGACCAGCAGCAGCAGCTGGATGTGCCTGCCCGCATCGGCAGCTCGCGTCTGCATCGGCACGTCGTCGGTGATGACGGCGATCTCGGCCTCGAGGTCGATGCCGTAGTCTTCGCTCGGAACCGCAACGTCGCCGGTCGGCGGGATGAAGTCGTCCGCGCCGCCCTGGTAGACCAGCGGGTCCGTCCAGAAAGCGGGCGGCATCTCGGCCTTGCGCGCCTTGCGCACGAGCTCGACGTGATTGACGTAGGCCGAGCCGTCGACCCAGTGATACGCGCGCGGCAGGGGCGCGAGCGCCTGGGCCTGTTCGAACGCGATCTCGCCCGCCACGGCGCCCTGCTCCAGCGCACGGGCCGCTTCCTGCAGGCGCGGCGCAAGGCTCGCCCAGTCGTCCAGCGCGTCCTGCAGCGTGGGGGCAATGGCGGGCACCGGCAGCGCCCGCGCGAGGTCGCGACTGACGACGACCAGCCGGCCGTCGCGCGTGCCGTTGCGCAGCGTCGCGAGCTTCATTTGCCCTTCCAGCTGTCGACGTAACCGGGCCACTCGAGCGCGTGGCCGGCGTCCGTGACATCGAGCGGGTCGCGGGTGTCGATCATCACCGCATACTCGTCCGTCGCCGGCTTGGCCTGCTCGAACATGCGCGTCAGCGCCTTCGGATGCGGCCCATGGGTAAAGCCGGCAGGATGATAGGTCAGCATCCCGGGGTGGATGTTGTCGCGGCTGAAGAAATCGCCGGCGTGATAGAAGATCACTTCGTCGTAGTCGTCGTTGTTGTGGAAGAACGGCACCTTGAGCGCCTTCGGGTCGGTCTCGAACGGCCGCGGCACGAAGGTGCAGACGACGAAGCGCGCCGACAGGAAGGTGCTGTGGGCGGACGGCGGCAGGTGGTAGCGATGACTCATCAGCGGCCGGATGTCGCGCACGTTGAGGCGAACCGGGGCCAGTTCGCCGTGCCAGCCGATCGCGTCGAGCGGATTGAACGGATAGGTGATCCGGGAGATGGCGCCACGCCGCTTGACCTCGACCTGCCACTCGCGCGTCGACGACTGCTGCGCCTTGAACGCCTCGTCGATGCGCGGCGTGTCCAGCATCGCCGGATCGAAGATCGCGTGCGGTCCCGCGAGCCCGCGCTCGGGCAGCATGTAGCTGGCGTTGGTCGACTCGATCAGCAGCAGCGCGACCGGCGCCGTCGCCTCGAGCCGCCACAGGGTGCCGCGCGGCAGCATCACGTAGTCGCCCGCCGCGAACTCGAGATGGCCGAAGTCGCAGTGCAGGTGGCCGGCGCCCTGGTGCACGAACAGCAGCTCGTCGCCGTCGGCATTGCGCGCCAGGCGTTCCATCGAGTCGGCGAGCTGCCAGTAGCGGACGCGGCAATGCGCGTTGGCCAGTATTTCGGTCGCCGACCACGGGCTGCCGGGCATCGCGGCGAGCCGGGTCAGGTCGAGTGCGCGCGGTCGCAGCGGGCCTTCGAAGTTCGTCCACCCGGTCGGCGGATGCCGGTGGTGGAAGAACGCCGCGGGACCGAAGAAGCCCTCCTTGCTCATCTCGCGTTCGTAGGTGCCCGCCGGCAGGTCGCAGTGCGCCTGGCGCGAGGCAATGCCCTCGACTCTCGACAGCGGTATGTAATTTTTCACCAGCGTCACCTCTCGCAGCAGCTGCTGTTCCCTGTCCCTAGTCCCTAGTCCCTAGTCCCTTCCTCAAATGACTCCGCGCCGCTCCTGGTCGAGCTCGATCGACTCGAACAGCGCGCGGAAGTTGCCCTCGCCGAAGCCTTCATTGCCCTTGCGCTGGATGATCTCGAAGAAGATCGGCCCGATCACGTTGGTGGTGAAGATCTGCAGCAGGATACCTTCCTGCGCGCTGCCGTCGATCAGGATGCGGCGCCGCGCCAGTTCGGCCAGGTCTTCCTGGTGCCCCTGCACCCGCGCGTTGACGCCTTCGTAGTAGGTGTCCGGCGTATCCTGGAACTGCACGCCGTTGGCGCGCAGCGCGTCCACCGTCGCGTAGATGTCGCTGGTGTGCAGCGCGATGTGCTGGATGCCTTCGCCCTGGTACTCGCGCAGGTACTCCTCGATCTGCGACTTGTCGTCCTGCGACTCGTTGATCGGAATGCGGATCTTGCCGCAGGGGCTGGTCATGGCCTTGCTGAACAGGCCGGTCTTCCTGCCCTCGATGTCGAAGTAGCGGATCTCGCGGAAATTGAACAGCCGCTCGTAGAAGCCCGCCCACAGGCCCATGTTGCCGCGATGCACGTTGTGGGTCAGGTGGTCGATCAGCGCCAGGCCGGTGGATTGCCGCGCGCCCGGCCGGCCACGGGCACGAAATCCACGTCGTAGATGGTGCTGTCGCCGTAGCGGTCGACCAGGTAGACCTGGCTGCCGCCGATGCCCTCGATCGCCGGGATGTTGAGTTCCATCGGGCCGACCGGGTTCTGCACCGGACGCGCGCCGAGTTCGACCGCCCGCTTGAACGCCTGCGCGGCGTCCCGCACGCGGAAAGCCATGGCGCAGGCCGACGGCCCGTGCTGCTGCGCGAAACGCTGGCCGAAGCTGCCCGGCTCGGCATTGATGATGAAATTGACGTCGCCCTGGCGGTGCAGCGTGACGTTCTTGCTGCGATGCCGGGCCGTGACCGGGAACCCCATGCGCTCGAACAGCGTGCGCAACTGCTCCGGATCGGGCGCGGTGTACTCGACGAACTCGAAGCCGTCGGTGCCCATCGGGTTGTCGAACAGGTCGGCCATGGCGGCACTCCGCGCAAATTGATTGCAGATGTAACGGTCGGCGCGGATGGTAACGCACGGGCTGCGCCGCCGGAAGCGCAGCGCCTCCCGCATTGCAGCAAGGCGCGCGACGGGTCCGCCCAAACGAAGAGGCCCCGTCACCGGGGCCTCCTCTGCAGCTCGAACGCGCCGTCCGGCGCGGCCGGCTTACTCGGGCTTGACGAACAGCGCGTCGTCGACACGCTTGACGCCGTTCACGCCCTTGGCGACCGCAATCGCGCGGTCGCGCATGGTCTTGCTGGTGACGAACCCGCCGAGCTGCACGATGCCGTCGCGGGCCTCGACGTTGATCTGGCCACTCTTCACGTCGGAAGCGTCGACCAGCGCCGACTTGACCTTGCCCACCAGCACGGTGTCATCGAGCTTGGTGCCCATCGAAGTCGACGGATGTACGATGAGCTGGTTGCGGACCGACTTGACGCCCGCGGTGTTCTTCGCGACTTTGCCGGCCCCATCCTTCTCGGCCTGCGTCTTGACGAAGCCGCTCAACAGCACGACGCCCTTGTAGACCTCGACGTTGACGTCGTTCGAGGGGACCCCCTTCTCGGCCACCAGGCTCGCCTTGACCTGGGTCACGATCGACCCGTCGTCGACGTGGTCACCCGTCGACTTCTCGGCCAGGCCTGGCGCGGAAAACGCGAGCGCAAACGCGGCCAGGGAAACGAACATCAGGTTCTTCATGCTTGTCTCGCTATGATCAGGGGAGGAAGCGCCCACTGTAGCGCGCGGATGCGGCGGCCTCAACGTGGACTGGTGGGCCGTGATGGGATCGAACCATCGACCAACTGGTTAAAAGCCAGCTGCTCTACCGCTGAGCTAACGGCCCGGAAGTGGGGAATGCAAATGATAGCCGATCAGCGGTACGCAGTGGGATCAGCGACGCCAGCGGCCGCAAAGCCTGCGCTGCGCAGCCGGCAGGAATCACACTCGCCACAGGCCCTGCCCTGCGCGTCGGCCTGGTAGCAGGAGACGGTCGCACCGAAATCCACGCCCAGTGCGGCGCCCTGCCGGATGATCTCGGCCTTGCTCAGGTTGATCAGCGGGGTCCGGATGCGCAGCGGCGCCGCATCCTCCACGCCCGCGCGGGTGGCCAGGTTCGCCATCCGCTCGAACGCCGCGATGAACTCGGGGCGGCAGTCCGGATAACCGGAATAGTCGACTGCGTTGACGCCGATGTAGATGTCATGCGCCTGCAGTACCTCGGCCCAGGCCAGCGCGAACGACAGGAAGATGGTGTTCCGCGCCGGCACGTAGGTGACCGGGATCGGCGAACCCGACGGCGTGCCCGCCATCGGCACGGCGATGGAAGGGTCGGTCAGCGCGGACCCGCCGAAGGCCGCCAGGTCGATCTGCATGATGCGGTGCTCGACCGCGCCCAGCTGCGCCGCCACGCGTCGCGCGGCATCGAGTTCGGCGTGATGCCGCTGCCCGTACTGGAAACTGAGCGCGTGGCAGCGGAACCCTGCCTGGCGCGCAAGCGCCAGGCAGGTGGCGGAATCGAGCCCGCCGGAGACGAGCACGATCGCGGGAGGCGCGGCCGCGGCGGCATGCAACGACATCGTCAACGCCCCGGCTCGTCGCCCCAGAGCACCTTGTGCAGCTGCAGCTGCAGCCGCACATCGAGCCGGTCAGCCAGGATCCATTCGGCCAGCGCCCGCGGCTCGAGCCGTCCCCACACCGGTGAAAAGAGGACCTGGCAGGGCAGCGGCGTGGCGCGTGACTGCAGCAGTCCGCGTGCCCACTCGTAGTCCTCGCGCGAGCACAGCACGAACTTGAGCTGGTCGCGCGGTGCAAGCAGGTCGAGATTTTCCAGCCGGTTGCGGTGTTGCTCGCCGGAGCCTGGCGTCTTCAGGTCCATGACGCGGCTGACCCGCGGATCGACGGCCGCGATGTCGAGCGCCCCGCTGGTCTCGAGCGACACCGCATGCCCGGCGTCGCACAGGGCGGACAGCAACTCGCTGCAGGCCTTCTGCGCAAGGGGCTCGCCGCCGGTGACGCAGACGTGGCGCACGCCGCTGTCGCGGGCGACCTGCAGCATCTCGTCGAGGGTGCGCCATTGACCGCCGTGGAAGGAATACTGCGTGTCGCAATAGACGCAGCGCAGGGGGCAACCCGTCAGGCGGATGAACAGCGTCGGCCAGCCGACGGCGTCGGCCTCGCCCTGGATCGAGACGAAGGTCTCGGTGATCTTGAGACGGCTCACCGCCCCTCGGCGTTCAGCTTGTCGATCTGCAGCCGGGCCTGCGCGGCCGCGTCGGTTTCGGGGTACTGCGCGATCAGCTTCTGCAGCGTCGCACGCGCGTTGCGGAACGCCTTCAGCTCGTACTGGCTCAACGCCACTTTGTACATTGCGTCCGGCACCCGCCGCGACTCGGGGAACGCCGCCACCGCCTGGAACGACTTCAGCGCCGCCTCGTACTGCTGCTGCACGAACTGCGCCTCGCCCAGCCAGTACGTGGCGTTGTCGGCACGCGGGCCGCGCGGATACTTGGCGAGGTAGGTCTGGAAGCCCCGGGCTGCCTCCTCGTATCGACCGGCCTTCATGGCGGCGAAAGCCTCGCCATAGACCGCCGACTCGTCGGCAAACACCACGTCCGGCGCGTTGGTGGCGCCGCCCGCCGCGACCGGCGCGCCGGCGGCGCCGTTCTCCATCACCAGCAGGCGCCGGTCGAGGTCCGCGTACAGGTCGCGCTGCTGCTGCTGCAGCGATTCGAGCGAATGCCTGGCCTCGTCGATCTGCCCGCGCAGCGTGCGCAGCTCCTGCTGCGAGCGCTCGATCCGCTGCTGCAGTTCGAGCAGCGACTGGTTGAGCCGGGCCTCGAGCGCGGTCGCGCGTTCGTCGGCGGCGATCGCCCGCGCCTCGAGCTCCTTGTTGCTCGCGGTCGCGTGCGCCAGCGAGCCGATCAGCAGGGCCGGCCCGAGGACGGCGAGCGGCAGCAGGGACTTCATCGCTTACTGGACCTGGACCAGTTCGACGCGACGATTCTGCGCGTGCGCTTCCTCGGTCGAGCCTTCGACCGCGGGCCGTTCCTCGCCGTAGCTGACCGTCGTGATCTGCCGGTCGGCGACGCCCTGCAGCATCAGCGCGCGACGGACGGTCTGGGCACGCCGCTCGCCCAGGCCGATGTTGTACTCGCGCGAGCCGCGTTCGTCGGTGTGGCCCTCGAGACGCACGCGCGCCGAGGGGAACTTGACCAGGTACGCCGCGTGGGCGGCAACCACGGCGAGGTATTCGCTGGCGATCTCGCTGCTGTCGAACTGGAAGAAAATGATGTTCTTCGCCTGCAGCGCCGCGAGCGCCTGTTTCTGCGCCTCGCTCATGGCGCCCGCCGTGGTCGTGGCCGGACCGGCGCCGGTGTCGAGACCGCTGGTCTGCGCACCGGTCTCGGCCGTCGTGGCCGGCGGCGTCTCGGGCTGCACCTGGCTCGGCTTCTGGCAGGCGGCGAGGCCGAACGCGAGCACGCCTAATGCCAGGGCATGGGTCCATTTCGTCATCATCGAGACTCCTGAAAGGTCTGGCCGCAGGGCTGCGGCCGGCAGACGTTGCGCGAATGATACCTTGGGCGACGCCGTGCTTCACCGCTGCGGCGCCGGGAACGGTGACCAGACCGGCTCGCGCACGTCGCCGGTGTCCGAGCTCAGCCGCTGCTGGAAGCGCCCGTCCGTAGACACCATCGCGAGGGCGCCCTTGGCGCCGGCGCGGGTCGCGTACAGCACGACGGCTCCGTTCGGCGCAAAACTGGGCCCTTCGTCCTGCTGGCCGTCGGTCAGCACCCGCAGGTTGCGGGTCTTGAGGTCGAGCGTGGCGATGCGATAGCCACCCCGGTCGAGCGTCACCAGCGCCAGTGCCTGGCCGTCCGGCGACACGCGCGGCCGCGCGTTGTAGCCGTTGGTGAACGTGAGCCGCTGGGCCTCCTGCGCCGCACCGGCCGCAACGCGATAGACCTGCGCGCTGCCGGCGCGGTCGGAGGTGAAGTACAGGCTGCTGCCGTCGCGGGACCATTCGGGCTCGGTGTCGATGGCGTCGTCCGAGGTGATCCGCGTCAGCGCCTGGGTGGCGAGTTCGAGCACGTAGATGTCGAGGTTGCCGTCACGCGAGAGCGTGAGCGCGAGCTTGCGGCCGTCCGGCGACCAGGCCGGGGCGCCGTTGATGCCGAGCCGGGCCGAGACCCGGCGCCGGTCCCCGGTGGCGAGCCGCTGCACGTAGATGGCCGAGGCCTTGCCCTCGAAGGAGACGTACGCGAGGCTCTGGCCGTCGGGCGACCACGCCGGCGACATGATCGGCTCGGTCGATTCCGTCACCGTGCGCGGACCGAAGCCGTCCGCATCGGCGACGACCAGCCGATAGCGCTTGGCCGGCGCCCGGCCCTCCGCCGACACATAGGCGATGCGGGTCGAGAACGCGCCCGGAATGCCGGTGAGCCGCTCGAAGACCTGGTCGGCGATGCGATGGGCCGTCGCGCGCAGGCCGCGCTCGCTGGTCACGAGCTTCTCGCTGAGCAGCGCCTGTCCGCTCTGCACGTTGAACAGCTCGAAGGTCACGGCCAGTCCGGCGGCGTCCGGTTCGACGCGCCCGACCACGAGGAAATCGGACTTGAGCAGGCGCCAGTCCTCGAAGCGCACCTCGGCTCCGCGGTGGGGACGGCTGACCATGTCGCGGCGCTCGAGCGGCTGGAACCGGCCGCTCAGCTGCAGGTCGCTCGCGATCACGGCCGCGACGTCGCCCGGCCCGCCTTCCGCCTGGCCGCCGAACGGCACGACCGCGATCGGCACGGCGTCGCGGACGCCCTGCGTGATGTCGAGGCGCAGTTGCGCATGGGCCGGTGCGCCGGCGATGGCGCACAGCAGTGCCGCCCGCGCCAGCCAGCCCGCCAGGGCAGGTCGTCCTCGTTGCGCTCCTGTGCGCTTGGCATTCATCTCGACATTACTCCGTGGGCTTGAACACGATGACCAGCCGGCGTTCGAAGGCCCGCGCGTCGCGCGGGGCCGGCAAGGGCGACGAACGATACACGGCATTGGTCACCGATTCGCGCACCGCCGCGTCGCCGTTGCAGTCGCCGAGCTTCACGTCGAGCACGGTGCCGCCGGTGGCCTGGGTCACGTACAGCGTGCATTCGAGGCCGGGTTGCGCCGTCGCCGGCCGGATCCAGTTGCGCTGGATGGTCTGCACCAGCAGGGCGCGATACTCGTCGATCACGCCCGACTGTGCGATGGCCGCGCCGGCCTCCTCCTCCGCCAGCGCTGCCTGCAGCTTCGCCTCGCGGGCCGCCTTCAGCTTTGCCTCGCGCTCGGTCCTGGCCCGTTCCTGCTGCTGCAGGGCCGCGGCGTCCTCCAGCTTGCGCTGGGCTTCCGCCTTGCGCTGCTGCTCGGCCGTCGCCCTGGCCCGGGCCTCTGCGGCCCGCTGTTGCTCGACCCGCCGCGATTCTGCCGCGGCTGCAGCCTCGCGTGCCTGCTCCTTCGCGGCGGACGCCCGCTCCTTTGCGGCTGACGCCTGCTCCTTCGCGGCTTCCGGCCTGGGGCGGCGGCGGGGGCTCGACCACCGGCTCGGGTTGCACGGGCTCCGGCTTCGGCGGCGGCGGAGCGGGCTGGGTCGCGGTTCGCGCAGCGGCCTGCCGGCCCTGGCCGCGGCCGGGAGGTCCTCGTAGCGGACGATGCTGCCCTCGATCGCGAGTTGCGGCATGGGCGGGTCTGCGCGCCAGCGCAACGCCGCGACCGCGATCACCAGCACGAACAGCAGGTGCAGTGCGACCGACCCGAGCCACAGTCGCAGGTCGCCGTTGGACGCGCGCAACATGTGTCAGCGCTGCCCGTTGCCCCGTTGCGGTGGCAACGGCTCCGTGACAAAGCCGACTTTCTGCGCGCCCGCCTGTTGCAGCAACACCATGCCCTCCACGACGCGCCCATAAGGGACGGCCCTGTCTGCCTTGACCAGCACGGGGCGTTTCGGTTCCCGGCGCAGGGCGGCGCCCGCCAGTTCCAGCAGACGCGCCGGGGGCAGGGCCTGCTCGGGATCGCCGAGGTTGAGGTACATCGCGCCGGCCGCGTCGACACTCAGCAGCAGCGGCTCGAGGTCGTCGGGCTCGATCGGCTCGGCGCCAGCCTGCGGCAGGTCGACCTTGATGCCCTGGCTCAGCATCGGCGCCGTGACCATGAAGATGATCAGCAGCACGAGCATGACGTCGATGTAGGGCACGACGTTGATCTCGCCCATCAGCTTGCGGCCGCGGCGACGGGACATCGTGATCGCCTCAGTCCTGCACGCCGGCGTGGCGCTGCAGGATCGTCGACAGCTCCTCCATGAACGTGTCGTAACGCAGCTCGAGCCGGCTCACCTGGTCGGCGTAGCGGTTGTAGGCGATCACCGCCGGGATCGCCGCGAACAGGCCCATCGCCGTGGCGATCAGCGCCTCGGCGATGGCCGGCGCGACCGTCGCGAGCGTCGCCTGCTGCACGTTGCCGAGCGCCTGGAAGGCCGTCATGATGCCCCACACCGTGCCGAACAGGCCGACATACGGGCTGGTCGAGCCGATCGTCGCCAGGGTCGACAGGTTCTGCTCGAGCCGGTCGGTCTCCTTCAGTCTGCGCAACGCGCATCGCGCGCCGGGCGCCGTCCATCAGCGGCGCACCGGACAGCCCGGCCTGCGACTTCAGGCGCGAGAACTCGCGAAAGCCCGAGACGAAGATGTCCGCCATGCCGGTCGGCGAGCTGCCGTCGAGCGACTTGGCCAGCGCGGCCAGGTCGCCGCCGGACCAGAACTGGCCCTCGAAGCGGTCGGCCGCCTGGCGCGCCTCGTTCAGCAGCTGGCGCTTGCGGAAGATGATGGCCCAGGAGGCGACCGAAGCCGCGACCAGCAGCAGCATCACGAGCTGCACGATGAGGCTCGCGTGCAGCAGCAGGTCGAGGATGGAGTGTTCGCCGATCATTCGTGGTTCATCCTCTCAGGCTTCGAACAGCCCGGGCGTTGCCGGCCGGGCCTCGGGCGCCGGCGGCGCCAGGCCGAAATGCAGGTAGGCATTGCGCGCGGCCACGCGGCCGCGCGCCGTGCGCATGATGAAGCCCTGCTGGATCAGGAACGGCTCGATCACGTCCTCGATCGTGCCGCGCTCCTCGCCGAGCGCCGCCGCCAGGCTGTCGACGCCGACCGGGCCGCCGTCGAACTTCTCGATGATGGTGAGCATCAGCCGGCGGTCCATCGGGTCGAAGCCCTGCGGGTCGACATCGAGCAGGTCGAGCGCCGCCTGCGCAACCTGCTGCGTGATCCGGCCGCCGGCCTTGACCTCGGCGAAGTCGCGCACGCGCCGCAGCAGGCGGTTGGCGATGCGCGGCGTGCCGCGCGACCGCGTGGCGATCTGCGCGGCGCCGTCGGCCTCCGTCGCGACGCCGAGGATGCCGGCCGAGCGCTGCACGATCCGCTGCAGCTCGTCGTGCCCGTAGAACTCGAGGCGCTGCACGATGCCGAAGCGGTCGCGCAGCGGCGAGGTCAGCAGCCCGGCGCGGGTGGTCGCGCCGACCAGCGTGAACGGCGGCAGGTCGATCTTGATCGAGCGCGCGCCCGGGCCTTCGCCGATCATGATGTCGAGCTGGAAGTCCTCGAGCGCCGGATAGAGGATCTCCTCGACCACCGGGCTCAGCCGGTGGATCTCGTCGACGAACAGGATCTCGTTCGGCTGCAGGTTGGTGAGCAGCGCCGCCAGGTCGCCGGCGCGCTCGAGCACCGGCCCGGAGGTCTGCTTGAAGCCCACGCCGAGCTCGTTGGCGATCACGTGCGCGAGCGTCGTCTTGCCGAGTCCCGGCGGCCCGAAGATCAGCACGTGGTCGAGCGCCTCGCCGCGGTTGCGCGCCGCGGCGATGAAGATCTCCATCTGCGCCTTCACGGCCGGCTGGCCGACGTAGTCGGCGAGCGTCTTCGGCCGCACGGCGCGGTCGTAGGCCTCTTCCTCGCGCTGGCCGCCGGCGGAAATGATGCGGTCGTGTTCGATCGTCACGGGATTGCCCTGCCTTGCCGACGTCAGCCGCTGGCCGCGCGCAGCGCGTGGCGGATGAGTTCTTCGGTGGTGGTCACGGCCGCATCGACCTTCTGCAGCAGCCGCGTGACCTCGGCCGGCTTGTAGCCCAGCGCCACCAGCGCACTGAACGCCTCGGCCTGCGCGCTCGGGCGCTGCACCGTCGCCGGGCATCGCCCGCGCACCTCGAACGCCTGGCCGGACGCCAGCGCCTTGAGCCGGTCGCGCATCTCGACGATCAGCCGCTCGGCGGTCTTGCGCCCGATGCCCGGGATGCGGGTCAGCGACACTGCGTCCTGCGCCTCGACGCAGCGATGGAACTCGTCGACGCTGGCGCCGGAGAGGATGCCGAGCGCGATCCGCGGCCCGACGCCGGACACCTTGATCAGCTCGCGGAACAGCGTGCGCTCGCGCTCCGTGGCGAAGCCGTACAGCACGTGCGCGTCCTCGCGCACCACCAGGTGCGTGACGAGCGTGAGTTCGCTGCCCGCGGCCGGCAGCCCGTAGAACGTGGACATCGGCGCCTCGAGCTCGTAGCCGACGCCGCCCACGTCGAGCACCAGCGACGGCGGATGCTTCGCCGCAAGCCTGCCGCGCAGGAAGCCGATCACGGACGACCCTCGAGCAGCGCGACCGAGGCGTCCACCGCCAGTCGCGCGCCGCGCGAATAGGCGTGGCAGAGCGCGAGGCCGATCGCGTCGGCGGCATCCGGACCGAGTTCTCCCTGCAGCTTGAGCAGCGTCTTCACCATCAACTGCACCTGTTCCTTCTGCGCCCCGCCCTGCCCCACGACCGCCAGCTTGACCTCGCGCGGCGCGTATTCGTACAGCGCCGCGGCGCCGGCAAAGGCGGCGCAGATCGCCGCGCCCCGCGCCTGCCCGAGCTTGAGCGCGCTGTCGGCGTTGCGGTGCATGAACACGCGCTCGATCGCGACCTCGGCCGGCTGGTACTGCCGCACGAGCGCCAGCACGCCGTCGAAGATCTGTCGCAGCCGCGGCGCAAAGGACCCGCCGCGGGTGCGGATCGCGCCGCTCGCGACGTAGCGGGCATCGCCGTCGCGCCAGTCGATGATGCCGAAGCCGGTCGCCTGCGAACCCGGGTCGATGCCGAGGATGCGAACGGTGACGCCGGCCGGGCCGGTCGCTCCCGGTGCCAGGGCCCAGCGCCGGCCGCCGCGATTGAGTCTCGGCAAATAACCACCCGGCCCGGAGCCTGCAGAAGCGTCGTCGTATGATAGCGGTTTTCGCCCGGGCGCAGCACGCCCCGCGCCCGCCCATCGCCGAGCACGCCGAGCCGTGAAACCCGCCGAGATCGACCTCCGCTCGCTGTCGCCCCGCGTCCGCACCGCGCTCGAAGCGGTCAGCGCATTCGGTCCCGACGAGCACGCGTTGCGCGGCATCGAACTGATGGCCGCGCTGGCGCAGCTGCAGGCCGACGACGAAGTGCTGCTGACCGCGCTGCTCGTGCCCGTCCGCCAGGGCGGGCTCGTGGACGACGCGCGTGCGCTGGAGACTTTCGGCGAGGCCGCCGTCACGCTGGCGCGCGAGCTGGAGCGGGTCGGCCGACAGCGGCATCCCGCCGGGCTGGAACCCCGGCGAGCACCTGCGACCCGAACAGGCCGAAGGCCTGCGCAAGCTGCTGCTGGCGCTCGCCTCCGACGTGCGCCTGGTGCTGATCCGGCTGGCGCTGCAACTGGTCCGCATGCGGGCCATCAAGTCGGCACCGGAGGCGGACCAGCGACGGGCGGCGCTCGAGACCCGGGAAATCTACGCCCCGCTCGCCAACCGTCTCGGCATCTGGCAGTTCAAGTGGGAGCTGGAGGACCTGGCGTTCCGCTTCAGCCAGCCCGAGGACTACAAGCGCATCGCCGGCTGGCTGAAGTCGAAGCGGGCCGAACGCGAGCAGTACATCGACGACGTCAAGCTCGGGCTTGGCCGCGAACTCGGCAAGCTGGGCGTGCGCGGCGAGGTCACCGGCCGTCCGAAGCACATCTACAGCATCTGGCGGAAGATGCAGCGCAAGGGCCTGCGGTTCGAGCAGGTGCATGGACGTGCTCGCGGTGCGCGTCATGGTCGACACGGTCGCCGAATGCTATGCGGCGCTCGGCGTCGTGCACGGGCTGTGGCCCTACATCCCCGGCGAGTTCGACGACTACATCGCGACGCCCAAGGACAACCACTACCGCTCGCTGCACACGGCGGTGGTCGGCCCGGGGCAGCTGCCGCTCGAGGTGCAGATCCGCACGCGCGAGATGCACGAGCACGCCGAACTCGGCGTGGCCGCGCACTGGCAGTACAAGGAAGGGCGCAAGGCCGAGGCCAGCTTCCAGCAGAAGATCGTCTGGCTGCGGCAACTGCTCGAGCCCGCGCCCCGCGACGGCGCCGAGCCGGACCTGCTCGCCGGCCTGCAGGCCGAGGTCTTCGAGGACCGCGTCTACGCACTGAGCCCGAAGGGCGAGGTGGTGGACCTGCCGCGTGGCGCGACGCCGCTCGACTTCGCCTACCAGGTGCACACGAGCCTCGGCCACCGCTGCCGCGGCGCGCGCGTCAACGGCCGCATGGTGACGCTGGACTACAAGCTGTCGAACGGCGACACGGTCGAGATCATCCCGTCCAAGCAGCCGCACCCGAGCCGCGACTGGCTGCTGCCGCAGCTCGGGTTCCTGGCCTCGCCCCGCAGCCGCGCCAAGGTGCGCGCCTGGTTCCGCAAGCAGGACGAGACGCAGAACCGCGAGCAGGGGCGGCAGATGCTCGAACGCGAGCTCGACCGCCTGGGCGTGCGGGCGCCGCCGCTGCCGGAGATCCTCTCCGACCTGGGGCTGCCCAATGCCGAGGCGCTGTACCAGGGCCTCGGTGAAGGCGACATCACGCTCGCGCAGGTGGCCGGCGCGGTGCATCGCCGGCTGCACGAGCAGCAGGAGGTGCATCGCGGCCCTCGGCTGAGCAAGCCCGGCACCGGTGGTGGCGGCGCGGGGATGGTCATCGACGGCGTCGGCGACCTGCTGAGCACGATCGCGCGCTGCTGCCGGCCCGTGCCGCCGGAAGCGATCCTGGGCTACATCACGATCGGGCGCGGCGTGAGCATCCATCGCGCCGACTGCCCCAACCTGCTGCGCCTGCGGCAGGTCAATCCCGAGCGCGTGCTGACGGTCGACTGGGGTCGCCCATCCGAGGAAAGGACTTTTCCGGCGGCGATCGTGATCGACGCCTTCGACCGGCGCGGACTGGTGCGGGACGTTTCGGCGTGCTCGCCGACGAGCACATCAGCATCGAAGCCATGAACACGTCCACCAATGCCGCCGAGAGCACCGCGACGGTCGAGGTGACGGTGAAGGTGCACGGGCTCGAGGAACTGAGCCGGCTGCTGTCTCGCTTTTCTTCGCTGCCGAGCGTGATTCGCGCGCGACGCGGAAGTGACTAGCTGACTAGCGATTAGGATAGGTCGAGCCGGCGCGCCGCGGCTCTGACTGCCCGCTAGTCGCTAACTCAGCGGTTCGGGAAGTCGATCGCGCGCTTGTCCGCGCCGAGCGCGGCTTCGTGCAGCGCCTCGCTCAGCGTCGGGTGCGCGTGCATGGTCCGCTGCAGGTCCTCGGTGCTGGCCGAGTACTCCAGCGCAAGCACCGCCTCGGCGATGAGTTCGCCCGCCATCGGGCCGATGATGTGCACGCCGAGAATCTCGTCGTCGTCCTTCGCCGCGATGACCTTGCAGAAGCCCGCGGGTGCCTCCATCGCGCGCGCGCGGCCGCTCGCCATGAACGGGAAGCTGCCGACCTTGTAGTCGCGCCCGCTGGCCTTGACCTGCTCCTCGGTCTGGCCCACCCAGGCGATCTCCGGGGCGGTGTAGATGACCGACGGCACGGCGTCGTAGTTGACCTCCGAATGCAGGCCGGCGATCAGGTCGCCGACCATGACGCCCTCTTCCTTGCCCTTGTGCGCGAGCATCGGGCCGCGCACGACGTCGCCGACGGCCCAGACGTTGCCGGCACCGGTGCGGCACTCGTCATCCACCTGGATGAAGCCGCGCTCGTCGAGCTCGACGCCGGTGCCCTCGCCCAGCAGGCCGTCCGTGAACGGACGGCGGCCGATCGCCACGACCACCTTGTCGACGGTGACGGTCTGCTCGCCCTTGCGCGTCGGTGTACTTCAGCGTCACGCCGTCCTTGCTTGACGTCGGCACCGCTGACCTTGGCGCCGAGGCGGATGTCGAGCCCCTGCTTCTTGAAGTGCTTGAGCGCTTCCTTCGCCACTGCTGGTCGGCCATCGGCAGGAACTGGTCCATGCGCCTCGAGCACCACGACCTCGGCGCCGAGGCGCCGCCAGACGCTGCCGAGCTCGAGGCCGATCACGCCGGCGCCGATCACGCCGAGGCGCTTCGGCACGGCGTCGAACTCGAGCGCGCCCCACGAATCGACGACGTGCTTGCCGTCGAACGGCAGCGACTTGAGCGCCATCGGCTGCGAGCCCGAGGCGAGCACCACGTGCTTGGCAACGAGTTCCTGCGTGCTGCCATCCGGCGCCGTGTACTCGACGCGGTTGCCGGCCAGCAGCTTGCCGTGCCCCTGCAGCGCCGTGACGCCGGCGGCCTTGAACAGCCCCGCGATGCCCTGGGTCGAGGCCTTGACGATGCCCGCCTTGCGCTTCTGCATCGTGGCGACGTCGAACGCGAGGCCCGTCGCCGTGATGCCGTGCGCCGCGAACTCTGCCTGCGCGCGGTGGTACAGCTCGGACGATTCGAGCAGCGCCTTCGACGGGATGCAGCCGGCGTTGAGGCAGGTGCCGCCGAAGGCATGGCTGCCGTCGTAGTTCTTCCACTCGTCGATGCAGGCGACCTTGAGCTTGTTCTGGGCGGCGCGGATCGCGCAGGGATAGCCGGCCGGGCCGGCGCCGATGACGATGACGTCGAAGGAAGTCTGGGGCATGGGCACTCCGTCTTCAGATCTGCAGCAGCAGCCGCGCCGGGTCTTCGAGCGCTTCCTTGACCGCGACCAGGAACTGCACCGCCTCCCGGCCGTCGATGAGCGGTGATCGTAGGACAGCGCGAGGTACATCATCGGCCGCACCACGACCTGCGCCGTCGACCACGACCGGCCGCTCCTGGATCTTGTGCATGCCGAGGATCGCGCTCTGCGGCATGTTCAGGATCGGCGTCGACAGCAGCGAGCCGAACACGCCGCCGTTGGTGATCGTGAACGTGCCGCCGGTCAGCTCCTCGAGCGAGAGCGGGCCTTCGCGCGCCCGGGTCGCGTAGCCCACGACCGCCTTCTCGATCTCGCCGAAGGACATCTGGTCGGCATCGCGCAGCACCGGCACGATCAGGCCGCGTTCGGTCGAGACGGCGACGCCGATGTCGTAGTACTCGTGATAGACGATGTCGTTGCCGTCGACCGAGGCGTTGACCACCGGGAAGCGCTTCAGCGCCTCGACGCAGGCCTTGACGAAGAACGACATGAAGCCGAGCCGCGCGCCGTGCTCCTTCTCGAACCGGTCCTTGTAGCGGGCGCGCAGTTCGTTGACGGCCTTCAGGTCGACCTCGTTGAACGTCGTCAGCATCGCCGCGGTGGACTGCGCCTGCACCAGGCGCTCGGCGATGCGGGCCCGCAGGCGCGTCATCGGCACGCGGCGCTCGCCGCGACTCACCGCTCCCGCACCGCGGCGAGGTCGCGCGCAGCGCGGGTGAGGTCGCGCGCGGCGCGGGTGACGGCCGGCGCCAGCGGCGGCCGACTTGTCGGCCAGGTGAGTCAGCACATCGCCCTTGGTGATGCGGCCGTCGCGGCCAGAGCCCGCGATCTCGGCCGGCGTCGAGCTTGTGCTCCTCGACCAGGCGACGCACCGAGGGCGCGAGCTTGTCCGCGTCCTCTCGCGCGCTGCCCGCTGCCGCGGCGCTGCACCTGGCTGCCGGCGCTGGCTGCGGCGACGCCGGTGCGCGACGGCGCCTTCCTCGATCACGGCCAGCACCTGCCCGCTGGTCACCGTGGCGCCGTTCTGCACCTTGAGTTCCCGCAGCACGCCCGACGCCGGCGCCGGCACTTCCAGCACCACCTTGTCGGTCTCGAGGTCGACCAGGTTCTCGTCGCGGCTCACGGCATCGCCGGGCTGCTTGCTGCCAGGCGACGAGCGTGGCGTCGGCGACCGACTCGGGCAGCTGCGGAACTCGAACTTCGACGTGCTCATGACTTCTTCCTGGTGCTACCGGTGGCGCGCAACCGGCGTGGTCGAGCGCGCTGATTCTTCCTGCGTCGAGGCCTTGATCGCTGCGGCGACCAGCCCGTGCTGCTCGTTCGCGTGCAGCTGCGGGATGCCGGTGGCCGGCGCGGCGGCCGGCCTGCGGCCCGAGTACAGCAGTACCTGGTTGCCCTTGAGCGCATCCTGCAGGCGATGGCGGATCTGGTACCAGGCGCCCTGGTTCTGCGGCTCTTCCTGGCACCAGACGATCTCGCGCAGCGTTCGGGTAGTGCGCCAGCGCCGCCGCGTAATCCTCGGCCGGGAACGGGTACAGCTGCTCGATGCGCACGATCGCGACGTTGCGGGCTTCGTCCGCACGGCGCGCCTCGAGCAGGTCGAAATAGACCTTGCCGGAACAGAACACGACGCGGGTGACGTCCGCGGGCGCGAGGTCGTCGATCTCGTCGAGCACGCACCGGAACGAGCCCTGCGTCAGCTCGTCGAGCGCCGACACCGACAGCTTGTGCCGCAGCAGGCTCTTCGGCGTCATCACGATCAGCGGCTTGCGGAACGAGCGCAGCATCTGCCGGCGCAGCATGTGGAACATCTGCGCCGGCGTGGACGGCACGCAGACCTGCATGTTGTTCTCGGCGCAGAGCTGCAGGAAGCGCTCGAGGCGCGCCGATGAATGCTCCGGCCCCTGCCCCTCGTAGCCGTGCGGCAGGAACAGCGCCAGGCCGCAGTAGCGGCCCCACTTCGCCTCGCCCGAGGAGATGAACTGGTCGATGATGACCTGCGCGCCATTGGCGAAGTCGCCGAACTGGCCTTCCCAGATCACCAGGCAATTGGGGTCGGTGATCGAATAGCCGTACTCGAAGCCGAGCACCGCCTCTTCCGACAGCAGCGAATCGGTGACACGGAAGCGCGGCTGCCCGGGCTTCAGGTGCTTGAGCGGGATGTAGGTGGCGCCGGTATTCTGGTCGTGGCCGACGGCGTGGCGATGGAAGAACGTGCCGCGGCCGCTGTCCTGGCCCGTCAGGCGGATCTCGTAGCCTTCCTCGAGCAGGCTGGCGTAGGCGAGCGTCTCGGCAAAGCCCCAGTCGAGCATCAGCTGGCCGGCGGCCATGCGGCGCCGGTCGTCGATGATCTTCTGCACCTGCCGATGCAGCGTGAAGCCGTCGGGAAAGCTGGTGACGCGCGCCGCGAGGTCCTTGAGCAAGCGCGGGCTTCACGCCCGAGCGGACTTCCTCGGACCAGTCGACGTCGTGGTAGCGGGTCCAGTCGACCGTGTACTTGTTGCCGATCAGCCCCAGCACGTTGGTGGCCTGCGGCTTGCCCTCGTCGAGGCCGCGGCGGTACTGCTCGACCATCGCGTCGGCCTCGCCCGCCTGCAGCACGCCTTCCGCCTCCAGCCGCTCGCGCGTACAGCTGCCGCGTGGTCGGGTGCCTGCGGATCGTGGCGTACATCACCGGCTGCGTCGCCGCCGGCTCGTCGGCCTCGTTGTGGCCGAGGCGGCGGTAGCAGACCAGGTCGATCACCACGTCCTTGTGGAACTTCATGCGGTAGTCGACCGCGAAGCGCGCGGCAAAGACCACCGCCTCCGGGTCGTCGCCGTTGACGTGCAGGATCGGCGCCTCGATCATCTTGGCGACGTCGCTGCAGTACAGCGTCGAGCGCGTGTCGCGCGGATCGTGGGTCGTGAAGCCGACCTGGTTGTTGATGATCAGGTGGATCGTGCCGCCCGTGTAGAAGGCGCGGGCCTGCGACATCTGCAGGGTTTCCTGGATCACGCCCTGGCCGGCGAACGCGGAGTCGCCGTGGATCAGCACCGGCATCACCTTGTCGCCGCTCGCGTCGCCGCGCCGCTCCTGCCGCGCGCGCACCGAGCCTTCGACCACCGGGTTCACGACCTCGAGGTGCGAGGGATTGAACGCCAGCGCGACGTGCACGTTGCCGGCGGGCGTGCTGCACGTCGCAGGAGAAGCCCTTGTGGTACTTGACGTCGCCCGAGCCCTTGAGCTTCTTCAGGTCGTACTTGCCCTCGAATTCCGAGAACAGCGCCGCCGGCGCCTTGCCGAGCACGTTGACCAGCACGTTCAGCCGGCCGCGATGCGCCATGCCGAAGACGATGTCTTCCACGCCCTGCGCGCCGCCGGTCTGGATGATGTCCTCGAGCAGCGGGATCAGGCTGTCGCCGCCCTCGAGCGAAAAGCGCTTCTGCGCCGGGTAGCGCGTCGCGAGATAGCGCTCGAGGCCCTCCGCCATCGTCAGGTGCCGCAGGATGTCCCTGCGCTCGTCCACCGCAAACGCCTGGCGCATGCGGCCGACCTGGAAGTGCTCCTGCAGCCACAGGCGCTCGGTCTCGTCCGACACGTGCGCGAACTCGGCGCCGATCGTGCCGCAGTAGATGTGCCTGAGCTGGGCGATGATCTCGCGCAGCTTGAGCCGCGGCTTGATCGCCTCGTTGCGGCTGCCGGTCAGGAACTCGGTGTCGAGGTCGGCCTCGCCCAACCCGAGGTAATCGAGTCCCAGCACCTTCGGGACCGGTCGAACCGTGAGACCGAGCGGGTCGATGCTGGCGATCAGGTGGCCGCGGTTGGCATAGATCTGGATCAGCCGGGAGACCGCGCCCTGCTTGGCCGCGATGGAATCGCCGGCTCCGGGGCCCGACGCGGGCGCACCGCTGGCCGCCCCCGCCACGACGAAGGTTCGACGCGGCAGCCGTGGCGCGGCGGGCGAGCTCCTCGACCAGGGGCCCATGCGCAACGTCGGTCGCCGCCGGACCCAGGCTGGCGAAGTATTCGCGCCACCGCGGGTCGATCGACGCGGGCTGCGCGAGGTAGCGCTCGTACATCGCCTCGACGTAGGCATCGTTGCCGGCCGCCAGGGGCGTGGCCTGCAGCATCGGTTTGGGTTCGGTCATCGTGTCGTGATGTTCGGTCCGGAGGGCGTGCCGGATCCCTGGCGAGTCAAAACGGCTGCGTAGTTTAGCGAAATCAGGCGGACCGCACAGTCGAACCGGCCGGGCCGCGGGAACCTCCATTCCGGGCAGGGTCGTGGGGTACAGTGCGCGGCGTGAATGGCCGGGGCGCGGCCCCGGCGAGGACCGCGATGAATCAAGGAAAGCAGTGAACATGGATGCCTGGCACAAGATCGTTCCCGTCGCCGCGGCCGCGGTACTTGCCGCCGCGTTTGCACTGGGTGACGGTCCGTTGATGATCGCGATCTGCAGCCTCACGCTGCTGGCGACCGTGGGATCGGCGGTGCACCACGCCGAAGTCATCGCGCACCGGGTCGGCGAGCCGTTCGGCACGCTGATCCTGGCGCTGGCGGTCACGGCGATCGAAGTCGCGCTGATCGTGTCGATGATGATCGCCGGCGGTGAGGCGAAAGCAGCGCTGGCCCGCGACACGATCTACGCGACGGTCATGATCATCAGCAGCGGTGTCATGGGAATCTGCGTGCTGCTCGGCGGCCTGCGCCATGGCGAGCAGTCGTTCCGCATCGAAGGCGCCGGCCCCGCACTCGCCGCGCTGGTGACGCTCACGACCCTGGTGCTGGTCATGCCGGTGTTCACCACCAGCGAACCCGGCGCAAGCTACACCCGGTCGCAGCTCGCATTCGTCGCCCTCAGTTCCCTGCTGGTCTGGAGCGCGTTCGTTTTCGTGCAGACCGTCCGGCACCGGGATTACTTCCTGCCGGCTCAGGATGTTGCGAATGAATCGGTGCACGCCGCGCCACCGTCCAATCGCGAGACCGGCATCAGCTTCGTGCTGCTGCTGGTGGCACTCGTGGTCGTGGTCGGGCTGTCCAAGGTGCTCTCCCCCGCGATCGAAGCCGCCGTGGCGGCGGCGGGCGCCCCGGTCGCCGTGGTCGGCATCGTCATCGCCATGGTCGTGCTGTTGCCGGAGGCAGTGTCGGCCGTGCGGGCGGCGCTCGCCAACCGGCTGCAGACGAGCATGAACCTGGCCTTCGGCTCGGCACTCGCCAGCATTGGCCTGACCATCCCCGTCGTCGTGCTGGCTTCGATGTGGCTCGACATGTCGCTGGTGCTGGGCCTCGCGCCCAAGGACATCGTGCTGCTCGCGTTGAGCAGCCTCGTCTGTGCGATCGGCCTGGGCAATGGCCGCACCAACATGATGCAGGGCGCGGTGCAGGTCGTGATCTTCGCGGCGTTTCTCTTCCTGTCGATCGTGCCGTGAACTTGGCGCTAGACTCGCCACCGAGTGGCAAGACGGATGGGGTCCATGTCTGAGGAACGGCAGGCGAAGCCGGAGCGCAGGTGCGCGCCCGACGGCTTTCCTCAGCTACTCCCACGCCGACCAGGGCCGTGCGCGCCTGCTGGCCGCGGCACTCGAGCGCGCCGGGATCCATGTCTGGTGGGACACGCTGATCGAAGGCGGGGCGCAGTTCGCCAAGTCGGTCGAAACGGCGCTGCAGAACTGCGACGCCGTCATCGTGGCCTGGTCGCGCGCCTCGGTCACTTCCGACTGGGTGCTGGATGAGGCCTCGCAGGGGCGCGAGATGCGCAAACTGGTGCCCGTCTCCTTCGACGGCACCCTGCCGCCGATCAGCTTCCGCCAGTACCTGTCCGTGGACCTGCTCGGCTGGAACGGTGAATCCGAGGCGCCGCAGATCGATGCCATCGTGCGCGGTATCGCGGCGGTCATGGGACGCGCGCCGACGGCGGCGGCAGTCGGGCTGCCCCACGCGCGTCCACCGGCACCGACACCCGCCGACGTCCAGCCTCGTGCCAGGCTGTCACGCCGCACGCTGCTGCTGGCCGCCACCGGCACTGCGGTCGCCGGGGCGGCGGGCTGGCTCGCCTGGCGCAATGGCTGGCTGGACAGCCTGCGGTCACGGGCTCGGCGACCGGCAACAGCGTGGCGGTGCTGCCGTTCAAGAACCTGAGCGGTGACGCGAGCCAGGACTATCTTTCGGACGGACTGTCCGAGGAACTGCGCTCGACGCTGGCGCGCAACCTCAAGCTGCAGGTCATGGCGCAGGCATCGGCGTCCAAGTTCAGGGACCGGGCCGATGACGCCGTCACCATTGCCGAGAAGCTCGGCGTCGCCTACCTGCTCGATGGCACGCTGCGCCGCTCCGGCGATGTCGCGCGCATCACGGCCGACCTGATCGACGGCCGCACGGGCTTCAGCCGCTGGTCGCAGTCCTTCGATCGCTCGCTGCACGACATCTTCGCCGTGCAGACCGAAATTGCGCGAACCGTGGCGTCGGCACTTGCCGCCGAGGTCGCGCCAGACCAGGCCATGCCGGCCGGCAGCGCCGGCGAACTCGCGGCCCAGGGCGGAACGCGCAATCCCGCAGCCTACGATGCTTACCTGCGCGGCCGCGCGCTTTACGACCTGAGCGTCGACGAGGCCTCGGAGCGCGCCGCACTTGCGCAGTTCGATGCGGCACTGGCGGCCGACCCGGACTACGCGCCGGCACACGCTGCGCGCGCCCGTTCCCTCACCACGATCGCCAACCAGTACGGCCGTGCAGGCCAGCTCGAGGAGCTGTACTCCGCCGCCATCGCATCGGCGCAGCGCGCGATCGAGATCGCGCCCGGGCTCGCCGACGCCTATTCCACGCTGGGATTCACGCTGTTCCAGGGCCGCCTCGATGCGCGCGGCGCGCGCGCACCGTTCGAACGATCACGCGAGCTCGGCGCGGGCGAAGCCACGGTCATGGCCCGCTACGCGCAGTACTGTGCCCGCGTCGGTCGCGCGCGCGACGCCGCCGACGCCATCCAGCAGGCACTGCGGCTCGACAAGCTGAACCCGCTGATCCACCGCGCAGCGGGCTCGATCGAGTACGCGGCACGCAACTACGCCGCTTCGATCGCGCCGGCGCGAGCGGCACTCGCCATGAACCCGCGGATGAGCCGCGCCCACGCCGCGATCGGCGATGCCATGTTCATGCTGGGCCAGTGGCCGGCGGCCCGGGCCGAGTACCTGGCCGAGCCGGCGAAGGACTTCGCGGCCGCGGGGCTGGCCGTGGTCGAGCACAAGCTCGGAGATCGCGCCGCTGCCGCGCAGGCCCGGCGCACGGTCGAGGCCGAGGGCGACCGGCTGCTGTACCAGCAGGCGCAGGTGCTGGCGCAATGGGGCGAGCTCGAAGCCGCCATGACCAGCCTGCAGCGGGCGCTGGCGATGGGCGACTCCGGGCTGGTCTACGCCCGCAACGATCCCCTGCTGGACCCGCTGCGCCAGGACCCCAGGTTCGGCGAGTTGCTGAAACGCATCGGCTTCGACTAGGCTCCGCGCAGCCTCGCGACTGGGACGCGAGCCTTACACCACAACACTGGGGAGTCATGCAGATGAAGGGGACAGTGCAGTTGACGGCGGTCGTGGCGACCGCATTCTTGCTGGCCGCTTGCGCCAAGAAGGAAGAAGCGCCCGCGCCGGTGGTGACGCCCGAACCTGCGGCCACCGCGCCGGTCGAGATGGCACCGCCCGCCGATGCCGCGGCGACCGACGCAGCCGCGATGCCGGCCGACGGCATGGCCACTGACGCCGCGCCGGCAGCCGAAGGCGCCGCGACCGACGCGATGGCCACCGAACCCGCCGCGACGACGGGTGACGAAGAAGAACAGGCCGGCGGCGACAGGGTCCGGCAGTAAAGTCAGACGCCGCGGGACGGCTTGCCGCCGTCCCGCGGTGCCGCGCCCGGGGCGACGATCAGGGCAGCGCGGATTTCGTCGGCGGCAACGCCATCGCCTGCCGGATCCAGGGCAGGTACTTGTCGACACGCGTGTACGCGCCCGGCTGGCCGTCGCCGCTGCACTTGCCCTTGCCCCAGCTGACGATGCCGACCATGACGGGTGTCGGCCCCGCGGCCAGCGTCAGTGCTCCGCCGCTGTCACCGCGACAGGTCGACTTGCCCGCATCGGCCGCGCAGATCACGCGATCGGAGATGCGCTGCGGCCCGTAATTGGGCAGCTTCTGGCAGCGCGCATTGTCCATCACCTGCATCACGACCCGCATCATGACTGCACTCGGACGATCATCTTCCGAGACCTCGAGCTTGCCCCAGCCCGTTGCGGCCACCACCGCACCGGCCGGCACCGGCTTGTCGTTGAGGGCAATGGGCCGCACTTTCTTCGGGTCCGGCACGCCCTTGGTGCGCTCGTCCGCGACGATCCTGATCAGCGCGATGTCGTTCGCGAACATGTTGGGATCGTGCGGCAGCCGCTTGTTGCTGTATTGCGAATGCCGGACGATGCGCTCGATCCTGTAGCTGATGCCGTCGCCCTTGGAGATGTCGGTCGCGCCGACCCGCACGCGGTAACCGGCCTGCACCATCTCGTCGTCGATGCAGTGTGCCGCGGTCAGCACCCAGTTCTTGTCGATCAGCGCACCGCCGCAGTAGTGCTGCAACTGCCAGAGCGGCTTGCCGGCGCGCAGCTTCTCGGCGAACTGCGGGCTGTTGTCGGGATAGAAGATCTGCACCTGCCACGGCGCGCCAAAGGGCGCGACCGGCTTGCCGCCGGTCGAGAACGGCGTGTCCTCGCTGTCGGTGGGCGGTGGCCTGCTGCCGGGCCTGGGCACGCGCAACACGGGCATGTCGTCGGCATTGGCGCGTCCGCTCGGGGGCACGTCCGCCTGCGCCTGCGCTGCCAGCGTCGCGGCGCCTGAACGCCCCGATGAGGGCTGCGCAGGCGGGACGGGCGCCGCGGCAGCCGGCATCAACTGCTCGACGACCACCCAGTCCTGGCCGGTCGGGTCGAGGCTCGTGTCCACCGGAATCGTGTAGTCGGACTCGTCGAGCGTAATGGGCGGCGCCCATGCCTCGCCCTCTTCCATCGGCACCGACGACCAGTCCTCGAGTGCAACGACTGCGTCGGCCGCTGCAGCATCCGCGTCGGCGGTCTCGTCTTCCGCTGACTGCTCGAGCGCGCTGTCATCGACCTCATCACCCGCAGCATCGTCCACTGCAGGTTCTTCGGCCTCGTCCTCCGCCGCAGCGTCCGATTCGGTGTCGTCGACGGTGTCGAATGCCTCCTCCGGCTCGTCGACCCCGGCTTCATCCCCGGCCAGGTCGGATTCGTCGACGGCCTCGGCCATCTCTTCATCACCGTCATCCTGCTGTGCGGTGGACGGCGCAGCCGCCAGCACGAGTGACAACAGCCCGGCCCGCACGATTGCAGCCCACGACAGGGCCTGATGCTGCCTTACGCTCATTTGCTCCCCTTCATTGTTCATTGTCCGGTGACGAAATTGCGGCCGCCCGTGGCCAGCGAGTGTAGGCAATCGCGCGGCGCGGCACCAAGGTGTTCAGGGTTCATCGACGCGATAGCCTTTCCTGCGCAGCTGCGCCACGTACCCGTCGGGCTTGAGGATCTCATCCACCGACAGCACCGTGACGGTCGATGCGTTGCGCGCCAGCGCTGCGACGGCCGCCTCGACCCAGGCCGCCTGCAGGCGCTGCGGCATGTCGCCGTAGCCGCGCTCCTGGATGAAGGACGAATTGAGCAGCGCGCCGATGCAGGCGCTGGCGCGCTCCACGGGCGCCAGCTGCCTGAGCCGCGCGACATCACCGACCGCCCAGGCATTGGCGCGGTCCCGCATCAGGTCGAGGTCCGATTCCATCCGCTGCAAGGTACGCGCGAAGCACTCGACATCATCCAGCGGCGCCGACTTGAATTCCTTGATCGCGGTCCTCGCCTTGGCGACCTTCAGCTGGATCTCCGGCTCGACGATCTGCACGCGCGCCTTGCGCGCGAGTTTCTCGACCGCGGGCCAGACCCCGTCGTAGGGCACGAGGTTGTTCTGCTTCAGGGCCGCCAGGTACAGCTCCTGCGCCGCGAACAGCGGGCGCCACTGCTCGGCGCTGTCGTCATTGCCGAGGTAGCGCGCCTTGAGCGGCAGCCAGCGCGCATACAGGTCGGGCGGAACCACGTCCTGCAGGCGCTTGTCGCCGGGATTGCGACGCACGCCGACCAGCGAGGGCAGCAGCGTGATGCCACCGAGCGGCCCGACCGAGGCATCGACCGACACCGGTGCCAGCAACTGCTGGGAAGATGCCAGCACGGCTTCGAGCTCGTGCGAACGCCAGGTCATCTTCTTCGGCAGGGGGCTGTGATTGCCGAGGATCCACAGCACATGGCCGCTGCCCTCGTCCGTGACCTTCCACAGGCCGGGACCCGGTTGCTGTCCGGTGACCAGCACTTCCTCGAGCGTTGCCGGCATCGGGCGGCGGCGTCTCGGGCGTGGCAGCGTGCAACCCGTGCCACTGGCCCAGGGCGACGGCCAGCACGAGCGGGAACAGGTTGCGGCGGTTCAAGGGCGTCGCAATCGCAGCCGGCCCTGGCTCAAAGCGGCTTCACGATGATCTTCGGGTCAAAGTCGCAGACGTCGCCCGGGCCACGTTCGGTCTTGACGTTGTACTTGAATCCGTCGCCGCCGGTCGTGGCATCGTCGCGCACCCTGCCGACGATGGTTTCGTCCTGGAAGCCGGAGTCCTTCCATTCAAAGGGACTGCCCGCGGCCGTCTCGAAGACGATGCTCTTCTTCAGCTCGCCGTTGCTGTGCGACGGCTTCTTCACCTTCCAGGTGACCGTGCCGCCCTGGCAGATCTCGATGGTGTTCTTGTCCTGGCCCCAGCGATTCGCAACGCCCTTGACGCAACCGTCGTCCTTGAGCTTGAACCGCAAGTTCTGTTCCTGCGGCTCGCAGGTCAGTGCGGTTGGACCGGTGCCGGCGCAGCCCGCCAGCAACGCCACCAGGCTGCCGGTGATCAGGTGTCTTGCCGAAACGTTCATGTGAACCCCCTTCCCTTTGGAATCTCCCATGCACTGCAGGGCAGGCACGCGGCTGTCGCCACGGCCCACCGCTCGCAGTCATAACCGAACGCAAGGCGGGTGTCACGCGGGCCAGGCTGGTGCCCCGGGCAGGAGTCGAACCTGCGACCTACCGCTTAGGAGGCGGTCGCTCTATCCACTGAGCTACCGGGGCACTGGGTCCGGAGTGTATGTGGCGGCGGGGCCAGGAGAAAAATGGTGGAGCGGAAGGGGATCGAACCCTCGACCTTCGCATTGCGAACGCGACGCTCTCCCAGCTGAGCTACCGCCCCACACGAGGGCGCGCATTGTAGCACCGGCCTGACGCACCGCAACCAAATGTGCAGGCGCCTGCGGGTATGATCGGCCTATGAACCTTCGTATCCGCGATGCCACGCCCGCCGACCAGGAGTTTCTCGCGCGCGGCAACGAGGCCATGGCGCTCGAAACCGAGCACAAGGTGCTCGACCCGCAACTCATCCGACGCGGTGTCGGCGCCGCGCTGTCAGCACCTGCGCACGGCCGCTACTTCGTCGCCGAAGACGCCGCCGGCCAGCCTGTCGGCCAGCTGATGGTGACCTACGAATGGAGCGACTGGCGCAACGGCCAGTTCTGGTGGATCCAGAGCGTGTACGTGCTGCCGGCGGCCCGTCGCAGCGGCGTGTTCCGCGCGCTGTACGACCACGTCGATGCGCTGGCCCGCTCGACACCCGGCGTCTGCGGCCTGCGCCTGTATGTCGAACTCGACAACGCCGCCGCGCAGCGCACTTACCAGCGCTGTGGCATGGTGGATGCGGGTTACCGCGTCTTTGAAGTGGATCACTCAGGCGCGATCAAGCGCGCGCAAGGAGACTGAACGTGCTCAAGAACGGAACGCAGGCGCCGGAGTTCGACCTCGCGGACCAGGACGGCAAGCGCCACACGCTCAAGTCGCTGCTGGCCAAGGGGCCCTTGATCCTCTACTTCTACCCGGCCGACTTCACGCCCGGCTGCACCAAGGAAGCCTGCAGCTTCCGCGACCTGCAGAAGGACCTGGTCGCGGCCGGGCTGCGGGTCGTCGGTGTCAGCCCGCAGGATGCCGAGTCGCACAAGAAATTCGCGGCCAAGCACAACCTCAACTTCCCGCTGCTGGCCGACCCTGACAAGCAGGCGGTGAAGGCGTACGACGTCGACGGCCCGCTGGGGTTCGGCGTACGGCGCGGAACCTACCTGATCGGCGCGGACGGCAAGATCCAGGGCTCGGTGCTGGCCGACCTGCGGATCGGCGCCCACGAAGAGTTCGTGAAGCAGGCCCTGGCGGCCGGCGCAGTCTGAATGCTCGCGCTATTTATATTTTAATTCAATAGGTTACAGCGTCTATCTCGACGCCGATTCAGCCTTGGCAGTGACCGCCGGCGCCCCGTGCCGCAGGCGCAGCACGCGGGTCTCCCCGGGACTCGGCATGACCACGACGTAGATCGCGTCGAATTCGTCGTCCGGCATGACGACGTCGTGACCGCTCAGCTGGCTGATCACGCCCGGCAGCGTCGTGGCATAGCCGACGACGGCGACCGTCTTGCCGCGGTGTTCACGCTTGATCCTGGCGGCCAGCCCGGACCAGTCGCTGCTGGCCAGCACGTTGATGGGCAGCTTGAATTCGTTGGCGACCGGTGCCGCCGTCTGCTGCGCCCGGCGCGTGTCGGCGGCGTACAGGTAGTCCACCTTGCGATCGGCGAGCACGTCGTTGAGCAGCGTGCCGAGCCCTGCGACGCGCTTCTCGCCCGCCGCCGTCAGGTCCGGGTCCCCGGACGCGCTTTCGCCTGCTTCGGCGTGGCGCACCAGCACGACCACCGTGGTCTTCGCCCAGGTTCCCAGCCAATAGAAGCCGGCCGCCGCCATCAGCACGCCGAGCAGCGGGATCAGCAGCGGCGCCATGAAGGGCCGGCGGCGTAGCTTGGTCAGCGGGTCCATCGGTGCATCATAGCGAATCAGGCAGGTCGCCCGGCTCGATCCAGGCCGCAAAAGCCGGCGAAGCCCGCAGTCGCCAGCCGTCGCCATCGTCCCGGCGCTCGACGAACAGGGCCGGCACACCGTGCGCCGTGGCCCAGCGCAGTCCCGGCCCGGTTCCCATCACGGTCAGGGCCGTCGCCAGGGCGTCCGCCCGCGCGGCCAGCGGATCGAGCACCGTCACCGAGGCGAGCGCGCCCTCGACCGGGCGCCCCGTGCGCGGATCGAGCGTGTGCGAATAGGCCCGGCCGGCCGCATCGATGCGCGCGTCGCGATAATCGCCCGAGGTGGAGACTGCCATGTCCCGCAGGCGCAGGCCGACCAGCGGCTCGCGCGCGAGGGCGCGCGGCACCTCGACCGCGATACGCCAGGCACCACCGCCCGGACGCTCGCCGCGCGCACGCACCTCGCCGCCGATCTCGACCAGGTACTCGCGATAGTGGAGCGCATCGAGCGCCGTGGCGATGCGATCCACGGCGTGCCCTGGCGCAATGCCGTCGACCGTCAGGCGCATGCCGGGCACGGTCTTGCGCACCGCAGGCACGGTCGTGTCCCGCAGTTCGAGCCGCCCGTGGCCGACGGCCTGCAGGGCCTGTTCGATCTGCGCCGGCGTGGGCGGCACGAGTACGGCACCCGGCCCGGTGTCGGCGGCGCCGAAACCCCACGCGTCCAGCAAGGGCGCGACGGTGATGTCGAACGCCCCGCCAGTCGCCAGGCTGACCTGCCGTGCCTGCTGCAGCACCTGCCAGAGTTCCGGCGAGACGCTGATCCAGTCGCGCGATGCAGCGCGATTCAGGCGTGCGAGTTCGCTGTCGTCGCGGTAGGTCGACAGCGTGCGATCGACCTCCCGCAGCACCGTGTCGATGGCCGCCTGCACCGCCTCGCGCCGCGCCGGCGTGTCGGCCGCGGTCACCGTCACGTGATACGTCGTGCCCATCGTCGCGCCGGCGAACTGCGCGGGCCCGGCCGGACTTCCGCAGCCAGCGAGCGCGACGAACGCCATCAGCACGGATGTCCCGGGCATCCACCGCCGCATCGGGCATGACTCGCGGGTCACTGGCGCGCGGGTCACTGGCGCGCGATCGCTGCCTTGCCGCCGCGCAGCACGAACTTCTGGATCTTGCCGGTGGCGGTCTTCGGCAGCTCGGTCACGAACGTGAACGCCGTCGGCACCTTGAAGTGTGCCATCGCGCCGCGCGCGAACTCTCGCAGTTCCCCGGCCGTCAGTGTCGCCCCCGGACGCAGGACGACGAACGCATGCGGCGACTCGCCCCAGCGCTCGTGCGGCATGCCGACGACCGCGACTTCGAGCACGGCCGGATGACGCAGCAGCGCCCCTTCGACCTCGATCGAGGAGATGTTCTCGCCACCGCTGATGATCACGTCCTTGTAGCGGTCGCGGATCTCCACGTAGCCGTCGGCGTGCACGACTGCGGCGTCGCCGGTGTGGAACCAGCCGCCTCGAAACGCCTGCTCCGTCGCGGCCGGGTCGTTGTAGTAGCCCTGCATCACGACATTGCCGCGCGCGACGATCTCGCCCAGGGTGGTGCCGTCGCGCGGCACGTCCTGCAGGTTCTCGTCGACCACGCGCAGTTCGCCCGAGGTCATCAGCTCGACGCCCTGGCGCGACTTGATCCGCGCGCGATCGGCCAGGTCGAGCGCGTCGTGCTCGGGCAGCGGCGCACAGATGGAGATGAACGGCGCCGTCTCGGTCAGTCCGTAAACCTGCGTGACCGTCCAGCCGAGCTCGTCCTCGAAGCGTTCGATGGTGGCGGCGGCCGGCGGAGCGCCCGCGGTGACCACGCGCACGCCGCGGCGCAGCGTCCGGCGGCCCTCCTCCGGCCCGCTGGCGATCGCGATCAGCACCGTGGGCGCGGCGCAGAGCTGCGTGATGCCTTCCTCGTTGACCAGGCGATAGATCGACGCGGCATCGACCTGCCGCAGGCACACGTGACGCGCCGCCGCCGCCGTGACGATCCAGGTGTAGGTCCAGCCGTTGGCGTGGAACATCGGCAGAGTCCACAGGAACCGGTCGGCCGGCGTCAGCGGCAGGTGCGCCAGTGTGCCGACCGCATTCACCCAGGCATTGCGATGGGTGATCATCACGCCCTTCGGGCGCGAGGTGGTGCCGCTGGTGTAGTTGATCGACAGCAGGTCGCCCTCCGCGATCGCCGGCCGCGGGAACTGCCCGTCGCTGGCGGCGAGCAGTGCCTCGTACTCGAGCCAGCCGGGCTTGCTGCCCTCGAGCGCGACGAAATGCTCGACGGTGGTCATCTGGCCGCGGACCTGGTCGACCGTATCAAGGTAGTCCGCGTGCACGCACAGCACCTTGCTGCCGCTGTGGTTGGCGAGGTAGACGAAGTCATCCGCCACGAGGCGATAGTTCAGCGGCACGATCACCGCGCCCAGCTGCGGCACGGCGTAGTACTGCTCGAGGTGCTGGTGGGTGTTGGGCGCCAGCGTCGCGACGCGATCGCCCGGCCGCACGCCCAGCTGCCAGAGCGCCGCCGACCACTGGTCGCAGCGCCGGCCAAGCTGCTCGTACGAGAGACGCAGCTGCGCCATCGACCACCGCCAGCCGCTGGCCATGCAGCTTGCGCGCACGGCGCAGGAAATCGATGGGCGTCAGTGCGGTTTCCATCGCGATCGCCTCCGGCGGGTCAGCGTCGAGAGCGAATCACGACGGTGCCCGCCAGCTTGTCGTGCCAGCCCTGCTTGCGGGGGTCGAACGCCACGAGCCACTCTGAGTCCGGCGCCGACGCCGATCTCGACGTTTGCACGCTAGATGTGCGATAGCCATGCCCGCGGCGAGAACCCAGACCAGGCCCATGAACAACGGGATGATCGAGACGAAATAGCCCAGGTACCGACCCACCGACTGGCCCAGGCCCATGGCCGCGCCGCTCCTGGCGTCCACGATCCTGAGTCCCAGCATCATCTTGCCGGGCGTGGCCGATCGGTACATCCAGAAAACGATGACCGCCAGCGAGGCAGCAGCCAGGACAGCAGGACATCCGCCGGGCCTGCAAACACGCCTGTTCGCCCGGGATCGAAGTAGTCCCAGCCATAGATCCAGACCAGCGGCGGCAGGGTCAGCATCGCCACGAGCACCGTGTCGATCAGCGATGCAGCGGTCCTGATCCAGAACCCCGCGTACTCGTGTGGATCGTCGTGCATGGGGCAATGGCTGGCGGAGAGGGTGGGATTCGAACCCACGTACACCCGTTAAGATGTAACTGGAATTCCAGTCCAGCGCCTTCGACCACTCGGCCACCTCTCCGGACAGGGGGCGCAAGGTTACACGCCCGTCGACCGAGCGGCTAGTCTGGCCTGGCTGCGTGTGCGGCGGCCGGCTCAGCCGAGGCGGACGTCGGCCGCGCGCATGGCCGCCAGCACCTCGTCCTCGAGCCGTTCGGACAAGGGCAGGAGCGGCAGGCGGATGCCGCGGTCGATCAGGCCCAGGCGCGCGACGGCCCACTTGACCGGGGTCGGGTTGGGCTCGACGAACAATGCATTGTGCAGCGGCATCAGCCGCGCCTGGATCTCGGCCGCATCGTCGTGCCGGCCGGCCAGCCCGGCGGCGCAGAGATCGTGCATCGCGCGCGGTGCCACGTTGGCGGTCACCGAGATCACGCCGCAGGCACCGCGCCGGATCAGCTCCGGGGCGGTCGGGTCGTCGCCGCTCAGCAGCAGGAAGCCCGGCCGCGCGCCCTGCAGGATCGAGGCGGCACGCGCGAGGTCGCCCGTGGCTTCCTTGATGCCGGCAATGCGCGGATGCGCCGACAGCCGGACCACGGTCTCGGGCAGCAGGTCGCAGGCGGTGCGCCCGGGGACGTTGTAGAGGATGACCGGCAGCTGCACCGAGTCGGCGATGGCCGAGAAATGGCGGAACATGCCTTCCTGGGTCGGCCGGTTGTAGTACGGCACCACCGTGAGCAGGCCGTCGGCGCCCGCGGCGGCCAGCGCCCGGGACAGCTCGATGCTCTTCGCCGTGCTGTTGGTGCCGCTGCCGGCGATCACGGGCATCCGGCCCGCCAGCCGGGCCTTGGCGCGCCGCACCAGGTCGACGACTTCGGCGGTTTCCAGCGTCGGGGATTCCCCCGTGGTGCCGCCCACCACGACCCCGTCGGTGCCTTCGGCCACGTGAAAATCGAGCAGGCGATCCCAGGCCGGGAAGTCAACTGCACCGTCTGCCTGCATGGGCGTGACGAGCGCCGGGATGCTGCCCTTGAACATTTCCGCCCCTTGCTGGGTGAATCTTGAATGCTACTGAAGCGCGGAGCGGCGAAGCAAGGCAAAATCGCGGTACACCCGCCGCCATGGCGCCAGTACACTGAGTCCAGACATCCATGAAGCAACTGATCGCGATCTGTGCCATCGGCAACGACCGGACCGGGCTGGTCTACGACCTGACCCGTGTCGTCGTCGAGTGTGGCGGCAACATCCTCGAAAGCCGCATGACCGCGCTCGGCGCGGAGTTTGCCATGCTGCTGCTCGTCGGCGGCAACTGGCACACCCTGGCCAAGCTCGAGGGCGAACTCGCCAAGCTGGGCGAGGCCTCGGGGCTCACGATCACGGCACGCCGCACCGAGCAGCGACCGCCGCGCGTCGACATGGTCAGCTACTCCGCCGACGTCGTCTGCCTCGACCAGCCGGGCGTGCTGCACGCGTTGTCGGGCTTCTTCTCGGCGCGCGGCATCGACGTCGGCGACATCACCACGCGCACCTACAACGCTGCGCACACGGGTGCGCCGATGTTCTCGGTCTACATGGTCATGCACGTGCCGACGCGGATCCACATTGCCGCGCTGCGCGAAGAATTCATGGACCTGTGCGACCACATGAACCTCGATGCGATCCTCGAACCCCTCAAGGCCTGAGCACCCCATGCCCGACAAGACCGTCGCCCTCGACCGCAAGGTCCCTGCATTTGCGCTGCCCGCCAGCGGCGGCGGCAAGTGGAAGCTGGCCGATGCCGCCGGCAAGCACCTGGTGATCTACTTCTATCCCAAGGACGCCACGTCCGGCTGCACCCGTGAAGGCGAGGCGTTCCGCGACCTGCATGCCCGAAGTTCCGCAAGGCCGGCGCCGAGATCGTGGGCGTCTCGCCGGACAGCGTCGCGTCGCACGAGAAGTTCATCGCCAAGTACGGCTTCACCTTTCCGCTGCTGGCCGACGAGGACAAGACCGTGTGCCAGCTGTTCGGCGTGTGGAAGGAAAAGAGCATGTACGGCAGGAAGTACATGGGCGTCGAACGCAGCACGTTCCTGCTCGACGCCAAGGGCGTGCTGCGGCACGAATGGCGCAAGGTCAAGGTGCCGGGCCACGCCGAAGAAGTGCTCGCCGCCGTGACGGCGCTCTGAGCGCGCGGCCAGGCCGCACGCCGAACACCCCTTCCCTTCCCCGATCGCAGCGGAGCCTGAGTTTGGCCAAGTCACGGAAGCAGCAGAACGAACCCCGCAAGGTCTACGTCCTCGACACCAACGTCATGATGCACGACCCCTCGGCCATCTTCCGGTTCGAGGAACACGACATCTTCATCCCGATGACGGTGCTCGAGGAACTCGACGCCGGCAAGAAGGGCCTGTCCGAAGCCGCGCGCAACGTGCGGCAGGTGAGCCGCTTCCTCGACGAGCTGATGGCGAATGCCGACAAGGCGCAGATCGATCGCGGCATCGAACTGCCCAGCGCCAAGTACTCGCCCTCGGGCAAGCGGCCGCCGAGCGGCCGGCTGTTCTTCCAGACCCGGCAGCTGCAGGGCGGCCTGCCCGAGCACCCTGCCCGGCCACGGCGCCGACAACGCGATCCTCGCGCAGACGCTGGCCCTGCAGCAGCAGAACCCGGAGGCGCGCGTGACGCTGGTGTCGAAGGACATCAACCTGCGCATCAAGGCCGCGATCCTCGGCGTGCAGGCCGAGGACTATTCCAGCGACAAGACCATCGAGGACGCCGACCTGCTCTACACCGGCGTCGAGCAGCTGCCGGCCAATTTCTGGGACAAGGCCGGGCGCAGGCTCGAGTCCTGGCACGAGAACGGCGGCCGCACTTTCTACCGGGTGCGCGGCAAGCTGGTGGCCAACTGGGCGCCGAACCAGTTCGTGTACCAGGCCGGCGAGCACGGGCTCGAAGGCATCGTGCGCTCGATCGAAGGCGATGCCGCGGTGATCGAAGTGGTGCGCGACTACCGCAGCGAGCGCCACGGCGTCTGGGGCATCAGCGCGCGCAACCGCGAGCAGAACTTCGCGCTCAACCTGCTGCTCGACCCGGACATCGACTTCGTCACGATCCTCGGTCCGGCCGGCACCGGCAAGACGCTGCTGACACTGGCTGCCGGCCTGTCGCAGGCGCTCGAGACCAATCGCTTCACCGAGATCATCATGACGCGCGTGACGATCCCGCTGGGCGAGGACATCGGCTTCCTGCCGGGCACGGAGGAGGAAAAGATGGAGCCCTGGATGGGCGCCCTGATGGACAACCTCGAGGTGCTGACGCAGAGCCAGGAAGGCGGCAGCTGGGGTCGCGCCGCCACCAACGACCTGCTGCGCAACCGCATCAAGATCCGCTCCCTCAACTTCATGCGCGGCCGCACCTTCCTCAACCGCTACCTGATCCTGGACGAGGCGCAGAACCTGACGCCCAAGCAGATGAAGGCGCTGGTCACGCGCGCCGGTCCGGGCACCAAGCTGGTGTGCCTCGGCAACATCGCCCAGATCGACTCGCCCTACCTCTCGGAGACGACCTGCGGCCTCACCTACGTGGTCAACCGGTTCCGCGGCTGGAAGCACTACGGTCACATCACGCTGACCCGTGGCGAGCGCTCGCGCCTGGCCGACTTCGCCTCGGAAGCCCTGTAGGCGTGCCCGGGGAACCCCCGGCGGGCCCGCCTGTCTGAGCGAAAGCATGACCTCCATCGCAACCCTGCGCCGCGGCCTCGCCGGCCTGCTCCTTGCCACGGGGCTCGCCGCGACGGCCGGGCCGGCCGTGGCCCAGTCCACCACGCAGGACCAGCTGCCCGAGATGGGCACGGCCGCCCAGGCGACCCTGAGTCTCGAGGACGAGTCGCGCATCGGCCGCATGGTCATGCGCGACCTGCGCGAATCGGGCATGGCGCTCGAAGACCCGGAAGTCCACGAATACATCCAGTCGCTGGGCCTGCGGCTGTCGAGCCAGGCGCAGGACGGCAACCGCGAGTTCAACTTCTTCATCGTGCGCGACCCGGCGATCAATGCCTTCGCGCTGCCGGGCGGATTCGTCGGCATTCACTCGGGCCTGCTGCTCGAAACGCGCAACGAAAGCGAACTGGCCGGCGTGCTGGCGCACGAAGTCGCGCACGTCACCCAGCGGCACATCGCGCGCGGGCTCGAGGCGCAGTCGCGCGCCAACCTGGTCTCGACCGCGGCGATGCTGGCGGCGATCCTGATGGGCGCCAGCCGGCGGCAGCTCGGATGCCACGCTCGGCGCAATCACGGCCGCGCAGAACATGGCCGCCCAGGCCAGCATCAACTTCACCCGCGAGAACGAGTACGAGGCCGATCGCATCGGGATGGGAGTGCTGGCCGCCGCCGGTTTCGACCCCAACGGGATGCCGGCGTTCTTCGACACGATGTTCCGCCGCACCCAGCTCGGCCCGGACCGCGTGCCGGAACTCCTGCGCACCCACCCGGTCACCAGCAACCGCATCGCCGAGTCAAAGGACCGCGCCCAGCAGTACCCGCCGGTCGCGGCGAAGGACAGCCTGAGCTACGCGCTGATGAAGGAGCGGATTCGCGTGCTGCTGATCGCGCGCGACGCCGATCCGCGCGATTACTACGACGCGCTGACCCGCAACGAAGCCGACCTCTCGCTGGCGCAGTCCTATGGCCGCGGCATTGCGCAGCTGTATGGCGGCGACGCCGCGGCGGCCGTCAAGTCGCTGAAGCGCCTGCACGACGAGTACCCGGAGGTGCTGGCGTTCCACACGGCGCTGGGCCAGTCGCAGCTTGCCGCAGGCGACACGGACGGCGCACTGCGCACGCTCGAACACGCCCGGGAACTGGCCCCGCGCAACGTCCCGGTGACCGTGCGTTACGGCGAGGCGCTGCTGCAGGCCGGGCGGCCGAAGCGTGCGCACGAGGTCCTGCTCGACCTGTTCAACAACGTCCCCCCGACCCAGGACCAGATCCGGCTCACCGCCATTGCCGCCAACGCGGCCGGCGACGTCGCCGACGCGTACTCCTACATGGCCGAATACCACCTGATGGGCGGCGACCTGATGCTGGCCATCAACCAGCTGGAACTGGCACTGTCCGTGCCGGGCATCAACGAGCAGCAGCGTTCCAAGTTCGTGGCTCGCCTGCAAGGAAATCCGGGAATGGCTGCCGAAAGAGCGCAACCGCTCGAGGCCGCCGGGCGAACAGTCGCCGTCGGGCCAGCGATCGCCGGGCTGAACTCCGCTCTGATCGCTAAAATGCCGGCACCCTGGACGGATCACTGATCCGCCCGCAACGGACGGATGCTATGTACTCGCCTGAAATCACCCCGCGCTCCGCGCGGATGCGCTCCTGCCTGACGGCATTGCTGGCGTTCTCCGCGCTGGGTCTCGCCGGCTGCGCGACCACGGCGCCGGACGGCAGTCCGCGGGAGCGAAACCCGGACCCGTGGGAGCCGATGAACCGCGGCATCTTCCGCTTCAACGACGCGATCGACCGCAATGCGCTGCGGCCGGTCGCCGTCGCCTATCGCGACCACACGCCGAAGGTGGTGCAGACGGGCGTCGGCAACTTCTACGAGAACCTGAGCTACCCGACCACGATCCTGCACCTGGTGCTGCAGGGCAAGTTCAAGTCCAGCGCGCGTGCCACCGGACGCTTCCTGCTCAACACGACCCTCGGCTGGGGCGGCGTGATCGATGTCGCCTCGGGCGGAACGTCCCTGCCCACGTACGACGAGGATTCCGGCCAGACGCTCGGCTGGTGGGGCGTGCCGCCGGGGCCTTACCTGGTGCTGCCGTTCCTCGGACCGGCCACGGTGCGCGATGCCCCCGCGCGCGTCGCCGACGATTTCACGCAGCCTTTCCGCTGGTACAACGCCGACAACGAGCGCTGGTTCTCGCTGGCACTGAGCCTGGTCGACATGCGCGCGCGGCTGCTGCCCTATGACCGCCTGGTGCAGGAGGCGTACGACCCGTATGTTTTCGTGCGCGACGCGTTCCTGCAGCGCCGGCTGTACGCGGTGTTCGACGGCAACATCCCGGCGCGCAAGCTCGGCACCGCTGGCGGTGACGACGAGAACTGGGCCGAGGAGGCGCTGCGCGGAGGACGAAGCGGCCGCTGACGAGGACGCGCAGTCGATAAATCAGGGACGCTAGCGACTGGTGGTCAGCAGGCTCTCGAGGTCGGAGATGCGTGCCACGGCCAGGATCTGCGCCGGAATGCACTCGTAGCGGATTTCTGATCCGCGTGCTTTGCGCCGTGGCGAGCCACTCGACCAGCACGCCGAGGCCGGCGCTGTCGGCTTCGGTGACGCGCGAGAGATCAATCGTGCAGCGCCCGCCGTGCGGGATCAGTGCCAGCCCCGCGTGCAGCGCCTGCGCCGCGCTGGCGTAGCCCAGTTCGCCGCTCGCCTCGAGCCGGCCCGTCGGCAGCGCGTCCGATGCTGAATTGCGCCACGTCGTCTGCCGCCGTCAGGGCTTCTTGGCCGCGGGCGTGGTGCCGGGCGCGTCGGGGCGGCCCGACGCGTTCTGCGCCTCGAGGCGCTGGATCACGGCGTCGATGCCCTTCTGCTCGATCTCGGCGCCGAAGTCGGTGCGGTAATTCTTCACGTACGAGATGCCCTCGATCGTCACGTCCCACGCCTTCCAGCCCTGCGGCGTCGCCCGCATGCTGTAGTTGACCGGCACCGGCGTGCCGTTGCTGCGCTTGACCTCGGTGCGAACCGTGGCCGTGCCGGACGCGACGTCACCCTTGAACGGCAGGAGCGTGAGCCGGTCCGCGGTGAACTCGGCCACGGCGTCGCCGTAGTTGCGCATCAGCGACTGGTAGAAGGCATCGATGAAACGCTTGCGCTGCGCCTCGCTGGCCGTGCGCCAGTGCTTGCCGAGCACGAGTCTGCGCCGAGTACTCGACGTCGAAGTGCGGCAGCAGGTACTTGTCGACCAGCGCACGCAGCCTGGACGGGTCCTTGGCATAGGCCGCGCGGTTGGCGTCGAGTTCCCGCAGCAGGTCCTGCGAAACCTTCTGCATCAGTTCCTGCGGGCCGGGACCCGGCACCGCGACGGCCTGCGCCGGCGCTGGCGACGTCTGTGCCGGCAATGCCAGCGGCAGGCAGGCGACCGCCGCGAGAAGAACGGCGGGCAACACGATGCGGCGACGCGATGCTGCTCATGTCTGCGCTCACTCCTGGGCCTGCGGCACTGGCGCGGCGGGCTCGACTGCCGGCTCCTTCGCCGCCGAATTGAACAGGTACTTGCTGATCAGGTTCTCGAGCACGACCGCGTCCTGCACGAACTCGATGCGGTCGCCGTCGCGGAAGGCGTCCTCGGACCCGCCGGGCGACAGGCCGACGTACTGGCCGCCGAGCAGTCCGGCCGTGAAGATGCTCGCGTCGCTGTCGTTCGGGATCTCGTCGTACCGGCCGTCGATCCGCAGCGTCACCACGGCCTTGAGCAGGCTCATGTCGTACTGGATGGCCTCGACGCGCCCGATGGTGACGCCCGCCATCGAGACCGGCGCGCCCGCCTTCAGGCCGCCGACGTTCTCGAACGACGCCGTCAGGCGATACGAACTGCTGTCGAGCGAGAACTCGCGGTTCGTGATCTGCGTGACCAGGAACAGGATCGCGGCGAAGCCGAGCAGCACGAACAGGCCGGTGGAAATGTCGATCGTGCGTGTTGAACGCATGGTCCGTCCTACAGCATTGAAGCCGTGAGGATGTAGTCGAGGATCAGCGTCACGACGGCGGAAATCACCACCGTCCGCGTGGTTGCGCGCCCGACGCCTTCGGCCGTGGGCATCGCATTGTAACCTTCGTAGACCGCGATCAGGCTGCAGGCGACGCCGAACACGACACCCTTGATCAGGCCCTCGCGCACGTCGTCGAGTTCCACCGCGCCGCGCATCTGCGACCAGAAGCTGCCCGAGTCCACGCCGAAGAACTGCACGCCCACCAGCTGCGCGCCGAACAAGCCGACGACGATGAAGATCGACACCAGCAGCGGCATCGCGATCACGCCGCCGAGGAAGCGCGGCAGCACGACGCGCCGCATCGGGTCGACCGCCATGATCTCCATCGCCGCGATCTGGTCGGTGGCGCGCATCAGGCCGAGTTCCGCCGCCAGCGCCGTGCCGGCCCGGCCGGCAAACAGCAGCGCCGTGACCACCGGACCGAGTTCCCGCAGCAGGCTGAGCGCCGCGGCGGTGCCCAGGTACTCCTCGGAGCCGAAGCGCGTCAGCAGGTCGTAGCCCTGCAGGCCCAGCACCATGCCGACGAACAGGCCGCAGGTCATGATGATCACGAGCGACAGCGCGCCCGTGTTGTAGACCTGCTCGATGATCGGCCGCGGCCGCAACAGGGCCCGCGGCGTCAGCAGCAGCAGCTGCACGCCGAAGCGCGCCAGCAGCCCGACGCGCTCGAGGAACGTCAGGAAGCTCTGCACGAGCTCGCGCAGCAGCGCGCTCATGCGAACACCCGGCCGCCGAGCAGCTGCGCGTGGTAATCCGCCGCCGGGTAATGGAACGGCACCGGGCCGTCGGCCAGGCCATCGACGAACTGGTGCACCACCGGCGACGGATGGTCGCGCAACTCGGCCGTGGTGCCGCTCGCGACCACCTTGCCCTCGGACAGGATGAAGCTGGCGTCGGCGATCTGCGAGATCTCGCGCACGTCGTGCGTGACGACGATGCTGGTGATGCCGAGCGCGTCGTTCAGCGAGCGGATCAGCCGCAGCACGACGCCCATCGAGATCGGGTCGAGGCCGGCAAAGGGCTCGTCGTAGATCAGGATGTCCGGATCCATGGCGATCGCGCGCGCCAGCGCCACGCGGCGCCCCATGCCGCCCGACAGCTGCTGCGGGTACAGGTTGGCCGCGCCGCGCAGCCCGACGGCATGCAGCTTGGTCAGCACGATCGTGCGGATCAGCCGTTCCGGCAGCCGGGTGTGCTCGCGCAACGGGAACGCAACGTTCTCGAACACGTCCAGGTCGGTCAGCAGCGCGCCGTTCTGGAACAGCATGCCCATGCGCCGGCGCAGCGCATAGATCTCGCGCCGCTTCAGGCGGGCAACGTCGAGTCCGTCGACCAGGACCTGGCCGCGGTCTGCCAGTACCTGGCCGGTGATCAGCCTCAGCAGCGTGGTCTTGCCGGTCCCGCTCGGACCCATGATGGCCGTGACTGCCCCGCGGCGGATCTCGATGTCGAGGCCACTGAACACGTCCTTGCCCGAGTCCACGGCAAAGTGGACGTCGCGGAGCACGGCAATTGCTGGCGATGACGCCGCCGGAACGGGGATGCCGGCGGGCCCGGAAGTTTGGTTCACGAATTCTTTGATCTGGTGGCTTGATGCAACGGACCGCCATGGTCCGGGCGAGTTCCCCGGTTGCGGCCGCTCGGCTCGGGTCGCCGCGGCCCTCGGGGGACGCGAATCTTAGCAGATCGGCGGGTTTCGTCCCCCGCGCCCCAGGCCTGGCGGAGTGCCGGGGTTGGCGCCGGGATCGTATAGGACTAAAATCGTCCCAATTGGAAAAGCGACCATGTTCCGCATCAGCAAACTCACCGACTACGGCACCGTCATCCTGGCCTGCCTCGCCGCGACCCCCGACCGCCGCCTGACGGCGACCGAGGTGGCCGAGCGCACCCGTCTCGGCCTGCCCACGGTCAGCAAGCTGCTCAAGTAGTTTCACCGGGCCGGGCTGCTGACGTCCACCCGCGGGGCCCGCGGCGGCTACCAGCTGGCCCGTCCGGCAGCGGCGATCAGCGCCGCCGCCATCATCGACGCGATCGAAGGTCCGGTCGCCATCACCGAGTGCAGCGGCAACCACAGCGCCTGCGACCTCGAGCTGTCATGCAGCACCGGCAACGCCTGGCAGCGCATCAACGGCGCCATCCGCCGCTCGCTCGACGAGATCTCGCTGGCGCAGCTGTCCGGCCAGGAGGCCGTCGCGGTCTGGCGCCCCCTGCTGGCGACGGCTGTCCGCCCGGCGACGGCGCAACGCGGTCCCGGCCGGCTCTGAGGAAACATTCGATGGCCAGCACACCCAGCGACCTCGACGCGCTCGTCGCACAGAAGTACCGGCACGGCTTCGTCACCGACATCGAGTCCGACACCTTGCCGCCGGGGCTCGACGAGGACGTGGTCCGCCTCATCTCGCGCATCAAGCGCGAGCCGCAGTTCCTGCTCGACTGGCGGCTGAAGGCGCTGCGCCACTGGCTCACGATGCGCGAGCCCGACTGGGCGCACCTGCGCATCGCGCCGATCGACTACCAGTCGATCTCGTACTACTCGGCGCCGAAGGCGAAGACGGACGGCCCGAAGAGCCTCGACGAAGTCGACCCGAAGCTGCTGCAGCACCTACGAAAAGCTCGGCGTGCCGCTGCACGAGCGCGCCCGGCTCGCCGGCGTCGCGGTCGACGCCGTGTTCGACAGCGTCTCGGTCGCGACGACGTTCAAGGACAAGCTGGCCAAGGCGGGCGTGATCTTCTGCTCGTTCTCCGACGCGGTGCAGAACCACCCGGAGCTGATCGAGCAGTACCTCGGCACCGTCGTGCCGTACACCGACAACTACTTCGCCACGCTCAATTCGGCGGTGTTCTCCGACGGCTCGTTCGTCTACGTGCCGAAGGGCGTGCGCTGCCCGATGGAGCTGTCGACGTACTTCCGCATCAACGCGGCCAACACCGGCCAGTTCGAGCGCACGCTGATCATCGCCGACGAAGGCAGCCACGTGAGCTACCTCGAAGGCTGCACCGCGCCGATGCGCGACGAGAACCAGCTGCACGCCGCGGTGGTCGAGCTGGTCGCGCTCGAGGACGCCAAGATCAAGTACTCGACGGTGCAGAACTGGTACCCGGGCGACGAGAACGGCGTCGGCGGCATCTACAACTTCGTCACCAAGCGCGGCGAATGCCGCGGCGCGCAATTCGCGGATCAGCTGGACGCAGGTCGAGACCGGCTCGGCGATCACCTGGAAGTACCCGAGCTGCGTGCTGACGCGGCGACAACTCGGTCGGCGAGTTCTACTCGGTCGCGCTCGCCAACCACTACCAGCAGGCCGACACCGGCACCAAGATGATCCACATCGGCCGCAACACGCGCAGCACGATCGTCTCCAAGGGCATCTCGGCCGGCCGCGGCCAGAACACCTATCGCGGCCTGGTGAAGGTGCTGCCCTCGGCCGAGGGCGCGCGCAACTACACGCAGTGCGACTCGCTGCTGATGGGCGACCAGTGCGGCGCGCACACCTTCCCGTACATGGAAGTCAAGCAACCCGTCGGCCGTGGTCGAGCACGAGGCCACCACCTCGAAGATCGGCGACGACCAGCTCTTCTACTGCCGCAGCCGCGGCGTGTCGGAGGAGGACGCGGTGAACATGATCGTCAACGGCTTCTGCAAGGAGGTGTTCAAGGAGCTGCCGATGGAGTTCGCCGTGGAGGCCCAGAACCTGCTGGCCGTGAGCCTCGAAGGCGCCGTCGGCTGAAGCGCCATGAGAGAACAACGACATGCTGAGCATTCGCGACCTGCACGCCCGGATCGGCGCGCGCAAGATCCTGAAGGGCCTCGACCTCGAGGTGCAGCGCCGGCGAAGGTGCACGCGATCATGGGCCCGAACGGCTCGGGCAAGAGCACGCTCGCGCAGCGTGCTGGCGGGCCGCGCCGGCTACGAGGTCACCGGCGGCACGGCGACGTTCCTGCGGCCAGGACCTGCTCGCGCTGGCGCCCGAGGAGCGCGCCCGCGCGCGGCGTGTTCCTCGCCTTCCAGTACCCGGTCGAGATCCCCGGCGTCAACAACGCCTACCTGCTCAAGGCCGCGCTGAACGCCATCCGCAAGCAGCGCGGCCTGCCCGAACTCGACGCCTTCGAGTTCCTGCAGCTGGTCCGGGACAAGATGAAGCTGATGCAGATGGACGAGAGCTTCCTCAGCCGCGGCGTCAACGAGGGCTTCTCGGGCGGCGAGAAGAAGCGCAACGAGATCCTGCAGATGGCGGTGCTCGAGCCGAAGCTCGCGCTGCTCGACGAGACCGACTCGGGCCTCGACATCGACGCGCTGCGGGTCGTCGCCAACGGCGTCAACAGCCTGCGCTCGCCGGAGCGCGCGATCGTGCTGGTCACGCACTACCAGCGCCTGCTCGACTACATCGAGCCGGATTTCGTGCACGTGCTGTCCGACGGCCGCATCCTGCGCACCGGCGACAGGACGCTGGCGCTCGAGCTCGAGCAGCGCGGCTACGACTGGGTCCGGCAGGAGGCGGGCGCGGCATGAGCGCTGCGCCTCGCCAGCTCCGCGACGCACTACCAGCAAGCGTTTGCGGCCCTGCGCCCGCGCTTGCCGGCGCCTTGCCCGAGCGCGACGCCGCCATGGCGCGCTTCGCGCGCTCGGCTTCCCGAACCGCGCGAGGAGGCCTGGCGCTACACCAGCCTGCGCCGGCTCGAAGCGCGCAGGTTCACGCCGGCCGCCGGCCCGGCGGCCCTGCCGGCCAGCCTGACGCCGGCGCTGGCGCCGCATCGCCTCGTGCTCGTCAACGGCGCGCCTGCCGCGCCGATGCCGGCGAGCCTGGCCGGGTTCACGCTCGCGGCGCCGGCTGCGGCGCACCAGGGTTCGCTGCTGCGCCCCCTGGCCGGTGGCGGCACCGAGCGCTTTGCCGCGCTCAATGCCGCGCTCACGCCTGGCCCGGTGCTGCTCGCCATGGACGCCGGCCAGCAGGGCACGGACGTGCTGCAGCTCACGCTGCTGACGACCGGCGCCGGCCCGCGCTCGCGAGCCCGCGCATCGTCGTGCGCATGGCCGCGGGCAGCCGCGGCCGCCTGCTGCTCGAGCACGTCGACGATGCCGCGCACGAGCACTTCAGCAATGCCGTGCTCGACGTCGAACTCGGCGCCGGCGCGCACCTCACCGTCTATCGCCTGCAGCAGCACGGTGCCAAGCGCCTTCCATATCGAGCGCATCGAAGCCCGCGTGGCCGACGACGCCGGTTCGTGCTGCGCGACTCGCAGCTCGGCGGCTCGCTGTCGCGGCTCGACGTCCGCGTCAGCCTCGACGGCCGCGGCTCCGACACCGAAGTGACCGGCGTGTTCCTGGCCGACGGCTCGCGCCACCTCGACACGCACGTGCAGGTCGATCACCGCGGGCGTCGGCACGACCAGCCTGCAGGACTACCGCGGCATCGCGGCCAACAAGGGCCGCGGCGTGTTCAACGGCAAGTCGATCGTCCACGTCGGCGCGCAGAAGTCGAACGCGCGCCAGGTCAGTCGCAACCTGCTGCTGACCCCGGGCGCGGAGATCGACACCAAGCCCGACCTCGAGATCTACGCCGACGACGTGCAGTGCAGCCATGGCGCGACGACCGGCCAGCTCGATCCGGCGGCCCTCTTCTACCTGCGCTCGCGCGGGCTGAGCGAGTCCGAGGCGCGCAGCGCGCTGACCCGCGCCTTCGCCGGCGCCGTGCTGGCGCGCGTCGACGAGCCCGTCGCTCAGCGCGCGGGTGCACGACGAGCTCGACCGGCGCCTCGCTGCGCCTGCTGGAGACCGCCCGCATGAGCGCCGCCGCAGCGCTGGCAGCGACGGCCGCTGGCACTCGACGTCGCCGCGATCCGGCGCGACTTCCCGATCCTCGGCCGCGCGACCGTGCGCGGCAAGCCGCTGGCGTACCTGGACAACGCCGCCTCGAGCCAGCGCCCGCGCGCGGTGATCGATGCGATGTCCCGCTACTACGAGAACTCGCACGCCAACGTGCACCGCGGCGTGCACACGCTGAGCCAGGAGGCCACCGACCTGTTCGAGGGCGCGCGCGAGAAGGTGCGGCGCTTCATCAACGCGCGCTCGACGCGGGAGATCATCTTCGTCCGCGGCACGACCGAGGCGATCAACCTCGTGGCGCAGACCTACGGCCGCAGCCGCTTCGGGCCCGGCGACGAGATCCTGATCTCGTGGCTGGAGCACCACGCCAACATCGTGCCCTGGCAGATGCTGTGCGAGCAGACCGGCGCCACGCTGAGGGTGGCGCCCGATCACGCAGCGGGCGAGATCGACTTCGACGCATTCGCCGCGCTGCTCTCGCCGCGCACGCGGCTGGTGGCGCTCGCGCACGTGTCGAACGCGCTCGGCACCGTGATGCCCGTCGCAGCGCTTCATCGCCGCCGCCCGCGCAGCGCGGCGTGCCGGTGCTGCTCGACGGCGCCCAGGCCGTGCCGCACATGACGGTCGACGTGCAGGCGCTCGACTGCGATTTCTACGCGTTCTCGGGCCACAAGATGTGCGGCCCCACCGGCATCGGCGTGCTCTACGGCCGCGAGGCGCTGCTGCGCGAGATGCCGCCCTGGCAGGGCGGCGGCGACATGATCCTGACCGTGAGCTTCGAGGGCACGGCCTACAACGACCTGCCCTACAAGTTCGAGGCCGGCACGCCGAACATCGCCGGCGCCATCGGCCTCGGCGCCGCCATCGACTACCTCGAAGCGATCGGCCTCGAGCGCATCGCCGCCGCACGAGCACGAGCTGCTGCGCTACGCCAACGAGCGCGCTGGCCACGATCCCCGGCCTGCGCTTCGTCGGCACCGCCGCCGGACAAGGCCGCGGTGCGTCTCGTTCACGCTCGACGGGCGTGCACCCGCACGACCTCGGCACGATCCTCGACCACGAGGGCGTCGCGATCCGCGCCGGCCACCACTGCGCGATGCCGGTGATGGAGTTCTTCGGCCTGCCGGCGACGGCGCGCGCGTCGTTCGCCTTCTACAACACGCGCGCCGAGATCGACCAGCTGGTCGACGCGCTGCGCACTGCGCGGGAGATGTTCGGCTGATGGACCTCAAGGATCTGTACCGCGACGTCATCGTCGACCACAACCGGCACCCGCGCAATTTCCGCGAGATGCCGCACGCCGACCGCCGCGCCGACGGCTACAACCCGCTGTGCGGCGACAAGCTCACGGTCTACGTGCGGCTGGACGGCGACCGCATCGGCGACGTCTCGTTCGACGGCAGCGGCTGCGCGATCTCGGTCGCCTCGGCCTCGCTGCTGACCGAGAGCCGTCAAGGGCAGGACCGTCGCCGAGGTCGGAGCAGCTGTTCGCAGCACGATGCACGCAGCTGCTCACCCGCGAGGACGCCGACATCGACGTCGCGAGCCTCGGCAAGCTGGCGGCGCTGTCCGGCGTGCGCGAGTTTCCGGCGCGCGTGAAGTGCGCGAGCCTCTGCTGGCACACGCTCGATGCCGCGCTGCACCGCCAGGACCGAGCCGTTCTCGACGGAGTCAACCGCCGTGTACCGAGCCGACAACGAGCCCGTCGAACTTCACCCGCGACGTGGACGCGGTGATCGTGCCCGCCGGCATGCAGGTGAAGCTGCGCCAGGGCCAGCAGGGCTACATCACGCAGGCCCTGGGCGGCAGCTTCACCGTCTACGTCGAGGGCAACCTGTTCCGCATCGCCGGCAAGGATGCCGACGCCCTCGGCAAGGAGCCGGACGAGCGCCCGGAGCTGCCGCCGAACGCCAGCGACGACGACGTGCGGCAGCTCGCCTGGGAGCAGATGAAGGGCTGCTACGACCCCGAGATCCCGATCAACATCGTCGACCTCGGCCTCGTCTACGAATGCGAGGTCATTCCCGAGCGACGACGGCCGCGTGCTGTCGATCAAGATGACGCTGACGGCGCCCGGCTGCGGCATGGGCGAGGTGCTGGTGCAGGACGTGCAGGAGAAGGTCGAGCGTGATCCCGACCGTGAAGCGGGCCGACGTCGAACTGGTGTTCGACCCGCCCTGGAACCAGTCGATGATGTCCGAGGCCGCGCGGCTGCAGACGGGAATGATGTGAGCGCAATGCGCGCGTTGATCGAGCTGGCAGTTGGCCAGGATTCCCGTCCGCCGAGGGCGTCGTCTGGCCACCCGGGCCACAACGCGATTCGCGGGGCCGCCGTGAACCCATCCCTGGGGGCTCCGGCTCGGCATCCCTGCCTCGCACGGCCCCGCGAACCGGTTCTGGCCCGGATGTCCGCCGACGCCATGCCACTGGACGTCGCGGCAGGCACTTGCACCGCCATCATGGCGCGAGCGCGCATGACTGCCTGGATTCCGGTCGCGCCGGCCGCCGACATCAAGCCCGGCGATTACGCGTCGGTCGAGATCGACGGCACCTTCGTCGCGGTCTACAACATCGACGGCGAGTTCTTCGCGATCGACGACGTGTGCACGCACGACGGCGGCGGCCTCGCCGGGGGCGAGGTGCAGGATCACCAGGTCATCTGCCCGCGGCACGGCGCGCGTTTCTGCCTGCGCACGGGCCGGGCACTGACGCCGCCCGCATACGAGCCGGTCCGCAGCCACCCGACGCGGGTGGTCGACGGCTTCGTCGAGGTTGCAAGCGAATGAGTCTCGGCAAACTCAGCAAGTCGAAGGTCCAGGGTATCGAGGCCGCGCGTCGCGCGGTCGAGTCGCTGCACCGCCTGACGCTGGTGCGGCACGCCAAGTCGGACCTCGGCCTGCCCGGCCAGCAGGACTGGGATCGCGTGCTCAACCGGCGGGGCCAGCAGGATGCGCCCGAGATGGCGCGGCGGCTGCGCGCGCGCAAGCTCAAGCCGGACCTGATCCTGTCGAGCCCGGCCGTGCGCGCCCTGTCGACGGCCAGCATCATGGCGCGCGAGCTCAAGGTGCCCGCCGAACGCATCGCGCAGGACGAGCGGCTTTACCTGGCCGATCCCGCGCAGATCATCGAGGTCGTGCGGGAACTCGGCGGCGACGCCGCGCACGTCATGGTGTTCGGCCACAACCCGGGCATCACCGAGTGCGCCAACCAGCTTTCGGCGGGCGAAAAGATCGACAACATGCCGACCTGCGCGGTGTTCACCGCCCGCTTCGACACTGACGACTGGTCGCAGCTCGCGCCTGGGATCCGGGCTCGAGGCCGAGTTCGACTACCCGCGCAACCAGGGCTGAACTCGCACTGGACCCCGGGGCTTCAGCCGCGGCCGGTGACCGGAATCGCGGCGCCGGTGACGGCCCCGGCGGCATCCGAGGCCAGGAACAGGATCACCTGCGCGATCGCCTCCGGGCTGACCCAGCGGCTGAAGTCTGCCTGCGGCATGTCGATGCGGTTGCGCGGCGTGTCGATGATCCCGGGCAGGATCGCATTGACCGTGATGCCCTGGTCCTTGAGTTCCTCGGCCAGCGCCTCGGTGAAGCGCTGCACGCCGGCTTTCGAAGCCGCATAGGCGCCCATGCCGAGCGCCGGCCTTGCCGGCCGCGCCCGCGCCGATGTTGATGATGCGGCCGCGGCCACGCTCGAGCATCGCCGGCAGCGCCGACTTGCTGCTGACCACCGCCGAGCGCAGGTTCATCGAGTAGAGCGAATCCCAGGTGGCGATGTCGCCGCTGCCGATCTTCTCCCAGCGAAAGCCACCCGCGATGTTGACCAGCACGTCGATGCCGCCAAAGCGCATCGCGATGGCCGCCATCGCCTTGCGCGTGCTCTCCACGTCCGCGAGGTCGGCGCCGGGCAGCAGCAGGTGTCCCGAGGCGCCGAACTCAGCCTGCATCTCGGCCGAGGGTTGCGCCACGTCGATCAGCGCCAGCCGCGCCCCCGTGCGGGCAAAGGCCCGCGCGACGGCGGACCCGAGCGCGCCGAAGGCGCCGGTCACGACCACCACCTGCGCAGCTCCGGGTTCCATCAACCGCCTCCGTCGTTCAGCATTCGGGCACGTTCACGGCCAGGCCGCCCTGGCTCGTTTCCTTGTAGATCGTCGACATGTCGTGGCCGGTCTGGCGCATGGTCGAGATCACCTGGTCGAGCGAGACCTTGTGCGTGCCGTCGCCGCGCATCGACAGCCGCGCGGCGTTGATCGCCTTCACCGCGCCCATGGCATTGCGCTCGATGCAGGGAATCTGCACCAGGCCCGCGATCGGGTCGCAGGTGAGGCCCAGGTTGTGTTCCATGCCGATCTCGGCCGCGTTCTCGACCTGCTCGTTGGTGCCGTTCAACGCGGCCACGAGGCCGGCCGCCGCCATCGAGCAGGCCACGCCGACTTCGCCCTGGCAACCCATCTCGGCGCCGGAGATCGAGGCGTTGCGCTTGTACAGCATGCCGATCGCGCCGGCGACGAGCAGGAAGCGCACGATGCCGTTCTCGCTCGCGCCGGGCTCGAACTTGCGGTAGTACGCCAGCACCGCCGGCACGATGCCGGCCGCGCCGTTGGTGGGCGCGGTCACGACACGGCCGCCGGCGGCGTTCTCCTCGTTGACCGACAGCGCAAACGCGTTGACCCATTCCAGCGCGTCGAGCGGTCGCGGATGCGCCGCCTGCTCGACCAGCACGCGCTGCATGCGCGACGCGCGGCGGCGCACCTTGAGCACGCCGGGCAGCAGGCCGTTGGCCCGGAAGCCGCGCTCGATGCAGTCGTCCATGACCGACCAGAGGTGCAGCAGCGCCGCGCGGGTCTCCGCATCCGGGCGGAAGGCCCGCTCGTTCTCGAGCATCAGCTCGTGCAGTTCCAGGCCGCCGCTGCGCGCCATCTCGAGCAGCTCGTGCGCGGACGTGAACGGATGCGGCACCTGCACCTCGGTCACGCCCTCGGCCGACTTGCCGAAATCACCGGCGCGCACGATGAAGCCGCCGCCGGTCGAGAAGAACTCCTCGCGGTGCAGCACGTCGCCCGCCGCATCCAGCGCCGTGAAGCGCAGGCCGTTCGGATGCTGCGGCAGGATCTGGTCGCGGTGGAACAGCAGGTCGAGCGGCTCGTCGAACGCGATCTCGTGCTTGCCCGCGACGCGCAGCCGCCCGCTCCCGCGGATGCGCTCGAGCGCCGGGTCCATCGCGGCCGGGTCGATCGTCGCCGGCTGCAGTCCCTCGAGGCCCAGCAGGATGGCCCGGTCGGTGCAGTGACCGCGGCCGGTGAGCGCCAGCGAGCCATAGACCTGCGCCGCGACCTTGTCCACGCGCTCGAGCAGTCCCATCCACTCCAGGTCGTGGACGAATGCGCAGGCGGCATTCATCGGCCCCATCGTGTGTGAACTCGACGGTCCGATGCCGACCTTGAAGATGTCCAGGACGCTGAGGTTCATGGCCGGCCGCTACTCCATCGCCAGCAGCGACGCATTGCCGCCCACGGCGGACGTGTTGATCGTCAGCGTGCGCTCGTGCGCATAGCGGTGCAGGTAATAGGGACCGCCCGCCTTCGGCCCGGTGCCCGACAGTCCCGAGCCGCCGAACGGCTGGGTGCCGACGACGGCGCCGATGATGTTGCGGTTGACGTAGACGTTGCCGGCCGCGACGCGGCTGGCGACCCGCCGGACCGTGCCGTCGATGCGGCTGTGGATGCCGAAGGTCAGGCCGAAGCCGGTGGCGTTGATGGCATCGACCAGCGCCTCGAGGTCGCGGGCCCTGTACGGCAGGATGTGCAGGATCGGCCCGAACCATTCGCGCTCGAGCTGAGCCAGCGAGCCGATCTCGACGGCCAGCGGCGCGACGAACGTCCCGGCGCGCGTCGCCGCGGGCAGCGCGATGCGGTGATGCCAGGGGGCGGAGCGCAGGATCTCCTGCGCGTGGCCTTCGAGCATGGCCCGGGCGGCCTCGTCGATCACCGGGCCCACGTCCGTCTCGAGGTACGCCGGGTCGCCGACCACGAGTTCTTCCATGTAGCCGGCCAGCAGTCGCTTGACCTTGGGCGCGATGTCCTCCTGCACGCACAGCACGCGCAACGCGGAGCAGCGCTGCCCTGCGCTGTTGAAGGCCGACTGCACGGCATCGATGACGACCTGCTCCGGCAAGGCCGAGCTGTCGACGATCATCGCGTTCTGCCCGCCGGTCTCGGCGATCAGCGTGCCGATCGGGCCGCTGCGGCCGGCCAGCGTCCGATGGATGATCTTCGCCGTCTCGGTCGAGCCGGTGAAGGCCACGCCCGCGACACGCGGGTCGGCGACCGCGGCCGCACCGACGATCGCGCCATCTCCCGGCAGGAAATGCAGCACCTCGGCGGGAATGCCCGCCTGCAGCAGCAGGCGCACGGCGTGCGCCGCCACCAGCGGCGTCTGTTCCGCGGGCTTGGCCAGCACCGCGTTGCCTGCCGCCAGCGCGGCGGCCACCTGGCCGGCAAAGATGGCGAGCGGGAAATTCCACGGGCTGATGCAGGTGAACACGCCGCGGCCGTGCAGGCTCAGTTCGTTGCTTTCGCCGGTCGGCCCGGGCAGCTTCTGCGGGCCCGCAAACTCCTGCCGCGCCCGGGCCGCGTAATAGCGCAGGAAATCGACCGCCTCGCGCACCTCGGCGATGCTGTCGGGCACGGACTTGCCGGCCTCGCGCACGCACATCGCGACCAGTTCGGGCGTGCTCTCCTCGAACAGGTCGGCCGCCTTGTCCAGCGCCTCGCCGCGCACCGTGGCCGGCGTGGCGTCCCAGCCCGGCTGCGCCCGCACCGCGACGTCGATCGCCGTGCGCACGTGCTCGACCGCGGCGTTGGCCACCGTGCCGACGACGTCGGCATGGTTCGCCGGGTTGCGGATGGTTTCCGTGGCGCCCGGCTTCTCGTCGCCTCCCACCAGCGGCGCAGCGACCCAGGGCCGGCGCGAGACGTGCTCCATGCGCGCCGCCATCGCCTGGCAGACGGCGCCGTTCGCCAGGTGCACGCCGAGCGAATTCCTGCGTTCCGGCTGGTAGATGTCGACCGGCTGCGGGATCCGCGTGTGCGCGACCAGCGCGAGCGCGTCCACCGCCCGCACCGGGTCGGCGATGATCGCATCGACCGGTTCGTTCTCGTTGACGATGCGGTTCACGAAGGACGTGTTCGAACCGTTCTCGAGCAGGCGGCGCACGAGGTACGGCAGCAGGTCCTCATGCTCGCCCACCGGCGCATAGACGCGGCACGGGATGCCGAGGCCGCTCGGATCGGTGACGTGCGAATACAGCTCTTCGCCCATGCCGTGCAGGCGCTGGAACTCGAACTCGAGGCCGGCCCGCCTGGCCATGCTGGCGACGGCCGCCACGGTATGCGCGTTGTGGGTCGCGAACTGCGGGTACAGCAGTCCCTTGCCTTCGTTGAAGACATAGCGCGCGCACGCCAGGTACGACACGTCGGTATTGGGCTTGCGCGTGTACAGCGGGTAACCCGGCAGGCCACGCTCCTGGCCCCGCTTGATCTCGGCATCCCAGTAGGCGCCCTTCACCAGCCGGACGTGGAGCACGCGGCTCGTATCGCGCGCCAGGCCGACGATGTACTGCAGCATCGGCAGCGCGCGCTTCTGGTAGGTCTGCACCGCGATGCCGAAGCCGTTCCAGCCGGCCAGCGAGGGCTCGCGGCAGACGGCCTCGAGCTGTTCCATCGTCAGCTCGAGCCGCTCCGATTCCTCGGTGTCGAGCGTCAGGGCGATGCCCGCGTCGCGCGCCAGGCGGCACAACTCGACCAGCCGCGGCGTCAGTTCGCGCTGCACACGCCGGCGATAGGCGCGCTCGAAGCGCGGATGCATCGCCGAGAGCTTCACCGAGATGCTGGGCCGTGACTCGAAGTCGGGGTATTCGTCGACCCGCGCCGCAAGCGCGGCGATGGCCGTGCGATAGGCGTCGAAATAGCGGGTGGCATCGGCCGTGGTGAGCGCCGCCTCGCCCAGCATGTCGAAGGTGTAGCGATAGCGCTTGTTGGCGCCGCTCAGCGAGTTGTCGAGCGCCTCCTTCATGGTGCGCCCCATCACGAACTGGTGGCCCATGATGCGCATCGCCTGGCGCATCGCGGTACGCACGACGGGCTCGCCCATGCGTCCCACCACGCGCCCCATCACGCCCTCCGGCGCCGCCACGTCGTTCGGATCCAGCCGCACGATGCGGCCCGTCAGCATCAGGCCCCAGGTGGAGGCGTTGACGAACAGCGACTGGCTGTCGCCCAGGTGGCTGGCCCAGTCGCCGGCACGCAGCTTGTCGGCGATCAGCCGGTCGGCCGTTTCATCATCGGGGATGCGCAACAATGCCTCGGCGAGGCACATCAGGATCACGCCTTCCTGCGACGACAGGTCGTACTGCCGCAGGAAGGCGTCGAGCCCGGTCTTGGCCGCAGGCGCCTTGCGCACGGCCTCGACCAGCTTCCTGGCGGTCGCCTGCACTTCCTGGTGCTGCGCCTCGTCGAGCCGCGCCCGATCCGCCAGCGCCCGCACGAGCGCCTCTTCGTCGCCGAGAAAATCAGCGTTGATCGCCTGCCCGACCGGGGTCAGGAAATCCTGTGTATCGCGATACAGGAAGCGCGACGTAGTCGCCTCGTTACTGGGACCGGGCATTGGGGATTCGCCTGCAGAAAAGATCCCCGATTCTATCCAAAAACGCAGACGGCCCGCGGCACGGGTTACCCCCGGCGCGGGCCGTGTTGCACTGCGTTACGAGCTACTTCGTCTCGTACAGCAGGCCGACCGTGGTCAGCGTGTCGGTCTTCTCGACGCCCGGCAGGACGTCGGTGTTGTGACGCACCTGGTAGCCGACACGCAGCCCAAGCCCGCCCGTGATCGTGACCTCGAGGCCGAGGTCGTTCTGGACGTAGGTGTTGTCCGAGCCGGCCTCCACGAGGAAGCGGTCGACGATCTTGGTCGTCTCCGTCAACTGGTGGTCGAAACCGAGGTCGCCGCGGAAGATGACGCCGTCTTCCGACTCGCCCGTCTCGAGGATTTCGGCATAACGGTAGCCGGGGCCGCCCTGCACCCACAGCTTGGTGCGCTCGCTGTCGATGATCCGGTAGCCGAGACCGCCGGCCAGCGAGGCCTGGAAGTCGTACTGGCTGAAACGGTCATCGTCGTAGCGGCCGGCGCCGAAGGCGTAGGCGCGCTCGGTGAAGGCGTACTGGGTCTGGCCACGGACTTCCCAGCGCTGGGCCGTGGTGCTGCCGCTGTCGCTGCCGTAGTTGCCGGCGAAGCCGAGCGTGTGCTTCCACTTGTCGACCGTGTTCTGCAGCTCGAGCGCCGCGCTGGCCGCCTGGTTCTCGCTGTTGCCGGTGGCGAACGATGCGCCGACGTTGCCCTTGCCGGTCCAGTCGGCGAGCGCGGGCGTGGCCGCGGCACAAAGTGCGAGGCCAATACAAAGCTGGGAAATACGGATCGTCGACATCGCAGGCTCCTCGCCGGGCTCTTGGTGGCAAAATGGCGCGCGATTATAGCCGCACCGACGGCAGCGCCGGAACCGGGCATGTTCATGCGGCAGGACGCTTGCATCGGCGCGACAGTGCCCCAAGATCCGGCACATCCAGAACCCGGGAGAGATCCATGGCGGCAGCCGCGCAGAAAATCGACGCCACGGTCGAGAATTTCATGACCGCAGTGGTGGAGGCGTCGAACACCACGCCCGTGCTGGTGGATTTCTGGGCGCCCTGGTGCGGGCCGTGCCGCACGCTGATGCCGTTGCTCGACCGCATCGCCGACGACTACCAGGGACGCTTCATCCTGGCGAAGGTGAACACCGAGGAGCAGCACGCAGCTGGCGGCGCATTTCCAGATTCGCAGCATCCCGACCGTGATGCTGGTGCACCACGGCGAGGTCGTCGACCAGTTCATGGGCCTGCAGCCCGAGGCGACGATCAAGGCCATGCTCGACCGGCATGTCCCTGCGGCGGAAGCCGCTGCCGTGGCGGCCACCGCGCCCGAGCCTGCAGCCCGCCCGGAGGACGTTGCCGCGAGGCTCGCTCGACCAGCGCGATGCGGCAGCCGCCGCGGCCGCGATCGAGGCACTCGAGCAGGCCCAGGCCGGCCACCCGGCGCTCAAGGCATTGCGCGCCCGGCTCGCCTTCGTCGAGACCGCCAACGCCCGGCCGGACGTCATGGGCCTGCGGGCGGCCCTCGAGGCCGATCCCGGCGACGCCGGCAGCCGTCATGCGCTGGCGGCTCACCACGCCCTGGCCGGCGACTTCGGCACCGCGCTGGCGGAATGGCTGGAATTGATGCGTCGCGACAGGAAATTCGGCGACGACGCGGGCCGGCGCAGCCTGCTGCAGGCGTTCGACGTGCTGGGCGAGCAGGACCCCCTGGTGGCCCAGTACCGCCGGCGCATGGCAGCCCTGTTGCATTGATGCATTGAAAATACCTATGCGCGCCGTCCTTGCCGCGCCGCCGCGTCCGAAGTATAAAAACGCGGGCTTAGCTCCCTGGGTTTTTCGATGAGCGAGAAGCCGGAGTCGACCGACGAGTTCGAGGACGAAGACAGCGAGGAAGTCGCCGGCGGCGACGACGCGCTCGACGTCGATCGCCTGATGCAGGACCTCGACAAGCGCAAGCGCGGGGCGCCGAAAGGCGCCGAACCCGCGTGGCGCAAGCTCGAGCGCATCATGGAACAGAAGCGCACGTCGGAGCTGCTCAGCGACTTCGACGATTACGACCTGGGCGACCGGCGGCCCCGGCCGCGCAAGGGTTAGGCAACCGTCAGCTTCCTCCTCAGTGGAAATCGCGCGAGGCCGAGCGCAGCCGGCCCAGCCAGCGGCTCAGGTCGACCAGCCGATGCGCGATCACGTGCATCACCTCCCCCTGCCTTTGCAGCTTGCCCGCCACGCCCATCAGGCGTGACCCGATCAGCGCCTGGCGCTGGCGCTCGGCCACGTCGCGCCACACGATGAGGTTGATGGAACCGTGCTCGTCCTCGAGCGTGACGAACGTCACGCCTTCCGCGCTGCCCGGCCGCTGGCGCGTGATGACGAGGCCCGCGGTGCGCACGGTCGAATCCTGCGGCAACTCGCGCAGGCGCGCGGAGTCGACGAATCCGCGCGCCGCCAGCGGCTCGCGCAGCAGCGCGACGGGATGGCGGCGCAGCGTCAGGCCGGTGTGCGCGTAATCGGCCACGATGTCCTCGCCCTCGCGCGGCGCGCGCAGCAGCGGGAATGCCCTCCGCGATGCGCACCTCGGGCAGCAGCGGCAAGCCTGCTTCCAGGCCGGCCACCTGCCACGCGGCACGGTGGCGATGGCCGCCCAGCCCGCTCAGCGCGCCCGCCGCCGCCAGGCAGCCCATCGCGCGGCGATCGAGGCCGGCCTGCTCCGCCAGCTGCTGCGCGCTCGCGAATGCCGCGCCCTGCCGGCGCGCGCGCGCCTCGACCAGCCGTCTGCCCCGCCTCCTGCGCAAGGCCTTTCACGAGCCGCAGGCCCAGCCGCAAAGCAGGGTCGGGCGAGCCGTCGGCGCGCGGCTCGAGCGTGCAGTCCCAGTCGCTCGCGCGCACGTCGACCGGCCGCACCTCGACGCCGTGCCGCTGCGCGTCCTGCACGAGCTGCGACGGCGCATAGAACCCCATCGGCTGGCTGTTGATCAGCGCGGCCGCGAACGCCGCGGGCTCGTGCCGCTTGAGCCACGCCGACACGTACACCAGCAGCGCAAAGCTGGCCGCGTGCGACTCGGGGAAGCCGTACTCGCCGAAACCGAGGATCTGCTGGAAGATGCGGCGCGCGAACTCCTCGGCATAGCCGCGCTCGCGCATGCCGCGGATCAGCCGCTCTTCAAAGTGGCCGAGCCCGCCCTTGCGCTTCCAGGCGGCCATCGCACGCCGCAGCTGGTCGGCCTCGCCGGGCGTGAAACCCGCCGCGACGATCGCGAGCTGCATCACCTGCTCCTGGAAGATCGGCACGCCCAGCGTGCGCTTCAGCACGCCCTCGACCTCCTCGCTCGGGTAGTGACACGGCCTCGAGGCCCGCACGCCGGCGCAGGTAGGGATGCACCATGTCCCCCTGGATCGGGCCGGGGCGGATGATCGCGACCTCGATCACCAGGTCGTAGTAGGAGCGCGGCTGCAGCCGCGGCAGCATCGCCATCTGCGCGCGCGACTCGATCTGGAACACGCCGACCGTGTCGGCATGGCCGATCATGTCGTAGACGCGCGGGTCCTCGGCCGGCACGGTGGCGAGCGTCCAGCGCCGGCCGCGGAAACCGTGCACCAGGTCGAATGCGCGGCGGATCGCCGCGAGCATGCCGAGGCCGAGCACGTCGACCTTGAGCAGGCCAAGCACGTCGAGGTCGTCCTTGTCCCACTGGATGACGGTGCGGTCGGGCATCGCGGCGTTCTCGACCGGGACGAGTTCCTCGAGCAGGTCGCGCGCGATGACGAAGCCGCCGACGTGCTGCGACAGGTGGCGCGGAAAGCCGAGCAGCGTGCGCGCCAGCGTCAGCACCCTCGCCAGCACCGGGCTCGCGGGATCGAGCCCGGCCTCGCGCACGCGGGTCTCGTCGATGCGCGAGCCGTCCCACCACTGCATCGAGCGCGCCAGCGCCGCGACCTGCAGCGGGTCGAGCCCCATCGCCTTGGCCACGTCGCGCAACGCGCTGCGCGGCCGGTAGCTGATGACCGTGGCGGTGAGCGCCGCCCGCTCGCGGCCGTACTTGGCGTAGATGTACTGGATGACTTCCTCGCGCCGCTCGTGCTCGAAATCGACGTCGATGTCCGGCGGCTCGTTGCGCTCCCTGGAGATGAAGCGCTCGAACAGCAGCGACATGCGCGCGGGATCGACCTCGGTGATGCCGAGGCAGAAGCAGACGGCGGAGTTCGCGGCCGAGCCGCGGCCCTGGCAGAGGATGTGCCGCGAACGCGCGAACCGCACGATGTCGTGCACGGTGAGGAAGTACGGCTCGTACTGCAGCTCGGCGATCAGGCCGAGTTCATGCTCGATCGCCTGCCGCGTGGCGGGCGGGACGCCTGCGGGCCAGCGCTGGCCACAGCCCTCCTCCGTCAGCCGCCGCAACCAGCTGGCGGGCGTGTGGCCTGCGGGGACGATCTCGCGCGGGTACTCGTAGCGCAGTTCGTCGAGCGAGAAAGTGCAGCGGCCCGCGATGTCGAGCGACGCCGCCAGCAGCGCGGGCGGATGCAAGGCCGCGATGCGCGGGATCGGCCGCAGGTGCCGCTCGCCGTTCGGGAAACAGCGCCAGCCCGGCCTGCTCGACCGTCGTGCCGATCCGCGTCGCCGTCAGCACGTCCTGCAGCGCACGCCGGCCGCGCGCGTGCATGTGCACGTCGCCCGCGGCCACCAGCGGCAAGTCGAGCGCCTGGCCGAGCTGCTGCAGTTGCCCGAGCCGCCTGCGGTCGTGGCCCGTGGTCAGCAGCTCGACCGCGATCCACAGCTGCGCCGGGAAACGGCGTGGCAGCCAGCGTGCCTCGGCGGCGTCGGGCGCGGCGCCGGGCAGCCATAAGCACAGGAGAGGGGTCAGGGGACAGGGGTCAGGGGTTAGTGAGGAAGGTGGCGTTGCCAGCGATTTCCGACTATCCCCCATCCCCCATCCCTTATCCCCTGCCGTGATTTCTTCGAAATCACGGCGGCAGAGCCGATAACCGCCCTTTGCGGCCGCGCGCCGGCCGCGGCTGATCAGGCGACAGAGCTGGCCGTAGCCACGACGATCGCGCGCGAGCAGCACGCAGCGCAGGCCGTCGTCGAGCCTGAACTCGGCGCCGACGATGAGCTTGATGCCATGGTCACGCGCCGCCACGTGCGCGCGCACGACGCCGGCGACCGAGCATTCGTCGGTGAGCGCGAGCGCGGCATACCCCAGCTGTGCGGCGCGCGCGACGAGTTCGCCGGGCTGCGAGGCGCCACGCAGGAAACTGAAACTGGACAGGCAGTGCAGCTCGGCGTACACGGCGCACCGTCACGCGAACCAGCCGTGCAGAAACCAGCACGCGCCGTCGTCCGCTGCCGCGCGCCGGTTGCGGAACACCCACAGGCGTGCGCCCTGGCCATTGCGCGCGACGTAGTAATCGCGCGCGACGTCGTGGCCATCCCACCAGCCCGACTCGATGCACTCGGGGCCTTCCTCGAAGATCGAGCGGACGGACGTCGCAGGGCTCCGGGGCGTCGAGCAGCCAGAGTGGACGGCCCTCACCCCGGCCCTCTCCCGCCTCTGCGGTCGACCTCTCCCAGCTGGCGCAGGCGGGAGAGGGAGCGCGCAGCGCGGGTTCAACCGCGCGCCACGCCGCCTCGGGACGATGCTCGGGCACGCACGCGAGCCCATGCACGGCATCGTTGCCGAGCCGCGCGCGCAGGCGCTCGATCAACTGCGGCAGGTGGGCGGCGGACTCGCGACGGTCATGGGCGAACAGCTCGATGGCATCGGCCTGCAGTTCGAGCAGTGGCCCGCTGAGCAGCCGCACGCTGCGCACCGGTTGCGGCAGTGCGAGGCGGTCGAGCCGCTCGCGCAGCAGGCCGGCAATGTGCTGCGGCTGGCCGCCCACGGGCTGCACGAACCGCAGCCGCACGCGCGTGACGGGTGCCGTGCGATGCCGCAACTGCACTTCGAGCGCCTGCACGCCACGATCGCGCTCGCGCAGGAAACGGCACAAGTCGTCGAGCAGGGGATCGAGCGCGCGGGCCAGGCGATCGGTGTGGTCGAGTTCGGGTTCGAGCTCACGGCGGGTGTCGAATTTCTCGCTGGCGGCAAAGGCCGCGCGGGGTTCCGGCCGCCGGCCGGTGGCACGGTCGAGCAATGCGAGCAGGTCGTGGCCGAAACGGCGCGCAAAGCCATCCCGCGGCAGACGCAGGCAATCCCCCACCGTACGCACGCCCATGGTCTCCAGCGTTTCCAGCGTACGCACGGGCCAGCGCGCGCAGCCCGCCAGCGGCAGCGGCGCCAGCCGCGCGGCGAGATCGGCGCGGTTGCGCACGAACAGCGGCCGGGCGCCGGGCAGGCCGGCGCGCGCAAACCACAGCGATGCCAGCGGCGCCGGCGTGATGGCCATGCGTGTCGTGGCGCCGGTGGTGGCGGCGAGTCTCCTGTTGCAGGCGCGCGCACAACGCGCGCGCACCGCCGAACAGCCGCAGGCTGCCGCGCACTTCGAGCAGCACGGCGTCGGGCGGCTCGAGGCTGACGCGAGGCGAGAAATGCAGGCTGCGCCGCGCGAGGGCTTCGAGCAGTTGCCGCTCGCGGCGCAGGTCGCGCGCCAGCGTGTGCAGCGCAGGGACGAGCGCGAGCGCACCGTTGATCGACATGCCGTCGCGCACCCCGGCGGCCTGCACGGCCGCATCGCAGGCGCGCACGACCTTGCCGTTGCGGTCGAGGTCGATGACCGCGACGGGCGGCTGCCCGGGCAGCGCCTGCACGGCTTCGCGCAGCGAATCGAGCAGCAGCGCGGGCAGGTGCAGCGCGAGCCAGAGTTCGCGCGAGCCGGACTGCGCGAGTGGCGCGCGGTCTGGAACGGAGAGTGCAGGACGGAAAGCCGGTGTGACCCGGCGCCTGGCAAGCGGGGCCATCTCAGTGCCCCAGGTTCACCGTGGCAGGACGGCCTCCCCGGCTCTTGACGATGCGCACCTGCAGGCCGTCGCTGCTGCTGCCGAGCAATGCCAGGCGCAGGACCGCGGGCGACGGCGTGAGCCCGGCCTGCAGCGGCCGGTACAGTACGGCAAGGCTGCGCGACGCCTCCGCCGCGAGTTGCAGCCGCCGCAGCGCCTGCGGGTCGCGGGGATCGGCCCAGCCCAGCACGGCGCTGCAGGCCTCGGCACGCAAGGCCTGGTCCATCGCCCATGCGGTGGCGGCCGCGGCCTGCACCACGAGCATGCGCGCGACGTCGATGCCCCACGCGGCAAGCGCAGGTGCATACGGCCGGTACGGCGGCGAGACCCAGGCGATCCAACCCCCGCTGCCCCGGTCATGCGGCAGCATGGCAGACCCCGCATGACCGGGGCCCGGCAGCAGGATAAGGTGGCGATTCGGTGGCGCCCGGCTCGCGGCAGAGCGCTGCCAGCGCCGGCAACAGCAGCCTGAGTTCGCCGATGCCACGCTGGTCGGACAGGATTTCGATCAGGCCCTGGCGTGGCCAGCCGCCGCCGGGCAGGCAGCGGTCGAGTGCGGCATAGCCGGTGGGCAAGCCCGCCGCTGCCGCCGCACCCGAGTCGCTCTCCCTCTCTCTGGCGCGCCAGAGTTGCGCGCCATGCCGCTGCAGCAGTTCTTCGACGGAGGCGCTCATGCCTGGGGACCAGCCTTGCGTGCGGAGGCCGCTCAGGACAGGCGGTGGGCTTCCTGCCGCACCACGCCGACGACGATGCCTTCGATCGTCAGCGACTCTTCGCGCAGGTCCACCCGCAGGGGTTCGAAGTCGTCGTTCTCGGGCAGCAGCCAGGCGATGGTGCCGTCCTGCCGGTAGCGCTTGACGGTGACTTCATTCTCGAGCCGCGCCACGACGATCTGGCGATTACGGACTTCGGGGGTGCGATGCACTGCGACCAGGTCGCCGTCGAGGATGCCGGCGTTGCGCATGCTCATGCCCTTGACCTTGAGCAGGTAATGCGGACGCGGCTGGAACAGCGCGGGATCGATGTGGTAGCGCGCTTCGATGTTTTCTTCGGCCAGGATCGGCCGGCCGGCGGCGACACGGCCGATGAGCGGCAGTCCGATCTGGTCGCGCAGCGAATCCTTGAGCTGGATGCCGCGGGACGCACCGGGTCGAAGATCCAGTACGCCCTTACGCTGCAGCGCACGCAGGTGATCCTCTGCCGCGTTGGCGGACTTGAAGCCCAGGGCCTCGGCGATTTCGGCGCGGGTGGGGGGCAGCCCCTGCTCCGCCAGGGTGTCCTGGATGAACTGCAGCACCTGGCGCTGGCGTGGCGTGAGATCTTCGACCATGACGACTCCCCTTGTCTGTACGTGCATACAGTGCTGTTTATATATACAGCTCTTGTCGGCAGGCCGCAAGCCGTCCCGGAAAAAATGTTCCCGGGCTGCAGGGCGCGCGACTGGCCACCCATGGCGCCACGGCCCACGCCATGACCAGCATCCGCCGCGGCACGGAATTCCCGGCAAAAACGTCGTTTTGACGCGATCTGCGCCGGTGCAGCACGACCTGCAAGGACAACCCTGCAGCGAGTCGTCCCTGCCCGTGACCCGGCCCGCCGGGCGGCAGAATCTTTAACCTCGCTTTCGGATGGGTTAGTCTCCATGGGTTCGGCTGCGCTGGGCACGGGGTCCATGACCCCGAAATGCCGGCCGCGGTCGCCACACACTGGCTTGTCCGACATACCCACTAAGGAAGAACCCAATGAAGACCACTATCACCAAGATCCTGACCGCCGCCGCCGCTACCGTCGTGCTCGCCGCTGCTTCCGGCTGCGTCAGCCAGTCGGCGTTTGACGCCCACGTGGCCAGCGCCGATGCCGCCATCAAGGCCGCCGCTGCCGACGCCGCCGCTGCCAAGGCCTCTGCCGACGCCGCTGCCGCTTCTGCTTCCAGCGCCGCCAGCAACGCGAGCGCCGCGCAGAGCACGGCCAACCAGGCCCTGTCGGCCGCGCAGGCTTCGCAGTCCTGCTGCGACGCGACCAACGAGAAGATCGATCGCGCGTTCAAGAAGTCGATGGGCAAGTAATCGGTCTCACGATCGATCGCCCGTTCGAATTCGAACGAGGGAAGACGCCGCGGACCTCCGCGGCGTTTTCTTTTCTGGCGCTGGCCACAAGCCATTCCATGCCAAGCAGTCGCACCAGGTCATGACCGGCACGGCGCTGCTGCGCGGCCTCGCGCTGCCGTTCACGGTCGCGCCATTGCTGCTGGTCCTGATTTTCGCCGTGCTGCTGCGGCTCGCGCTGTTCGCCGGCCTGCTCGGCCTGCCGCTGCTCTACATCATCGGCTCGTGGTTCCTGAAGTACGCGTTCGTGCTGCTCGAACACGCAGCCAACGGCCGCCCCGGCGCGCCGGTGCTGTCGGCGGAAGACGCGAATCCCTTCGGCGAAACGCGCCCGTTCCTGTTCGGCCTGCTGATCGCCGCATTCCTTGGCTTCAGCAGCGTCGCGGGCGACCTGCTCGGCCAGGCCTGGGCAGGCATCCTGCACGCGGCCGGCATGGCCGTCCTGCCAGCCGTGATCGCCATCCAGGCCATCACCGGTTCGTACGCCGAGGCCGTGCAACCCGCCCGCATCCTTGCGGTGATCCGTCGCCTGGGTCCGGCTTACCTCGCAGTCATGCTGGTCGCCACGGCCTGCGGCGCGCTCGCGCAGTGGCTGCTGTTCGATGCCACGCAACTGGCCGTGCTGCTGCGCATGGTGCTGCTGATGCAACTGTGGCTGGTGCTGTTCGCGGTGCTGGGCAGCGTCATCCACGCGCGCAGGCACGAACTCGGTTTCGACGCCGAGCATTCTCCCGAGACGACGCAACGCCGTGCCAGCGCGGACCTGGCGCGCGACCGCAACCGGTTCATCGACCAGGTGTTCGCCGAGTATCGCGCCGGCTCGACACAGAATGCCTGGGAAACCATCCAGCGACGTGCCGGCCACGGCCCGGGCGCAAGCGCGGAATACGCATGGATCCACGAGCGGGTCGCCGACTGGCCCAACCAGGCGCTCGCCAATCGCGTGGCCCAGGCGCAGCTGCCACTGCTGCTCGCGCAGCAGCAGAACGGTGCGGCGCTGCGGCTGGCGCAGGCAAGGCTGCGCGCGGACCCGCAGTTCAGGCCAGCGACGGGCGAACAGACGCTGCGTATCGCCCAGCTCGCCCGCGACGGTGGCGACTGGCCGCTGGCACGGCGCCTGCTGGGAGATTTCGAGCAGCGGTTCCCGCAGCATCCTGTGCGCGGCAGCGTCGCGCTGCTGCTCGAGCAATTGCGGAAGAGTTGAGGCTTTGGGCGCTGCGGCCGGCTCACCACGCGGCCGATGTCAGCTCCTGCGCCACCGCGGGTTCCGTCGCGGGCGGGCGCTGCAGGACGCGCTCGCCAATCCGCACCGGCACGCCCGTTGCCTGCTGGAAGACGAGACGCGCGGTCTCCCAGTCGACCGTCGATTCGAGCCCGGCCGTCGCCGCCTTGACCACGCGATCGAGCTCGGCCGGATCGAGGTGCGCCGGATTGTCGGTGCCCTCGAGCGGTGCCTGGCGCTCGACGAACAGCGCGCCGCGCGACCAGCCGACCTTGGTGGTCTGGTCGACCAGGTTCACCTTGGTGTTGACCGGAACCATCGTGTACAGCTCGGCGATGTCTTCCGGAAACAGGCGGATGCAGCCGTGCGTCACCTGCATGCCGACACCCGCCGGGCGGTTGGTGCCGTGAATCAGGTAAGCGCCGCCGGGCAGGCCCAGCCGCAGGACGTGCTCGCCCAGCGGATTGTCCGGACCGGGCGGAATGAACGGCGGCAGCGGATCACCCTTCTGCTCGTGCTCCAGCCGCACGGATTTCGGCGGATACCAGTTGGGCTTCTCCTGCTTGGCCACCACCCGGGTGACACCGAGCGGCGTCTTCCAGTCCATCTTGCCGGTGCTGATGGGATAGGTGCGAACCACCCGCGGCTGGCCCGGCTGCGCCGGCGGGTAGTAGTACAGCCGGTGCTCGGGCAGGTTGACGACGACGCCCTCGCGCGGCGCGTCCGGCAGGATGAAACGCCCCGGGACCAGGATCTCGGTGCCGGCGCCGGGCAGCCAGGGATCGATCCCGGGATTGGCGGCGATGATCTCCTCGTAACCGACGCCGAAGCGGCGACCGACGTCGAGCAGGGTGTCCTCGTGCTCGGCGACCGCGATCGAGATCGCGCCGATGACGTTGTCACCGTTGACGGGGAGCAGGTACTCGGCCGCGCGCAGCTGCGAAGCGACGAACGGTGCGAGCACTGCGACCAGCACCCGGGCGACCGAATGGCCAGCACGGCAGAATTGCATGCAACCTTTCCTCCACGATGACGCATCTATTCTAGCCACATGGCGCTCGATCACACCCTGTCCGCGAACATTGACCGGGAAGCGACCCCGCCCGTAGCCTTGCGGGCGCGAGGGAGATCCATGCCGTACAAGCTGACCATCGAGCTGTCCGACCGCGACCTGCGCCATTTTCGCCGCGAACTCAAGAAGGCGCGCGATGCGGTGCAGATTGCCGACGACGACGAGATCCTGGGCGCCGCCGCCGACCTGGTGAAGGCCATGCGCGGCACCGACCTGCCCGATTTCGTCCGTGACCGGCTCGACCAGCTCGAAACACTGCTCGCCATGGTCAATGACCCGGACTGGCCGCTGGACGAGGACGAGCGCAACCCGGTGCTTTCGGGCCTGGCCTACCTGTGCGACCCGGAAGACCTGATTCCGGACGATATCCCGGGGATCGGCATGCTGGATGACGCGGTCATGATCGAACTCGTGTTCCGCGAACTGCGCCACGAACTCGAGGCCTACAACGACTTCCTCGCCTACCGCGAGTCGCTGACCAGGAGTTCGGTTCTGCGAGCCGCTGCACCGGATGTCGCGGAGAAGCTCTCCAGGCGGCGGGTTCAGCTGATGGCGCGAATGAGAAGAAGGAGAGGAAAGGACTAGGGACTAGGGACTAGGGACTAGTCGGATGGCGGTAGGTGTCAGCCTGGAGCTCGCAGCGCTCGCCGCTATCCCTAGTCCCTAGTCCCTAGTCCCTATCTTCCCAGTAGTTCGCCAATCTGCGCCGGCACGCCATTGCGCGCCTCGGTGATGGCGACCCGCACGGCGTTGGCGAACGACACCTGGTCCGCGCCACCGTGGCTCTTGATCACCACGCCGTTCAAACCGACCATGCTGGCGCCGTTGTAGGCCCGCGGATCGAGTCGCGCCTTGAGCGCGTCGAGCGCCGGCTTGGCCGCCAGCGCGCCGGCCTTGCGCAATGGGCTGCGCGTGAACTCTTCCTTCATCGCGCCGCCGATGAAGCGCGCCAGGCCTTCCATGGTCTTCAGCGCGACGTTGCCGGTGAAGCCATCGGTCACGACGACATCGACGTCGTCGGAGAAGATCTTGTCGCCTTCGACGAAACCGCAATAGTTGATGGCCGAGCCTGTCAGGCGCCGGTGGGCGGCCTTGATGGCTTCGGTGCCCTTGATGTCTTCCTCGCCGACGTTGAGCAGGCCGACGCGGGGTCGCTCGATGCCATGCAGGTCGGCTGCGATGACCGCGCCCATGACCGCAAACTGCACCAGGTGGTCTTCGTTGCAGTCCGGGTTGGCGCCCAGGTCGAGCATGACCGTGTGGCCCCGCACCGACGGCACGGCCGAGACGATCGCCGGGCGGTCGATGCCGGGGACCATGCCCAGCACGAAGCGCGCGGTCGCGAGCAGTGCCCCGGTGTTGCCGGCCGAGACACAGGCGCTCGCCTCGCCCTGCTCGACCAGGTTGATCGCGAGGCGCATCGACGAGTTCTTCTTCCGGCGCAGGGCGTCCTGCGGCCGCTCGTCCATGGTCACGACCTCGGCGGCTTCGACGAAGCGGCAGCGCACGTCGTCGAGCGCCGCGCCCAGCAGCGGGCGCACGACGTCGCCGCGGCCGACGACGATCAGCCGCAGGTCGGGTTCGGAAGCAAGGACGGCGAGTGCCGCAGGCACGGCCACGGCGGCGCCGTGGTCACCGCTCATCGCGTCCACGGCAACGGTCAGGCCGGCGGTCATGCGCGGGCCCGTCGGAACAGGATTACTCCTGGCCTTCGTCGGCGGCAGGCTTTTCGATCACCTTCTTGCCGCGGTAGAAGCCGTCGGGCGTGATGCGGTGACGCGTGTGGGTTTCGCCGCTCGTGCGGTCGACCGACAGCGCCGGGGCGCTCAGGTGATCGTGCGAACGGTGCATGCCGCGCTTCGACGGGGTCTTGCGGCTCTTCTGGACTGCCATGGTCTACTCTCCTGATGCGGTCAGCGCTCGTCGTTCTTGCCGAGCAGGTCCCGCAGATTCGCAAAGGGCGTCTGTGTCTCAGCGGCCACCGCGTCTGCTGTCGCGGCGACCCTGGCGGCGGCCGGTGCCAGTGGCACGACGTCCGCCGCGGTCGAGCGGCACTCCGGGCTGCCTGCTTCGTGCGCGGGCACGAGCGGCAACGCGAGCAGCACCTGCTCTTCAATCAGCGCCGCGAGCGACAGTTGCTCGGGCATTCCCACGAACGGTTCGTACCCTTCCGGGACGTCGTCCAGTTCGTCGCGGACGATGGCGACCTGCGCCGTTTCGTCCACCCCGCACTCACACGGCTGCAGGCAGCGCTGGCATGCCAGCACGGCACTGCCCGTGACACGGACCTCGACGGTCGTGCGACCCTCGAACGAGCCGAACTGCAGCCGCGCGTCGATCCGGGTTCCGGACAGGCCACCTGCGTGCGCAACACGCTCGAGCTGGTCCAGGTTGAAATGGCGCTCGAGCACGGCGGCTCGCGCCGACAGTTCTTTTGCGTTGACCTGATCGGCCGGGCCGGGCGACATGGGGCGCGTATAATAGTGACGCGCCCCCGCCCTGTCAAAGAAAAAACGAGCCTAAATCTTTGTTTTCCAAGGGCCTGATTCTCGCTTCCACGTCCCCCTACCGGCGCCTGCTGCTCGCGCGCCTGGGCCTGCCGTTCGAGTGCGTGGCACCGGCGGCAGATGAAGTCCGCCTGCCTGGCGAACCGGCGGCGCAGATGGCTGCCCGGCTGGCCTGCCTGAAGGCCGAGGCCGTCGCTCGCCTGTACCCCGCCGCCGTGGTGATCGGCTCGGACCAGGTGGCACTGCGCGGTACCGAGGTGCTCGGCAAGCCTGGCACGATCGAGCGCTGCCGCGAGCAGTTGCTGCAGTCGTCCGGGCAAGCCGTGATCTTCCTGACTGCGGTGCACGTCATCGACGGACCGGCCGGACGCAGCGAAGCTCACACGGACCGGACGGTGGTGCAGTTCAGGCACCTCTCGCCCGCAGAAATCGACCGCTACATCGAACGGGACCAGCCACTCGACTGCGCCGGCGGCTTCAAGGCCGAGGCCCTTGGAATCGCGCTGTTCGAGCGGATCGAGTCGACCGACCCGACTGGCCTCACCGGCTTGCCTTTGTCCTTTGTTGCCGGCGCCCTCCGGCGCGCGGGGCTGGCGGTCCCTTAGATTCCGGTCGCCCTGCCGGGCGACCGGCCGCGCGCGGCGGCTTCTTGCCCGTATGCGGCCGGGCGTCCGTATGCACGGTCCGCGTCGCCGACATGGCCGGACCCGGGCCGCGCGCCCCCGACGGCTTCAACGCCTTGCCGAGTCCATCGGCAGGCGCCCGCGCCTTGCCCCGTGTCAGGGTATCGAGCACCGCGCCAAGCTCCGGCGGCAGCGGCGCGCTGGCCAGCATCGGCTCGCGCGTCCCTGGACGCGTGAACCCCAGCGACGACGAATGCAGGAACATGCGCCGCAGTCCGTAATCCTGGAACAGCCGGTTGAACACGCGGTCGCCGTACTTGTCGTCACCCGCCACCGGATGCCCCGCGTGCGCGGCATGGACCCTGATCTGGTGCGTCTTGCCGGTGTCGATCTCGACTTCCATCAGCGTGGCCAGGTTGCCGAAGAACTGCACCGGCTTGAAGGTGCTGACGGACTTCTTGCCGTGCGCGCGCACGGCGACGTGGCGCTCGCCGCTGCGCCGCTCGTCCGTGTCGAGCGTGAGTTCGATGCGCTTGGTGCCCAGGTTCCACTTGCCGCAGACCAGCGCCAGGTAGTGCTTCTCGGTGCGGCCTTCGCGCAGCTGCAGGTGCAGGTCGCGCAGGGCCGCACGCCGCTTGGCCACGATCAGGCAGCCGCTGGTCTCGCGGTCGAGCCGGTGCACCAGTTCCAGGTCGGGTTGTTGCGGACGGGCGCTGCGCAGCGCCTCGATCAGGCCGAAATCGGTCGCACTGCCGCCATGCACGGCGAGTCCCGGCGGCTTGTTGAGGACGATGAGGTCGGCGTCTTCGTAGGTGATCGCCGCCAGCACCAGCTGCTGCAGCGAATCGCTGGCACTGCGCGGCTTCTCGGGAGGGGGCAGTTCCTCGGCCCGACGCACCGGCGGGATCCGCACGATGTCGCCCAGGGCCATGCGCTGGTCCGGGCGGGCGCGCTTCTTGTTGACCCGCACCTCACCCTTGCGCAGCAACCGGAAGACATGGGTGCGCGGCACATCCTTGAGCTGCCGCACCAGGAAGTTGTCCAGCCGGGTGCCGGCGTCGTCCTCGGTGACCTCGACATGGGTCACGCCGCGGCCGGGCTCGACCGGATCGGAGTTCTCGTCGGTGGCAGGGTTGTTTTCGTAAGCCATTGATTTTCGGGCCTTCGCTTGTTACATTCCGGCGCTAGGCAACGCGCTGGTGCGTCCAAGCAACACCACGCCGCGCCGAATGAGCGACGCGCATACGGCGGCCTCCGGGTCGATCGAGGCGCGCGCAATCTTAGTTGGTTCTGAAGTTTCAGACCATCGATCTGCCGTGAACACGCGCAGGTGCCGCAGCCCGGGCGGGCGGCGGACCAGGCGCGAACCCGGCGGGTACGATGCCCGACAGCACCAGGATTCGGTCACGCCGTGCGCAGGTTGCGCCGGCGCCAAAGAACAGCAAATGAGCGCTAGCGCAGTCGCTGCCCGACCTCTTCCCCACGCCACGGCACCACTACCCGTCCGTACGGTTCACGGCCCCAACCTCCAATAACGAGAGGGCCGATGAAAAGAATGCTCGTCAACGCAACTCAGGATGAGGAGTTGCGCGTAGCGCTGGTGGACGGCCAGAAGATCTACGACCTCGACATCGAAATCCCGTCGCGCGAGACCAAGAAAGCCAACGTCTACAAGGGCCGGATTACCCGGGTCGAACCCAGCCTCGAGGCCGCGTTCATCGACTACGGCTCCGACCGTCACGGCTTCCTGCCGCTGAAGGAAGTCTCCAAGGCGTTCTTCAAGGACAAGCAGCCCGGCCAGGAAGGCAGCCGCGGCATCCGCGACCTGATCGAGGAAGGCCAGGAGATCATCGTCCAGGTCGAGAAGGAAGAACGTGGCAACAAGGGTGCCGCGCTGACCACCTTCATCAGCCTCGCCGGCCGGTTCCTGGTGCTGATGCCGAACAACCCCCGTGCGGGTGGCGTGTCGCGCCGCGTCGAGGGCGACGACCGCGACGCCCTGCGCGAGGCCATGGACAGCCTGCAGATCCCCGACGGCATGGGCGCGATCGTGCGCACTGCCGGCGTCGGCCGCACGCCGGAAGAGCTGCAGTGGGACCTCAACAACCTCGTCGACATCTGGAACGCGATCCAGCAGGCGTCCGACAGCCGCCCCTCGCCGTTCCTGATCTACCGCGAGAGCACGGCGATCCTGCGGGCGCTGCGTGACTACCTGGCGGACGACATCGGCGAGATCCTGATCGACAAGCAGGAAGTGTTCGAGGAAGCGCGCGAATACATGCAGCGCTTCATGCCGAACAACCTGCGCAAGCTCAAGTTCTACGACGACCACGTGCCGCTGTTCACGCGGTACCAGATCGAGAGCCAGATCGAGTCGGCGTACTCGCACAAGGTGACGCTGCCCTCGGGTGGCAGCATCGTGATCGACCACACCGAGGCGCTGGTCTCGATCGACATCAACTCGGCACGCAGCACCCGCGGCACCGACATCGAGACCACCGCCTGCAACACCAACCTCGAGGCCGCCGACGAGATCGCCCGGCAGCTGCGGTTGCGCGACGTGGGCGGCCTGATCGTCATCGACTTCATCGACATGGAGTCGCAGAAGAACCAGCGCGCCGTCGAAGACCGGCTGCGTGACGCGGTCAAGCAGGACCGCGCCCGCATCCAGCTCGGCAAGATCTCGCGCTTCGGCCTGATGGAAATGTCACGGCAGCGCCTGCGGCCGTCGATCAGCGAGTCGACCAACATCGTCTGCCCGCGCTGCAACGGCATGGGCGTGATCCGCAGCGTCGAGTCGCTCGCGCTCGCGGTGCTGCGGCTGATCGGCGAGGAGGCCCGCAAGGACCGCACCGCCAAGGTGATCGCGCAGCTGCCGGTGGACGTTGCCACCTACCTCATGAACGAGAAGCGCGAGATGCTCGCGGACATCGAGCGCCGCGGCCGCATCGACATCATCCTGGTGCCGAACCGCTTCCTCGAAACGCCCGCGTACGAAATCCGGCGCGTGCGTGACGACGAGGCCGGCCTGCCCGAGAACTCGATGATCAGCCACCAGATGGCGGTCGAGCCGAAGATCGACCTCGACGCGATCGCCACCGCCGAGGAAGAAAAGGCCCCGGTCCTGCAGCAGCCGGCCGTGACCACCATCATACCGAGCACGCCGGCACCGCCGGCCGCCCCGGAAGTGGTCGCGCCGGTGCCCGTGGCCGTGGCGGCGGCACCGGTCGTCGCGGTGCCCCTGTACGGGCCGCGCGACAACGTGCTGGTGCGCGCCTGGCGCTGGCTTGCAGGCGACAAGCGTGCGCCGGAGCCGCAGCCCGAGCCGGCACGCGGCGCAGGCCGCAAGGAAGCCGACCGTGGCTTCGACCGCCCGCGTCGTGACCGTGACGACCGCGGCCGCGGTGGCCGGGGTGACCGTGACCGCGATTCCCGCCGCGACGGCCGCGACGGTCGCGGTCGCAGCGAGGGCCGTGGTGAACGCGGCTCGCGTGACGAAGCACGTCGCGAGAACCGTGCGGAAGGCGCCCCGGTGCAGCCGGTGCGCGGCAACGAACCCCGCCGCGACGAGCCGAATCGTTCGCAACAGCAGCCGCGTCGTGACGAAGGTTCGCGTGGCGGACGCCGCGACGGCGGCCAGGGCGGCGACGGCAGCCCGCGCGAGGGCCAGCCGCGGCGTGACGGCGGCCCGCAGGGCCAGCGCCAGCCGCAGCCGGCGCAGCAGCCGCGACCCCCGCGTGAACCGCGCGAGCCGCGTGAACCGCGACCGCCGCGTGACTATCGCGAGCCGCAGGAGGCTCGCGAGCAGTTGGCCGCCGTTCCCGCAGTCGTGGCGGCGGTTGCCAGCGACATGAACGTGGTCGATGCCGCGGCCGCAGCGCCGCAGATGGGCGACGGGCAGCAGCAGCGTCCCGAGGGCGATCGCAGCGAGCGCACCGGACGGCGGTCGCGTCGTGGCGGCCGGCGTCGTCGCGGTCGTGGTGACGGCGGCGGCGAAGGCTACGGCGCTGCCGCAGGTGCGGCGGGGGCGGCCGGAGAAGGCGGCTTCGACCAGGGCCCGGGCGGTGACTTCGCTGACGACGCGGGTGGCAGTGACGCCAGTGGCTCTGCGCCGGCGCCGCAGTCATTCGACGCCCCGCGCGAGTTCGTCCCGGCCCCGCCGGTCGACGCACCGCCCGCGGTCCATGAGGCGCCGCGTGACCCTGAACCGCGCTCGTTCGACTTCGATCGTCCCGCCGCGCCACCGCCTCCTCCGCCGGCCCTGCCGCGCGAAGTGGTATCGGCGCCGCGCGCCGGTCGTGGTCCGTGAGCCGGTTCCGCCAGCGACTGCGTCGGAGCCGCGAGAGTGGACACCCACTCCGCCGACCGATGTGACTGCCCCGCGCAACGAGCCGTAAGCGTTCAGTCCGGGTAAATGGAAAGTCCCGCTGTGGCGACACAGCGGGACTTGTTGCTTGCGGCTTTTGCACATCGCCCGGTGATGGCGGCGACTGACCGACGGGTTATCCTGCCCGGGCACCGCAGGAGTCGTTCATGCCACCGTTCACCCGCACCGGCGCCGTGCTCGCGGCACTCGCGATGGCCGCGCCGGCATGGCCGGACACCGGGACTGTCGCTGCGCCGCAGCCCGAGGTAGTCGCACCAGGCGTATGGCTGGTGCCCGGCGGGATCCTGCCGGACCGCCAACCCGACGGTAACACCGTCATCTTCGCGGCCCCGGACGGCCTGGTCGTCGTCGATACGGGCCGTCACTCCTGGCACCACGCTGCAATCCAGTCTCTGGCCAGCACCCAGCGGGCGCCGATCGTCGCGATCGTCAACACGCACTGGCACCTGGATCACGTCAGCGGCAACCCCGCGTTGCGCAAGGCCCATCCGGCACTGCGGGTCTATGCCAGCAACGCGATCGACGGTGCGCTTGCCGGCTTCTTTCCGGCCAGCGCGAAGGAATCGGCCCTGTACCTTGACGACCCGCAGGTGCCACAGGCGACTCGTGACGATATTCGCGGCGACCTGCATGTGATCGAAAACGGGAACGAATTGAAGCCCGACGAAGTGATTGCAGCCTCCGGCGACCGGACCCTGGGCGGCCGCGCACTGCGACTCAACCTTGCGCCCGACGCCGCCACCGCCGGCGATGTCTGGATCTACGACGCGCAGAGCCGCGTCGTCGTGCTCGGCGACCTGGTGACGCTACCGGCGCCATTCCTGGATACGGCGTGCCCGGATGGCTGGAAGAACGCCTTGCAGCAGGTGGCCGCCACGCCCTTCGAACTCGCGCTTCCAGGTCATGGCGCCCCGCTGACTCGTGCCGGGTTTCAGCTGTATCGGAACGCGTTCGAGGCATTCATCGCCTGCTCGAATTCCGCCAGGACCGCGGCGGACTGCGCCACCGATTGGTCGGCCTCGATTCGGCGGCCTGCTGGGAGAAGAGCCGCGCGAGCGGCAAATGGCGCAGGACATGGCGGCGTACTACGTCGGCATGCTCAGGGCCAACGGCGGGCGCAGCAAGTACTGCGCGTCGGCACCGCAGCGCTGACCAGCAGGGTTGCCGGATGTCCGACGGGGCGAGGCCTCACCGGACACGCATGCGGTGGCGGATCTCGGCCAGCAGGCCAGGGTTCGCCGCGTCGACGAGGTCGAGCACTTCCTCGAAGCCATCGGCCCCGCCGTAGTAAGGATCGGGCACGTCCTGGCGCCCTGCCTGTGGCGCGAACTCCAGCAACAGGCGGATCCGGGGATGGTACTCGGGCGAGCTGCGGTCCAGCAGCGTGACATGGTTCAGCGGATCCATCGCAAGGATCAGGTCGAAGCGCTCGAAGTCGGCATCGTGCACCTGCCGCGCCCGCAGGCCCGCCAGGTCGATGCCGCGGCGCGCGGCCGCCTTGATCGTGCGCGGATCCGGCGGGTCGCCCACGTGGTAGTCATGCGTTCCGGCCGAATCGAGCAACAGGTCCAGGTCGGGCGCCTGCTGGCGAACGTAGTGCCGGAAGACGCCCTCGGCCGTGGGCGAGCGGCAGATATTGCCCATGCAAACGAACAGGATTTTCATCGACGAGAGCTTCTGCGATCCGACCGCCCCAGTCGAGGTGAATCTGCGAGACTCTACGGAACATGACTTCGAACCTGTCCCTCGCCGCACGCGTCATCTCGGAAGGGTTTCTCCCGGCACGGTCCGCCCTCCTGCAGGGACCGCGCGCAGCCGTGAGCGGCCCGGTTGCCGCCGACCGGATCAGGGGCATGCTGCTGGGACTGGCGATCGGCGATGCGCTCGGCAACACCAGCGAAGGCCTGTCGGCCCCTGAACGCGCCGCCCGCCATGGCGAAATACGCGACTACCTGCCGAACAGCCGCTCTGCGGGCCATCGGGTCGGCCTCCCCTCGGACGACAGCCAGCTTGCGTTCTGGACCCTGGAAAGCCTGCTCGAACGCGAGGGACTGGACCTGGACGACTTGTCCGCGCGCTTCGCCGCGCGCGAGATTTTCGGACCAGGCAAGGCCATGGAGCAGTTCCTCCGCAATCGCGAACAGGACACGGCGTCCTGGTACCGCTGCGGCGCCGAGAGCGCGGGCAACGGCGCACTGATGCGCATCGCGCCCATCGTGCTGCTGCACCCGCAGGGCACGAGTGCGGCCCTGTGGCTGGATGTCGCACTGGCCTCGATCGTTACCCATCGCGATGCGAGTTCGGTTGCATCGTGCGTTGCGTTCGTCGACCTGCTCGCGCACCTGCTGCGATTGCCGGAGCCACCGACGTCCGACTGGATCATCGCCACGTTCCTCGCCACCGTGCGCCAGGTGTGCGCCGACCCGGTGTACCGTCCGCGCGGTGGAACCTTCGCCGCCCGGGAAGGCACGTTCCCGGACTATCTCGAGTTCGTGCTCGGGGAAGCAAAACGCCACGACTGGAGCGCGCGGGAGGCTTGCGAGGCCTGGCGCTCCGGGGCATACCTGCTCGAAACCGTGCCGAGCGTGCTCTGGATCCTGGCCAGGCACGCGCATGACCCGGAAGAAGCGATCGTTCGCGCCGTCAACGACACGCAGGACAACGATACGATCGCGGCTCTCGTCGGCGCCGCCGTCGGCGCGCTGCACGGCAAGGACGCCTTGCCCTCCGCCTGGCAGCGCGGCCTGCTCGGCAGGACCACCGCGAACGACGACGGCCGCGTGTTCCGACTGATCGAGGAAGCCGTTCGCCGGCCGGCCTGACCCCGATGCCGCTCGGCCGGCACTCACTCGATCGACTTGAGCACGTCCAGGTCGAACACGAGGACGCGGGTCGCGCCGTTGGATTCGTATGTCCAGCGATAGGTCTTCGTCTCGCCGACGACCTGGCCGCCGCTCCGGATGGGCAACTCTTCTTCAGCCTGCGCCAACGGCGGTCCGCAGTGCGCCAGCACTTCGGCCTGCGTCATGCCAGTCACGATCAGCTTGCCACCGCAACGGAGACTGCTGTCGGCAACGACGGGCGCGACAGCCGCCATGCAAGCCACCAGGGAGAGTGCACGACCGGTGATGTTCCGCATGGCCAGCCTCCTGAGAACGAAAAATTCCCGCCCAAGGTATGACGCGGCGCGCCGGGCTGGCTGCGGTATCAACCGCGCCGCGTGTCCAGCGCGTCCGCCTAGCACGAGTTTATCGCAGCGCTGGCAAGTGGCGGTGTCGATCGCCTCGAGTTCGAACCAGCGCTTTCCACACTGGCACCGCACCATCAGGATCCATTGCCGACTGCACGGCCGATCTCGTGTTCGACGACTTCGATGCCCTGCGGGAGGCTCGTGATGCCCGGCAACCGGGCAGTGTCGTCATCGCTGCTATCGCTGTCTTCCAGCTGGGGCTGGGAGCCGAAAATCCTGTCGCCGCGCAACAGTCCGGTGTGTCGTCCTGCGCCGTCGCGGGCGTCGGCTCCGGGCGAGCCGGATCCAGTGGTGGGTGCAATCCGGAGTGGCTTTTCATGGGAATCTGCCCCGTCTGGTCTTTGCGCGCGTGGGACTGCTTGCCCAACCCCGTGCCTGCGGCAACAGCGGCTGGGCTCGCCTGCAGAGTCGGGCTGGAGTGGAACTCTAGCATCACCGCCATGACCGGCGAGCGCCGTATCGGCACTGGCGGCACGAGCTAGACTGCCACGCATGAAAAAAGCATTGCTTGGGCGCTGCAGTCGCTGCGACGCTTACAGCGCCTGACGCATCTAATACCGTAGCGCCTGGAGTGGTGCCTCACGGGGTCTGGACTTGATCCCGCACAAACGACTCCTCCGCTGCCTCCCCGCCCTGCTGCTGTCGGCATGCACCGTGGGCCCGGAACCTCGGACCCTGTCGAATGACGCCATGGGCGTACCGGCGCGCTTTCAGGCCGACATCACGACCGCGCCGGCGTCCGACGTGGCCGCCTGGTGGCGTTCATTCGACGATCCGCTGCTGACATAACTCGTCGAGCTGGCGCTGGTCGCTAATTCCGACATCGAGGTCGCTGGAGCGCGTGTGCGCCAGGCCGCGCCTCGTTGCGCAGCACGCAAGCGGGTTCCTGGCCGACATCTGGACTTCGGCACGACTGCCGCGGAGCGCAGGGCAGTCGGCTCTGATGCCGTAGTAGCCGACCGCACGACCACCAGGCGGGTTTCGATGCCGGCTATGAGGTCGATCTCTTTGGCGGCCAGCGTCGCGCCGTGCAGGCTTCAAGCAGCCGATCTGCAGTCGGTGGAAGCTGCATTGCATTCCACCCAGCTCACGGTCGCGGCGGAAGTCGCTCTGAATTACGTCGAGCTGCGCCTGGCACAGCGGCAACTGGCGATCTCACGGGCCAACCTCGCGGCCCAGGACGAAACGCTGCAGATCGTGCATTGGCGGGTACAGGCGGGCCTGGTAGGTTCGCTCGACCTGGAGCAGGCCCGTCGGTTGCGGGCACAGACCGCGGCGACCGTGCCGGCCCGCGAGCAGGCCGTGCGCGTGGCACTCAACCGCCTGTCGGCGCTGACCGGTGCGGTGCCGGGCACGGTGGACCCGGCCTATGCCGTCGCTGCGCCGTGCCGGTCGCCGCGGTGCCGGGCATGACCGTCCCGGCAGACATGCTGCGTCGACGTCCCGACGTGCGCGGCGCGGAACAGACGCTCGTGGCTGAAACGGCACGCATCGGCGTGCGTGAGGCTGACCTGTATCCGGCCCTGCGGCTGTCCGGGACGCTGAGTGGAAACAGCTCTAACTGGGGCGACCTGACCACGGGCTCCATCAGCACGCTGGTGGCGGGCCTCACGGTACCCCTGTTCGAGGGTGGGCGCCTGCGCGCGGCGGTGGAACAGCAGCGTGCCGTCGCGCTGCAGGCCGAGGTGAAATACCGTGACACCGTGCTGCTGGCGCTGGAAGAGGCAGAGAATGCACTGTTTGCCATCGACACAGCGCAGCGACGCGAACTCGATCTCGGTGATCGCGGAGGAAGCGGCGCGCAATGCCGCCACGCTGGCGCGCAGCCAGTACCAGGTCGGCCTCATCGACTTCGCCACGCTGCTCGATGCAGAACGCAGCCTGCTGGTCAGCGAGGACGCGCGCGCCGGCGCGCTTGCCGCGCGGGCGACGGCCACGATCCAGTTGTACAAGGCGCTGGGGGGCGGCTGGGACGTCGCACCGCGCCGCGTACATTGACCCAGCCCTTGCCGTGAAGGTGACCATGGATCCCCAGACTTCCGTGCCCGATTCCGTCCGCGATGGACGCTTTTCTCGGCCGCCCGCCGCAATCCAACCGAGCCCGACTGCTGCGCAGGTATGCGCCGGTGGCCGCGCTGCTGCTGCTGGGTGCGCTGGCCTACCTGATCGTCGGAGGCGGACAGCACCGACGAGGCGAATTTCGCCACGGCGCCAGTGCAGCGCGGCGACCTGCGCGTCACCGTGGCCGCGACCGGCAACCTGCAGCCAACCAACGAAGTCGAAGTGGGTTCGGAACTGTCGGGCACTGATCACTGCAGTGCTGGTCGACAACAACGACCAGGTCCGGCAGGGACAGGTGCTCGCGCGGCTCGACACTTCGCGCCTGCAGGACACATCGTCCAGGGCCAGGCTTCGCTGCAGGCTGCGCTCGCCGGGGTGGCGCAGGCGGAAGCCACGGCCGGGCAGGCCCGCGCCGCGCTGGCGCGCCTCGAAGAGGTGCGCGTGCTGTCCAATGGCAAGGTTCCCTCGGCCGCCGAACTCGACACTGCACGCGCGGAGCATGCACGCGCGGTCGCCGGCGTGCGCACAGCCTCGGCCGCGGTAGCCCAGGCACGCGCGCAGCTGTCGTCGGACCAGACGCAGTTCGCCAAGGCTACGATCCGTTCGCCGGTGACCGGTGTCGTGCTGTCACGAGCAGATCGATCCAGGCCAGACCGTGGCAGCGTCGTTCAATGCGCCGGTCCTGTTCCTGATCGCCGAGGACCTCGGTCGCGATGCGGCTCGAGGTCAAGGTGGACGAGGCCGACGTCGGCCAGGTGAAGGCCGGACAGGAAGCGACTTTCCAGGTGGATGCATTCCCGGGACGCACGTTCCCGGCGAGCGTCGAGCGCGTCGACGTCGGCGCGAATGCGGGCGGTTCGACCACCTCGAGCACGGCCTCCAGCAGCGCCAACACGGTCGTGTCCTACATGGCGCGTGCTCGACTGTCGACAACGCCGATGGCACCCTGCGTCCGGCATGACGGCGACGGCCGAGATCGTCGACCAGCGAGAAGCGTGATGTGCTGCTGGTGTCGAATGCGGCGCTGCGCTTTTCACCCGATGCAGACGGCCAGCAGCGGTGAGCGCAGTGGCGTAGACCAAGGTGCTGATGCCGGGCCCGCCCCGCGGTACGGCGGGCGGCCAGAAGCGCGAGGTCGGGATCGGGCGCGGCAGCCTGCAGCGGGTCTACGTGCTCGGCGCGGACGGCCTGCCGCAGGCGGTAGGAGGTCACAGACGGGCGACACCAACGGCACGCCTGACCGAGCTCACCGGCGACAGCCTGAGCGAGGGCGCGCTCGTGATCACCGGGCAACTGGCGGCGACGGGTGAGCGCAAATGACATGAACCCCGCCGCTGCAACACAGGACCTGCCCGCTGATCTCGGCTGCGCGGCGTGACCAAGACGCTTCGGCAGCGGCGAGGCGCATTTTTCATGCGCTGCGCGGCATCGACCTGCGACATCGACCGCCGGCGAGTTCGTCGCGGTGATGGGCCGTCAGCGGCTCCGGCAAGTCGACGACGATGAACATCCTCGGCTGCCTCGACGTGCCGACCGAGCGGCGACCTACCTGTTCCACGGCGTGCGACGTCGAGCAGCCTGACCGCGACCAGCGCGCCCTGCTGCGCCGGCACTACCTCGGCTTCGTGTTCCAGGGCTTCAACCTGCTGGCCCGCACCATCGGCGCTGGAGAACGTCGAACTGCCCCTGCTCTATCGCGGCGATGCCCGCCGGCGAGCGGCGCCAGCCCGGCGCTGGCGGCGCTGGCGCAGGTCGGGCTCGCCGGCTGGCGAGCACCACACGCCCGCGCGAACTCTCCGGCGGCCAGCAGCAGCGCGTCGCCATCGCCCGCGCGATCGTCACCGCAGCCCGACGGTGCTGCTCGCCGACGAGCCGACCGGCAACCTCGACACCGCGACGCAGCGCGCGAGATCATGGAGCTGCTGGCCGCGCTCAACCGCGAGCGCGGCATCACCATCGTGATGGTGACCCACGAGCCCGACATGGCGGCCTACGCGCAGGCGCATCGTGCATTTCCGCGACGGCCTGGATCGACACGGACGGTCCGACAGCTCAGGCCGAGTGGCGGACATGACTCGGCTGCGGACGATGCCGTCCTGCATGGCGCTGCGGGAGATCCGCCGCAACGCGATGCGCTCGTTCCTGACCATGCTCGGCATCGTCATCGGCGTGGCCGCCGTGATCGACCATGGTGACGCTCGGCGACGGCGCGACCGCGGCAGGTGACCGCGCAGATCGTCGCAGGCTCGGCAGCAACCTCCTGCATGATCCGCCCGGGCCAGGCGGCTGCGGGCCGGGCGGCGCGCGCCGGCGCCCGCCGACTTCGACGTCGACGGACGTCGAGGCCATCGCGCGGCGAGATCGCCGGCGCTCGCCGGCGGTCGCGCCCGTCGGCCAGACGCGCCGTGCACGGCGATCTACGGCAACGCGCAACTGGACCACCACGCGTCACCGGCACCGACGGACGACTACTTCACAGGTGCAGCGACTGGCCGCTCGCCACCGGCCGCGCTCTTCAGCGACGGCGAGGTGCAGCGCCGGCACGGCGGTCTGCGTGCTCGGCGCAGACGGTGCGCGACAAGCTGTTCGGCGACGCACGATCCGATCGGGCAGCGCGATCCGGCTGCAGCAACCTCTCGTGCGAGGTCATCGGCGCTCCTGGTGCGCCAAGGGCCAGTCCAGCTTCGGCAGCGACCAGGACGATGTCGTGCTGATGCCGCTCACGACCGTGCAGCGGCGCATCGACCGGCAACGCAGACGTGCGCCATGATCTATGGTCTCGGCGCAGGACGGCGTGCCGACACGACGGCCAGTGCAGGCCACGATCGAGGCGCTGCTGCGCGAGCGCCGCAGCATCAGCGCCGGGCGAGGAGGACGACTTCACCGTGCTTCGACATGGCAGGAGATCGTCGCGACGCTGCACGGGCACGACCGGCATCCTGACGGCGCTGCTCGGCGCCGTCGCCGGCGGTGAGCCTGCTGGTCGGCGGCATCGGCATCATGAACATCATGCTGGTGTCGGTGACCGAGCGGACGCGCGAGATCGGCATCCGCCTGGCCATCGGCGCGCTGGAGCGGGAGGTGCTGCTGCAGTTCCTGGTCGAGGCGGTGGTGCTGTCGCTGCCTCGGCGGCCTGATCGGCATCGTGCTCGGCGCTCGGCGGCTGCGGCGTGCGGCGCGCGCTGCTGCAACGTGCCCGTTCGTGTTCGATGCCGCGGATCATCGTCATCGCGTTCGCTGTTCTCCGCCGCTGGTCGGCGTGGTCTTCGGCTACTTCCCGGCGCGGCGGGCGGCGCGGCTCGATCCGATCGAGGCGCTGCGGCACGAGTGACGCGCGAAGGCGCCTCGGTGATGGAGCGGAGGTTTGCGCAGGTATCCGCAACCGCTAGAATCGGGAATGATGAAATTGCTGCGGTTGAGCGCCATCGCCCTGCTCGTGCTGGTGGCCGCGTTCGCGGGCTTCCTGTGCTTCGGGCCGGTGCAGGTGGGCAACAAGAAGGCCCTGTTCGACTTCCTGCTCGGCCGCGGCATCGAAGCGCCGACGGCAGAGCGGGCGCTGGCGCAGCTGCAGGTCGCCGACGGCTTCCGCATCGAGGTGTACTCGACCGACGTGCCACTGGCGCGCTGGCCGCTGGCGACGCCGGACGGCGACCTGATCGTGAGCCGCACGCGCGGCGACGAGGTCGTGCTGCTCAGGCGCGACGAGGACGGTGACGGCAAGCCGGACGGCGTGCGCACGCTGATCGGCCAGATCGAGCATCCCCACGGCCTGGCCCTGCACGACGGCTGGCTGTACGTCGCCCACGCCAGCGGCGTGGCGCGCATCCGCTTCGACAGCGGAACCGGCGCGACTTCCGGTGCGCTCGAGGACGTCGTCAGCGATTTCACCAGTGACGGCTTCCACCGCACCAAGACCATCACGTTCGGGCCGGACGGCTGGCTCTACGTCGCGCAGGGATCCACCTGCAACGTCTGCATCGAGCAGGACACGCGCCGTGCGGCGATCCTGCGCATGCAGCCTGACGGCAGCCAGCGCGAGCTGTTCGCGACCGGGCTGCGCAACAGCGTCGGCCTCGACTGGGCGCCCTGGGACGGCGCGCTGTATGCCACGGAAAACGGTCGCGACCTGCTCGGCGACGACCTGCCGCCGGATGAACTCAACCGCATCGAACAGGGACGGTTCTACGGCTGGCCGTTCGTGCACGGCGCTGACATTGCAGACCCGGAGTTCGGCACCGGACACGCCGCGGACATCGCCCGCGCGGTGCCGCCAGCGTATTCGTTCCGCGCGCACAACGCGCCACTCGGCCTGCTGTTCCTGCGCGGCGACACGCTGCCGGCCGAGTATTCGCGCACGGCGCTCGTGGCACTGCACGGGTCCTGGAATCGCAGCCAGCCCGACGGCTACAAGGTGGTGGCGCTCGACTTCGCGGCCGACGGCCGCATCACGCAGCGTGATTTCCTGAGCGGCTTCCAGGGCACTGACGGGCTGATCGGCCGCCCTGCCGGCATCACCCAGGGGCCCGACGGCGCGATCTTCGTCACCGACGACTACGCCGGGGTGATCTACCGGATCGTGCCTGCCGCCACGCCCTGACTGCCCTGCTCCTCGAGTGCAGCCTCGATGAAGGACTGCCAACGGCATTCGGTTGCCACACCGTGCACATCGGCTGTTGCGCCACTTCGTGCGGCTCGCCGAGCCGCAGCCGGCGATAAAGGTAGACGAACGCCGTCACGCGGAAGTTCCGCGCGCAGTGCACCCAGATCCGGCGGCCCGCAAAGGCATCGACGACGCCAAAGAACTGCTGCAGGTGCTGCGGCTCCGGTTGCTCCCACGGCACCGGTATCTGCACGTAGGGCAGGCCCAGGGCGGCCACCGCCTCGGCCTCGCCGGACAGGGCATTCGATGCCGTGGGCGGTGCCAGGTTGCACCACGGCGCCGATGCCGAACTCCGGCAGCCGGGCAATGTCCCGCAGCGACAGCTGCCCCGACGTCCACAGCCAATCGAACACCCGCCGCGTGTTTGGCGCATCCATGGGGCCGGCGCCGGTCGTGGCGTCGATATTCACTGCTGCGGTCGACCCGCAAGCGACAGGTTTCGGGTCTCGAGTTCGATCATCCTGGTGCAGTTCTCCCGTGCGGGACCGCGATTGTGCCGCACAGGCTACAATCCGCGCACCATCGAACCCGCCACGTGCACGCACCCCATGACGGCGAGCCGCCTCGTCTACTCCACCGGCCAGGGCCGCCTGTGCCCCGAATGCACGCGTCCGCTGGCCGACTGTCGCTGCCGTCGCAGCAAGCCGGCACTGCCCGCGGCCGCAGCCGCGCCGGCCGGCGACGGGATCGTCCGCGTCGGCCGTGAAACCAAGGGCCGCAAGGGCAAGGGCGTCACCGTGATCCGGGGCGTGCCGCTCGCCGGCGACGAGCTGGACGGCGCTGGCGACGCGACTGAAGAAGCGTTGCGGCAGCGGCGGCACGGTCGAGGCCGGCGTCATCGAGATCCAGGGCGACCACCGCGACCTGCTGCTCGAGGAACTGGGCAAGCTCGGGTACACCGTGCGGCGCGCGGGCGGCTGAGGCGCGGCCGCATGCGGCTCAACAAGTACCTGAGCGAGACCGGCGTCTGCTCGCGCCGCGTTGCCGACCAGTGGATCGAGGCCGGGCGCGTGCAGGTCAACGGCGCCACGGCCGTGCTCGGGACGCAGGTCGACGCCGGCGACGAAGTGCTGCTCGACGGCCGGCCGCTCGGCCAGAAACCCGGGCGCGTCTACCTCGCCCTCAACAAGCCGGTCGGCATCGAGTGCACGACCGACCGCGGGGTGCGCGACAACATCGTCGACTTCGTCGGCCACCGCGAGCGCGTGTTTCCGATCGGGCGCCTGGACAAGGATTCCGAGGGCCTGATCCTGCTGACCAACGACGGCGACATCGTCAACCGCGTGCTGCGCGCCGAACACGAGCACGAGAAGGAATACATCGTCGCCGTCGACCGGCCGCTGACGCGGGAATTCCTCGAGGGGATGGCGAACGGCGTGCCGATCCTCGACACCATCACCAACCCCTGCCGGGTGACGCAGGCGGGGCGCAACACCTTCCGCATCGTGCTGACGCAGGGGCTCAACCGGCAGATCCGGCGCATGTGCGAGCACTTCGACTACACGGTGCGGCGCCTGCAGCGGGTGCGCATCATGCACATCCAGCTGGGGTCGCTGCCGGTCGGCAAGTGGCGCGACCTGACGCCGGCCGAAATCAAGCCGCTGCTGACGCCCGCGGCACCACGGCCAAGACTGAGCCTGCGACGCAGCGAACAGCGCGACCGCGACTAGTCGAGCGCCGCGCGCTTCGCCTTCCTGTTCTTCAGGTCGAGCGCGAGGTTGTAGCAGGCGACCGTCGCGGGGAACAGGTTCGACAGGATGCCGACCGAGTCGTTCTTGCCGAAGATGAAATACGACAGCAGCAGCAGGCTGCCGCTGATGCTCATCAGCCAGAACACGGTCGGCACCACGGGCCGGCCATGGCGTGCGCGAATAGAACATCTGCACGAACCAGCGTCCGGCAAACAACGCGACGCCCAGGTATCCGACCAGCTTCCACGGCGTGATCGTCACGCCCAGCACCACCAGCAGCGTTTCGTTCATGCGGTTCCTCGCTTGCGGCGCCTGCGCCAGGCGCGCGCGCGCCTGCTGCAGGTCCGCTTCAGTGTCGATGCCTGGCCCCGGGGGTTCCACGCAGGAAGCCACCACGATGCGCAGCCCGGCCTGCAGTGCCCGCAACTGCTCGAGCTTCTCGGTCTGCTCGAGCGAGGACGGTGGCAGCCCGGTGATCTGCCGCAGCGCGCCGACGCGATAGGCATACAGGCCGACGTGGCGCAACGCGCCTGCGAACTCGGTCTGGCTGCCCGCACCGGCAGCGGCCCCGTCGCGCGACCACGGGATCGGCGCGCGGCTGAAATACAGGGCGGCGCCGTCTTGCGCGACCACCACCTTGACGACGTTCGGGTCCAGGAACTCGTGCAGCGACGCGATCGGCGCGGCCAGCGTGGCGACCGCGGCGGCCGTATCCTGCAACAGCAGTGACGCCACCTGGTCGATCAGGCGCGGCGGCACGAACGGCTCGTCGCCCTGCACGTTGACCACGATCGTGTCGTCGCTCCAGCCGCGCGTCACGCGCGACCGCGGCGACCCGGTCGGTGCCCGATGGCAGCGCGGCATCCGTCATCACCGCGATGTCGGCCTGCCCGCCGCGCGGGTCGCTGACCGCCTGCGCGATGCGCAGGTCGTCCGTCGCCACCAGCACCTCGCCGCGCGTGGCTTGCGCCCGCCTGCTCCACCACGCGCTGGATCATCGTGCGTCCGCCGAGGTCGAGCAAGGGCTTGCCGGGCAGCCGGGTCGAAGCATGGCGGGCCGGAATCACGACGTGGAACGTCATGCCTCAGTCCCTGAGCAGCGGGTCGTCGGACGGCAGCACGCGTGCCTCTTCTTCCAGCATCACCGGTATCTCGTCCCGCACCGGGAAGGCCAGCCGGTCGGCGCGGCACACCAGCAGCTGCGGTTCGCGATGCCAGTGCAGCGGCCCCTTGCACAGCGGGCAGGCAAGGATGTCGAGCAGTTTGTTATCCAAGGTTCACTCCCGCAGCGGTCAGGCCCGTGCGCTCAAGGACAATGGCGAGCAGCGTCGCGGCGTCGGCGCGGTCGATGCTTACTTCCAGCTTCACCCACCACCAGCCGGCCTGCGCGAATGGCGCACATTTTACGGCATCCTTCTCCGTCATCAGCACGGTTGCGCCTGCCGGAAACGGCAGCGCGGCGGGATCGAGGGCCGCGTGGTCGGCCAGTGCCACGCAGCGCGGCTCGAGTCCTGCACTGCGCAGGCCGGCGAAGAAGGCAGCTGGGTGGCCGATCCCGGCGACCGCATGCAGCTCCGGCGCCTGCCGCAGCGTCGGCCAGTGGCCGACGCTCACCGCTCTGCAGGTTGACCGCCTCGCCCAGCGCAAACCGCGCCACGACCTGCAGCGGCCCATGCACCCCGGGCAGGGCCCGCGGCGGCCCGTCACGGCCGGTGACGACCACCGCATGGACTGAGTCGAGTCGCGCACGGGGTTCGCGCAAGGGCCCCGCGGGCAGCACCCAGCCATTGCCCAGGCCGCGCTCGCCATCGATGACGGCAATCTCGCAGTCGCGGGCCAGTCGCGTGTGCTGCAGGCCGTCGTCGCAGACGATCACCTCCGCGCCACTGCGCCTGCGCCAGCCTGGCTGCCGCCACGCGATCGGCACCGATGACGACCACGTGCACGCCCCGCCGCGCATGCAGCACGGCTTCGTCGCCGGTCTCTGCCGCAGCGTCGGTGCCGTCGACGACGCGCGGCGCACCGCGATGGCTGCCGCCGTAGCCGCGCAACACCACGCCCACACGAAGCCCGCGCAGCTGCAGCTGATGTGCGAGCCATGCCGCCACGGGCGTCTTGCCGGTGCCGCCCACGGTCAGATTGCCGACCACGACGACCGGCACTGCTGCGTGCAGCGTCGGCAGCACGCCAGCGCGACGCAGCGAGGCGCGGAGCCAGACGACCACGCGAAACAGCAGCGACAGCGGCCACAGCGGCAGGCTGCGCCAGGCGGGACCGTACCAGACGCTCTGCAGTCGTGCGTCGAGCGACATGGCTCAGTCGCTGAACTGCAGCCGGTGCAGCACGGCGTACTGGCCGTCCTGCGCGAGCAACTCGCGGTGCGTGCCCGACTCGACCACCCGCCCCGCTTCCATCACCAGGATCCGGTCGGCCTTCTCGACGGTGGACAGGCGGTGCGCAATCACCAGTGTCGTGCGGTCGACCATCAGCGCCTCGAGCTGGTCCTGGATCTGGCGCTCGAGCTCGGTGTCGAGCGCCGAGGTGGCCTCGTCCAGGATCAGGATCGGCGTGTTCCTGAGCAGGGCGCGCGCGATGGCGATGCGCTGCCTCTGGCCGCCGGACAGCAGCGCGCCGCGGTCGCCCACCGGTGTGTCGAGGCCGAGCGGCAGGGTGTCGGTGAACTCCGTGACGCGCGCCGCCCGCGCGGCGGCCTCGATCTCGGCCGCCGTGGCCGGAAAGCCGAACGCGATGTTGCTGCGGACGGTGTCGTTGAAGAGCACGACGTCCTGGCTCACCAGGCTGACCTGGGCGCGCAGCGCATCGAGCGCATAGTCCCTGACGTCGCGGCCATCGAGCAGCACCTGCCCTGCCGACGCGTCGTAGAAGCGCGGCAGCAGGCCCACGAGCGTGGACTTGCCGCTGCCGGAACGGCCGACGATGGCGATCTTCTCGCCCGGCCGGGCATGAAAGCTCACCCCGTGCAGCACCGGCTCGCTGGCGGTCGGGTACTGGAACTCGACGTCGCGGTACTCGACCTCGCCGCGCGAGCGCTCGCCGCGATAGCCGCCGCCCTGGTCCTCGACCGGCGTATCGAGCACCTCGAAGATGCTCTGCGCCGCGGCAATGCCCTGCTGCAGCGGCCCGGCCACGTTCACCAGTCGCCGCAGCGGCGCCGTGATCAGCATGAGCGCCGCGATGAACGAGGTGAACGCGCCCACGGTCATCCGGTCATCGATCGCCTCGACCGTGGCCATGTACAGCACGCCGGCGAGTCCGACCGCGGCGATCGACTGCACGATCGGGTTGCTGAGGCTCTTGGTCAGCATCAGCTTCATGTGCGAGCGGCGGTTGTGCTCGATCACCTCCTCGAACATGCCCGCCTCGTAGTCCTGCGCGTTGAACACGCGGATCACGCGCGGCGCCTCGATGGCTTCCTTGGCCACGCGCGTGACGTCGCCCATCGAGTTCTGGATGCGCTGGCTGTAGCGGCGGAACAGCAGGTTGATGCGCCGGATCAGGAACGCGATCAGTGGCCCGACGACCAGGCTGAACAGCGTGAGCTTGGGATTCAGGTACAGCAGGTAGCCGATCAGGCCGACGATGGTCAGCGTGTCGCGCACGAAGACGGTGACCGAGTCGGTGGTGGCGGTCGCGACCTGCTCGGTGTTGTAGGTGAGCTTCGACAGCAGCACGCCCGCCGTGTTGGTGTCGAAATAGGCCACCGGCAGGTTGACGAACCGGTCGAAGATCTCGGCGCGCAGCGTCTTCACGATGTGGCGGCCGACGAAACCCGGGCAGTAGGTCTGCATGAAGTCGCCGATGCCGCGCAGGATGAAAATGCCGATCAGCGCCACCGGCACCAGCCACACCATGCGCGGGTCCTTGTCGACGAACGTGCCGTCGAGGAAGAACTTGACGAACGCGGCCCAGCCCGCGTCGGTGGCGGCGAAAATCGCCATGCCGAGCACGCCGATCGCGAACATGCCCTTGTGCGGCCGCAGGTAGCCCAGCAGGCGCCGGTACGTCTGCAGCGCCTCGGGCGGCATCTTCAGGTCGATGCGCTGCTTATCTGCCTTGCGAGCCATCGTGAACCGTGGCGATGTTGATCTGGCGGTAGCCGAGGCGCCCGGCCACGTCCATGGCGGTCACCACGGACTGGTGCACCGCCCGCGCGTCGGCGCGGATCGTGATCGGCTGCGCGCGGTTGCCGTCGGTGGCACGCGCCAGCGCCGTCGCCAGCGTGTCCGGGCTGTTGTTGACCAGGTCGCGGCCACCGACACGGAAGCCGCCTTCGGCGGTGACTTCGATCTCCACCGTTTCCTGCACGGCGGCCTCGTCGGGCTGGATGCCCGCCTCGGGCAGGCGCACCTGCAGCCGGCCCTCGTCGATGAACTTGGTCGACATCATGAAGAAGATCAGCAGCAGCAGCACGACGTCGATCAGCGACGTCATGTTGAGCTCGACTTCCTCCCGCTGCCTGCGCTGGAATCTCAAGCGAAGGCTTCCTGCGTCTCCGCCCGCGGCGCCGACAGCGCCGCGTCGATCTCGGCGGCCGCGGCCGGGCGCGTCGCCGCAGCGCGGTCGATCGCCTGCACCAGCTTGAGCGATTCCTTCTCCATCTCGATCACGTGGGAGTCCACGCGGCCGCGCAGGTAGCGGTAGGCGACCAGCGCCGGGATCGCGATGATCAGGCCCGCCGCGGTCGTGATCAGGGCCTCGGCGATGCCCGAAGCCATGGCTGCCGGGTTGCCGACGCCCGCCACGGTGATCGCCTTGAACGTGCGGATCATGCCCGTGACCGTGCCGAGCAGGCCGAGCAAGGGCGAGATCGCGGCGATGGTGCCCAGCGTGTTGAGGTAGCGCTCGAGTTCGTGCGCGACGTGCCGTCCCGAATCCTCGATCGCCTCGATCATCAGCGAGCGGTCGCGATGACGGTTGGCAAGACCGGCGGCCAGTACCCGGCCGAGTGGCGAATGCTGCTGCAGCGCCAGCACCTGCTTGTCGGACAGCGTGCGGTTCTCGACCCAGCGCCAGACCTTGTCGACCAGCTCCGCCGGGACCACGCGCTGCCCGCGCAGCGTCCAGAGTCGCTCGAGCGTGATGGCAACGGCGAGGATCGAGCAGAGGATCAGCGGCAGCATCACGATGCCGCCGGCCTTGACGATTTCGAACATTGGGTGCTCGAGTCCCCGCGCGTGAAAAATCCCCGCAGATCATACTTGAACCCCACCCCCGCCGCGACCGGCGTGGTTCAGGGATCAAGCCAGGGACGTTGCCGGCGCAGGCGCCATTCCTGCGGCGCAGCCAGCGTGGAACCGGGGCGCAGCTCGAACGTCAACGCGCCGCTGTGGCTGGTGCTGCGGGCCTCGGCTCCTGCCGCGGCCCAGCGCTCGACCACGCGCGGCGACGGAAAATTCCAGCGGTTGCGGTGACCGACGGCGTAGACCACCCAGCGCGGTCGTGTGGCCGCGACGAATGTCGGCCGTCGAGGACGTGCGGCTGCCGTGGTGCGGGACGATCATCACGTCGATGGCGGGCACGGCGCCTGTCGCCAGCAACTCGCGTTCGGCGTCGGCCTCGATGTCGCCGGTCAGCAGCAGCGTGCGCTCACCGGCCTGCACCAGCAGCACGCAGGAGCTGTCGTTGTCGCGGTCGTGCGCTTCGGCGCCAGGATGCAGCCAGCGGAACTGCACGCCGTCCCAGGTCCAGGCCTCGCCCCGCCGGCATCGGCCCGGTACCCGGTCGACGGCTGCCGTCCGCGAATGCCCGTGACGGCACGCTCGGACCTGTGACGATCCTGTCGCGTCGGCAGCAGCGCCAGCACGCTTGGCGCGCCGCCCTTGTGATCGTCGTCGTCGTGGCTGACCACGAGACGGTCAAGCGTGCGCAGGCCCCGATGACGCAGGTACGGCACGACCACCAGCTGGCCTGTGTCGCTGCCTGTGCGGAACGACGGGCCCGCGTCGTAGACCAGCGCGTGCCGGGCCGTCTCGACGGTGACGGCAAGCCCCTGCCCCACGTCAAGCACCGTGACGCGCGCGACGCCATGCTCGACCGGCGGCGGACGCCAGAGGCACGCCGTGGCCACCAAGGCCAGTCCTGCCGCGCGGCCCGGCCACGGCAGCGGCGCGAGCACGGCACAGGTGCCCAGCAGCAGCGCGCCCCAGGCCACGGCATCCAGTCCCGCAATGGACCACGTGGCGAGCGGCCACGCGGCCGGCACGGCGAGCAGCGGCCAGGTCAGTTCGATCAGGCGCCCGGTCCAGTCGAGCAACCAGGCACCGGCCGCGTCCGACACCAGCGCGACGCCGGAGGCGACCAGCACGGCGGGCACGATCAGCAGGGTGTAGAGCGGGATCGCGTACAGGTTTACCAGCGCCGACACCAGCGAGACCGAGGCAAAACTGCCCGCCAGCACCGGCACCAGGCCCAGTGTCACGACCGCCTGCACGAGCAGGTACCCGCGCAGTGCCCCCGGCGCGCGGACGTGGCCGGTGGCGCCGAACAGGATCGCGGCCACCGCACCGAACGACAGCCAGAAACCGGGCGCGAGTGGCGCCAGCGGATCGAGCAGCAGCACTGCGACCACGCACAGACCGAGTCCGTCGGCGATGCCGACCCGGCGCCGCAGCAGCAGGGCGAGGGCCGCCAGAGGCGATCATCACCATCGTGCGCTGCGTGGGTACGGACCAGCCTGCCAGCAGGCTGTAACCCAGCGCCGCCACGGCGCCGGCGATGACGGCGGCGTCGCGCTGGGCGCCACATGCGCCGTGCCGCTGGCGCCAGCGCTGCAGTCGGCCGCCGAGCCACGCAAAGACGGCGGCCACCATCGCGATGTGCAGGCCGGAGATCGCCATCAGGTGACTGGTGCCGCTGCGCGACAGTACCAGCCACTGCTCGCGGCTGACGGCGTCCTGCAGGCCCACGGCGAGCCCCGCCACGATGCCGGCCGACGGCCGCCCTTCGAGCGTGGCGCGGATACGGTCGGCCACCGCCGCACGTGCCAGCAGCACCGGCGACTGCCGCCAGGCCTCTGCAGGACGACCGCGGCGTTCACCGTGGCGGACGTAGCCACTGGCGCCGATGCCGTCGCGCAGCATGCGCGCGGCGTTGTCCTGGCCGCCGGGATTGGCGAAACCGCGTGGCCGCCGCAACTTGACCTCGAGCACCAGCGTCTCGGCGGCGTCGATCCGTGCCGGGGCGTCGTACCAGGTGAGTTCGAGCAGTGCCGGCAGGCCTTGCGCCGATCCCTGCTCAGGCGCGAACCGGAATCGCAAGGCCTGCAGCGTGCCCTGCGGCACGCTCGCGACGACGCCACGGACGCTGAGCGCCCGGCCTTCCAGCGCGGGATCGAGCCGGTCGTCGAGCGCGGCCTGCAGACTCGTGGCCGCAAGCCAGAAGCCGCAGCCCGCGGCCGCCAGCCAGCGCAGCCGCGGCCAGCACGGCGAGCGCGACAGCCGCCGCTGCGGCGAAGCGCACCGTCGTTACGGAGGGCGCCTGCGGCAGCAGCAGCACCGCGCAGGCACCGGCCAGCAGGCCCAACGCGATCCGCCACATGGCCACCCGCCTGCACGTCGAAACGCACAGGCTGCCGCGCGCGGCGCGGTCCGGCCACGCGACTAAGCGCCGGGTTACGCCGGATTCAGGGTCTCGTGGACCAGCCGGCCGTCCTGCAGGGTCAGCACGCGCTGCATGCGCGCCGCGATCTCGGTCGAGTGCGTGACCAGCACCAGGCTGGTGCCCAGTTCCCGATTCAGTTCGAGCATGAGCTCGAGCACGCCCTCGGCGTTGCGCCCGTCCAGGTTGCCGGTCGGTTCGTCGGCCAGCACGAGCTGCGGTCGCGTCACCAGCGCGCGCGCCACGGCAGCGCGTTGCCGCTCGCCCCCCGACAGCTGCGACGGCCGATGCGACAGCCGACCGCCCAGGCCGACCCGCTGCAGGAACCACTCCGCCTCGCGCCGCGCGTCGGCGACCGGCGTGCGCCGCACCAGCAGCGGCATCGCGACGTTCTCGAGCGCGCTGAATTCCGGCAGCAGGTGGTGGAACTGGTAGACGAAGCCGAGCGCCCGGTTGCGCAGGTCGCCGCGCGCCGCCTCGGAGAGTCCGGCATAGGCAGTGTCGAGCAGGCTGACCGAACCCGACGTCGGCAGGTCGAGTCCGCCCAGGATCTGCAGCAGCGTCGTCTTGCCGGAACCCGAGGCGCCGATGATCGCCAGCGTCTCGCCCGCGCGCACCTGCAGTTCCACGCCCCGCAGCACCTCGAGCCGCTGCCCCGCCTCCACGAAGTGCTTGTGGACGTCGTCGCAGGCCAGGATGGATCGTTCAGTCATGCCGCAGGGCCCTCGCCGGGTCGGTCGTGGCAGCGCGCCACGCGGGATACAGGGTGGAGAGACAGCAGAGCGCAAAGGCCGTGCCCGCGATCAGCAGCACGTCGCGCGGTTCGACCCGCGCCGGCAGGTCGCTCATCAGGTACACGCTTGCGTCCATGAACTGCAGCCCGAACACGCGCTCGATGCCGTGCACGATCGACTCGAGGTTGAACGACAGCAGCACGCCGAGCAGCACGCCACCGAGCGTGCCGAGCAGGCCGATCACCGTGCCCTGCGTGGTGAAAATGGCCAGGATGCTCGACGGTCGCGCGCCGATGGTGCGCAGGATCGCGATGTCCGGCTGCTTGTCCTTCACTGCCATCACCAGGGTCGAGACGATGTTGAAGGCGGCCACGGCCACCACCAGCAGCAGGATGAAGAACATCATGCGCTTGGTCAGCTCGATCGAGCGGAAGAAATTCGAGTTGCGCTGCGTCCAGTCCTCGACGTAGAGCCCGCCGCCCAGGTCACGCGCGACCTCGCGCACGGCCAGCGGTGCCTGGTACGGGTCGTGCGCGGCGAGACGCAGGCCGGTGACGTTGTCGCCGAGCCGCAGCAGGCGCGCGCCGTCGTTGACGTGGACCACGGCCAGCGTCGCGTCGATCTCGTACATGCCGGAACGAAAGATGCCGGCCACGGTGAAACGCCGCAGCCGCGGCAGCACGCCGGCCGGCGTGACGCTGCCGCGCGCGATCGCCACCACCACTTCGCCGCCCAGCGTCACGCCGAGGCGCTGCGCCAGCTCCTCGCCAAGCAGCAGCTGGAACGCTCCAGGCTGCAGTGCCTGCATCGAGCCGTGGATCATGCGTTCGCCCAGCGCGGAGACACCGGGCTCGAGCGCGGGATCGATCCCGCGCAGCGTCGCCGCGCTCGAGGCGCCGCCGGCATTGTCCGCCAGCAGCAGGGCCTCGGTCTCGACGAACGGCGCGGCGGCGGCAACCCGCGGGTTGCCGAGCGCCTGCTCGCGCATCGCCGGCCAGTCGGCCAGGCCTTCGCCGAAGGCCGTGATCGTCGCGTGCGAGGTCAGGCTCAGGATGCGCGCGCGCAGCTCGTGCTCGAAACCGTTCATGACCGACAGCACCACGATCAGCACCGCGACGCCGATCGCGACGCCGACCATCGAGATCAGCGAGATGAACGACAGGAAGCGGTTGCCGGTCGAGCGCAGGTAGCGCCGGCCGATCGAGAGTTCGTAGGGGACCGCGCGCGCCATGCTCATTCGTAGCGCAGTGCTTCGGCCGGCTCGGTCGCCGCGCCGCGCACGGCCGGGTAGATGGTCGCCGTCACCGTGAGCAGGAACGCGACCAGGGTGATGGTCGCGATCTGCGCGGCACGCAGTTCCGACGGGATCGAGGTGATGTAGTAGACGGACGGGTCCATGACGTGGAAGCCGAACAGCCGCTCGAGCACCGGCACGATGCTGTCGACGTTGGCGGCCACCGTCACGCCGAGCACGAGGCCGAGCAGCGTGCCGACCGTGCCGATCACCAGGCCCTGGGTCAGGAACACGCCGATGACCCCGCGCGGGGTCATGCCGAGCGTGCGCAGGATCGCGATGTCCGAGCGCTTTTCGTTCACGACCATCACCAGCGCGGCCACGATGTTGAACGCCGCCACCGCGACCACCAGCAGCAGGATCAGGCTCATCATCGTCTTCTCGATGCGGATGGCGCGGAAATACGCCGAGTGCTCCTGGCTCCAGTCCTTGACCTGCAGGCCCGCACCGGCGGCGGCACGCAGCTCGGCGGCGCGGGCCGGCGCCTGCATCGCATCGCCGAAACGGACGCGCAGTCCCGCAGGCACCGCCGCCGTGTCACCGCGCAGGTCGGCGGCGTCGGCCAGCGACACGAGCGCCAGCGAAGCGTCGTGGTCCTGCAGGCCGACCTCGAAGATGCCGGTGACGGTAAATGTCTGCAGCAGCGGCCGCCCGCCCGCCGCCAGCATGTCCCGCCCGGGCACCATGATCGTCAGTTCGTCGCCGACTTCGGCGCCGATCTGCCAGGCGAGGATGCGGCCGATGACCATGCCGCGGCTGCCCGGCTGCAGGTCCGCCAGCGTGCCCTGCAGCAGGTGCTGCTCGATCGAGGACACGCTCGACTCGCTCGCGGGATCGACCCCGTGCAGCAGCACAGGCTCGAGCATGCCGCCACGCCCGATCATCGCCTGCACGTCGACGAACGGCGCCACCCCCTGCACGCCGCTCACCTGCCTCACGCGCAGCGCCAGCGACTGCCAGTCGACCGAGCCGCCCGGGCGGGCCGGACACGGTCGCGTGTGCGGTCAGGGACACGAGCCGGTTGCGCAGTTCGCCTTCGAAACCGTTCATCACCGAGATGATCGTGATCAGGGCAGCCACGCCCAGGCAGACCCCGGCCATCGAGATCCACGAAATGAACGAGACGAAGAAGCCCTGCCTGCGGGTCCGGACGTAGCGCAGGCCGACGAAAACGGGCAACGGGTGGAACACCGGGAGTCGCGGCTCGGCTGGGGCGGGAGGGCGCAAGGCTACCGGTCGGACGGCCCGTTTGCACGCTTCCCGTGGTGGCAGATAGTGAACTGGAACAAGGTATTACGCGCCCGCCCTCGGGTGTTTTCCGGGCCGATGCTATAGTGGCCGGGCCTGATCGGAGAGTGGAAGCATGCGCAAGCAGACATTGTCGGCATTCAGCCTCGCCCTGGCCGCGTTCGCGGCCGCGCCGTCGCTGCCCGCCCAGAACCTCGAGATGGCGGCGCCGCCCGCGGCTTCCGCCAGTGTCAGCACGCCCGCGCGCGGCACCACGATGGCGCAGGTCGAGCGCCAGTTCGGCGCCCCGGCCGAACGCTACCCCGCCGTCGGCCAGCCGCCGATCACCCGCTGGGTCTATCCCAGCATGGTCGTGTACTTCGAGTACGACCATGTCGTGCACGCGGTGGCACTCCGCCGCTGAGCCGGGGCGTTAGAATCCTCGTCTCTCCCGCCTGACGCGGGAGGCTGCGGCCTGCGGGCCCGGCGAGGGTGTGCCTGGATCCCTGCGCCGTCACTCTTGAACTCCGCTGCACCCCGGTGCCGCGGAGCGGCAGTCCATTTTTCTGCGGATCGAGATGCCAGTCGACGCCCTCCTGACCCTGCCCGCCCCGGACCGCCCGAGCCTGCGCTGGATCGGCCTGGCGGGTGCCGCCACCGCCCTGCACGTCGCGCGCGCTGCCACCGCTGCACCCGGGCCTCTGCTGTTCGTGGTCGGCGATGCCGCGACGGCGGCACGCCTGGAGGAGGAACTCGCGTTTTTCTGCCCGGCGGACGTGCCGGTGCAGGCGTTTCCCGGCTACGAGACGCTGCCGTACGACCAGTTCTCGCCGCATCCCGACATCATCTCGCAGCGCCTGGGCGCGCTCGCCCGCCTGCCGGCGCTGCGGCGCGGCATCGTGCTCGTGGACCTGGCAACGGCGCTCGCCCGCCTGCCGCCGCGCGCGTTCATCGATGGTCATGCGCTGAGCCTGCGAACGGGCGAGGCACTCGAGCTGGAGCAGTTCCGCCTGCGCCTGACCAGCGCCGGCTATGCCAGCGTGCCGCAGGTGGCGGAGCCCGGCGACTTCGCGATCCGCGGGTCGCTGTTCGACATCTTCCCGATGGGCAGCGAAGCGCCGCTGCGCATCGACCTGTTCGACGACGTCATCGACAGCATCCGCAGCTTCGACACCGAGACCCAGCGGTCCCTCGCCAAGCTGCCGCGGCTCGACCTGCTGCCAGCGCGCGAGTTCAGCCTGTCGCCGGAGTCGATCAAGGACTTCCGCCGGCGCTTCCGCACCCGGTTCCCCGGCGACCTGACGCGCATGCCGCTCTATCGCGACGTGGGCGAAGGCCTGGCCCCGGCCGGCATCGAGTATTACCTGCCGCTGTTCTTCGAGCACACGGCGACGCTGCTCGACTACCTGCCGCCGCGCGCGACGGTGCTGCTGCCGGCTGACCATGACGCCGCGCTGCGCGACGCCTGGCGCTCGCTCACAGAGCGGCACGAAGAGCGGCGCTACGACATCGAGCATCCGGTGCTCGACCCGGCCGAAATCTGCATCCCGGCCGAGGAATGGCTCGCGGCGGTCACGGCGCTGCCGCACGTGCTGCTGGGCGGCGGGCCCGCCGGGTCGGAGGTTCCAGTCCATGACTTTGGCGCCACCCCGGCGCCCACTGCCCGCCTCGACCAGCGCCGCGAGGACACGCTGCGCTCGTTTGCCGCGCAACTGCAGGCCGCGCCGGGCCGGGTGCTGCTGGCGGCGGAATCCGCCGGCCGGCGCGAACTGCTGCTGGACCTGCTGCGGCCCTACGGCGTCAGCGCGCGCATCGTCGCCGACTGGCAGGAGTTCCTGGCCAGCGACGCGCCCGTCGCACTCGCGATCGCACCGCTCGCCTCGGGCGTCACGCTGCGCGACCCGGCGATCACGATCTACGCCGAGGAACAGCTGTTCGGCGAGCGGGCGCGCCAGGAACGCCGCCGCCGGCGCACCGACCGCGATCCGGCGAAAATCATCCAGCAGCTGGCCGACCTGCGTCCCGGCGCGCCGGTGGTGCACGAGGACTACGGCGTCGGCCGCTACACCGGCATGACCACGATGGATGCCGGCGGCATGACCGCCGAGTTCCTGGTGCTCGAATATGCCGGCGGCGACAAGCTGTACGTGCCGGTGCAGGCACTGGAGCGCATCAGCCGTTACACCGGCGCGCCGGCCGACACCGCGCCGCTGCACAAGCTGGGCAGCGAGCAGTGGTCCAAGGCCCGCGCGCGGGCCGCGGCGAAGATCCGCGACGCGGCGGCCGAACTGCTGGATGTGTACGCGCGCCGTGCCGCGCGCCAGGGCCATGCCTTCAGCGTGGACGAGCAGCAACTGCGCGCATTCGAGGCGGGCTTCCCGTTCGAGGAGACCGTCGACCAGCTGAGCGCGATCGAAGCCGTGGTGGCCGACCTGCGGCTGGGCAAGCCGATGGACCGCGTCGTCTGCGGCGACGTGGGCTTCGGCAAGACCGAGGTCGCGTTGCGGGCCGCCTTCGTCGCAGTGCAGGGCGGCAAGCAGGTGGCGGTGCTGGTGCCCACGACCCTGCTCGCGCAGCAGCACTACGAGACCTTCGTCGACCGCTTCGCCGACTGGCCGGTCAAGATCGAGCTGCTGTCGCGCTTCCGCGCCGGCGCGCAGGCCAAGGCGGCGCTCGACGGCCTGGCCAGCGGCAAGGTCGACATCGTCATCGGCACGCACCGCCTGCTGCAGCCCGGCGTCAAGTTCAGCGACCTCGGGCTGGTGATCATCGACGAGGAGCATCGCTTCGGCGTCCGCGACAAGGAGCGGCTCAAGTCGCTGCGCGCCGAGGTCGACGTGCTGACACTGACCGCCACGCCGATCCCGCGCACGCTCAACATGGCGCTCGGCGGCCTGCGCGACCTGTCGCTGATCACGACGCCGCCGGCGGCGCGGCTGTCGATCAAGACCTTCACCAGCGAGTGGAGCGACCCGACCATCCGCGAGGCCTGCCTGCGCGAGCTGCGGCGCGGCGGCCAGGTCTATTTCGTCCACAACAGCGTCGAGACGATCGACAAGATGGCGCAGCGGCTGGCCGAACTGGTGCCGGAGGCGCGGATCGCGATCGGCCACGGGCAGATGCGCGAGCGCGACCTCGAGCAGGTGATGCTCGACTTCTATCACAAGCGCGCCAACCTGCTGCTCTGCACGACCATCATCGAGAGCGGCATCGACGTGCCGACCGCCAACACCATCGTCATCGACCGCGCCGACCGGTTCGGGCTGGCGCAGCTGCACCAGTTGCGCGGCCGCGTCGGCCGCTCGCACCACCAGGCCTACGCCTACCTGGTCACGCCGCCGAAGAACGCGATGACGGCGGATGCCGCGCGCCGCATGGAGGCAATCGAGTCGCTCGAGGACCTGGGCGCGGGCTTCGTGCTGGCGACGCACGACCTCGAGATCCGCGGCGCGGGTGAGCTGCTGGGCGAGGACCAGAGCGGACAGATCCAGGAGATCGGCTTCGCGCTCTACATGGAACTGCTCGAGCGCGCGGTCAAGGCGATGCAGGCCGGCAAGTCGCCGGAGCTCGAGAAGCCGCTGCACCACGGTCCCGAGATCGACCTGCACCTGCCGTCGCTGCTGCCCGAGGCCTACCTGCCGGACGTCCACGCACGGCTGGTGCTGTACAAGCGGATCTCCTCGGTGCAGTCGGTCACCGAGCTCGACGACCTGCAGGCCGAGACCATCGACCGGTTCGGCCCGCTGCCCGACCCGGCGCGCAACCTGTTCCGCATCGCGCGGCTGCGCGTGGTGGCCAGCCCGCTCGCGATCGAACGCATGGACCTGGGGCTGGCCAGCGGCTCGGTCGCGTTCGGCGACGACACGCCGCTCGACCCGGGCGCACTGATCCTGCTGCTGCAGAAGAGCAACCGCACACTGCGCTTCGACGGGCCGAAGAAGATCCGCGCCAGCGGCCAGTGGGAGGACCCGGAACAGCGCTTCGCGGCCGCGCAGAAGCTGCTCGACGAACTGGCCCGCTGCGTGCCGCGCTAAGCCACCTTAGATCTCGCCCCGCACGGCCTGGTTGCCGCCCGCCGCCCGGGCCCGGCCCAGTGCCTCGCGGGTGGCATCGAGCAACGCGTCCTGGCTGATGCCGCGCGGCGGACAGGCCGTCACCACGCCGGCGCTGACCGTCACGAACCTGCCGGTCGTCGAACGCGGATGGTGAATCGACAGCGCCCGCAGGCGGCCGACGATCTGGTCGGCAAAGGCAAACGCGGCAGCCGGGTCCATCGACACACCGAGGACGATGAAGCCACCCGGGCCGGTCCGCGCCACCACGTCGCTCGCGCGCTTGGTCACGGACGCGATCGTCCGTCCGACCTGGCGCAACAGGTTGTCGCTGGCGCTGCGGCCGAACACTTCCTGGTACTCGGCCCAGGCGTCTATCTCGAACCGCATCAGCGTGACGGTGCGGCCGTCGCGCTGGCCGATTGACCAGTCGCGGCCGAGCAGGTCGAACAGCTGCTGCTCGCTGCTGAGCCCGCTCGAGCGTTCGAGGGCGGCGGCCAGCGCGCCCGGCGCGCTGCGCGGCAGGGGCCGGTAATACAGCGCGACGCGCGATCCCGCGAGCAGCACGGCCCAGCGCTCGCAGTCGACGAAGGTGCCATCGACCCGCTTCAGCCGCACGCGTGCGCCGATGCCCGTGGCGGTCAGGTTCGGATCGGCCGGCGCCTCGACTTCGATGTCCTCCAGCGGGCGGCCGGGCAGCCAGTCGTCGTTCCGCCGCAGCAGGCCCGCCAGCGTCGCGTTGGCGTACACGATGCGCGTCGAGCCGGTGCCTGAGTCGACCACGGCCACGCCGTCGAGCGCGTGTCGCAGGACCTCCTCCAGCAGCTGCGCCTCGAGTACCGGTACCTGGTTCGTGTATTCGTTCATCCGTCTCGGCTCCCCCGTCGTGCCGCGATCCGCTCAGGCGTTCAACTGCAGGCTCGGCGCATCGCGGCAGTGGTCCACCGCGCGCCGGCATTCGTTCCACTGCGCACTGAGCAGCAGCTCCTCGCGCGCCGGCATCGGCTTGCCGTGCAGCCTGACCAGCCGCACCTGGCTCAACGGGTCGGCCGCGCCCTCGAGTTCCGCCAGCGTGGCCAGCACCGCCGGACGGTCATTGCAGATCGGCAGCAGGTCGCAACCCGCCGCGAGGGCGAGCCGCGCGCGCTCCGGCACCGTGCCGGCAAAGGCGGCGCCGCCCATGCTCAGGTCGTCGGAGAAGACCGCGCCAGTGAAGCCCAGGCCCCAGCGCAGCTCCTGCTGGATCCAGCGGGCCGAAAAGCCGGCCGGCGCCTCGTCCACCTCCGGAAACAGCACGTGCGCGACCATCACCGAGGTCGAGCCCGTTGGCGATCATGCGCCGGTACGGCAGCAGCTCGTCGGCGAGGTCGCCCAGCGCCCGGCGATCGACCGGCAAGGCCTTGTGCGAATCGGCGACGACGGCGCCGTGCCCCGGGAAATGCTTGGCCGTGGCCTGCATGCCGGCCGCGCGCATGCCCTGCATGCACGACACCGCCAGCCGCGCGACGGCTTCCGGGTCGCGGTGATAGGCGCGGTCGCCGATGACCTCGCTGACGCCGTAATCGAGGTCGATGCACGGGGCGAAACTCAGGTCGATGCCCGACGGAGCGCAACTCCGCCGCCAGCAGCCAGCCGCACTGCCAGGCAAGCCGGCGGCCCGCCTCCGGGTCGAGGTCGTAAACGTGGCCGATGGCGCGCTGCGGCGGCAGCACGGTGAAATCCTGGCGGAAGCGCTGCACGCGGCCGCCCTCGTGGTCGACGGTCACCAGCAGCGACGGCTGCCGCACGGCGCGGATCTCGCGCACCAGTTGCTCGAGCTGCGCCAGGCTCTCGAAATTGCGCGTGAACAGGATCACCGCGCCGACCAGCGGGATGCGCCAGCACGCGCCGGTCCTCGGCCGTCAGCTCGAACCCGGCGACATCGACCATCAGCGGACCGAGCGTCATCGTCGTCTGCCGTCCTGCATCGAGCCCGAGCCCGGGCGTTTCATCGCTCGAACACCGCCATGGCCTCCACGTGGGTCGTGTGCGGGAACATGTCCATCACGCCCGCGGCGGCGAGGCGGAAGCCATGTTCGCGCACCAGCAGGCCCGCATCGCGCGCCAGGCTGCCCGAATGGCAGGAAATATACACGACCCGCCCGGCGCCGCTGCGCGCCACGAGCGGCAGGATCTGCTGCGCTCCGGCGCGCGGCGGATCGAGCAGCACGCGGTCGTAGCGGCGCGTCGTCCAGGGCAGGCCCTGCACGTCGGCGAACAGGTCGGCGACGTGGAACTCGACGTTGCCGATCGCGTTGCGCCGCGCGTTGCCGCGCGCCCGCTGCACCAGCCCCGCGTCGCCCTCCACGGCCACCACGTGCTGCACCTTGCGGGCGAGCGGCAGCGAGAAGTTGCCGAGGCCGCAGAACAGGTCGAGCACGCGGTCGCCGGCTGCCGCATCGAGCAGGGCGATGGCGCGCGACACCATCGCCTGGTTCAGCGCGCCGTTGACCTGGATGAAGTCGGTGGGCTCGAACTCGATCGTGACGTCCGCCTCGGCGAGCCGGTACTGCAGGGCCGGCCTCGGCGCCGGGCGGCAGCGGCGCGCACCGTGTCCGGGCCGCCCGGCTGCAGGTAGAAGCGCACGCCGTGTTCGCGCTCGAACTCCGCCAGCCGCTCGAGATCGGCGGGCGTCGGCGGGTCGAGCACGCGCAGCACCAGCGCCACGGCGTCGTCCGCCACGGCCACTTCGGCCTGCGGCACGCGCGCGGCGATCGACAGGCTCTCGACCAGCCGGCCGAGCGGCTCCATCAGCGCGCCGACCGGCTCGGCCAGCACGTGGCACTCGTGCAGGTCGGCCACGTACGGCGATGCGCGCTCGCGGAAGCCGACCAGCACCTTGCCCTTGCGCGGCACGAGCTTGATGCCGAGCCGCGCGCGGCGGCGGTAATTCCAGACGGGACCGGTCAGCGGCTCGAGCACGCTCGCCGGCTGCACGCCGCCGAGCCGCGCGAGGTTCTCGAGCAGCTGCGACTGCTTGAAGGCGAGCTGCGCCGCCGGCGCCAGGTGCTGCAGGGCGCAGCCGCCGCAGGTGCCGAAATGCGGGCACGGCGGCACGACGCGGTCGGGGCTTGCGCGCGAGCACCTACTCGGTGACGGCGTAGTCGAACTTGCGCTGCCGGTGCGTGCGCCGCAGCACGCACGCGCTCGCCGGGCAGCGCATCGGCGACGAACACCGTCTTGCCGTCGATGCGCGCCACGCCCGCGGCCTCGTGCGTGAGGTCGACGATGTCGGCCTCCTCGGGGGCCAGCTGCAGGCGCTTCATGCCGGGCTCAGGCCTCGCACTTCGCCCAGGCCTCGCAGGTATTCCTGCAGGTGCGGCTTCTGCGCATCGCGCAGGCCCTGGCGCACGAGGTCGACCTCGCGCTCGTGCTCTTCGTGCGTGAGGCGCCCGCGCATCAGCTCGAAGCGCAGGTAGACCAGGTAGGTGTTGATGACGTCGGTCTCGCAGTAGTTGCGGATGTCGTCGATGCGACCGGCGAGGTGCGCGTCCCAGACGCGCTCGCCCGACATGCCGAGCTTGCCCGGGAAGCCGAGCAGCTGCGCCATCTTGTCGAGGCCGACGCGGCCGCGGCCCTGGAAGCCCGACAGCACGTCCATCAGGTCGATGTGCCGCCAGTGGAAGCGGCTGATGTAGTTGTTCCAGTGGTACGACTGGTCCTCGTCGCCCATCTCCCAGTAGCGGTGCGCCTGCACGCTGTGGCGCAGCGCGCGGTAGTGCAGCACCGGCAGGTCGAAGCCGCTGCCGTTCCAGCTGACCAGCGTCGGCGCGAGGCGCTCGATGCCGTCGAAGAAGCGGCGCACCAGTTCCGCCTCGGACGAATCGGGCTCGCCCAGGCTCCAGACCTTGAAGCCGTCGCGCGTGCGCATCGCGACCGAGATCGCCACGACGCGCTGCTGCTCGAGCGAGAGGAACTCGCTGCCGGTCTGCTCGCGCTGGCGCGTCTGCATCACGTAGCCGACCTGCTTGTCGGTGAGCCCCTCGAGCCCGTGCAGCCGGCGGCCGAACTCGACGTCCGGCACGGTCTCGATGTCGAAGGCGAACACGTTGTTGATGATCGTCACGTCTGCACTCCATGCGCTTCATGAGCACGGCGACCGCCACCACGAGGCCCGCCTCGTCGGTGAGCGTCACGTGGCCCTCGCCCGCGCCGAGTGTGTCACGCAGCGCGCGGCCGCGCTCGGACCAGATGACCTCCGGCCGGCCCCAGGCGTTCGGCGCGATGCCGACGTCGCGGATCCAGATGCCGTGCGCGAACCCGGTGCCGAGCGCCTTGACGATCGCTTCCTTGGCGGCGAAGCGCATCGCGAGGAACCGCACCGGCCGCTTGTACGCGCGGAACGCCGCCTCTTCCTCGGGCAGCAGCAGCCGCCGCACGAAATGCTCGCCGTGCCGCGCGTAGACCTCCTCCACGCGGGCGAGCTGCACGACGTCGGTGCCGATGCCGAAGATCACGCGGCGCGGCTCAGGCCCGGCTGGTCGGCAGGCCGTGACGGGCCTCGACCATCAGGCGCCTCATTTCGCGCACCGCGGCCGCCAGGCCGTCGAACACGGCGCGCGCGACGATGCGCGTGGCCGATGTTGAGCTCGACGATCTCGGCGATCGCCGCGACCGGCTGCACGTTGTGGTAGTGCAGGCCGTGGCCGGCGTGCACGGTGAGGCCGATCTGCGCGCCGTGGCGCGCCGCCGTCGACGAGGCGCATCAGTTCCAGCGCCTGGCGCTCGCCGGTGGCGTCGGCATAGGCGCCGGTGTGCAGTTCGACGACCGGCGCGCCGACCTCGAGCGAGGCCTCGAGCTGCTCCGGGTCCGGGTCGATGAACAGCGACACGCGGATGCCCGCCTCGCGCAGCGCCGCGCAGCAGTCCCGCAGCCGCGCCAGCTGGCCGGCCACGTCGAGCCCGCCCTCGGTCGTGACCTCCGCGCGCTTCTCCGGCACCAGGCAGACGTCCTGCGGCCGCACGCGCCGCGCGATCGCGATCATCGCGTCGGTCGCCGCCATCTCGAGGTTCATGCGCGTCTGCAGCGCCGCGCGCATGCGCTCGACGTCGTGGTCCTGGATGTGGCGGCGGTCCTCGCGCAGGTGCAGCGTGATGCTGTCCGCGCCGGCCTGCTCGGCGACCAGCGCCGCGTGCAGCGGGTCGGGATACGGCGCGCGGCGCGCCTGGCGCAGCGTCGCGACGTGGTCGATGTTGACGCCGAGCCTGATGGGATGGGTCAGCTGCACTGGATCAACCTCCGTCCGCCGTGCCCGCGTGCGCGCGCATCGCGAGCATCACCTCGCGCGTCCGCAGCGGCCGGCCGTCGAGCAGCCGGTCGAGCGCGGCCCGCAGCAGCCGCCGCGCATCGGCGAGGCTGCGCGGCATCGTCGAGCTCCTCGCGCGCCAGCGACAGCAGCGACGCGCCGCAAAATACCAGGGTTCCCTCGGCCACTCCATCGACCGGCTCGGCGCCGCCCTCGATGCCGTAGCGATAGCTGCGCGCGGCGTCGAGCGGCGCGCCGCTGGCGGCCTCGTGCTCGAGGTTGAGGCCCCAGCCGAGTTCGTCGAGCAGGCGCTTCTCGAACAGGCGCAGCGCCCGGCCCGCATCCTCGGCCGGCGCGTGCAGCCGCTCGAGCAGCGCGCGTAGGCGTCGAACAGCGCCGGGTGCGGGTCGTTCCGCTGCAGCAGCTTGAGCAGCAGCTCGTTGGCGTAGAAGCCGCTCATCAGCCGGTCGCCCGCGAGCGTCGCCGGCGGCCGCACGCGCTCCGCGCCGCGTCAGCTGCCCCGCCTCGCCGCGCGCGCTCCAGGACACCAGCGTCTCGCCGAACGGCTGCAGCGCCGCGCCGGCCGCGGCCGCCGCCTGGCGCGCGGCGCGCGCGAACACCGAGACACGGCCGTGCGTGCGCGTCAGCAGCTCGAGGATGCGGCTCGAGTCGCGCCACGGGTAGTGGTGCAGCAGGAAGGCGGGCTCGAGCTGACCCGCCGGGCGCTGCTCATGTCTCGTACCCGAACTTGCGCAGCGCGTTCTCGTCGTCGGACCAGCCTTCCTTGACCTTGACCCACAGCTCGAGGTGCACCTTCTGGCCGAAGTGGCGCTTGAGGTCGAGCCGCGCCTGGCGCCCGATCTCCTTGAGCAGCTCGCCGCCCTTGCCGATCACGATCGCCTTCTGGCCCGTGCGCTCGACCCAGATCACGGCCTGCACGACCAGCTTGCCCGGCTCGTCCTCGGACTCGCCCATGCCCTCGATCTCGACGACCAGGCCGTAAGGCAGCTCTTCCTGCAGCCGCAGCATCAGCTTCTCGCGGATGATCTCCGCGGCCATGAAGTGGTCGCTCGCGTCGGTGACCTGGTCCGGCGGGAAGATCCGCGGCTACTCCGGCAGGTAGCTCGCGATCAGCTCCGGCAGCCGCTCGAGGCTCTTCGGCGCGTCGCGGCGAGCGGCACGACCTCGGCGAAGTCCGCCTTGGCCGCGATCTCCTGGATGAAGGGCAGCAGCCGCTCCCTGGGCTGGGCGCGGTCGACCTTGTTGATCAGCAGCAGGATCGGCAGGCCGGCCTGCTTCAGCTCGTCGAGCACGCGCTCGTCCTCGTCGGTCCAGCGCAGCGCCTCGATCACGAACAGGTTCACGTCGGCGTCGGCCAGCGACGAGAGCGCCGTGCGGTTCATGTAGCGGTTCATGGCGCGCGTCTGCTTCGCGTGGATGCCCGGCAGGTCGACGAACACGATCTGCAGCCCGGGGCGGTTGAGCACGCCGTGGATGCGCGTGCGCGTCGTCTGCGGCTTGGGGCTGACGATGCTGACCTTCTGCCCGAGCAGCGCATTCAGCAGCGTCGACTTGCCGACGTTCGGCCGGCCGGCCAGCGCGGCAAAGCCGCAGCGCACCGGCGCTTCCTCGCCCTGCGGCGCCGCGGGAATCTCGATCTCGTCGGTCATGCGTTCTCCTGCGCGTGTCCCAGGGCCTCGAGCACGCGTTGCGCGGCCTCCTGTTCGGCCCGGCGGCGGCTCGAACCGCGCCCGCTGCCGCGCAGGCCAAGCTCGGCGGACTCGCAGCTCGCCACGAACCATTGCTCGTGCGGCTCGCCGCCGACCTCCTCCAGCGCATAGCGCGGCAGCGGCAGGCCGCGCGCCTGCAGCTCTTCCTGCAGCCGGGTCTTCGGGTCCTTCAGCGTCTCGGCCGAGGGCAGCTCGCGCAGCCGGTCGCCGAGCAGGCGCTCGATCACGGCGCTCGCCGCGTCGATGCCGCCGTCGAGGTAGATCGCGCCGAACAGCGCCTCGAGGCGTCGGCCAGGATCGAGTCGCGGCGGAAGCCGCCGGACTTCAGTTCGCCGCTGCCGAGGCGCAGCTGGTCGCCGAGGTCGAGCGACAGGCCCACCGCCGCCAGCGTCGGGCTGCTGACCAGCGCGGCGCGGTAGCGGCTCAGGTCGCCCTCGGGCGCGTCGGGGAAGTCGCGGAAAGCGAGCAGCGCGACCGCGAAATTGAGCACCGCGTCGCCGAGGAACTCGAGCCGCTCGTAGTTGGTGCGGCCCGCGCTGCGGTGGGTCAGCGCCGCCTCGAGCAGCGCCGGGTCACGGAAACGGTACCCGAGCCGCCGCGCCGCCCATTCAGCCGCGTCGAGCAAGGCCGGCCGTCACTGCTGGAATCGACACGGTCTTGTCGAACTTGACGAGCAGGTACACGTTGGCGACGAACGGCTGCTCGACCTCGTAGTCCGCGGTCAGGTCGAACCCGCTGGCCGTCTTCTCGATCTCGATTTCCTTCCAGCCGATGCGCTTGATGTCCTCGACGTCCCAGCGGCGCTCGAGCGAGCGGAGCAGCAGCGCCGGTTGGTGTCGATGGCGGCGTGCTCGTCGCGCACCTGCTCGAGCGCGCGCAGCACCTTGGTGTACTCGAGGTAGACGGGCACCAGGCGGATGCCGGCGTAGAGCGCCGCGCCGAGGATCAGCAGGATCACGACCATGCCGAGGAAGGTCGCGCCGCGTTGACGTTGCTTCATCGTGGTTCTCCGTTGGATCAGTCGATCGTCTGCCCGATGCGGCCCCAGATCGGCGCATGCGGCAGGTTCCAGTTCAGCCAGATGCGCACGGCCTTGCCGACGACGTGGTCGGCCGGCACGAAGCCGACCTCCGGGAAGCGGCTGTCGCGGCTGTTGTCGCGATTGTCGCCCATGAAGAAGAAGTGCCCGGCCGGCACGACGTCGTCGAAGTCGACCGACGGCCGCTCGGCGATGTAGAGCGTGCGGTGCTCGCGCTCGCCCGAGCTGCTCGATGCCGATCTGCGCGCGCGGCGTGCTGCCGAAGGGCTCGCTGTAGCCGTCGAGGCGGACTTCCTGCAGCTCGCCGTTGATGTACACGCGCTTGTCGCGCACCACGACGTGGTCGCCCGGCAGGCCGACGAGCCGCTTGATGTAGTTGGTCGACGGGTCCGACGGCAGGCGGAACACGACGACGTCGCCGCGCTGCGGCTCGCCCAGGGCACGACCTCGGTGTTGACGACCGGCAGCCGCAGCCCGTAGGTGAACTTGTTGACGAAGATGAAGTCGCCGTCGAGCAGCGTCGGCATCATCGAATCCGACGGGATGCGGAACGGCTCGAACAGGAACGAGCGGATCACCAGCACGATCAGGATGATCGGGAAGAACGAGCGCGCGTACTCGACCAGCACGGGCTCGCGGGCGGTGCCGGCGGCGCTGCCGCTGCCGCGCAGGCGGCGCGGGCGGAACACAGCGATCCGCGAGCCCAGATGAGGCCGGTGACGAGCGTGGCGATGACCAGCACGAACGAGAAATCGAAAACCAAGCGGCACCTCTGCGACGCGGCGGAGTATTGGTTATTTATCTCGCAACATCAATGCCTTGCGTCACATTGTGCAGACGCGGGTCCAAATCAATCCTTGCGGCCGACCTGCAGCACGGCGAGGAACGCCTCCTGCGGGATCTCGACCTGGCCGAGCTGCTTCATGCGCTTCTTGCCTTCCTTCTGCTTCTCGAGCAGCTTGCGCTTGCGCGAGATGTCGCCGCCATAGCATTTGGCCAGCACGTTCTTGCGCAGCGCCTTGACGGTCGAGCGGGCGATCACGTGCGCGCCGATCGCCGCCTGGATCGCCACCTCGAACATCTGCCGCGGGATCAGCTCCTGCATCTTGTCGACCAGCTCGCGGCCGCGCTGGTAGGCGCTGTCGCGGTGGGTGATGATCGACAGCGCGTCGACCTTGTCGTCGTTGATCAGGATGTCGAGCCGCACCAGCGGCGCGGCCTGGAAGCGGTCGAACTCGTAGTCGAACGAGGCGTAGCCGCGGCTGCAGCTCTTGAGCCGGTCGAAGAAGTCGAGCACGACCTCGGCGAGCGGCAGCTCCCACTGCATCGACACCTGGTTGCCGAGGTACAGCAGCTTCTTCTGCACGCCGCGCTTCTCGAGGCACAGCTTCATCACCGGCCCGACGTAGTCCGGCGGCAGCAGGATGTTGGCGATGATGATCGGCTCGCGCAGCTCGCTGATCTGGTCGACCGGCGGCAGCTTGGCCGGGTTGTCGACGTTGACGATCTCGCCGTCGGTGGTCAGCACCTCGTAGACCACGGTGGGCGCGCTGGTGACCAGGTCGAGCTGGTACTCGCGCTCGAGCCGCTCCTGCACGATGTCCATGTGCAGCAGGCCGAGGAAGCCGCAGCGGAAGCCGAAGCCGAGCGCGGTCGAGACCTCGGGCTCGTAGTGCAGCGCCGAGTCGTTGAGCTTGAGCTTCTGCAGCGCGTCGCGGAACGCCTCGTAGTCGTCCGAGCTGACCGGGAACAGGCCGGCGAACACGCGCGGCTTGATCGCCTTGAAGCCCGGCAGCGGCTCGGTGCACGGCCGCGCGTCGAGCGTGATGGTGTCGCCGACCGGCGCGCCGTCGATCTCCTTGATGCCGGCGATCACGAAGCCGACCTCGCCGGTCTCGAGCGAATCGGCGACCAGCGACTTCGGCGTGAAGCGGCCGAGCTTGTCGACCTGGTGCGCGCGGCCGGTGGTCCAGACCCGGATCTTCTGGCCCGTGCGCAGCGAGCCGTTGACGACGCGCACCAGCGAGACGACGCCCACGTAGCTGTCGTACCAGGAGTCGATGATCAGCGCCTGCAGCGGCGCCTCGGGATTGCCGCGCGGCGGCGGCACGCGGCGCGATCGAGTTCCTCGAGCAGCTCGGGCACGTTCTCGCCGGTCTTGGCGCTGACGCGCACCGCGTCCTCGGCCTCGATGCCGATGATCTCCTCGATCTCCTTGATGACCTTGGCCGGGTCGGCCGACGGCAGGTCGATCTTGTTCAGCACCGGCACGACCTCGAGCCCCTGCTCGAGCGCCGTGTAGCAGTTGGCGACGCTCTGCGCCTCGACGCCCTGCGCGGCGTCGACGACCAGCAGCGCGCCTTCGCAGGCCGCGAGCGAGCGCGAGACTTCGTAGGAGAAGTCCACGTGCCCCGGCGTGTCGATCATGTTGAGCTGGTAGGTCTGCCCGTCGCGCGCCTTGTAGCGCAGCGAGACGCTCTGCGCCTTGATGGTGATGCCGCGCTCGCGCTCGAGGTCCATCGAGTCGAGCACCTGCGCCTGCATCTCGCGCTCCTGCAGGCCGCCGCAGATCTGGATGAAGCGGTCGGCCAGCGTCGACTTGCCGTGGTCGATGTGCGCGATGATGGAGAAGTTGCGGATCAGTTTCATCGGGGCTCGGCGATGGACGCGTCCGGCGCCGGAGGTCGGCCGCGCCAAAGCCCGCGATTATAGCCCGAGGGCCTGCCGGACCTCGGCCCGATCGTAGAGTCCCTCGCAGGCGGACCTGCCGCCGATCCGCAGGACCGGCACGCGCAGGCCGAAGCGGCCGCCAGCCCGGGTCGGCATCGACGTCGCGCAGCTGCAGGCGCTCGACCAGCGCCGGGAGGTCGAGCGACAGCTCGAGCAGGAACTGCTCGCAGAGGTGGCAGCCCTCGCGGACCAGCAGCTCGAGGTGGGGTGTCACGACCGGCCATCGGCGCCGGGCGTCGGCGCCAATCGGTGCCAGCGCAGCGGCACCGGCCGCCGGGTCCAGCGCCAGGCGACCGCCGCCGCCCAGCGCCAGGCCCAGGACAGCGGCAAGCAGCGGCGCGGCGCCCTGCTCCAGGCCACTGGCGCGCAGCAGCGCCGGGCCCGCCAGCAGGCCCGCCAGCGGCGGCAGGTAGAGGCGCAGCGCCGCCGCGAGCAGCTGCCCGTCGTCCACCGCGATGGCGACGGACTCGCCCGGCTGCAGCGGAGGCTCGCCCGGCCGGGACATCGAGCAGCGAGTTGCCGGCGGAGCCCGGTGCGCTGCCAGCCGCAGCCGCGACCGTTCGCGCAGCGGCGCAGGCCCCGACAGCCGTCGCGGCGCATTCGACCACGGCCTGCCCGGCCTGGATGCGGGTCACGACACCGGTGACCTGCCCCATGGGTCAGGGCGTTGCAGCGGCCGGATCGGCGGTGACAGGCGGCGGCGCGGCGGGGGTCGCCGGCACCGGCGCGACCGAATTCGCGATTTCGCGGACCGTCGCGGCGGGAACCTCGCCGATCGCCGTGACGACGTGGCCCTGCACACTGGTCGAATAGGCGTTGGCGGAGCCCATGCTGGACGACTCCGGCGGCCGCGGCCCGGCGGCCGGCGGGCCGGGCTCGATGAACACGGAAATCGCCGCAATGCCGTCCGAGAAGATCAGGTGCTGGGCAGGCAGCGCCGACCTGGCACCGCTGCAGCCGGCTCGCCACCAGCCGGAAACCCGGCGGCACCCGCAGCGGCCGCCAGCCGCCCTTGGCCGGCAGCTGCGGCATGGCCGCCAGCTTGCGGTCGGTGCGGATCCACTGGAAACCGGCGGCATCCACCGCCGGCTCGATGTCCGCGCCGGAATCGAGTCCTTCAGTTCGAGCCGCGTGAACTGGATCTGCTCGACCGGGTGCCCGGCGCCGTCGACGACCACCGAGCGCAGCGGCATCGCCGTCTCCTCGTCGAGCCACAGCCGGTAGCCGTAGCGGTAGGCGTCGCGCGGCCGGACGTCGATGACACGCACGTCGCGGCCGAGCAGCTCGTTGCCCTTGGCAGCCGAAATCTCGTAGTAGCGGTCGAGCGTGGGACCCGGGGTCGGCAGCGCCTTCAGCAGCGAGCCTTCGTCGCCGCGCGGCTCGACCAGCACCACGCGACGGTCCGGCAGGTAGGCGTGCACTTCGTCGCGGGTGCGCACGATCTCGCGGCCGCTGCCGTCGAGCGAAACCAGGCGCTCGACGCTGCGGCCCTTCTCGACGCGGTGCACGATGCGCATGGTCTCGGACTGGTTGCCGGTCGTGTGCGTGAACAGGCCGTCGTAGTTCGCGGTGGCGAGCGCCCGGACATGCGCTCGAGCCAGACGCGCGGATCGTCGCCCGCGCCGTCCGCGCCACGGGCGGTGAAGCGAGCAGGCAAGCGGCGGCGCAGAGCGCGACGCGCCGCATCTCACGGGGCCTCGACGGGTCGTAGGAGACGCGGGTGATGCCGGGGTCGGCGGCGAGCAGGCTCGAGAGCACGTTGCGCCGGCCCATCGGCGTCGAGTACTGGCTGTGCGCGACCAGGTAGCTGGCGAGCCGCTGGTTCTGGGCCGGCGTCGGGCTGGCCACCACGCAGTACGCCGGCGGCCGGCGCCGGGCCCACGCTGCGCGACCGGCTGCGGTGCCGGGCCGGAAGATGAGCACGGCCACGCGCGGCGCTGGCGGCGAGCGCGGTACGCACCATGGGCCGGCGCCAGACAGCGACGCGGGCAGCGCCCGCGCCGTGGACCGCGACCGCTGCCGGCAGCCCGGCGGCGGCGGGCATCGATCGCGGCGCTGACGCGCGCGGCGAACGTGGTGCTGGCCAGCTGGCCACCGGGGGCCCGCAGGGTCTCGCCGATCAGGGCATACGTGCCAAAGGCGCGGCGCAATCCCGGGTCGCGCTCGAGACGGCGCACCAGCAGGCCCATCTCGTCGCGGGGCAGTTCGCCGTCGAGCAACGCGGAAAGCTGTTCACGGATCTGGTCGGTCATGGGTTTCTCGGGCCGTCGCGTCAGTCGAGCAGGGGCTTCAGGGCGCGGTCAATGGCTTCGCGGGCACGGAAGATACGGGAGCGTACCGTGCCCACGGGGCAGTCCATGGTCGCTGCGATCTCTTCGTAACTCAGGCCTTCGATCTCGCGCAGCACGATGGCCGTGCGCAGGTCCTCGGGCAGTTGTTCGATGGCCTGGTTGACCGTCAGCCGGATCTCTTCGGAGAGGGCCGCCGCCTCGGGCGTGTCATTGTGCTTGAGCCGCGCCGCGACCGAGTTCTGCTCGCCTTCCGACAACTCGGCCTCGTAATCGAGCGGCCGGCGCTGGCGCGAGGCGATGGCATTGCGGGCGGTGTTGACGGCGATGCGATACAGCCACGTATAGAACGCGCTGTCGCCGCGGAACGAACCGAGCGCCCGGTAGGCCTTGACGAAGGCCTCCTGGGCGACATCCTCGGCTTCGGCCGGATCTCGTAACAGCCGCGCCACCAGCTTGATGACCTTGTGTTGGTACTTGAGCACCAGCAGGTCGAACGCTCCGCGTTCGTTGCGCTGGGCCCGCCTGACGAGTTCGAGGTCGCTCTGCTCGGCGCCCGCAGGCAGGCCGGCAGCGTCGTCCCCGGGTTCTCGCGCCTTCATAGACTCATCGGACGGGGGAAAGTTCGGCATGGATGGCATGGTTGGGCTGACGTAACGGGGTTACCGTCACGGGCAGGCCACGCCCCTGCAGTGGGGTAGGACGACGATCCAGCGGCGCAAATCCGCGGCCGCGACGTCGAACGGCGTCAACCAGCGGCACACACGCCGGCAGCCGCCCGCAGAAGCCACGCGCAGATCGAGGAAAACCGAGGGGCCCAACCGCCGGGTACCCGGCCCAAGCGTCGCCATTGCAGCCGGCGCGTCGCCTGCCAGCAGGTACAGGGCACCGTCGGTGCCCAGGCGCAGCCACATGGCCCCGTGGCGAACTGACCGCCTCCGGACGAGGTGCAGCCCGCACCCCAGGGCCGCGCCCGCCAGGACCAGCATGGCGAGCCCGCCATGACCCTGCACGACCAGGGCCCAGGCCGCGTACGCGGCCGCCAGCGGCACGAGGACGCCCGCCAGCCGCGCAGCGAAGGTCACTGGCGGCAATTCAAGGTCCAAGGCTGCGAATGCGGGCGATGACCGCACGCTGTGATTCCTCGGCAGGGATGGTCCGACCGACAAGATACCCGAACAGGTCGGGGTCCTGCAGTTCGACCAATTGCACAAACGCGTCACGTTCGGCGGATGACGCGGTCTCCCAGACCCGGTCGAGGTAGCGGGTAAGCATCACGTCGAGCTCGCGCATGCCGCGCCGGCAGCGCCAGCGCAGGCGGGACATCTCGGGATCAGCCGGGCTGGAGCACATGCGCCCTCACGCCGCGCCCTCACCCGGCCTGCACGGCCCTCACCCGCGCTACGCGCACGGCCCTCACCCGGCGCTGCGCGCGCACCCTCTCCCGCGAAGCGGGAGAGGGATAGGTGGAGCATCAGTGCTGCCGCTCGACGATCATCTTCTTGATCTCGGCGATGGCCTTGGACGGGTTGAGGTCCTTCGGGCAGGCCTCCGCGCAGTTCATGATCGTGTGGCAGCGATAGAGGCGGAACGGGTCCTCGAGCTCGTCGAGGCGCTCGCCGGTGGCCTCGTCGCGCGTGTCGATGATCCAGCGGTACGCCGCCAGCAGCGCCGCCGGACCGAGGAAGCGGTCGCTGTTCCACCAGTAGGACGGGCAGCTGGTCGAGCAGCAGGCGCAGAGGATGCAGGCAGACGGCCGGTCGATCTTCTCCTGGTCTTCCTTCGACTGCAGGCGCTCGCGGTCGGGCGGGGCCGGCGTGCGCGTCTGCAGCCACGGCTTCACCGAGGCGTACTGCGCATAGAAATTGGTGAGGTCGGGCACCAGGTCCTTGATGACCGGCATGTGCGGCAGCGGGTAGATCCGGGCGTCGCCCTTGATCTCCGCCGATCGCCTTGGTGCAGGCCAGCGTGTTGACGCCGTCGATGTTCATCGCGCACGAGCCGCAGATGCCCTCGCGGCACGAGCGACGGAAGGTGAGCGTCGAATCGACCTCGTTCTTGATCTTGATCAGCGCGTCGAGAACCATCGGCCCGCAGCTGTCGAGATCGACCTGGTAGGTGTCGACCCGCGGTTTCTCGCGGGAATCCGGATCGAAGCGGTAGATGCGGAACGACTTGACGTTCTTCGCGCCCGCCGGGGCCGGGTGGGCCTTGCCGGGCTGCACCCGGGAGTTTTCCGGAAGTCTGAATTGCGGCATGGCTGTCAGGGTCTCAGTAGGTCCGCGCCTTGGGCGGGATGGCTTCCACGTCGGTGGTCAGCGTGTTCAGGTGCACCGGCCGGTAATCGATGCAGACCCGGCCCTGAGCATCGGCCCAGGCCAGCGTGTGCTTCAGCCAGTTGACGTCGTCGCGGTCCTGGAAGTCCTCGCGGGCATGGGCCCCGCGGCTCTCCTGGCGGTTGGCCGCAGAGGCCATCGTCACCAGCGACTGCGCCAGCAGGTTGTCGAGTTCCAGGGTCTCGATCAGGTCGGTGTTCCAGACCAGCGAGCGGTCGGCCACCTGCACGTCGGCGAACGTCGCGAACACGGCATCCAGCTTCTGCACGCCTTCCGCGAGCGACTCGCCGGTGCGGAACACCGCGGCGTGGTTCTGCATCACGCGCTGCATGTCGAGGCGGATCTCGGACGTGCGGCGCGCGCCCTTCGCGTTGCGGAACTTGTCGAGCCGGCCGACGGCCAGGTCGCCCGCATCCTTCGGCAGCGGCTTGTGCGACGTACCCGGCTTGACCGTGCGGCCGCAATGGTGCGCGGCGGCGCGGCCGAACACGACCAGGTCGAGCAGCGAGTTGGAGCCGAGGCGGTTGGCGCCGTGCACCGACACGCAGGCCGCCTCGCCCACGGCCATGAGGCCGGGCACGACCGAATCCGGGTTGCCGTCGCGCAGCGTGACCACCTCGCCGTGCACGTTGCAGGGGATGCCGCCCATGTTGTAGTGCACCGTGGGCAGCACCGGGATCGGCTCGCGCGTCACGTCCACGCCGGCGAAGATCCGCGCGGTCTCGGCGATGCCGGGCAGGCGCTCGTGGATCACCGCGGCGCCGAGGTGCTCGAGGTGCAGGTGGATGTGGTCCTTGTGCGGGCCGACGCCCCTGCCCTCGCGGATCTCGATCGTCATCGAACGGCTGACGACGTCGCGCGAGGCGAGGTCCTTCGCGTTCGGGGCGTAGCGCTCCATGAACCGCTCGCCCGCCGAATTGGTCAGGTAGCCGCCCTCGCCGCGCGAGCCTTCGGTGATCAGGCAGCCGGCGCCGTAGATGCCGGTGGGGTGGAACTGCACGAACTCCATGTCCTGCAGCGGCAGGCCGGCGCGCAGCGCCATGCCGCCGCCGTCGCCCGTGCAGGTGTGCGCCGAGGTGCAGGAGAAGTACGCGCGGCCGTAGCCGCCGGTGGCGAGGATCACGGTGTGCGCGCGGAAGCGATGCAACTGGCCGGTCGGCCATGTCGAGCGCGACGACGCCGCGGCAGGCGCCGTCTTCCATGATCAGGTCGATCGCGAAGTACTCGATGAAGAAGCGCGCCTCGTGCTTCAGCGACTGCTGGTACAGGGTGTGCAGCATCGCGTGGCCGGTGCGGTCGGCCGCGGCGCAGGTGCGCTGCGCGATGCCCTTGCCGTAGTGCGTGGTCATGCCGCCGAACGGCCGCTGGTAGATCTTGCCGTCCTCGGTGCGCGAGAACGGCAGGCCGTAGTGCTCGAGCTCGAGGATCGCCGCCGGCGCCTCCTTGCACATGAACTCGATCGCGTCCTGGTCGCCGAGCCAGTCCGAGCCCTTGATGGTGTCGTAGAAATGGAAGCGCCAGTCGTCCTCGCCCATGTTGCCGAGCGCGGCGCTGATGCCGCCCTGCGCGGCCACGGTATGGCTGCGCGTCGGGAACACCTTGCTGATGCAGGCCGTGTTGAGGCCCTGCTCGGCCAGGCCGAACGTCGCACGCAGCCCTGCGCCACCGGCGCCGACGACGACGACGTCGTAGGTGTGGTCGGTGAAAGCCGTAGTCGGTCGTGCTCATGCCTGGACTCCAAACGCGATGCGCAACACGGCGAGGACGCCGATCAGGGCGGCCACGACCAGCGCGAACTTGAGCGCGACCAGCACCACCATGCGCGTGCCCTTGTCGGCGACGTAATCCTCGAACACGACCTGCAGGCCGAGCATCGCGTGCCAGGCCGTCACCGCGACCAGCAGCAGGGCCATCACCGCCGAGAACGGCGAATGCAGCCAGCCGACGACCGCCTCGTGCGGGGCGCCGGCACCGAGCATCGCGAGCGAGGCGATGAACCAGAAGCCGAGGATGACCAGCGCCACCGCGGAGACGCGCTGCGCATACCAGTGGCCGGAGCCGCCCTTGGCGGAACCGAGGCCGAGCACGCGCCCGAGCGGACTGCGCAGGCTCATGCCGCACCGCCGAGCGTGGCGCCCAGCACCACCCAGATCGCGACCGCGAGGACCAGCGCGCCGATCGCCGCGACCCATCCCGACTTGCGCGCGGTCGGCAGCTCGAACCCGTAGCCCGCGTCCCAGAACAGGTGGCGGATGCCGTTCAGCAGGTGATAGCAGAAGGCAAACAGGCCGCCGAGCAGGACGAGACGCACGAGCGGCGAGCCCAGCGTGTCGAGTGCGGCGGCATAACGCTGCGGACCCGGCGGCGGCAGCGGCGAGCCAGTACACCAGCACGAAAAAGCACAGGCTCAGCAGTACGCCGGTGATCCGGTGCAGGATCGACAGGGTGTTGGTGTACTGCCACCGGTAGTGCATGAACGGGGACAGCGGCCGCTCGGGCTGCGCCATGACGTTACCTCTGTTGGAGCTCAGGCACGCTAGAAGTCGATGCAGCGCCCCGCTTTCTCCCAGTCGCCGAAGCGCGTGGGTTCGGGACCGTCGCGGCCGCCGATTTCGCGCGGCGCAGCCGGCAAAGTCGGCGGGGTGGCGATTGGCGGTCGCGCTGGTCGGCCCGGGGCCGGGCAGAGCTGCCGGCGTCGCGGCCGGAAGGGGTGGTGTGCTCGTCGTGCGATGGATACATGTTCAGCCCGCAATGTTGCCAGATGTCGCCTATGTTCTCCACCGAGCGCTTGGGCTATGGTCATGCCTTGAAGGACAAGAATCGATCCAGGCCACACCATGACCGACGAACCCACCCAGGCGCTTCGCGCCGTGCTGCTGCCGGGATTCGGCGTACTCCGCATCGCGGGGCCGGACGCCGTGAGCTTCCTGCAGGGCCAGCTGACCCAGGACATCGCGCTGCTCGCCGACGGCCGCACGCTGCTCGCGGCGCTGCTGTACCCCGCAGGGGCGCGTGATCGCCCTGCCGCGGCTGCACCAGACCGATGCGGCCATCTACGCCCTGCTCCCCGCCGACCTGATGTCCAGGGTCGCGACGCACCTGCGCAAGTTCGTGCTCCGCGCCAAGGTCGAGATCCTGCAGGCCGCCGACCTGCACGTGGGCGCGATCATCACCGGCGATGCGGCTGGGACTCATGCGCAGCGCGCCTTCGACGAGGCGGCCATGACCCAGTCGCCCGTGCCGCTGTCCGGTTCGACCGAGGTGGTGACGTTCCAGTACGCCGCCGGGCGCGAGGTGATCGCCGCTCCGGCCGCCGCCTGGCGTTCGATCAGCGGGCTCTCGCTGGGCCACCCCAGCCCCCGCACCCATGCAGGACTGGCTCGCGGCCGACATCGCCGCCGGACTGCCCCACGTGTCTTGCCGCGACGTCCGAGCAGTTCATCCCGCAGATGCTCAACGTCGACCTGCTGGACGGCGTGAGCTTCACCAAGGGCTGCTACACCGGCCAGGAGATCGTCGCGCGCACCCATCACCTGGGTCGGGTCAAGCGCCGCACGATGCGTTTCCACCTCGCGGCGGGCCCTGCGCCCGCGCCGCTGTCGTCCCTGCTGCTCGACGGCGTAAAGGCAGCGGACGTGCTGCTGGCCGCGGAAGTCGATGACGGCATCGAGTTGCTGGCGGTCACCAACCTCGATGCGGCGGGAAAGGTGCTGCGGCTGGAAGACGGGCGCGATGCCGAGCCGCGACCGCTGCCCTACAGCCTGTAACCCGGAAGACGCTCGACCGAATTACCAAGTACTGGAAGGAGTGACGACATGAGGTTCATCGTGGCAGCAACTGCCGTGGCAATCACTTTCGCGCAGGCGCTGGTCGGGACGGCAACTGCCGATACGGGCATCCGCCAGGAAAAGGTGCAGTTTGCCAAGGGCGCATCGTCGGCCGTCATCAACGGCCAGATCAAGGGCGACACGACCGTCGACTACGTCGTGCGCGCCGCTGCCGGACAGACGCTGTCGGTGAAGCTGCAGAAGTCCAACTCGCAGAACTACTTCAACGTCATGCCGCCCGGCTCGACGGGCAGCGCCATGTTCGTCGGCGACAGCGGCGAGAACTACAGCGGTGTGCTGCCGGCCGATGGCGATTACGTGGTGCGCGTCTACCTGATGCGCCCGGCGGCGCGGCGCGGCGAGAGCAGCAACTACACGCTTACCGTGGGCGCCAGCGGCAAGGCGCTTGCACCAGTCGCGGCAGCAGAGGACGCCCTGATACCGGGGACCCCGTACCACGCGTCGGCGAAGATCAAGTGCGTGCCGCCGTTTGAAACGACGCCGCGTGAGTGCGATGCGTTCGTGATCCGCCGTGGCTTCGACGGGACCGCGACGATCGACATTCCGGGCAGCGCGGAGAAGCGCAGCATCCTCTTCGTCAAGGGCACGCCGACAGCGTCGAACGCGCAGGCCATGGATGCGCTGGCTTTCGAGCGCAAGGGCGAGGTGACGATCGTGAAGCTGGGCACGACCGAGCGCTACGAGATTCCCGACGTGCTGGTCACGGGCGGCTGACCCGCCCGGCGTCGCCTGGATGCCAGCAGGCGGGCGGGCATTCGCCCCTGTCTGGCGCCGGACCCGCGCTCCCGCCCTACTCCGGCTTCATGTGCGGGAACAGCAGCACGTCGCGGATCGAAGGCGAGTTGGTGAACAGCATCACCATGCGGTCGACGCCGATGCCGAGTCCCGCCGTCGGCGGCATGCCGTACTCCAGCGCGCGCACGTAGTCGGCGTCGTAGAACATGGCCTCCTCGTCGCCGCCCGACTTCCGCGCCACCTGCTCGCGGAACCGCTCGGCCTGGTCCTCGGCGTCGTTCAGCTCCGAGAAGCCGTTGGCGATCTCGCGGCCGCCGACGAAGAACTCGAACCGGTCGGTCAGGAACGGGTCCGAGTCATTGCGGCGCGCGAGCGGCGACACCTCGGCCGGATAGGCGTAGACGAACGTCGGCTGCGTCAGCCGGTGCTCGGCGGTCTTCTCGAAAATCTCGATCTGCAGCTTGCCGGCGCCGTCGCCGGCCTTGGCCGGGATGCCGAGCCTGGCGCACTCGCCGCGCAGGTAATCGACCTCGCGCAGCCGCGTCCGCTCGATCCCCGGATTGAAGTGCACCACGAGGTCCTCGACCGTGACGCGCCGGAACGGCGAGCCGAAGTCGAAGGTCTCGCCCTGGTACTCCACCTGGCGACTGCCGCAGACCAGGTCGGCGACCCCCTGGAACATGCGCTCGACCATGTCCATCAGGTCGCGGTAGTCGGCATACGCCTGGTAGAGCTCGAGCATCGTGAACTCGGGGTTGTGCCGCGTCGACAGCCCCTCGTTGCGGAAGTTGCGGTTGATCTCGTAGACGCGCTCGAAGCCGCCCACGACCAGCCGCTTCAGGTACAGCTCGGGCGCGATGCGCAGGTACATGTCGACGTCGAGCGCGTTGTGATGCGTGACGAACGGCTTGGCCACCGCGCCGCCCGGGAATCACCTGCAGCATCGGCGTCTCGACTTCCATGAAGTCGAGCGCGTCGAGGAAATGGCGCAGGAACTGCACCATGCGCGTGCGCGTGCGGAACACCTCGCGGCTCTCTTCGCTGACGATCAGGTCGACGTAGCGCTGGCGGTAGCGCTGCTCGACGTCGGCCAGGCCGTGCCACTTGTCCGGCAACGGCCGCAGCGACTTGACCAGCAGCCGCAGCTTCTCGACCTTGACCGAGAGCTCGCCGGTGCGCGTCTTGAACAGCGTGCCCTCGGCGCCGACGATGTCGCCGACGTCCCAGCCCTTGAACTCGTCGTAGGTTTCGCCCAGCGCAGCCTGCTGCAGGAACAGCTGGATCGAGCCGCTGCGGTCGGTGATCTTGGCGAACGATGCCTTGCCCATGATGCGCTTCGCCATCATGCGGCCGGCGACGGTCACGCGGGTCGGATGCGCCTCGAACCACTCCGGCGTGCGATCGCCATAGCCCGTGTGCAGCTCGTCCGCCGCCGCGTCGCGACGGAAGTCGTTCGGGAAACGCCGGCCCCCTCTCGCGCAGGCGCTCGAGCTTCGCCTTGCGCTCGGCGATCAGGTGGTTCTCGTCGGCGGCCGCTGTCGCTCGGCTTCTGTTCGGGTTCGGACATCGCTTCCCTCGTTGGGAAGGCGGTTAGCGGGTTAGGGACTAGGGACTAGTAGGAGATGCAGCGGAGCTGGCGCTGCATGCACCTTCCGACTAACCCCTAGTCCCTATCCCCTAGTCCCTTCTCACAGTCCCTGCTTCAGGCTTTCTTCCAGGAACGGATTCAGGTCGCCGTCGAGCACCGCGGTCGTGTTGCCGATCTCTACGCCGGTGCGCAGATCCTTGATGCGCGACTGGTCGAGCACGTACGAGCGGATCTGGTTGCCCCAGCTCACGTCCGACTTCGAGTCTTCGAGCACCTTCGCCGCCGCGTTGCGCTTGTTGACTTCGAGCTCGTACAGCTTGGCCTTCAGCATCTTCATCGCGGTGGCGCGGTTCTTGTGCTGGCTGCGTTCGCTCTGGCACGCCACCACGATGCCCGAAGGCATGTGCCGGATGCGCACGGCGGACTCGGTCTTGTTGACGTGCTGGCCGCCGGCGCCGCTCGAGCGGTAGACGTCGGTCTCGAGGTCGGCCGGGTTGATCTCGATGTCGATGTCGTCGTCGATCTCGGGCGAGATGAACACCGACGCAAACGAAGTGTGCCGGCGCGCGTTGGAGTCGAACGGGCTCTTGCGCACCAGGCGGTGCACGCCGGTCTCGGTGCGCAGCCAGCCGTAGGCGTATTCGCCCTCGAACCTGATCGTGGCGCTCTTGATGCCCGCGACTTCGCCGCCGTTGGCGTCGACGATCTCGGTCTTGAAGCCGTTCTTGTCGCCCCAGCGCAGGTACATGCGCATCAGCATGTTGGCCCAGTCCTGCGCCTCGGTGCCGCCGGCGCCCGCCTGGATGTCGAGGAACGCGTTGTGCGAGTCCATCTCGCCCGGGAACATGCGCTGGAACTCGAGCTTGGCGAGCTCGCGCGTCGATCCCGGCCGAGGTCCTGCTCGACCGAACGCACCATGCCCTCGTCCGCCTCGGCCTCGGCCATGTCGAGCAGCTCGGCGGCTTCGTCGATGCCGGGGGTCATCTTGTCGAGCGTGCCGACCACGCCCTCGAGCTTGGTGCGCTCGCGCCCGAGTTCCTGGGCCCGCTCGGGCTTCTGCCAGACCGCCGGGTCTTCCAGTTCGCGCAGGACTTCGGTCAGCCGTTCGCTCTTGCCGGCGTAGTCAAAGGTACCCCCTCAGCGCTTCGGTGCGCTGCTTGAGGTCTTCGATCTGGCGGCGGATCGGGTTGATTTCCATGCGGACGGCGGTCACGGCGGAGGCTGGATGAACCGCCGATTCTAGCAGTTTCGGCCGCGCGCGGACGCCGCGGGCCCGGCGCTGTGTCGGCGTGCGTCAGCGGCCGCGGGCCGGCACCAGCCACTCGGTCACGAGCTGCAGGCGGCTCGCGCCGCCGTAGTCGTCGACCGACGTGCGGAAAACGCGGTCAACGCGGTCACCGGCACGGACCGGCGGCGGCGCGTTGATCGTCGACGAAGCGGAAGGCGATCGCCTCGGCCAGCTCGCCGGACGGCGCGCGCAGGCGCAGCTTGAGGTGCCGGCTGCCCACCACGCGCGTCTCGATCACGCCGAATTCGCCGTCGAACACGGGCTCGGGAAACCCGCGCCCCAGGGGCCGCCCTCGCGCAGGGCCACGGCCGTGTCGACGTTGAACTCGCCGGGCAGCAGTTCGCCGTCCGTGTGCAGGTGGCCGGCCAGCGTGTCGGCGTCGACCCAGCGCGCCACCTCGCGCGCGAACAGCGGCCTGGAACTCGGGCAACGCCGACTCGCGCAGCGTCAGCCGGCCGCCATCGCGTGGCCGCCGAACTTGTCGAGCAGTCCGGGATGCTGCGTGGCAATCGCATCGAGCACGTCGCGCACGTGCACGCCCGCCACCGACCGCGCCGAGCCCTTGACCCAGCCGGGTTCGGACGAGCGCGAATGCGATCACCGGCCGGTGCAGCCGCTCCTTGACGCGCGACGCGACCAGCCCGATCACGCCCTGGTGCCAGCCGGGTCATGGACGGCAGAGCCCGGCGGGCAGCTCGCCGCCGGCGAGTGCGGCCACCAGCGCATCGACCTGCGCCAGCGCCTCGAGCTGCATCTTCGCCTCGAGCTCGCTGCGGTCGGTGTTGAGCCGCGCCAGTTCCAGGCCATGGCGCGCGCCTCGGCGGGATCGTCGGTCAGCAGGCAGTGGATGCCGAGCGTCATGTCGTCGAGCCGTCCCGCCGCATTGAGCCGCGGCCCCGCCTGGAAGCCGAGGTCCTGCCCGGTAACGCCCGCCAGCGCGCGCCCGGCGGCCTCGAGCAACGTCGCGCAGTCCCGCCACGCAGCGGCCGGCGCGGATGCGCCGCAGGCCCTGCGCGACCAGGATGCGGTTGTTGAGGTCGAGCGGCACGACGTCGGCCACGGTGCCGAGCGCGACCAGGTCGAGCCAGGTCGCCGGGCTCTGGCTGCCGTGTCGGGCAACCTCGCCGAGCCGCTGCAGGTGGCGCGTCAGCGCGGCCATGACGTAGAACGCCACGCCGACGCCGGCCAGCGCCTTGGACGCGAAGCGGTTGCCCGGCGCGTTCGGATTGACGATGCAGGCGGCCGCGGGCAGCTCGCGCCCCGGCAGGTGATGATCGGTGACCAGCACGTCGATGCCGAGCCGGCGCGCCTCGGCGACGCCTTCGAGCGACGAAATGCCGTTGTCCACGGTGACGATCAGCGTCGGGCTCGCGTCCGGCGGCGACGCGCACGATCTCCGGCGTCAGCCCATAGCCGAAGCGGAACCGGTCCGGCACGAGGAAGTCCGCGCCGGTGAAGCCGAGCCGCCGCAGCTGGCGGATCATCAGCGCCGTGCTGGTGGCGCCGTCGGCATCGAAGTCGCCAACGACCAGCACGCGATCCTGCCGGCGGTGGCAGCCGCAGCAGCAGTTCGGCGGCGGCCTCGGCGCCGTCGAGCGAACTCACCGGCAGCAGCTGGTCGAGCCGCAAGTCGAGGTCGGCTGGCACTGGCCAGCGCGCGCGCGCCGTACACGCGACGCAGCACCGGATGCAGGCTTGCCGGCAGCGTGGCCTGCAGCTCGCCGTGCGGCTGTGCGGCGCAGGATCCTGCGCACGGGCGGTGTCATGCCTGCCAGCACCTCGAGCCGCGCGGGCCGGCGCCAGAAGCGCCAGCGATCGCCGGCGCGAACCAGCCACTCGGTGTCGCCGAGCAGCAGTTCCACCCGCGCGATGGCGCCGTCGCGCAGGCCCGCGGCCAGCGGCTGCAGCAGTTCACGCTCCACCCACAGCAGGGACTCGGTCGCGACGGCCGCCGGGGGTTCGTCGAGCGCAAGCAGGGTCGCTCCCTCGACGGCGGCCAGCGGCCACGCCGGCGTGGACACGCGCCCGCCCTGCCCCTGCCAGAGCGCGCGCAGCCAGGGGTCCGCCGCGCGCAGTTCCCAGCCCGCCACTTCCAGCGCGGGCGCCCGCGCGGGCACGACCCCGAAACCCCACAGCCACACCGCATTCACGGGCGGCTGGCCGCGCGCGTACGCGTCGCTCGTTGACCGGATGCTCGTGCAGCAGCATCTGGATCTCGTTGCCTGCGGCTGCGGATGCGCGCGCCGTCGCGACCGGTCGGCATGTAGTCGTGCACGTTGCGGCCGACCACCGCATCGGGCGCGTGCGTCACGCAGTCGACCGGGCCCGGGAAGCGCAGCACCCAGTTGCCGTCGACCACGCCTGCCACGGCGAAATCGGTGTCGCCGAAATGCGCCTGCATGCTCGCGCCCAGTTCCTGCGCGTCCGCTTCCGACAAGGCCAGCGACACGCAGCGGCGCCAGCCGCAGGTGATCGAGCGCCGGCCGCAGATGCACGGGCTGCGCCAGGCACCAGGTGGCGTCGTCGCCCGGGGACGCGAGTCCGGACGCCCGGGCCACGCACGGCCCGGCGGCACAGGCGTGCAGCACATCCCGCGCCGCGGGCGTCACCGCCGCCAGCAGCCACTCGCGCCAGGCGGATGGGTTCACGCCCTGGCGGGCGCCGCGTCCGAGCCAGGCGCCCAGCGTGGCGAGCGCCGGCAACGACTGCAGCGACGACGCCTCGGCCAGCGCGGCCGGCAGCCAGGGCAGCGCCAGGCGCACGCGGCTGCCGCTCATCGGGCCGACTCGCGGCGTGAACTCGCTCGGCGGCATGCAGTAAGGTACGCCCATGAGTTCCAGCTCGAACAACCCGCCGGCACGAACCTGGTCCGTGCCTGCGGACCTGGCCAGTTGCGCATCGGCGACCGCACGCACACCAGCAGCGTCATCGTGACCGCCACCGCGCTGATCGCGCCCTGGCGCCCGCACGCTCGGCGCAGGACTCACCGCCGGCGGACCTCGAGCCGCTGCTCGCGCTCGCGCCCGAGGTCGTGCTGCTCGGCACCGGCGCGCGGCAGCAGTTTCCCGCACGCCGAGCTGCTGCGCACCTGTACGCAGCGGCGCATCGGCATCGAGGTGATGGACACGTCCGCCGCCTGCCGCACCTACAACGTGCTCGTCGCCGAGGGCCGCAACGTGGCCGCCGCCCTGATCGTCTGAGCGGCCGTCACCGGCCGCCGGCGCCGAGCCTCAGGCGAGCCCCTGCAGCAGCGGCACGAAGGTCGACGGCGCCCAGCACCTCCCGCTCGTAGCGCTCGCCGCGGCGGGTGATGCGCAGCAGCTGCTGCTCGCGGTCGGCTGCCGACCGGGATGACCAGCCGGCCGCCGTTGCCGAGCTGCTCGAGCAGCGCGGGCGGCACCGCCATCGCGCCGCCGCCACGAGGATGCCGTCGAACGGCGCGTACGGCGGCCAGCCCTCGAAGCCGTCGCCGTGCCGCATGAAGACGTTGCTGATGCGCAGGTCGCGCAGCACCTGCCGCGCCCGCAGCTGCAGCGCCGCGATGCGCTCGACGCTGTAGACGTTGGTCACCAGCGGCGCGAGCACCGCCGTCTGGTAGCCGCAGCCGGTGCCGACCTCGAGCACCTTGCGCGGCTTGCCGCCCTCGAGCAGCGCCTCGCGTCATGCGCGCGACGATGTAGGGCTGCGAGATCGTCTGGCCGTGGCCGATCGGCAGCGCCGTGTCCTCGTAGGCGCGGCTCGCCAGCGCCTCGTCGACGAACACGTGGCGCGGCACGCTGCGGATGCGCTCGAGCACCTGCGGGTCGGCGATGCCCTGCTCGCGCAGGCGGGCGATCAGCCGGTCGCGCGTGCGCGCCGAGGTCATGCCGATGCCGGTGTGGCGGCTGCGGTCGGTCACCGTGCGCGAGCCCTGTTCATTCGCGCGGCCGCGCAGCCATTCGTCGATCTCCGCGAGCGCCGCGTGGCGCGTCAGGTCGACCTGCAGCGGCGTCACCGACACGTAGCCGCTGGCGATCGCCGTCGAAATCGGTGCCCTCGCCGGCATCGGCGCCCTCGCCCGCCGGCCCGACCCAGTAGACCGCGCGCCCGCGCGGATCGCTCGCGCGCACCACGGACTCCGAGCGATGGCGGTGGCCGAGGCGCGTCGACGCGAGAAGCCGCGCAGCTGCTCGTAGGGCAGGTCCGGCACGTTGACGTTCAGGATCATCGACGCGTGCAGCGGCGACGCGCAGCAGGCGCATGCAGCAGTTCGCTCGCGACCCGCGCGGCGGTGTCGAAATGACGGCCGTCGCGCACGACCAGCGAGATCGCCATCGTGGGCAGGCCGAGGAAGCGGCCCTCGATGGCGGCCGCCACCGTGCCGGAGTACAGCACGTCGTCGCCGAGGTTGGCGCCGTCGTTGATGCCGGAGACGACCATGGGTCGTGCTCGTCGTCGAACAGGCCCGAGATCGCGAGGTGCACGCAATCGGTCGGCGTGCCATTGACGAAATAGCGGCGCTCGCCGTACTCGGCCACGCGCAGCGGCACGTCGAGCGTCAGCGAGTTGCTGGCGCCGCTGCGATTGCGGTCGGGCGCGACCACGGTGATCTCGGCAAGCGGCTCGAGCGCGGCCACGAGGCGCTGCAGGCCCTCGGCGCGATAGCCATCGTCGTTGCTGACCAGGATTCTCAAGGGCGTGGGACCGTGTCGTTATCCGGGCCCCAGCGACGGCGGGGTTGGCCACGAACGCGGCGCAACTATACTGGAATCCCGCCCACCCCCGGAAGCAAACTCCCCGCATGGCCAGGCGCCCACCACCGCCGGGTGACGACGAACGCGAGGCGTTCCGCCGCGCCGTCGCCGATGTCCGGCCGCTGCCGCCGCGCCCGCAGCCGGCGTCCCGTGCGGGATTGCAGCCGGCGGCACGCGCATCACGCGCGCGAGGCCATGAACTGCTGGTCGACAATCCTGCTGCGGCCGGGACGCGGCCGGCACGACTCGCGGCGATGCCGTGTCGTTCCGGCGCACCACCGTGCGCGAGGACGTCCTGCGCAAGCTCGGCGCGGCCAGTTCGCGGTCGAGGCTGAAATCGACCTGCACGGCCTCGACGCGCCATGCAGCGCACGCCGCCCTGCGCCAGTTCCTGAACGAGTGCGTGCTGCGCGGCCTGCGCTGTGTGCGCGTGATCCACGGCAAGGGCCTGCGCTCCGGCCTGGCCGGGCCGGTGCTCAAGCAAGGGGTCGACCACTGGCTGCGCAGGCTCGACAACGTGGCCGCCTTTGCCAGCGCGCGGCCGGTCGACGGCGGCACGGGCGCGCTCTACGTGCTGTTGCGACGGTAAGGACCGCTCATTCCTCGCCCGCATCCCAGGCGTCGGCGAGCAGCTCGTGCAGCACCGCCGTCGCGAAGGCGCCGCGGGGCAGCTCGAAACTGAGCTCCAGTGCCGTCTCCGCCAGCGTCCAGGCGAACTCGCGCACCGGCAGGCGCAGGCTGCGACGCTCATGCTCCAGTCGCTCGCGCGCCAGCAGCTCGACCAGGCTGGCGGCGGACGCCATGACCTCCGCTTCGAGCGTGCCCGCCTGCGACACGGCCGGACTGTTCCCCGCGCCTGCCAGCGGGCCGCTCGGATGCAGGTCCAGTTCGCGGCAGCGCTGCTCGAGCGTGTCATCGATCTCGCCGGCGACGAAGAAGCTGCGGCGTCCGTCGAGCACCACCGCCTCGCCGGGCAGCAGACGGTCCCAGCTGGCCGGCAGCAACACGCGCCGCCAGCACGCGATTGAACAGCTCGCTGCGGCCGGCCGAGAGCAGGAAACCGCGCTGCACCCGGTCCCGCGGTGCCGGCCCGCCGGCGGCCCACTCCAGCACGCGCCGCAGGTTGCTGCCGTCACGCCCGAAGCGCTGAGGCCCGAAGTAGTTGGGCACGCCGCGCTGGCGGATGAGCTCGAGACGGTTCTCGACTGCCTGGGCCGAGCCCGCGAGCCCGCGGATGCGCAGCACGAAGCGGTTGGCGCGATGCGAACCCGGCCGCAGCTTGCGCCCGTGCCGGCGCGCATCGAACACCCGATAGCCCTCGCCCTGCCATTGCAGGCATTGCGCCACGTCGAACGCGGGCGGCAGGGGCAGCGTGAACGCCTGCCGCGTCACGGCGTGACGGTCCTTGTGCCCGCTGAAGCCGACATCGCGCACCGGCACGGCCGCGTGCCGCGCCAGCTGCGCGGCGACCCAGCCGGTGTTGGCGCCACGCTTCTCGACGTACAGCAGGCCGTGGCCACCGGCGCCGTCCGCATCGAAGCCCAGTCGTTCCTCGACCAGGAAGTCTTCCGGCACCGTGCGGATGTCGCCCGTGGCAGGCGGCTCGCCGTGGGCGCAGGGCATCCGTCCGTGCGGCGGCCGCGCCTGCCTCAGTCAATGGCCGTTGTTTCCATGCAGGTGCGCGTTCTCGCCGTGGGCCAGCAGCACGATCGCCTGGCACGCAAGTCCCTCGGAGCGCCCGAGCGCGCCGAGCCCCTCGGTCGTCGTCGCCTTGAGGTTGATGCGGTCCAGCCGCACGCCGAGGTCGTCGGCGATGTTCTGGCGCATCTGCACGCGGTACGGGCCGATCCGGGGCTCCTGCGCGACGACGGTCAGGTCCGCATTGACGAAGCGCCAGCCGTGCTCGCGCACCAGCGCGCGCGCAGTGACGCAGGAAGCGCCGGCTGTCGGCGCCCTTCCAGCGCGGGTCCGTATCGGGAAAGTGCTCGCCGATGTCCCCGAGCGCCATGGCGCCGAGCAAAGCGTCGCACAGCGCATGCAGCGCCACGTCGCCATCGGAATGCGCGACCAGGCCGTACGGGTGCGGGATCCGCACCCCGCCCAGCGTCACGTGGTCGCCCTCCCCGAACGCATGCACGTCGTAACCGATACCCACCCTCATCGCACACCCCTTGTCGTCGTCAGCCCTGCCTATTGCCGCAGGATGGCCTCGGCCAGCGCCGCATCCGCGGGATTGGTGACCTTGATGTTGTCGGTGCGCCCGGCCACCAGCCGCGGCCGCAGGCCCAGGCTCTCGATCGCCGCCGCTTCGTCGGTCACCGTGCGGCCCCGCTCGATGCAGAGCCGCAGCGCGCGCGCGAGCAGGCCGAAACGGAACATCTGCGGCGTGTAGGCGCACCACAGGCCCGCCCGCGGCACGGTTTCCTGCGCGCGGCCGCTGGCGTCCGCGCGCTTCAGCGTGTCGCCGACGGGCGCAGCCAGCAGGCCGCCGACCGGATCGTCGGCCAGCTGCGTCAACAACCGGTCGAGGTCCTCGCCGCGCAGGCACGGGCGGGCCGCATCGTGCACCAGCACCCAGTCGGTGTCGCTGGCATGGCCGGAAAGCGCATCGAGCCCGTTCGCCACGGACAGTTCGCGCCGCTCGCCGCCCAGGCAGTGGCGGACCCGTGGGTCGTCCGCCTCGGGCAGGTCGCGCCAGTGGCGATCACCGGGCGCCAGGGCGACGACGACGCCGTCGATGCGCCGCTCGGCCAGCAGCGCCGACAGTGTCCACGACAGGAGGGGGCGGCCGAGCACGGCCACATACTGCTTGGGGAGTCCTGCGCCGAATCGGGTTCCCTGCCCTGCCGCGGGCACGATCGCCCAGCGCCGGGCCGCCGTCACGGGATGTCGGCCTGGGCCGTCCTCTGGCCGGTCGCCGGCGCGACGGGGATCGGTGCAGTGAGCGCGTCGGCCTGCGCGGGTGGCACGACCTGGAAGAAGGTCTCGTTGGACTTCACCATGCCGAGGTCCGTCCGCGCCCGCTCCTCGATGGCCTGGCGGCCTTCCTTGAGGTCGCGGACTTCGGCCGCCAGCGTGCGGTTGCGGTCGCCAAGCCGGGTGTTTTCGGCGGTCTGCGCTTCGATCGCCTTCTCGAGGCGCCAGACTTCGCGCATGCCATCAGGCGACGCCCAGATGCGGTACTGCAGCAGTACCAGCATGGTGAACAGCAGCCCCGCCATGATCCGGATGGTCATGGGAGCGGCAGGTTAACAGAATCTGGCGGCATCAGGCACACCCCACCGCGAGCGGCACCGGGAAGGCGTCGCGGCCGGCGTAGCCGGCCTCGGCCCCGAGCTCGGCCTCGATGCGCAGCAACTGGTTGTACTTGGCGATGCGGTCGGAGCGGCACAGCGATCCGGTCTTGATCTGCGTCGCGCGCGTGGCCACGGCGATGTCCGCGATCGTGCTGTCCTCGGTCTCGCCCGAGCGATGCGAGACGACGGCGCTGTAGCCGGCATCGGCCGCCATGTCGATCGCCGCGAGCGTCTCCGTCAGCGTGCCGATCTGGTTGGGCTTGATCAGGATCGAGTTGGCGATGCCCTTCTGCGATGCCTTCGCGCAGGATCTTCGTGTTGGTGACGAACAGGTCGTCGCCGACCAGCTGGATGCGCTTGCCCAGCCGTTGCGTGAGCTGCGCCCAGCCGTCCCAGTCCCCCTCCGCCATGCCGTCCTCGACGGTGATGATCGGGAAGCGGTTGACCAGGTCCTCGAGGTAATCGACGAACTGCCCGGGCGTGAACTCGCGGCCTTCCGACTCGAGATGGTAGACGCCGTCGCGGAAGAACTCGGAACTGGCGACATCGAGCCCCAGGTACACGTCGCGGCCCGCCTTGTAGCCGGCGCGCTCGACCGCCTCGAGGATGGTCTCGAGCGCCGCCTCGTTCGACGGCAGGTTGGGCGCGAAACCGCCTTCGTCACCGACCGCCGTGGCGAGCTTGCGCTCGTGCAGCACCTTCTTCAGCGTGTGGAAGATCTCCGCGCCGTAGCGCAGCGCCTCGCTGAAGTTCGGCGCGCCCACCGGCAGCACCATGAATTCCTGGATGTCGACGCTGTTGTCGGCGTGCGCGCCGCCGTTGATGATGTTCATCATCGGCACCGGCATGGTCTTGCGGCCCTGCGCCACCCAGGTGACGGAACAGGCTCTGGCGCCTGACGCGGGCCGCCGCATGCGCGGAGGCGAGCGAGATCGCGAGCAGCGCGTTGGCGCCGAGCCGCGACTTCGTCTCGGTGGCGTCGAGCGCAATCATCTTCGCGTCGATGCCGCGCTGGTCCAGCACGTCGTGGCCCAGCAGCGCCTGGCGCAGCTCGCCGTTGGCGTTGCGCACGGCCTGCAGCACGCCCTTGCCGAGGTAGCGCTGCTTGTCGCCGTCGCGCAGTTCCACGGCCTCGCGGGTGCCGGTGGAGGCGCCCGAGGGCACGGCCGCGCGGCCGAGCACGCCGCCGGCGACGATGACGTCGGCCTCGACGGTGGGATTGCCGCGCGAGTCCATGATCTCGCGGGCCTGGATGTCGATGATCTGGGTCGTCATAGGGTCGATTCCTCGAATGGCCGCCGTTTCACGGCCACGTCAATTTCCTGCATCACTTCGAGCAGGGCACGCATGCGGTCGAGCGGCCAGGCATTCGGGCCATCCGACAGCGCCTTGGCCGGGTCCGGGTGGGTTTCCATGAACACGCCGGCAACGCCGGCGGCGATCGCGGCACGGGCGAGCACCGGCACGAACTCGCGCTGGCCACCCGAGGCGCTGCCCTGCCCGCCCGGCAGCTGCACCGAGTGCGTCGCGTCGAAGACGACCGGCGCGCCCGTATCGCGCATCACGGCCAGCGAACGCATGTCCGAGACCAGGTTGTTGTAGCCGAAGCTGAAGCCGCGCTCGCACGCCATGACCTGCTGGTTGCCGGTGGAGCGTGCCTTGTCGATCACGTTCTTCATTTCCCACGGCGACAGGAACTGGCCCTTCTTGATGTTGACGGGCCTGCCCTGGCTCGCGGCGCTGACGATGAAGTTGGTCTGGCGGCAGAGGAATGCCGGCGTCTGCAGCACGTCGACGACCGCGGCGACCTCGGCCATGGGCGTGTCCTCGTGCACGTCCGTGAGGACCGGCAGGCCGAGCTGGCGCTTGACCTCGGACAGGATGCGCAGGCCTTCCTCGATACCCGGGCCGCGGAAGCTCGACTTGGACGAGCGGTTCGCCTTGTCGTAGCTCGCCTTGAAGATGTAGGGAATGCCGAGAGACGAGGTGATCTCCTGCATCTGCCCGGCGATGTCGAGCACCAGGCCCTCGCCTTCGACGACGCACGGCCCGGCGATCAGGAAGAACGGCCGGTCGAGCCCGACCTCGAAGCCGCAGAGCTTCATGCGCCCGCCGCGGCCGGCAGCTTGCCGGCCTTGTGGTCGCGCGCAGCACGGATGAACCCGGTGAACAGCGGGTGTCCGTCCCGCGGCGTGGAGCGGAACTCGGGGTGGTACTGGCTGGCGATGAAGAACGGGTGCTGCGGCAGCTCGACGATCTCGACCAGCCCGTCGCGCGAGAATCCGGGGAAACGCAGCCCGGCGTTCATGAGCCGCTGCAGGTAGGTGTTGTTGAACTCGTAGCGGTGCCGGTGCCGCTCGCGGATCACGTCCGTGCCGTAGATCGTGTGGGCCAGCGAGCCGTGCGACACGCGGATCTCCTGCGCGCCCAGGCGCATCGTGCCGCCGAGGTTCGACGCCTCGTCGCGCGCCTCGACCGTGCCCTTCTGGTCCTGCCACTCGGTGATCAGCGCGATCACCGGGTGCGGCGATGCGCGGTTGAACTCGGTGCTGTGCGCGCCGGCCAGGCCGGCGACGTTGCGCGAGTACTCGATGATGGCGAGCTGCATGCCGAGGCAGATGCCGAGGTAAGGCACGCCGTGCTCGCGGGCATAACGGACGGCCTCGATCTTGCCCTCGATGCCCCGCTCGCCGAAGCCGCCCGGCACCAGGATCGCGTCCATGCCGGCGAGCGCCGCGGTGCCGTGCTTCTCGATGTCGGTCGCCTCGATGAACTCGATGTTGACGCGCGTGCGCGTGCGCAGCCCGGCATGGATCAGCGCCTCGTTGAGCGAGATGTAGGCGTCCTTCAGGTTGACGTACTTGCCGACCATCGCCAGGTTGATGGTGAGGTCCGGGCTGGCCTTGGCGGCCACGACCTGGTTCCACTCCTTGAGGTCGGCCGGCGGCAGGTCGTGCAGGCCGAACTTCTCGCAGACGATCTCGTCGAGCTGCTGCTGGTGCAGCAGCGAGGGAATCTTGTAGATGTCGTCGGCGTCGACGGCCGAGAACACCGCGCGTTCCTCGACGTTGGTGAAGAGCGCGATCTTGCGCCGCTGCTCGGACGGCAGCGGATCGATGCAGCGGCACAGCAGCAGGTCGGGCTGGATGCCGATCGAGCGCAGCTCCTTGACCGAGTGCTGGGTCGGCTTGGTCTTGATCTCGCCCGAGGTCGCGATGTACGGGACCAGCGTCAGGTGCATGTACAGCACGTTGTTGCGGCCCATTTCCACGCCCAGCTGGCGGATCGCCTCGAGGAACGGCAGCGACTCGATGTCGCCGACCGTGCCGCCGATCTCGACCATGCAGATGTCGGCGTCGCCCGCGCCCATGCGGATGCAGTGCTTGATCTCGTCGGTGATGTGGGGAATGACCTGCACGGTCGCGCCGAGGTAGTCGCCGCGCCGTTCCTTGGCGATCACGCGCTCGTAGATGCGGCCGGTGGTGAAGTTGCTGTTGCGGCCCGTGGTCGTGCGCACGAAGCGCTCGTAGTGGCCCAGGTCGAGGTCGGTCTCGGTGCCGTCGTCGGTGACGAACACCTCGCCATGCTGGAACGGGCTCATGGTGCCCGGGTCGACGTTGATGTAGGGGTCGAGCTTGACCATCGCGACCCGCAGGCCGCGCGCCTCGAGGATGGCTCCAAGCGAGGCCGCCGCAATGCCTTTGCCCAGCGACGAAACGACACCGCCGGTCACACAGATGAATTTGGTCATTGGAGTCCCCGTCGCATGGAGCGCGACGGGAGGGCAGTCTAGCCGATCAGGGGGTCGGCTGGCCACTCGCCGGCGAGCGCGTCGGCGGCGGTCACCGCGCCGCGCCCGTGCCAGACGATGCGCCAGGACGGTTCGCCGGGCGCGGCCGCGAATTCAGCCGCCACGCCGAGGTCCGCGACTGCCAGCAGCTGTCCGTTCGCACAAAAGAAGGGCAAGGCATCGCGTCGCCACGGCAGGACATCGTGCTCCTGCAGCCACTTGCGCAATGGCCGGCGGTGTGAACCGCCGGCCGGCCGGAACCCGCTGCCTGGCGTGCGCGGCACCACGTCGAACGCCGCTGGCAGTCGCGCGCGGCTCAATCCACGGCCGCAGTCCGCCACCAGCTCGAGCGAGGACTCCGCCGACCATGCCAGGCGGCCGGCACCGTCCCAGCGCGCGGCGGCCGCCGGCGCAACCGCCGCGGTTCCAGCGTGCAGATGGCCGCGATAGCGACGCACGACGGCGCCCGGCCAGCGGCTCTCGGGATTGCGGTCCGCGGCGGCGTGCTGCATGTCGTGCAGCAGCGCGGCCAGCGTGCGCGCCGGCGGCGGCGGCAAGCCGAGGCCCGCGAGCCAGGCCCGCAGCACGGCCCGCTGCCGCGGCCCGTCCAGTGACTGCAACGCGCTGCAGGTCGAGCGCACTGCCCCGCAGCACCGCCGGCAGGTCCCGGGCGACGGTCGCCGCCTCGACGGCGAGCGCATCGCGGGCAAACTCCGCCACCCGCCCGGCCGTGCGGGCTGACGCCAGGCCAGCGTCGCCGCAGCAGGGGCAGCACCGCCAGCCGCAGGTAGTTGCGGTCGAAGCGCAGGTCCTGGTTGGACGGATCTTCGAGCCATTGCAGCCCCTGCGCCGTCGCCCAGCCGGCCAGGTCGTCGCGCGTGAACTCGAGCAACGGTCGCGCGTGCCAGGTATCGCCGGCAAACGGACCCAGCGGCGCCATGCCGGCGACGGCCCGCAGCCCGCCGCCACGCAGCCATTGCAGCAGGATCGTCTCGAGCTGGTCATCGGCATGGTGCGCGGTGAGCAGGATTTCGCCCGGCTGCAGCCGTGCGGCGAGCGCGGCGTAGCGCGCCTCGCGCGCGGCAGCCTCGGGGCTTGCGCCGCGCCGGCACGGGATCGTGACGCGCACGGATTCGAGCGGCACCGACCAGGCCGCGGCCAGCGCGGCGCAGGCCGCGCCCCAGCGTGCCGAGTCCGCGTGCAACCCGTGGTCGACGTGCAGCGCCCGCAGCCGGGCGTGCAACGAGCCCGCACGCTGCAACTGGGCCAGCGCCACCAGCAGCACGGTGGAGTCGAGGCCGCCGCTCAACGCGATGCAGAGACGTGGCGGGGTGGCCGCGGCAGGCAGGGCGTCGAACAGCGCGTCGCACTGGCTGGCAAGTCGCGGCAGCGAGAAGCTCACCTGCGGCATCCCGGCAGGCGGGTGGGCGCGGTCAGTTGGCCGCGCGATAGACGCCCTGACCGCGCAGGCGCTGGTAGCGTTGCGCGAGCAGCGTGTCTTCGGGCAGTTGCGCGACCTCGTCGAGGTGCCGCAGCAACGCCGTCTTGAGCGAGTCGGCCATGGCCTGCGGATCACGGTGCGCGCCACCGAGCGGCTCGCGCAGGATCTCGTCGACGAGGCCGAACTTGTCGAGCCGGTCGGCCGTGATGCCCATCGCCTCGGCCGCCAGTTCCTTCTTGTCCGCGCTCTTCCACAGGATCGACGCGCAACCCTCGGGGGAGATGACGGAGTACACCGCGTACTGCAGCATGAGCAGGCGGTCGCAGACACCGATGGCCAGCGCGCCGCCCGATCCGCCCTCGCCGATCACGGCCGTGATCACCGGCACGCGCAGCGTCGACATCTCGAACAGGTTGCGGGCAATCGCCTCGCTCTGGTTGCGCTCCTCGGAGCCGACGCCCGGGTAGGCGCCCGGCGTGTCGATCAGCGTCACGATCGGCAGGCGGAATCGCTCGGCCAGCCGCATCAGCCGCAGCGCCTTGCGGTAGCCCTCGGGCTTCGGCATGCCGTAGTTGCGCCGGACGCGTTCCTTGGTGTCGCGTCCCTTCTGGTGGCCGATCAGCATCACCGGCCGGCCCGCCAGCCGCGCCGGCCCGCCGACGATCGCCAGGTCGTCCGCGTACATGCGGTCGCCGTGCAGTTCCTGGAATTCGTCGAACACCGATACCGCATAGTCGAGCGTGTACGGTCGCTGCGGATGACGGGCGAGCTGCGCGACCTGCCAGGGCGTCAGGTTGGCGAAGATGCTGGTCGTCAGCGAGCGGCTCTTGGCGCGCAGGCGCGCGATCTCTTCACCGATGTTGACTTCCGCGTCGGACGAGACGAACCGCAGCTCGTCGATCTTTGCTTCGAGCTCGGCGATAGGCTGCTCGAATTCCAGGAAACTCAATGGCATAGGAGCCGAAGGATGCCCCAGCAGGGTCGCCCGCGCAAATCAGCCGCGACCGTCAGGGCTTGAGCGCGGCACGCCACTGGCGCGAGTTGCGGATGTCGAGCGCGCCCGGCGATCGTCTTCAGTGCCGCGGTCTCGGATTCGGTGCGCGGCTTGCGCAGGCCGAGCAGCCCGCCGGCCGCATCGGCGACATCCTGGCACCAGGCCAGCATCAGCTGTTCGTCGTCGGCGCCGAACTCGTCCGCGAGCTTGCTGTCGCTCCGCGCCAGCTCGTTCAGTGCCTTGAGGTCGGTCTTGAGCTGCTGCTGGGTGGGCGGGACGCTCAGCCAGCGCTCGAGGCTCGCCTCGCCGCCATGGTCGAGCAGGCCGCGCTCCCTGGCGATGCCCAGGATCACGTTGCGTTCGGCCGCCTGCACCTTGCCGTCGGCCCAGGCGACGTAGACCAGGGGCAGCAGCGACACCACGCGATACGCCTCGCGCGGCACTTTCAGTTCCTTGAGCCAGCCTTCGATGTCCACGCCCGCTCCCGCCGGTTGTTGTTGTTGCGGGCAGCATTGTTACACGCTGGCCGGGACTGGCCGCAAGCCGGGCGACGTCAGGTGTCGCGCGGCGCGTAGTACAGCTCGATTCCCTCGCGGCCGACGAGCGTGCCCAGGCGTTCTATCAGCTCGCGCGACGGCCGCACCCGCCACTGCTCGCCGAACTGCAGGATGGCGGCGGCCTCCCCGGTCGCGTAGCGGACCGCCACGGCGCACCGTCCGCCCTGGCTCGGCCGCAGCGCCTGCTCCAGCAGCGCAAGGAACCGGCTGCCGTCACCGTTGCGCGCGCGCGCCGGCCAGCGCAGCACGAGATTGCGGGCGTACTGCTCGCGCGCCTGGTCGACGTCCAGGATCTTCTTCGCGGTCAGCCGCCAGTCGTCGATGAAATCGTCCCAGCGCAGGCCGCCCTCGACCACGAGGATGGCGTCCTTCGAGACGACGGCGCGGTACTGCTGGTAGACGTCCTCGAACATGGTCACCTCGAGCCGGCCGCTGCGGTCGTCGAGGATGAAGCTGGTGCGCCCGGCGCGCTTGCGGATCTCGAGCACCAGGCCGGCGACGGTGACGCTGCGTCCGGGACCGCGCCAGGCATTGCCCTTGTCCTCGCTGCCGGCGCCGACGGGCCGCGCGCCACCAACGTCGGCGATGCGGCCGCTGGTGATCGGCCGCAGTTCGCGCTCGTACTCGGCGATGGGGTGGCCGGTCAGGTACAGGCCGAGCGTCTCGCGCTCGCCGGTCAGGCGCACCGCCTCGCTCCACTCCGGCAGCGCCTCCTGCGGTTCGGGCACCTGCGCCGCCAGGCGCTGCCGCCACCCGCGCTCGCGCCGCGCCCTCACCCGCGCTGCGCGCGACCTCTCCCGCTGGCGTGGGAGAGGTGTAGGAGGTCAAGCCGAAGAGGTCGGTCTGCCCGGCTTCCTTCGCGCGGGTGGACTGGTCCGCCGCCTGCATTGCCGCCGGCAGCTGGTGCATCAGCGTCGAGCGGTGCCGCATGCCGCCCATCGAGTCGGTGGCGCCGGCGCGGATCAGGGCCTCGAGCACCCGCCGGTTGACCTTGTTGAGGTCGAGCCTGCGGCACAGGTCGCGCAGGTCGCGGAAGGCGCCGCTGGTCTCGCGCTCGTGCAGCATGTTCTCGACCGCCGCCTGGCCGACGCCCTTGATCGCGCCGAGCCCGTAGCGGATCGCCCGCGGCCCCGACACCGTGAACATGTACTGCGAGGCGTTGATGTCCGGCGGCTCGACCTTGAGCCCCATCCGGTTGCACTCGTCGATCAGCGTCACGACCTTGTCGGTCTTGTCCATGTCGGACGACAGCACCGCGGCCATGAACGCCGCCGGGTAATGCGTCTTGAGCCACGCGGTCTGGTACGACAGCACCGCGTAAGCCGCGGAGTGCGACTTGTTGAAGCCGTAGCCCGCGAACTTCTCCATCAGGTCGAAGATGTGCGCCGCGGTCTGCGGGACCACGCCGCGCGCCACGGCGCCGTCGACGAAGATCGAGCGCTGCTGCGCCATCTCCTCGGCCTTCTTCTTGCCCATCGCGCGGCGCAGCAGGTCGGCGCCGCCGAGGGTGTAGCCCGCCAGCACCTGCGCGATCTGCATCACCTGCTCCTGGTACAGGATGACGCCGTAGGTCGGGTACAGCACCGGCTTCAGGTCCGGATGCAGGTAGTCGATGCCGCCGCCGATGCGGCCGTGCTTGCGGTCGATGAAGTCGTCGACCATGCCGGACTGCAGCGGGCCCGGGCGGAACAGCGCCACCAGCGCGACGATGTCCTCGAAGTTGTCGGGTTGCAGCCGCTTGATCAGGTCCTTCATGCCGCGCGATTCCAGCTGGAACACCGCCGTCGTCTCGCAGCGCTTCAGCAGCGCGTAGGTGGCCGCGTCGTCCATCGGCATCGTCGCGAGATCGAGCGCGGGCTCGCCGGCCGCGGCGCGCGCGGCGTTGATCGTGCGCACCGCCCAGTCGATGATCGTGAGCGTGCGCAGGCCGAGGAAGTCGAACTTGACCAGGCCCGCGGCCTCGACGTCGTCCTTGTCGAACTGGGTGACGACGGTGGCGCTGCCGGCTTCGCAGTAGAGCGGCGCGAAGTCCGTGAGCACCGAGGGCGCGATGACCACGCCGCCGGCGTGGGTGCCGGCGTTGCGCACCAGCCCCTCGAGCGAACGCGCCATGTCGATCAGCTGGCGCACGTCGTCTTCGTTGCGGTAGCGCTTGCGGAGTTCCTCCTCCTTGTCGAGGGCGTCGTCGAGCGTGATGCCGAGCTCGAACGGGATCAGCTTGGCGATGCTGTCGGCGAAGCCGTAGCTCAGCCCCTGCACGCGCGCCACGTCGCGGACCACGGCCTTCGCCGCCATCGTGCCGTAGGTGATGATCTGCGAGACGCGCTCGCGCCCGTAGCGCTCGGCGACGTAGTCGATGACGCGGTCGCGGCCTTCCATGCAGAAGTCGACGTCGAAATCCGGCATCGACACGCGCTCGGGATTGAGGAAGCGCTCGAACAGCAGGTCGTAGCGCAGCGGATCGAGGTCGGTGATGCCGAGCGAGTACGCCACCAGCGAACCCGCGCCCGAACCGCGGCCCGGCCCCACCGGCACGCCGTTGTCGCGCGCCCAGCGGATGAAGTCGGCGACGATCAGGAAGTACCCGGCGAAACCCATCTGGCAGATCACGTCGAGTTCGCTCGCCAGGCGCCGGTCGTACTCGTCGCGGGCGATCGGCGCGCCCGGCGCCACGGCCAGCACCGGCCAGCGCTGTTCGAGCCCGCGGCGGGCCTCCTCGCGCAGGTGCAGGTCGGTCGTCTGGCCCGCCGGCACGGGATACGCCGGCAGCGATGGCTTGCCGAGCCTGATCTCGAGATTCAGCCGCCGCGCGAGTTCGACCGAGTTCTCGAGCGCCTCGGGCATGTCGGCGAAGAGCTGCGACATCTCCTCGGGCGAGCGCAGGTACTGCTCCTCGCTGTAGCGGCGCGGCCGCGCGGGGTCGGCGATCAGCGCACCCTCGTGGATGCAGACGCGCGCCTCGTGCGCCTCGAAGTCCGCCGGCTGCAGGAAGCGCACGTCGTTGGTGGCGACCACCGGCACGCCGTGACTCACGGCCAGTTGCAGCGAACCGGTGATGCAGTCTTCCTCGCCCGGCCGCCCGGTGCGCTGCAGCTCCAGGTAGTAGCGGTCGCCGAACAGTGCCAGCCATTGCTCGAGGGCCGCGCGTGCCTCGGGCTCGCGCTGCGCGACCAGGGCACGGCCGACGTCGCCCTCGCGCGCGCCGGAGAGCGCGACCAGGCCCTGGGTCGAGTCGGCATCGAGCCACGAGCGATGCAGCGTGGGACCGTGGCGGCCCTGCCCTTCCAGGTAACTGCGCGTCACCAGGCGGGTCAGGTTCAGGTAGCCGCGGTTGTCCTGGCACAGCAGCACCAGGCGCGAGGGTTCGTCCTTGTCGCCGTCGCCGCGCACCAGCGCATCGACGCCGATCAGCGGCTTGACCCCCTTCGACTGGGCCGTCTTGTAGAACTTCACCAGCGCGAACAGGTTGGCCTGGTCGGTCAGCGCCACGGCCGGCATGCCGAGCCGAACGGTCGCATCGATCAGCCCTTCGCGCCGCCGCTTGCCGTCGTCGTGCTGCTCGCTCTCGATGCGGACGACGCCGTCGACGAGCGAATACTCGGTGTGGAGGTGCAGGTGGACGAAACGGGCGGCCATTGGCGGCGGGCGCAGGTCTCAGCGGGGAAGGCTGGATTGTACCGGCGCATAGCTGCGCCGGTGCACCGGGGAAGGCCCCAATCGACGCAGCGCAGCGAGGTGCTCGGCCGTGCCGTACCCCTTGTGCCGGGCAAAGCCATAGCCCGGGTAGCGGCTGTCCAGCTCGCGCATGTACTGGTCACGCGCCACTTTGGCGACGATCGACGCCGCTCCCACGCAAGTCACGCTCGCATCGGCCGCAACGAGCGCCTCGATGCTGCAATCGAACGGCAGCCCGGCAAGGCTCGGGCAGCGGTCGCCGTCGACGATGACGTGCGCGGGCGCCGTGCGCAGCCCGAGCAGGGCGCGGCGCATCGCCAGCAGCGTCGCCTGCAGGATGTTGAGCGCGTCGATTTCGCAGGGATCGGCGCAGCCGATGCCCCAGGCCACGCTGCGTTCGCGGATGCGCAGCGCCAGCGCCTCGCGCACCTCGGGCGTCAGCTGCTTGGAATCGGCGATGCCGCGGATGGGTCGCCGCCGATCGAGGATCACCGCCGCCGCGACCACCGGGCCGGCCAGCGGCCCGCGGCCCGCCTCGTCCACCCCGGCCACGAGCCCGGGTCGCCGCAGGTCGAATCCGGCCTGGCCGCCGGTCATCGGCCGCCGGACCGGCGCGCGCGCAACTCCAGGATGGCGTCGGCCGCGCGGGCGCTGGCGTCGCGGCGCAGGGCGTGATGGATGTCGGTGAAGGTCGCGACCAGCTCGGCGCGGTCGGGGCGCTCGAGTTGCGCCAGCAGCGCGGGGCCGAGCACCTCGGGCCGGACCTCCTCCTGCAGGTACTCCGGCACGACCTGGCGACCCGCGAGCAGGTTCGGATGGGCGAAGAACTCCGCCTTCACCAGCTTCAACTCGCGCATCAGCCACGCGGTCAGCGGCGCGACGCGATAGGCCACGACCATGGGCCGCTTGATCAGCGCCGTCTCGAGCGTCGCCGTGCCCGATGCCACCAGCACCGCGTCCGCCGCGGCCAGCGCCTCCTGCGCGCGGCCGTCGATCAGGGTGACCGGCACGCCGGGCGCGTGCAGCGCGAGACTGGCATGAAGCCCGCGCGCGCGGCCGCATTGGCCATCGGCGCGACGAACTGCAGGTCGGGACGACGCGCGTGCAGCCAGGCGACCGTGGCCGCGAACGGCGCGCCGAGCCTGTCGATCTCGCCGCGCCGGCTGCCCGGCAGCACGGCGATCGTCGGTGCCGCGGCGTCGAGGCCCAGCGCGGCGCGCGCCGGCCCGGACGGCGAGTCGAGCGGGATGCGATCGGCCAGCGGGTGGCCGACGAACACCGCGCGCACGGCGTGCTGGTCGTAGAAGCGGCTCTCGAACGGCAGCACGCAGAGCACCAGGTCGACGGAACGGCCGATGGTCCGGACCCGGCCCTGGCGCCACGCCCAGACCTGCGGGCTGACGTACTGCACCGTGGGGATGCCGCGCGCCTTCAGCTGGCCCGCGACACGCAGGTTGAACTCGGGCGAATCGATGCCGACGAACACGTCGGGGCGCGCCGCCAGCAGGCGCGCCACCAGGTCGCGCCGCAGCCGCAGCAGCCGCGGCAGGTGGCGCAGGATCTCGGCCAGGCCCATCACGGCGAGTTCGTCGGCATCGACCCAGGGTTCGCAGCCGGCCGCGACCATGCGTGGGCCGGCCACGCCGAACGCGCGCAGGCCGGGCTCGCGCGCGTGCAATGCGTCCAGCAGGGCGCCGCCGAGGTTGTCGCCGGAGGCCTCGCCGGCAACGAGAGCAATACCCGCTCCCGGCCTGCGGCCACCCTCTCCCGCTGGCGCGGGAGAGGGCGCAGAGCACTATCTCGGTCAGCGCACCAGGCTGCGGGTGGACTGCGGCATGAAGTCGACGAGCAGCTGCACTTCGGGCTGCGTCTCGGCCGCTGCGCGCAGCTGCTCGATGGCCTCTTCGAGCTTCAGCCCGGAGCGATACAGCGTGCGGTAGGCGTTGCGCAGGTTGCGGATCTGTTCGGCGTGAAGCCGCGCCGCTTCAGGCCCTCGGAGTTGATGCTGTGCGGCCGGGCCGGGCGGCCGACCGCCATCACGTACGGCGGCACGTCGCGCGTGACCGCGGCGTTGTTGGCGATGAACGCATGCGCGCCGACCTTGCAGAACTGGTGGACGCCGGCAAAGCCGCCCATGATCACCCAGTCGCCGAGCTCCACGTGGCCGCCCAGCGTGGCGCTGTTGGCCAGCACGCACTGGTTGCCGACCTGGCAGTCGTGCGCGACGTGCGAGTACGCCATGAACAGGTTGTCGCTGCCGATGCGCGTCACGCCACGGTCCTTGGTCGTGCCGCGGTTCAGCGTGACGAACTCGCGGATCACGTTGCGGTCGCCGATCTCGAGCCGCGTGGGCTCGCCCCTGTATTTCTTGTCCTGCGGCGCGTCGCCGACCGAGGCGAACGTGGAAGACGGTTGTCGGCGCCGAGGCGCGTGTGGCCGTGCACTGATCGCGTGCGCGGCCGAGCCGCGTGCGCGGACCGATCTCGACGCCCGGACCGATCACGCAATAGGGGCCGACCTCGACGCCCTCGCCGAGGATCGCGTCCGGCGCGACGATTGCGGTCGCGTGGATGGAGCCAGTCATCGATGCATCTCCTTCATGCTGCCCGGGCGGCCTCAGCCCGGCATCACCATCATTTCTGCGGACGCGGCTTCCTGCCCGTCGACCTCCGCCACGGTCGAGAACTTCCAGATCGTGCGGATCCGGCGCTCGAGCATCGACCTTCAGCAGCAACTGGTCGCCGGGCACGACCGGCCGGCGGAAGCGCGCCTTGTCGATGCCGGCGAAATAGAATTTGACGTTCTCGTCCGGGTAGACGTCGGCGGTGACGAAGCAGAGGATGCCGGCCGTCTGCGCCAGCGCCTCGAGCATGATCACGCCCGGCATCACCGGCCGGCCGGGAAAATGCCCGTTGAAGAACTGCTCGTTGGCGGTGACGTTCTTGAGCGCGACCGATGCGCTCGCCCGCCACGCACTCGAGCACCCGGTCGACCAGCAGCATCGGATAGCGGTGCGGCAGGCGCCGCATCACTTCATCGATCCCGAATCCGCCGCTTGCTTCGCTCATGTGTCCTGCTTCCCCTCGTCCGCGTCCTGCGCGCCCGCTTGCTGCCCGCGTTCGAGCGCGCGCACGCGACGCGCCAGTTCGTCGAGCTGCTGGAACCGCGCGCTGTTGCGGCGAAATCGCCGCGCCTCGTCGAACGGCAGCTGCCCCGAATACAGCCCCGGCTTCGTGATCGAGTGCGTGACCATGGTCTTGCCGGTGAGGTACGACGTCGTCGCAGATCTCGAGGTGGCCGACGACCCCGACCATGCCGCCGATCATGCAGCGCTTGCCGATCGTCACGCTGCCCGAGATGCCGACGCAGCCCGCGATGACCGTGTGCTCGCCGATGCGGCAGTTGTGCCCGACCTGCACCTGGTTGTCGATCTTGACGCCGTCCTCGATGACGGTGTCGCCGATCGCGCCGCGGTCGATGGTGGTGTTGGCGCCGATCTCGACGTCGTCGCCGATCACGACCGAGCCGACCTGCGGCACCTTGACGTAGCCGTCGCTGTCGGGCGCGTGGCCGAAACCGTCGGCGCCGATCACCACGCCGGGGTGCAGCAGGCAGCGCGTCGCCCACGCGCACGCCGCCGGCAAGCGTGACCTGCGCGACCAGCCGCGTGTCGGCCCCGACCTGCGCGCCATCCAGCACGATGCAGCCGGGGCCGACGCACGCGCCGGCGCCGATGCGCGCTGCGGCACCGACATAGGCCTGAGGGCCGATCCAGGCCGACGCATCGACGACCGCATCCGCGCTCCACGACCGCACTGGGATGACGTCCGCCGGTGACCGGCGCGCGCGGGATGCAGCAGCTGCGCGATCCGGGCGTAGGTCGCGTAGGGGTTGTCCGCGACCAGCGCGCGTCGGGCAGTCAGCGGCGCTGGCGGCATCGAGCACCACGGCCGTGGCGCGCGTGCCGGGCAGGTGCCTGCGATAGCGGGGATTGGCGAGGAACGAGATCGCCCCCGGCGCGGCTTCCTGCAGGGTCGCGACGCGCTCGACCACGACGTCGGGATCGCCGCGCAGTTCGCAGCCGAAGCGGACCGCCAGTTCGCCGAGGCGCACCGGCATGGTCGATCCTGCCCCGGTCGCCCTGCCCGCTGCCGTCTCAGGGCTTGGCGGGAGCGCGGCCCTTGGCCTGCAGCGCGGACAGCACCTGGCGCGGTGATGTCGACCGCCGCGCTGGCGTACAGCGCATCGGCGACGACGAGGTCGTAGCCGGCGCTCTTGGCGTAGGTCGTGCACTTCCTGCAGCACGGCGCGCTGCAGCTGGCCCAGCGCCTCGTTGCGGCGCACGTTGAGGTCCTCGAGGAACTCGTTCTGCTTGCGCGCGAGCTCGCGCTGGCCGTCGCGCAGGGCCTTCTCCTGGTTGCGGCGGTCGGCCTCGGCCATCGTCGCGCCGTCCTTCTGCAGCTTGTCCTCGCGTGCCTTGAGGTCGCGCTCGAGGTTCTGCAGCTCGCGCTTGCGTGCGGCGAACTCGTTCTCGAGGGCCTGCGACGCTGCCTGCGCCTGCGGCGCCTCCTGCAGCAGGCGCGCGACGTTGACGACGCCGATCTTGGCCTGGGCCTGCGCCGCGGCCAACGGCAGCGAGCTGGCGGCGAGCGTCACGAGGGCGAGCACAGTGGTCTTGATACGCATGGAACGGGGTACCTCAGAAAGCCTGGCCGATCGAGAACTGGAAGCCTTCCGTCTCGTCGGCGTATTCGACGCCGTCGCCGTCGGATCGTTGAGCGGGATCGCATAGCTGAACCGGAACACGCCGAGCGGCGCCAGCCACTGGACGGCCACGCCGGTCGAATAGCGCAGTTTATCAAACGCGAACTCGTAGTCCACCGGCGTCACGCCGTCCGTGCCGACGAAGTTGATGTCTTCGGTCGGAGAACACGTTGCCGATGTCGAAAAACAGGCTGAAACGCGCGCTGTTGCGCCACTTTTCGGGCATCGGCAGCAGCAGCTCGGCCTGGTTGGTGAACTTGATGTTGCCGCCGTAGGGGTTGCCGAAGGAGTCCTTCGGGCCCAGCCGGCTCTCGCGGTAGCCGCGCACCGTCTCCGGGCCGCCGGCGAAGAAGTTCCGGTACGGCGGCATCGAGGTGGTGTCGCCCAGCGCCTTGCCGTAGCCGACCTCGCTGTTGAACATGAACGTCAGCCACTTGCCGAGCCGGCATGAACTGCAGGTAGTCGTAGTTGAGCGTGTAGAACTCGACGTCGCTGCCCGGCAGCGTGTAGCTCGCGCCCAGCCGGTGGCGCGCGCCGCGGTCGGCGAACAGCGCGCGGTTGCGCGAATCGAACGACCAGCCCACCGACGTCTCGAAGGTGTCGAACTTGGTGCCGTAGTAGGTGAGCCCGATCGGCGGCACGCCGACCAGGCTGACCTCGGTGTACGGGTTGCCGTTGTTCTGCACCCAGTCCAGGGCCTCGGCCGCCGACGAATTGGGGTCGGTGAACAGGTCGGAGCGCTGCGCCGACAGCCCGACGCGCACCGACTGGAACTCGGAGATCGGCCAGCCGTAGTCGACGGCCGAGCGTGCCGGTCTCGGTCTCGAAGTCGGACGACGACTGCGTGAACTGCGTCGATCTGGCGCTAGGTGGCCGAGACCGTGCGCGAGACGCCGTCGATCGTGGTGTACGGGTCGGTGTGCGACAGGCTGTAGCACCTTGCTGTACTGGCCGGCGTTGAGCTCGGCGGCGACGCGGTTGCCGGTGCCCATGAAGTTGCTGTGCACGAAGCTGCCGTTCAGCAGGAACGACTGCGACTCGGAATAGCCGACGCCGCCGCTGAACTGCCCGGGCAGGCCTTCCTTGATCTCGTAGTTGACGTCGACCAGGTCGGGCGTGCCCGGCACGGGGTTGGTCTCGACCTCGACCTTCTCGATGTACGGCAGGCGCTGCAGGCGCAGCTTGGAGCGGTCGACCGCGGCGTTCGACAGGTAGCCGCCTTCCATCTGGCGCATCTCGCGGCGCAGCACTTCGTCGTTGATGCCCGTGGTGCCGCTGAAGGTGATGTGGCGCACGTAGGCGCGGTTGCCCGGGTCGACCAGGAACGTGAGCTCGATCTCCTTGGTCTCGGCGTTTTCCTTCGGCACCGGGTCGATCTTGGCGAACGCGTAGCCGTCCTGGCCCAGGCGCAGGGACATCAGCTCGGTGGTCGCCGTGACCATCTTGCGCGAGAAGACGTCGCCGCGGCGCACCTGCACGAGGCCCTTGCAGGTCCGCTTCCGGGACCACCAGGTTGCCGGCGATCTTGACGTCGGAGATGCGATAGACCTCGCCCTCCTTGACGTTGAGCGTGATGAAGATGTCGTCCTTGTCGGGCGCGATCGCGACCTGCGTCGACTCGACGTCGAAGTTCGCGTAGCCGCGGTCCATGTAGTACGAGCGCAGCTTCTCGATGTCGCCGGAGAGCTCCTCGCGCGAGTAGCGGTCGTCCTGGCGGTACCACGACAGCCAGTTGGGCGTGCCGAGCTTGAACGCCTCGAGCAGGTCGTCGTCGCTGAACGCCTCGTTGCCGACGACGTTGATCTGCCGGATCTTCGAGCGCTTGCCCTCGACGATCTCGATGGCGATCTTGACCCGGTTGCCGGCGACCTCCTCGACCTTGGTCTCGACCTGCACGGCGTACTTGCCGCGCGAGTAGTACTGGTCGGTGAGGTAGCGCTTGACCTCGTCGAGCGTCGACTGGTTGAAGGTCTTGCCGCGCGCGAGGCCGACGTTGCGCAGCGACTTCTCGAGGTCCTCGGTCTTGATGTCCTTGTTGCCCGTGATCGAGAAGCTCTCGATCGAGGGTCGCTCGAGCACGGCGACCACCAGCGTGCCGCCGTCGCGGCGGATCTCGACGTCGCGGAAGAAGCCGGTCCCGTACAGCGCGCGCAGCGCCTCTTCGACGCGGCGGGCGTCGAGGCGGTCGCCGATGTTGACGGGCAGGTAGTTGTAGACCGTGCCTTCCGTGATGCGCTGCAGGCCCTCGATCCGGATGTCGCCGACGGTGAATTCGCCGGACTCGGACTGGGCGAGCACGGCAGGCACGGCAAGCAGGAGGGCCGGCAGGACGGCCGCGTACTTCGATCGCATGTTTTTCAGGGCAGGCTCAGCTGAACAACCGTGAGAGGTCGTTGTAGAACGCGAAACTCATGAGCATCAGCAGCAGCAGGATGCCGACCTGCTGGCCGACCGCCTGCGCGCGCTCGGAAAGCGGGCTGCCCTTGACGAGTTCGGCCAGCTGGTAGACCACCTGGCCGCCGTCGAGGATCGGAATGGGCAGCAGATTCAGCACGAACAGGCTCACGCTCACGACCGCGAGGAAGGAAAGGAACGACAGTATGCCCTGTCGCGCGGAAAAACCGGCGTACTCCGCGATGTTGATCGGCCCGCTGAGGTTCTTGACCGAGACGTCGCCGGTGGCCACGTTCCAGATCATGCGGATCGTCAGCACCGACATGTCCCAGGTCTTCCCGACGGCACGGCCGACGGAGGCCAGCGGGCCGAAACGTTCGACGGTGCGCATCTCCGGCGGGATCGCCAGCCCGCTGACCGGCTGGACGCCGATGCGGCCGACCATGCGGTCGCCGTCGCGCTGGGCTTCCACCTCGATCGGCAGCTCGCAGGCGCTCGCCCTTGCGCTCGATCGCGAACGTGAGCGTCTTGCCCGGGCTCGGCTGGACGATCCTGACCATGGCCGTGAAATCCTCGACCGGCTGGCCGTCCACCGCGACCACCGTGTCGCCGAGCTGCAGCCCGGCCCGCTCCGCCGGGCTGTCCGGCACGATCTTGCCGACTTCGGTCGGCACCGTTGGATACCAGAAGTCGAAACCCAGGCCCGGCAGCAGCGCGCCCGGCTCGGTCAGGGCGCGCCGTTCGCCGTCGTCGATCTGCAGCGACACCGGCCGGGGACCGCCCTGCCCGGCGTCGGCCTGCACTTCGAGTTCGATCGGGGTGCCGTCCATCAGGCGCTCGAGGATCGCGAGCACGGCGCCTTCACGCGTGGCCACCGGCCGTCCGCCGACGCCTGTGATCGAGTCGCCCGTCAGCAGGCCGGCGCGGGCGGCAACGGAGTCGGCCGTCACGTCACCGACGACCGGCTTCAGGGCCGGCGTGCCGACGACGAGCAGGACCCAGTAGGCCAGCGCGGCAAACAGGAAATTGGCGAACGGTCCGGCCAGCAGCACCAGGATGCGCGCCCAGACCGGCTTGCGGTTGTAGGCCTGGCTCGCCATGTCGGGCGCGACCGGAGCTTCACGCTCGTCGAGGAGTTTGACGTAACCCCCTAACGGGATTGCAGAAAATGCGTACTCGGTGCCGTCGCTGCCGGTCCGTGACCAGAGCACCTTGCCGAAACCGATCGAGAAGCGCAGCACCTTGATGCCGAGGCGCCGGGCCATCCAGAAATGGCCGTACTCGTGCACCGCGACGAGCACGCCGATGGCCACGAGGAACGCCGCCAGATAAGTCAGTATCGTCATGCACCTGCCCGGGCAGCCCGTCCCAGCCTCGCCAGCGCGAGCGTCCGGGCCCAACGGTCTGCTTCCAGAATGTCCTCAATCCCGCGTGCCGGCTCGTTGCCGTGCGCCTGCATCACGCCGTCGATCAGCGCCGGGATGCCCAGGAAATCGAGCCCGCCCTCGAGGAACGCGGCCACCGCGACTTCGTTGGCGGCGTTCAATGCCGCCGGCGCCGTGCCGCCGGCCTCGGCCGCGCTGCGCGCCAGCCCCAGCGCCGGAAACCGGACCAGGTCCGGAGCCTCGAAATCAAGCCGCGCCGCCGCCACGAGATCCAGCGATTCTACACCGGACGCGATCCGTTCCGGCCAGCCGAGCGCGTGCGCGATGGGCGTGCGCATGTCGGGATTGCCGAGCTGCGCCAGGATCGACCCGTCCACGTACTCCACCATCGAATGCACGATGCTCTGCGGATGTACGACCACCTGCACGGCGGACGGTTCCATCCCGAACAGCACGCAGGCCTCGATCAGCTCGAGGCCCTTGTTCATCAGGGTGGCGGAATCGACCGAGATCTTGCGCCCCATGCGCCAGCGCGGGTGCGCGCAGGCCTGCTCCGGGGTGACGTCCGCCATCTGCTCGCGCGTTGCGCGCAGGAACGGGCCGCCCGACGCCGTGAGCAGGATCCGCCGCACGCCTGCCGGGGCCGCACCGGTCCGCAGCGTGTGCGGCATGCACTGGAAGATCGCGTTGTGCTCGCTGTCGATCGGCACCAGCACCGCGCCGCCCTGGCGCGCGGCGTCGACCAGCAGCGACCCGGCCATCACCAGGGATTCCTTGTTCGCGACCAGCACCTGCTTGCCGGCGCGCGCGGCCGCGAGCGTCGAGGGCAGCCCGGCCGCGCCGACGATCGCGGCCATCACGACGTCGACATCGGCACTGGCCGCGCAGGCGTCGAGCGCCGCCGGGCCGCAATGCACCTCGGTCGGACAGCCTGCGGCGCGCAACTCGCTGCTCGAGTGCCCGGGCGGCCGCGGCCTCCTGCAGCACCGCGATCGCCGGCCGGAAGCGCAGGCACTGCGCGAGCAGCGCGGAGCCATTGGAGGCGGCCGCAAGCGCCGTCACGCGGTACCGGTCCGGGTGCTGGCCCAGCACGTCGAGCGTGCTGACGCCGATGCTGCCGGTGCTGCCCAGGACCGCGACCCGCTTCATGGCACGAGCCCGAGCACCAGCAGGCCGAGCAGGAAAGTCGGCGCCGCCGCAGTCAGGCTGTCGATGCGGTCGAGCAGGCCGCCGTGGCCCGGCAGCAGGCGGCCGCTGTCCTTGAGCCCGACATGACGCTTGAACATGCTCTCGGTCAGGTCGCCGATCACGGACACGACGGCGACCAGCAGGCACAGCAGCAGCCAGGGCCAGAACGGCATGTCGAAGATGCTCGCGCCGGCCACGGCCACGCCGGTCGCGGCCACCATGCCGGCGACGAAGCCCTCCCAGGTCTTGCCGGGACTGACCTGCGGCGCGAGCTTGTGCCGGCCGAACAGGCGGCCGCCGAAATACGCGCCGACGTCCGCCGCCGCGATCAGCACCAGCAGGTACAGCAGCAGCCATTGTCCGTTGGGCTGCAGGGTGACCAGGTGCGACAGTCCGATGCCGGCCGGCACCAGCACCATGAAGCCCGCGACCGCCGCGGCACGGCGCCCGCCCGCCTGCGCGCGCAGCGCCAGCCAGAGGAAGGCGACGATCCACCACGCCACGGCCAGGCGCAGCTCGTGGTTGAGCCAGCGCGGATCGCCCGCCAGCATCTCGGCGCCCGTCAGTACCAGCAGGATCGCGGCGGCATAGGACAGCCGCGCGGGCACCGAGTTCAGCCGCACGAAGCCTGCCCATTCGTAGCCGGCGCCGAAGATCGCCACCGAGATCAGCACCACGGCCACGGTGGGCGGCAGCCAGACCAGGACGACGACGACCAGCGCCGCAAGCAGCAGCGCGGTCAGGATGCGCGCACGCAGCGGGTGGTTCATCGTGCCGCCTGCGCGGCGGTCAGGCCGAAGCGCCGCTGGCGGCCGGCGTAGAAATCGAGGGCGGCCTCGAGCGCGGCGTCATCGAAATCGGGCCACAGCGTGTCGCAGAAATAGAGCTCGGAATAGGCCAGGTGCCAGAGCAGGAAATTGCTGATGCGCTGCTCGCCGCCGGTGCGGATGAACAGGTCGGGCTCCGGCGCACCGGCGAGCTGCAGTTCGCTGGCAAACAGGGCCTCGTCGATCGCCTGCGGCTCGAGCTGCCCCGCGGCCGCCCGCGCCGCCAGCCGGCGCGCGGCCTCGACCATGTCCCAGCGCCCGCCATAGGAGACGGCAACGTACAGCGTCATGCGCGTGTTGGCCGCCGTGAGCGCCTCGGCGGCGGCGATCTTCTCCGGCAGCCCGACGCGCAGCCGCGAGCAGTCGCCGATGAAGCGCACGCGGATCTGGTGCTCGTGCAGGCGGCTGACCTCCTTGTCGATCGACTCGACGAAGAGCTCCATCAGCCGCGTCACTTCCTCCGGTGGCCGCTGCCAGTTCTCGCTCGAGAAGGCGAAGACCGTCAGCGCCTCGATGCCGCGACGCGCGCAGCCCTCGACCGTCGCGCGCACGGCCTTGGCGCCCGCGCGGTGGCCGGCGTGGCGCGGCAGGTGGCGCCGCTGTGCCCAGCGCCCGTTGCCATCCATGATGACGGCGACGTGGCGTGGAAGGCCGGACGCGCCCGCTGCAGCGTGAGGCACGGCTCAGACCTGCATCAGTTCCTTTTCCTTCTCGTGCAGCACCACGTCGACCTCGGCGACGTACTTGTCGGTGAGCTTCTGCACGTCGTCCTGCGCCCGACGGTCGTCGTCCTCGGAGACGAGCTTCTCCTTCAGCAGTTCCTTCAGGTCCTGCATGACGTCGCGGCGGACGTTGCGGATGGCGACGCGCGCGTTCTCGGCCTCGTGCTTGACGACCTTGGTCAGGTCGCGGCGGCGCTCCTCGGTGAGCGCCGGCATCGGCACGCGGATCACGCTGCCGGCCGTGTTCGGCGTGATGCCGAGGTCGGACTTCATGATCGCCTTCTCGATCACCGACACCATCTGCTTGTCGTAGGGCACGATGGTGAGCGTGCGCGCGTCCTCGACCGCGACGTTGGCGACCTGGTTGAGCGGCGACTCGGCGCCGTAGTAGTCGACGCGGATGTGGTCGACCAGGCTGGCGCTGGCGCGGCCGGTGCGCAGGCGCTTCAGTTCGTGACGGTAGGCCGCGACACACTTGGCCATGCGTTCGGCGGCGTCTTTCTTGATGTCCTCGAGCATGCTGTCTCCCAGTCGGGCGGCCCGTGGCCGTCGTTGATTCTTGTCAGTTGGTGACCAGCGTGCCGATCTCGGCACCGCTTGCGGCGCGCACCAGCGCGCCGGGGTCGTTCAGGTTGAACACGCGCAGCGGCAGGCGATGGTCGCGGCACAGGACGATCGACGTGGCGTCCATGACGTTCAGGCGCTGGTCGAGCACCTGGTCGTAGGTGAGGCGATCGTAGCGCCGCGCGGCCGGGTTCTGCACCGGGTCGGAATCGTAGATGCCGTCGACCTTGGTGGCCTTCAGCAGCAGGTCGGCCTCGATCTCGATGGCGCGCAGGCTGGCGGCGGTGTCCGTGGTGAAGAACGGGTTGCCGGTGCCGGCGGCGAAGATGATGACCCGGCCCTTCTCGAGGTGACGGACGGCGCGGCGCCGGATGTAGTCCTCGCACACCTGGTTGATGCGCACGGCCGACATCACGCGCGTGGGCACGTCGATGGATTCGAGCGCATCCTGCAGGGCGAGCGCGTTCATGACGGTCGCCAGCATGCCCATGTGATCGCCCGTGACCCGGTCCATGCCGGCCCGGGCCAGGCCCGCGCCGCGGAACAGGTTGCCGCCGCCGACGACCAGGCCGATCTCGATGTCGAGTTCGCGCACGCTGCGGATCTCGGTGGCCAGGCGACGCAGGAACGCGGGGTCGATCCCGTAGTCCCCCTCGCCCATCAGGGCCTCGCCGGACAGCTTGACCAGGACCCTGCGTTTGCGCGGTTCGGTGTCTGCGTTCTTCTCCATCGTTCCTCGCCGGCGACCCGTGTCGAGCCGCCATTATAAGGAACCCCGCTTGCGCGGGGTTCCGGGGATCGAAGATCGGGGACCGCAGGCGGGGCTCAGGCGCCCCGCACCGCCGCCGCGACTTCCTCGGCGAAGTTTTCCTGCTTCTTCTCGATGCCGGCGCCGACCTCGTAGCGGACGAAGCGGGCGACCCGGGCGCTGGCCTTCTTCAGGACGTCGCCGACCGACTGCTTGTCGTCCTTGACGAACGGCTGGCCGAGCAGCGTGATTTCGCCGAGGAACTTGCGGATCTTGCCCTCGACCATCTTGGCGACGATCTCGGCCGGCTTGCCGGCGGCCTTGGGGTCCTGGGCGACCTGGGCGACGAAGATGTCCTTTTCCCTGGCGACCTGGTCGGCCGGCACGTCGTCGGCCGACAGGTACTGCGGGTTGATCGCCGCGATGTGCATGGCCAGGTCATGGCCGAGCGCCGCGTCGCCGCCGTGCAGCGCCACGACCACGCCGATGCGCGTGCCGTGCAGGTAGGTGGCCAGCGGCGCGTCGGACTGGATCAGCTCGAAGCGGCGCACGCCGATGTTCTCGCCGATGCGCGCGATCAGTTCGCGGCGGGCTTCCTCGACCGTCTTGCCCGAGGCCAGCTTGGTGCCGAGCAGCGCCTCGAGGCTGGCCGGCTGCGCCGCGAGTGCAGCCCTGGCGACGTCGGCGGCAAAGGCCTGGAAGTCCTTCTCGCGCGCGACGAAGTCGGTCTCGGAATTGACCTCGACCAGCGCCGCCTGCTTGCCGTCGGCCGAGCGTTCGATGACCACCACGCCTTCGGCGGCGATGCGGCCGGCCTTCTTGTCGGCCTTGGCGAGACCCGACTTGCGCATGATCTCGGCCGCGGCTTCGAGGTCGCCGTTGGTTTCGACCAGCGCCTTCTTGCACTCCATCATGCCGGCGCCGGTGCGCTCACGCAGCGCCTTCACTGCCTCTGCGGTGACGGCCATGGTCAGGCGCCCTCTGCCGGGGCCGGGGCCGGGGCAGCAGCTTCGACCGCGGCAGCCGCGAGCGGGTGCCGCAGCGGCGGCCGGCTTCGACTTGCGGGCAGCCTCGCGCCGGGCCATGAACGCCTCGGCGCTCTCTTCCGGATCGGCCTCGACCAGTTCTTCGGCGCGCTGCTCGGCGGCCGCGGAGTCGTCGGCCGGCTTGCGCTTGGCAGCGCCAGCGGCGGTCTTCTTGCGGGCCGGGGCGGCCCTGCGCGGCGCCGGCTTCGGCGCGCCGCTGCGCGAACGGGGCTTGCCTTCCTCGTCGAGCTCGACGAACTCGTCCTCGCCGACCGCCATGTCGACGACCGTCGAGCGGCCTTCGATCACGGCATCGGCGATGCCGGCCGCGTACAGCTGGATGGCGCGCATGGCGTCATCGTTGCCGGGGATCACGTAGCTGATGCCTTCCGGCGAGCAGTTGGTGTCGACCACGGCGACGACCGGGATGCCGAGCTTCTGCGCCTCGTGGATCGCGATGTTCTCGTGACCGACGTCGATGACGAACATCACGTCCGGCAGGCCGTCCATGTCCTTGATGCCGCCGAGGCTGCGATCGAGCTTCTCGCGCTCGCGGCGCACCATCTGCGCCTCGCGCTTGTTGCGCTGGTCGAGCGCACCGCTCGCCTGCAGCTCGTCGATCTCGGCCAGGCGGCGGATCGACTGGCGGATGGTCTTGAAGTTGGTGAGCATGCCGCCGAGCCAGCGATGGCTGACATAGGGCATGCCGCAGCGCGCCGCTTCCTGCGCGATCGCTTCGCGCGCGGAGCGCTTGGTGCCCACGAACAGCACCTTGCCGCCGTCGGCGACGACGTTGCGGATGAACTCCGCCGCCTCCAGGTACATCGGCAGCGAATTTTCGAGGTTGATGATGTGGATTCGGTTGCGTTCGCCGAAGATGAATTGGGACATCTTCGGGTTCCAGAAGCGGGTCTGGTGTCCAAAATGAACACCCGCTTCCAGCATCTGTCGCATGGACATGCCGGGCATCGAGAAAACTCCTTGCAGGGTTGAACCTCCACACACCCCATGCGGCAACCCAGGATAGTCTCACGACCTGCCGGGCACCCAGCCACACGTGACGGTGTGTGTGCGGATTTCGTTGTCAAAAAAGGCCGCGCTTTATACCATCGCGGCCTCGGTTTTTCAAACACTTGCGCGCACAGGACCGGGTCCAGATGCAATATTCCCCCAAGCCCGACCCCGCCGCCGCCCTCCGGGAGGCCGCCGGGCGGGTCCTGATCAAGGGCCCGGCCGAGCAGGACGCCATGCGCGTGGCGGGCCGCCTGGCGGCCGACGTGCTCGACATGATCGGACCCCACGTCGTCCCGGGCGTCACCACCGACGAACTGAACCAGCGTCTGCCACGACTACATCGTGGGCGAGCAGCAGGCGATCCCCGCCCCGCTCGGCTACCGCGGCTTCCCCAAGTCGATCTGCACGTCGGTCAACCACGTGGTCTGCCACGGCATCCCGGGCGACAAGAAGCTGAAGCAGGGCGACATCGTCAACGTCGACATCACCGTGATCAAGGACGGCTTCCACGGCGACACCAGCCGCATGTTCCACGTCGGCAAGCCGCTGCCGCACGCGCAGCGGCTCTGCGAGCCTGACCTACCAGGCCCTGTGGCTCGGCATCCGCACGGTGCGGCCCGGCGCGCGGCTCGGCGACATCGGCGCCACGATCCAGAAGTTCGTCGAGGCGAACCATTGCTCGGTGGTGCGCGAGTACTGCGGCCACGGCATCGGCCGCGGCTTCCACGAGGACCCGCAGGTGCTGCACTACGGCACCGCGGGCACGGGCCTCGAACTCGAGCCCGGCATGACCTTCACCATCGAGCCCATGGTCAACGCCGGCACGGCGCGACGTGCGCCTGCTGCCGGACGGCTGGACCGTCATCACGCAGGACCACTCGCTGTCGGCGCAGTGGGAACACACCCTGCTCGTCACCGCCACCGGGTTCGAAGTCCTGACGCTGGGCGCCGCCGAGCAGCCCCCGGCGTGAGCACACCGCTGGCACCGATCGAGGAATACGAGGCGATCCCCGCCCCGGTCGAGCTGTCGCCCTGGACGTTCCTGGCCACGCTGCCGGCGGCGCTCGAGACCGACGGCGACACCGTCGCGGCGTTCCGCGCGGCACTGGCCGCCGGCGACGCCAGCCTGAAGGCCCGCTTTGCCGAGGACGAGCCGGTCGAGGGCCTGGTCCGCGACCGCGCGCGGATGGTCGACATCGTGCTGCGCAGCGCCTGGCGCCTGCACGTCGGCCCGCATGCCGGCGAGGTCAACCTGATCGCGGTCGGCGGCTACGGCCGCGGCGAGCTGCACCCGTGCTCCGACATCGACATGCTGATCCTGCTGCCCAAGAGCGAGGTGGTGGAGGCCGAGGCCGGCATCGAGCGCTTCCTGACCTTCCTCTGGGACATCGGCCTCGAGGTCGGGCACTGCGTGCGCACCATCGACGACTGCCAGCGCGAGAGCGCCGCCGACGTCAGCGTCGTGACCACCTTCATCGAGGCGCGCCTGCTGTCGGGCCCCGACCACCTGTTCCAGTCGATGCGCCGCGCGCTGGCGCAGGACAAGGTCTGGTCGTCGCAGCGCGTTCTTCGAGGCCAAGGTGGCCGAGCAGCAGGCGCGGCATCACCGCTACCACGACACCGGCTACAACCTCGAGCCCAACGTCAAGGCGAGCCCCGGCGGCCTGCGCGACATCCAGACCATCGGCTGGGTGGCCAAGCGGCACTTCGGCGCCGAGACGCTCGACGAACTGGTCGCCCACGGCTTCCTGACCGCGGCCGAGCTGCGCAAGCTGCGCCAGGCGCAGGCGTTCCTGTGGAAGGTGCGCTTCGCGCTGCACACGCTCACCGGGCGGCGCGAGGACCGGCTGCTGTTCGACCACCAGATCCGCATCGCGCAAGCAGTTCGGCTACGAGGACGCCACCTACACGCTGGCGGTCGAGCAGTTCATGCAGCGCTACTACCGCACGGTGATGGACGTCAGCCTGCTGAACGAAATGCTGCTGCAGCTGTTCCGCGAGGCGATCCTGAACGAGGGCGAGAACGCCATCGTGCCGCTCAACCCGCGGTTCCAGATGCGCAACGACTACCTCGAGGTCACGCACGACGACACCTTCGTGCGCAACCCGTCGGCGATGCTCGAGCTGTTCCGCGCTGATGCAGGAAACACCCGGACGTGCGCGGCGTGCGCGCCACGACCATCCGGCTGCTCGGCCGCCACCTGTGGCTGATCGACGAGGAGTTCCGGCAGAACCCGCGGCATCACCGGCTGTTCCTCGAGATCCTGCGCGCGCCGGCCGGCGTCACGCACGAACTGCGGCGCATGAACCTCTACGGCGTGCTCGGCCGCTACATCCCGGCCTTCGGCCGCATCGTCGGCCGCATGCAGTACGACCTGTTCCATGCCTACACGGTCGACGCGCACACCTGTTCGTGCTGCGCAACCTGCGCCGGCTCGCCCTGCCCCGCTTCGACCACGAGCTGCCCGAGATGTCGCGCCTGCATCGCAGACGCTGCAGCGGCCGGAGCTCGCGTACCTGGCGGCGCTGTTCCACGACATCGCCAAGGGCCGCGGCGGCGACCACTCCGAACTCGGGCTCGGTCGACGCCGAGGCGTTCTGCCTCGAGCAGGGCCTGTCGCGCTACGACGCGCGCCTCGTCGCCTGGCTGGTGCGCAACCACCTGCTGTTCTCGGTGACGGCGCAGAAGAAGGACATCTCCGACCCGAAGGTGATCCAGGAGTTCGCGCGCATGGTCGGCGACCAGACGCACCTCGATTACCTGTACCTGCTGACCGTCGCCGACGTCCGCGGCACCAATCCGAAGCTGTGGAACTCCTGGAAGGCCTCGCTGTTCCACGATTTCTACGAGCGCGTGCGCGCGCGCGCTGCGCCGCGGCATCGAGATCGCCGGTCGACCACGAGGAACTGATCGCCGAGACCAAGGCGGCCGCGCTCGAGCTGCTGGCGCGCGAGCAGGTCGCGCCCGAGCGCGCCGCGTCGATCTGGGCGCGCCTGAACGACATCTATTTCCTGCGCTACTCGGCCGCGGAAGTCGCCTGGCACACGCGCCTGCTGGCCGACACCGAGCCCGAGGACGTCTCGCTGCTGGTGGCCGTGCGCACGGCGGTCGAGCGCGGCGGCAACGCCGTGCTGACCTGCGGGCCGCACCGGCAGGAGAACTTCGCCCGCACCACCGCGCTGCTCGACCAGATGGGACTCAACATCGTCGATGCGCGCATCACGCCGCTCGACGGCGGGCTCGGCCTCGACACCTACCTGGTGCTCGAGGACACGGGACAGCCGATCGCGGACCGGCAGCGCGCGCAGCAGATCGAGCAGCAGCTGCGCCGCGTGCTGCAGAGCCCCGAGGCGGAGCCGCCCGTGGTGACGCGCCGCGCGCCGCGCCAGGTGCGCATGTTCTCGACGCCCACGCAGATCACGTTCACCGAGGACCCGCTGCAGAACCGCACGGTGCTCGAGATCATCGCGGGCGACCGGCCGGGCCTGCTGTCGGAAATCGGCAAGGTGTTCCTGGCCGAGCAGATCGACGTCAACACCGCCAAGATCATGACCATCGGCGAGCGCGCCGAGGACGTGTTCTACATCACCAACGCCAGCGGCGGCGCGCTGACGGAAGACGCCCGCGAGCGGCTGCGCGAGCGGATCGGCCAGGCGCTCGACCGGCGCGAGCCGGCCACGCGGCTGGCGTGAGCGATGCGGCGGCGAGGCCTGTCACCGGCTCCGGCGCATGAACCCGCGGCTCGACCGGCTGCAGCCCTACCCGTTCGAGCGGCTGCGGACGCTGCTGGCGGGCGCCGAGCCGCCGGCCGGGCTGCGCACATCCCGCTGTCGATCGGCGAGCCCAGGCACGCGCCGCCGGCCTTCATCGGCGCGGCACTCGTCGGCGCGCTGGCCGCGAGCCTGGGCAGCTATCCCGTGGCACTGGGCCTGCCCGAACTGCGGCAGGCGATCGCGCGCTGGCTCGAGCGCCGCTTCGCGCTCGCCGCCGGCGCCGTGGATCACGAGCGCATGGTGCTGCCGGTCAACGGCACGCGCGAGGCGCTGTTCGCGTTCGTGCAGGCAGTCGTCGACACGACGGCCCGCGGCGCGCCGCCGTGCGTGCTGATGCCGAATCCGTTCTATCAGATCTACGAGGGCGCAGCGCTGCTCGCCGGGGCCGAGCCGGTCTACCTGGACTGCGTGCCCGGCAATGGCTACCTGCCGGACCTCGACGCCGTGGACGCCGCCACCTGGGATCGCTGCCAGCTGCTGTTCCTCTGCAGCCCCGGCAATCCGACCGGCGCGGTGCTGCCCGAGCCGTACCTGCGGCATGCGCTCGAGCTCGCCGCGCGGCACGACTTCGTCATCGCGTCGGACGAGTGCTATTCGGAGCTGTACTTCGACGAGGCCGCGCCGCCGCCCGGCCTGCTGCAGGCCGCCTGGAACGCGGGCAACCGCGGCTTCGAGCGCTGCATCGTGTTCCACAGCCTGTCGAAGCGCTCGAGCGTGCCGGGCCTGCGCTCGGGCTTCGTCGCGGGCGACGCCGCCGTGCTGGCCCGCTTCCGCCTGTACCGCACCTATCACGGCTGCGCCGTGCCGCTGCACACGCAGCTCGCCAGCATGCCGGCCTGGAACGACGAGGCCCACGTGATCGAGAACCGCGCCTGTACCGCGAGAAGTTCGCGCGCGTGACGCCGGTCATCGCGACGGCCCTGCAGGACGACGCCACGATCCCGGCCGGGGGCTTCTACCTGTGGCCGCGCGTCCGGGACGATGAAGCCTTTGCGCGCGGACTGTTCGAGCAGCAGCACGTCACCGTGCTGCCGGGCCGTTACCTGGCGCGCGACACGGCCGGCGGAAATCCGGGAGCTGGGCCGGGTGCGCATCTCGCTGGTGGCCAGCGTCGACGACTGCGTCGAGGCGGCGCGGCGACGCGGCGCCGCGGATTGCGACGAATGACGCCGCCCGGCTCAGGGGATGTCGAACTGCGCCTTGAAGCGCTCGATCTCGGCCCAGACCCCGGGTTCGACGGTAGCCGGGTTGACGCGCGCAAATACGCGGGTCAGCACGTCGCGCTCCTGCTGTCGACGGTGCCGTCCTGCAGCGCGAGGCGCTCGATCATCTGCAGTTCGTCGCGGTCGATCAGCCCGTCGTTGGCAAACACATGCAGGAACGAGTACTGCATGATCGCGTTCCAGCTGCTGCCATTGGTTTGCCATCGTGTCCCGGTCTCTCCGTCAGGTTGATTTGCGCCCGCCCGCCAGCCGCTGGCCTGGTCGCGGAACGCAAAGCCTGGAAATGTGCCTCGAGACTATGACGCGAAGGTGACGGTTTTGTGACAAGCCAGCGGCCTGGCCATGCCCCGGCCTCGCCTGGCGTACCAGCAAGGCCTGGACCCGCTGGCTCCTCACTTCGCACATTCGGTTAGTGACATAAGTGACTGTCTGTCATGAAATTTTCATGGCAGTGCCATCGTCCTGTAGCCGCACTTCGGCAGATTGCCCGGTCGCAGGTCGGCGCACCGCAAGCCGCGCCGATCAGGAGGTGCGACATGGCATCCCTCGAGCGGACGAGTCCATGGCAGCGTTTCGACGCCGCCGAGCAGGCCTGGTGCCTGCGCCTGAACCGCACCAGCCGGCACGCTGCGGTGCGGCGGTTCTTCGCCACCGTCAGCCGGCTGGGCGACGGTGTCTTCTGGTACCTGCTGATCCTGGCCTTTGCGATCAGCGGACCGCAAGGCGCGGACGTGGCCGCCCAGATGGCGGTCTGCGGCCTGGCCGGCATCGTGCTTTATCGGCAGCTCAAGCACCGGCTGGTGCGCGAACGGCCGTTCATCTCGCACGCCGCCATCCAGCTGGGTGCCGCCCCGCTCGACCGCTACAGCTTTCCTTCCGGGCACACGCTGCATGCGGTCAGCTTCACGGTGGTCGCGACCACGCACGTGCCGGAACTGGCGCCGATCCTGCTGCCGTTCATGCTGCTGGTGGCCGCCTCGCGCGTCGTGCTCGGCCTGCACTACCCCAGCGACGTGCTGGCGGGCGCGGCGCTGGGCCTGGCGCTCGCCCAGGCCACGCTGGTGACGTGGCCTGGCTGACCGCCGCGGCCCGGCTCAGGGCTTCGACTTGTTGACCTGGAAGATCGACACCGTGCGGCTGACTTCGTTGCCCACCAGCACCAGCGGCTGGCCGTTCGGGCTGTCTTCCTCGGCAATGAACGTGACGCCCTCGGCGCCGCGATCGATCCGCACCTGCGCCAGGTTGCGGGTGTTGGCGTAGGCCGCGAAGCGTGGCGCCTGCGGCTCGCTGATGTCGTAGGCCATCACGCCGCCGATGCGCTCGAGGCCGACAAACGCGTACTGGCGTCCGCCGACGCGGCCGATGGCCAGGCCCTCGGGCTCCGGACCCTTGTTGTCGCTGCGGCTGTCAGGCCGGTTGTCGTCGTGGGTGGCGTTGAAGATCGCCGCGTAGCCATTGGCGGGATTTTCGAAGTAGCGCTCGAACTGGTCGCCGCTGTCCCAGACCTGCTGGCCGTCGACGGTCCAGATCGAGAACGAACGCGCGCCGAAGGCGTGGATCTGGTCGAAGTCGCCGTCGCCGTCGAGGTCGCCCGAGGCGTTGCTGACCGTCAGGCGGCCCAGCGCCGCGTCTGTCCTTGAGCGTCGCGGCGTCCGGGAACACGTCCGGGTCCAGCACGTAGTCGTCGTCTGCCCACGCGACGCTTCCTCGCCGAATCCCGCGAAGTCCTCGTCCGAACGCGAGTCGCCCTCGTTCGCCGTGACCAGGAAGCGCTGGTTGCCGACGCTGATAGCTGGCGATCGCGTCGGGCTGGTACATGCCGAACACCGGCCATGACGCGATCTGGATCGCGGTCCGTTGCCCCGTTCGCGATCGCTCGGGTCGAGCGCATTGCGGTCCAGGCTGTGGTCCTTCAGGCCGAGCGGCAGGATCTCGCTGCACGGTGGCCGTCGGCACGTCGATCACGGCCACGGCATTCGCCTCCTGCAGCGTGACCCAGGCCGTGCGGCCCTGGACGGTGATGTACTCGGGCTCGAGGTCCTGCGCGGCGGTGGTGCCGGGCCCGAACACGCGGATGCCCTGCGCATTCAGCGTGTCGCGCGAGAAGCGCGGAAGTCGACGCTGCGCACGCTGGCGGAAGCCACGCCCTGCGCCAGGTCGATGATGCTGACCGTGCCTTCCGGATTGACCGAACCCGGCAGGTAATCCACGGGCTCGCCCTCGTTCGCCACCAGCACGCGCCGGCCGTCGCCGTCGAAGGTCAGCATGTCGGGCAGCGCGCCCACCACCACGCTGCCCACGACCTGCAGCGTCGCCGCGTTGATGAACACCACCCGGCCCGGATCGGTCTTCGGATTCGCCTCGACCGCGGCGGCGACCAGCCCGTTGTGCACGGCCACGCTGTTGAGCCCGGCGCCGTAGGCGGCCAGCGAGACCGTCTCGTGCAGGATCGGTGCCGACGGGTTCGACAGGTCGAGGACCGCCAGGGTGTTGTCGGTGGAATTGATGGCGAAGGCACGACGGGTCGCTGCGGTCGTAGGCGACGATCTCGGCGCCGATGCTGCCGGCCGAGCCCGTGCCGATGCTCGCGAGGTGCTCGAGTGCGATGTCCCACTGCGGCGGCCCGTTGCGCGCACCGGCGCTCTGACATGGCCAGCAGGGCCGCAATGGCGGCGGCAATCTTGGTCTTCATGGTCGGGCCTCGGTTCTTGTTGGAATGCGACGCGCGAGCTTGCCGCCGACGTGTGACAGCCGAGTGACAGGCGAGTGACAGGCGAGTGACAGGCGCGACGGCGGTCCGGTCAGGCGGCGGCGGTCGATTCGAGCGCGGCCGCGGGGCTCGGGGGTTGCGCCAGCGCCGCCACGAACTGCCGGGTGCAGGCCTCCCAGGAATACCCAGCGCATGGGCGCGGCAGGCCGCCGGATCGAGTTCGAGCGCCGCCTCCGCGGCGAGCTGCAGGTCCTCGTCCAGCACGCCGGTGTGGCCGTTGACCACGACGTCGATCGGCCCGGTCACCGGATACGCCGCGACCGGCACGCCGCAGGCCATGGCCTCGAGCAGGACCAGGCCAAACGTGTCGGTGCGGCTGGGGAACACGAACACGTCGGACGCCGCGATGTGACGGGCCAGGTCCTCGCCGTGCTTGAAGCCGACGAAGTGCGCTTGCGGAAACCGCGCTGCAAGTTCGGCCCGCGCGGGGCCATCGCCAACCACCAGCTTGCTGCCGGGCAGGTCCAGCTCAAGGAAGTCCTCGATGCCCTTCTCGACGGCCACGCGCCCGAGGTACAGCCAGACGGGCCGCGGCAGCTGCAGGAAATGCTTGTCGCCCGGCCGGAACAGCTCGCTGTCCACGCCGCGGCTCCAGGTCACCAGGTTGGGGAACCCGCGTGACTCGAGCAGCCGCCGCATCGACGGTGTCGCGACCAGCGTGCGCGCCGCCGCGCCGTGAAACCAGCGCATCGCAGGCGTAGCCGAGCGACAGCGGCACCGGCGCCCGCGCCCGCACGTACTCCGGAAACTGCGTGTGATACGCGGTCGTGAACGGATGCCCGTTGCGCAGGCACCAGCGCCGCGCCGCGAGTCCGATCGGCCCTTCGGTGGAGATGTGCACCGCCGTGGGCTGCAGCGCTCGAGCCGCCGCGCCACGGCGCGCCCGGCGAACAGCGACAGCCGGATCTCCGGATACGTCGGGCACGGCACGGTGCGGAATTCCTGCGGCGAGATCACGTGCACGTCGATGCCGTCGGCGCGCATGCAGTCGACCGTCGTGGCCAGCGTGCGCACCACGCCGTTGGTCTGCGGAAACCAGGCGTCGGTGGCGACCACGACCCTCATGCGGCCACCGGCGCCGGCACCACCGGGCTGCCGAGCAGCGGCACCTCGGCGCTGCCCACCAGCACCGTCTGGCGTTTCGGTCCAGCGCAGCAGGCTGAACCGCCCGGCGAAGTCCTCCACCAGCGTGGTGCAGCTCTCGACCCAGTCGCCGTCGTTGCAGTAGGCGATGCCGTCGATGTCGGTGATCTCGGCGCGGTGGATGTGGCCGCAGATCACGCCCTGCACGTCGCGGCGGCGGGCCTCGGCCGCCAGCGCCTTCTCGAAGCCGCCGATGTACTGCACCGCGTTCTTGACCTTGTGCTTGAGGAACGCGGCCAGCGACCAGTACGGGTAGCCGAAGCGCGCCCGCACCGAGTTGACGAAGCGGTTGAGCGTCAGTGCCGCGGCATAGGCATGGCTGCCGATCGACTCGAGCAGCGGGCTCGCGCGCACGATGCTGTCGAACTCGTCGCCGTGCAGCACCAGGTAGCGGCGGCCGTCGGCCGCGGTGTGGATGGCCTCGCGCAGGATCTCGACGTTGCCCATGACCAGGCCATCGTGGTCGCGGAAGACGCGGTCGTGGTTGCCCGGGATGTAGACGACCCGGGTGCCGTGCTTGGCCTTGCCGAGGATCGTGCGGATGACGTCGTTGTGGGCCTGCGGCCAGTAGAACGACTTGCTGAGCGCCCACAGGTCGATGATGTCACCGACCAGGTAGATCTGCTCGCACTCGACCCGTCGCAGGAAGTCGAGCAGGTACTGCGCCTGGCAGCCCTTGAAACCAAGGTGAATGTCGGAAATGAAAACGCTTCGGGCACGCAGCGTGGTGCGCTGCTCCTGGCCGTTGTTCATCGATCACCGATTGCTGGCCTCGTTCCGCAGAGCCTGCGGCAGGCGCGTGAAACGCCGATGACCGGCGCGAGAAACTTTTGTGACGGCCTCAGCGACGGGCGCGCTGGCGGGTGCGCTTCATCAGCGTGACGTGCGTGCCCTCGCGCGCCACCTTGGCATCGCGCCGGCTGGACTGCAGGCGCGTGTAGCTGCCGTCGGACTGCATCAGCCAGGCATTGCGCAGGTCGGCGAGCTGCACCTGCAGCACGTCCCAGAGCCGCTCGCGCAGGCGCCGGTTCTCGACCGGCGCGATGGCCTCCACCCGGCGCGACAGGTTGCGGTCCATCCAGTCGGCCGAACCGAGCAGGAAGTCGCCCTCGAGCGGGTCCTCGCTGCCGTTGGCGAAATGGAACACCCGGCCGTGCTCGAGGAAGCGGCCGATGATCGAGCGCACGCGGATGTTCTCGGTCAGGCCCGCGATCCCCGGCCGCAGGCAGCAGAAGCCGCGCACGATCAGGTCGATCGGCACGCCGGCATTGGAGGCGTCGCAGAGCGCCTCGCAGATCGGGCCGTCCTCGAGCTGGTTGATCTTGGCGACGATGCGCGCGGGCCGCCCGGCGCGCGCATTGGCCGCCTCGCGCCCGATCAGGTCGACGAAGCGCGTGCGCATGTTGAGCGGCGCCACCAGCAGCTTCTCGAAGCGCGGCGCGCGCGAGTAGCCGGTCAGGTGGTGGAACAGGTTGACGACGTCACGGGTCAGCACCGGGTCGCAGGTGAACAGGCCGAAGTCGGTGTAGAGCCGCGCCGTCTTGACGTGGTAGTTGCCGGTGCCGATGTGGGCGTAGCTGCGCAGCCCGTCGCCTTCGCGGCGCACGACCAGCGCCAGCTTGGTGTGCGTCTTGAGGCCGCGGAAGCCGTAGATCACGTGATCGCCGGCCTTCTGCAGCTCTTCCGCCCAGTGCAGGTTGCGCTCCTCGTCGAAGCGGGCCTTGAGCTCCACCAGGCACGCCACCTGCTTGCCGTTCTCGGCCGCCTTGATCAGCGAGCGGACGAACGGCGTGTCGTCGCCGAGCCGGTAGACGGTCATCTTGATCGTCGTCGTCGCGGGTCGTCGGCCGCGTCGCGGATGAAGCGCTCGACCGAGGCGTCGAAGCTTTCGTACGGGTGGTGCACCAGCACGTCGCCGGCGCGGATCGCCGAGAAGATGTCGGCGTCCGCCTCGATGCCGAGCGGCGGCAGCGGCGTCCACGGCGGGTCGCGCAGCTCCGGGATCGGCAGCGAGGCGAGCTCGAACAGCCCGGAGTAGTCGAGCATGTCGGTCAGCTCGTAGACATCCCCCTCGCGCAGCTCGAACCGGCCGACGAGGCTGTCGCGGATCTCGCTGCTGGGGTTGGCGGCGAACTCGAGCCGCACGACCGGCTGGAACCGCCGCTGCCGCACCTGCTCCTCGACCAGCTCGCGGATGCTGTTGTCGCTGTCCTCCTCGATGGCGATGTCGGCGTTGCGCGAGACGCGGAACAGCGTGGTCTCGAGGATCTCCACGCCCGGAAACAGGCTGGCTGGCGTTCTCGCGCAGCAGCTCCTGCAGCGAGATGAAGCAGCGCTGCCCGGCCTCGACCCCGGCACGGAGCGGCAGCCACTGCGGCAGCGCCGAGGGCACCTTGACCCGCACCAGCACGCGGTCGTCGGTCTCGTCGTCCTTGAGCACGAAGCCCCAGGACGTCGAGAGATTCGACATGAACGGGAACGGGTGCGACGGATTCGAGGCCGAGCGGCGTCAGTGCCGGCGACACGTGCCGGTCGTAGTACTCGCGCGCCTCGGCCTGCTGCGCGGGCGTGAGCTCGGCCCACGAGGCGAGCTTCACCCCGTGCTTGTCCAGCCGCTGGCGCAGCTCCTGGAAGCACTGCCCGCGCTGCAGCAGCATCGGATAGAGTGCGGCCCGCAGGCTGAGGATGTGCGCATTGAACTCCTCGACCACGGCGATGTTGCCGCTGGCGTAGGCGCGGGTGCGCATCGCGCCGACGCGCTTCATGAAGAATTCGTCGAGGTTCGAGGTGAAGATGGCCAGGAACTTGAGCCGCTCGAGCAGTGGCACGCGCTCGTCGTGCGCCTCGGCCAGCACGCGGCGGTTGAACTCGAGCCAGCTGAGGTCCCGGTCGAACCAGGCCTCCTTGATCATCCGTGCGCGCAGCTTTGCGTCCATGGCACCCCTGTCCCGGCCATCGCCACGGCCCGCGGGACCGAGCGGATGTGCCTGAATAGCATATAGAATCCGGTGATCACGTTACCGAAATGTGACAACCCGGCCGATTCCTTACTCCTTCATGACGGTGCGCCCATGACGATCCAGACCAGTCACGCCGCGGTCGCCGCGCAGATCGACTGCGGCCTTCGAGGAGCGCGCGACGCTCTCCCCGGCCAACGCCCCGCCCGACATCGTCGAGGCCGTCGAGCACGCGATCGACCTGCTCGACACGGGCGCCGTCCGGGTCGCCGAGAAGATCGACGGGCACTGGCAGGTGCACGAGTGGCTGAAGAAGGCCGTGCTGCTGTCGTTCCGCCTGTTCGACAACGTGCCGCTCGAGGCCGGGTACACCCGCTTCTACGACAAGGTCGGCCTGAAGTACGCCGGCCACGACGCCGAGCGCTTCCGCGCCGACGGCGTCCGCGTCGTGCCGCCCGCGGTGGTGCGCCGTGGCGCGCACGTCGCGCGCAACGTCGTGCTGATGCCGAGCTACGTCAACATCGGCGCGCTACGTCGGCGAGGGCACCATGGTCGACACCTGGGCCACCGTCGGCTCCTGCGCGCAGATCGGCCGCAACGTGCACCTGTCGGGCGGCGTCGGCATCGGCGGCGTGCTCGAACCGCTGCAGGCGAGCCCGACCATCATCGAGGACCACTGCTTCATCGGCGCCCGCTCGGAAGTGGTCGAAGGCGTGATCGTCGAGGAAGGCGCCGTGCTGTCGATGGGCGTGTACCTCGGCCAGAGCACCCGGATCTACGACCGCGAACGCGACGAGGTCAGCTACGGCCGCATCCCGGCCGGCGCCGTCGTGGTGCCCGGCTCGCTGCCGGCCGCCGAGCGGCAAGTACAGCCTGGCCTGCGCGGTGATCGTGAAGAGAGTGGACGCGAAGACGCGCGCCAAGGTCGGGATCAATGAGCTGCTGCGCAACGCAGAATAGGGATCGGGGATAGGGGATAGCGGAAGTGGATAGCGGTGGCCGCCGCGCGATCTGCTATCCGCTATCCGCTATCCCCTATCCCTCTTCCACTTCCTGCCGCTCCCCTCCATCATGTACAGCACTTGCTCGGCGATGTTCCTGGCGTGGTCGCCGATCCGCTCCAGGCCCTTGAGCGCGAAGATCGTGTCGATGGTCGGCGCGCAGGAAGCGGTTGTCCTCGCAGCACGTACGACATCACCTGCCGCAGCGCGGCGGCGAACTCGGCATCCAGTTCGGCGTCGCGCTGCAAGCACCGTGCGGGCCATGCTCCGAGGTCCATCTCGTCGGCGGCCCGCACGGCGCTGCGCAGCATCGAGCCGACAGCGCCGCCATGTGCCGCAACTGGCGCGACACCGCCAGCACCGGGATCTGCCGTCGGCGGCCTTTTCCAGCGTGAGCGCGAACCGCGCGATCTTCTTTGCCTCGTCGCCGGCGCGCTCCAGTTCGCGGCCGATGCGGACGATGGCGCGCGCCAGCCGCAGGTCGCTCGCGACCGGCTGCTGCAGGGCGATGAAGGTCAGGCTGTCGCGGTCGAGCTGCTTCTCGTATTCGTCGACGCGCGCCTCGCGCGCCAGCACCGCGTGCGCCAGGCGGAGTGTCGCGCTCGAGCAGTGCCGGACGGCGCCGGCGACCTGGTCGATGACCAGCGCGCCCATCTCGACGCGCGTGCAGGCGCAGCGCGCCGCCAGCGACTGGTCGACGATCTGCTCGAGCGTGTGCGGATCCGGTCGGGATCGCGTGCGCTGCATCGACGACCGACTCCGTCCACGGGCATCAGCCGTAGCGGCCGGTGATGTAGTCCTCGGTCGCCTTCTTCGACGGGTTGGTGAAGATCTTCGAGGTCGCGTCGACCTCGACCAGTTCGCCGAGGTACATGAACGCCGTGAAGTCCGAGACGCGCGCGGCCTGCTGCATGTTGTGCGTGACGATCAGGATGGTGACGCGCTGGCGCAGCTCGGTGATCAGCTCCTCGATCTTGGCCGTCGCGATCGGGTCGAGCGCCGAGGTCGGCTCGTCGAACAGCAGGATCTCGGGCTCGGTCGCCAGCGCGCGCGAGATGCACACGCGCTGCATCTGGCCGCCCGACAGCGCCAGCGCGGAGTCGTTCAGGCGGTCCTTGACCTCGTCCCAGATCGCGGCGCCGCGCAGCGCCTTCTCGACGCGCTCGGCGAGCTCGGTCTTGTTGTTGATGCCGCGCAGGCGCAGGCCGTAGGCCACGTTCTCGAACACCGACTTCGGGAACGGGTTCGGCTTCTGGAACACCATGCCGATCCGCATGCGGACCTCGATCGGGTCCGTCTCGGGACCGACGAGGTTGACGTTGTCCGGGACGCAGCATGATCGCGCCCTCGTACTTCGTGTCCGCCTGCAGGTCGTGCATGCGGTTGAAGCAGCGCAGGAAGGTGCTCTTGCCGCAGCCCGACGGGCCGATCAGCGCCGTGACCTGGTGCTCGGGGATCACCAGGTTGATGTTCTTCAGCGCCTGGTTCGTGCCGTACCAGAAGTTGAGCTTCTCGGCGCTCGCCTTGGGCGGATTGGCGCGCGTGCCCTTGCGGTCCTCCATCACGATCGAAAGTGACGGCGTGTCGGAGCCCTGCGCGCGGGTTTCGCCTTGCATCGTTGCGGTCTGCCTGGGTTGGGTTGCGGTCTTCGTTTCGAGGATCGTGCTCATGGCGCTCACCAGCTGATCTTCTTGCGGAAGCGGTAGCGGATCCAGATCGCCACCGCGTTCATGGCGAGCGTCATGCCGAGCAGGATGGCGCCCGCCGCGGCCGCGTTCGCCTGGAACGCCTGGTCCGGCCGCGAGACCCAGTTGAACATCTGGATCGGCATGGCCGTGAACTCGCTCATCAGCCATTCGAAGTTCAGGAACGGGAACTCGCCCGTGACCGGCGACGGCGGCAGGAAGGCGATGAACGACAGCGCGCCGATCGTGATGATGGGCGCGGTCTCGCCGATGGCGCGCGACAGGCCGAGGATCAGGCCGGTGAGGATGCCGCCGGTCGAATACGGCAGCACGTGGTCCTTGGTGACCTCCCAGCGGGTGGCACCGAGGCCGTAGGCCGCCTCGCGGATCGCCTTGGGCACGGCCCGCAGCGACTCGCGCGTCGCCACGATCACGATCGGCAGGATCAGCAGCGCGAGCGTGAGCCCGGCCGTGAGCACGCTCTGGCCGAAATTGAACTGGTAGACGAACAGGCCGAGCGCCAGCAGGCCGTAGATGATCGAGGGCACGCCCGCGAGGTTGGTGACGTTGATCTCGATGATGCCGGTGAACCAGTTCTTCGGCGCGTACTCCTCGAGGTAGATCGCGGCCGCCACGCCGACCGGCAGCGCCACGAGCGCGGTCACGACCATGATCAGCATGGTGCCGACGGCGGCGGACAGGATGCCGGCGTTCTCGGCCTTGCGCGACGGGAAGGACGTGAAGAAGTCCCAGCCGAAGCGCGAGCGCAGCCGTCACGCACCAGGTCGAAGAACAGGATCGCGAGGATCGGCAAGGCAGCCGAACAGCAGCGCCATGCCGATCGCGATGAACACCTTGTCGAGCTGCTTGCGCCAGGACGAGTCCCTGGCGGATCTGCTCGAGCGTCAAGTGGCGGTGGCGGCCATCAGTACGCCTCCCGGAACCGGCGGGTGAGGAAGAAGCCGATCACGTTCAGCACCAGCGTCATCAGCATCAGCACGAGGCCGGCCGCGAAGATGCTCTGGTAGCCGATGCTGTCGTGCGGCAGGTCGCCGAGGCTCACCTGCACGATGTAGGCAGTGATCGTCGCGGCGGGCTCGGTCGGATTGAACGTCAGGTTGGCCATCATGCCGGCCGCGATCGCGACGACCATGGTCTCGCCCACGGCGCGGGAGATGCCGAGGATGTAGGCCGCCGCGAGGCCGGAGAACGCGCCCGGCACCACCACGCGCAGCGCCGTCTGCATCTTGGTGGCGCCCATCGCATAGGAGCCTTCGCGCATGTACTTGGGCACGGCCCGCATCGCGTCCTCGCTGACCGACGCCACGTAGGGCACGATCATCAGGCCGATCACGAGGCCCGCGCTCAGCATGTTGAAGCCGGGCAGGTCGGGCCAGATCTTCTGCAGCAGCGGCGTCACCATCAGCAGCGCGAAGTAGCCGTACACGACGGTCGGCACGGCGCCCAGCAGCTCGAGGATCGGCTTGACGGACTCGCGCAGCTGGTGCGGCGCGAACTCGGACAGGTAGATCGCGATGATCGTGCCGACCGGGATGGCCACGAGCACGGCGACGCCGGTCACCGTCAGCGTGCCCGGCAACCAGCGGCATGATGCCGTAGCGGGCGTCGGCGAACAGCGGCGTCCACATCGTGTCGGTGATGAAGTCCTTGACCGAAACGTGCTCGAAGAAGAACGCTCGACTCGTAGAACAGGATGAACACGATCGCGATGGTCGTGAAGACCGCGACCAGCCCCGCCAGCAGCAGGATCAACTCGATGATCCGGTCACGCGTCTTGCGATAACGCAGCGACGCAAACGCGCCCTGCGAGAACTGCGCGCCTTGCCTTGACTCATGGGGTGTTCCCCTTCCCCGTCGTGAGCGGCGGACGGCCACTCTACCCGCCGCCGCGCCCGATTTCGACCCTGCCCGAGCGACGCGCGGGGAGAAGGCCTGCTGGGCCCCTCCCCGCCGTCGGAATCAGGTCATTGCCGGCTCGATCAGAGCTTGGCTTCCATCGACAGCAGCTTGTCGATCGTGATGCCGACCTGGTTGTGGCCGCCGAACACGGTGCCGAGCTTCTTGTTGTCGAAGTGCTTCCAGGCCAGGTCGTAGGCGCTCTGCGGCAGCGGCACGTAGCCCACTTCGCTGACCAGCGCCGCGCCCTGCTTCATCATGAACTGCACGAACTCGCGGACCTCGGGACGGGTCGCCGACGTCTCGCGGACGTAGACGAACAGCGGCCGCGACAGCGGGCTGTAGGTGCCGTTGATCACGTTCTCGATGCTCGGCAGGACCGGGCCCTTGCCGCCGTCGATCGCGACCGCGCGCAGCTTGTCCTTGTGCGCGGCGTAGTACGCGAAGCCGAAGTAGCCGAGCGCCGACTTGTTGTTCACGACGCCCTGCACCAGCGTGTTGTCGTCCTCGCTGGCGGTGAAGTCGCCGCGGCTCGCCTTCGCCTTGCCGTTGACCGCCTCGGTGAAGTAGTCGAACGTGCCCGAGTCGGCGCCCGGGCCGAACAGCATCAGCTTCTCGGCCGGCCATTCGGCGCGCACCTGCTTCCAGGTGTTGATGCGACCCTGCGCCGCCGGCTCCCACATCTTCCTGCAGGTCGGCGACCGTCATGGCGTTGCCCTTGACCCAGTTGTTGTTCGGGTTGATGACGACCGTCAGCGCGTCGAATGCGACCGGCAACTCGATGTACTTGATGCCCGCCTTGCGGCAGAGCCTCCATCTCCTCGGCCGAGATCGGGCGCGACGCGTTCGACATGTCCGTTTCGCCGCGGCAGAACTTCTTGAAGCCGCCGCCGGTGCCCGACATGCCGACGGTCACGCGCACCTTGCCGCGCTTGGAGATCTGGAACTCCTCGGCAAAGGCCTCGGAGACCGGGAACACGGTGCTGGAGCCGTCGATCTTGATCGCGGCCTGGGCCGGCGCGCGCTGCGGGGCGCCGACGGCCACGACGCCGAGCGAACAGCGCCGGGACGAGAGATTTCTGCCACAAGCTTCATGGAGTTAATCCTCTGCGGTGAACGGGCACGGGGACAGGCCCCGCTGTCATGGCGCGCAAGTCTGCCGACGGCTCGTGTGACAGCCGTGTGACAATCGACCGCGCCGTACTTGTACCAAGTGCTTGATCGCTCCGCTATATATCCCGGGCCTCTGCCAACGCGCCGGACGACCGCCGGCCAGCTCCGGTACACGGCAATTACGACTCCATGTCACCGACGCTGGAACTGACCCAGGAACTGCTGCGCCGCCCGTCCGTGAGCCCCGAGGACCACGGCTGCCTCGACATCATCTGTGCGCCGGCTCGAGCCGCTGGGGTTCCGCAACGAACGGCTGCAGTATCGGCCCGGTCGACAATCTCTGGGCGAGCCGCGGCAACGGCGGTCCGCGTGCTGTGCTTCGCCGGCCACACCGACGTCGTGCCGACCGGGCCGCGCGAGGAATGGCGCACCGACCCGTTCGAGCCCGTCGATCCGCGACGGCATGCTCTACGGCCGCGGCGCCGCCGACATGAAGAGCGGCCTCGCGGCCATGGTGACGGCCGACCGAGCGATTCGTCGCGCGCCACCGCGACCACGCGGCACGCTCGCCTTCCTGTTCACCAGCGACGAGGAAGGCCCGTCGGTGGACGGCACGCGCAAGGTCATGCGAGGTGCTCGAGGCGCGGCAGCGAGAAGATCGACTGGTGCGTCGTCGGCGAGCCCACCAGCCAGCGAAGTGCTCGGCGACACGATCAAGATCGGCCGCCGCGGCTCGCTGTCGGGCCGGCTCACGGTGCACGGCGTGCAGGGCCACATCGCCTACCCGCACCTCGCCGACAACCCGGTGCACGCGCTTCGCGCCGGCGCTGGCCGAGCTCGTGCGACCGCACTGGGACGAAGGCAACGAGTTCTTCCAGCCGACCACGTTCCAGGTCTCGAACATCGCGGCCGGCACCGGCGCGCCGAACGTGATCCCGGGCGAACTGAAGGTGCGCTTCAACCTGCGCTTCTCGACCGAGCAGACGGTCGAATCGCTGCAGCGGACCGTGCTCGAGATCCTCGACCGGCACGCGTGAACTACACGCTCGAGTGGTTCGTCTCGGGCTGCCGTTCTTTACCCGGCCCGGCCCGCTGACCGAGGCCGTGGCGACCGCCGTGCACGAGACGCTGGGTCGCAAGCCGCAGTTCTCGACGACCGGTGGCACCTCGGACGGTCGCTTCATCGCGCCGACCGGCGCGCAGGTCGTCGAGCTCGGCGTCGTCAACGCGACGATCCACAAGGTCAACGAGTGCGTGCGCGTCGAGGACATCGACAGTCTGAGCGTCGCGTACGAGCGCATCATGGAGTTGCTGCTGACCTGACCTCTCCGTCTCCCGCGTTGCGGGAGAGGTCGCGCGTAGCGCGGGTGAGGGCTCTGGCGATCGCTCCTTTTTTTTTTTTAAAAAATACAGGCTCTCGAAGTTGCAGGCGGCATTCAGTCCTGCCCCGAGCTTGGAAAGGCAGACACGCGCTCGGGGACAGGCACGGAATCGGCCGCTTGCACCTCGGCGCCTGAGCGGCTCGTCGCGCGGTACAGAGAGCCGGCACTAGACGCCAAGGGTGCACGCGCGACGATCCGCACGGCGCAAGTAGCCCGACCGATGCGGAGGGGTTCCGACGGCCGGGCAGGCTCGCAGCCTGGGGTGCCGTGGAAAGACGGTTCCAGCGCCTTAGAGCGCCGTTGCGTGCGCCGCGCGTTCTTTTCCGCCGCGCGGAAAAGACGCTCAGGCGCGATGTGTCAGGCGTCCAGTCCGGCTTGTCCTGGCGCGCGCGTGTCTGCCTTTCCAAGCGCGACAGGACAAGCCGGATTGGGGGCGGCCAGCGACCCTCACCCGGCGCTTCGCGCCGACCTCTCCCGCAAGCGGGAGAGGTGCAAGAGGTGACGAGTTAGCGCTTGCGCCAGTTCGCGAACAGGCCGAGCACAGCGAGCGCCAGCAGGTTCACCAGCACCCAGAACGGCATGCTGAAGCCCGAGGAAGCGCCAGGTGACCTTGGCGCATTCGCCGGAACCGCTCAGCACCTTGGCCAGCA
>CAVUVH010000003.1:0-117102 GCA_963744735.1 uncultured Gammaproteobacteria bacterium
CGGCCCGGTAGCGACTTCTCCGAATTGTGGTTGCCCGCAAGCCGGAGTCAGATCGGCTAGAAACGCTTTGCTGGTCGCCATATCAGCCGACATCTGACCAGAAACTCGGGGGGTGAACCATGGGACACATGGTCGCGAAGGACATCTACGGGGCGCTCGGCGAGAAGATCGACAATCTGCACGTTCGCACGCCGCAGACCGAGGCGTTCTACGCCATGCTGCGGGAGCTGTACTCCCCGGACGAGGCCGAGCTGATCGTCGCAATGCCGTTCGGGCTGTCGACGCTCGAACGGATCGCGAAAGTCACGGGACGCGATCGCAAGGAGCTGGAGCCGATGCTCGCAGCACTGTGCGACAAGGGCCTGGTGGTGGATGTTCGCCTGGGCGACAGCTACCACTACATGCCGGCGCCGTTCGTGATCGGCATCTTCGAGTTCACGATGATGCGGATGGACCATTCGGACCCGGACATCGGCAAGGTCTCGCGACTGTTCGTCGACTATCTCGAGAGCGGCGAGTTCTACGCGGCCAATTTCAAGGACGGGCAGCAGGTCTCCGTCGCGCGGGCGCTGCCGCATCTCGAGCATCTCGGCGATCACGTGGAGATCCTCGACTACGAGAAGGTCGAGCGGATCGTCGACGCGGCCGAGACCTTCTCGTTGTCCAACTGCTCGTGCCGGCACAAGAAACACCACGCCGGCGGCCAGGTCTGCAAGGTTCCGCTCGAGACCTGCACCTCCTTCGGCAGCGCGGCGGACTACCTCGTGCGTCACGGCATGGGGCGCGCGATCTCGAAGTCAGAGATGAAAGACGTGGTGCAGCGGTCGAAGGAGCTGAAGCTGGTCTTCTCCGTGGACAACGTGCGGAACCAGCCGGCGTTCCTGTGCCACTGCTGCGGCTGCTGTTGCGGAATCCTCGAGGGCATCAACAAGCACGGGTACCCGAATGCGATCGTCTCCTCGACGCTCGTGCCGCACGTGAGGATGGAGGACTGCAACGGGTGCCAGAAGTGCGCCAGGGCCTGCCACGTGTCGGCCATCACGCTGGTGCCCGGAGCCGAAGACGGCGAGCAGCAAGAGGATGTTCATGCCGCAGATCGACGAGACGGCCTGCATCGGCTGCGGCGTGTGCAGTCTGGTCTGCGAGCCGGACGCGATCGAAATGCACAAGCGCGAGCAGCACGTGATTCATCCGGAGACGACCTTCGAGCGCGTGATCCTGCAGTGCCTGGAGCGGGGAACGCTGCAGAATCAGCTGTTCGACGATCCCGGGCGCCTGACGCACAAGGCGATGCGCGGCATCGTGGGAGGATTCCTGCGGCTGCCACCGGTGAAAAGGGCGCTGATGTCGGACACCCTGCGTTCGAGGTTCCTGTCGGCCATGGCCGCTGGCGCTGCCAGGACCAGCCAGGCGGATGCGGTGGAAGCGTAGAGGATCCCCGAGGGATAGGCCGGAGAGGGGACGCTGGCGGATGCCAGCTCGCGCTGCGGTAGCAGCGCCTGGTAATCGTTTCGCGGGGTAGGATTGCCGAGGCCGCGGATCGGACTGTTAGAGCACTTCGGGCGTAAGCTGCAGTGGGTGGCCTGGGACGGACGCGCAGCGCAAACCGCTGGTCCGGGTCACGCAAAAATCAACGCACTGGAAGCAGACCAATCAAGGGGAATCATTATGGCCAAGTTCCTGATCAAGGGCTCGTACACCGTTGAGGGCGCAAAGGCGCTCGTAAAGGAAGGTGGTTCACGACGTAAGGCCGCCGTCGAACAGATGTTGAGTGGCCTGGGCGGAAAGGTCGAGGCGTTCTACTTCGCGCTCGGCGACAGCGACGTGTATGTGATCGTGGACGTACCCGACACGATATCGGGAGCGGCACTGAGTCTCGCCGTCAACGCCTCCGGCACGGTCAGGCTCAGCACGATCATGCTGATGACGCCCGAGGAGGTCGACGCGGCCTGCAAGAAGACCGTGAGTTATCGGGCCCCGGGCCAATAAGCAATACTCGACCAACGGCGCGGTCGGAGATGGTCCGGCCGCGGCTTCCACAATCAGTCGAGGGTTGCCTTCCTCCATTTTCGAATCGGAGAGAACCATGTCATCGATTACGGGGATTGCCAGGAAGTTCTTCGAGGCCTGTGAGACGGGCAAAGGTTGGGACGGTTGCAAGGCGTACTGCACGCCGGATGCGACATTCTCCGCGCAGGCGGAGCCGCTGGTGGACGTCAAGAGCTTGCAGCAGTACACGGACTGGATGAAGGGTCTGATGACGTTTGTTCCGGATGGTCGATATGAACTCAAGTCATTCGGCACGGACGATGAGCGAAATAGTGTCTGCGCTTATGCCGTCTTTACGGGTACTCACACTGGCCAGGGCGGTCCCTGCGCGCCCACTGGCAAGAGCGTGAAGACAGACTATGTGTATGTAATGGAATTTGAGGGTGAGAAGATCCGGCACATGACGAAGATCTGGCACGCAGGACTGGCGATGAAGCAGTTCGGATGGATCTAGCTCACCGCAAGTCGTGGAAATGAGCGAAGAGCGCAACGGGGAAAGTTGCGCTCCTGCTCCGGTTCCTGAGTCGGCAGGAGTGGGGAATTCGAGCCGGGGCCGGGAGTGGAAGAGGGGACGCTGGCGATGCCAGCTCGCTCGCCGGTGGCGAGCCCTGGAATGGTTGGACGTGGTGTAGATTGCCCGCATGATCCGGCAGCCGCACGAACCACTTGATCCGCAGACCATCGATGCGCTGTACGGACTCGAGCCGGTGTTCGAGCCGGATGACCCAGAAGCTGCGCTGAGCGCCACTGGGTTTGTCACCGTGCAGTGTCCCTATTGCGGCGAAGGGTTTGAGACCGCGGTGGACCTGTCGGCGGGCTCGTTCAGCTACGTCGAGGACTGCCAGGTCTGCTGTCAGCCGATTGAGCTCGCGGGCGAGGTGGATGCGGCGGGGGCGCTGGTCGAGGTGGTGGCGAGCCGGGCGGATTGACCGCCCTGATAGGGGTCTACTTCACCGCGTCGTGCGGGTCCGCGGGAAAGTGCCTCCGGACCCATTCCCGTGTTTCCTTGTCCTGCTCCAGGACGACCTCGTTACTCGAGCCGTAGGCGCATTCGAGCCAGGCGGCTTTGGTCACGGGTTGCCCGAGGCTGCGCAGGTGCTCAGCAATCGGATCGCCGCGGAGCCAGGCCGGGAGTTCCGCTGGCGCCCGGCCTGCCGCTTCAAAGTTGGGTCGGTTCGCGTCGAGGTCGACGCGAAGCGCGTGCGGCAGTTGATTGGTGGCGAGGATGTGCAGGTGCGCCCGCTGGTCGTCTCCCACAACACCGGCGAAGCTCGTTCTTGCGTCATCCAGGACCTGGGTCGGGTCATCGGCGACGATGACGAGGCGGAAGCGGTTGTACTGCTTCGCATCGCGCTCCGTGAGGCCCCGCTGCGCCAGTCTGGATACCGTGGCTGTCGTTGCCCCGGCGGGTTGTGCCTCGTGGATGTAGATCAACAGGCGATTGCCGACCAGGAGTCGCGTGAATGGCGCGCCATCGTCCGGCGTGCGCTGCGGTCCAATGACGATCGATTGAAAGACGTCGTCGGGACACCGGCAGCCGAGCGTGCCGCGAACGAAGCGCGTGATCTCGTCGGTGTGAAGCGGGTCCAATCGATACCTTCCGCGAGCGCCCAATGACGAGGCCGAGCGACGCCTGAGCGTGCTCGGCCCGGCTGGCTCCGACGTTCCAGGCCCCGGTGCCGATGGCGACAGGCTCGCAAAGCATCGGCCGGCCAAGGCACCCCACGCGACATTGCGCGTGGGGCTGAGCGGGGGACCGCCAACAGGTGGGAACCTGCGGTCTGTGCCCGCTCGGTCCCCGTGTCGCCGACCGCCAGCCGGTCAAATCACGGGGCTCACCTTCTTTGTACGCTGCGCCGTGGCGGCGCGACAGTTCCAGTTCTACTTAGCGTGGCTGCAACAAGCCGAGAGCCCGGTGGCGCGAATGCGCTCGAGGCTCGAGTCCAGCGTGTCGGGCGCTGCCACTGGCGTTGCGACTGGCGTGGCCACGGATGCCTCGGTCATCCCCATCTGGCGACGTGAATCGGGTCAACGGACGATGGTCGTCGTCGCAACGACGTCGCGGGACTTTGGCTTCACGGGGAGCGAACGAACCTGTGGTAGTGTGTGCCCCGCTCCGGGTGGGCGACGTTCGTAATGCGAGGGTCGGGGGTTCGATCTCTTTTCGCTCCATCGATTCCCCCCGGGCAGGAGGAAGTCGCGTTGCAGTGGCAGGTTCCACTTCGCTTGCGGGTCCGGAGCAGCACGAGTTGGCCGGCGTCGGCGGCACGCTGCATGCTCGCCGCGATGTGCTGCGCGACGGTGGTCGCCTGCGCAGGCCGCACGGGCACGACGGGTGGAGCAGATCCGCTGCCGCCGGTTCGGGTCCAGGTCCTCGCGATCAACGACTTTCACGGCCACCTCGAGCCGCCGACCGGACTCGCCGGCATCGTCGGCGACGTGCCGGCGGGGGGCGCCGCCTACCTCGCGTCGCAGCTTGCGCGACTGCGCGCCCTCAACCCCAACACGGTGCTGGTGTCGGCCGGAGACCTGATCGGCGGCAGTCCGTTGCTGTCGGCGCTGTTCCACGACGAGCCGACGATCGAGGCACTCGACCTCATGGGCCTCGACTTCAATGCGGTCGGCAACCACGAGTTCGACGAGGGCGTCGATGAGCTGCTGCGCATGCAGCAGGGCGGCTGCCACCCGATGGACGGCTGCCGCGACGGCGACGGTTTCGGCGGTGCGCGCTTCGGGTTCCTGGCCGCCAACGTGCGCTGGCGGCACAGCGGGCTGACGGTGTTCCCCGCCTACGGAATCCGCCAATTCGAGGACGTGCGCATCGCGATCATCGGCCTGACCCTCGAGGGCACGCCGGGCACGGTGATCGCAAGCGGCGTCGCGGGGCTGGAGTTCGACGACGAGGCCGAGACGGTGAACCGCCTGGTGCCACGGCTCAGGGGCCAGGGCATCGAGGCGATCGTCGTCGTGGTCCACGAGGGTGGACTGCCGACCGGCGGGTACGACGATTGCCCCGGCCTCGCCGGGCCGATCGTCGGGATCGTGGCGCAGCTCGACGACGCCGTCGACCTGGTCCTCTCCGGCCACACGCACCGGGCCTACAACTGCGCGCTGCCGAACGCGGCAGGCCGGGCTGTGCCGGTGACCAGCGCCGCTTCCGCAGGTCGACTGGTGACGCAGGTCGAGCTCGCGCTGGACCGCAGCACGGGTGACGTGGCCTCGGTGCGTGCCCGCAACCATGTCGTGACCCGTGACGTTGCCCCGGACCCGCGGCAGGATGACTTGATATCACGGTACGGCGAGATCGCCGCGCCGCTTGCCAATCGACCCGTCGGCACGCTCCTGCAGGACATCACCCGCGCCCGGACGGAGTCCGGCGAGTCCGCCCTCGGCAACCTGATCGCGGACGCGCAGCTGCTGGCCACGGCCGCGCCGGCGGCCGGTGGCGCGGTCATTTCGCTCATGAATACCGGTGGCATCCGCAGCGACCTCATGGTCCGCGGCGGCCCGGACGGGGAGGGCGAGGGCGTGCTCCGCTATCAGGAGGTGTTCGCCGTGCACCCCTTCGGCAATCACCTCGTGACCATGACGCTGACCGGTGAGCAGATCCACGCGCTGCTCGAGCAACAGTTCCCGGGCTGCGGGTCGCAGACGCAGCAGAACATCCTGCAGGTGTCGAGCGGATTGAGCTACGCGTGGCGGCGCTCGGCGGCTCCGTGCGCCCGTGTCGAGCCCGCGAGCGTCCGGCTCGACGGCGTCGTGCTCCAGCCCGCCGCGAGCTACCGCGTGACAGTCAACTCGTTCCTCGCCGAAGGGAGCGCTCAATTCACGGTGCTGAAGGAGGGCACCGATCGCGTCGGCGGTCCCATCGACGTCGACGCCCTGGAGCGATACATCCGTGCCCGCTCGCCACTCGCACCCGGTCCGTCCGGCCGGATCGCGACCGTTCCCTGAGGGCCCGCTGCGTGCCGGCCAGGCCAGCACTCACGATTCGCAATTCAACTCCACTCTGTGGATGGTTGATCTGCCGTCCAGAAAGGACGCGGTGCTCAACTCCATCGGCGCGACAGTTCCAGTTCTACTTAGCGTGACTGCACCAAGCCGAGAGCCCGGTGGCGCGAATGCGCTGCCGACGCGCAGTTTGGCAGCGGTGGAGAACCAAGGTAGCGTGGTCGCGGCCGGTCGTACGAATAACGTGTCAGGGGGAGAACGATGCACAAACTTCTTTTGGCCACGCTGCTGGCCCTGTTGGCCGGATGCGGCAAGAACACCGGCGTCGGCGGCACCGCCGGTGACGCCATGCCGGCCACGCTGCAGGCCAACGAGCAGATGGCGACCGAACTCAAGCTCGACGACCCGCAGGATTTCGAGGACGCCAGGCGTGGCCTGATCGCGCGCCCAGAGGGCAGGATCATGTCGGCCGATGGCTCGACGGTGCTGATCGACTTCGATGCCTACAAGTTCGTCGACGGCAAGGCGCCACCCACCGTCAACCCGAGCCTGTGGCGGCACGCGGTGCTGAATGCGCAGATCGGGCTGTTCAAGGTCACCGACGGCATCTGGCAGCTGCGCGGCTTCGACATCGCCAACATGACGCTGATCGAAGGCAAGACCGGCTTCATCGTCGTCGACCCGCTCACCGCACGCGAGAGTGCCTCCGCGGCGCTGGCATTCGCGCGCAAGCACCTGGGCGACAAGCCGGTGTCGGGCATCGTCTTCACGCACAGCCACGCCGACCACTTTGGCGGCGCGCTGGGCGTCGCCTCGGCGCAGGAGGTGGCCCAACGCAAGATCCCGGTCGTCGCGCCCGCGGGCTTCATCGAAGAGGCGACCAGCGAGAACGTCCTCGTCGGCACGGCCATGGCGCGGCGTTCGATGTACCAGTTCGGCAAGAACCTCGAGCGCTCGCCGAAGGGCAATGTCGACACGGGCCTGGGCAAGAACGTCGCCTACGGCGCGATCGGCGTGCTGATGCCCACGCAGCTGATCACCCAGCCCGAGCAGGAACTGGTGATCGACGGCGTGCGCTTCGTGTTCCACAACGTCCCCGGCGCCGAGGCGCCGGCCGAGCTCACGTTCTCGATCCCGGACAAGAAGGCCTACGGTGGCGCCGAGAACCTGGCGCAGACCATGCACAACCTGCTGCCGGTGCGCGGTGCCAACGTGCGCGACTCGCTGCAATGGTCGACCTACCTGCAGGAGGCCATCGACAACCTGGGCGACGCCGAGGTCTATTTCGGCCAGCACAACTGGCCGGTGTGGGGCAACGCGCGCATCGTCGACTTCATCAGCAAGCACCGCGACGTGTACAAGTACATGCACGACCAGACCGTGCGCCTGATCAACGCCGGCCACACGCCGCGCGAGATCGCCGAGCTGGTCAAGCTGCCGCCGTCGCTGGCGTCCTTCTTCGGCGCGCGTGGCTACTACGGCGACCTGCGGCACAACGTCAAGGCCGATCTACCAGTTCTATCTCGGCGCCTACGACGGCAACCCCGCCAACCTCAACCCGCTGCCGCCGCAGGAATCGGCCCAGCGCTGGCTCGATCTGATCGGCGGTGCGGACAAGGCCGTCGCCGCCGCACAGACGGCTTACGACCAGGGCGACTACCGCTGGGCAGCCGAGCTGCTGAACCATGCGGTCTTCGGCGCCCCCGAGCACAAGGGCGCAAAGGAACTGCTCGCGCGCACCTACGAGCAGATGGGCTACATGGCCGAGGCCGCGACCTGGCGCAACAGCTACCTCACGGCGGCGATGGAGCTGCGCGAAGGGCCGCCGAAGAAGGGCATCGATCGCTCCTTCCTGATCGACATGCTGCAGCAGACACCGATCGAGCGCTTCCTCGAAGCCATGGCGGCCGGGCTGGACGGCCCCGCCGCCGATGGCAAGAACCTGAAGGTCAACCTGGTACTGACCGACATCGAGGAGTCCTACGTGCTGTGGATCGAGAACGCGGTGCTGCACTTCAAGAAGGCGGCCCCCGCGACCGATGCCAACGCGACGCTGACACTGACCAAGCCGATCTTCATCAAGATGATGACCGGCACGGCGGGCGTCCAGGACACCCTGCTCAGCGACGACCTCAAGATCGATGGCAGCCAGATCGACCTGGTGCGCTTCTTCACGCTGATCGACAAGGCGCCGGGCACCTTCGCGATCGTGACGACGGAGTAGGGCGCGCGGACGACAGAAGGCGATGCTTGATGGCGGTTCGTAAGGTGATCGTCACGTAACTCGCGAGAGCTGGTAGCTGTTCTCGGGCTGACAAGCGCCGAGCACGCCGCGCTACGCGTTGAGTTTGAGCTTGTGGAAGGGATCGGCAGGGAGCCTATACTCCGTGTGGATGAGCGTCAGGTCACTCAAGGAAATGCCAGGCATCGAGTTCGTTGTCGATGCTCGTGGCCGCAGGAAGTCCGTGGTCATAGACCTCGGTCGCCACGGTGCCCTCTGGGAAGACCTGTTCGATGCCTACGTCGCCCAGCAGCGACGCGCCGAGCCACGAGAGTCCCTGTCCAAGGTGAAGACGTTGGTCCAGTCCGCACCGAAGCGGCGGGCCAGTGGCCGGCTACAAAGTTAGCGTCGCCCGTTCCGCTCGAAAGAGCCTTCAGGCAATCGATCGGCAGGTCTCCCTGCGGATCATGGCCCGGCTGGAATCACTTGCCGAGAATCCCCGTCCGCACGGGTGCGCCAAGCTCGAAGGGGCCAGCTGCCTGTGGCGAATCCGCATTGGCAACTACCGCGTCGTGTACGAAATCGACGAGGCGGCGCGGACGGTGGACGTCTCCATCGTTCGTCATCGACGCGACGTTTATAGGTTTTGACGTTCGGCCGCGCCGAGCTGGCGCGGCGCAGCTGGACGACTTGCGCGCCTCTGGCCGGCATCGTCCGCGTCCAGCTTGCCGACCCCCTGATCGGCGGCGAACCCGATACAGAAAGGTACGGACGTTCCGGTCCTGCAGGGATTCCCGCTGGAATGGCCAGCAGCCCACGCAGGTGCTAAAGTAATACCGCTAACGACATGAGTATTACTTTCATGGCAAACAACGTCACCTCCAAAGGCCAGGTCACGATTCCGAAGAAGGTGCGGGAGCGGCTCGGGATCGAGGCCGGGTCCGCCGTGGCCTTCGAGCTCACCGACGCCGGGGAGGTCGTGCTGCGGGCGGTGGCGCGCGGTGGCGGGCGCCGGCCGGCGCGGGCACCGAAGAGCCGTTTTGCGAAGCTGCGCGGGCGGGCCACGGTCAAGATGCGGACCGAGGAGATCCTGGCGCTGACCCGCGGTCGGTGAGGGCGTCGTGATTCTCGTTGATACCAACGTCCTGCTGGACGTGGTCGAGGACGATCCGACCTGGGCGGACTGGTCGCAGCGGCAGCTCGACGCCGCGAGCCTGCGTGGGCCGATCTGCATCAATCCGGTGATCTATGCCGAGCTGTCGATGGCGTTCGCGCGCATTGAGGAGCTCGAGGCAGTCGTTACGGACGGTGGGCTCGAGGTCGAGGAGATTCCGCGCGAGGCGCTGTTCCTGGCGGGCAAGGTGTACCTCGGCTACCGGCAGCGCAGTCGATCGGCGGTGAAGCGTAACGTGCTGCCGGACTTCTTCATCGGCGCGCACGCGGCGGTGCGTGGCCTGCCGATCCTGACGCGGGACGTCGGGCGGTATCGGACGTATTTCCCGACGGTGGAACTCATCACTCCGAAGCGATGATTGATGCAGGGTGGCGGCAGCGGAAGACGCAAGATCCGGGCTCGGGCAGCCCGACGCCGGCCAGGCGTGGGCTGCCCGCCTCGCATCTAACTACTTCTTGTCGTAGACCATGACGTTGTCGTACGCGACACCCGTTGCGCCGGTGCCTTTGCTCTTCAACGTGAGTACCTTGCCATCCTTGGAAATGGTGCGAGTGGTCGCCCCAACGACCTTGCCGTCTTTCTTCTGGGTGCTATGGACCGTGAGGTCATCGACCTGCTTTAACGACAGGGTGTCGAAGTTGGCGAACCCGGTCAGGGGGTAGTCCTTTCCATCCACCTTGAACGTGGACTTGGCGACGATCTCCTTGCCATCCGCGCCGACATTCTTCCAGGTCATGGCGGTGCCCTGCTCGGTAGCCGCGTATGTCCGGGTATCGCTTTTCGGCGCAGGGCCGGGGTTGAAGGTCGACTTCGCGACATTCAGCTCCCAGGTCCCCATCAAGGGATCGGCGGCCGGTGCCGCGACCGCGGCGGCGCTTGCGACAGTCAGCAGTGCCGCCATGAATACGGTCTTCAACATTGCTTTCATCCTGATTCTCCCGTGAAGTGTTGTGCTGATGGGTTTATCCAACGCGACGGCAAAGTATCTGGGTGCGGTTCGCGGCTGTCCGTGCGGAATCGTACACAGCGAGTCCTAAGCGGCGCGCAGACAGGAGGCATGAGCATGACCACGGCACTCATCACCGGCGCAGCCGGGGGTATCGGCTACGAGCTGGCCCGGCAGCTGGCGGCACGCGGCACGGCGGTCATCGCCGTCTGCCGCAAGCCCGGTGCCGAACTCCCACTGCTGCCGGTGCGCGTCGAAGCGGACATCGATATCGCCACCGACGCGGGTTGCGCGGCGCTCGCCGCGCGCGTGGCCGGCGTACCGCTCGACCTGCTCATTCACAACGCCGGGGTATTGTTCGATGAGTCGCTCGATGCGCTCGACGAAGAGGCGGTCGCCAACATCCGCCGGCAGTTCGAAGTCAACGCGCTGGCGCCGTTGCGACTGACGGCCCTGCTGGCGCCACAGCTGGTGCGGGGCGGCAAGCTGGCCTTGATCACGAGCCGCATGGGCTCGATGGCCGACAACACCTCGGGTGGCTACTACGGGTACCGCATGTCGAAGGCGGCGATGAACGCGGCGGGCCGCTCGCTCGCGCACGACCTCGCGCCACGCGGCGTGGCGGTGGTGATGCTGCACCCTGGCTACGTCCAGACGCCCATGACGGGTGGCCGCGGCGACGTGGACCCGGTTACTGCGGCGCGCGGTCTGCTCGCTCGCATCGACGAGCTCACCCCGGCGAGCAGCGGGCGCTTCCTGCACGCCAATGGCTCGCCGTTGCCCTGGTGAGTGACGGCCGCGTTCGGGTGGATGGACACAGACAGGCTTTGCCGCCACAGTCGGCCCGTTAACCGCGCATTACCCAGCCTGGAGCGATCATGAACACGTCAATGAAGTGGTCTTTTGTATCGTCGATACTGCCGCTGCTCATCCTGGCAAGTTATTCATCGGATACGACGGCACAGACCGAGACTCCAGCGGCACCGGCCGTGGTGGCTCCCAGCGCTCCAGCCGAGGCTCCAGTCAAGAATCGCGCCGGAACCGGCACGCCTGTCGGCAACGGCCGGTGGGTGAAAAGGATTGACGAGAAGACGTGTCCCAAAGGCTCTACCGCATACATTGACGAACTCAATGGCGGCGTCAAATGCTGGGTGGACGACCGGTAGACCTACCAACACGAAATCTCGCGGATGGAGCAGCGGCGCAAAGCGTGCCGCTCGAGCGAGCGGATCCAGGAAGCGAAAAGGGTCCGGCAGCGTAGCCGGATCATTGTAAAGATCTGCTGCACGTTTCAGCTGAAACGTCTGCGGCGTCGCCACCGACTCGCGGCTTGACCGCAAACTGTACGGAACGTACAGTAGCAATCAAGCTTGGAGTTCACCATGTCGAAGCGTCGTTACAGCGGTGTCGAAGAAACCCGCCAGCAGCTGCCGTCGCTGCTGGAAGGCGCGCATGCGGGACAAGCCGTGATCATCACCAAGCGCGGCAAGCCCTATGCGGCGCTGGTCCCCATCGAATCACTGCCGGACGCAAGGCCGCGCCCGTCGCTCGTGGCGTTGCGCGGTTCAGGTAAGGGATTGTGGGGCAAGGACGCGGCCGCCTGGGTCGACCGCCTGCGCAACGAATGGTAAAGGCCCCCTCGCTGCTGGCCGGGCTGCCCGAGAGTCCGATCCTGGTGGTCGACACGGCGCCGATCATTTACTGGCTGGAGGGTCATGCGCGGTTTGCCGAGCGATTCGCCGAAGTTTTTTACGCTGCGGAATCCGGCGACGCGTCGATCGTGATCTCCACTGTGACACTTGCAGAGGTCCTTGCAGGGCCGATCGCTGCGGGTGATGAGCTGCGTACAGCACAGTATCGCGAGGCGTTGACGCGCGGACTGGGCTGGCAGGTGGCGCCGCTCGATGCGGAGACGGCCGTCGAGGCAGCGCGGATCCGTTCGGCGTATCGGCTGCGATTGCCGGATGCGATCCAGGTCGCGACGGCGATTCGAGTCGGTGCGGCCGCGCTGATCACCCACGACAGGGCGCTGGCGCAGGTGACCGGGCTGCGGGTGCTGGGGCCAGCGTAAGCGAACACCCAGTACAATGCTCTGGTGGCACCGCAGCACACAGGGGTTCTCATGCGACTGACTCAGGTCCGAGTAATCACGCTCACCGCGGTCGCGTTCCTCGCGCTGGTCCCCCTGCGGCTCTACGCTGCGCCGGACATCGCCCTGCAGATGACCGTCGACACCGTCGTGCCGGCGGCGGGGCAGCCCGTCCAGTTCACGATCACCGCCAGCAACGTCGGCGCGGATGCGGCGAGCGGCGTGCAGGTCACGGACCGGCTGCCGGCGGAACTCAGCATTCCGCTGGGGATGGCCGCGTTTCCCAGCACCGGCACCTACGACGCCGCGACCGGCCTCTGGTCGATCGGCTCGCTGGCCGCGGGTGCCAACGCCACGCTGGTCATCCCCGCCATCGTCGCGGTGACGACCCAGCCGCAATGCAGCGTCAACGTGGCCGAAACCAGCCTCGACCTGGACACGCAGACATCCAACAACCGGGCGGTCGCCGCGGTGAAGCGATCGGCGGCCGACAGTTGTGTCGACCTTGCGCTCAGGACCAGCATCAACTTCGTCCCGCCGTGCAATGTCTCGCGTCGCCTCGATGGGTTCGTGTACGTGTCCAACCGGGGCCCGGATGTCGCGAGCAACGTGTTCGTCGACCTGACCCAGGTGCCGACTTTGATCCCGGGAGTCCGCTTCGACAGCCCCGGCTGCACCGCCACGCGCTGCACGGTGCCGACCATCGCCGCCGGATCGACCGTCGCGCTGCGCCTGGTCTCCGACGACTTCCGCAACCGGCAACGGCAGACGGTGACGTTCGCGTTCGCGACGTCGAGCAGCGATGTCGACTACCTGACGAGCAACAACCAGGTCACTACGACGGCGGATGTGCCGGTGTTCACCGACTGCTCGGAGGAGTCGCCGGACGAAGGCCTGAAAGTGAGCTGTTTCATCGCCACGGCGGCCTTCGGCTCGCCGTTGGAGCCGCACGTCTTAGCGCTGCGGCAGTTCCGCGACCGCTACCTGCAAGCCACCGCGCCCGGCCGCGCGTTCATCCGCTTCTACTACCGTTACTCGCCGCCGATTGCCGCCGTCATCGCCGAGCACGAATGGTTGCAGTTCCTGGTGCGGATGCTGTTGACGCCGCTGGTGCTGGCGATCGCGTTCCCGCTGCGTGCGCTGATGCTGCTGGCCCTGGTGGCAGCGACGCTGCTGCTCAACCCGGTGGGTCGACTTCGTGCGGCGCGAGCTTCGTCGCGGCCCAGCGCCTGAGTTCACGCACCTTGTCCGGTCCGATGCCGCGAGTTGCGGACCAGGTGCTCGATGCCGCGCTTGACCGCGTCGACTTCCGCCTGTGACGCATCGTCGCCGATCTTGGCGGCGCCCCACAGGTCGATCCGGCGTTCGCAGCGCTCGCCGAACCGCAGCACGGCATGAAACCACCGCGGCCGCTGCCAGTTGCCGAGCACCAGGTCCAGCCCGGCCGCCGCCAGCGACACCGGGATCAGCGTCAGGTCGAGCAACGCCTCCAGGCCCAGCTTGACCTGGAACACCACGACGTCGCGAAACAGTCGCCAGCGTGTGCCGGGTTTGGGCTGTGTCGGTCATCGCTGCGCTCCGAGTTCGGCCCGCTGTCGATCCATGTCGCGCTCGATGTCGGCAAACGCCGCCTTGAATCCGGGCTCGTTGCGGATCGAGGCGAGCGCCGGGTCGATGTCGCGGTAGTAGCGCCAGAACGGCCCGCGCCAGCCGGCGTCGCGGCCTCGCGCAATGCCGCCAGCGCTTTCGCCTTGTCGCCACGCAGCGCGTGAACTTGCGCATCGGCGATGCCGTAGCCTGACAGGCCCAGGCGGGGCATCTGGCGCATGGCCCGTTCGCTGCCATCCAGCAACTGATGGGCGCGGGCGTCCTCGCCGGTCTGCAGCAGCACCGATGCCAGGCCGACGGCATCGAGGAAGTTGCCGGCGTCGATCCGGGGCGGCGTCGGTGCCGAGCAGGTCCGGATGCGCCTTGGCGTAACGAGCGCGCGCCGCGCGGGGATCGCCGTTGACCTGGTCAGCCGCGGCGAGCACGAACAGGGCGGTCTGGTCCTGCGGGTCGATGGCGAGCGCCTTGTGCGCCGACTGGACGGCCGACTTCCAGTCGCCGGCGCTCGCGTGGACAGCTGCGGCCATCGACTGGGCCCACATGAAATCGGGCCAGCGACGGACGACGTCCGCCGTCAGGCGCAGGGCTTCGGGTCGGTTGCCGAGCTCGCCATGCAGCATTGCGAGCAGACTCACGCCGGCCGGAATGCCCGGATCGAGTTCCAGCGCCTTCCGTACCAGCGGTCACCGCGTCCGCCGGTCGGCCGAGCGCGTAACGCGGTCAGGGTGGCCAGCATGCAGGTACGAACCCGGCTGCAGTGGGTCGATCGTCGTGGCCTTGCGGTAGGCGTCCGCTGCGTCCCGGAACCGGCCTTGCGCCTCCAGCACGCTGCCCAGGAAATGCCGCATCACCGTGGACAGGGGGTCGAGTGCGATGGCCTGCTCGATCTGCTGCCGCGCCTCGTCCAGCCGGCCGGAATCGCGCAGCAGGATGCTGTACCAGTGCCGGGCGGTCGCGTTGTTGGGATTGATCTCGATGGCGCGCCGGAACTTCGCTTCAGCGTCATCGTATGACTGCCGCTCATGTGCGATGGCGCCGGCGGACGCCCACGCCTCGGACAGGTCTGGCTGCAATCTGAGTGCCTCGGCCACCGACTTCTCGGCCTGCGTGAGGGTCGCTGCGGCAGGCGCACCGCTGTAGATGATCTGCAAGCGCAGCGACGTCAGCCAGTCCCACGTGCGCCAGCGCGAACTGCGGATCGAGTTCGATCGCCTTGCGGAAGAACTGCTCGGCCTCGGCCAGGCCCTCGCTGCTGCGCCGGGCCATGCGTTGCTTGCCGAGCTGGTAGGCCTCCCAGGCCTCGATGCTCTGGGTGGGCACGGCATCCACGCGCGCCTGCTCGCCCGCGGTGAGTTCGGCGCGCAGCGCGCCAGCGATCGCGGCCGCCACCTCGCTCTGGATGGCGAAGATGTTCTCCGCCGTGAGCTCGCGGTCGTAGGTCTCGGCCCAGAGGTGGGCGTCGGTCGCCGCGTCGATCAGCTGCACGGTGACGCGCACGCGGTCGCCGCCACGCTGCACGCCGCCTTCGAGGATGCTGCTTCACGCCGAGCTGCGCGGCGATGTCCTTGACCGGGAGCTTGTGTCGCGGAACTGCTCGACCGAGGTGCGCGAGATGACCTTGAGCGCGCTCACCTTGGACAGCTGCGTCAGGATGTCGTCGTGGATGCCGTCGACGAAGAACGCGTCGTCCGCCTTCGCGCTGCGGTTGTCGAACGGCAGCACCGCGATCGACGGGCCCGCATCGGTCGGGATCGACGCGGCCGGTGCGGCCGTCGACGGCGGCGGAGGGCGCCGCGGCCGTGGTGTGCTGGTAGCGCCAGAACAGGCCACCGCCCAGCAGGAACAGCAGCGTCAGGATGGCGAACTCGGTGCGCGTGGCGCGCTGGTGGCCACGGTCGCCGTGATACCAGGCCAGCGTCAGCGCGATGGGCAGGCCGAGCGCCAGCGCCACCGTCGCGAGACGCAGCGGCGCGGCAGGCCAGTCGAAGGCCTGGGCGAGGAACTGGAAACCCTGCAGCAGTCCCCAGGCGCCGGCGGCGTAGGCAATGCCCCATTGCACCACCTTGCGGCGGCGCAGCCGGTCCCAAAGGTTTTGTGCTTCCCCGTCGGTCGCGTCGGTCACGCGGCCCTCCCTGTTGCGGCGGAGTGTAGACGATCGCTTTCGCCTGGCCGTTCACGGCCGCCTCGAGGATCAATTCGTCCGCCGGGTCCGAGGCGGCAGACTAGTCTATATTTCTCGATGTTTTCAGCGATTTTGCGCTTGAAACGGACTGCGGATTTGCTACGATACTGTATATAAACACAGTATCGGTGCGGCCATGGAAAACGCCCCCCAGGATGCCCCCCAAGACGCCCCCCAGGATGCCAGCCAGGCCGTCACGGACAGCGGCCTGTCGATCCGCGAACTCGAGGCGCAGATCACCGAGCTGGCCGGCCACCTCAACGCGGCCAATCACCGCTGGCTGGTGCTCATCGCCGAGTTCGACCGCCGCAACGGCTGGTCGGACGGCGCCACGCAGTCGTGTGCGCACTGGCTCAGCTGGAAATGCGGGCTCGATCTCGGGGCGGCGCGCGAGAAGGTCCGGGTGGCCAGGGCGATCGAGTCGCTGCCCGAAGATTTCGGTGGCGATGTCGACCGGGCAGTTGAGCTACTCGAAGGCGCGGGCGCTGACGCGCGTGGCGACGCCCGCCACCGAGGACGTGCTGCTCAATGTCGCGCTCAACGGCACCACGCATCACGTCGAGACGCTCGTGCGGCAGTTCCGCCGCGTGCAGGAGGTCGAAGAACTCTCGCGCGAGGCGCGGCAGTACTCGCAACGGCGGCTCACGTATTTCCACGACAGCGACGGCTCGCTGGTGGTCAAGCTGCAGCTCACCGCCGAGAGCGGCGCGCTGTTCCTGAAGGCGATCGAGGCCGCGTTGCCCGAGATTGCACTGCCGGACGATTGTAAAGATTCGCTGCACGTTTCAGCTGAAACGTCGTCCACTCCCGCCATGCGCCGTGCCGATGCAATCGTCGTGATGGCCGAGAGCCTGCTGCAGCACGGTGCGGCCGCGATGAAGGGCGGCGATCGCCACCAGGTGGTGGTGCACATCGACGACGCCACGCTGCGCAAGGGCGAATCCGGCAGGTGCGAGATCGACGACGGCCCGGCGATCCCGGTCGAGACGGCGCGTCGCCTGTCGTGCGACTGCAGCAAGGTCGAGATCACCGAAGACGGACAAGGCGAGCCGCTCGACGTCGGCCGCAAGACCCGCAGTATCCCGCCGGCGATGCGGCGTGCGCTGGCCGCGCGCGACAAGGGCTGCGTTTTCCCCGGCTGCAATCACAAGCGCTATGTGGACGGCCACCACGTGCAGCACTGGGCGGACGGCGGCGAGACCAAGTTGTCCAACCTGGCCACGCTGTGCCGCTTCCACCATCGCACGGTGCACGAGGGCGGCCTCAGGATGGAGCGCTGCGACGACGGCGCCTGGCGTTTCTACGATGCCCGCGGGCAGTTGCGCTACGGCCTGGCGCCCGGGCACACGCAGCCACTCGGGGACTGGCGGCAGCTGCCGGCCGAGCACGCCGGGCGCGGCATCCACATCGACGCGAGCACCGCCACCACCGGCTGGCGCGGCGAGCGCATGGACTACGGCGTCGCCATCGACTCGCTGCTGTTCAGGTCGGCGCGACAATCACGCGGGGCGGTGCCCAGGTGCGCCGTGCAGGTACTTTTCCTGACCCCGGCGGGCCTGCCGCCACGGCATTGTCCTACCGTGATTACGGCTGAACAATTCGACACGGTCGCCGGTCAGTTCGACTTCCTTCGTCGCATCGATGCCGCTGCTATCAAGGAGTTCCAGCAGGCGGTCACCTACTCGCGTCTGCCCGCCGGCAAGCGATTGTTTTCGGAAGGTGACGGTGCGCAGGCGCTGGCGCTCGTCGTTGCCGGTACGGTGCGTGTCTTCAAGACGGGTCGCAACGGTCGCGAGATCACGCTGTATCGCATTGGCGAGGGCGAGACCTGCATCCTGAGCGTCAACGCCATCCTCACCCAGCAGCCGCTCCCTGCGGCGGCCACCGTGGAAGAGCCCGTCGAAGCGGTGACGATCGCGGCCGGCGTGCTGCGTGACTGGGTGCACCGGCACCCGCTCTGGCGGCAGTTCGTCTTCGAGCTGATCTCCCAGCGCCTGCTGAAGGTGCTGAATCTCGTCGACGACGTCGTGTTCAGCCGCATGGACGCGCGCATCGCATCGCTGTTGCTCGATCGCAGCCGCATGCAGAACCCGCTGCACATCACGCACCAGGAGATCGCCGCTGAACTCGGCACCTCGCGCGAGGTGATCAGCCGGATCCTCGAGGGCCTGGCCGGCGCCGGCGTGGTCCGGGCCACGCGCGGCCGGATCGAGGTGCTCGACGCCGGGTCGCTCGAGACGCTGGCGAGTCCCTGAACGGCGGGCAGCGCAGGCTGCACGGCCTCAGTGACTTAGTCACCGACAGCGGCCGGCCATTTCCCGAGAATCAGTCCTGTGCCGGAGCCACGCTCCGGCGTCCGGCGGCTGCCAGGAAGGAATCGTCATGCGCGCTCTCACTCTCGTTCGACTGCTTGCGGTTGCATCGCTGGTCATGGCCCCGTGGTCGGTGCCGTGTGCGGGCGCAGTCGATGCCCCACCCAGCTACCAGCTGCAGTACCTGGGCGCCGGCTCGCCGGTGGCGGTGAACAACAGCAACCTGGTGGTCGGCTCGCGCACCGTCGGCAGCTACTACCAGCCGCTGGTCAGCGTGGGCGGCGCGCCGTGGACACTGCTGCCGGTGCCCGCCGGCGCGATGAGCACGTTTCCCACCGACGTGAACGACAGCGGCGTGATCGTCGGGGTGTCGTACAGCACGCAGTGGGTCGCCTCGGCCGTGCGCTGGACGAATCCCGGCGGCGGCTACGTGGTCGAGGTGCTGCCGCGCCTGCCGGGCGACGCGGCTTCCTATGCCACCAACATCAACAACCTCGGGCAGATCGTCGGCGCGCGCAATGCGCTGGGCTACGTGCCCACGGGCACGGGCTGGCTCTACAGCGATACCGGCGGATTCGTCGACCTCTACGCGCGGTACGGCTGGGTCGTGGCCCCCAGCGCGCTCAACGACAACGGCCTGGTCATCGGCGGCGCCGAGCGGCTCGATCTCACGACCGGCGTCGTCGAATGGATCGGCGACGGCCCGACCAACTACAACGCCATCGGTGGAGTGGCGATCAACAATGGCGGCATGATCGCAGGCACGGCGTCGCTGCGTTCGACCTCGCTCAACATCGTGTCCGTGTTCCGCTACGAGGGTGCGGCGGGCTGGCGGTTCATCGCCGGCTCGAGCAAGTACACGGTGGCCTCGGGCATCAACTCGCTGGGCGACGTGGGCTACGGCGAGCTGGGCGCCGGCCTGTATCTCGACGGGCTGGGGACGTATGCCGTGAACGACCTGCTGTCGTCCGCGACGATCCAGGCGGGCTGGGCGGTCACGGGCAGCGGCGTCAAGGTCAATGACCAGCGGGTGCTGGCCACCCTGGGCCGCAATTCGATCACGGGTGAATCGGGTGGCGTGCTGCTGACGCCCATCGGCATACAGCAGGCGCCGACTGCGCCCGCAAATCTTGCCGGTGTCGCGCATCCGTCCACGGCAACTGAGCCGTACAACTCGATCAACCTGACATGGGAGAACACGAGCCCGCTGACGCGCGGCTATGAACTGCAGCGCAGCCTGGCCTCCGCCAATGCGTGGACGAGCCTCGCATTGACCCCGCCGGGAACCGCCACCAACCACACCGACACGACGGTGGGTGCCGGCATCACGTACGACTATCGCGTGCGTGCGACCGGGATCGGCGGCGCGAGCCCGTGGTCGGCGATCGCCACCGTGACCGCGCCCGCGCCCGTCAAGTCGCTGCACGTCGCCAGCATCGTGCTGAGCGCGAAGGCGTCCGGCTCGAAGGTGACGGTCACCGGTGACGTGACGGTGCGCGACGGCAACGGTGCAGCGGTGCCCAGTGCCAGCGTCGCACTGCGGTGGACGCTGCCGGGTGGCACCACCAAGGTCGCGACGGCGATTACCGGTTCCACGGGTCACGCGGTCGCGAAAGTGTCCGGTGGGCGCGGCACCTACACGCTGACCGTCACTGGCGCCAGCAAGACCGGCTATGTGTTCGATGCCGGGACCAGCGTGCTGTCGAAGAGCATCACCCGGTGAGGTAAACCGGGCTGGCAAGGCGCGCGGCCGCGCCACGGCCGCTGACGATCTAGCGGCCGTCGCGCCTGCGTTGCGGTCGTCGCGCTTCGCGCTCGCGCCGGGGCTCGCGGTCGCGGCCGCTGTGGTTCTGGTACTCGGCGCCGGGGGCGCGTTGCGCGGGCCGCCGCGCCAGGCAGCGCAGGAAGCGCTGCTCCAGTTCGTCGTGCACCGCGGGTGCCACGGCGCCGATGCCGATCCACTCCAGCCGCATCGTGTCCCAGTCGCGCTCGTCGGCCTGGCGGGCCTGGCCGAGGCCTTCGGTCAGCAGTCGCATCTCGTAGTCGCGTCGCAGCGACTCGTCGACGGCGGGCGTCGGCGTCGAGCTCAGGATCTCGGCGCGGATGCACAGCAGGCGCAGCGCGCGTTCGCTGGCCTGCGCCGGCGTCCGCGGTGGCGGAGTCGGCGCGCGTGAGCGCCTGCTTCAGTGCCTGCAGGCCGCCCTTGGGCCAGCGGTGCACGCCGGCCATGTGGCTCTCGACCGCGGCGCGCAGCGTCGCGCGCTCGTCCGCGGGTGCGTCCTGCATCACGGCGTGTTCGTACGCCCGCACGCAGCCGCGCGGCCTCGAGCAGGTTGCGTCTCGGCGGACGCGGCGTCGCGCTGGTCCTGCTCGGCCACGCCGGCCTCGTACCGGGCGACGGCCCGCTGGAACCGCTCGCGCAACGTGCGTGCCTCGGCCCGCGGCAGGTCGCCGATTTCCTCGAACGCGGCCTGCCAGTCGCGCGCCTGCGTGTGCGCGGCGGTCCGCTCGGCGACCGGCACGTTGCATTCCTGCTCGACCTTTTCGCACAGGGCGACGGCCTGCGCCTTCGCTGCCTCGAGCGTCGCCGCGTGCTGCGCGTAGGCCTGCTGCCGGCGCTCGTAGACGGCATCGCACGCGGCGCGGAACTCTTCCCACAGCGCCTGCGACTGCTGGTGCTGCACCGGCCCGGTGTCCTTCCACTGCAGCTGCAGGCGCTTGACGCTGTCGATGGCGGCGGCGGAGTCGTCGCTGGTCGACAGGTGGCGCGCCTGCACGATCAGCGCGCGCTTGTCGGCGGCATTGCGTTCGTACCAGCCGTTGAGGATCGCGCGCAGGCGGTCCAGTGCGCGGTGGAAGTCGGCCTCGGCGGCGCGGCCGGCGTCGCGGTCCACCGGCGAGTGGCTGCGCCATTCCTGCGGCGCCTCGCGCAGCACCTGCGCGATCAGCGGGTGGTCGGGCTGCTCCGCGTCGAGGCCGGCCTCGAACGCCTGCAGCCGCGCGAGCACCTGCTTGCGGGCCTCCAGGTTGTCGCGGCGGACGGCGGCCTCGGCGGCAAAGTAGGCCTGGCACGGCTTGAACGCCGCCTGGTACGCCTGCTGGAAGCGTTCCGCCTCGGCGGAGGTGTCGCCCGAGACGATGCCCTTGTTGATCGTGCGCCACTCCTGCTGCAGTGCGCGGATGTGTTCCGCCAGCGCGGCCGGTTCTTCGTCGACGCCGACCAGCGCTTCCATTTCCTCGATCAGCTCGAGGCGCTTGGGCGCTGCGACGTAGTCCTTCCACTGCTTCAGCTCGTTGAGCCGCTCGTCGAGCTGCTGCAGCGCGCGCGCAAGGTACGGCGGCAGCGCCGGCACGTGCGGCAGCGCCTCCTCGATCCCGGCGCGGAAGCGGGCGGCCTTGCGCGTGTCGCCACGGTGCAGCGCGGCGCTGCTCAGGCGGATCAGGCTGCCGATCTCGCCCTGGGCCTGCGCCTCGGCGGCGCGCTGCTCGGCGCGGGCGTGGTCCGCGGCGGCGCGTGCCTCGGCCGCCTCGGCCTGCGCGTGCGCATCGGCCGCGGCCTGCTCGGCGGCGGCCCTGCGATTGGCCTGCCGCTCGGCTTCGAGCTCACGCGCGCGTGCCGCCTGCGCCTCGCGCTCGGCGGCCTGCTGCGGCGGCCTGCTGCGCCAGCTCGCGCTGGTGCGCAGCCACGACTTCGTGGCAACGCTCGAGGGCCTGCTGTCCGCGCCGCAGCACGTCGGCGTCCACCGGCGCGGCCAGCGCGCTCCAGCGCGCCGCGAGCGACGCCAGCGTCGCCTCGTAGAGCGAGTCGTGCGCCCGCGCGGCGTGCCGCTCGAGCGATTCGCACAGCGCGGCGGATTCCTGCGCGGCGGCTTCGGCCTCGCGCTCTGCCGCCAGCAGCGCATCGCACTTCTGCTTGATCAGCTTGTAGACCGCCTTGTCCTTGCCGCGCAGCCGCGGCAGCAGCTCGTGCAGTTGCGCGGGGTCGTCGATGGCCGCGGCGGCCGCCTGCCGCACGCGCGTCGTCGGGCCTTCGACGGCCAGGCGCGACAGTTCCGCGGGCTCCAGCGCGCCCGACTCGACGCCATGCAGCAGTCGCTCGTGCTCCTCGGGCTGCACCACGGGCGGTGCCGGCGCGGCCGGCGCGGGAGCCGGCGCTGGCGCGGGCGGCGGGGACGGCGGCTTCTTGCCGAAGAGGCGGGAGATCAGCTTCATCGTGGCGAGCGGACGGCCGAGGTCGCGTCAGCTTGTTCATGCGCAAAAGCGTAGCACGGGCAACGCCGCGGGTATCGTTTCACGCGCCGGCACCGGCATAATCCCTGCATCAACGACCCAGGATCCCGCCTGGAGCCATGCCCACCTCGGAAGGACCCACGCGCGGTGTCGTCGACTACGTCCTGGCGGAACTGCGCAGCGGAACGCGCACGCCGGACGACGTGCTGGCGGACCTGCGCGAGTTCTCGATCTGGGACAGGGCCTCGCTAGTCCGCCTGCGCGAGCAGCTCGACAAGGCCGCGGCTCGATCTCAGCCCGCGGCACCTCGAGCACCTGACGCGCGGCATCGACGCGTGGGCGCGCTCGATGGACGACGACGAGGGCGACTCGACCGAGGAACTGGCCGATGCCGACGCGCCGCTCAGGTCGGCGACGCTGGTGCCGGAGGCGGCGCGCGGCGCGGCCGCCGGCGACGACCAGCGCGCGCTCGAACTGCGCCCCGGCCTGGTGTTGCGCGACCGTTACCTGCTCGGCGAAGCGGTCGCGCGCGGCGGCCAGTCGATCGTGTTCCGCGCGCGCGACCTGCGCCGCGACGTGGCGGGCGGCGACGAGGCCGAGGTCGCGATCAAGGTCCTGCGCGACGACCGCACCAGCCCGGCCGCAGTCGCCCGGCTGCGGCGCGAGGTCCGGCAGACGCAGGCGCTGCACGTCCCCGGCGTGGTCCGCATGTTCGACCTCGACTGCGACCGCGGCACCTGGTTCATCATCATGGAGCTGCTCGAGGGCGTGTCGCTGCGCACGCGCCTGATGCGCGGCATGTCGCAGCCGCTGCTGGCAGCGGAGTCCCTGCGCATCGCCAGCGTCTGCGCCGGGGTGCTGTCGCACGCGCACCGTCGCGGCATCGTCCACGGCGACTTCAAGCCCGGCAACGTCTTCCTCGAGGAGCCGGGCGAGGGCGTGCGGGTGCTGGATTTCGGCGCCGCCGCCGACATCCACCCGGCGCCGCCACGGGGCACGCTCGACCTCGAGACGGTATCGGCCGCGACCACCCGGACCTATGCCAGCCCCGAGGTGCTGCAGGGCCTGCCGGCCGATCCGCGCGACGACCTGTTCAGCCTCGCCTGCGTGACCTACGAAATGCTCGCCGGCCGCCACCCGTTCGGCTGGGTGCCGGCAAACGAGGCGCGCGCACGCGCGCTCGAGGTGGCGCCGGTCGAGGGACTGTCGCCGGTGCAGAATGCCGCGCTGGCCCGCGGCCTGGCCTGGACGCGCGACGGACGTCCGGCCACGGTCGCCGCCTGGCTCGACGCGCTGGTTCCGCCGCAACTGCAGGACGAGTCGCCCGACGCGGCCACAGGCGCCGCGATGACGGCGGCGCCGCGCGCGTTCCCGTGGGCACGGGCCGCGCTGGGCGCGGTCGCGCTGATGGCGCTGCTGCTCGGCCTGGTGACGTGGCAGTCGCGGACGACGCCCGACGGTGCCGCGCCGGGGACGCAATCGCGGGCCCTGCCGGGCCGGAGTCGGTGCCAGTGACGAACGACGACGCGGGGCGAATCCTGCCGAAGCCCAGCGTGCTCGAGGCGCAACTGGTCGATGCGACGACGCCCTCCGCGATCGTGGCCGCACCGGCCGTGCCGGCGCCGGCGCCCGTCAAGCGCAAGCCGGTGCGCGTCGAGGTCGAGAACGCGGCGGTCACGATCGCCGAGAGCGCGCCCGCGGCGGTCGTCATGCTGCGGCGGATCGGCGACCCGTCGCCGCCGTTGTCGGTGACGTGGCGGCTCGCGGACGGCGGCGCGCTCGCCGGCGAGGACTACGTGGCGTCGAAGTCCGGCACCGCGCGTTTTCGCAGCGGCCAGATGGAACGCACGATCTTCGTGCCGCTGGTCGACGACGCAACGCCGGAACTCGAGGAGTTCTTCACGCTGCAGCTGTCGTCACGCACGCGTGAAGATCGGCGGCGAGTCCAGGGTGGTGATCACGATCCGCGACGACGACTGAACGTCGTCCGCCGGCGCTCAGCCGGTGTCGCGCGGGTCCGACTTGACCTGCACCCACAGCCCGCAGCGCGGGCACTGCGCGGTGGTGATCTCGCGGGTGTCGAACCAGCGCCGGCCGCACTCGCAGCGGACGTAGAAGATCCACTGGCCGCTGGCCTGGCCGATGTGCTGCTCGACCACGCTGATGCCTTCGGGCAGCTTGGTGATCTGCGGCAGCGCGGCGGTATCGTCGTCGTCCTGCTCGCGGGCGTGCCCGGCTCGCGCGTCCGGCAGCGTCAGCCGCCGCGGGTCGAGCAGGTCGGGAGTCCCGTCGGACGGTTCAGGCTTGTCGGGGCCCGGCATGTTGTTATGGCCTCCTGGCTCTTTGCACGGCTGCGGATCAGCCGCTGTTGCGCAGTCCCGCCGCGATGCCGTTGATGGTCAGGTGGATGCCGCGGCGGCTGCGTTCGTCCTTGTCGCCCGCGCGGAAGCGGCGCAGCAGTTCCACCTGGATGTGGTTCAGCGGGTCGAGGTACGGGAAGCGATACTTGATCGAGCGCGACAGCTGCGGATTGCCGGCCAGCAATGTCGTGGTGCCCATGATGTCCTGCAGCGCCCTGACGGTCGCTTCGAGTTCGGCGCGGATGCGGCCGAAGATCTCGGTGCGCAATGCCGGGTCGCCGACCAGGTCCGCGTAGCGCGAGGCGATCGCCACGTCGGCCTTGGCCAGCACCATTTCCATGTTCGACAGCACCGAGGCGAAGAACGGCCACTCGCGGTGCATCTCCTGCAGCAGGGCGAGGCCTTCGTCGCCGTGCTCCTCGAGCCAGGCCGCGACGGCCGAGCCGAAGCCGTACCAGCCCGGCAGCATCAGCCGGCACTGCGCCCACGAGAACACCCACGGGATCGCGCGCAGCGTCTCGATCGAGCGCGACTGCTTGCGCGAGGCCGGGCGGCTGCCGATGTTGAGCTCGGCGATCTCGCTGATGACGGTCGATTCCCAGAAGTAGTCCTCGAACCCCGGCGTTTCGTAGACCAGGCGCCGGTAGGCCTGGAACGCGCTGGCCGACAGCTGCTCCATCGCCTCGAGGTAGCTCACCTGCGGGGCGTTGCCCGCGCCGCCGAGCAGCGTGGCCTCGAGCGTCGCCGCCGCGAGCACTTCGAGGTTGCGGCGGCCGACCTCGGCATTGGAGTACTTCGCGCCGATCACCTCGCCCTGTTCGGTGACGCGGATCTGGCCCTGCACCGTGCCGCCGGGCTGCGCCAGGATCGCCTCGTAGGTCGGCCCGCCGCCGCGGCCGACCGAGCCGCCGCGGCCGTGGAACAGGCGCAGCCGCACGCCGTGGCGGTCGAACGCCGTGACCAGCTCGACCTGGGCCTTGAACAGCTCCCAGCGCGAGGTGAGGTAACCGCCGTCCTTGTTGCTGTCGGAATAGCCCAGCATCACTTCCTGCGCCGCGCCGCGCGAGGCGAGCATGCGCGCATAGACCGGGATCGACAGCAGCGCGTCCATCGTGCGCCCGGCATTGCGCAGGTCGCCGATGGTCTCGAACAGCGGCACCACGTTGCAGTACAGGCGCGCGTTGCCGGCCCGGTACAGGCCGACCTCGCGCAGCAGCAGCACCACCTCGAGCACGTCCGAGACGCCGTCGCACTTCGAGATCACGTAGTTGGGGATGCACTCCGCGCCGTACAGCGTGTGCATGCGCGCCGCGGTCGCCAGGATGCCGAGCTCGTTGCGGGTCTCCTCGGAGTACTCGACGAAGCGCGAGGCGAGCAGTCGCGGCGTGGTGAGCTCCTGCGTCAGCAGGCGGATGCGCGCGGGCTTCGTCCAGCGCAGGTAGTCGACGCCGGCGAGCCCGAAGCTGACCAGCTCGGCCACGACGCGCTCGTGCACGTCCGAGTTCTGCCGCAGGTCGACCGCGGCCAGGTGGAAGCCGAAGACGCTGACGGCGCGCCGCAGCCGGCGCAGGCGGCCGCGCGCCAGCAGCGCGGCGTCGTTGGCCACCAGCGAGCGGTGGATGATGTCGAGCTCGGCGGCGAACGACGACGCATCGGCGTACGGCGGCGCGTCGCCGACCGCGTGCCGCAGGGCCTCGTGCTGGTCGAGCACGCGCGCGGTCGTGGCGAGGCGCGCGTACAGGCCGGTGAGCGCGCGCCGGTAGGGCTCGTCGCGCCGGTGCGGGCTGGTGTCGGGCGAGCGCTCGGCCAGCGCCGTCAGCTCGGGCGAGACGTCCGTGACCAGCGTCGTCATCGACAGCTCGGCGCCCAGCAGGTGCAGCTGCTCGAGGTAGTACTCGAACGCGCGCGCCGACTGCATCCGCAGCGTGCGCTCGAGCACGTCGGCGGTGACGAACGGGTTGCCGTCGCGGTCGCCGCCGATCCACGAGCCGATGCGCAGGAAGGAGGGCACCTCGGGCGCGGCCTGCCCCGGGTGCCGCCGCTGCAGCTCGTCCTCGAGGTCGCCGTACAGCGCCGGCACCTCGGGCAGGAAGGTCTGCTCGAAGAACGACAGGCCGTTGGCCACCTCGTCGAGCACGTCCAGCTTTTCCAGCCGCAGCATGCGTGTCTGCCACAGCGCCAGCACGGCGCGGCGGATCGACTCGTCATTGGCGGCGAGTTCCTGCGGCGTGAGCTGCGTGCGTTCGCGGGCCTGCAGCAGGCGCTCGAGCTGCATCTCCAGGTCGCGCACGCTCTTGCGCTGCACTTCGGTCGGGTGCGCGGTGAGCACCGGCACGACCACGCTGTCACGCAGGATCTCGGCCAGGGCCGCGGGATCGATGCCGACCGCGGCCAGCCGGTCGAGCGCCTTCGCCAGGCTGCCGTCGGCCGGGGGCTCGCCGTCGATGTCGGCCCGGCGCCGCCGCCGGCTGTTGTGCAGGTCCTCGGCCAGGTTGGCCAGGTGCGAGAAGTAGCTGAAGGCCCGCACCACGATCATGGTCTGTTCGCGGCTCAGCCCGTCGAGCAGGCCTTCGAGGTATTGCCGCGCCGCCACGTCGTCGTCGCGGCGGAAGGCGATCGAGCTCTGCCGCACGCGCTCGACCAGCTCGAACGCGGGCCCGCCTTCCTGCTCGCGCACCGTGTCGCCGAGCAGCCGGCCGAGCAGGCGGATGTCGTCGCGCAGCGCGCGGTCGGGTGACTGGGTGCCGTCCATGCTATTCGTGCAGGTCGATGTCGAACGGCCGCTCGCGCGGCGGCACGAACTGCGTCGGGAACCAGACGAACGACAGCCGCATGATGCGGGCCACGCCCGGGATGTCGTCGATGCGCGTCAGGTAGAGGCCGAAGCGATTGCCGCTCGGCAGCAGCGTGTTGTCCGAGAACGGGAACGAATACGGCGACAGCGTGAACTCGATCGGCGGCGTGTGGCCCTGCGACTCGCCGTTGGCGCCGAGCAGCAGGGCATAGATGCCGACCGTCTGCGCCGCCCAGCTCACCGCGCGGATGTTGACCTGCAGGCTGTCGCGGCCGTCGGGCGAGACGATGCGCAGCGGCGCCCCCTGGGCCGTGCTCGAGCAGGTCAGCGCCAGCGAGGTGCCCGTGGCCTTGCCGCCTTCCGGCAGGGCGCAGGACAGCAGCTGTCCGGCCGGCTCGGTGCCGTCGGAGGTGAGCGAGATCTCGAGGAACACCGGGTTGCGGCCGCTGGCCTCGTCGACGACGGACGACAGCAGCGGCGCGAGCTGGCGCGAGATCACGCGGCGCGAGGTGCTGCGCAGCCGCGCGCGCGCCTCGTCGGTCTGCCCCGGCAGGGCGTCGACGTAGCGCAGCAGCGGCCCGAGTTCGAAGTGCTCGTGGAAGTTGAGTGCCAGCAGCTCGGCCAGCAGCGCCAGCCGCTGCGCGCGCGGCAGGTCGCCGTCGGCGCCGGCGGCCACCTGCTCGGCCTCGCTCTGCAGCAGCGGGCCGACCAGCTCGCGGAACATCGCCGAGCGCAGGTTGGTCTCGGATTCCTCGCGCTGGTTGCGCAGCGACTGCGAGTTGTTCTCGGTCGCGATCGCGATCTCACGCTCCTTGAGCGTGTTGGTCGCGTACAGGCCGACGATGGTGGCGGCGACCGTCAGCAGCGGGATCGCCAGCGAGTTGACGATGTTGGCGGCGAACTTCGCGTTTTCGCGCCAGTCGCGGCGGGGTTTGTCCGCTTCGGTCATCGTGCCGGGACGATGCTCAACTGCAGTCGATGTTGACGGTGACCGGCTCCGACAGGCTGAGGAACGCCTGCTCCTTCTGGGTCGGCGCCTGGCAGACCGCCTTGTAACGGCCGGGAGGCAGCTGCAGCTGGTAGGTGCCGGGCTTCAGTTCGGCCACGGTCTTGCCCGCGGCATCGAGCACGATCGCCCGGGCCGAGGCGGGGACGACGGTGCCGGTGACGATGTCAGCCGCGGCGAGCGGGGACAGGCAGGCCAGCAGCAGGGCGGCAGCGAGGCGGGAGGTCTTGTTGGGCATGGCCTGAACGTTACCGCGCAGGCCGGGCACGGGCAACCGGGGCGTTGCCGGGCGTCGCCGGGCGGGCTCAGCGGCGGCGGGCGAAATTCGGGCGCGCGCCGGTCGAGGGGGCGCGGACGTCCTTCTCGCGGAAATTGATGCGACCCTTGGTCAGGTCGTAGGGCGACATTTCGAGCGTCACCTTGTCGCCGGCGAGGATGCGGATGCGGTGCTTGCGCATCTTGCCGGAGAGGTACGCGGTGATCTCGTGGCCGTTTTCCAGCGTCACGAGAAAGCGCGTGTCGGGCAGCACCTGGTTCACGGTGCCCTGCATGTCGATGAGTTCTTCCTTAGCCATTCATTCACCTGGGGTTGCCGCGGACACGGCGCGAGCACCATACAGCAAGCCTGTGACGCGCGTCAGCAAATAAACCGACACCCGCCGGGCGGATGGGGTATAGTGCGCGCCGGGTAGTCTCCCTTCTACTTTCTGTTCCGGGCAGCCCTCGCGAATTCTCGCGCAGTCCAGGGCCCAGCGCTTAAGCCGAAGTGTTTCCGATCCACGTGGCACCGTTGCCACGCGTCTGCGATCGTCCGCCCCCGGGCGGAAGCCTTCCAGTCGCGCTGCCTCATGCCTTGTCTGTTTGAGTTTTTCAGTGAGTATTTACAAATGAGCAAGATTTACGTTGGTAACCTTCCGTTCTCCGCCGATGAAGCCGCCGTCCGCGAGCTGTTCGCAGCCCACGGCACGGTCGACTCGGTCGCCCTGATCAATGACCGTGACACCGGCCAGCCGCGTGGTTTCGGTTTCGTGGAGATGACCTCGAATTCCGAGGCCGCCCGCGCGATCCAGGCGCTGAACGGTTTCCAGATGGGCGGCCGCGCCCTGAAGGTCAACGAAGCGCAGCCGAAGACGGATCGTCCGCGCCGCGCCGCGTACTGATCGGCCTTACCGGCTGACCACAGAACGGCCCCGCAAGGGGCCGTTTTGCTTTGCGGACGACGACGGCACCGTCCCTGGCACCGCCGCCGATCATCGAGGGGACGGCCCGTCGGCCTTCCCCTGCTTGGACTTGCGCCGCAGGTAGGCGGCTCTCGGCGTGGTCGACCGCCGACGGCCTTCCTGCACCGCTGCCAGCCGTGTGTGCATGCGTCGCGCGCTGTAGGCCGAGGCCTTGGCGAACAGCACCTCGTCCTTGCCGGCCGCCAGCTGCTGCAACTCGGCCACCACGGCCGCGACCCACGGGTTGTCGGTGCCCAGCTGCTGCGCCTTGCGCAACAGACGGCATCACCCGCTCCCAGTCGCCGTTGGCGGCCGCGAGCCGGGCCTGCTGCTGGAACTCCGCCGCCTCGAGCTCGCCCGCGCGACGCAGCACCAGCTCGTCCTCGGCAATCGTGCCGAACGCCGCGGCCGGCAACGCCGGCAGCGCGAAGTCCAGCGGCTGGATCGCGCGCGGCTCGCCGTCCATGCCCGTGTAGCGCAACGAGATCTTGCGCCAGCGCGGCGCTGCCGTCGATGCCGCGACCGGCGCACCTTGCAGCGTGCGAGCGCCCAGGCCTCGCCGCCGTAGGCCAGGTCGGGCAGCCACCAGGCGTGGTCGCCGGCGGCATTCGTACTCGTTCAGCAGCTTGAGCTGCACGCCCGGCGCCGGCTCGAGCTTCGAGCCGCAGGCGGCGCGCGCACAGCGCATTCAGCAGGTCGAATTCCTCGCGGAACGGGTCCATCAGGTCGGCGGCGGACTCGCCGTAGTACGACGAACCGGCGCCGCTCCGCGCCATGCCGATCATCAGGTCTTCGTTGAAGCCCGCGCCGAGGCCATAGGTCGAGGTGCCGACACCCGCGTCGGCAAATTCCCGGCACTGGGCCCAGATCGCCGTGCGGTTCGACCAGGCCCGAATTGGCGCAGCCGTCCGACAGCAGGATGACCCGCGAAACCGTGCCGCGGGAGGCGTGCGGCAGCAGCGTCTGCACGCCCTGGTGCCAGCCGCCGTGCAGGTTGGTCGAGCCGCCGCTGTCGATCTGCCGGATCGCGCGCCGCAGCACCTCCCGCGCATCGGCGACGGGGAGGGCCGGCACCAGCGTGTCGACGCCGTCGTCGTAGACGACGAGCGCGAGGCGGTCGGCCGGCTGCAGGCCGTCGAGCACGAATTCGGCGCAGCGCTTGGCCTCGAGCAGCGGCTGGCCGGACATGGAGCCCGAGCGGTCGATGACCACGGCGAGGTTGAGCGGATTGCGCGGCGGCAGGTCCGGCGGCGCGTCCGGTGCCTGCACGCGGACCAGCACGTCGAGGGTGTTGTCGTGGCCGGCCAGCAGCGCCGAACGGCGCGGGGTGACGAGCAAGGTGGGTTCTTTCATGCGATCCGCTCCTGCGACGGGATCTGTAGTCCGTCGAGGCCACAGGTTCGCAGGCGCGAGGCTCGCCAGGTGAGCCTGTGGCGCGGGCTACTACCAGCCGAAAGCCCGGCGGACGACGTGGTAGACCACGTGCTGCTCCATCGTGCCGCGGAACAGGTGCGCCTGCGGGCCGCCGGCGTAGATCGCGACGTCCTCGCCGCCATGGGTCGCCGAGCCCAGCGGCACCAGCGCTTCCTGGTAGAAGCCGGGCGAGTCCACGTCGTCGTCCGGGTGCAGGTGGCGTCCCGCATTGGGCGTGCGCCGGCTCTCGATGTCGCTGTCGGCCGGCTTCTCGGCATGACCCGAACCGTTGGCGTAGCCCAGCGTCGTGTACGGCTTGCCGTCCAGCGCGAGCTTCGGCCCGGTCGCGCCCGGCTCGACCACCAGGCCGAGGATCGGGTTGCCGCGCTGCGGGTAGCCCGCCAGCGTGAAGGTGTGGCTGTGGTCGGCCGTCACGACCACCAGCGTGTCGCGGGCGCTCGGTCTTGGCCAGCGCCGTGCGCACGGCATCGGACAGCGCGATCGTGTCGCCGAGCGCGCGGAAGGCATTGCCGGCGTGGTGCGCGTGGTCGATGCGGCCCGCCTCGACCATCAGCAGGAAGCCCTGCGGGTCGCGACCCAGGATCTCGATGGCTTTCGCCGTCATCTCGGCCAGCGAGGGCTCGCCGCTGCGGTCGTCCTCGTACTGCATGTGATGCGGCTCGAACAGGCCGAGCAGGTGACGGGTCTTGCGCGGGTCCACGGCCTGGAACTGCTTTGCGTTCCAGACGTATTGCGAGCCCGGTTGCGCGGCCAGCCAGGCATCGATCAGCGCGCGGCCGTCCTTGCGCTCGCCGCGGCGGTCGGGATACTCGGGGTCGCGCGCCGATTCGGGCATGAACGCCGCGCGGCCGCCGCCCAGTACCACGTCGATGCCGTACTTGCGCTGCGCGGCGACCAGTTGCGTGGCGATGTCCGGCACGGTCGCGCCGGCGGGCAGCTTCGCGTCCCACTCCCAGTCGCGGTTCGGCGTGTGCGCGTACAGCGCCGCCGGCGTGGCGTGCGTGACGCGGGTGGTGGTGACGAAGCCGGTCGCGAGTCCGCGCGCGGCGGCCTGCTCGAGCAGCGTCGGCACCGAGTGCTGCGCGATCACGGCCGCGTCCGCCACCTCGCGCGTGACGGTCTCGTCCACCGACAGCGAACGGTCGCGGGTCTTGATGCCGGTGAACAGCGCCGTGGCGGTCGGGGCGGAGTCCGACGTCTGCTGCGTGACCGAATACGTCTTCGCCAGCGCCAGGTACGGCAGCTGCTCGAAGGCCAGCTCGTGTTCCTCGCCGGCACCGCCGCGGCGCTGGCCTTCCAGGATGCGGGCGGCAGTCACGGTGGACACGCCCATGCCGTCGCCGATGAACAGGATCACGTTGCGGGCCCTGCCGGTGTTCGGCGCCTGCTGCGCGCGTTCGGCCACGGCCGCGGCGCCGGAGCGGTACCAGGCCGCGGCTTCCGGGGTGGCCGGCGCCTGGGTCTGTGCCTGCGACGCGCCGTGCAGGCGACGCCGGCGAGGACGGCGGCCAGCAGCGGCCGGAGGCGGGGATACGTGCGCATCCGGGTATTTTCCACGAAAAATATCGCGGACGGGCCGCTAGAATTCCTGGTCTCGGTTTTCCATCGGTGACAGTCGCGTGGCCAGAATCCTGTTCCTGTATCACGGTGTCTACGGCCACACGCTCAAGATCTGCGGCGTCATGCGCGACGAACTGGCGCGGCGGGTCACGTCGCCGAGGTCCGCCCGCTGCTCGACGGTCCGCAGGACGCGGCCGACTTCGACGCGATCGTGATCGGCGCCAGCATCCGCCACGGCAAGCACAATCCGGCCGTGTACGCCTTCATCGAGCAACACCGGGCGCTGCTCGACGCGAAGCCCAGCGCGTTCTTCTCGGTCAGCCTCGTGGCGCGCAAGCCGCACAAGAACACGCCCGAGACGAACCCGTACATGCAGAAGTTCCTCGGCCTGACGACCTGGCGGCCGCGGCTGCTCGCGGTGTTCGGCGGCGTGCTCGACTACCAGCGCTACGGGGTCATGCGACCGCCACATCATCCGCTTCATCATGCGGCTGACCGGCGGGCCCACCGACCTGCACACCGACGTCGAGTTCACGCCCTGGGACGAGGTGCGGGCCTTCGCCGGCAAGGTCGCGGCATTGACGGCATGACGCCGGCGCAGCGCGAGGCTCTCAACGCGCACCTGCACTGGGGGCTGGCGCTGCTGGCGCTGTGGCTGGTGCTGACGAGCCCATGGGTGTCGATGTTCCGCCGCTTGCCGGCGGGCGCGGGGTTCTTCGACTACGCGCACGTCGCGGCCGGGTGGCTCGCGCTGCTGGCGGGCGGCGTCTACGTGGTGACGGTCGGGCAGGGCGGGCGCTGGCGTGCGTTCTACCCCTGGGCGGCCGGCGCGGGCGGCGCGATCGTGCGCGATCTCGGCGGAATCCTGCGCGGCCAGGTGCCGGCGGCCGACGGGCCGGGGCTCTACGGTGCGATCAAGGGACTGCTGCTGCTGGCGCTGCTTGCCACCGCGTTGACGGGCGCTGGCTGGTCACTGGCCCAGGGCTCGGATGCGGCCCTGGGCCTGCGCGAACTGCACCAGGGCGCGGTGAAGCTGCTGCTGGTGACCGGCGCGGCGCACGTGCTCGCCGTGGCGTCGCACCTGCTCGACTTTTGATTCCTCGCTCGCGCGACTGACGCGGCTCGCGCGCGGGCCTCTACGCCGCCGCGGCCTCGCCCGCGGCCGCCACCGGCACGCGGATCAGGTGGTCGAACGCGCCGAGCGCCGCCTTCGAGCCTTCGCCCATCGCGATGATGATCTGCTTGTACGGCACGGTCGTGGCGTCGCCGGCCGCGAACACGCCGGGCAGCGACGTCTGTCCCCTGGCGTCGACTTCGATCTCGCCCCGCGGCGACAGCGCGACCGTGCCCTTGAGCCAGTCGGTGTTGGGCAGCAGGCCGATCTGCACGAAGACGCCTTCGAGCTCGACGCGATGGATCTCGCCCGAGCTGCGGTCCTTGTAGCTGAGCGCGTTGACCTTGCCGTCCGCGCCATGCACCTCGGTGGTCTGCGCCGAGACGATCACGCGCACGTTCGGCAGGCTGCGCAGCTTGCGCTGCAGCACCTCGTCCGCGCGCAGCTTGCCGTCGAACTCGATCAGCGTGACGTGCGCCACGATGCCGGCGAGGTCGATCGCGGCCTCGACGCCGGAGTTGCCGCCGCCGATCACCGCCACGCGCTTGCCCTTGAACAGCGGGCCGTCGCAGTGCGGGCAGTAGGCCACGCCCTTGCCCGAATATTCCTTCTCGCCCGGCACGTTCATCTGCCGCCAGCGGGCGCCGGTGGAGATGATCACCGTGCGGCTCCTGAGCGCGGCGCCGCTCTCGAGCCTGACCGTGAACAGCCCGTCGTCGCCGGCGGGCTCCAGGGCCTGGCTGCGCGCTGCAGGTTCATGATGTCGACGTCGTAGTGCTTGACGTGCTCCTCGAGCGCGGCGGCGAGCTTCGGGCCCTCGGTCGCCTTGACCGAGATGAAGTTCTCGATGCCGAGCGTGTCCATCACCTGGCCGCCGAAGCGGTCGGCGACGACGCCGGTGCGGATGCCCTTGCGCGCCGCGTAGATCGCGGCCGACGAACCCGCCGGGCCGCCGCCGACGACCAGCACGTCGAACGGGTCCTTGGCATTGATCTGTTCGGCCGCGCGCTCGCCGGCGCGGGTGTCGACCTTGGCCAGGATCTCCTCGAGGCTGATGCGGCCCTGGTTGAATTCCATGCCGTTCAGGAACACGAACGGCACGGCCATGACCTGGCGGCTTTCGACTTCCTGCTGGAACAGCGCGCCGTCGATCATGGTGGTGCGCACGTTCGGGTTCAGCACCGCCATGAGGTTGAGCGACTGCACGACCTCGGGGCAGTTGTGGCACGACAGCGAAATGAAGATCTCGAAATTGAAGTCGCCCTTCAGCGCCTTGATCTGCTCGATCACGGCGTCGTCGACCTTGGGCGGGTAGCCGCCGGCCTGCAGCAGCGCCAGGACCAGCGAGGTGAATTCGTGTCCCATCGGGATCGCGGCGAACTCGATGCCTAGGTCGGCGCCGGGCCGGGTGACCTGGAACGACGGCGTGCGCTTGCCCGCCGGGATGTCGCTGCCGCGCAGTTCGCGGTAGGTGACCAGGCTCGACAGCGGCGCGATGTCGGCGAGCAGCGCCTGCATTTCGCCGGCGGCGGCGGAGTCGTCGAGCGCGGCCACGAGCTCGATCGGCTGCGTGATGCGGCCGAGGTAACCCTGGAGCTGTTGCTTGAGATCGCTGTCGAGCATCGTGTCATCTCCAACCCCCACCCGGCCCTCTCCGGCGGGGGCGGGAGAGGGGAGGGAGACGGGATCAGATCTTGCCGACGAGGTCGAGCGAGGGCTTGATCGTCTTGGCGCCGTCGTTCCACTTGGCCGGGCAGACTTCGCCCGGGTGCGCGGCGACGTACTGGGCAGCCTTCAGCTTGCGCAGCGTTTCCTTGACGTCACGCGCGATCGCGTTGTCGTGGATCTCGAGCGTCTTGATCGTGCCCGTCGGGTCGATCACGAAGGTGCCGCGCAGGGCGAGGCCGGCCTCGTCGATGTGCACGCCGAACGCGCGCGTCAGGGTGTGCGTCGGGTCGCCGACCAGCGGGAACTTCGCCTTGCCGACGGCGGGCGAGGTCTCGTGCCAGACCTTGTGCGAGAAATGCGTGTCGGTCGTGACGATGTAGACCTCGGCGCCGAGCTTCTGGAACTCGGCATAGTTGTCGGCCGCGTCCTCGACTTCCGTCGGGCAGTTGAAGGTGAAGGCGGCCGGCATGAAGATCACGACCGACCATTTGCCCTTCATCGACTCATTGCTGACTTCGACGAACTTGCCATTGTGGAAGGCCTGCGTCTTGAACGCCGGGACGGTGGTGTTGATCAGCGACATTGCGTGCTCTCCGATGATGCCCGTGGGCAGGGGATGGACCTTGGATGCCCGGCATCTTCCGCCGATCGGCCCCTTAGGGCCAATTGATTGTTCCGCCGATTTTGATAGGCAATGCCTATCGCCGCGAACCGGCCGGCGCGCGGTTTACTTCAGCTGGCCGCGGATCTCGCCCTGGCGATGGTCGCCCGGCCCTGATTCGGGCGGGTTCATGCCGTCGCTGGTGTGCAGGTTGACGTAGACGCTGCCTTCGCGCAGCTGCTCGACCAGGTCGGCAAGCGGGCTGCCGCCGAGCGGACCGATCAGGTCGCCGCTGTCGAGCGTGCCTTCGGCCAGGGTGCCGCTGAACTCGCCCTTCTTGGCCGCGCCACCCGCCTTTGGCCACAGCTTGGCCACCAGCGGCCCGTTCTGCGTCGCTGACCCGAGGTGCAGGTCGGCCGCATTGACGTTCGTGATCTTCTCGACCGTCACCTTGTACTGCAGCGACTTGCCGTCGGCGCTGAGACGCATCTCTACCAGGCCTGAGGCCGGCGTCTTGACCGGCTCGGGCAGGTTCTGCGCGCCGTCCAGGGTGGCCGTGAACACCGTATCGGCGGCGTGGGCGGAAAAGGCGGCGCAGGCCAGCATGGCCGTGGCGGCGATCAGCAGGGCTCTGGACTTGGACATGACGGCTCCCGGGGGACGTTACTGCACCGGCAATGTGCGACTGCGGCGCGTCACGCGGAATACGTAATTAGTGCGGGCCGGGCGCGGTCCCCGCGGTCACGGGCTGGCCGCGCGCTTGCGACGGGTGCGCGGCGCCGGGGCAGCGGCCGTCGCGCCTGCGCGGCCAGCTGGCTTGCGCTTCGCCGCCGGCCGCCGCGGGCGCGGCCTGCCCTCGAGCCGCGCCAGCGCGCGCTGCTCGCGCGCCTGCAGGCCGACCTCGACCTGCCGCAGCTGCGTCATGAACAGCTGCGCGACGCGCGACAGCGATTTCTTGCGCAGGTAATACAGGCCGTAACTCAGTTGCAGCCACGGCGCGGAGTAGGGCAGCAGCGTGATCTGCCGGGCGCGCAGGTCCTGCTCGAGCGCCACCAGCGGCGCGAGTCCGACCGCGTCGCCCGCGGCCACGACGTTGCGCGCGACGGCGAAGCTGTCGACCATCAGGCTCGGCGTCAGGTCGCCGGTGTCGCGGTCGATCCGCGCGTGTGCCGCCACCTTGCCCAGGTGCACGGCCATGCGCTGCGGCAGCCGCGGCGCCACCAGCGGGAACACCAGGATGGTCTCGAGCGAATGCTCCTTGCTGGCGGCCAGCGGATGGCCCTGCCGCACGAAGAAGAACATGCGGTGCTCGGCCACCGGTTCGATCGCGAGCCGGGTCGGGTGGCGCTCGGCGCCGGCCGTGTCGGCCACGGCGAACTCGATCTTGCCCGCCAGCACTTCGCGCGCGAGGTGTTCGAAATCGCTGGTCTCCGCGTGCACCCGCAGCCGCGAGTTGGCCGAGGCCATGCGTCCCAGCGCCGCGCCCAGCGGCAGTTCCGCCGCGAACATGTCGGTGCCGAAATGCAGTTCGGGCGCCTGCAGGCCGGCGAGTTCCTCGAGGTCGCGCGTCAGGTCGCGCGCCTGGGAGAAGATCCGCGTCGCGTGGTCGATCACCAGGCGCCCGGCTTCACCGGGCTTCAGCGCCCGCGCGGCGCTGTCGACCAGTCGCGTGCTGAGGCCGGAGGAGTCGAGGGCCAGCACCCGCTTCGCCAGCGCTTCCGGATCGAGTCCAAGCGACTTGGCGGCACGCGCGAGATCCGCCGCCGGGACCAGGGCCATGAGGTCGAGCAGGCCGGTTTTTCTTGCCATGAGGTCGACGCTAGCAGACGTCGGTCAGGCTGCACAGACCGGTTTGTGGCAGCGACGGCGGCGTATCATTGAGCATTGCGCCCGCGGTGGCGCGGCACGGGGCAACGCGTGAGCGAGAACAAGCAGGGCGGGACGGTCCGCAGCCTCCTGATCACCGGGGCCTCGGCCGGGATCGGCGCCGGCCTGGCCATGGAGTTTGCGCGACGCGGCTACGCCCTGGCGCTCGCGGCGCGCCGGGTCGACCGGCTCGAGGCGATGGTCCCGGCCCTGCGCGCGGCCGGTGCGCCGCGCGTCGTGGTGCTGGCGCTCGACGTGGCGGACACGCAGAGCATCGAACCCGCCGTGCAGCGCGCCGCGGCGGAACTCGGCCGGCTCGACGTCGTCGTCGCCAACGCCGGCGTCGGCCATGTCACGCCGGTCGGCAAGGGCAAGCTGCCGCTGATACAGGAGACGCTGCAGGTCAACCTGCTCGGCGCGATCGCCACGCTCGAGGCTGCCTTGCCGCTGTTTCGCGCGCAGGGCTCGGGCCATGCCGTCGGCATCACCTCGGTGGCGGGGTCCAAGGGCCTGCCCGGCTTCGGCGCCTACAGCGCCAGCAAGGCGGGCCTGCACCGCTACCTGCAGTCGCTGCGCGCGGAAACCCGCGGCAGCGGCATCGACGTCACCGAGCTCGCGCCCGGCTACATCGACACCGACATCAACCGCGGTTACGGCGCGCGGCCGTTCCTGATCGACGTCGAGCGCGGCGCCGCCATCATGGCGCGCATGATCGAACGGCGCGTCGGCATGCGCTGGGTGCCGGTCATCCCCTGGACGGTCATCGCCCTGCTGCTCAAGGTGCTGCCGGCCTCCCTGCTTGCGCCGCGGCGCAAGCCCCACTGACTGGAATCACGACCATGGACTTTGCCCATTCGCCGCGCGTGCAGGAACTGCAGGCCCGCCTGCTGGCCTTCATGGACCAGCACGTCTACCCGAACGAGCCGCGCTTCTTCGCCGAGGTCGAGCGCAACAAGGCGCAGGGCAACGGCTGGGTGCCGACGCAGGTCATGGAGGAACTCAAGGCGCAGGCGCGTGCCGCGGGCCTGTGGAACCTGTGGCTGCCGCAATCCGAGCACGGCGCCGGCCTGAGCAACCTCGAGTACGCGCCGCTGGCGGAAATCACCGGCCGTTCGCACATCGCGCCCGAAGCCCTCAACTGTTCGGCCCCCGACACCGGCAACATGGAGGTGCTGGTGCGCTACGGCACGCCGGAGCAGCAGGAGCGCTGGCTCAAGCCGCTGCTCGCCGGCGAGATCCGTTCGGGCTTCGCGATGACCGAGCCCGCGGTGGCGTCCTCGGATGCAACCAACATCGCCGCGAGCATCGTCCGCGACGGCGACCACTACGTCATCAACGGCCGCAAGTGGTGGACCTCGGGCGCCTCGGATCCGCGCTGCAAGGTGCTGATCTTCATGGGCAAGACCGATCCCGCGAACGAGCGCGTGCACCAGCAGCAGTCGATGGTGCTGGTGCCGATGGACACGCCGGGGGTGCGCGTCGTGCGGCCGGTGCCGGTGTTCGGCTATCTCGACGAACCCCATGGCCACCCCGAGCTCGACTTCGACAACGTGCGCGTGCCGGTGTCCAACCTGCTGCTGGGCGAGGGCCGCGGCTTCGAGATCGCGCAGGGCCGGCTCGGCCCGGGGCGCATCCACCACTGCATGCGCCTGCTCGGGCTCGCCGAGCGCGCACTCGAGTCGATGTGCCGCCGCGCGCTGCGGCGCAAGGCGTTTCATCGCACGCTGGCCGAGCAGGGCGTCTGGCGCGAGCGCATCGCCGAGGCGCGCATGAAGCTCGACCAGGCGCGCTTCCTGACGCTGCACGCGGCGTGGAAGATGGACGTCGCGGGCAACAAGGCTGCGCAGAAGGAAATCGCGATGATCAAGGTCGTCGCGCCCAACGTCGCCTGCCAGGTCATCGACCAGGCGATCCAGCTCTTCGGCGGCGCCGGCGTCACCGACGATTTCGGCCTCGGCTGGGCCTATGCGATGGCGCGCACGCTGCGCATCGCCGACGGTCCCGACGAAGTCCACCGCAATCACATCGCCAAGCTCGAGCTGGCGCGGTTCATGAAGGTCTGAGGGCGCGCGATGGACCTGCGGGGCAAGGTTGCGTTCGTCACCGGCGCCGGCCGCGGCATCGGCCGGGCCGTGTGCCGGGAACTGCAGCGCCGCGGCGCCGCGGGCATCGTCGTCACGGATCTCGACGGCGAGCTGGCGCGGACGACGGCAGCGGAAGTGGGCGGACTGGGCCTCAAGTGCGACGTCGCCGATGCCGCCGACATCGCGGCCGCGGTGGCGCAGGCCGAGGCGCAGTACGGCCGCATCGACCTGCTGCTGTCGAACGCGGGGTTCGGCGTCGCGGAACTCGACCTCGACGACGCGCTGGCGGAGCCCACGGTGCTGTGGGACCGCATGTGGCAGGTGCACGTGATGGCGCACGTGCATGCCGCGCGCGCCGTGCTGCCCGGCATGCTGGCGCGCGGCGAGGGCTGCCTGGTCAACGTCGCCTCGGCCGCCGGCCTGCTGAGCCAGGTGGGCGATGCCGCCTACAGCACGACCAAGCATGCCGCCGTGGGCCTGGCCGAATCCCTGGCCATCACCTACGGCGACCGCGGCATCCAGGTGTCGGTGGTGTGCCCGCAGTACGTCGCCACTGCGATCACCGGCCTCGACGAGACGCATCCGGCGGGTGTCATCCCCGGCGTGCTGACGGTGGAGCAGGCCGCCACCGCCATCGCCGACGGCCTCGAGCGCGGGCATTTCCTGGTCCTGACCCACCCGGAAGTGCTGACCTACCTGCAGCGCAAGGCTGCGGATTACGACCGCTGGCTGGCCGGCATGCGGCGGATCCGGGACGCGCTGCGCAGCGGGCCGGGCTTCCTGAAAGTACGCTCGCGCCGGTGATAGACTCGGGGAAAACGGCAGCATGAGGGGCCCATGAGGCAACTGCGCGGAGAAGATGCCAGGTTCGTGTACGGCGAGTCGGGTCATGCCAACTCGAACATCACGCTGATTTCGATCTACGACCCGTCCACTGCCCGCGACGGCACGGTCCACTTCAAGGGCCTGCTGAAGCACATCGAGACCCGCCTGCATCTCTCGCCGATCTTCCGGCAGAAACTGCTGCGCGTGCCGCTGGAACTCGACTTCCCCTACTGGATCGAGGACGAGAGCTTCGACCTCGAGTACCACGTGCGCCACATCGCGCTGCCGAAGCCGGGCGACTGGCGGCAGTTCTGCATCCAGGCGTCGCGCATCCACGCGCGGCCGCTCGACCTGTCCAAGCCGCTGTGGGAGCTGTACCTGGTCGAGGGGCTCGACTCGTTCCTGCACCTGCCCAAGGACAGCTTCGCGATCCTGGCCAAGATCCACCACGCCGCGATCGACGTGCGGGGCGGCTCCGAGATCATGACCCTGCTGCACGACACCACCGTGCTGCCGCCGGCGCCCGAGCCGCCGGAGCCGTGGTTCCCGGAGTCGCCGCCGGGTGCTGTGTCGCTGCTGTCGCGCGCGATGATCAACAACGTGGTGCGGCCGCTGATGTTCGCCGGGCCGCTGGCCCGCGCGGTGGGCCGCATCACGCCCGCGGTGCTGGGGTCGATCGGCGAACTGCTGCGTTCCGACCGCATGCCGGTGACGCGCTTCAACTCCGAGGTGTCGCCGCACCGCGTGTTCGACTCGCGGCGCTTCTTCATCGACGACTTCAAGCGCATCCGCTCGCTGGTGCCGGGCTCGACCATCAACGACGCCGTGCTGGCGGTCTGCGGCGGGGCCCTGCGCCGCTACCTGCGGGCGCACGAGGAACTGCCGGCCGCGAGCCTGGTGTCGCTCGCGCCGCTGTCGATCCGCACCGAGGGCGCCGACGGCGACATGCGGCAGGAACTGAGCCTGATCCGCGTCTCGCTCGGCACCGAGATCGAGAACCCGGTGAAGCGGCTGCGCGCGATCCACAAGCACACCTCGACGCACAAGGACCTGGAGCAGGCCATCGGCGCCAAGGAACTGACCGACATCGACAAGCACGCGCCCGCGGCGACGCTGGCGCTGTCGGCGCGGCTGGTGGCGGGATCGTCGCTCGACGGCAAGCGCGAACCGCTGGCCGGCTGCACGATCATGAACGTGCCGGGGCCGGCGGTGCCGCTGTATTTCGACGGCGCGCGCATGACGTACTTCTCGGCGATCATGCCGATCGCCGACGGCATGGGGCTGGTGTTCGCCGTGACCAGCTACGACGGCATGATCTTCATCTCGCCGACGTCGTGCCGCGAGCAGCTGCCCGACCCGGAATTCTTCGCGCAGTGCATCCGCGACAGCTTCCAGGACCTGCTGGCCGTCGCGGACCAGCGCAAGGCGAAGAAGAAAAAGTCGGCCGCCAGGCGGGCGCCGGCGAAAAAGGCGACGAACAAGCGCAAGGCTGCGACGAAGCGCAAGGCGGCCTAGCCCGGGACGGCGACGCCCCTGCGCTGGCCGAGCGCCGGGCCGGGCCCGAGCAGCTGCGCGCACTTGCGATACACCTTGCCGGCCCAGCCGTGCGGGTCGAACGGCCGCCACTCGCCCTCGGCCTGCGCCAGCCGGTCTGCCAGGATCCACATCACGGCCGCGTTGAAGCCGAGCCCGACGTGGCTGCCCGGCACCCAGATGTTCTCGTGCTGGTCGTCGTCGCTGTCGTCGATGCGCGCAGCCTCCGGCGGGACGATGCCGTCGGTCATCGAGAACACGCAGGTCGACGGCACCGGCGGCGGCGCGCGCAGGACCTTGGCGCGGACGTTGGCCAGGTGCGCCACCGGGCCCATCGGGTGGGCGAGATAGCGATAGAGGCCCTTCACCACCACCGGGACGTCGAGCAGTTCCGTCGCCGAGAACTTCATCGGGCTGCCGAGCGACACGACCGAGCGCACGCACTCCGGCGCCGAGTGCGCCGCGTAGAACGCGTACACGCCGCCCAGGCTCCAGCCGACCAGGCTGACCTTGCGGCGATGACGGTGATGCATGTAGCGGAGCTTCTGTTCCAGCGCCTGGCTGAACTTGAGCTTGAAGCCCGTGTTCTGCCCGAGGCCCCAGGTCTCGACGTGATAGCCGCGCGTGCGCAGGAACGCCGACAGGCCGATCAGCGTGGAGTCGCCGGCCGTGAAACCCGGCACCAGCAGCACCGGGTGGCCGTCGCCCTGCGGGGTGCCGCGCAGCACCGGATACAGCGCCGGCAGCAGCGCCATCTCGAGCAGCGCGCGGCCCTCGAGCAGCGTGTACAGGGCCCTCGGCGGCTTCGGGATGAAGTCCGAGACGCGCGAGCCGTTTTTCTTTGCCACTCTGTGCCCCGTGTCTGTCCGTGGTCGCTGCAGTGCAACAATACTAACAGGATGTCGCCACGTTGCGACTCCCCCGGCGTCTAGGCAAGCTTGCCGCCTCATTATCGCAACCAGAGCAGCAGTTTCGGGAGTTCCAATGCGTATCAGGGCTCATTTCAGGCACGTTCTGGCCATTTCGGCGCTCGTCCTGGGCGGCCCCGTGCAGGCCCTGGAGCGGGCCGACGTGCCTGCCAGGTACCAGTGGGACCTGACGTCCCTGTTTGCGGACGAAGCCGCCTGGGTCGCTGCCAAGCAGGAATTCCTGGCCGGCCTGCCCGCGCTGGCGGCACGCCAGGGCAAGCTCGGGACTTCGGCCGCCGACCTGCTCGACGGCATGACGGCCTGGGAGCAGTCGAGCCGCCGCGCCGACCGCCTCTACTCGTACGCGTCGCAGCTGTCGGACCAGGACACGCGGGTCGCGCGCCACCAGCAGATGCAGCAGGAGATGTCGCAGGCCTACAACCAGTTCCAGTCGGCGGTCTCGTTCATGCGGCCCGAACTGCTGGCGCTCGGCCGCGAGAAGATCGATGAGTACCTGGCCGCCGAACCGCGGCTGCGCCAGTACGGCATGTACTTCGACGACATCCTGCGCGCCGCGCCGCACACGCTGAGCCCGGCCGAGGAGAAGGTGTACGCCCGCATGAGCGTGCTGGGCGAGACCGGCGGCACCGTGCAGTCGGTGTTCCGCAGCGCCGACCTGCCGTTCCCGGAAATCACGCTGGCGAGCGGCGAGAAGGTCCGCCTCGATGCGGCCGGTTACGAGAAGCACCGCAGGTCGCCGGTCAAGGCGGACCGCGATGCGGCGTTCGTGGCTTTCTGGGACCGCTACGGCGAGTTCACGCGCACCTTCGCCACGACGCTGAACGCCACGGTCGAGGCGAGCGTCGCCAGCCGCGACGTGCGCAAGTTCCCGACCACGCTCGACGCGTCGCTGTTCGACTACAACATCCCGCGCACCGTCTACACGCAGCTGCTCGCCGACGTGAACGCGAACCTGCCCACGCTGCACCGGTACCTGCGGTTGCGGCAGAAGATCATGGGCCTGCCGCAGCTCGGCTACGAGGACCTCTACGCGCCGATCGTGCAGAGCGTCGACCTGCAGTGGACGCCGGAGCAGGCGATGAGCCTCACGCTCGACTCGTTCGCGCCGCTCGGCGAGGAATACGTGGGCGCGCTGCGCAAGGGTTACGCCGACCGCTGGGTGGACTTCATGCCGAACACCGGCAAGAGCCCCGGCGCCTACAGCAACACCGTGTACGGCGTGCACCCGTACCAGCTGATGAACTACAACGGCGCGTGGTCGGACGTGTCGACGCTGGCGCACGAGTCCGGCCACTCGATGCATTCTTACCTGTCGAATGCGAACCAGCCTTACGCCACGGCCGGCTATTCGCTGTTCGTCGCCGAAGTCGCCTCGACCCTGAACGAGAACCTGCTGTTCCACCACGTGCTGGACCAGGCCAGGGACGACCGCACGCGGCTGTTCCTGCTCTCGAGCTACCTCGACAGCATGCGCACGACGCTGTTCCGGCAGACGCTGTTCGCCGAGTTCGAGATGAAGATGCACGAGGCGGTCGAGCGCGGCGAGCCGCTCACGGGCGAGTCGCTCAACGCGCTGTACCTCGGGCTGCTGCGCAAGTACTACGGCCACGACCAGGGTGTCGTGCAGGTCGACGAGCGCTATGCCGCGGAGTGGGCCTTCATCCCGCACTTCTACCGGCCGTTCTACGTCTACCAGTATGCGACCAGCATGATCGGCGGCATGCAGCTGGCCGACGGCATGATCGGCAAGGAAGCGGTCCGCTCCGGCAAGGCCAAGGCCAATCGCGCGGCCTACCTGCGGCTGATGTCGGCGGGCTCGTCGAAGTACCCGATCGAACTGCTGCGCGACGCCGGCGTCGACATGACGACCTCGGGCCCCTTCAATGCGGCCATGCGTGAGATGAACGCGATCATGGACGAGATCGAACGCATCTACGCCAGGGGCAAAGTGCAGTGAGCCGCGCGCGGAAGCCGCCGGGGGCGACGATCTACGACGGGCTGCAGCAGCTGGGCGCGCAGACCGCCCAGCCGCAGTCGCCGGCAACAGCGGTGCTCGAGCGGGTGCCGAATCCGCACCCGCGCAAGGTCTATCTCGCGCGCTTCGCCGCGCCGGAGTTCACCTCGCTGTGCCCGATCACCGGGCAGCCCGACTTCGCCCACCTCGTCATCGACTATGCGCCGGCGCAAGTGGCTGGTCGAGAGCAAGTCGCTGAAGCTCTACCTCGGCAGCTTCCGCAACCACGGCGCCTTCCACGAGGACTGCACGCTGGCGATCGCGGACCGGCTGGTCGATTTCCTGCGGCCGCGCTGGCTGCGCATCGGCGGCTACTGGTATCCGCGGGGCGGCATGCCGATCGACGTGTTCTGGCAGACCGGCAAGCCGCCCGCCGGGCTGTGGCTGCCGGACCAGGGCGTGCCGCCCTATCGCGGCCGCGGGTGAGGGCCGGACCGGCCGTGGTATAGTCTTTCCCCTCCAATGGTGGCTCGCGTCGGATCCCTCGCGACGGCCAGCCGCAAACCCCGCCAGGCCCGGAAGGGAGCAACGGTAGCGGCCACGCCGGGTGCCGGGGGTATTCTGGCGCGGGCCGCCGCCTACCCAGAGCGCCTCGCCCGATGAGCTACCTCGTCCTCGCCCGCAAGTGGCGCCCGCGCACGTTCGACCAGCTCGTCGGCCAGGACCACGTCCGCCGCGCGCTCACCAACGCGCTCGATTCCGGCCGCATCCACCACGCGTTCCTGTTCACCGGCACGCGCGGCGTGGGCAAGACGACGATCGCGCGCATCTTCGCCAAGTCGCTCAACTGCGAAAAGGGCGTCTCCTCCACGCCCTGCGGGCAATGCAGCGCCTGCACCGACATCGATGCCGGCCGCTTCGTCGACCTGCTCGAGGTCGACGCGGCGTCGCGCACCAAGGTCGACGACACGCGCGAGCTGCTCGACAACGTGCAGTACTCGCCCGCCCGCGGCCGCTACAAGGTCTACCTGATCGACGAAGTCCACATGCTGTCGGCGCATTCGTTCAATGCGCTGCTGAAGACGCTCGAGGAGCCGCCGCCGCACGTCAAGTTCCTGCTCGCGACGACCGATCCGCAGAAGCTGCCGGTGACGGTGCTGTCGCGCTGCCTGCAGTTCCACCTGCGGCGCCTGTCGCTGCCGCTGATCTACGAGCGCCTGGCGCAGATCGTCGACCGCGGAGAACGTCGAGTTCGAGCCCGCGGCGCTGCGGGCCGTCGCGCGCGGCGCCGAAGGCAGCATGCGCGATGCGCTGTCGCTGCTCGACCAGGTGCTGGCCTTCGGCGGCGGGCGCGCGCTCGAGGCCGAGGTGCGCGCGCTGCTCGGCACGCTCGACCGCAAGCACGTGCAGGGCATCCTCGGGGCGCTCGCCAGCAAGGACGGCACGGCGCTGATGCAGCAGGTCGCGCACCTCGACGAGCGCGCGCCGGATTACCACCAGGCGCTCGGCGAACTGTCCGCCGCGATCCAGCGCATGGCGCTGCTGCAGGCGCTGCCCGACCTGCCGCCGGGCGAGGACGAGGACGAGGACGCCGTGCTGCGACAGCTCGCGGCGCAGTTCGCGCCGGAAGACCTGCAGCTGCTGTACCAGATCGCGATCAACGCGCGGCGCGACCTCGATTACGCGCCCGATGCGCGCGCGGGTTTCGAGATGGCCCTGCTGCGCATGCTGGCGTTTCGCCCGCAGGCTGCGCCGCCCCTGGCCGCCAGCGGCGGCGGCCAGGCGCGCGCGGCCGCGACCGCGGCCGGCGCCCGCGCCGCCGGCGGTGCCGGCACCTGCAGCCGCGCCGGCCGCGAGCCGTGCCGCCGCGGGCGAGTCCGACTGGGCCGCGCTCGTCGCCACGCTCGGCCTGCAGGGCAGCGCCCGTCACCTCGCGCAGCACTGCGTGTTCGTCGAGCGCAAGGCCGGAGTCGTGCGGCTGCAGCTCGACCCGGCGGGGAGTCTTTCCGCCGCGGGCCGATCGAGCAGCGCGTGGCCGAGGCGCTCTCGCAGCATTACGGCGAGGCGATCCGGCTGGAGATCGTCGCCGCCGAGGTCCCGGACGAAATCCTCACGCCGGCGCGGCGCGACGCGCTGGCCACGGCCGATCGCCAGCGGGCGGCCGAGCAGTCGATCGACAGCGATCCGGCCGTGCGCGCGATGCGCGAGGTCTTCGGCGCCACGGTCAAGCCCGGCTCCGTGAAGCCGCTGGTCTAGCCCCTAACCCCTAACCCCTTCTGCGAGTGACAAATGATGAAAGGCGGCATCGGCAACATGATGAAGCAGGCGCAGGCGCTGCAGGCGAACATGCAGAAGGCGCAGGCCGAGATCGCGGCGATGGAAGTCGTCGGCGAGGCGGGCGGCGGCATGGTCAAGGTCACCGTCAACGGCAGGCACGAGGCGAAGCGCGTGCAGATCGATCCGTCGGTGCCGCTCGATGACCGCGAGCTGATCGAGGACCTGGTGGCCGCGGCCATCAACGACGCGGCGCAGAAGCTCGAAAGCGCGACGCAGCAGCGGATGTCGAGCGTGATGGGCGGCATGAACCTGCCCGCCGGTTTCAAGCTGCCGTTCTGAACGGCCGCGCATGCTCTATCCACCGTCGCTCAGCCGCCTGATCGAGGCCTTGCGCTGCCTGCCCGGGATCGGGCCCAAGTCGGCGCAGCGCATGGCGTTCCACCTGCTCGAGCGCGACCGCGATGGCGGCCGCGAGATCGCCGCGGCCGTGGCCGGTGCGATGGACGCGCTGGGCCACTGCAAGCGCTGCCGCATGTTCGCCGACGGCGAGCTGTGCCCGATCTGCGCCTCGTCCGGGCGCGACACGTCGCTGCTCTGCGTGGTCGAGTCGCCGGCCGACGTGGTGGCGATCGAGCAGACCGCGAGCTTCCGTGGCTGCTACTTCGTGCTGATGGGGCACCTCTCGCCGCTCGACGGCGTCGGTCCGTCGGAGATCGGCATCGCCGAGTTCGAACGACGGCTGGGCGAGGGCGAGGTCAGGGAAGTGATCCTGGCGACGAACCCGACCGTGGAAGGCGAGGCCACCGCGCATTTCCTGGCGGAAGTGGCCGCGCGCTTCAAGCTGCGCGCGTCGCGCATCGCGCACGGCGTGCCCGTGGGCGGCGAACTCGAGTACGTCGACGGCGGCACACTCGCGCACGCGCTCGCCGGCCGGCAGGCGCTGTAGCGCCTGCGGGGCTTTTCGCCCGCGAATCATCTTCAGGCGGGGAGGCCACAGGCGTTCGGGGCGGGGGCGGCCCCGGGCTCCGAAAGCCGATATGTCGCCCGGAACCGCCCCCGCCCCGAACGCTGTCGGCGCGCGCGCCTGGGCGAGTTTTCGGCGCGCCGAAAACTCGCACGGCGCACGCAGCGCCCACCGGTCCCGACTGAACCGCGATACCCGGGTGGGGGCTGTGGAGCGCGACGCGCTGCAAATGCGTGTGGTGACGCGGCGTGACGTGACTTGACGTTGCGTTGCGCCGTGCTCGGCGCTCGGCACGAGCGCGAGCTCAGGCGCGGTCCAACAAGACGGAAGGGAGAGTCCCCGTCCAAACGCGTGTCTGCCTTTCCGCGTTTGGACGGGGATTCTCCCTTCCGTCCCTATGTAGACGCCTGGCCGGGCTTCGATGCCGACCGCCTGGTTCGCCAGGAACAGCCAGGTCTCGACCACCGTATCCGGGTTGAGCGACATGCTCTCGATGCCCTGCTCGAGCAGCCACCGCGCCAGGTCGGGGTGATCGGACGGGCCCTGGCCGCAGATGCCGATGTACTTGCCGGCCTTGCGGCAGGCCTGGATCGCCATGGACGAGCAGGGCCTTCACCGCGTCGTCGCGCTCGTCGAACAGGCGCGCGATGATGGCCGAATCGCGGTCCAGCCCGAGCGCCAGCTGCGTCATGTCGTTCGAGCCGATCGACATGCCGTCGAAATGCTCGAGGAAGCGGTCCGCCAGCAGGGCATTGGACGGGATCTCGCACATCATGATGATCTTGAGGCCTTGCTCGCCGCGCCTGAGCCCGTTGGCCGCCAGCAGCTCGACGACCTGCTCGGCCTCGCGCAGCGTGCGCACGAACGGCACCATGACCCAGACGTTGGTGAGCCCCATCTGCTCGCGCACGCGCTTCAGCGCGCGGCATTCGAGCTCGAAGCAGGGCCGGAAGCCCTCGTCGACGTAGCGCGAAGCGCCGCGGAACCCGAGCATGGGGTTTTCCTCGACCGGCTCGTACTTGCGCCCGCCGATCAGGTTGGCGTACTCGTTCGACTTGAAGTCCGACAGGCGCACGATCACCGGCTCGGGCGCGAATGCGGCCGCGATGGTGCCGATGCCCTCGCAGATCTTCTCGACGTAGAACTCGACCGGGTCGGGGTAGCCCGCCATCTGCCGGCGGATGGTGTCGCGCAGGTCGGGGTCGAGCCGGTCGAATTCGAGCAGCGCCTTCGGGTGCACGCCGATCATGCGGTTGATGATGAACTCGAGCCGCGCGAGGCCGACGCCGCGGTTCGGGATGCCGGCGAAGTCGAAGGCGCGGTCGGGGTTGCCGACGTTCATCATGATCTTGACGGGCAGCGGCGGCAGCGAGTCGAGCTCGATCTGCGACTGGCTGAACTCGAGCTGGCCGTCGTAGATGTAACCCGTGTCGCCCTCGGCGCACGAGACCGTGACCGGCTGTCCCTCGCGGATCTTCTTCGTCGCGTCGCCGCAGCCGACGACGGCGGGGATGCCGAGTTCGCGCGCGATGATGGCGGCGTGGCAGGTGCGCCCGCCACGGTTGGTGACGATGGCGGAGGCGCGCTTCATGACCGGCTCCCAGTCCGGGTCGGTCATGTCGGCGACGAGCACGTCGCCGCTCTCGACGCGCGCCATCTCGCGGATGTCCTTGATGACGCGCGCCGGGCCGGCGCCGATGCGCTGGCCGATGCTGCGGCCGCTGGCCAGCACCGGGCCCTTCTGCTGCAGCGTGTAGCGCTGGATCGTCCGGCCCGCGCGGCTCTGCACGGTTTCCGGCCGCGCCTGCAGCACGTAGAGCTTGCCGCTGTCGCCGTCCTTGCCCCATTCGATGTCCATCGGGCAGCCATAGTGCTGCTCGATCACCAGCGCCTGCCGGGCGAGTTCGACGAGGTCGGCGTCGCTCAGGCAGAACCGCATGCGGTCGGCCTCCGGCACGTCGACCGTGAGCACGCGCTTGTCCGCCTGCGCCGGCGGCGCGTAGACCATCTTGATGGCCTTGGCGCCGAGCGTGCGGCGCAGGATCGGCTGGTGGCCGCTGCGCAGCGCCGGCTTGTAGAGGTAGAACTCGTCCGGGTTGACCGCGCCCTGCACGACGGTCTCGCCCAGCCCCCAGGAGGCGGTGATGAACACCACGTCGCGGAAGCCGGAATCCGTGTCGAGCGTGAACATGACGCCGCTCGCGCCGAGGTCGCTGCGCACCATGTACTGCACGCCCGCCGACAGCGCGACCAGCGAATGATCGAAGCCCTGGTGCACGCGGTAGGAAATGGCGCGGTCGTTGAACAGCGAGGCGAAGACCTCGTGCACGGCCTGCACCACGTTGTCGGCGCCGCGCACGTTGAGCAGCGTCTCCTGCTGCCCGGCGAAGGATGCCTCCGGCAGGTCCTCCGCCGTGGCGGAAGACCGCACGGCCACCGCGGCATCGTCGCGCCCGCCGCACATCCGCCCGTAGCCCGCGATGATCTCCTGCTGCAGCCGCGGCGGGAACGGCGTCGACATGATCCAGTTGCGGATCCTGGCCCCGGTCTCGGCCAGCCGCGCGACGTCGTCGACGTCGAGTGCGTCGAGTTCCTGCTTGATGCGCCCGGCGAGACCCTCGTGCGCGAGGAAGTCGCGGTACGCTTCGGCGGTGGTGGCGAAGCCGTCCGGCACGCTGACGCCGAGCTGCGCCAGGTTGGAGATCATCTCGCCGAGCGACGAGTTCTTGCCGCCCACGTCGGCCACGTCGTGGCGGCCGAGCTGGGAGAACGGGAGCGTGTAAGGACGCACGATGGGCCCCCTTGCTACATCAGCGATTGGAGTGAAACACTGCGCGCATTGCCAGCGCCGTGGGAACCGCCGTGCCGAATCAACGCCGAACGGTATTTTTCGTTTCTGACCAGACCGGCGTGACAGCCGAGACGATGGGACACAGCCTGCTCACGCAATTCGAGGGCCAGGAATTCAGGCAGGTGACTCTGCCATTTATAGCCAGCATTGACAAGGCAGAGGAAGCCGTCAGGAAGATCAATGCGACGGGCATCGAAGACGGGCTGCGGCCGATCGTGTTCAGCACGCTGGTGAAGGAGGACCTGCGCCGCATCGTCAAGGCGGGCAACGGGCTGTTCCTCGATTTCTTCGACGCATTCCTCGGCCCGCTCGAGGGCGAGCTGCGCGTGAAGTCGAGCGAGCGGGCGGGGCGCGCCCACGGCATCGCCGACCAGGTCATCTACAGCACCCGCATCGACGCGACCAACTTCGCGCTGGCGGCGGACGACGGCGCGGTCACCGGCGATTACCAGCGGGCGGACGTGGTGCTGATCGGCGTGTCGCGCTCCGGCAAGACGCCGACCTGCATCTACATGGCGATGCAGTACGGCGTGTTCGCGGCCAACTATCCCTTCACCGAGGACGACTTCGAGGGCAAGCAGCTGCCGGCGGCGGTGCGCGAGCACACGCCCAAGCTGTTCGGGCTCACGATCTCGCCGCTGCGCCTGCAGCAGATCCGCAACGAGCGCCGCCCCGGCAGCCGCTACGCCTCGATTTCGCAGTGCGAATTCGAGGTGCGCAGCGCCGAGAACCTGTTTCACCGCCACGGCATCCCGTCGATCGACACGACCGAGTGCTCGATCGAGGAGATCGCCAGCCGCATCATAGACCGCAAGGGGATCGAGCGCCGGCTGCGGCCGTGAAGCGCTTCACGGACCTCGCAAAACCCTGTGCTATATTCGGCCGATGTTGCTCGATCACCTCTGTCTCACGTCCTGGCGCGCGCGGCCGGTGAGCTTCGTCAGCCTGATGGCGCTGTACGAGAGCAACTACCTGCGCCTGCGCGCGCTCGCCGGTGACGTGCGCCGCCTGGACGGCGTCGCCCGGTCGGTGGCGCGCGGCGACAGCGACCTGCACCTGGCCGCGCTCGAGCACACTCCTTACACGTCGGACGTCAAGCTGACCTATCACTTTGCCGACGCGGAGCACGGTTCGGTCGCCGACCCGGACCTCGACATCCGTGTCTATCACGACGCGCGCCTGGCGGAAGTCAGCGCCTGCGGCCGCTGGATCCGGCATGCGAGCCTCGAGCACGTGCGGGCCGGCATCCCGGCGCAGCTCGGCGAGCGCTGGCTGCGCAACATGCTGCTGAACAAGTGGCTCGACTACTGCCTCGAACGCGGACACGAATTCCGGCTGGCCGCGCGGTCCCCGGGCCATGCGACTGCCTGACGGACTGCGCCGCCTGGCGTACCGGCTCGCCGGTCGCGAACCCACGATCGAGGACGAGCGGCTCTATGCGCTGTTCCGCAACCGCGTCGAACTCAAGAAAGAACTGAACGAGATCGACGACGAGCGGCACCGGCTGCAGGACCGGCTCAAGCTGCAGGAAGGCGCGACGATGCGCGTCGAGGAGCAGATGGCGGCGCTCGAGCAGTACCTCGGCCGCGCCGACGAAGGCTACAAGTGCCTCGCGTACTACCAGCTCAAGGGGCTGTGGCGGACGGCGTCGCGCCGCGTCGAGCAGTTCGGCGCGGAACTGCAGCGGCAGCAGAAGGACCGGGAGCGCAAGCAGCAGCTGGCCGAGTTCGACCGCGACAAGCGCAGCCGCACGGTCGGCCTGGAGCGCGAGCTGGTCGAGGGCCGCGTGCTGGCCGAGCAGCTGCAGGCCGAGCAGAAGCTGGCGCGGCAGAAGCTCGCCACCCTCAACGGCTTCTGGAATTACTTCCGGCGGCGCAGCCTGGCCGAGTCGATCGGCACGCGCGAGCTGCGCATCGCCGATGCCCTGCAGCAGGTGACGACGCTCGAGGGGCAGGTGCAGGCGATCCTGGCCGAGCCGCCGCCGCTGTTCGAGGGGCTGAGCGTGGAAGGCCGCCGCGCCGTCAACATCGCGGTCATCGCCTACGCCGAGCTGCTGCAGGAAAAGCTGGCCGCGGGCGGGCTGGCCGAACTCGCGCGGCAAAGCACGCTGAAGCGCGTGTTCGACGCCGGTTACGGCACGCCGCAGGAGTGCCAGAACCTCATGCACCGCGCCGCTGCCGCCGTGCTCGAAGTCGAGCAGATGGACGACGACCTGGCGCAGATCAAGCTGCGGGCCGACCGGCTGAAGCGCGTGGCCACCTATCGCGGCGCCGACGAGACCGTGCCCGTGCCGGATTCGATCGCGGCGGGCGAGGGCGGGGGGCTGGCGCGCCGGCGCGGCGGCCAACGTGCTGCTCGACGAATACTGGGAGATCCAGCGCGCCCTGGTGCGCTGACGGCTCAGGCCGCGGCGGCGGCCGCTTCCGCCTGTTCCCGCCCGAACACGCGCTGCCGCCACAGGTTCAGGTCGTCGAACCAGACGTAGAACAGCGGCACGATGATCAGCGAGACCACGGCGCTGAACGCCAGGCCGCCGATGATGGCGCGCGCCAGCGGGTAATAGGCCGGGCCTTCGCCGCCGCCGCCCACCTGCGCGTCGCCGATCGCGAGCGGCGCCAGGCCGAGCAGGGTGGTCAGCGTGGTCATCATGATCGGGCGCAGGCGGTCACGGCCCGCCTGCAGGATGGCCTGGTGCCGCGGCAGTCCGGCATGCCGCAGGTCGATCACGTGCGCGATCAGCACGATGCCGATGTTGACCACGACCCCCATCAGCACCATGAAGCCGATCATCGCCATCATCGTGATGGTGGTGCCGGTCAGCGTCAGGAACCAGATCGAGCCCACGATCGCGAACACGATCGAGGTGATGATCGACAGCGGGTACAGCGCCGACTCGAACAGCGACGCCATGACCAGGAAGATCAGCACCACGGCCAGCAGCATGTTCTGCGTCATGGTCTGGATCGCCTTGTCGTTTTCCTCGAAGCCGCGGCCGAACTTCCAGGTGTAGCCGGCCGGCAGCGGATAGGCCTCCATCACGGGCTTGACGCGGTCGCGCACCTCGTCGAGCGTCGTGCCCTCGGCCAGGTTGGCGTTGACGACCACGGTCGTCAGGCGGTTGACGCGCTGGATCTCGCGGTCGCTCGGCATCATGACGAAATCGGCCACGGCGCCCAGGTTGGTGCGCGAACCGTCCGGCAGCATCACCGGCAGGCGCGCCAGGTCGTCGACCGACTGGCGGTCGGATTCGCGGAAGGCCAGGCGCATGGTCACTTCGCGCTCGGCGGTGCGCAGCTCCGGCAGGCGGTCGCCGCGCATCGCGCCCGCCACCGTCAGCGCGATGTCCTGCGTGGTCAGCCCGAGCTGCGAGGCGCGGTCGCGGTTGACCACGACCTGCACCTCCTGCTCGCCGGTGCCGGCCTCGGAGCGGACGGCCTCGAGTCCCTCCACCGACGACAGCCGGTGCGCCACCTCGCGCGAGATCTCGCTCAGGCGCTCGGTCGACTCGCCCGCGAGCTGCAGGCTGAACGTGGAAGCGCCGCCCATGTCGTCGTTGAAGGTGAAGCTGGGCTTGCCGATGATGATCTCGGGCAGGTCCTTCATGACCCGCTCCATGACCTCCTGCGGCGGCACCTTGGCGTTCTCCTTGGGCGTCAGGTAGAGGCGCGTGCTCGCGGCATCGTTCAGCCAGAACGAGTAGTAGGTGTCGACGTCGAAGTTGCTCCCGGTTGGCCTCGATATAGGCCTCGATGCGCCGCACCGCCTGCTCGACCCGCTCCATCGGGTGCGAGCCCTCGATGTGGTAGTTCAGCATCAGCGTGCGCGCACGCCTCCTGCGGGAACGGGTCCACCTTGGTCAGCTTGAGCATGAACAGCGGCACCGGCGAAAGCACGATCAGCAGCGTGACCAGCGCCATCCACTTGCGGTGCGTCAGCGCCCAGTCGAGCGTGCGCTCGTAGCGGTCCTGCAGGCGGCCGAACCACGAGCCGGCCTGCACCGCGGGCGGCGGCGGCATGCGCGCCGCGAGCATCGGCAGCAGCGTCTGGGCGATGCACCAGCGATGCCAGCATCGCGACGATGATCGGCACCGCGACGTGCACCAGGAAGATCGACATCTGGTTGCGCTCGCCGAACACCAGCGGCAGGAAGACGATGATCATCGAGCACGTGCCGGCCAGCGTCGCCACGCCCACTTCCTTGACGCCCGCGAGCGTGGACTCGAGCGGCTTGCCCGGGTGCAGCTGGCGGTGGCGGAAGATGCTCTCGGTGATCACGACCGAGTTGTCCACCAGCATGCCGATGGCGAGCAGCATGCCCATCATGGTCAGGATGTTGAGCGTGAAGCCGAGGAAGTACATCGCCGCCAGCGTCACCAGCAGCGACGCCGGCACGGCCAGGCTCACGATCAGCGTCGTCGGCAGGTGCCGCAGGAAGAACAGCAGCATGAAGAAACTCAGCACCGCGCCGATCAGGCCGGCCTTGCGCAGCTCGCTCAGCGAGCTGCGGATGCTGTCGGCCTGGTTGTCGACGACGAGGATCTGCAGGCCCTGGAACTGCGGCAGTTCGCGCGCCTTCTCGATCGCCGCGATGACGCGGTCGGCGACGTCGACGACGTTGGCCTGGGTCGACTTGAAGACGTCGAGGCCGACGGCCGGCTTGCCGTCCATGCGGCGGCCGACGGTGAGCTCCGGCGACACCATCTCGACCTCGGCGATGTCGGACAGGCGCACGTTGGGCGCGAGCAGCAGGTTGCGCACGTCGTCGATCGAGCCGAACTCGCCGATCGGCCGCACGGTGAAGCGCGAGTCGTTCTCGGTGATCTCGCCGGCGCTGACCGAGAAGTTGGCCTTGCCGAGCGCCTCGCGCAGCACGCGCACGTCGACGCTGTAGGCGGCGAGCCGGGTCGGGTCGACCAGGATGCGGACCTCGCGCGGCTCGACGCCCTGCAGTTCGACGCGGGCGACGCCCTCGATCCGCTCCATCGGGCGCTGCAGGTACTTCTCCAGCATCTCGAACTGGTCGGTCAGGTCGCGATCCGAGGCGATGCGGATCACGGCGACCGGCTGGTCACCCGAGCTGAACGCGAACATCAGCAGGCGGTCCGCGCCCTCGGGCAGCTGCGGCCGGATCGAGTCGAGCTTGGTGCGCACGTCGAAGGCGGCGGCATCGGCGTCGCGGTCCCAGTCGAACAGCACGGTGAACGTCGCCTGGTCGGACTGCGCGGTGGCGCGGATCTCCTGGACGCCCGAGAGCGTGGCGAGGGCTTCCTCGACCGGGCGCACCACGAGCTCTTCCATTTCCTCCGGCGTCGAGCCGGCGTAGGGCACCACGATCTGCATGCCCGGGAACGAGATGTCGGGCATCGCCTCGAGCCGCAGCAGGTAGGCGGAGATCAGGCCGACCGCCAGCACCGCCAGTGCAGCCATGACCGTCGTGACGGGGCGGTTGAGGGCAACCTCGGTGTGCAGCATGGGCGCCTGTCCTCTAGGTGGCAGCGGCGGCGTCGGCGGTGACGGCGAAGCGCTTGCGGTCGAGCACGGAATACACGACCGGGATCACGAGCAGGGTCAGGAAGGTGGTGAGCAGCACGCCGCCGATCACGGTGATCGCCATCGGCGCGCGCACCTCGGCGCCTTCGCCGATGCCGAGCGCCATCGGCAGCAGGCCGAGGATCGTGGTGAGCTTGGTGATCAGGATCGGCCGCAGGCGGATCTTGCCGCCTTCGACGATCGCCTGCAGCTTCGGCATGCCCTGTTCGCGCAGCTGGTTGACCGCGTCGATCAGCACGATCGACTGGTTCACCACGATGCCCGCCAGCATGATCAGGCCGATGTAGGCGACCACGTTGACGGTGGTGCCGGTGAGCCACAGCGCCCAGACCGCGCCGATCAGCGCCAGCGGGATCGTCAGCAGGATCACGAACGGGTGTATCAGCGACTCGAACTGCGAGGCCATGACCAGGTAGACGAGGAAGATCGCGAGCACCAGCACGAACTGCAGCGACTTGAACGAGTCGGTCATTTCCTCGCTCTGGCCCGACAGGAATGCGGTGGTGCCCACCGGCAGCTGCACGCGCTCGACGATGCCGTCGAGCGCGGTCACGGCCGAGCCCAGGTCGCCGTGCGCGAGGTTGGCGGAAATCACCGCCACGCGCTCCTGGCCGGCGCGCCGCACCTCGGCCGGGCCCATGGCCAGCTTGACGTCGGCCACGGCGCTCAGCGGCACCGGGAACTCGGCTCCCGGGTTGACGATCAGGTTGCGCACTTCCTCGATCGAGGCGGCGCGCGAGTCGACGCTGCGCACCAGCACGTCGATCTGCTTGTCGCGCAGCTTGTAGCGCGTCGCCACCTCGCCGCGGACGCTGTTGACGACGCGGTCGGCGATGTCGCGCACGACCAGGTTCAGCTGCGAGGCGCGCTCCTGGTCGAAGATGATCTGGATTTCCGGGTTACCGGCTTCCACGGTGGTCTTCACGTCCGCAAAGCGGTCGTCCGCCAGCATCTCCTGGCGCACGGCCTCGGCGGCGACGCGCAGCCGGTCGAGGTCGTAGCCGGAGACGACGACTTCGAGCGGCGTGGCCATGCTGAACAGCGCCGGGCGGCTGAAGCGGTACTGCAGCCCCGGCATCTTCTCCAGCTCGCCACGCAGCGTGGCCATGGCGGCTTCTTCGTCCTCGCGGCCCGCGCCCGCCTGCAGCGTGATGCTGAGCCGGCCGGTGTTCTCGCCGGCGTCCACCGGGTTGGCGTCGAGCCGGTTGCCGGTGCCGGCCACGCTGTAGGCCAGCGCGACGTTGCCGAGCTCGCTGCTCAGCACCTGCGTGGCCTGCACGGCACGGTCGGTCTGCTCGAGCGGCGTGCCCGGCGGCAGCCGCAGGTCGACGTTGAACTCGCCCTGCGACATCTGCGGAATCAGTTCCGTGCCGAGTCGCGGCAGCACCAGCGCCATGGTCAGCACGAACAGCGCGACGGCGGAGCCGATGACCTTGCCCGGGTGCGCCAGCGCCCAGGTGATCGCCGGCGGATAGTTGCGGTCCGCCCAGCGGTTGACCGCCTGCGTCACGTTGACCAGGGGGCTCAAGGCCAGCCTGCAGCCCTGCGAGATCCAGCCGCCCACGCGCGCCAGCGCGTCGCGCACGACCCGCAGGGCCCGGCTGAAGCGGCCGAGGGGCCGCGGCGTCGCGGCGGGATCGGCCGCCGCGGCCGCCCGGGCGCGCCCGGCCGCCAGCATCGGCACCAGCGTCAGTGCCACCAGCAGCGAGAAGCTGAGCGCGAACGCGACGGTCAGCGACTGGTCCTTGAACAGCTGGCCGGCGATGCCGGTGATGAAGATCATCGGCGCGAACACCGCCACCGAGGTGAGCGTGGCGGCGAACACGGCGGTGGCGACGTCGGCCGTGCCGAGTCGCGCGGCCTCGCGCCGGTCGAGCCCGGATTCATGGCGCCGGACGATGCTCTCGAGCACCACCACCGCGTTGTCGACCAGCATGCCGACCGCGAGCGCGATGCCGCCCAGCGACATGATGTTGAGCGTGATGTCGAAGGCGTACATCAGCACGAACGTGCCGAGCACGGACACCGGGATCGCGATGCTGCTGATCAGCGTGGCGCGCGCATCGCGCAGGAACGCGTACAGCACCAGGATCGCGAGCAGGCCGCCGATCAGGGCCGAGGTCTTGACCTCGCTGATGGCGGCGTCGATGAACGTGGACTGGTCGTAGACCTGGGTCAGGCGGGTGCCGGCCGGCAGGTTCTTCTCCAGCTCCGCGATGCGCGCCCGCACGCCCTTGGCCAGCGCGACCGTGTTGGCGTCGCCTTCCTTGTAGACGGCGAGTTCGATCGATTCCTTGCCGTCGACGCGCGTGATCGCCTCGCGGTCCTTGTAGCCGCGCGAGACACGGGCCACGTCGCGCAGGTACACCGGCTGGCCGTCCTGCGTGGCGATGATGGCGTTGGCCATCTGCTCGACGCTCTCGAACTCGTTGAGGGTGCGCACCAGGAACCGCTGCGTGCCCTGTTCGAGCCGCCCGCCGGACAGGTTGACGTTCTCGGCGCGCAGGCGGCGCGTGACGACATCGATCGACAGCCCGAGCTGGGCGAGCTTCTGCTGGTCGACGAAGACCTGCACCTCGTCCTCGTAGCCGCCGCTCACCTTGACGGCGGCCGAACCCTCGACGGCCTCCAGGTCCGGCTTGAGGCGGTCCTCGGCGAAGCGCCGCAGCGACTTCAGCCGCTCGATCGATTCCGCCGAGCCGGCCTGCGCGGTCTCGTCCAGCAGCGCGAGCCGCAGCACCGGCTCGCTGGCCGGGTCGAAGCGCAGCAGCAGCGGCCGCTTGGCTTCGAGCGGCAACTGCAGCAGGTCGAGCTTCTCGCGGACGTCGATGCCCGCGATGTCCATGTCCGTGCCCCAGAGGAATTCCAGCGTCACGTCCGACTGGCCGGCGCGCGCGACCGAGCGCACCTCGCGCACGTTGCGGATGATGCTGACCGCTTCCTCGACCGGGCGGCTGACCAGCGTCTCGACCTCGAGCGGCGCCGCGCCGGGCAGCTCGGTGCGGATGGTGATGGTCGGGTACGACAGGTCGGGCAGCAGGTTCAGCTTGAGCCGCGACAGCGAGACGAAGCCGAACAGCGCGATCGCGACCGTGAACATCACGATGGTGACGCGGCGCTCGATCGCAAAATCGATCAGTGACTTGAGCATGCATGGATCCCCGGGGGGCAGGGCGCCACGGGCGCGCCGCCCTGGCTAAGTCAGATCAGGTGGTCTTGGCCTTGTCCGCGGCCACGGCAGCGGCCGGCGCCGGCGCGCCATCGCCGACGACCTTGACCAGCGTGCCGGTCTTGAGGCCCGCCTGGCCCACGGTCACCACCTGCTCGGTGCCCTGCAGGCCCTCGAGCACCTCGATCCAGCCGCCGTTCGACAGGCCGGTCCTGATGGTGCGCTGCTCGGCCTTGCCGTCGGCCACGACGAACACCGACTGCGCGCCGTCGGCATCGAGGATCGCCGAACGCGGCAGCTGCAGGGCGTCCTGGCGCCGTTCGTAGACGATGTTGACGCGGGCGAACATGCCGGGCTTCAGCCTGCGGCTGGCGTCGGGCACCTCGACGCGCGCGCGGAAGGTGCCGGTCTGCGGATCGACCGTCGGGCTGATGCGGGAGATGGTGCCGACGAAGCGCTCGCCGCCGAGCGCGTCGACCACCACTTCGGCGTTCTGGCCCGGCGCGATCTTGCGGAATTCCTTTTCCGGCACGTGCACGTAGGCCACCAGCGGGTCGAGGTCGGTGACCGTGAACGTCGGGTCGTTCGGGCCGATGGTGTTGCCCACCTTGACGTTGCGCAGCGAAATCACGCCCCTGATCGGCGCGCGGATTTCCGTGTAGTTGAGTTCCAGCCGCGCGCTCTCGTAGCCCGCGCGCAGCGCGTCGAGGTCGAACTTGGTGTTCTCCGCCGTGCTCTTCGGCACCAGGCCCTTGTCGGCGAGTTCGAGCGTGCGCTTGTAGTCGCGCTCGAGCTTGCGCAGGTTGGCCTCGGTCTGGGCGAGCGTCAGGCGCAGGCGGTCGCCGTCGAGCCGGGCGAGGATCTGGCCCGGCTGCACCGCGTCGCCTTCCTCGACGTAGATCTGCCGCACCTCGCCGCCGACCTTGGCGACCACGACGGCTTCCTCGTGCGCCTCGATCGGCGCCGTGCCCGAATAGACCGCGACCATCTCTGCCCGCTTCAGGGGCTGGGTCTCGACCGGCACGGCGGTTTCCTTCTCCTCGCCGTCGGCCTTGTCCTTGCCCTTGCCGCTGCAGCCGCTGGCGAGGGCACCCGCGAGGGCGGCCACGGCCAGCCATCGCAGCGGGTGGCGCCGCGGGCCGGGGAGCAGAAGTTGAGTGGTCATGGACATCGGGCCCCTGTGCAATCGGATCAAAACTGGGCGCGATGGTAGGGAACTATAGTGTTGTAGTCAAGTACAACACCATAGACTCAAGCGGCGCCCTGGAGGCCCGCCCGGTCGGGTCAGTTGCCGGCGGCGGGAGGGACCGTCCGGGCCGTGTAGCGGGGCTCGAGTTGCGACAGGTCGGCCGTGACCTGCGCCGCCTCGCCCAGGATCGCATCGGGCGGGTCCTTGATCTCCGTGGCCGTCTTCAGCACGGGTTCACCCACGGCCTGGCGCCGGGCGTTCTCGCGCGCCAGCTGCTCCTGGGTGCGCGCCTCGCGCTCGGCCTTGCGCTTGACCAGGTTCAGCGACACGGACTTCTCGCTGCGCATCTGGTCGATCGCGGCGATTTCGCTGACGGCAAACTGGAAGTCGGGATCGCCCGTCACGCGCGCCGCGTGCGCCTGCTGCAGTTCGGGCAGCAGCGTCGCGTACGCGCCCTCGCGGCGGAACTCGGCCGGACGGATGCGGTTCCAGGGCAGCGAGCCGTCGCGCGAGCTCTCGCCGACCTCGTCCACGCTGATGGCGGAGGGCAGCACCAGGTCCGGCATCACGCCGCGGTTCTGGGTGCTGTCGCCGGTGACCCGGTAATACATGCCGATGGTGACCGTGAGCTGGCCATAGCCCGGGTCCTGCCCGATGGCGTAGCGGTCGAGCGGGTACAGGTTCTGCACCGAGCCCTTGCCGTAGGTTTCCTGGCCGATCACCAGTCCGCGGCCGTAGTCCTGCATGGCCGCGGCGAAAATCTCGGAGGCCGACGCGCTGTAGCGGTCGACCAGGATGGTCAGCGGGCCGGCATAGACCGGTTCGTTCACTTCGGATTCGAGCACCTCGACGCGGCCGCCGGTTTCGCGCAGCTGCACCACCGGTCCCTTGCCGACGAACAGGTTGACCAGGCCGATCGCCTCCGACAGGTGACCGCCGCCGTTCTCGCGCAGGTCGAGCACCAGGCCATCGACGCCGCCCGCGGCCTTGATCTCGTCGAGCAGCTTGTGCACGTCGCGCGTGGTGCTGCGGTACTCCTCGTCGCCGGCCGCCCGCGCGTTGTAGTCCTGGTAGAACGAGGGCACGGTGATGATGCCGACCTTCAGTTCCTGGTCACCGCGCTTGACCTTGCGGATCTCCTTCTTGGCCGCCTGCGCCTCGAGCGTGATCTTCGAGCGCGGCAGCACCAGGATGCGCTCCTGCGCGCCGGGCGGGGCGTTGCCCGGCTGGATCTGCAGCCGCACGAACGAGCCATTGGGGCCGCGGATCAGCTGCACCACGTCGTCCAGCCGCCAGCCGACGACGTCGACCAGCTTGCCGTCCTTGCCCTGGCCCACGGCCAGGATGCGGTCCTGCGCCTTGAGTTCGCCATTCTGCTGCGCCGAGCCGCCGGGCAGGATCTCCATGATCGTCACGTAGTCGTCGATCGACTGCAGCGACGCGCCGATGCCCTCGTAGGAGAGGCTCATCTGGATGCGGTACTCCTCGGAGTTCCGCGGCGAGAAATAGCTGGAGTGCGGGTCGAACACGTGCGCGAACGCGTTCATGAAGTTCTCGAACACGTCGTCGGCCGTGACCTGCTCGGAGCGCTTGGCGACGCGCTCGTAGCGCTTCCTCAGCACCTCGCGCGTCTCGGCCCAGGTCTTGTCGGTCAGCATCAGCGACAGCGCATCGTTCTTGACGCGCTTGCGCCAGAGATCGTCGAGCTCGGCCTGGCTCGCCGCCCACGGCGCATGCTCGCGGTCGAACTCGAACGACTCGTCGAGCGTGAAGTCCGGCTCGGTGTCGAGCAGCTTCAGCGCATGCGCCATGCGCTCGCGGTTGCGCTGCTGGAAGCGGTTGAAGATCGTGAACGCCGGGTCGAGCTTGCCGGTCGTGATCGCGTCGTCGAGTTCGTAGCGGTACTGCTCGAACTCCTTGACGTCGCTGGCGAGGAAGTAGCTGCGGCTGCCGTCGAGCGACTCGAGGTAGCGGTCGAGCACCAGCGAGGACACGGGGTCGTTGACCGGCGCCTGGCGGTAGTGCGAACGCTCGAACATGCTGCTGACCAGCCGGGCCACCTTGGCGTGGCGCTCGGTCGGCGCGAACCCGCTGGTCGTGGTGGCGTTGGCGGAGGCCGAGGGCGAGCGGGCCGTGCCGAGCAGCAGCGTCGCCACCGCGAGCAGCAGCGACCACCAGGACGGCCGCCCCGGCGCGATTGATGCCGCGGCCGCGGTCGGGCGCGGACTGGCTCGGGGTCGGTCCCGGTTCAACTGGCTGATACACTTGAGATTCCTTGGCTGAAAGCAAACGGTCAGGCGGCGGCAAACAAGACTGGCCGTCGCCCTAGGCTAGAGACACCCCGGCACCCAATCAAGGGCCTGGCACACCCAAAGCGAGCGAAATCGTGCGACCCCTCACTGTATTGAATGGCATCGTGCTCGGTTCGGCAGCGGCGACCACCTTCGGCCTGGGGGCGACGCTGATCGTCTTCCTGGTGCTGTCCGGGGAAACCCCGCGGTTCCGCGAGGAAACGCCGTTGCTGGCGGGGTACCTGGCCATCTTCGTCGGTTTGACCGCGGTGGCCGCGATCAGTTTCATCGGCCAGGCCAGGGAGACGTCCTGGCGTCGCTGGGCGCAGGCCGCGCTGTGGGCACTGCTCGCCGGGCTGGCTGCCCTTTACTGGTGGACGCGGGCCTGAAGCGGGTTACTTGCGGCTGACGTCGTCCCACGAACGCGGCTTGGCGTAGCCGCCGTCGCTCGAGTACGGATCGAAGCCGGCACGCCGCCGTCCAGCCTCGTCCGGTTCGTCGACCGGGCCTTCCACCGTCAGCCGCAGTTCGCCCTTCGCCGGCGGGTCGATCGAGTCGATGGCCCGGGCACCGGCCGGGTCGCGTGCGATCCCCTTGCGCTGGTTGCTGCGTCGCGCAGGCGGTGGCGGCGCCGCGGTCGGCTCCTGGTACTCGCGACCGAGCAGCCGCTCCCACAGTTGGCCGAACTTTTCACCCAGGTCCATTGTTCACCCCCGTGACGTGGACAGGAGCCTGCCGGTCAGGCGCCAGCAGAGTACAAGCAGCGGCGGCCCGAGCGCCAGCGTCCAGGCATGCCAGCGCAGCGCCGCGAGGCTCGAGAAATAATCTGCCAGGAATGCACCCGCCGTGCCGCCGGCATACGGACCCAGCACGCGCAGCCCGGTCGCATGCACCAGGAACGGCAGCACGAACAGGCCGAAGAGCAGGGCGGCCAGCAGCCACAACGTGTCGCGACGCAGTTTCATGCGGCGCATCGTGAGGGTAAGACGCACCGGCCGCAAGCGCCCGCTTTGGTTATGATCAAGGGCCGCTGCGACCGGCTCAGACAGGGGTTCCAGATCGATGCGCAAAGTGCGGACGGCGGTGATCGGCGTGGGTTATCTCGGGCGCTTCCATGCGCAGAAGTATGCCGTGCTGGCCGAAGCGGAACTGGTCGCCGTCGTCGATGCCGATGCGGAGAGTCGCGCACGGGTGGCCGCCGAAACCGGTTGCCGGGCGGTCGCCGACTATCGCGAGCTGCTGGGAGAAGTGGACGCGGTCAGCATCGCGACGCCCACGCCGCTGCACTATCCGATCGCGCTTGACTGCCTCGGGCACGGCCTGCACGTGCTGGTCGAAAAGCCGATCACGACGACCACCGACGAGGCGCGCGCGCTGATCGACGCGGCGGCGCGGGCCGGCCGCGTGCTGCAGGTCGGGCACCTCGAGCGGTTCAACGCCGCCATCCTCGCGCTGGCCGGCACGCTGGGCACGCCGCGTTTCGTCGAGTCGCACCGGCTGGCGCCGTTCAAGGAGCGCGGCACGGACGTCAACGTCGTGCTCGACCTGATGATCCACGACATCGACCTGATCCAGAGCCTGGTCGGTTCGCCGATCGAGTCGATCGACGCCGTGGGCCGGTCGGTGTTCTCGGCGGGGCTCGACATCGCCAATGCCCGCATCCGTTATGCCAACGGCTGCGTCGCCAACACCACCGCCAGCCGGGTCAGCATGAAGATGGAGCGCAAGCTGCGCCTGTTCCAGGACGACGCGTACATCTCGATCGACCTGCAGCAGAAGGTGCTGACCATCGTGCGCAAGCCGCCGGCAGGCTCGGACCTGCCGCTCGGCCAGGTGCTGATCGAGGAGCGCACCTACGACCAGGGCGACGCGCTGCGGCTCGAGATCGAGGCGTTCCTGCGCGCGATCCAGCAGGGCACGCCGCCCGTGGTGACGGGCGAGGACGGCCTGCGCGCGCTGGAGACCGCGACGCGCATCACTGCGCTGGTGCAGCAGGAGGCCGCGCGATGAGCCGCCGTTACTACGCCGGGCGCGATTTCCGCCGCGCGCTGAGCATCGAGGAACTGCGCCGCGTCGCGCAGCGCCGTCTGCCGCGGTTCGAGATGGAATACCTCGAGGGCGGCGCCGAGGACGAGGTCGCCCTGCGCCGCAACCGCTCGATCTTCGAGCGCATCACCTGGCTGCCGCGCATGCTGGCCGGCAGCGGCGTGCCGGACATGTCGCGCGAACGTGCTCGGCGATGCGCTGCACCTGCCGCTGGTGATCGCGCCCACCGGCTTCAACGGCATGGTCTGGCCGCAGGGCGACCTGGCGCTCGCCCGGGCGGCGGAGGCGGCCGGCATCCAGTTCACCCTGAGCACGGTCAGCAACTACGACGTGGCGGCGCTCAATCCGCAGCTGCAGCGGCCGGCCTGGTTCCAGCTCTATCCCTTCAAGGACCAGAAGACGTCCGACCGGCTGATCGAAAAGGCGCAGGCGGCCGGTTGCGACAAGCTCGTCGTCACGGTGGACGTGCCGGCGCTCGGTGCGCGCGAATGGGACCAGCGCAGCTACACGCGTCCGCTCAAGCTCAGCCCGTCGAGCATCGCCGACGTGCTGCTGCATCCGCGCTGGCTGGCCCAGGTGATGCTGCCGAAGGGCGCGCCCGAGTTCGCCAACATCGCCGAGTTCCTGCCGGCCGGCGCGCGCTCGGCGCTGCAGGGCGTGCGCTTCATGGGCACGCAGATCAACCCGCAGCTGTCCTGGGCCGACATCGCGCACATGCGTGCCCGCTGGCGCGGCAAGCTCGTGCTCAAGGGCATCCTGTGCGTCGAGGATGCCAGGCGCAGCCTCGAGGCCGGCGCCGACGGCATCGTGCTGTCGAACCATGGCGGGCGCCAGCTCGACTCGTGCGCGACCGGCATCGAACTGGTGGGTGAGGTCGCCGACGCCGTCGGCGACCGGCTCTCGGTGATGGTCGACGGCGGCTTCCGCCGTGGCTCGGACGTGCTCAAGGCGATCGCGCTCGGGGCCGAGGCGGTGATGATCGGCCGGCCCGCGCTGTACGGGCTGGCGGCGGGCGGGGAGGCGGGCGTCGCGCATGCGCTGGGCCTGTTGCGCAACGAGATGGAACGCGCCATGACCCTGCTCGGCTGCCACTCGCTCGACGAACTCGGGCCGCACCTGATCCGCACATGATCGCGATCCGCGAAGCCTGGCAGGCCGGGCTGCTCGCCCGCGGGCACTGGGTGCGCAACCTGGTGGCGGGGTTCGTGGTGGGCGTGGTGGCGCTGCCGCTCGCCATGGCCTTCGCCATCGCGTCGGGCGCCAAGCCGGAGCAGGGCATCTACACCGCGATCATCGCCGGCGCGCTGGTCTCGCTGCTCGGCGGCAGCCGCCTGCAGATCGCGGGCCCCACCGGCGCCTTCGTCGTGATCCTGGCGGGCGTCACGGCCAAGCACGGCATCGACGGCCTGCAGATCGCCACGTTCATGGCCGGCGCGATGCTGCTGGCGCTCGGGCTCACGCGCATGGGCGGCATCATCCGCTTCATCCCGGACCCGGTGATCACCGGATTCACGGCCGGCATCGGCGTGATCATCTTCGTCGGCCAGTGGCGCTATTTCCTCGGGCTGCCGCCGGTCGGCGGCGAGCACATCCACGAGAAGGTCTGGGAACTGGTGCAGCTGCTGCCGCGGCTCGACTGGACCACCACCCTGATCGGCGCGCTCAGCCTGTGCGCGGTGCTGTTCGCGTCGAAGCTGCCCGGCATGCGGCGCGTGCCCGGCCCGCTGGTGGCGCTGGTGCTGGCGACGGCGCTGCAGGCCTTTTTCCGCTTCGACGGCGTGGCCACGATCGGCACCGAGTTCGGCGGCATCCCGCGCGGCCTGCCGCCGCTGGCGATGCCGGAGATCACGCTGCCGCGGATCCTGGAACTGATCGGGCCGGCCTTCACCATCGCGATGCTCGGCGCGATCGAGTCGCTGCTGTCGTGCGTGGTGGCGGACGGGATGGCCGGCACGCGCCACGATTCGAACCAGGAACTGATCGGCCAGGGCATCGCCAACCTCGCGGTGCCGCTGTTCGGCGGCTTCGCCGCGACCGGCGCCATTGCCCGCACGGCCACCAACGTGCGCAACGGCGGCACCGGGCCGCTCGCCGGGCTGTTCCACGTGGCGACGCTGGTGCTGGTGCTGCTGTTGCTCGCGCCGCTCGCCGAGCACGTGCCGCTCGCGGCGCTGGCCGCCGTGCTGTTCGTCGTCGCCTGGAACATGAGCGAAGTGCGGCACTTTGCCGGCATGGTGCGCCGCGCGCCGCGGGCGGACGTGGCGGTGCTGCTGATCACGTTCTTCCTCACGGTGTTCGCCGACCTCGTGCTCGCGGTCAACGTCGGCGTGATCCTCGCGATGTTCCAGTTCCTGCGCCGCATGTCGACCGCGGTCGAGGTGCAGCCCCTGGGCGGCGCCGAGCTGCAGACCGCGCTGGCGCGCAAGCGCTGGACGGCGCTGCCGCCGGGCGTGATGGTGTACTCGATCGACGGGCCGTTCTTCTTCGGCGCCGTGGATACGTTCGAGCGCTCGCTGGCGCAGACGCACACCGACCCGCGGCGGCTGATCCTGCTGCTGAACCGCGTGCCGTTCATGGACATCACCGGCCTGCAGAGCCTGGAGGAGGCCCTGCGCGACCTCAAGCGCCGCGGCGTGGACGTGCAGCTCTGCGGCGCCAATCCGCGCGTCAAGGCGAAGCTGGAGAAGGCCGGGCTGCTCGACGTCGTCGGTCCCGCCGGCTACCACGACCTGCTCGACGACGCACTCACCCAGGCCGAATGGGGCGCCACGCTCGACGCCCAGCCCGGCCGCACGCCCGAGGACGCCCGATGAAAGCGCTGGTCTGCCATGCCCTGACCGGAATCGATGGCCTGAAGCTCGAGCACGACTGGCCGGAACCCGCGCTGGGGCAGGGGCTGGTGCTGATCGACGTGCAGGCGGCCGCGCTCAATTTTCCGGACGTGCTGATGCTGCGCGGCCTCTACCAGGAGCGGCCGCCGCTGCCGTTCATCCCGGGCTCGGAGCTGTCCGGCATCGTCCGGGCCGTCGGCGAGGGCGTCGTGCGCTTCAAGCCGGGCGATCGCGTGATCGCGTTCACGCTCGGCCGGGCGCTCGCCGAGCAGACGGCGGTGCGCCAGGAATTCGTGATGCCGATGCCGTCGACGCTCGGCTTCGAGGCCGCGAGCGGCGTCTGCCTGACCTATTTCACCAGCTACCACGCGCTCAAGCAGCGCGCGCAACTCGCCGCCGGCGAGACGCTGCTGGTGCTCGGCGCGGCGAGCGGCGTCGGCACCACGGCGATCGAGCTGGCAAAGCTGATGGGCGCGCGCGTCATCGCCGCCGCCAGTTCGGCCGAGAAACTCGAGGCCGCGCGCCGGCTCGGCGCCGACGCGACCATCAACTACTCGACCGAAGACCTGCGCGAGCGCCTCAAGGAACTCACCGCGGGCAAGGGTGTCGACGTCGTCTACGACGCGGTGGGCGGCCCGCATGCGGAGCCCGCGGTGCGCAGCCTGGCCTGGAAAGGCCGTTACCTCGTGGTCGGGTTCGCGGCCGGCGACATCCCGAAGATCCCGCTCAACCTGCTGCTGCTGAAAGGCGCGGCGCTGGTGGGCGTGTTCTTCGGCAGCTTCGCCAGCCGGGAGCCGGAGCTGCAGCGGCAGAACGCGCTCGAGCTGTGGCAGCTGTTCGAGACCGGCAAGCTCAAGCCCGTCGTCGGCGCGGTGCATCCGCTGCAGGATTATGCGCGGGCGTTCGGCGCGCTCGAGCAGCGGCGGGCGGTGGGCAAGGTCGTGCTGCGGATAGGGACCAGGGACTAGGGGATAGGGACTGGTCACTGCCCGCCGTCGATCAGCTCCAGTTCGGCGTGCACCTCGAGCCAGCGTTCCTCGGCCTGGTTCAGCCGGGCAATCACGTCGGCGCACTGGCGGCTGGTCGCCTGCACCTCCGCCGCCGGGCTCTGCGCGTAGAAGGCCGGATCCGCGAGACGCGCTTCGAGCGCCTTGCGCTCGGCTTCGAGTTGCGCCATCTGCGCTTCCAGCCGCGTTGATTCCTTCACCAGCGGCCGCCGCCGCGCCAGCTTCTGCTGCCGGTCGGCCGCGGCCGTTTCGCGCTGCGCCCGCCGTTGCTCGCGCTGCCCGGCGGTGCCGGCGTCGGTCGCGGCGAGCGCGGCCGTGTCGCGGCGGGCCGTCAGCCACGCGAGATAGTCGTCCAGGTCGCCGTCGAACGGCGCCGCCAGGCCATCCGCGACCAGCAGGAAGCTGTCGCACACCGTCCGCAGCAGCGCGCGGTCGTGCGACACCAGCACCAGGCTGCCGTCGTATCCGGCCAGCGCCCGCGTCAGCGCATGGCGCATCTCGAGGTCGAGGTGGTTGGTGGGCTCGTCGAGCAGCAGCAGGTTGGGCCGCCTGCGCACCAGCAGGGCGAGGGCGAGCCGGGATTTCTCGCCGCCCGAGAACGGGGCCACCGGCGCGTCCGCCATCTCGCCGCGAAAATCGAATCCACCCAGGTAGTTGCGCAGGTCCTGCTCGCGTGCGCGCGGGTCCTGCTGCTGCAGGTGCCACAAGGGCGACTCGTCGGCCCGCAGCTGTTCGACCTGGTGCTGCGCGAAATAGCCGGTGGCGAGGCCGTGGCCCTCGACCCGGCGCCCCTGCAGCAGGGCCGTGCCGTCCGCCAGCGCCTTGATCAGCGTCGACTTGCCGGCGCCGTTCGGCCCGAGCAGGCCGAGCCGCGCGCCGGGGCGCAACGACAGCTGCACGCCATTGACGACGGCACGCCCGCCGTAGCCCAGGGACGCGTCCTCGAGCGTCAGCAGCGGATCGGGCGCCTTCAGCGGCTCCGGGAACTCGAAGTCGAACGGTGCATCGACGTGCGCGGCCGCAATGTGTTCGAGGCGGTCGAGCGCCTTGAGCCGGCTCTGCGCCTGGCGCGCCTTGCTGGCCTTGGCGCGAAAGCGCTCGACGAACGAGGTCATGTGCGCGATTTCGCGCTGCTGCTTCTCGTACATCGCCTGCTGCACCGCGAGCCGCGCGGCCCGCTGGGTCTCGAACGCGGTGTAGTTGCCGCTGTACAGCGTGAGCTTCGCGCGCTCGAGGTGCGCGACGTGGGTGACCGTGCCGTCGAGGAAGTCGCGGTCGTGCGACACCAGCAGCAGGGTGCCGCGGTAGCCCGCGAGCCAGCGCTCGAGCCAGACGACGGCGTCGAGGTCGAGGTGGTTGGTGGGTTCGTCGAGCAGCATCAGGTCGGCACGGCTCACCAGCGCCTGCGCCAGGTTGAGCCGCATGCGCCAGCCGCCGGAGAAGTCCGCGACCGGGCGCTCGAGGTCCTGCTCGGCGAAGCCGAGGCCCGCCAGCAGCACGGCTGCGCGCGCGCGCGCGCCGTAGCCCTCGATGGCTTCGAGTCGCGCGTGCCACTCCGCCAGCGCGTGCCCGTCGTGGGCGGCATCGGCGGCCGCCAGCGCCCGTTCTACGCGCCGCAGTTCCTCGTCGCCGTCCAGCACGAACTCGATCGCCGGCTGCGGCAGGGGTGGCGTCTCCTGGGCCACGGCGGCGATGCGCCACTCGCGCGGCACCTCGCAATCGCCGGCTTCGCTGTGCAGTTCGCCGCGGAGCAGCGCAAACAGGCTCGATTTGCCGCTGCCGTTGGCGCCGATCACGCCGACCCGCCAGCCGGCATGGATCTGCACCGAGGCGTCTTCGATCAGGCGGCGCACGCCGCGGGTCAGGGTCAGTCGTCGGAGCTGGATCAAGGGAGGGCGCGGTTTTCCAGGGGCGCGCATTCTCCCACTTTGGCGGGAGGGGGCGAAGTACGGCACAATCCGCACCCAGTCAGCCTGCCCGGCCTTCCGCCGGGCGCCGGAGTCACCGAGCCGATGTCTTTCATGCGTTCTTTACTGGCGCTGTGCGCCCTTGGTCTTTGCAGCCTGGCCGGTCACGCCCAGACCACGCCGGCCGTTTCCACCGTCGTCGCCTTCAGCCTGTCGAATCCGGTCGGCAACGTGGTCAAGGGAGAGGACGGCGCGCTGTATGGGACGGCCCTGCCGATCACCGCCTCCCGGCGGCCTCATCTGGCGCTCGACGGTCGACGGCAGCAACGTCAGGACGCTGTACCAGCTCACGGCCGACGATGCGCTCTCGCCCGGCGCCGGGTTGACGCTCGCCAGCAACATGCTTTACGGCACGACGCGGTTCGGCAAGCCGACCGACATCACCGGCGCCGGCACGGTGTTTCGCATCGCGCCGGACGGCACCGGCTTCCAGATCATCTTCCGCTTTGCCCCGACGACCGGCTCGAACGTGCTGCTGAGCCCGAAGAATGCCAATGGCGCCTATCCGGAAGCGGAACTGACCGAGGGCGCCGACGGCTATCTCTATGGGACGGCCACGGCGGGCGGCCCCGAGGGCACCGGTACGGTCTTCAAGCTGTCGAAGGATGGCACCGACTTCCAGTTGCTGAAGAGCTTCGGCGCCGTCATTCGCACGCTGACTGGCTTCGGCGGGGCCGAGGCCTCGGTGGTGGCCGACCCGACCAATGCCAGCAACAGGGTGGCCAGGGTGGTGAAGTCGGCAACGGCCGAGTTGTCGGCAGGTGTAACCGTGTCGACGGGCGCCAACAACACGGTCGGCACGATCCCGTTCACGGCTACCAGCACCAGGATGACGGTGCGGGTGTACTCGCCCAGGGCCGGGATCCCGGTGCGACTCAAGGTGGAGGACGCCGCGGACCCGACGCGTTCGGTCGAGACCGAGGCGCTGACGACGAAGGTCAACACCTGGGAGACGCTGACGTTCGACTTCGCCAATCAGGTCGCAGGCACCGCGGCACTGAACCTGGCCTACACCTACAACAGGCTTTCGATCTTCTTCGACTACGGCAAGACCGGCGCCGCAGGCGGCAGCGGCACGTTCTACTTTGACGATGTGCTGTTCGACACCTCCGGCGGTGGCAGCAGCTTCACGCCAATCACCTTCGACTCGGCGACGGTCACGTACACGCTGACTGGCTTCGGCGGGGCCACGGCCTCGGTGGTGGCCGATCCGGATCCGACCAATGCCGCCAACATTGTGGCCAGGGTGGTGAAGTCGGCAACGGCCGAGTTGTCGGCAGGTGTAACCGTGTCGACGGGCGCCAACAACACCGTCGGCACGATCCCGTTCACGGCCACCAGCACCAGGATGACGGTGCGGGTGTACTCGCCCAGGGCCGGGATCCCGGTGCGACTCAAGGTGGAGGATGCCGCGGACCCGACGCGTTCGGTCGAGACCGAGGCGCTGACGACGAAGGTCAACACCTGGGAGACGCTGACGTTCGACTTCGCCAATCAGGTCGCAGGCACCGCGGCACTGAATCTGGCCTACACCTACAACAGGCTTTCGATCTTCTTCGACTACGGCAAGACCGGCGCCGCAGGCGGCAGCGGCACGTTCTACTTTGACGATGTGCTGTTCGACGCCTCCGGCGGTGGCAGCAGCTTCAAGCCGATCACCTTCGCGCTTGCGTGCGGGCTGACCCTGACGGTGGACGGGGCGGGCCCCGCCGGTCCGCTCGTGCTCGGCGACGATGGCTTGTTTTACGGCACGACCACGGCCGGCGGTCCCGACGGTTGCGGCGCGATCTTCCGCATCGGCTTCGATGGCACTGGCTTCGAGGTGCTGCGGCATTTCAGCGCCGCCACGGCGGATGCCACCACCGGGCTGCCCGAGAATGCCGACGGCGCCACGCCCATCGGCGGGCTGATCGACGGCGGCGACGGCGTGTTCTATGGCACGACCGCGCAGGGCGGAACCGAAGGTCGCGGTGTCGTCTACTCGATCACGCCCGCGGGCGTGTTCAACGTGCTGCACGTCTTCGACAACGCCAATGGCTCGCGCCCGCTGGCGGAACTGCTGCTGGGAACGGATGGCAAGCTCTACGGCACGACTGCGGCCGGCGGCGTCAACTCGGCCGGCACCACGACCTCGTTCGGCACGATCTTCTCGATCGGCCGCGACGGCACCGGCTTCACGCGGCTGTACAGCTTCGACGGCTCGCAGGGCTCGACCCCGGGCAGCCAGCTGTTGCAGCTGTCGAGCGGAGTGTTCGTGGGGCTCTCCAGCGCCTCCGGCAGTCTGCGGCTACGGCACGCTGTTCCGCTACAGCGCAGGCCGGCGATACCGTCGACGGCAACAGGAGATGCGGCCGCAGCAGCAACAATGACAACGGCGGCGGCACGGCAGGCCTTGGACTGCTCGCGCTGCTCGGCGCCCTGGCGCTCGGCCGGCGCCGACGGCACGGCTGATCTCACGCACGCAGGGGAGCAGGCATGGCGGGCATCGAACTGCATCACCGGACCTGCTCGCTCTGCGAGGCGATGTGCGGCATCGTCATCGAGCACCGCGCCGGCGAGGTGCTGTCGATCAAGCCGAACAAGGATGACGTGCTGAGCCGCGGGCACATCTGCCCCAAGGCGGTCGCGCTCAAGGACCTGCACGACGATCCGGATCGCGTGCGGCGGCCGTTGCGGCGCACTGCGCAGGGCTGGCAGGAGATTTCCTGGGACGACGCGTTCGCCGAGATCGAGTCCCGCATCGGCCGGGTCCGCGCCACGCACGGCGACGACGCGGTCGCGATCTATGCCGGCAATCCCACCGTGCACAACCTGGGCGCGATGCTCGGCATCGGCGACTTCATCCGCGCGGTGCACACGCGCAACCTCTACTCCGCCACCAGCGTCGACCAGTTGCCGCACATGGTCGCCTCGTGGGCGATGTTCGGGCACCAGTTCCTGATGCCGGTGCCGGACATCGATCGCACGCAGCTGTTCGTCTGCATCGGCGGCAACCCGGTGGCCTCCGGCGGCTCGATCATGGGCGCGCCCGGGTTCGAGAAGCGGATCGATGCGCTGCACGCGCGCGGCGGCCGCTTCGTGGTCGTGGACCCGCGACGGACCGAATCGGCGGCGATTGCGGATGACTACCTCGGCATCCGGCCCGGCACCGACGTGTACCTGCTGCTGGCGCTGCTGCACGAAGTGTTCAGCAATGGACGGGTCGAGCTCGCCCACCTGGCGCCGCACGTCGCGGGCCTCGGCGAACTGCGCACCGCCGTGCTCGGGTTTGCGCCGGCCGCACTCGCGGCGCGGACCGGCCTGCCGGCCTCGCGCATCGCCGCGCTGGCACACGAACTGATGGCCGAGCCGCGGGCGCTGGTCTACGGCCGGGTGGGCGCCTGCACGCAGGAATTCGGCGGCCTGACGCTGTGGCTGATCTATTGCCTCAATGCCGTCACCGGGCACCTCGACCGCGAGGGCGGCATGATGTTTGCCGAGCCGGCGGTGGACCTGACGCGCGCCTACGGCTCGCGCGGCCACTACGGCAAGTTCCATTCCCGCGTGCGCAAGCTGCCGGAATTCGGCAACGAGCTGCCGGTCGCGGCGCTGGCGGAGGAGATCGCGACACCCGGCCCCGGCCAGGTGCGCGCGCTGTTCACGTTTGCCGGCAACCCGGTGCTGTCGACGCCCAATGGCGTGCAGCTCGACGCGGCGCTGGCACAGCTCGATTTCATGGTGTCGGTCGATCTCTACGTCAACGAGACGACGCGGCATGCGCACCTGATCCTGCCGCCGACCAGCCCGCTCGAGCGCAGCCACTACGACATCGCGCTGAGCGGCTTTGCCGTCCGCAACGTGGCCAAGTACTCGCCGCCGCTGCTGCCGAAGCCCGCCGGCGCGCTGCACGATCACGAGATCCTGGCGCAGCTGACGCGGCGCCTGCGTCGCGCGCCGCGCACGCCTGGCGCACGCTTGCAGCAGTTCGTGCGCGATGCGCTGGTACGCCGGCTCGGGCCGGACGGCATGCTCGACTGGATGCTGCGGACCGGCCGTTACGGCGTGCCGCTGGCCGGACGCATGCGGCTGCTGGCGGCAATGCCGGGATTCGGCGCGCTGCGCAAGCTGCTGTCGGCAACGGACCGCAAGCCCGTGGGCCTCGGCCTGCAGCGGCTGCGCGAGTCGCCGAACGGCGTCGACCTCGGCCCGCTCGAGACTGCGTTTCCGCGCCGGATTGCCGCGCCCGATGGCCGCCTGCAGCTCGCGCCCGCGCTGTTCGTCGCCGACCTCGCGCGCGCGCAGGCTGCCTTGGCAGCGCCTGTGCCGGCGCTGCTGCTGATCGGCCGGCGGCACGTGCGCAGCAACAACTCCTGGCTGCACAACAGCCAGCGACTGGTCAAAGGCAAGCCGCGCTGCACGCTGCTGATGCACCCCGACGACGCCGCCGGGCGCGGTCTCGCGGACGGAGCGGTGGCGCAGGTTCGCTCGCGGGTGGGCGCGGTCGAAGTCCCGGTCGAGATCACGCCCGACATCCAGCCGGGCGTGGTGAGCCTGCCGCACGGCTGGGGCCACGGCCGGGCGGGCGTGAGGCTGGCGGTCGCGCAGGCGCATGCCGGCGTGAGCATCAACGACCTCGTCGACGACCAGCGGGTCGACGTCCTGACCGGGACGGCCGTGCTGAACGGCACGCCGGTCGAGGTCACGCTGGCGGCGTAGATTTTCTTCCAGCTCAACCGGGACATACATGAATACAGGATTCGGCGGCGGGGCCGTTTTTGTCGCAACCGTGACCTTGATGGCCAGTCAACTCATGGCCGGGCCGGCGCTCGCGGCGGAACCCGATGCCAATCTCGCGCTGCAGCTCTCCAATCCCGTGGCGGCGCTGATCAGCGTGCCCATGCAGCTGAATTACGACCAGGACATCGGGCCTGACGACGCGGGCGACCGCTGGCTGCTCAACGTGCAGCCGGTGGTGCCGTTCGACCTCAACGAGGACTGGAACCTCATCTCCCGCACCATCCTGCCGATCGTGCGGCAGGAGGACATTTTTCCCGGATCCGGGACCCAGACGGGCACCGGCGACGTGGTGCAGAGCGTTTTCTTCTCGCCCAAGGCGCCCACGGCCTCCGGCTGGATCCTGGGCGCGGGGCCGGTGCTGCTGCTCCCTACGGGCTCGAACGACCTGCTGACCGCCGACAAGTGGGGCGCCGGGCCCACGGTGGTGGCGCTCAAGCAGAGCAACGGCTGGACCCGCGGCGTGCTCGCGAACCACATCTGGTCTTTTGCCGGTGACGGCGATCGCGCGGACGTCAACGCGACCTTCATGCAGCCGTTCCTGACGTACACCACGCCCGACAGCTGGACTTTCGGTCTCAACACCGAGAGCAGCTACGACTGGGAGAGCGAGCAGTGGTCGGTGCCGGTCAACGTGTCGGCCTCGAAGCTGACGCGATTCGGCAGCCAGCTGGTCAGCCTGGGAGGCGGCCTGCGCTACTGGGCGGACAGCCCCGACAGCGGCGCGGAAGGCCTGGGCCTCCGCTTCACCGTCACGCTGCTGTTTCCAAGGTAGCAGTCCCGTGCTGCAGGCGTGACCAGCAAGCGACCCGAAGCACTCGATCCGCAGGCCATCGACGCGCTGTACGGGCTCGAGCCCGTGTTCGAGCCGGGCGGCCCGGAGTCAGCGCGGTCGACGGAGTTCGTCGCGATCCAGTGCCCGTATTGCGGGGAGCAGTTTGAAACCGCCGTCGACCTGTCGGCCGGATCCTTCAGTTATGTCGAGGACTGCCAGGTTTGCTGCCAGCCGATTGACCTGACGGGTGAGGTGGATGACGCGGGCGCGCTCGCCGGGCTTGCGGCCAACAGGACGAATTGAGCCTTGCCGGAATCGCCAGGTCAGCCCGAGCACGGCCGAGTCGAAGCGTGCAAACGTGTCAGGTCGTCGTTGTCCGCGCGCCGTCTGATCGATTCACGGTTGTACATGGGTACGGGGTTGTACCTGTGCATTCGATACCGGGCTGTTAAGCCACGTACCTGCGGATCTGCGCTCGAGCGTCCGCCAATGTCGCGACGATGTGCGTTCTCATGTCCGGGCCGACCCGTTCCTTCGCCTCGTTCAGGTCGCCGGGTGAATTCCACAGGCCTACGACCAGGTTCATCTCTGGAAATCGGCGGCGAAGACGCATGCGAAGGCGGCGAGCATGCGCCACGGCCGCGGGCGGCGCGGCGGAGATGCAGACCACATCGGCTGTGCGCTGTTCGACGTACTCGACCAGTTCGCTGGCTGCAGCCATCGCCTCAGCGGGGACGGTCTCGACGACACAGCCGGGGATGTCCACGATCTGCGCGAGCATCATCGCGGCCAGTTCATCCGCCTCGCCGTGAGCCGGCAGACAGAGGACGCAGAGCGCCGGGCAGGCCTGCCCGACCGGCAGTGACCGGAGCCGCGTCTGCCGCCTACGTCCTCGTTGCCCGCCTTCTGCTGCAGTTCCTGCTGGCGCCACCCCGTTCCTGGATCATGGACTTCGAGCGTCTGCAGGATGAACGTGTGCCGGGTCTCCTCGATCTCGCCGCGACGCCAATGCGTTTCGGCTGAAGACCAGTGCCGGGATCAGCACCGTGTCGTAGACCTCGACGAGCGGTGAGTGCTCGAAGTATTCGTCGAGCAGTTCGGCAGCCTCTTCGTCATCGCCAGCAAGGAGCCGCTGATAGAACGCTTCGTGGGCTCGAACACCGGCTTGTCGCCCAGCAGCGTGTTCAGGAAGGACAGCTGGGGTACGTGCTTGCCGACCACCAGCAGGCACACGGTCAATGGTGTCGCCAGCAGCAGTCCCACCACTCCCCACAACCAGGTCCAGAAGACCGCCGCCAGCAGCACCGCGACAGCCGACACGCCCGTGTTCTTGCCATAGAGCCACGGTTCGAGGGCGTTGTTGGTGACGAGTTCCAGGGCCACGAACAACCCGATCGTCAGGCCCGGCGCCACCCAGTCGCCCGAGATGGCCATCGACAGGCCAATCGGCATTGCCGCGGCAAGCCACGGGCCGAGGTAGGGAATGAATCGAAGGATCGTGGCCAGGATTCCCCACAGGGTCGGGGTTGGGCACGCCAATCAGATAGAGCCCGACGCCCACCGCGGTGCCGTAGATCGACATTGACCAGGAACGCCGCCGCGAGATACCGGCTGACCCGGGTGCCGGCGTCCTCCAGCATCTGGGTCGTCAGCGACACCTGGCCCTGTCCAACCAGGAGGATGAACCGGTCGCGCAGGTCGTCCCGACGGACCAGGAAGAACACGACGAGAATGATCACCACACCGACCGAGCCCAGCACCTGAAGCACGGTGCCAAACACGCTGCCAAAGACCTGCAGCGGGCTCGCCGGCGACGAAATGATCCGGACCGCAATAGGGCCATTCCTTGGTCCCCTGCGGCGCGCTGTGCCAGTTCGACGGGCGACAGGTTCTCGCTCATGCCCTGGGCCGTTCTCGTGACCCTGCCCAGCGTGGCGCTGACATATGTGTTCGCCGACTGCAGCTTCGCCTTCAGGTTGGTCTCGTATTCGGGCATCCGCGGGGCAAGGTCCGACACTTGAACCGCGGCCATCCACGTTGCGCCGGCGAACACCGTGAAGCCAACGAGTGCCGTCACCATCACGGCCGGGACGCGACCGAGCCAGTGTCGCTCGAGCCAGTCACACACGGGACTCAACAGGAAGCTCAGCAACACCGCGAGCGTGATCGGTACCAGCACGCCCTTGGCGACGTAGAGGGCTGCGACGATCACGGCGATCGACGCCAGCATCCGGGCTGACTTCGCGAGGTGGTCAGTGGCTGCCATGAGGGTTGCTGCCGGACAGGCTCCACGGCATCGGCGAGAGTTCCCCGTTGGTCGAAGCGCCAGTTCAACGCATGTAATCAGGGTATGCCCGGAAGTCCGTTCTCATCTGTACGGTAGGGCACTGTCGGGTCCCGGTGACGTATCTCGACGTATTGACGAGATGCGGCCGCCGGTCCGAACATCCAAAGGCACCCGATGTGAAGTTCCTGAGGTGTCAGACCTCGCTATTTCAAATCCCCAGTGCGGCGTGCCGGCCGCTTGCCGGCGTACTGGATCAGGAGCAAACAGTGACCGCGTACAAAGACCAGGTTGAAGGCCGCATGAAAGAAGTGCAGGGCAAGATCAAGGAAGTCGCCGGCAAGCTCGTGGGCAACAAGGAGCTCCAGGCAAAAGGCAAGGCTCAGAAGACTCGCGGGAAGGCGCAGGCAAAGTTTGGCGACGTCAAGCAGAAGCTGAAGGCCACGAAGAAGAAGGCCACGAAGAAGGTGGCTGTGGCGAAGAAGAAGGCCACGAAGAAGGTGGCTGCGGCGAAGAAGAAGGCTGCGAAGAAGAAGTAACGGTACCTGGGCGCAGAGTGTCCTGCCGCCTGAGCGTCGGCCGACGGGCCAGAGCCCTCGATGGGGCTGACAGACTGATTTTCTTTGGTCTGGAGGGGTCCCGGTCGGATTACCGGGACCCCAGCAGTGGTGGAGGCGGCGGGAATCGAACCCGCGTCCGCAAGCCCTACATTCCAGGACCTACATGCTTAGCCGTCTTTTTGATTCTCGTCGTTCACTACCCAAGCGGCAGGGAAGATGACCGACCAGCTCAGGAACGTTTTAGCGAGCCAGCCCTCAGCACACTGGACACGCGAGCTTGTGAGCGCGTCCCCCGGGTCTGGATGCACAAGCACACGCCAGTCGGGGGTTAAGCGGGATTAAGCCGCTAGAGCGTAGTTGTCGTCGTTGGCAACTAATAGTTTGCAAGTGGTTTAACGAGGTATCTTGCACCTCGGCATGCACATGGAGTTTCGCGACCCACGTCGAAACCGGTCGCCCCCGTGAACAGCCCCAGTGTAGGGCCTGCGGCGGGGCAGGGACTAGTGGATCGGAAGCGGGCAAGGCGCGACCTCCCTAGCCCCTAGTCCCTAGCCCCTTCGGCGCAGCAGGCGCGACTTCTCCCGCTGCCAGTCACGGTCTTTCTCGGTATCCCGCTTGTCGTGGGCCTGCTTGCCCTTGGCGACACCGATTTCCAGCTTCACCTTGCCCTGGCTCCAGTAGAGCTCGAGCGGCACGATGGTGTGGCCCTTGCGCTCGACTGCGCCGACCAGGCTGTCCAGTTCGCGGCGGTTCAGCAGCAGCTTGCGGGTGCGCGTGGGGTCCGCGGTGATGTGCGTCGAGACGGTGCGCAGCGGAGTGATGTGCGCGCCGATCAGGAACGCCTCGCCGTCCTTGATGATCACGTAGCCTTCCGTGATCTGGGCCTTGCCCGCGCGCAGGCTCTTCACTTCCCAGCCCTGCAGCGCCAGCCCGGCCTCGAGCTTGTCCTCGATGAAATACTCGTACCGGGCGCGCTTGTTCTGCGCGATGGTCGGGTTCTCGTCGGACTTGCGGTCCTTGTCCTTGCGCGGGGTGGCCATGCTTGACTGTCCGGTGGGTCGCGCATTCTAGCCGTCCCGCTTACACTGCGCGCGCCCGGACTGCCGAACGCCTTATGTCGACCCGCGAAATCAAGCGCACCGCGCTCGTCACCTTCACGCCCGAGCAGATGTTCGACCTGGTCGTCGACGTCGAGCGATATCGCGAGTTCCTGCCCTGGGTGGCGGGCGCCGAGGTCCACGAGAAGACCGAGCGCGACCTGCAGGCGAGCCTGACCATGGAGCGGGCCGGGATCCGCCAGACTTTCACCACTCGCAACGTGATGCAGCGGCCGGAATCGATGTCGCTGCAGCTCGTCAGCGGCCCGTTCCGGCAGCTCGACGGGCTGTGGACATTCACGCCGATCGGCACGGCCGGCACGCGGGTGGTGCTGGACATGAAGTTCGAGTTTGCGAACCCGGTGGCGTCGATGCTGTTCGGGCGAGCCTTCGAGCAGAGCGTCGGCGAGCTGATCGACGCCTTCGTCGCCCGCGCCCGGCAGGTTTACGGCGCCGCCCCGTAATGGCCGAGCACGCGCCCAGCGTCGAGGTCGCCTACGCGCTGCCCGACCGGCAACGGGTGGTGCGCCTGGCGATTGCCGCCGACCGGCCTCACGGCCGGCCAGGCTTTCGAGCTTGCGGGCCTGCGGCAGGAGTTTCCGGAACTGCTCGGGCAGGCGCCCGTGCTGGGCATCTATGGCGTGCCCTGCGCCGCGGACCGCCCGTTGCGCGACGGCGACCGCGTCGAAATCTACCGGCCGCTGCGGACGGACCCGCGCGTGCGACGGCGGGAGCAGGTGGCCGCCACCCCGCGCAAGGGATGGAAGCGGCCGCGCTGAATCAGTTGTTGCCGCTGCCGCCAGGGCGCGGCGCATCCGGCTGCCGCTGCTGCACCGACGGCGGCGGTGGCGGTTCCTTGCCTTCGCGGAGCCTTGGCCTTCGTCGTCCTGACGCGCAGTGGCTCGGGCAGGTCCGGCTTCTCGATACGCGAAACCTTGTCGCCTTCGAAATGGACGATGAAATGGGCCCGGTCGACCTGCCGCTCGCGACCGCGGCGCAGGGTATAGATGTAGTCCCAGCGCTGCGGATTGAACGAGTCGGCCAGCATCGGCGTGCCGAGCAGGTAGCGGACCTGGCTGCGGGTCATGCCGACGGTGATCTGGTCGACGTCCGAGGTCTTGAGCAGGTTGCCCTGCTGGATGTTGGGGCGGTAGACGCAACCGCCGGCGCCCGCGAGCGCGGCGAGGAGCAGGCACAGGAGGAGGGCAGCGCGGGGCGACGCGATCATGCGGGGTGGCTTCTGCTGTCTGGAGTTGCCGGGCCGGGCCGGAGATAATGCGGCGCGATCATAACCCACCGCGCCGCGGCGCGGGACTCCGGCCACAAGGACGATCCGTGGAACCTTCGCAACTGCATCGCGCCGGCCTCAAGAACACGGCGCCACGCCGCAAGATCCTGGAGATCCTGGCGAGCGCGACCTTGCGTCACATGAGCGCCGAGGACGTCTACCGCCGCCTGCTCGAGCTCAACGAGGACATCGGCCTGGCCACCGTGTACCGGGTGCTGACGCAGTTCGAGTCGGCCGGGCTCGTCACCCGGCATCACTTCGAGGGCGGCACCGCCGTCTTCGAACTGAACGAGGGCACCCATCACGACCACATCGTGTGCGTGGACTGCGGCCACGTCGAGGAATTCTCCGACGAATCGATCGAGGACAAGCAGCGCGCGATCGCCGAGCAGCTAGGCTTCGAGATCACCGATCATTCGCTGACCCTGCACGGCCGCTGCGTGCGCGGCGAGGCGTGCCCTTACCGCCCGAAGCGGGGGTAGCCGGTCCGCCCGGCGCGCGGGCCGCCGCCAGCATCTCCAGCGCATGGTCGCGCGTGCGCGAGGTGATCGTCGCGCCGCCCAGCATGCGCGCCAGTTCCTCGACGCGTGCCGCGTCGTCCAGCGCCTCGATCCGGGTGTGCGTCCTGCCGGCCGCCACGTGCTTCGATACCCGCAGCTGCCGGTCGGCCTGCGCAGCCACCTGCGGCAGGTGGGTCACGCACAGCACCTGGCCCTGCGCCGCCAGCGCCTTCAGCTGCCGGCCGACCATCTCCGCCACGGCGCCGCCGACGCCCGCATCGACTTCGTCGAACACCAGGCAGGGCAGGTGCGCGGCCTGCACGGCAGCCACCTGCAGCGCCAGGCTGATGCGCGACAGCTCGCCGCCCGAGGCCACCCTGGCCAGCGGCCGCGGCGGCTGCCCCGGGTTGGCGCTGACCAGGAACTCCACTTCATCGTTGCCCTGGGCCGTGAACACCGGCGGATCCTGCGGCTCGACCCGGGTGGCAAACACGCCGCCCGGCATCCCCAGCGACTGCATGAATTCCGTGACCTTGCGATCCAGTGCCGCGGCGGCCTTGCGCCGGCCCTGGGTCAGCACCTGCGCCGCCTCCAGGTAGCGCTTGCGCGCGACCTCGAGCCGCTGCTGCAGTTGCGCTGCCGTCAACGCCCCGGCCTCGAGCCCGGCCAGTTCCTCGGCCAGCGACTGGCGCAACGCCGGCAACTCGCGCGCTTCCACCCGGTGCTTGCGCGCCACGGCTTCGAGCGCAGCCAGGCGCGCTTCCAGCCATTCCTGCCGCGCGGGGTCCGCATCCAGCGCCTCGGCGTAGCGCCGCAGGCTGTCGAGCGCCTCGCGCGCCGCGATCGTGGCTTCCTCGAGTTGTGCCGTGGCGGGTTCGAGCGCGCCGTCCAGCACGACCAGCTGGCGCAGCACGCCGTGCGCGCGCGCCAGTGCCGCCGTCGCGCCACCGTCCTCGCCGGCCAGCAGGGCTTCGGCCTGGGCCGTGCCGGCGGCCAGCCGCCCCAGGCTGGCAATGCGCTTGCGCTCCTCGAGCAGGGTGTCGGCCTCCCCCTCGCGCGGGTCCAGCGCCTGCAGCTCCGCGACGTAATGCCGCAGCAGGTCGAGCCGTGATTCGCGTTCGCGCAGGCGCTGCTCGAACGAGGCGCGCTGCGCGTCGAGGGCCGCCCAGGCGGCATGCGCCTCGCGCACGTCCTGCGCCTGCGGTGCCAGCCCGCCGCTGTCGTCGACGGCCTCGCGCTGATGGCCGCGGCGCGACAGCGACTGGAACTCGAGCTGCCCGTGCACGTCGACCAGCGTCTCGCCCAGCGCCCGCAGCGACTGCACCGGCACCGGCTGGCCGTTGAGCCAGGCGCGGCCGCGACCGTCCGCGCCCACCACGCGGCGCAGCTGGCATTCGCCGTCGTGTTCGATCGACTGCTCCTCGAGCCATGCCAGGGCGGCGGCATTGCCGGCGACGGCAAAGGTCGCGCTGACCTCGGCCCGTTCCGAGCCGTGACGGACCGCGCCGCTGTCGGCACGACCGCCGACCGCCAGCAGCAGCGCATCGACCAGGATCGACTTGCCGGCGCCGGTTTCGCCGGTCAGCACGGTGAAGCCGCGACCGAACTCCAGTTCGACCGCCTCGACGATGGCGAAATCGCGGATGTGCAGGTGGGTCAGCATGCGATCGCAGACGGTTCAGGCGCCCGGCGGCTGGCCCTCGCGCGTGCCGCGGCCCCAGTGCAGCTTGGAGCGCAGGATGCGGTAGTAGTCGTGGCCCGGCGGGTGCAGCAGCGTGGCGCTGACCTTGGCCCGCTCGACCCGCAGGCGCACGCCCGGGTCGAGGTCGCACAGCACGATGCCGTCGCAGACGACCTGCGCGCGCGACTCGAAGCGGTCGGCGAGCTCGATCTCGACGACGCTGCCGGCCGGGACGACGATCGGCCGGTCGGACAGCGTGTGCGGGCAGACCGGCACCAGCACCACGGCATCGAGGCTCGGGTGCAGGATGGGGCCGCCACAGGACAGCGCGTAGGCCGTCGAGCCGGTCGGCGTCGCGACGATCAGGCCGTCGCCGACGTGGGTGTTGACGTAGGCGCCGTTGACCCAGGTGCGCACGTCGACCATGCGGCCGGTCTCGCGCTTGGCGACCACGACGTCGTTGAGCGCCAGCGCGTCGATCGCCGATGCCGTCGGCCAGGATGTGCGCCGCGAGCAGCATGCGGCGCTCGGCGCGGCAGCGGCCCGCGAGCGCATCGTCGACGCTCTGCAGCATCTGCTCCGGTCCCACGTCGGCCAGGAAGCCGAGCCGGCCGCGATTGACGCCCAGCACGGGCACGTCCGCCATGGCCGCCATGCGCGCGGCATGCAGCATGGTGCCGTCGCCGCCCACCGCGACGATCAGGTCGGCGTCGAGCGCCAGGTCGGGTTCGAGCACCGTGCTGACACCGGCGTCCTGCAGCACCAGGGCCTCGTCTGCGACTGCGCGGACCGCGTGGCCCAGTGCCAGCAGGTGCTGCGCCAGCAGGCGCATCGCCTCGCCCACGCGCGGGTCGGCGGCACGGCCGGCGAGGGCGACACAGGTGGAACCGGGGGCGCGCGCGTTCATAGGGTGGCTGCCTTTTAGCACGCGGCCAAGCGCAGCGGCCAGCGCGATTCCCGCCGGCTCCACGGCGATATCGGCTTGCTTGACTTGGCGGAAAAGCCCACGCTAGGTTTGACCTGACCATGAGCGAAACACCCGACGATCCGCTGACCGGGCGTGCCCAGCACCTGCTGCGCGTGCTGGTGGAAAGCTATATCCGCGAAGGCCAGCCGGTCGGGTCGCGCACGCTGTCGCGGGATTCCGGCCTCAATCTCAGCTCGGCCACCGTCCGCAACGTGATGGCGGACCTCGAGGAGTGCGGCTTCGTCTCCTCGCCGCACACCTCGGCCGGGCGGGTGCCCACCGACAAGGGCTACCGCTTCTTCGTCGACACCCTGCTGCGCCAGCGCCCGGTGTCGAGCGACGACAGCGTCCTGCACGAGCTGAACCAGCGGCTGGACCAGGAGGCGGACAAGGACCCGAAGGCGCTGGTCGCGGTGGCCTCGCAGATGCTGTCCTCGCTGACGCACCTGGCGGGGGTCGTCACCATCCCGCGCCAGCCGCACCAGTCCCTGAGCCAGATCGAGTTCCTGCCGCTGTCGGAGAACCGCGTGCTGGCGGTCATGGTGGTCAACGGCCGCGACGTGCAGAACCGCATCGTGCACCTGGAGCGCTATTACACGGCCGAGGAACTGCGCCGCGCGGCCAATTTCCTCAACCAGCAGTTCGGCGGCAAGGAGCTGAGCCAGATCCGTTCCGACATCGTCGCGGAACTCACGCAGGCGGGCGAGACGCTGAACCAGCTGATGCGCGACGCGATCAGCGTGGCCCAGCAGGTGGTGGGCGAGGACCCGCGGCACGGGGCTCCCGAGTACGTGATCGCGGGCGAAACCAACCTGATGGAGTTCGCCGAGCTGTCCAACGTCGAGAAGCTGCGGCGCCTGTTCGACGCCTTCACCTCCAAGCGCGACATCCTGCACCTGCTCGACCAGAGCCTGGGCGCCGAGGGCGTGCAGATCTTCATCGGCCAGGAATCCGGCTACCAGATCCTCGACAACGTCAGCCTCGTGACCGCCCCCTATGCCCTGGACAACGAGACCGTCGGGGTGCTGGGCGTCATCGGACCCACCCGCATGGCCTACGACCGGGTCATCCCGATCGTGGACCTGACCGCCCGGTTGCTGGGGTCCGCCTTGAATTCACGCCGCTAGGCCCCATCTCGCGGGCCAACAGCCGCGCCAGGTCCCCTTTCGGGGTCCGGGTGCCCCCCGTCTTGGCTTGCAGGCAGGTGACATGAGCAGCAACCCCGAACAGGATTCCAACGGCCAGGCCGCGGCCGCGGCCGAGGGCCTCGAGGCCGAACTCGCGGCCGCACAGGCCCAGTTGCAGGACGCCCGCGAGGCGCAGCTGCGCGCCTGCGCCGAGATGGACAACGTGCGCAAGCGGGCCCAGCGTGACGTCGAGGCCGCGCACCGGTTTGCGGTCGAGCGCTTCGCGGCGGACATGATCGATGTCCGCGACACGCTGGAACTCGGCATTGCCGCGGCCGGGGCCGCCACGGAAGCCGCCAGGCTGGTCGAAGGCATGCAGGCCACCCTGCGCATGCTCGACAAGGCGTTCGACAAGGCCGGCATTGCCGTGCTCGACCCCGTCGGCCAGGCATTCAACCCCGAATTCCACGAGGCCATGGTCGCCCAGCCCAGCGCCGAGCATCCGCCCGGCAGCGTGCTGGCGGTCGTGCAGAAGGGCTTCACGCTCAATGGCCGCCTGTTGCGCGCGGCGCGGGTCGTGATCGCCCGCGACGCCGACGCCGCCCACTGATCCGCAATCTTGAATCACGGCCACGGGCCCCCACCTAGCCGTCAACGACATTCACGTTTTCCTGGAGTCCCCACACCATGGCAAAAGTCATCGGCATCGACCTCGGTACCACCAACTCCTGCGTCGCGATCATGGAAGGCGGCAAGCCGCGCGTGATCGAGAACAGCGAGGGTGACCGCACCACGCCGTCCATCGTCGCCTTCACCAAGGACGACGAGGTCCTGGTCGGCCAGTCGGCCAAGCGCCAGGCGGTCACCAACCCGCAGAACACCCTGTACGCGATCAAGCGCCTGATCGGCCGCAAGTACGACGACTCGATCGTGCAGAAGGACATCGGCATGGTGCCGTACCGCATCGTCAAGGCGGACAACGGCGACGCCTGGGTCGAGGTGCACGGCAAGAAGATGGCGCCGCAGGAGATCGCGGCCCGCGTGCTGATGAAGATGAAGAAGACCGCCGAGGACTTCCTCGGCGAGCCGGTCACGGAAGCCGTGATCACGGTGCCGGCCTATTTCAACGACTCGCAGCGCCAGGCGACCAAGGACGCCGGCCGCATCGCCGGCCTCAACGTCAAGCGCATCATCAACGAGCCGACCGCGGCCGCGCTGGCCTACGGCCTCGACAAGTCGGGCGGTGACCGCAAGGTCGCCGTGTACGACCTCGGCGGCGGCACCTTCGACATCTCGATCATCGAGTTCGCGGACGTCGACGGCGAGCGCCAGTTCGAGGTGCTCGCCACCAACGGCGACACCTTCCTCGGCGGCGAGGACTTCGACAAGCGGATCATCGACTACGTCGCGGCCGAGTTCCTCAAGGAAAGCGGCGTCGACGTGCGCCGCGACCCGCTCGCGATGCAGCGCCTGAAGGAGGCGTCGGAGAAGGCCAAGGTCGAGCTCTCGACCAGCCAGCAGACCGAGGTGAACCTGCCGTACATCACGGCCGACGCGTCGGGCCCGAAGCACCTGGCCATGAAGCTGACGCGCGCCAAGCTCGAGTCGCTGGTCGAGGACCTGGTGCAGAAGACCATCGAGCCGTGCCGGATCGCGCTCAAGGACGCGGGTCTGTCGATCAACGACGTGGCCGAGGTGATCCTGGTCGGCGGCCAGACCCGCATGCCGCTGGTGCAGAAGTTCGTCAAGGAGTTCTTCGGCAAGGAGCCGCGCAAGGACGTCAACCCGGACGAGGCCGTGGCCGTGGGTGCCGCCGTGCAGGGCGGCGTGCTGACCGGCGAGGTCAAGGACGTGCTGCTGCTCGACGTCACGCCGCTGTCGCTCGGCATCGAGACGCTGGGCGGCGTCATGACCAAGCTGATCGAGAAGAACACCACCATCCCGACCAAGGCGACGCAGGTGTTCTCGACCGCGGACGACAACCAGACGGCCGTGACCATCCACGTGCTGCAGGGCGAGCGCGACCGCGCGCAGGACAACAAGTCGCTCGGCCGCTTCGACCTCTCGGACATCCCGCCGGCGCCGCGCGGCATGCCGCAGGTGGAGGTCACGTTCGACATCGACGCCAACGGCATCCTCAACGTGCAGGCGAAGGACAAGGCCACCGGCAAGGAACAGAAGATCGTCATCAAGGCCTCGAGCGGCCTGACCGAGGACGAGATCAAGCGCATGGTGCGCGATGCCGAGGCGCACGCGGAAGAGGACAAGAAGTTCCGCGAGCTGGCCGACACGCGCAACCGCGCCGACGGCCTGATGCACGCCGCCGAGAAGTCGCTCAAGGACCTGGGCGACAAGGTGTCGCCGGAGGACCGCGCTGCGGTCGAGTCGGCCGTGTCGGACCTCAAGGCCGTGCTGCGGGGCGACGACAAGGACAGCATCGAGAAGAAGGCGGAAGCCCTGGCCACGGCCTCGGCCAAGGTCGCGCAGCAGGCATATGCCAGCCAGGCGGGCGCCGCCCCGGGCGGCGATGCCGGCGCGGGTCCGGCCGGGCGGGGGCGGACAGGCGGGCGGCAAGGACGAGGTGCTCGACGCCGAGTTCGAAGAGGTCAACAAGGACCAGGACCGCAAGGGCTGATCCCGCTGCAATCGGGCGCTCGCGTCACGGCCGGGATGGCTATGATGCCGCGGATTGAGATTGATCGCCGCGGGGTTTGCGCCCCGCGGCGTTTCTGCGTTCGCAACCACTGCCACACGACGAGCCGCTGCCGCATGGCGAAACGCGATTACTACCAGGTCCTTGAAGTGAGCCGCTCGGCGACCGAGGCCGAGATCAAGAAGGCATATCGTCGTCTCGCGATGAAGCTGCACCCGGACCGCAATCCGGGGGATCACGAGACCGAGGAGAAATTCAAGGAAGCCAAGGAAGCCTACGAGGTCCTCTCCGACGCGCAGAAGCGCGCGGCCTACGACCAGTTCGGCCACGCCGGCGTCGACGCCGCGTCGCGCGGCGGGCAGGGCGGGCAGGGGTTCGACCCGCGCGACGCGTTCGGGGACATCTTCGGCGACGTGTTCGGCGACATCTTCGGCGGCGGCCGCCGTGGCCGCTCGCAGGTGTTCCGCGGCGCAGACCTGCGTTACGAGCTGGAACTCGACCTCGAGCAGGCCGTGTTCGGCGACACCGTGAATCTCGACTTCGCCACCCTCGGCGAGTGCGAGGAATGCAAGGGCACGGGCTCGGCCAAGGGCGCGAAGCCGGTCGACCTGCGAAACCTGCCACGGCCAGGGCCAGGTGCGCATGCAGCAGGGGTTCTTCACCGTGCAGCAGGCCTGTCCGCGCTGCCAGGGTCGCGGCCAGGTGGTCAGCGACCCCTGTGGCAAGTGCCGCGGCCAGGGGCGCACGCGCAAGCAGAAGACCCTGGCGGTGAAGGTGCCGGCCGGCGTCGACACCGGCGACCGCATCCGGCTGAGCGGCGAAGGCGAGGCCGGCCGCAATGGCGGTCCCACCGGCGACCTGTACGTCGAAGTGCGGGTGCGCGAGCACGCGATCTTCGAGCGCGACGGCGCGCACCTGTCCTGCGAAGTGCCGATCAGCTTCAAGACGGCGACGCTCGGCGGCAGCATCGAGGTGCCGACCCTCGACGGCGACGTCACCATCAAGGTGCCGGCCGAGACGCAGTCGGGGCGCGTGTTCCGCCTGCGCGAGAAAGGCATCAAGCCGGTGCGCGGCGGCACGACCGGCGACCTGTTCTGCCGGGTCGTGGTCGAAACCCCGGTGCACCTGTCGCGCGAGCAGAAGGAACTGCTGTCGCGCTTCGACGAATCCCTGCGCGCCGACAGCAAGCACCATCACCCGCGCGAGGAATCATGGCTCGACGGCGTGAAGCGTTTCTTCACCAGCCTGGGCGAGTAGGTGAACATGGCGGACGTGCTCAACATCGCGATGCTCGGCGCCACCGGCCGCATGGGCCGCAGCATCATCCCCCTGATCGCAACCGATGCGCATGGCCTGCGCCTGAGCGGGGCGCTGGCGGCCGCGGGCGACCCGGGGCTGGGCCAGGACGCCGGCGTGTTCGCCGGCACGGCGCCGCTGGCCGTGGCCATCACCGACCAGACCGAGCGCGCGCTGGCCGATGCGCGCGTGGCGATCGACTTCACGCTGGCCGAGGCCTCGGTCCGCCACGCCAGCGCGTGCCGCGCGCGCGACTGCGCCCTGGTGATCGGCACGACCGGGCATACGGCGGCGCAGCGCGCCGAACTCGAGGAAGTCGCGCGGGGCCTGCCGATCGTGCTCGCCCCGAACATGAGCCTGGGGGTCAACGTACTGTTCCGCCTGGCCGAGCTCGCGGCGCGGGCGCTCAAGGCCGCGGACTACGACGCGGAGATCTTCGAGGCGCACCACCGCAACAAGGTCGACGCTCCCAGCGGCACCGCGCTCGGCCTCGGGCGGGCCGTGGCGGCCGGTCGCGGAGTCGACCTGGACCAGGTCGCGGAATTCGCGCGCCACGGCACGACGGGCGTGCGCGAGCACGGCAGGATCGGCTTCAGCGTCGCACGCGGCGGCGACATCGTCGGCGACCACCGGCTGATCTTCGCCGGCGCGGGGGAAACCCTCGAGCTGTCGCACCATGCGCAGGACCGGTCGGGCTTTGCCCGCGGCGCGCTGGCGGCCGCCCGCTGGGTGGTCGGCCGCCCGCCGGGGCTGTATTCGATGGTGGACGTCCTCGGCCTCGTGAGCCTTCTTCACCTCTCCCACGCCAGTGGGAGAGGTCGCGCGCAGCGCGGGTGAGGGCCGTGCGCGCAGCGCGGGTGAGGGCTCTCGCAGCGCCGGTCAGGGTTGCACGAATATCTCGCGGCGACCGCTCGACATTCCGAATGTCGGTCGCCGGGCCGTCCGCGCCATGGACGGCGCGGCCGGAGCCCCCATGGATGGGTTTACGGCGTCCCGGCGACCCGACTTCGGGATGGCGGGCGGGAGTCCGCTGGGCGCAGGACCCTCACCCGCGCTGCGCGCGACCTCTCCCGCAAAGCGGGAGAGGTGAGTCAAGAGCGCGTGGCGCATCGCCTAATGCTCGCGTAGAATTCTGCACTTAGCCCGTGAGACAAATCTTCACCGGAGTGAGCCCAGGCTCAACCCCGGCGGTGGTCGCACGCGCTAGTAACTGACTGCTGCGCCGGAGGTACCCCGTGACGACACCCGCTGTCTTGGCCCTGGAGGACGGCACCGTGTTTCGCGGCGTCTCCATTGGCGCCGCCGGGACCGCCACCGGCGAAGTGGTGTTCAACACCGCGATGACGGGCTACCAGGAGATCCTGACCGACCCGTCGTACTCGCGCCAGATCGTCACCCTGACGTACCCGCACATCGGCAACACCGGCACCAACCCGGACGACCACGAGTCCAACCTGGTGCACGCGGCCGGGCTCGTCATCCGCGACCTGCCGCTGCTGCACTCGAGCTGGCGCGCCACCGAGTCGCTGCCCGAGTTCCTGCGGCGCCGCAACACCGTTGCGATCGCCGAGATCGACACCCGCAAGCTGACGCGCATCCTGCGCGAGAAGGGCGCCCAGGCAGGCTGCATCGCCAGCGGTGATGCCGCCGCGCGTCCGGACCTCGCGGTGGAGGCGGCACGCCGCTTTCCCGGGCTCAAGGGCATGGACCTGGCCAAGGTGGTCTGCACCGAGCGCAGCTACCAGTGGAACGAGGGCACCAACTGGTCGCTCGAGCAGGGTCCGCGCCGTCGCGCCGGGCAGCGACTGCATGTCGTGGCCTACGATTTCGGCATCAAGCGCAACATCCTGCGCCTGCTCGCCGACCACGGCTGCCGCATGACGGTGGTGCCCGCGCAGACCACGGCCGAAGAGGTCATGGCGCTGGCCCCCGACGGCGTCTTCCTCTCCAACGGCCCGGGCGATCCCGAGCCCTGCACCTACGCCATCGACGCGACGCGCGAGTTCCTCGCCAACGGCACGCCGGTGTTCGGCATCTGCCTCGGTCACCAGATCCTGGGCCTGGCCGTCGGCGCCCGCACGGTGAAGATGAAGTTCGGCCACCACGGCGCCAACCACCCGGTGCTCGAGATCGAGACCGGTCGCGTGCTGATCACCTCGCAGAACCACGGTTTCGCGGTCGACGAAGCCTCGCTGCCGGAGAACGTCAAGGCCACGTACCGCTCGCTGTTCGACGGCTCGCTGCAGGGCATCGCCTGCACCGACCGGCCGGCGTTCAGCTTCCAGGGCCACCCGGAGGCGAGCCCGGGTCCGCGCGACCTGGTGCCGCTGTTCGCGGAATTCGTCGAGTCCATGCTGCGCAAGGGTGCCTCGTCGGCGTCGCTGCGCAGGTCGGTCTGATCGCAGGAGTCCTTGCCGCATGCCGAAGCGCACAGACCTCGAGAGCATCCTGATCATCGGCGCCGGGCCGATCGTGATCGGCCAGGCCTGCGAGTTCGACTACTCCGGCGCGCAGGCCTGCAAGGCGCTGCGCGAGGAGGGTTACCGGGTGATCCTGGTCAACTCGAACCCCGCCACGATCATGACCGACCCGGAGATGGCCGACTCGATCTACATCGAGCCGATCAACTGGCGCACCGTCGCGCGCATCATCGAGAAAGAGCGTCCCAGCGCGCTGCTGCCGACGATGGGCGGGCAGACGGCGCTCAACTGCGCGCTCGACCTGGTGCGCGAGGGCGTGCTCGAGAAGTACGGCGTCGAACTCATCGCCGCCTCGCGCGATGCGATCGACATGGCCGAGGACCGCGAGCTGTTCCGCAATGCGATGCGCGAGATCGGCCTCGAGTGCCCGCGCTCGCGCGTCGCCCACAGCATGGAAGAGGCGCTCGCGATCCAGGCCGAGATCGGCTTCCCGACCGTGATCCGCCCGTCGTTCACGCTCGGCGGCAGCGGCGGCGGCATCGCCTACAACCGCGAGGAATTCGAGCAGATCGTCGCGCGCGGCCTCGACGCCTCGCCCACCAGCGAGGTGCTGCTCGAGGAGTCGGTGCTGGGCTGGAAGGAATTCGAGATGGAGGTGGTCCGCGACAAGGCGGACAACTGCATCATCATCTGCTCGATCGAGAACCTCGACCCGATGGGCGTGCACACCGGCGACTCCATCACGGTCGCCCCGGCGCAGACGCTGACGGACAAGGAATACCAGCTGATGCGCGACGCGTCGATCGCGGTGCTGCGCAAGATCGGCGTCGAATGCGGCGGCTCGAACGTGCAGTTCGCCATCAGCCCGACCGACGGCAAGATGCTGGTGATCGAGATGAACCCGCGCGTGTCGCGCTCCTCGGCGCTGGCGTCGAAGGCGACCGGCTTCCCGATCGCCAAGGTCGCGGCCAAGCTGGCCGTGGGCTACACGCTCGACGAGCTGCGCAACGACATCACCGGCGGCGCCACGCCGGCCTCGTTCGAGCCGACCATCGACTACGTCGTCACCAAGATCCCGCGCTTCACCTTCGAGAAGTTCCCGGGCGCCAACCAGCGCCTGACGACGCAGATGAAGTCGGTGGGCGAGGTGATGGCCATGGGCCGCACCTTCCAGGAGTCGCTGCAGAAGGCGCTGCGCGGCCTCGAGACGGGCATCGACGGCCTGACGCCGGTCATGACGCTGCCGCTGACCGACGACGACTCGCGCAATGCGCTGCTGGAAGAACTGCGCATGCCGGGTCCGGACCGGCTGCGCTACGTGGCGGACGCCTTCCGCGCCGGCCTGACCCTGGCCGAGGTGCAGCGCGCGTCGCGCATCGACCCCTGGTTCCTGGTGCAGGTCGAGGACCTCGTGCACGAGGAGCAGGACATCGTGCAGGGCGGCTGGAAGGCGCTGGACGAGCCGCGCCTGCGCGCGCTGAAGCGCAAGGGCTTTGCCGACAGCCGCATCGGCAAGCTGGTCGGGCGCAAGGAAGCCGAGGTCAGCAAGCGTCGCCGCAGCCTCGGGCGTGCGTCCGGTGTACAAGCGCGTCGACACCTGCGCCGCCGAGTTCGCCACCTCGACCGCGTACCTGTACTCGACCTACGACGACGAATGCGAGTCGGCGCCGACCGGCGCGCGCAAGATCGTGATCCTGGGCGGCGGGCCGAACCGCATCGGCCAGGGCATCGAGTTCGACTACTGCTGCGTGCACGCGGCGCTCGCGCTGCGCGAGGACGGGTTCGAGACCATCATGGTCAACTGCAACCCGGAGACGGTGTCGACGGACTACGACACCTCCGACCGCCTGTACTTCGAGCCGCTGACGCTCGAGGACGTGATGGAGATCATGCACGTCGAGCAGCCCTTCGGCGTGATCGTGCAGTACGGCGGCCAGACGCCGCTCAAGCTCGCCAGGGCGCTGGAAGCGGCGGGCGTGCCGATCATCGGCACCAGCCCGGATTCGATCGACGTGGCCGAGGACCGCGAGCGCTTCCAGCAGCTGGTGGAGAAGCTGCAGCTGCGCCAGCCGCCGAACCGCACCGCGCGCACCGAGGACGAGGCCGTGCGCCTCGCGGCCGAAGTCGGCTTCCCGCTGGTGGTGCGCCCGAGCTACGTGCTCGGCGGACGCGCGATGGAAGTGGTGTTCTCGGAAGACGACCTGCGCGTCTACATGAACACGGCCGTGCAGGTCTCGAACGACAGCCCGGTGCTGCTCGACCGCTTCCTCGACCTCGCGATCGAGGTCGACGTCGACGCGATCTGCGACGGCAAGGACGTCTACGTCGGCGGCATCATGGAGCACATCGAGCAGGCCGGCGTGCACTCGGGCGATTCCGGCTGCTCGCTGCCGCCCAACAGCCTGAGCGCCGAGCTGCAGGACCAGATCCGCGACCAGACGCAGGCGCATGGCGCTGGCGCTCAACGTCGTCGGCCTGATGAACGTGCAGTTCGCGATCCAGAACGGCGTCGTCTACGTGCTCGAGGTCAACCCGCGCGCCTCGCGCACCGCGCCGTTCGTGTCCAAGGCGACCGGCGTGGCGATGGCCAAGGCGGGCGCGCGCGTGATGACCGGCCGCACGCTCGTCGAGCTCAACCTGACGCGCGAGCGCGTGCCGAAGTACTTCTCGGTCAAGGAGGCGGTGTTCCCGTTCGGCAAGTTCCCCGACGCCGACCCGATCCTCGGCCCCGAGATGAAGTCCACGGGCGAGGTCATGGGCACCGGCCGCAGCTTCGGCGAGGCCTATGCCAAGGCGCAGGCCGCCTCCGGCGTGACGCTTGCCGACCCGCGGGGTCTGCCTGATCAGCGTGCGCGAGCGGGACAAGCCGCGGCGCGGTCGAGCTCGGCCGGCGCCTGCGCGCGCAGGGGTTCGAGATCGTGGCGACCCAGGGCACGGCCGACGTGCTCGAGCAGGCCGGCGTCGAGTGCCGGCGCGCCAACAAGGTGCGCGAGGGCCGTCCGCACATCGTCGACATGATCAAGAACGACGAGTTCAGCCTCATCGTCAACACGACCGAGGGCAAGCAGGCGGTGCGCGAGTCCAACTCGATCCGGCGCGAGGCCGTGGCCCGCAAGGTCACCTACTACACGACGCTGGCCGGCGCCCTGGCCACCTGCGAAGCCATCGACCACCTCCAGGACGTGGCGGTCAACCGCCTGCAGGATCTTCACAAGGAAGTTTGGATATGACGCGTAAGCCTATGACTTCAAAGGGGGCCGAGCGTCTTCGCGTGGAGCTCAAGCGGCTCAAGCAGGTGGAGCGCCCGCGCATCATCCAGGCCATTGCCGAGGCGCGTGCGCACGGCGACCTGAGCGAGAACGCCGAGTACCACGCCGCGCGCGAGCAGCAGGGTTTCTGCGAGGGCCGCATCAACGAGCTCGAGCACGAGCTGTCGCATTGCCAGATCATCGACATCGGCCACCTGCCGCAGACGGGCAAGGTCGTGTTCGGCGCGACGGTCCACCTGGAAGCGGAATCGGGCGACGAGGTGGTCTACCAGATCGTCGGCGAATCCGAGGCCGACATCCGGCTGGGGCTGATCTCGATCACCTCGCCGATCGCGCGGGCGCTGGTCGGCAAGTCCGAGGGCGACGAGGTGCAGGTGGCCGTGCCGGGTGGCACCCGGCGCTACGAGATCGTGACGGTCCGCTACGTCTGAGCGGCCAGGCGGCCGGCCCATGGCCCGGCCCTCTCAGCCGTCCGGCAGCAGGATTTTCGGTTTTTTCCGGATTGGCCCGGTAGAACAGGGCCACGTGGCCGATCCGCTGCACCATTTCCGAGCGGGTCGAGGCCGCCAGTTCGGCCAGCAGCTGATCCCGCACGTCACGGTCGCCGACCCGGGCGCGCACCTTGACCAGTTCGTGGTGCGCGAGTGCGCCGTCCAGTTCGGCGACCAGGTTGGGGCCGAGGCCGGAATTGCCCACGAGGACGACCGGGTTGAGGTCGTGGCCTAGCCGGCGGAGGTACTTGCGTTGGGCGTCGGAAAGCATGGGGAAGGGGATAGCGGATAGGGGATAGGGGATAGTCGAGCCGGTGCGGCTGGACCTCGACGGGTCGCTATCATCCCTGACCAAAGTCGGACTTCGCACGAACTTGACGTAACTACCGCTAGCCCCTACCTATCCCCTATCCCCTATCCGCTATCCGCTTCCTATGCCCAAGCGCACCAAGAGCTCCGCCGCCTGGCTCGCCGAGCACGAATCCGACCCCTACGTGAAGCGGGCGCGGGAGGAAGGCTGGCGTTCGCGCGCCGTCTTCAAGCTCGAGGAGATCCAGAAGTCCGACCGGCTGCTGCGGCCCGGCATGACGATCGTCGACCTGGGAGCCGCCCCCGGCAGCTGGAGCCAGTACGCGGCCCGGCTGCTGGATGGCAAGGGCCGCATCATCGCGCTCGACATCCTCGACATGCCGGCGATCGCGGGGGTCGAGTTCCTGCAGGGCGACTTCAACGACGACGCCGTGCTGGAAAGGCTGTCTGCCCTGGTCGGGCCGGCCAAGGTCGACCTTGTGCTGTCCGATATGGCCCCCAACATGATGGGCATCGCGGACGTCGACCATGACCGCTCGATGCAGCTGGTGGAACTCGCGGTGGATTTTGCCGGTCGGACTCTGCGTCCCGGTGGCGATTTTCTCGCCAAGGTGTTCCAGGGGCGCGGCTTCCAGCCGCTGGTGGCTGACCTGCGGCAGCGCTTTGAATCCGTGAAGTTGCGCAAGCCGAAAGCTTCACGGTCGCGCAGCGCCGAAGTGTACGTTCTGGCACGCGGGTATCGATTGGTGTAGTGTGATTTTTCGGCCGTTGGCACGTGCGATCCCTGCACGGCGCAGCCGGCCCATCCGAGGTCAGTGACTTGAACGATTTGGCCAAGAATGTCGTCCTGTGGATCGTCATCGCCGTGGTGCTCGCCACCGTCGTGAGCAACTTCAGCTCGCGCGGCCAGGCCGTGCAGGAGATGCCGTATTCGACCTTCCTCGGGCACGTCAAGGACGGCACGGTTTCGCAGGTCACCTTCACCGGCGACAAGATCACCGGGCTGCGCGCGAGCGGCGAGCAGTTCGTGGTCTACAACCCGGAGACGGACAACTCGGCCCTGATCGGCACGCTGCAGCAGAGCGGCATCACCTTCAGCGCGGCGCCGCCGGAGCGGCAGTCGTTCCTGATGCAGCTGTTCATCTCCTCGTTCCCGATCCTGCTGCTGATCGGCGTCTGGGTGTACTTCATGCGCCAGATGCAGGGCGGGGCGGGCGGCCGCGGCGCCATGTCGTTCGGCAAGAGCCGGGCGCGCCTGCTCAACGAGGACCAGGTCACGGTCACCTTCGCCGACGTCGCCGGCGTCGACGAGGCCAAGGAAGAAGTCTCCGAGATCGTCGACTTCCTCAAGGACCCGGGCAAGTTCCAGAAGCTCGGCGGCAAGATCCCGCGCGGCGTGCTGATGGTCGGCTCGCCCGGCACCGGCAAGACGCTGCTCGCCAAGGCGATCGCCGGCGAGGCCAAGGTGCCGTTCTTCACCATCTCCGGCTCGGACTTCGTCGAGATGTTCGTCGGCGTCGGCGCCTCGCGCGTGCGCGACATGTTCGAGCAGGCGAAGAAGCACGCGCCGTGCATCATCTTCATCGATGAAATCGACGCGGTCGGCCGCCACCGCGGCGCCGGCCTGGGCGGCGGTCACGACGAGCGTGAGCAGACGCTGAACCAGCTGCTGGTCGAGATGGACGGCTTCGAGGGCAACGAGGGCGTGATCGTCATCGCCGCCACCAACCGTCCGGACGTGCTCGACCCGGCGCTGCTGCGCCCGGGCCGTTTCGACCGCCAGGTGGTCGTGCCGCTGCCCGACGTGCGCGGCCGCGAGCAGATCCTGAAGGTCCACATGCGCAAGCTGCCGCTGGCCGAGGACGTCAAGCCCTCGATCATCGCGCGCGGCACGCCGGGCTTTTCCGGCGCGGACCTCGCCAACCTCGTCAACGAGGCGGCGCTGTTCGCGGCGCGGGCCAACCGCCGCACCGTGACGATGGAAGAGTTCGAGCGCGCCAAGGACAAGATCATGATGGGCGCCGAGCGCAAATCGATGGTCATGGACGACAACGAGAAGAAGCTCACCGCCTATCACGAGGCGGGTCACGCGATCGTGGGCCTCAGCGTCCCCGACCACGACCCGGTCTACAAGGTCTCGATCATCCCGCGCGGCCGCGCGCTGGGCATCACGATGTTCCTGCCGGAGGCCGACCGTTACAGCACCAGCAAGCGCCGGCTCGAAAGCCGCATCGCCACGCTGTTCGGCGGCCGCGTGGCCGAAGAAATCATCTTCGGGCCCGAATACGTCACGACCGGCGCGTCGAACGACATCGAGCGTGCCACCGAGATCGCCCGCAGCATGGTCACCAAGTGGGGCCTGTCCGACAAGCTCGGCCCGCAGACCTACGCGGAGGACGAGGGCGAGGTGTTCCTGGGCCGCAGCGTCACCCAGCACAAGCAGGTGTCGGACGTCACGGCGCACGTGATCGACGAGGAGATCCGCATCCTCATCGACAACAACTTCCAGCGTGCCAAGACCATCCTCGAGCGCGACATCGAGAAGCTGCACAAGATGGCCGAGGCGCTGATCAAGTACGAGACGATCGACGACTCGCAGATCGCCGACATCATGCAGGGCCGCGATCCGAAGCCCCCGGCGGACTGGGAAGACCCGGGCGTCGGCACCCCGCCGGACACCAAGCCGCGCGAGCGCCGCGGTGGCGAGGGCGATGCGCCGTCGGGACGGCCCGCGCCGCAGCACTGAAGCCGAGCGGGACTAGGGCTAGGGGCTAGGGATTGGTCAGGGAACGGCGCGGCGTTCAGCGCCACGTCTTCGCTATCCTAGTCCCTAATCCCTACCCCTAATCCCTTCCTCATGCGCTGCCGCTCCCGCACCCTCGACCTTTCCGTGCCCGCCGTCATGGGCATCCTCAACGTCACGCCCGATTCCTTCTCGGACGGCGGGCGGCATTTCGCGCGCGACAGCGCGATCGCGGCCGGCCTGCGCATGGCAGGCGAGGGTGCGGCCATCGTCGACGTCGGCGGCGAGTCGACGCGGCCGGGCGCGGCCGCGGTCGGCGTGCAGGAAGAAATCGATCGCGTCGCGCCGGTGATCGAGGCGCTGGCCGCCCGCTCGCCGGTGCTGCTCTCGGTCGACACCAGCAAGCCGGAAGTGATCACCGCGGCGCTGCAGGCGGGCGCTCACATGGTCAATGACGTGCGCGCCCTGCAGTTGCCCGGGGCGCTGGCCGCGGCGGTGGCCGGCAACGCGGCCGTGTGCGTCATGCACATGCGCGGCGAGCCCGCGACCATGCAGCAGTCGCCGCAGTACGACGACGTCGTGGCCGAAGTGCACGGCTTCCTCGCCGCGCGCGTGGCGGCCTGCCGCGCAGCGGGTCTCGGCCCCGAAGCGATCTGTGTCGATCCGGGCATCGGCTTCGGCAAGGACTACGGCCACAACCTCGCGCTGCTGCGAAACCTGCGGCGGTTCACGGATCTGGGCGCGCCGTTGCTGCTCGGCGTCTCGCGCAAGTCGCTGATCGGTATCATGACCGGACGACCTGCGCACGAGCGGCTGGCCGGCAGCGTCGTGCTGGCCGGGCTGGCGGTGCAGGCGGGCGCGGCCATCATCCGCGCGCACGATGTCGCGGCGACGGTCGATGCCGTCAAGGTGGCGACCGCCCTGCGCGGCGCCCCATAGGAGCAGCAGATGGGCAGGAAGTATTTCGGCACCGACGGCGTCCGCGGCCAGGTCGGGCAGCACCCGATGACGGTCGAGTTCGCCCTGCGGCTGGCCAGTGCGGCGGCGCGGGTGCTGGCGCCGGAGGGCGGCACGGCGCTGGTGGGCAAGGACACGCGCCTGTCCGGCTACATGTTCGAGGCCGCGCTCGAGGCCGGGTTCGTCGCGGCGGGCGTCAACGTGCAGCTGATCGGGCCGCTGCCGACGCCGGGCATCGCCTACATGACGCGGCATTTCGGCTGCAAGTTCGGCGTCGTGATCAGCGCCTCGCACAATCCCTACGAGGACAACGGCATCAAGTTCTTCGACGAGCACGGCAGCAAGCTGTCGGACGAACTCGAGGAGCAGATCGAGGCCTACCTGGACGAGCCGGCGCTGACGCGCGAGTCGATCCACCTGGGTCGCGCATCGCGCGTCGACAAGTCCCGCGTCGCCTACCAGGACTTCTGCCGCTCGGTGATGCCGCGCGGTGTCGACCTCTCGGGCCTCAAGGTCGTGATCGACTGCGCCAACGGCGCGGCCTACAAGGTGGCGCCGCGGGTGCTGACCGACCTGGGCGCCGAGATCATCCCGCTCGGCTGCTCGCCCAACGGCCGCAACATCAACCTGCGCTGCGGCTCCACCTCGCCGGGCCTGATCCAGGCCACGGTATCCGGCGTGCACGCCGACGTCGGCATCGCGCTCGACGGCGACGGCGACCGGCTGGTGATGGTCGATCATCTCGGCCGCATCGCCGACGGCGACCAGCTGCTGTACGTGATCGCGTCCGACCGCAAGCGCAGCGGCACGCTGCAGGGGCCGGTGGTCGGCACCGTGATGAGCAACCTCGGCCTCGAGCTCAAGCTGCGGGAACGAGGGCGTGGAATTCCTGCGGGCCAGGGTCGGCGACCGCTACGTGCTGGCGATGCTGAAGGAACACGGTGGCGTGCTGGGCGGCGAGACCTCCGGCCACCTGCTGTGCCTCGATCGCACCACCACGGGCGACGGCCTGATCAGCGCGCTCGAGGTGCTGTCGGTGATGAAGCGCACGGGCCGGCCGCTGGCGGAACTGGTCGCCGGCATGCCGAAGCTGCCGCAGGTCATGATCAACGTGAAGGTCAAGGAGCGCATCGACACCCAGGCCTCGGCGCCGATCCAGGCCGCGGTACGACGGGTCGAGGCCGCACTCGGCGGGACCGGGCGCGTGGTGCTGCGGTCTTCGGGCACCGAACCCGTGATCCGCGTGATGGTCGAAGGCCAGGACGAGAAGGTGGTGACGCGCCACGCCGAAGAACTGGCCGAGGTCGTCCGCAACGCCGTGTAGGCTGCGCCGGCCCCGAATTGCTTTAGCCGCCCCTCGCCGCTAAGATCGCGCGCCTTTCGCGGCCGGCCCCTGCCAGGGTCGCCGGCTCGCCAGCCTTCGGGAACATCACCACATGCGCCAACCGCTCGTCGCCGGGAACTGGAAAATGCACGGTTCGCGTGTCGAAAACGCGAGCCTGATCAATGGTTTGCTGGAGCTCCTGCAGCCCGGCAAGCGGGCCGAGATCATGCTCTGCCCGCCGTTTCCGTACCTGTTCGAGGCGGCGCGCCTGCTGAAGGATTCGGGCGTGGCGCTCGGCGCCCAGACGGTCTGCGCGGAAGCGCAGGGCGCCTTCACCGGCGAAGTCTCGGCGGCCATGCTGAAGGACGCCGGCTGCCGGTATGTCCTGGTCGGTCATTCCGAGCGTCGGCAGCTGTTCGGCGAAAGCGATCACCTGGTGGCGCGCAAGTTCGTGGCGGCCCAGTCCCAGGGCCTGCTGCCGGTGCTGTGCGTCGGCGAGACGCTGGACGAGCGCGAGGCCAGCCAGACCATCGCCGTCGTCGCGCGGCAGCTGGAGGCCGTGCTGGCGCTGAGCGGCGCCGGAGCCTTTGCCAGGGCCGTCATTGCCTACGAGCCGGTCTGGGCCATCGGTACCGGCCGCACCGCATCGCCGGAGCAGGCCCAGGAAGTGCACGCGATGATTCGTGCCAAGGTGGCGGAGCGGGATGCTACAATAGGCGGATCGGTCAGAATCCTGTACGGCGGCAGCGTCAAGGCTTCCAACGCCCAGGAACTGTTCGCGATGCCCGATATCGACGGCGGACTCGTCGGCGGGGCGTCGCTCAAGGCGGACGAGTTCGCGCGGATCTGCGCAGGCGCAGGTTGACGGCACGGTTTCGCCGCTTGAACACACGCAAGGTTTCGTCGTAATGAACTGGTTGCAGACCCTCGCCGTCGTTTTCCACGCGCTGCTGGCGTTCGCCATCATCGCCATCGTGCTCCTGCAGCGCGGCAAGGGCGCCGATGCCGGCGCGGGTTTCGGCGCCGGTGCCTCGGGCACCGTGTTCGGTGCCCGCGGTTCGGCGTCGTTCCTGTCGCGCACCACCGCCGTGCTGGCAACGCTGTTCTTCCTGAGCAGCCTCGGGCTCACGTACCTGTTCAGCCGGCAGCAGGCGCCGACCAGCGTCGTCGACACGGTCAAGCAGCCGGCGCCCGCGCCGGCCACGACGCCTGCGCTGCCGGCGCTGCCGGCGGCACCCGCCACGGAACCTGCGGCAGGCGACGCCTCTGCTGGCCAGCCGGTCACGACGGCGCCGGCGCAACCGGCGCCGGCACAGGACGCTCCGGCCGGCGGCCAGTGAGCAGGAACCAGATCGATCGAGCGGATGTGGTGGAATTGGTAGACACGCTAGCTTGAGGGGTTAGTGCCGCAAGGCGTGAGAGTTCGAGTCTCTCCATCCGCACCAGTCGAAGCGAATCAGGCGAGCCAGGGCTCGCCTTTTTCATGGGCGCACCTTACTGCGCTGCAAATCGACCTGATAGAATCGTGGGCTAATCGGACCCGATTCGAGACCGCACCCTCGAGATGCTCGCCGAATACCTGCCGATCCTGATTTTTCTAGCAGTTGCAGGCGCTCTCGGCGTCCTGCTGCTGGTGCTGGGCTACCTGCTCGCGCCGCGCAAGCCCGACGCCGCCAAGCTGTCGCCATACGAGTGCGGCTTCGAGGCGTTCGAGGATTCGCGCATGAAGTTCGACGTGCGCTACTACCTCGTCGCGATCCTGTTCATCGTCTTCGACCTCGAGATCGCGTTCCTGTTCCCGTGGGCCGTCGCCCTCGATTCCGTCGGCATCGTGGCGATGGCCGCGATGGGCGTGTTCCTGCTGGTGCTGGTGGTCGGTTTCATCTACGAGTGGAAGAAGGGTGCGCTCGAATGGGACTAGAGGCACCCAGCAGCAGCGACGCGCCGGAGCGCGGAGTCTTCACGACCTCGGTCGACGCGCTGATGAACTGGGCGCGCACCGGCTCGATGTGGCCGATGACGTTCGGCCTGGCCTGCTGCGCGGTCGAGATGATGCACGCGGGCGCGGCGCGCTACGACCTCGACCGCTTCGGCATCGTCTTCCGCCCGAGCCCGCGCCAGTCCGACGTCATGATCGTGGCCGGCACGCTGGTCAACAAGATGGCCCCGGCGCTGCGCAAGGTCTACGACCAGATGCCCGATCCGCGCTGGGTCATCTCCATGGGTTCCTGCGCGAACGGCGGCGGCTATTACCACTATTCCTATGCCGTGGTGCGCGGGTGCGACCGGATCGTGCCCGTCGACGTCTACGTCCCCGGCTGCCCGCCGTCGGCCGAGGCGCTGATCTACGGGCTGATCCAGCTGCAGAAGAAGATCCAGCGCACGCAGACGATTGCGCGCTGAAGACAGACCGAAGCGAGTGGCATGAACCAGGCACTGACAACACTGGCCGACTCGATCGCCGCGCGCTTCGGCGGCCAGGTCCTGCGCGTCGAGTCGCGTTGCGGCGAACTCACGTTCGAGGTGGCGCCTGCGGCCCTGCGTGCCGTCTGCGGCGTGCTGCGGGACGATCCCGAGTACCGCTTCGAGCAGCTGATCGACCTCTGCGGCGTCGACTACTCGCTGTACGGCCAGGACGAGTGGAACACGGACACCGCGACTTTCCGCGGTTTCAGCCGGCCCTGGCCCTCACCCCGGCCCTCTCCCGCGAAGCGGGAGAGGGTGCCGGAACGGCGGGTGAGGGCAGACGCTTCGCGGTGGTCTATCACCTGCTGTCGGTGACGCACAATCGCCGGCTGCGCCTGCGTGCCTGGTGCGAGCCGGGCGAGCCGCCGATGATCGACTCGGTGATCGAAACCTGGAAGGCGGCCGACTGGTTCGAGCGCGAGGCCTTCGACCTGTTCGGCATCCTGTTCCGCGGCCACCCGGACCTGCGCCGGATCCTGACCGACTACGGCTTCCTCGGCCATCCGTTCCGCAAGGACTTCCCGCTGTCCGGCAACGTCGAGGTCCGCTACGACCCGGCGAAGGGCCGCGTCGTGTACGAGCCCGTGAGCATCGAGCCGCGCACGCTGGTGCCGCGCGTGATCCGCGACGACAACCGCTACGAGCCCGCGCTCAAGGACGCGCCGAAGCAGGGCCCAGAACATGGCTGAGATCCGCAGCTACACGATGAACTTCGGGCCGCAGCACCCGGCCGCGCACGGCGTGCTGCGCCTGGTGCTGGAGATGGACGGCGAGGTCGTGCAGAAGGCCGACCCGCACATCGGCCTGCTGCATCGGGGCACCGAGAAGCTGGCCGAATCGAAGCCGTACAACCAGTCGATCGGTTACATGGACCGGCTCGACTACGTCTCGATGATGTGCAACGAGCACGCCTACTGCCGGGCGATCGAGAAGCTGGTCGGCATCGAGCCGCCGCTGCGCGCGCAGTACATCCGCACGATGTTCGACGAGATCACGCGCATCCTCAACCACCTGATGTGGCTGGGCGCGCACGGCCTCGACATCGGCGCGATGACGATGTTCCTGTACTGCTTCCGCGAGCGCGAAGACCTGATGGACTGCTACGAGGCGGTCTCGGGCACGCGCATGCACGCCACCTACTACCGCCCGGGCGGCGTCTATCGCGACCTGCCGGACACGCTGCCCCGGTACCAGCCGTCGCGCTTCCGCAGCAGGAAGGAAATCGACCGCCTGAACGATGCGCGTTCCGGCTCGCTGCTCGACTTCATCGACGATTTCACGCGCCGCTTCCCGGCCTGCGTCGACGAGTACGAGACGCTGCTGACCGATAACCGCATCTGGAAGCAGCGCACGGTCAACATCGGCGTCGTCACCGCCGAGCGCGCGCTCAACCTGGGCTTCACCGGCCCGGTGCTGCGCGGCTCGGGTGTCGCCTGGGACCTGCGCAAGAAGCAGCCTTACGCGGCCTACGACCGCGTGGACTTCGACATTCCCATCGGCCTGAACGGCGACTGCTACGACCGCTACCTGGTCCGTGTCGAGGAGCTGCGCCAGTCGAACCGCATCATCAAGCAGTGCGTGGACTGGCTCAAGGCCAACCCGGGCCCGGTCATGGTCGATGACCACAAGCTCGTGCCGCCGCGCCGCGAAGAGATGAAGGGCGACATGGAATCGCTGATCCATCACTTCAAGCTGTTCACCGAGGGCTACTGCGTCCCGGCGGGCGAAGCCTACGCCGCGGTCGAGGCGCCGAAGGGCGAGTTCGGCATCTATCTCGTCTCGGACGGCGCCAACAAGCCTTACCGCCTCAAGTGCCGCGCGCCCGGCTTTGCGCACCTGGCCGCGCTGGAGGAAATGACCACGGGCCACATGCTGGCGGACGTCGTCGCGGTGATCGGCACCCTCGACATCGTGTTCGGAGAGATCGACCGGTGAGCGACAGCAACCTGCAGCAGCACGCCGATGCCGGCGAGGCGCTCTCCGCGCACGTGCGCGAGGAGATCGACCACTGGCTGGCCAAGTTCCCGGCCGACCGCCGCCGCTCGGCCGTGATCGCCGCGCTGCATGCCGTGCAGCACGAGAAAGGCCACCTGCCGCAGGAGTCGATGGACGCGGTGGCGGCCTACCTCGGCCTGCCGCCGATCCAGGTCTACGAAGTCGCCACGTTCTACTCGATGTTCGAGACCAGTCCCTGCGGCCGCAACCACATCTCCGTCTGCACCAACATCTCGTGCATGCTGCGCGGCGGCGAGGCGATCCTGGCGCATCTCGAGAAGCGCCTCGGCGTCAAGGTGGGCGAAAGCACCCCGGACGGACGCTTCTACCTGAAGCAGGAAGAGGAATGCCTCGCAGCCTGCAATGGCGCGCCGATGATGATGGTCAACCACGTGTACTTCGAGAACCTGACGCCCGCCCGGGTCGACCAGATTCTCGACGATCACAAGTAAGCCCGTTTCGCGCAGGAGCCCAAGCGTGGCCGACTGGACAGATCGCATGAACCTCGTCTGCTTCGAGCCGCTCCGGTACGAGCGCTCGTGGGAGCTCGAGACCTACCTGAAGATCGGCGGTTACGAGGCCTGGAAGAAGATCCTGGCCGAGAAGCCCCCGCGCGAGCAGGTGATCGAGGCCGTGAAGGCGTCGGGACTGCGCGGCCGCGGCGGCGCGGGCTTTCCGACCGGGCTCAAGTGGTCGTTCATGCCGCGCAATGCGCCGCTGCAGAAGTACATGGTCTGCAACTCCGACGAGAGCGAGCCAGGCACCTGCCACGACCGCGACATCCTGCGCTACAACCCGCACGCGCTGATCGAGGGCATGGCCATCGGCGGCTATGCCACGAACTCGACCGTCGGCTACAACTACATCCGCGGCGAGTTCATGGCCGAGCCGTTCCCGCGGTTCGAGGCGGCGCTCCGGGAAGCCTACGCTGCCGGGCTGCTCGGCAAGAACCTGCTGGGTTCGGGCGTCGATTTCGACCTTTACGCGTTCATGGGCGCGGGCGCCTACATCTGCGGCGAGGAGACGGCGCTGCTCGAGTCGCTCGAGGGCAAGCAGGGCAGGCCGCGCTTCAAGCCGCCGTTCCCGGCCAACTTCGGCCTGTACGGCAAGCCCACGACCATCAACAACGCGCAGAGCTTTGCCTCGGTGCCGACCATCCTGCGCAAGGGGCCGGACTGGTTCGCGGGCCTCGGTCCGCCGAACTCCGGCGGCACGGTGATCTTCTCCGTCTCCGGCCATGTGGCGAAGCCGGGCAACTTCGAGGTGCCGCTCGGCATCCCGTTCGCGGAACTGCTCGCGCTGGCGGGCGGCGTCTGGCAGGGCCGCAAGCTCAAGGCCGTGATTCCCGGCGGTTCATCGGTGCCGGTGGTCAAGGCCGACGTCATCATGGGCGCCAACATGGATTACGACTCGCTGAAGAAGGCGGGCTCGTCGCTCGGCTCGGCCGCCGTCATCGTCATGGACGAGACCACCTGCATGGTGAAGGTGCTCGAGCGCCTCTCGCGCTTCTACCACGCCGAGTCCTGCGGCCAGTGCACGCCGTGCCGCGAGGGCACGGGCTGGCTCAACCGCACGCTCAGGCGGATCCTCGCGGGGCAGGGCAGGCAGGCGGACATCGACATGCTGGTCGACGTCGCCAACAAGATCGAAGGCCACACCATCTGCGCGCTGGGCGATGCCGCGGCGTGGCCGGTGCAGAGTTTCGTCAAGCATTTCCGGCACGAGTTCGAGTATTTCGTCGAGCACGGCCACAGCATCGTCGAGACGCAGAAGGCCGCGGCCTGATCAGGGCATCATGAGCGAAGAACTGGTCAACATCGAAGTCGACGGCGTGCCCATGAAGGCGCGCAGGAACGCCATGATCATCCAGGTCACGGATGCGAACGGCGTCTACATCCCGCGCTTCTGCTACCACGACAAGCTGAGCATCGCGGCCAACTGCCGCATGTGCCTGGTCGAGGTCGAGAAGGCGCCGAAGCCGCTGCCGGCCTGCGCCACGCCGGTGGCGGAGGGCATGAAGGTCCATACCAAGTCGCCGAAGGCGATCTCGGCGCAGAAGGCGACGATGGAGTTCCTGCTGATCAACCATCCGCTCGACTGCCCGATCTGCGACCAGGGCGGCGAGTGCGAGCTGCAGGACCTGGCGCTGGGCTACGGCCGCGACGTGTCGCGCTACAGCGAACGCAAGCGCGTGTTCAAGGACGAGAACCTCGGCCCGCTCGTCTCCACCGACATGACGCGCTGCATCCACTGCACGCGCTGCGTGCGCTTCGGCCAGGAGATCGCGGGCGCCCCCGCGCTCGGCACGATCGGCCGCGGCGAGATGACGCAGATCTCGACCTTCATCGGCCAGGGCATCGACCACGAGCTCTCCGCCAACATCATCGACCTGTGCCCGGTCGGCGCGCTCAACAACAAGCCGTACCGTTACCGGGCCCGCGCCTGGGAGATGACGCAGGCGCCGCTGGTCTCGCCGCATGACTGCGTCGGCACCAACGTCAATGCGCACGTGCTGCGCGGGCGGGTGATGCGCGTGGTGCCGCGGGCCAACGACGCGATCAACGAGACCTGGATCGCCGACCGCGACCGTTTCAGCCACGAAGGCTTCTACAGCGCGGACCGCGCGCAGAAGCCGATGATCAGGACCGACGGCGCCTGGCGCGAGGTCGACTGGGAAACGGCGCTGGAGACGGCTGCCCGTGGCCTGCAGCAGGTCGTGCGCGACGCCGGCGCGGCACAGGTCGGCGTGCTGGCGACTCCCCTGGCTTCGCTCGAGGAACTCGCGCTCACGGCCCGCATCGCGCGCGGCCTGGGCACCGCCAACCTCGATCACCGGCTGCGGCGCGTCGACTTCCGCGACCAGGACAACGACCCGGTGGCGCCGCTGCTGGGCTGCACGATCGCCGAGCTGGAACAGGCGTCGGGCGTGCTGGTGATCGGTTCGAACCTGCGCAAGGAAGTGCCGCTGCTCGCGCATCGCATCCGCCAGGCGGCCGTGCGGCGCGGTGCCAGGGTCTCGTTCGTCAATCCGCGCGCCTGTGAAGTACGCTTCCCCGTGCTGGCCGAGCTCACCAGCAATGGCCTCGGCATGGCCCAGCACCTCGCGGCGGTGCTGGTCGCGGCGCTGCGCAGCGCCGGCCAGGCCGCGCCGGCGTCGCTGCAGGCGGCGCTCGAGGGCGTCACGCCGACGGCGCAGCACGAAGCCGTCGCGGCCTCGCTCGCGACGGGCGACCTGCGCCTGGTGCTGCTGGGTGCGCTGGCCGGGCGGCACGTCGCGCATGCCGAGATCCGTGCGCTGGCCACGGCCCTGGCCGCGACCTGCGGTGCACGGCTCGGGTTCCTGCCGGAGGGCGGCAATGCCGTGGGCGCGGCGCTGGCCGGTGTGCTGCCGCACCGTGCCGTGGGCGGCCGCGCCGTGGCGGCGCCGGGCCTCAACACCGCGGAGATGCTCGCGGCGCGCCTCAGGGCCTACGTGCTGGTCGGCGGCATCGAGAGCGCCGACCTCACGCCGGTCACCGCGGCCGATGCATCGCTGCGCGGCGCCGAGTGCGTCGTGGCCATCACGCCCTACGCCAGCGCCGACATCCTCGCCACGGCGACGGTGATCCTGCCGAGCGCGGTGTATGCCGAGACCTCCGGCACCTGGGTCAACGTCGAGGGCTGCTGGCAGAGCGTCGCCGGCGCGGCCAGGCCGCCCGGCGAGGCACGTCCCGCCTGGAAGATCCTGCGCGTGCTCGGCAACCTGCTGGGACTGTCCGGATTCGACTACGCCAGTTCCGAAGACGTGCGCGACGAGCTGCGCCGCGAACTCGACGGCCTGCCGGCCGTGGCGTCGGCGGCCAGGGCATTCGCGCCCGGCCGGCTCGCGGCGTTCGATTCGACGCGCGAGATCGGCCTGTACCACGTCGACCCGATCGTGCGACGGTCCGCGCCGCTGCAGGCGACGGCCGATGGCCCAAGCCGGGCGTGGAGGGTCCGCCTGATGGACGCCATCGCGTCGCTCTGGACCGCACAGCCGCTGTGGCTGCGCGAGGTGCTGGTCGCGCTCGGCCAGATCCTGGCCGTGACGATCACGGTGATCCTGTGCGTCGCCTACACGACCCTGGCCGAACGCAAGGTCATCGGCTACATGCAGGTGCGCATCGGCCCGAACCGGGTCGGGCCCATGGGCCTGCTGCAGCCGTTTGCCGACGTCATCAAGCTGCTGCTGAAAGAAGTCGTGGTGCCGTCGCGGTCCAACCGCTACCTGTTCGTGGTGGCGCCGCTGCTCACGCTCACGCCGGCGTTCGCGGCCTGGGCCGTGATGTCGCTGTGGCCGGGCTTCGCCATCGCCGATGTCGATGCCGGCGTGCTCTACATCCTGGCGCTCGCGGGCTTCGGCGCCTACGGCATCATCCTGGCGGGCTGGGCGGCCAACTCCAAGTACGCCTTCCTCGGCGCCATGCGCTCGGCGGCGCAGATCGTCGCCTACGAGATCGCGATGGGCTTCGCGCTGGTCGGCGTGGTGATGGCGGCGGGCACGCTCAACATCGGCCGCATCGTCGAGTCGCAGGCCGGCGGCCCCGGCAGCTGGTACTGGTTCTGGCTGTTCCCGCTGATGGTGGTGTACTTCATTTCCGGCGTGGCCGAGACCAACCGCGCGCCGTTCGACGTGGCCGAGGGCGAGTCCGAGATCGTCGCCGGCTTCCACGTCGAGTATTCGGGCATCGCCTTCGCGCTGTTCTTCCTCGCCGAATACGCCAACATGATCCTGATCTCGGCGCTGTCGGCCACGTTCTTCCTCGGCGGCTGGCTGTCGCCGTTCGAGGGCTACCCGGTCGTCGGCGACATCGCCGTGCTGGCGGCGCCGGGACTGCACTGGTTCGTGCTCAAGACCTGCTTCTTCCTGTTCCTCTTCCTGTGGTTCCGCGCGACCTTCCCGCGCTACCGCTACGACCAGATCATGCGGCTCGGCTGGAAGGTGTTCATCCCGGTGACGCTGGTCTGGCTGTGCGTCGAGGCCGCGATGTGGATCTTCAAGGTCGGGCCGTGGGCCGCGTGAGGTAGCGAAAGCGTGCGCAGCTTCATCAAGACGTTCTTCCTCTGGGAACTGCTGCAGGGCCTGCGGGTCACCCTGCGCGCGTTCTTCGCGCCCAAGTTCACGGTGCAGTACCCGGAGGAGAAGACCCCGCAGTCGCCGCGCTACCGCGGGCTGCACGCGCTGCGCCGCTATGGCAACGGCCAGGAGCGCTGCATCGCCTGCAAGCTGTGCGAGGCCGTGTGCCCGGCGCTCGCGATCACGATCGAATCCGACGTCAGCGCCGACGGCACGCGCCGCACGACGCGCTACGACATCGACCTGTTCAAGTGCATCTACTGCGGCTTCTGCGAGGAAGCCTGCCCGGTCGATGCGATCGTGGAGACCCGCATCCACGAGTACCACATGGAAAACCGCGGCGAGAACATCATGACCAAGGACAAGCTGCTCGCCATGGGCGAGCGCTACGAAGCCATGATCGCGGCCGACAAGGCCGCCGACGCGCGCTACCGCTGACCGAGGCGACACCCCGCAATGATCGTCAACGTCCTGTTCTACGTCTTCGGCGCGATCCTCGTGCTGACCGCGCTCGGCGTCATCACCGCGCGCAACCCGGTGCACTGCGCGCTGTTCCTGGTCGCCGCCTTCCTCAACAGCGCGGTGATCTGGCTGCTGCTGCAGGCCGAGTTCCTCGCCCTGACGCTGATCGTGGTCTACGTCGGCGCGGTGATGGTGCTGTGGCTGTTCGTGGTCATGATGCTCGACATCGACGTCGAGAAGCTGCGGCAGGGCTTCACGCGCTACGCGCCGCTCGGCGCGCTGATCGCGCTCATCGTCGTGGCGCAGATCGGCCTGGTCGTCTACGTGCGCAAGCTGGGCCTGGATGACGCGGCCAGCCTCGCGGTGGCGCAGCCCGCGGGCCACTCCAACACGCAGGCGCTCGGGCACCTGCTCTACACGCAGTACCTGTACCCGTTCGAGATCGCCGCCGTGATCCTGCTGGTGGCGATCGTCGCCGCCATCACGCTCACCATGCGCGAGCGCCCCGGCCAGAAGGTGCAGGACATCGGCAAGCAGGTGGCGGTGCGGGCGAAGGATCGCGTGCGCGTGGTCAAGATGGACGCGGAGGGCAGGCAATGATCCCGCTGTCCCACGTGCTGCTGCTGTCCGGCATCCTGTTCAGCCTGTCGGTGGCCGGCATCTTCATCAACCGCAAGAACGTGCTGCTGCTGCTGATGTGCATCGAGCTGATGCTGCTGTCGGTCAACTTCAACTTCATCGCGTTCTCGCACCACCTCGGCGACCTGTCCGGGCAGGTGTTCGTGTTCTTCATCCTGACGGTCGCGGCCGCCGAGTCCGCGATCGGGCTGGCGATCCTGGTCGTGCTGTTCCGCGAGCGGCGCAGCATCAACGTCGAAGACCTCGACGCGATGAGGGGCTGAGCCGTGGAACAGACGCTGCTCATCATCGTGCTGGCGCCGCTGATCGCCGCGATCATCGCCGGGTTCTTCGGCCGCTGGATCGGCCGCGTGGCCACGCACAGCGTCACGATCGCAGGCGTGGCCATCGCCTGCGGGCTGTCGGCCAAGGTGCTGCTGGGGCTGATCAACGGCGCGCCCGCGTTCGACGGACCGGTCTACACCTGGCTGGTCAGCGACGGCATCCAGATGCAGGTCGGGTTCCTGGTCGACCGGCTCTCGGCGACGATGATGCTGGTGGTGACCTTCGTCTCGCTGATGGTCCACATCTACACCATCGGCTACATGCACGACGACCCGGGCTACACGCGGTTCTTCAGCTACATCTCGCTGTTCACGTTCGCGATGCTGATGCTGGTGATGGCGAACAACCTGGTGCAGCTGTTCTTCGGCTGGGAGGCGGTGGGCGTGGTGTCCTACCTGCTGATCGGCTTCTGGTACACGCGGCCGTCGGCGATCTTCGCCAACCTCAAGGCCTTCCTGGTCAACCGCGTCGGCGACTTCGGCTTCCTGCTCGGCATCGCCGGCATCGTCTACCTGACCGGCTCGGTGCACTACAGCGAGATCTTCGCCCAGGCCGACAGGATCGCCGGCAGCACGTTCGAGCTGATCCCCGGGCAGACCTGGCAGGCGGCCACCGTCATCTGCATCTGCCTGTTCATCGGCGCGATGGGCAAGTCGGCGCAGGTGCCGCTGCACGTCTGGCTGCCGGATTCGATGGAAGGCCCGACGCCGATCTCGGCGCTGATCCACGCGGCCACGATGGTCACGGCCGGCATCTTCATGGTCGACCGCATGTCGCCGCTGTTCGAGCTGTCGGAGACCGCGCTCAGCTTCGTGCTGGTGATCGGCGCGACCACGGCCCTGTTCATGGGCCTGCTCGGCGTGGTCAACAACGACATCAAGCGGGTCGTCGCGTACTCGACGCTGTCGCAGCTCGGCTACATGACGGTGGCGCTGGGCGTGTCGGCCTACGCCGGGGCGTTCTTCCACCTGATGACGCACGCCTTCTTCAAGGCGCTGCTGTTCCTCGCGGCCGGCTCGGTGATCATGGCGATGCACCACGAGCAGGACATGCGCAAGATGGGCGGCCTCAGGAAGTACATGCCCATCACGTACTGGACCGCGCTGATCGGCACGCTGGCGCTGATCGGCTTCCCGGGCTTCTCCGGCTTCTTCTCCAAGGACGCGCTGATCGAGGCGGTGCACGCCTCGCGCATCCCGGGCGCCGGCTACGCCTACTTCTGCGTGCTGATCGGCGTGTTCGTCACGGCGTTCTACTCGTTCCGGCTGGTGTTCCTGACCTTCCACGGCGAGGAGCGCATGGATGCCCACACCCGCGAGCACCTGCACGAGAGCCCGTGGGTGGTGACGCTGCCGCTGGTGCTGCTGGCGATCCCGTCGGTCGTCATCGGCTGGCTGACGATCAAGCCGCTGCTGTTCGGCGGCTATTTCGGCAGCGCCATCCAGGTGGCCGAGCAGCACGACGTGCTCGCGGAGCTCGGCGAAGAGTTCCATGGGCCCGCCCAGTTCGTGCTGCACGGCGTGATGGGCCCGGCGGTGTGGCTGGCGGCGGCGGGCGTCGTGCTCGCCTGGTTCCTGTACCTCCGGCGGCCGGAGCTCCCGGCACAGCTGCGGGCGAGGGCAGGCGGGCTCTACACGCTGCTCGAGAACAAGTACTACTTCGACTGGTTCAACGAGAAGGTCATTGCCGCCGGCAGCCGTGCGCTCGGCACCGCGCTGTGGAAGGGCGGCGACGTGGCCCTGATCGACGGCGCCGCGGTCAACGGCTCGGCCCGGCTGGTGGGCTGGGTGGCCAACCTCGGCCGCAGCCTGCAGTCGGGATACCTCTATCACTACGCCTTCGCGACGATCATCGGGCTCTCGGTCCTGCTCGCGTGGCTCCTCTGGCGAAGCTGACGTAACACGAACATGCAACTCGACTGGCCCATCCTGAGCGTGCTCGTCTGGCTGCCCATCGCAGCCGGCGTGCTCCTGCTCCTCGTCGGCGACCGCAATGCGGCCGTGGCCCGCTGGCTCGCCCTGGCGGCCTCCGTGGCCACGTTCGTCGTCAGCCTGCTGCTCTGGCGCGAGTTCGACACCACCACCGCGGCGATGCAGTTCGTCGAGCGGCAGCCGTGGATCGGCGCCTTCAATGCCTGGTACCACCTGGGCGTCGACGGCATCTCGATGCCCCTGATCGTGCTGACGGCGTTCATCACGCCGCTGGTCGTGATCGCCGGGTGGACCGTGATCGAGAAGCGCCCGGCGCAGTACTTCGCCGCGTTCCTGATCCTCGAGGGCCTGATGATCGGCGTGTTCGCCGCGCTCGACGCCATGCTGTTCTACGTGCTGTGGGAGGCGATGCTGATCCCGATGTTCGTGATCATCGGCGTCTGGGGCGGGCCGCGGCGCGTGTACGCGACGGTCAAGTTCTTCCTCTACACGTTCCTGGGCTCGGTGCTGATGCTGGTCGCGCTGATCTACATGTACCTGCAGGGCGGCAGCTACGCGATCGCCGACCTGCAGGCGCTGCCGCTCTCGCTGCGCGAGCAGGTGCTGATCTTCACCGCGTTCCTGCTGGCGTTCGCGGTCAAGGTGCCGATGTGGCCGGTGCACACCTGGCTGCCGGACGCGCACGTCGAGGCGCCCACGGGCGGCTCGGTCATCCTCGCGGCGATCATGCTGAAGATGGGCGGCTACGGCTTCCTGCGCTTCAGCCTGCCCATCACGCCGGACGCGTCGCGCGAGCTCGACTGGCTGGTCATCACGCTGTCGCTCACGGCCGTGGTCTACATCGGCTTCGTGGCGCTGGTGCAGCAGGACATGAAGAAGCTGATCGCGTACTCGTCGATCGCGCACATGGGCTTCGTCACGCTGGGCGCGTTCGCCGCGTTCCAGATCTTCCGCCAGACCGGCGAGCTGCGCGGTGCGGCGATGGGCCTCGACGGCGCGATGGTGCAGATGGTCTCGCACGGCCTGATCTCCGGCGCGCTGTTCTTCAGCATCGGCGTGCTGTACGACCGCATGCACAGCCGGCAGATCGCGGACTACGGCGGCGTCATCAACACCATGCCGGTCTTCGGCGCATTCATGGTGTTCTTCGCGATGTCGAACGCGGGCCTGCCCGGCACGTCCGGCTTCGTCGGCGAGTTCCTGGTCATCCTGTCGGCGTTCCACGCCAACTTCTGGTACGCGTTCCTGGCCGCGCTGACGCTGATCCTGGGCGCGGCGTACACCCTGTGGCTGGTCAAGCGGGTGGTGTTCGGCCCGGTCGGCAATGACCACGTCGCGCAGCTGCAGGACCTCAACGGCCGCGAGTTCCTGGTGCTGGGCGTGCTGGCGGTGGCGGTGCTGGCGCTCGGCCTGTGGCCGGCGCCGCTGCTCGAGGTGATGCGGCCGACGATCGAGCAACTGGTGCAGCAGATGATGCTGACGAAGGTCTGACCATGAATCCCGCCTCCATCACCCGGCTCGATCTCGTCCTGGCGGCGCCCGAGATGTTCGTGCTCGCAGCGACCTGCGTCATCCTGGTCGGCGACCTGTTCCTGACCGACCGCACGCGCTGGGTCACCTTCGCGCTGTCGCTGTTCACGCTGGCCGGCGCCGCGTGGCTGACCGCGGTCACGGGCTTCCCGGAGCGCACGGTGGGCTGGCACGGCACCTACGTGGCCGACCCCCTGTCGGGCCTGCTGAAGATCGTGGCTTACGGCGCGGTGGCGGTGGCGTTCCTGTACGGCCACGCCTACCTGCAGACGCGCAGGATCCTCAAGGGCGAGT
>CAVUVH010000004.1:0-40302 GCA_963744735.1 uncultured Gammaproteobacteria bacterium
ACAAGGACAAGGACAAAGACAAGCCGTGGTCCAGCGGTTGATCCTGACAGCGCGAGCACGCGGTGGCCGACAGGATGAACAAGCGGAAATCGTCCGGCAGGGACACGTTGCCGTCGTGGTCCGCGGTTCTGGCCGTCATCGCCATGGCTGCAGACGGCATCTCGACCGCCCGTGCCCAGGAGGCACGATAGCGAGGAACCTCGCGGCGCAGGCGACTGACCCCACCGCCGCGCTGATGTCCTTCCAGCTGAACGACTGGTACACGCCGAGTTTCCACGGCATCGGCGGTTCGGCGAATCAGGTCGTTTTTCGCACGGCGCTGCCGTTCGAGCTGGCAGGCACGCACCACATCTTCCGGTTGACCGCGCCTTATGTGACGTCTTCGCCGAGCGGAGCCGACGGCTTCGCGGATTTCACCGTGTTCGACCTGATGACGTTCGATCGCAACTGGGGACGTTTCGGCATCGGCGTTTCCGGCACGCTGCCGACCGGCGCCGATGGCTTGACGCTCGACAAGTGGACCGCGGGGCCGGCACTGGGCTTCGTCAACTCGTCGGTCAAGAAGGTCAATTGGGGCCTGTTCGCCCAGACGTTCTTTTCGTACGCCGGCGCTGACGACGCGCCGGACGTCGGAATCATCAACCTGCAGCCCGTGTTGAGCTATCAGCTTGGCAAGGGACGCTCGCTTTCGGTGGGCAACAGCGCCCTCGTCTACGACACGGAACGTTCGCGGTGGTCGTCCCTTTTGGTCAGCGTCAACTACGGCTTCGTGGTCGGGTGGGCGGGGCAGAAGTGGCGCCCGAACTTCGAGGTCGGTTACGACTTCAAGGACGATCCCGGCAATCAGGAATGGGTCCTGCGGGCCGGCGTGGCCCTTCTGGTACCAGCGGCAAGATAATCGAGTGCAGTCAGGTGCCGGCGGGAAGCCGGTGAGCGCAGTCATACAGATAGAGGCTTGATCACAATGAATGCAACGCACACGCAGACCCCTTCCCGAATTCGCAGCGCGCGACTGGCACCGATCACGTTTGCTGTCCTGTTCACGCTGGCCGGTTGTCAACGGAGCAGCGACCAACCTGCCGCTACCGTGCCGACCGCCGCGCCAGCTTCCACCCCGACGCCGACGGTCGCGGATCTCGAGGCCGCTGTTGCGGAGAACCCGCTGAAGGAAGCCTATTTCGGCGAGACACACGTGCACACGTCGTTCTCCCTCGACGCGTACATCGGCGGCGCGCGGATCACGCCGGACGAGGCGTACAGGTTCGCGCAGGGCAAGGACGTCGTCGTCAACGGCCAGAAGCACAACATCGGTCGGCCGCTGGACTGGGTAGCCGTCTCCGACCACGCCGAGTTCATCGGCGAGATGTACTCGACGCAGGTGCCGGGCGCCAAGGGCGGCGACAACCCGATGCTCGAGGAATTGCGCAACCTCAAGAGCGTCGATGAGCAGCGCGCGTGGTTCGTCAAGTACGTGGTCAACAACAACCGTGGCGACAACCCGACGCACCCGCCGTTCTATGCCGGTCCCGAGACGACGCGCAGTGCCTGGAAGGATGTCCATGTAAAGGCCGCGATCGACAATTACCAGCCCGGCAAGTTCACGACGCTGGCGGGCTACGAGTGGACAGCCGCGCCGAAGGCCGGGAACATGCATCGCAACGTCATCTTCCGCGACCTGAACGTCCCGGACATGCCGTTCTCGGCGCTCGACAGCGCCGACGAGGAGAAGCTCTGGGCGTGGATGGCCGAGCAGGAGAAGAACGGCTCGCGCCTGCTGGCGATTCCGCACAACTCCAATGGCAGCAAGGGACTGATGTTCGAGCCGCTCGACAATTCCGGGAAGCCTCTCACGGCCGACTACGCGCGCCTGCGCAGCCACTTCGAGCGGCTGATCGAGATGATGCAGATCAAGGGCAATTCAGAGGTTCATCGAAAGCTCTGGCCGGCCGACGAGTTCGCGGATTTCGAGAACGCCGACAGCGTCGGTACGTTCAGCGGGCGCACCTTCAAGAAGGAGAACTTCGTCCGCTGGGCGGTGATCAAGGGACTCGACTACCAGGCGAAGCTCGGCGCCAACCCGTACCAGGCCGGCTTCATCGGCGGCACCGACAACCACAACGGTCTGCCATCGGACGTTGCCGAGGACGACTACATCGGCAGTCACGGCCCGGCGGACGGCACGCTGGAGGCAAGGCGCACGGGCGAGATCGACGGTTGGATCAAGGCGAAGGAGTCGAGCCCCGGTTCGGTGTCCGCCGTCTGGGCGACGCGCAACACGCGCGGCGCGATCTGGGATGCGATGGCGGCCCGCGAAACGTTCGTCACGTCGGGTCCGCGCATGAAGGTGCGGTTCTTCGGTGGCGCGGACCTGGGCGCCGCGTCGACCAACCCGCGCGAACTGGTCGAGCAGGGCTATCGCAATGGCGTGCCGATGGGCGGGACCATCGAGAGGGCAGCCAGGGCGCCGACGTTCACGGTCTGGGCCTCAAAGGATCCGAATGGCGCCAACCTCGACCGCATCCAGATCATCAAGGGCATGGTCGACTCGAACGGTGAGCCGCAGGACAAGGTGATCGACGTCGTCTGGAGCGGCGATCGAAAGCCGGGCAAGGACGGCAAGATGCCGCCAGTCGGCAATACCGTCGACCCGTAGACGGCGACGTATGCCAACACGATCGGCAGCGCGGAACTCATGGGCACGTGGACGGATCCGGATTTCGATCCGGCCACGCCCGCGCTGTACTACGTCCGCGTGCTCGAGATACCGACGCCGCGCTGGACGACCTACGACGCGGTCAGGAACAAGCTGGAGCTGCTGCCCGACGTGCCCTCGGTGATCCAGGAGCGCGCATGGTCCTCGCCGATCTGGTACACGCCCAGCGGGACTTGAGCGACCGGGGCCGCCCTCCGCGAGGGCGCCGGCAGCGAACTTCGCACGTACCCGGGTGCGGCCATCGGCCGCGTTCTAGCTCAGCCTCCGGCCGGCTCCTGCACGCGGACCTTACCGAAGACATCATGGACGATGTTCAGCACCATGGGGACGGCAGGGATCGGAAACGCATCCGCGTTGGTGTGTAACGCAACCTGATGGTTGAAGGGTACATGCGTGTCGAGCACCCTGAGTCGCCCCGCCTCGATTTCCGGAGCAAATGAGAAGTTCGGGCCCGCCGTGAAATAGTGCGGGCTCATGGTCACCAGTCGCACCAGAGATTCCAAATCGGAGCACATCACGCGACCGGGCAATTGATAGATGTCAATCTCGTAGAACTGCTTCGTCAAGTCGACATAGCGTTGCTCGAGGAATGTAATGGCCAATGGGTGATTTGCGAAGAATTTCATCGATGCCAGTCCGTGCGCGCAGGAAGATTGCGTGATCAGGGTGGGCGACGATGACGTTCTCGGCCTCGAACTGCAGATCGCAGGTCAGGTTGTCGGCAGGGTCCTCAATCGGATGGCAGATGGCGATGTCCAGGTCGCGCGCCTGCAATTGATCCGCCAGGGCGCGGGTACTGCCGAGTACGATTTCCATCGCCACCTGCGGCAGTAATGTGCCGACCCGCCCAACGATGGGGCCAAGAAAGGCACGGGCTGGGGCGGCGCCGATCCCGATGCGGACGACTCCCGCCTGGCCGGCGGCGAGTCGGACGATGTCTTTTGACAGCAGGGCCGCGTCTCGGCCGATGATCTCGGCGCGATTCGCGATCAGTGTGGCGAGTTCGGTCGGGCGCGATCGTCCGTGATCACGATCGAAGAGCCGGGCGCCGAGCTTGCCCTCCAGGTACGTAATCCGGTTGCTGAGGGTCGGTTGCGTTACGCCCAGCATTTCTGCCGCCTTGCGATAGCTGCCCGCGTCGCAGATCGCCTTGATGTCGAGCAAGTCACGAACGTCCATTCCGGGCACCTCCGCCGATAAGCAAACCTGAGAAATGCGGGCTAGTGCTGATCGAGCGCCGCGGCGACGAGCGCCAGCACGCGCGGTGCAAAGCCCAGGCCGACGTGCGTTTCGCTGACCTCGACGTGCTGCACCTGCGGCGACCAGCGGTCGATGCAGGCCCGCCATGCGACGATGCCATCGCGCCGTGAGTAGATCGCGGTGACCGGCACGCTGAGCGGCACCTCGTAACGCGCCGCGATCGTGCGTTCGACCTGCTCGAGGTCGTATCCCCGGTCCCGGTACCAGCCCGCCGTGGCGGTGTAGCGGGGGCCGCCGACGACCGGACTGCCGAGCGTCACGACCTGCCGCACCTGCTGCGGGAAGTCGCGGGCATATTCGCGCGCGATGTAGCCGCCCAGGCTCCAGCCCACCAGCGCGACCGGCTCGCCGTGCCTGGCGATGGATCCGGCGATCACATCCTGCAGTTGCGCCCGCAGTTGCCGCGCGTCGCCCGTGTTGCGGCCGAGGCCCCAGTCACTGACGCGATGGCCGCGGCGGCGCAGGTATGACTCCATCACGCGCATCGAGCCGGGCCCGGCGCCGAACCCGGGCAACAGCAGGACGGTGCGTGGCAACGGGGCTGGTGTCGCCCTGGCGCCGAGCCAGGCCGGCACCCAGCGCAGCAGGTCGAGCGGCAGGCGCAGTTCCTGCAGGGACTCGAGTCTGCTGGGAGGAGCCAGCGGTTCGTGCTCGACGACCATGCCTCAGCCCCGCAGGCCGCGCACGAGCTGCCCGAGCGATTCCACGGGCGCCGAGCAGGTCATGCCACGACAGACATAGGCGACCGTCCCGTCCCGCGCCGGCTTGCCGGCCAGTGCCGGCGGCAGGTCCTGCACGCCGGTGGGCACCGCGACGATCATGCGGTGCGGGTCGTACAGCTTGTCCACTTCGCTGCGCCACAGCTCGAGCTCATCGGAGGGGCCACGCAGCACGAGGATCACCGGCGGGTCGGAGAACTCCTCGAGCGCCATCAGCAGCGTGCCATGGCCCTGCGGATAGCGCTCGATCGCGGCCCGTGCCGATCGCAGCGTGTCTTCCGCGGCGTCGAGGTAACGCGATTCGCCGAGCAGGTGGCCCAGCCGCAGCAGCACGCGCGCGGCCACGCCATTGCCGGCGGGCGTGGCGTCGTCGGAGAAAGTCTTCGGCCGCACGATCAGCGCCTCGTGGTCGTCGGCCGTGAAGATAGAATCCGCCGTGCTCCGCATCGGCGAAATGCGCGAGCATCACTTCGGTCAGCTCGATCGCCCAGGCCAGCGCGTCCGCGTCCCAGCGCGCCTCGAGCAGCTCCAGCAGGCCCCAGGCCAGCAGCGCGTAATCGTCGAGGCAGGCCGCGAAGCGCGAGCGGCCCTCGGCGTGCACGGCCAGCAGGCGGCCGTCCTGCCAGCAGTGCTGGCGCAGGAACCGCATCGCCGCGGCCGCGGCATCGACCAGGTCGGCGCGCTCGAGCGCGCGACCGGCGCGGGCGAGCCCGGCGATCGCCATGCCGTTCCAGGCCACCAGGATCTTCTCGTCGCGCGCCGGTCGTACCCGCGCCGCGCGGGCCTGCAGCAGCGTGGCGCGGGCGTCCTCGATCTGCGCTCTCGACCGCGGCCTCGTCCAGCGACAGGTCCCGGGCAATGTCGGCGGTCGAGCGGAAGCTGTGCAGGTGCCACGCGCCCTCGAAGTTCGCCTCGCGGTCGAGGCCGAAGCGGCGCGCGAACACTTCGTACTGCCCGGGTTCGAGCAAGTCGCGCACCTGCTCCGGCGTCCACGCGTAGAAGCGGCCCTCGTGGCCCTCGGAGTCGGCGTCGAGCGTCGAGTAGAACCCGCCCTGCGGCGCACCCAGCTCGCGCTGCATCCAGTCGGCGGTCTCGGCCGCCACGCGCCGGAACAGCGGCTCGCCGGTCGCGACCGCGGCCTGCGCGTACACGCCGAGCAGCTGCGCGTTGTCGTACAGCATTTTCTCGAAGTGCGGGATCATCCAGTACGGGTCGACCGAGTAGCGGCAGAAGCCGCCGCCGAGCTGGTCATTGAGCCCGCCTTCCGCCATGCGCGTGAGCGTCAGCGTCGCCATGTACAGCGCCTGCAGGTCGGGCTCGTCGCCGGTGGCCGAACTGCGCCACAGGCGCAGCAGCAGCTCGAGGTTCATCGGCTGCGGAAACTTCGGCGCCTCGCCAAAGCCGCCGAACTGGCCGTCGAACTCGCGTTGCAGCGTGGCGCGCAGGCCGAGCAGCGGCTCGCGCGACAGGGCGTCCGGGGACGTATCGCGCGGCGGTTGCAGCTGGCCGAGCACGTCCAGCAGCTTGTCGCCGAACTGCTGCAGGTCGCCGCGGCGCGTGCGGTAGAACTCGGTCACCTTCTCCAGCACGGTGCGGAAGGCCGGCATGCCGTAGCGCTGCTCGGGCGGGAAATAGGTGCCGGAAAAGAACGGCCGCTGCGTGTCAGGGGCCAGGAACATGGTCAGCGGCCAGCCGCCGCCGGCCTGGTTCATCACCTGGTGCGCGGTCTGGTAGATGCGGTCCAGGTCGGGGCGCTCCTCGCGATCGACCTTGATGTTGACGAACCCGGCATTCATCAGCGCCGCCGTCGCGGGATCCTCGAACGACTCGTGCGCCATCACGTGGCACCAGTGGCAGGCCGAGTACCCGATCGACAGCAGGATCGGCTTGTCGAGCCTGCGCGCGAGCTCGAGCGCGGCGGGTCCCCACGGGTGCCAGTCGACCGGGTTGTCCGCATGCTGGCGCAGATAGAGGCTGGTCTCTTCGGCCAGCGCGTTCTGGCGTCCGGCGGGGCTGGCGGCGGTCATGGCAGAACCTGGCGGGTTCGGTCGGCTAGAATGCACGCACTATAACGGAAGGCTGCCGCGCACCGGCGGAAACGATCATGTCCACGTCGCCCGCGGTCCCTGCCACCTCGTCCAGCGAATTGCCCGAACTGCGTCTCAAGCCGCGCGAGGAGAAGCGGCTGGCCGGCGGGCACCTGTGGGTCTTCAGCAATGAAGTCGACACGGTGCGCACGCCGCTCACGGCCTTCGGCACCGGCGAGCTGTGCCGCGTGCTGTCGAGCAGCGACCGCTTCCTCGGCTATGCCTACGTCAACCCGCACGCGTTGATCTGTGCCCGCATCCTCGGCCGTGATCCCGGGTTCCTGCCCGGCAAGTCGCTGCTGGTGCACCGCCTGCAGGTGGCGCTCGCGCTGCGCCAGAAGCTGTATGCGCAGCCGTTCTACCGGCTGGTCTACGGCGAGTCGGACGGACTGCCCGGACTGGTGCTGGACCGCTTCGGCGACGTGGTCGTCGGCCAGATCGGCACCGCCGGCATGGAGGCGCTGAAGCCCGCCATCGCCGCCGCCGTGGCCAAGGTGATCGGGCCGCAGACGCTGATCTGGAAGAACGACTCGGGCGCGCGCGAGCTCGAAGGCCTGCCCTCGTACGTGGAGACGGCATTCGGTCCCGCCGTCGCCGAAACCGTGGTCGAGGAAAACGGCGTGCGCTTCTTCGTGCCGATGGGGCAGGGCCAGAAGACCGGCTGGTTCTACGACCAGGCCGCCAACCGCAGCGCGCTGCTCAAGTACGTGCGGGGTGCGCGGGTACTGGACGTGTTCTGCTATCTCGGCGCCTGGGGCCTGGCCGCGGCCCGGGCCGGCGCGAGCGAGGTGCTGTGCGTGGATTCGTCGGCGCCCGCGCTCGAACTGCTGCAGCGATCCGCCGCCGCCAACGGCCTGGCCAACGTCCGCACCGAGCGTGCGGACGCCTTCGAGGCGCTGGCGGCGCTGCGCGCGGCAGGCGAGAAATTCGACGTCGTGATCATCGACCCGCCGGCGTTCATCAAGCGTCGCAAGGACGCGCCGAAGGGCCAGGCGGCCTACCGCAAGCTCAACCAGCAGGCCATGCAGGTGCTGGCGCGCGACGGCTTCCTCGTGTCGTGCTCCTGCTCGCATCACCTGGCGCAGGACGACCTGATCGTGGCGATCCAGCAGGCGGCGCGCCACGTCGACCGCTTCGCGCAGGTGGTCGAGGTCGGCGGCCACGCCCCGGATCATCCCCTGCATCCGGCGATCCCCGAGACGCGCTACCTCAAGTCCCTGTTCTGCCGGGTCGTGCAGGACTGACTGCGGCACAGGTAAACTACAGCGACCCATGTTCGTCTTTCCGCACCCAGATCCCACCGCCTTCTCGCTCGGGCCGCTGCACGTGCGCTGGTACGGCCTGATGTACCTGGTGGGCTTCCTCTCGGCCTGGTGGCTCGCGCGCCGCCGTGCCGCCGCGCCGCAGTCCACCTGGACGCCGGCGGACGTCGACGACTTCATCTTCTTCTGTGCCGTCGGCGTGATCTTCGGCGGCCGGCTGGGCTGGATGCTGTTCTACGGCACGGAAAGGATCCTGACCGAGCCCCTGAGCGTCCTGCGCATCTGGGAAGGCGGCATGTCCTTCCATGGCGGCCTGGTCGGCGTGCTGCTCGCGCTGGCATGGTTTGCGCGCAGCCGCGGCAAGCAGCTGGTCGACGTCTTCGATTTCGCCGCCCCGCTGCCGGCGATCGGTTTCGGCGCCGGCCGCATCGGCAATTTCATCAACGGCGAACTGTGGGGCAAGCCCACCGACGTGCCCTGGGCCGTGGTCGTCGACGGCGTGCCGCTGCACGCCTCGCAGCTGTACGAGGCCGCGCTCGAGGGCCTGGTGCTGTTCCTCATCCTGTGGTGGTTCACCTCGCGGCCGCGGTTCCGCTGGGCGCCGTCCGGCCTGTTCCTGGTCTGCTACGGCGTGTTCCGCTTCGCGGTCGAGTTCGTGCGCGTGCCGGACGCGAACCGCGGCTACCTGTTCCTCGACTGGGTGACCATGGGGCAGCTGCTGTCGCTGCCGATGATCCTGGCCGGCCTGGCGATGCTGGCGGTCGCCTACCGGCAGCGCCAGCCCTCCGGCAATTTCCGCGCGGCCTGATCCGGATGCGGCAATACCACGAGCTGCTGCAGCACATCCTCGAGCACGGCGCGGCCAAGGGCGACCGCACCGGCACCGGCACGCGCTCGGTGTTCGGCTGGCAGATGCGCTTCGACCTGGCCGCCGGGTTCCCGCTGCTCACCACGAAGAAGCTGCACGTCCGCTCGATCGTGCACGAACTGCTGTGGTTCCTGAGCGGCGAGACCAACGTGCGCTACCTGCGCGAACACGGCGTCAGCATCTGGGACGAATGGGCGGATGCGCAGGGCGAGCTGGGTCCCGTCTACGGCGCGCAGTGGCGCCGCTGGCGTACGGCGGACGGCCGCGAGATCGACCAGATCACGCGCGCGCTCGAGCTCATCCGGCGCGACCCGGATTCGCGCCGCATCATCGTCAACGCCTGGAACGTGGGTGAGCTGGAGCGCATGGCGCTCACGCCGTGCCACGCGCTGTTCCAGTTCTACGTGGCGGGCGGCAAGCTGTCCTGCCAGCTGTACCAGCGCAGCGCCGACGTGTTCCTCGGCGTGCCGTTCAACATCGCGTCCTACGCGCTGCTGACGCACATGGTCGCGCAGCAGTGCGACCTCGGCGTCGGCGAGTTCGTCTGGACCGGCGGCGACACGCACCTGTACGTCAATCATTTCGAGCAGGCGCGATTGCAGCTCACGCGCGAGCCCCTGCCGCCGCCGCAGCTCGTCATCAAGCGCCGGCCCGACTCGATCTTCGATTACCGTTACGAAGACTTCGAGTTCGCCGGCTACCAGGCACACCCCGCCATCAAGGCCCCCATCGCCGTATGAAGAAGACCCCAGTGAGAAAAGCCCCGGTGAAGAAATCGCCAGCGAAGAAGAAGCCGTCGACCCGGTCGCAGCCCGCCGAGCATCACGCCCACATGCGGCGCGCCAAGAAGACGGCACGCCCCGCCGCGGCGGAGGGCAACACGCTCTGCGTCGTCAAGCGCTCGCGCATCCACGGCCGGGGGGTCTATGCCGCGCGCCGCATCCGCAGCGGCACGCGCATCATCGAGTACATCGGCGACCGCATCTCGCACGAGGTGGCCGATGCGCGCTACGAGATGAAGGCCGAGGACGACGGCCACACGTTCCTGTTCGTGGTGGACGACGACCTCTGCATCGATGCCGGCGTCGGCGGCAACGCGGCGCGCTACATCAACCACAAGTGCGACGCCAACTGCGAGACGCTGATCGAGGGCCGGCGGGTGTTCATCGAGGCCACGCGCACGATCGAGCCCGGCGAGGAACTCGGCTACGACTACCAGCTGACCTGGGAAAGCAGCGACGACCCGGACGAACTGAAGCTGTACGAATGCCGCTGCGGCGCGGCCAACTGCCGCGGCACGATGCTCGACCGCGAGCCGCTCGACCAGAAGAAGAAAAAGAAGCCGGTAAAGAAGTCGAAGCCGGCGGCCGGCGGGTCCAGGGCGGCCGCGAAGAAGAAAAAGCGCACGGGCCGCGGCTGAGCCGCGCATGCCGCTCGTTTCCCTGGTCGTGGCGACGGACCAGCGCGGCGCGATCGGCCGCGCCGGAGGACTGCCGTGGCATCTGCCGGACGATCTGCGTCGCTTCAAGGCGCTGACGCTCGGCAAGCCGGTGGTCATGGGCCGCAAGACCTGGGACTCGATCGGCCGGCCGCTGCCGGGGCGACACAACCTCGTGATCACGCGGCAGGCCGGGCTCGACCTGCCCGGAGCCACGGTCGTCGCCTCGCTCGAGGAGGCGCTGGCCGCGGCGGGCGACGTGCCCGAGGTGTGCGTGATCGGTGGCGCGGAGGTCTTCCGCCAGGCCCTGCCGCAGGTCGACGTGGTGCACCTGACGCGCGTGCACGCGACGGTCGCGGCCGACACCTACCTTCCGCCGCTCGATGATGCGGCCTGGGAGGAGGTGGCGCGCGAGGAACATGCCGCCGACGAGCGGCACGCGCACGCGTTCAGCTTCATCGAACTGCGGCGCCGTCGCTGACTGCGGCGGCCGTGCCCGCTGCGATCAACGCGCCACGGCGGGAATCGGCAGCGGCTCGAGCCGCTCCTGCACCAGGGCATCCATGCGGGCGGGGTCGATCGCCGTGAGCGTGTCGGCGTCGGCGGTCAGTTGCGCCAGGATCGCGGCCTGCACCTTGCCGCGCTCGAGCGCCAGCGCATACGGGATCTCGTGGTGGAACATGACCATCGAGTAGCGGGGGATGAAGCGCCCGGGGTGCCGCCGCTCGAGTTCGAAGCTGAGTTCCTTGCGCAGCATGAACTTGGGATCGCGCACCGTGTCGCGCATCTCGAGGAAGTTCTCCAGCGCCATGGCGGCGATCGCGTCGGTGTCGGGCTTGCGCTGGCGGCCGAACCCGGCGAAGGCCGTGGCCCAGTCGGGCGCGTTGCGCAGCCACCGGTCGAGCTCATGGCAGTCCTCGAAGCAGGCGTTCATGCCCTGGCCATGGAACGGCACGATGGCGTGCGCGGCGTCGCCCAGCAGCACCGCCGAACCGCCGGCGGACCAGGGCTCGGCATGGACGGTGCCCATGCGGCCGACGGGATGCTCGAGGAACTCGCGTGCCAGCCCCGGCATCAGCGGCACCACGTCGGCAAAGTGCGTGCGAAGAACTGCTCCACGGCCGCGCGGCTGTCGAGGGCGGCAAAGCTCTCGGCGCCGCCTTTCAATGCCAGGAACAGGGTCACCGTGAAGCTGCCGTCGATGTTGGGCAGCGCGATCAGCATGAAACCGCCGCGCGGCCAGATGTGCAGCGCATCGCGGTCGATGCGGTGCGAGCCGTCCGCCGCCGCGGGCAGGGTCAGTTCCTTGTAGCCGTGCTCGAGCATGTCCTCGGTCACGCGCACGCCGCACTGGCCGACCAGCGCGCGCCGCACGATGGAACCGGCGCCGTCCGCCGCGATCAGCGGCGCCAGCGGCTGCATCCACGTGTCGCCGGTGACCTCGTCGAGCATGACCAGTTCGTCACGCTCGAAATCGAGCGTGCGCGCCGCCTGCAGGAAGCGCGGTTCGATGCCGTAATGGCGCTGTGCATGATCGAGCAGGGCGCGCGTCAGGCCTGGCCGCGACACCGAGTAAATGACCTCGTGCGGCCGCTGGCCATACGCCGCGAAGCTGAGGGTGCCGTCGGGGGCGTGCAGCCGGCGTCCCCGCATCGGGATCAGCAGCGGCGCGACGTCGTCGTACACGCCCGCGGCCTGCAGGGCATGGATGCCGCGGGCGGCCAGCGCCAGGTTGATCGACCGGCCGGCATCCATGTCCACCTTGCGCAGGTCGGGCCGGCGTTCGAGCAGGCTCACCTTGCCTGCCCTGGCGGGCGAGGAAGATCGCCATCAGCGCGCCGGACAGCCCTGCACCCAGGATCGTGACGGGACGCTGCATCAGTCCGCCGTCCGCGCCTGCGTCACGTGCCGAGTTCCGCCTGCAGCGCGTCGACGAAGCGCCAGGCATCCGCGTAGCCGTTGTAGAACGGTGCCGGCGCGGCGCGAATCACGTCGGGCTCGCGCCAGTCGGGCAGGACGCCGCGGCGGCGGACCCCCTCGAACACGGCGCGGGCGCGGTCGCGCGTCAGGCCGAGCAGGCGCAGCGACAGCGCGGCGCCACGGGCGGGCGGATCGGCCGGCGTGATCACCTGCACCCGACCGGCCAGGCGCTGCTGCACCAGTCGCTCGAGGTAGCCGGTGAGCTCGACCGACTTCCGGCGCAAGCGCCGGCAATCCGGCCGTCGCGAAATGCTCGAGCGACGCCGCCAGCGGCGCCATCGCCAGGATGGGCGGATTGCTGAGCTGCCAGCCGTCAGCCCCGGGTGCGGGCCGGAAGTCCGGCCCCATCAGGAATCGGGTGGCGGGGTCGTGGCCCCACCATCCGGCCAGGCGCGGCAGGCCGCTGTCGTGCGCGTGCCGGGCGTGCACGAACGCGCCGCCGACCGCACCGGGACCACCGTTGAGGTACTTGTAGCTGCACCACACGGCGAAGTCGGCACCGGCATCGTGCAGGCGCACGGGCACGTTGCCGATGGCGTGCGCCAGGTCCCAGCCCACGCGGCATCCGGCCCGGCGCGCGGCGGCCGTGATCGACTCGAGGTCGAGGACCTGGCCCGTCAGGTACTGGATCCCCGGCAGCAGGACCGTGGCGATGCGCGCGCCCTCGCGTTCGATCGTCGCGACGAGGTCTTCGGTACGCAGGCAATCCTCGCCATGGCGCGGGCCGACCTCGATCAGTTCGTGCGCCGGGTCCAGGCCGTGGTGGCGCACCTGCGACTCGATCGCGTGCCGGTCGGACGGAAAGGCACTGCGTTCGAGCAGGATCGCGCGTCGCTCGCCCGCCGGGCGATAGAAGCTGGCCAGCATCAGGTGCAGGTTGGCCGTCAGCGAGTTCATCGCCACGACCTCGAGCGGCTCGGCGCCGACCAGTTCCGCCAGCGCCGGCGCCAGACGCTGGTGATAGGTCATCCAGGGGTGGCGGCCGGTGAAGTGCCCCTCGACGGCGAGCGAACGCCAGTCGCGCATCACTTCTTCGACGTACTCGGCTGCCAGCACCGGTTGCGCGCCGAGCGAGTGGCCGCACAGGTAGACGAGGTCGCGGCCGCTCGCGGCATCACGCGGCAGGACGAAGCGGTCGTGCCACGCGGCGAGCGGGTCGGCGGCATCGAGCGCGCGCGCGTGCTCCAGTGAAGGATTCATTCGCGTGATTCCGGCAGCGCCTGCAGCGCGTAGAGCACCGGCCGGCTCGGCGCCGCGTCGGCCGCAAACGCCGGCACCTGCAGGTCGAGCAGGTAGAGTCCGTCGCGCACGGCGTCCGGCACGAACGCGAGTTCGGTGACCAGCGCGTGGCCGCGGCGGGCGCTCGCGGCATCGTCGCTGCCCGGCGGCAGGCCCCAGTAGAGGCGATGCGCCGCGAGCCGGCCGCCATCGTCGGCGCGGTCGAGGCTCGGCAGGTCGACCACCAGCGAAGTGACCTGGCGCTCGACCAGCCATTGCATTGCCGCTGGCAGGAAGTACGGCGCCGGGCTCGGCGAACCGGCGTAGGCGCGGTGCCGCTTCGACGGCGGGTTCGGCAAGGTGCGCACCACGACGGCCGTGAACGACTGGTCCTGCCAGGGCGCGGCGGCGTCCGCCAGCGTCTCGCGCCGATGACCAGGTCCGTGGCGGCGGTCGACACGGGAATCTGCGACAGGTCGGCTGCCGAGCGGTGCGGGCGTCACGCTGATCACCAGGGCGAGGCAGGGCGGGACGGGCGTCAGGCTGGCAATGGTCACGGGCGACCGCGTCACGTGGCCGACGCATTCCGTGTGCGTGCCGTGACAGTGCGGCGCCAGCGTGTGCACGGCGCAGTTGCAGCTCGCACCCGTGGCGACGCTGCCGGTGAAGCCGTCGAGCCGCAGTGGCGTGCTCCGTGCCGGGGACTCGGCGAAGAAGCCTGGCTGCGGGCCGTCGAAATCGAGCGTTATGGCCAGGTCGCAGGGCGCCGCAAGGTCGGCGCGCCAGCGGCGGCCACCGCTGCTGAACTCCAGCGTGTTCACGCTGTCACTTGTCCTGTACGGCGCCGCAATGACGGCAGGCCGTGTGTTCAGGGTTCGACCAGAAACGCTCGAAGACGGGCGGCAGCTGGGTTTCGATGTCCGTGATCTGCAGGTATTCGCTGTACAGGCGATGCTCGCAACGTTCGCAGTACCAGAGAAAGCCGTCGGCCTCGCCGGCGCGGCGCTTGCGCTCGACCACCAGCCCCACGGTGTCGGCAAATCGCTGCGGCGAATGCGGCACATGGGCGGGCAGCAGCAGCACCTCGCCGGCGCGGATCGGGATGTCCACCCGGCGCCCGTCCTGGATCGTGCGCAGCAGCATGTCCCCTTCGAGCTGGTAGAAGAATTCGTCGCCCGGGTCGTCGTGGTAGTCCTTGCGCGAGTTGGGCCCGCCGACCACCATGATGATGAATTCACCCTGCTCGAAGACCTGCTTGTTGCAGACGGGCGGGCGCAGTTCGGCCCGGTGGGCTTCAATCCATTGCCGGAGGTCAAAAGGTGTCAACGGCAGCATCGGGCGAGTATAAATTAGGCGGCGTGAACCGACGCATGAAGACGGCTGGACTGGCGCTGCTGCTGGCGGCCGGTGCCGCCGGCGCGGCTTTGCCCGCACTGGCCGGGGAACCGGCGCCCGCCACGCCCGCGCCGGTCAGCGCGGTCTGGGTCGAGCACGAGTTCAGGTTCACCTACGTCGGCTTCGGCACGTACTATTCCTGCGCCGGCCTGAGCGGCAAGGTCAAGGACCTGCTGCGGCGGCTGGGCGCGCGGGAAGACCTCCGTGTGCGCCAGGGCTGCGTCGATGGCGGCGGCGTCGACCTGGTTCCCAGCGTCAGGATCACCGCATTCATGCCGGCCGAGGCGACGCCCGAACGGCTCGCACCCCCGGCCCAGACATCCAAGGACGAACTGGTCGCCCGCGTCCAGGGCAAGCCGACCGGCGTCGATGCAGTGCCGGTGCCGTTCCAGGCAGCGTGGCAGACGGTCACGATCAACGGCCGCCGCGATCGTCGCATCGAAGACGGCGACTGCGAACTGCTGAAGCAGATCTATCCGCAGGTGCTCGAGAAAATGGGCGTGCGCATGCTGCCGGATTCGCGCCTGAGCTGCTCGCCACGGATGTCGCAGAACGGCGCCGTGCTGCTGCGGCTGCAGTCGCTGCAGAAACTCCCCGAGCCCGACGCGACGCCGGCACAGCCGTAGCGCCCAGCGGGAGAGGTCAGTCGTCGAGCGGCAGTCCGCCCGACAGGCTGGGCACGAGCACGGGCCGGGCATCGGGCACGTCGATGCGCTCGGCGGCCAGCGTCCCGCCCCAGACGCAGCCGGTGTCGAGGCCGAGCACGCCGCCTTCCCGGATGTAACCAAGCGCCGACCAGTGGCCGACCACCAGTCGCTCGCCGGCCGATCGTCGCCAGTCGAGCCGGAACCAGGGCAGTGTGCCGGCCGGCGCGGCCGCCGGCGGCCCCTTGAATTTCAGCACCATGCGCCCGCTGCGGACCTCGCACACGCGCAGCCGGGTGAGGGCGTTGACGGTGAAGCGCACGCGGTCCCAGCCCTCGAGATCGTCGCGCCAGGTGTCGGGCTGGTTGCCGTACATGCGCTGCAGCAGCGTCCCGGCGCGCTCGCTGCGCAGGTGCCGCTCGACTTCGCGCGCGCAGGCCGCGGCCGTCGGCACGTCCCACTGGGGCGGCAGGCCCGCATGCAGCAGCGTGACGCCGAGTTCCGGATCGTGATGCAGCAGCGGCCGGCACTGCAGCCAGTCGAGCAGTTCGCGGCTGTCCGGCGCCGCCACCACCTGCTGCAGGCCGGAATCGCCGTCGCGCCAGTCCGCGCCGCCGCGCGCCAGCGCAAGCAGGTGCAGGTCGTGGTTGCCAAGCACGGTGATGGCGGCCGGGCCCAGCGAACGCACGAAGCGCAGCACGTCGAGAGAACGCGGGCCGCGGTTGACGAGGTCGCCGACGAACCAGAGCCGGTCCCGCGTCGCGTCGAAGCGCAGTCGCGCCAGCAGGTCCTCGAGTTCGTCGGCGCAGCCCTGGACGTCGCCGATCGCGTAGACGGCCATCGGTCCGTCAGTGCAGCACGCCGGGCATCGCCAGCCGGAACGGCGCGATCGGTGCGTCGAACTGCTCGCCGTTGTCGGCCACCATGCGGTATCGCCCCTGCATCGAGCCGACCGGCGTCTCGAGTATCGCGCCGCTGGAATAGCGGAAGCCCTGGCCGGGCTGCAGGTGCGGCTGCTCGCCGACCACGCCTTCGCCCGCGACCTCCTGCACCTTGCCGTTGGCGTCCGTGATCAGCCAGTGGCGCGTGACCAGCCGCGCGGGCTGGGTGCCCTCGTTGCGGATGGTGATCGTGTAGGAGAAGACGAAGCGCCCTTCGACCGGATTCGACTGGTCCTCGACGTACTGCGTCTTGACCTCGACGCGGATGCGGTGCGGCGCGGTGCCTGTCATGTCCTGTTCCAGCGAACCGCGAGCACGTCGCAGGGCGCCGCGTGCAGGATGGTGTCCTCGGTCTGGTTGAACATGATCGACAGGCCGTGCCGTTCGCGGCTGCCGAGCACGATCAGGTCGACGCCGCGGTCCTGTGCCACGCGCACCAGTTCGGCCTTGATGTTGCCCGCGTGCACCAGGCGCTCGGCCTGGTCGAGTCCGGTCCGTGCGGCCAGTTCGGCGATGCGCCGGGTCGCGCGCTCGACCAGTTCACCCTCGATCTGCACCGCCGGCAGGAGCGCCTCGCCCATCGGCTCGACCGGCACGTACTCCACCACGTGCAGCAGGATCACCTGCGCGCCATAGCGGGTCGCGACGTCGCGCGCGCGCTCCAGGATCTTTTCACTGCCCTCGGTGACGTCGATCGCGGCCAGGATTTTCTTGTATTCGCGCATGGCGTGCTCCAGGAACCATTCGGTTCCGATGCGAACGGGATTCACAGGGCTGCAAAGATTATAGGCGGCGTCCGGTCGGCCACCAATCCGGGGAATTTCAGGCGCCTGGCAGCGCCGCCGCCGGACGCCTTGCCACCCATTGGTGCGCCAGGGCGGCAAACTGCGCCGGGGCCAGGGTTTCGGCACGGGCGCCGGGATCGACCCCGGCCGCCGCGATGGCGGCCGCGTCCAGCAGTCCGCCCAGGGCGTTGCGCAGTGTCTTGCGCCGCTGGGAGAACGCCGCCTGCACGACCGCCGCATAGGCCGCCGGGTCGTCGATCGCGAAGGGTGGCGTCCGGTGCGGCCGCAGCCGGAAGAAGGTCGAGGTGACCCTGGGCGCCGGCTTGAAGGCGCCGGCGCCGATGTCGAACAGCGGCTCGATCCGCACGTGCGGCGCCAGCATCACGGTCAGGCGGCCGTAGTCGCCCGAACCCGGGGCCGCCGCCATGCGCACGACGACTTCCTTCTGCAGCATGAAGTGCATGTCGGCAAACGCGTCGAGCTGCGCGATGAAATGGAACAGCAGCGGCGTCGAGACGTTGTAGGGCAGGTTGCCGATCAGCCGCAGGGGCGGCCCGTTGCCGCGCAGGGCGCGGAAGTCGAACTCGAGCGCGTCGGCGAGGTGCACGCGCAATTCGCCTCGGCCGTCGCAATGCGCCTGCAGCAGCGGGATCACGTCGCGGTCGATCTCGATCACGTCGAGCGCGCCGGCCTGCGCCAGCACCGGGGCCGTGATCGCGCCGCGGCCCGGCCCGATTTCGACCAGCCGCTCGCCGGGCTGTGCGTCGATCGCGCGCACGATCCGCTCGATCGTGCCCGGGTCGTGCAGGAAGTGCTGGCCGTAGCGCTTCTTGGCGTAGCCCGGTTTCACCAGTGCGTGGCCCGACGGCGCGCGCCGGCTGAGATCGAGCGCCAGCGCGAGCGCCGCCTGCAGGCTGCCCGGGTCGGCGCGGCGGGTGCCGGCGAGGTCGAGTGCCGTGCCGTGGTCGACCGACGTGCGCAGGATCGGCAGGCCGAGCGTGACGTTGACGGCATGGCCGAAGCTCGCGAACTTCAGCACCGGCAGCCCCTGGTCGTGATACATCGCGACGACCGCGTCGATGCCCTTGAGCCGGTGTGGCAGGAACGCGGTGTCGGCCGGTACCGGGCCCACGAGGTCGAGGCCCGCGCGGCGCAGCTCGCGCATCACCGGCTCGATCACGGCGCCTTCCTCGCTGCCGAGGTGGCCATTCTCGCCCGCGTGCGGATTGAGCCCGAGCACGAGGATGCGCGGCTTGCGCAACCCGAACATGGACCGCAGGTCGGCATCGACGATGCGCAGCACGGTTGCGAGCCGCTCCGGCGTGAGCGCCCGGCTGACCTTGCGCAGCGGCACGTGCGTGGTCGCCAGCGCGACCCGCAGGCCGCCGCCGGCCAGCAGCATCACCGGAGTCGCGACGCCGGTCTGCGCGGCAAGGTACTCGGTGTGGCCGGTGAAGCGGATGCCGGCGTCGTTGATCACCGACTTCTGCACCGGCGCCGTGACGATGCCATCGAATGCGCCCGCGGCGCAGCCGCCGATGGCGGCATCGAGCGTGTCGAGCACGTAGCGGGCGTTGGCCGGGTCGAGCCGGCCGGGAATTGCAGGGCTGCGCGAGCGGCACGTGCAGCAGTTCCGCGCCGGCGCGCGGTCGCGCGGCGGGGTCGAAATCGGGCAGGGCAGGGGGGCGACTGCGACGGCCATGGGCGCGGCCGAACAGCGAACGGTCCCCGATCAGCACCAGCCGGCAGCCGGCCGGGGCGGCATCCGCAAGATCGGTGCAGAGGTCGGGACCGACGCCGGCAGGCTCGCCGGTCGTCACGGCGATCGTGCGCAGTGCTGGCCGCCGCCGCTGGCCGCGCTGCATCGTCACATCCGGTAGTCGACGAACGCTTCGTCGCGCAGCCGGCGCAGCCAGATGTCGGTCTCTTCGTCGGCGCGCGCCTCGCGCAGCTGCGAGACGCAGCGATTGCGCGTCACGTCCTCGCTGGCGTCGTAGGTGCGGCGGCCGAGCATCTGCACGATGTGCCAGCCGAACTGCGTGCGGAACGGCAGGCTGATCTCGTTCTCGCCCAGGGCGTCGAGCTGCTTCTCGAATTCGGGCGCGAAACTGCCCGGGCCGACCCAGCCGAGGTTGCCGCCGTTCGCGGCCGAGCCCGGGTCTTCGGACGTCACCGAGGCGATGGCCTCGAAGCTCTCGCCCTTCAGGATCCGCTCGCGGATCTGCGTCAGCTTCTGGCATGACCGCGTCATCGTCGAGGATCTCGGTCGGCTTCATCAGGATGTGGCGCGAATTCACCTGCGACACCAGCGCCGGTGCCTGGCCGCCGCGGACTTCCAGCACCTTGAAGATGTGCAGGCCGCTCGGCGTGCGGATGGGTTCGGTGACGTCGCCCGCCTTCATGGTCGGCACGATGTCGGCAACGAACGACGGCAGCTGGCTCGCCTTGCGCCAGCCGAGCGCGCCGCCTTCGAGCGCCGTGCCTGCATCGGAATACGTGAGCGCGAGCTGCCCGAAGTCTTCGTTCTTCCGCGCGCGTTCGTACACGCCCTGCGCGCGCGAGGTGCGCTCCGCGATCTGCTTCTCGTCCGCCGCCGACCCGATCGCGACCAGGATGTGCGCCAGGTTGAACTCGTTGTCGACGCCCGGCGAGGCCTTGCGCTTGGCCACGCACTGCTCGACTTCACGCGGCGACACGTACACACGGGCAATCACGTCGCGCTGGCGCAGCGCCTGCAGCGTCATCTCGCGGCGGACCTCGTCGCGATAGTCGCGGTAGTTGATGCCCTGGCGTTCGAGCGTTTCCGGCAGGTCGCTGAACTTGATGTTGTTGCGGGCGGCGACTTCGGTCAGCGCCTGGTTGAGCATCTCGTCCGAGATCTTGATGCCGAGCCGGTCCGCGCGCTGCATCTGCAGTTCCTGCAGGATCAGCCGCTCGAGCACCTGTTGCCGCAGCACGTTCCGCGGCGGCAACTGCTGGCCTGACTGCTGGATGCGCTCGCTGATCGTGGCCATCTGCTGCTCGACATCGCTGCGCAGCACGATGCCGTCGTTGACGACGGCCGCGACCCGGTCGAGCAGGACGCCGGACGAACTCAGGTCCTTGGACTGGGCGTGGGCGGCACCCACGGCGACGAACAACAGCACGGCGGCGCCGAAAAACTGCTTATATTTCAAGGGTATCTCAGGGTCGGGACGCGGTCGGAAGCGAGGAGTATCCCCGAATCGCCCCGCGCAGGAAAGCTTCGTTGTCGACTCCGACACTGGACAGTCCGTTCAGTTCCAGCTCGAGGCCGAACGAGGTCTCGGCGTCGCCCGTCCGGCTCGAGACGAAGCGCCGCGTCACCAGTCGCAGGGCCCAGCAGCACGAGCGGTATTCGAGCCCCAGGAACTGGTCGAGGGTCTTCTCTTCCTGCAGCGAGTAGACGAAGCGGGCGAAGCTGCGCCACTCGTCGTTGATCGGCCAGGCGCCGGACACATCCACCTGTTCGAGCAGGTCGCGCCGGAAGCGGTAACCCGCATTCAGCACCCGTCCCGGCGAGGGGTTGTACTGGATGAAGGTCTCCGATCTCTCGCCCTGGGTCTCGTCCGGATTCCACTGGTAGGCGAAGCGCGCGTTCCAGTTCTTGAATGCCGCGAGTTCGATCTCGGCCACCACGTCGGACGAGGAACGGTCGCGCACCGGCTCGCCCGGCAGCGTGACGCGCGGATCCTCGAAATAGAACGCCTGCCCGAGCGTGGCGCTGACGTACTGCCGACCCCGGCCCGCGTCGAGCAGGCGCGTGGTGACGCCGACGCTGACCTGGTTGGCGTCGCCGATCCGGTCCGGCCCGACGTAACGGTTGGTGCGGAACAGCTGCACCAGGTTCAGGTCCGGAATGCCGGTGTCGAACACGGGCAGGTCGTCCTGGTCCCGGTAAGGCACGTACAGGTACAGCAACCGCGGCTCCAGCGTCTGCAGCCGGTCGCCCTTGGAGCCGGAAACGCGCTGCAGCGTGAAACCGGCGTCGAGGCTGGCCGTGGGCAGCGCGCGATCGGGCGTCTCGTCCGCGCCGGGCGCCGTGTCGTCGAGCACGTACTGCGTGTAGCGGTAGCTCGCGCCCGCGGCAACGAAGGCGCCGTAACGGTCGAGACGCCACTCGAGCGCGGGTTCGGCGTCCATGCGCACGCCCTGCGGCCCGACATCGCGCTGGAAATTCGTCGCCTCCGCGTACACGGATGCCGACAGGCCGGGACCGAGGTCGCGCCAGCGTCCGAGCGCGCTTGCCTGCGGCAGGATGCGATACGGCTCGTCGGTGTCCAGCAGGGTTTCGTTGATGACCTGGTAACCCTGCGCCCGGACGTTGAAGGCCCAGGCGTCCGTCAGGTGGTCCAGGTCGATCGAACGGTTGACGAACGAGACGCTGGTCCCCTCGAAGCCGATGCCGAAATCCTCGTAATAGTTGTCGTCGCTCACGTCGGTCGCGTCGATCAGCAGTCGTGTGCGGGGCGCCAGCCGCGTCACGTGGCGCCAGTCGATCTGGCCGCGCGCATCGCCCGTTTCCTGGTCGTGCACCAGGTATTCGGCGTTGACCTGGCCGCGGGTGTCCTCGCCCAGGTAGCGGAACTCGGGATCGAGGCGCGAGCCACGCGAGGAAAACCAGCGTGTCGTCAGCGTCGCATCGTAGTTGGGCGCCAGGTTCCAGTAGTACGGCACGGCAATCTGCGTGCCCGTGCGACTGCCGCTGCCGACGGTCGGGAACAGGAACCCGGACTTGCGCTGGTCGCCGACGGGGAACGTGATCCAGGGCGTGTAGAAGACCGGCACGCCGAGGAATTCGACGCGCACGTCGCGGCCGGTGCCGATCAGGTTCTTCTGGTCGATGTCGATCTGGCCCGCCGCCAGGCTCCAGTCTTCGTTGCCGGGCGGGCAGGCCGTGTAGCGCACTTCGCGCAGCTCGATGTGCCCGGACTGCGTCAGGCGGGCGCTGGTCGCCGCGCCGCGCGCGGCCCGGTCCAGGAGTTCGAACTCGGCGCCCTGGAACTCGCCCGCGCCGCCTTCCGCAAACGAGCCGCCCTCGCCACGCACCCGCAGCTGCGGATCGAGGAATTCGACATCGCCACTGAGCCGGATGCTGCGCTGCTCGGCGTTGATGCTGGCCTGGTCCGCGGTGAGCAGCCGCTGGCCCATGCGGATGGTGACGTTGCCGCTCAGCTCGGCGTCGCCCGCGCGGCCAAGCTCGCCCGAGTCACTGGTGACGTCGATCCGCTGGTCGGCGGGATCTGCGCGCAGCAGTTCTTCGAGACGGGGATCGACCAGCGTGGGGACGGCGCAGCGCGCACCCGTGGCAACCGGGGATGCGGCGTCCGCGGCCGGCGCCGCTTCCTGCGCCGCGGCCGGCCAGGCGGCCGACAGCAGGGCCAAGGCCGCCATTCGCCGCAGGACTGCCTGCAGCGCCAGTCGCAGGCGCAATGAAGCGGGGCGCGGCGGGGTCATCCCCGCGATTATAATTGCGCGCGATTCACGGCATCCGACCAATTGCCGGCCATTTTCCCGCCACGGGGTCCGACTTGAACGACATTCGCGCGTCCGCGCCGGCCACGACGGCCGGCGACTCCAGGCTCGTCCTGCTGCAACAGTGGCTCGAGCGCGATCTCGGGTTGCGGCAGTACGCCATTGCGCCCGCCTCGGCGGACGCCAGTTTCCGCCGTTACTTTCGTGTCACGCGGCCGGGCGAGGAGCCGTTGATCGTGATGGACGCGCCGCCCGGCAAGGAAGACGTCGGGCCGTACGTGCGTATCGCGGGAATGCTGCAGGAATTCGGCGTCCACGCGCCGCGCGTGCTGCAGCGCTCGGTCGCCGACGGCTTCCTGCTGCTCACCGACCTGGGCACGACGATGTACCTGCCGGAGCTGGCCAAGCCGGGTCTCGCCGATCCGCTGTACGGCGACGCGCTCGCGGCGCTCGTGCAGATCCAGTCGCGCGGCGACGCGGCATCGCGGCAGCTGCCGCCGTACGACGCGAAGTTCCTGCGCTTCGAGATGAGCCTGTTTCCAGACTGGCTGCTGCAGCGGCACCTGCAGCTGGAACTCACCGCGCGCGAGGCCGGCGTGCTGGAGCAGGCGATGGACGCGCTGGTCGCGAACTCGCTCGAACAGCCGCAGGTGTTCGTGCACCGTGACTATCACTCGCGCAACCTGATGGTCTGCCCGGGCGCCAACCCCGGCATCCTCGATTTCCAGGACGCGATGCGCGGCGCGATCACCTACGACCTGGTCTCGTTGCTGCGCGACAGTTACGTCGCCTGGCCGCAGGAGCGTGTCGTCGGCTGGGCCCTGCAGTACCGCCGGCAGGCCGCGGCCGCAGGGCTCGACACCGGCCGCGACGAGGCCGGATTCCTGCGCTGGTTCGACCTGATGGGTGTCCAGCGGCAGCTGAAGGTGGGCGGTATCTTCGCGCGGCTGTGCCACCGCGACGGCAAGCCGGGTTACCTCGCCGACATTCCGCGCACGCTGCAGTACGCGGTGAACGCCTGCGCGCGGCATGCCGATTTCGTCGAACTGGGCGAGCTGATCGCGCGGCGGGTCCTGCCCGCGGTCGTCGCCCGGCTGGAAGGCGGCAGCCGTTGAGGGCCCTGATCCTCGCGGCGGGGAAGGGCGAGCGCATGCGGCCGCTGACGCTGTCGCGGCCGAAGCCGCTGCTGCAGGTGGGCGGAATGGCGCTGATCGAGCATCACCTGTACGCGCTGGCGAGCGCAGGCTTCAGCGAGGTCGTGATCAACCTGTCATGGCTCGGCGCGCAGATTCCCGCGGCGCTGGGCGACGGCTCGCGCTACGGCCTGCGGCTCGACTACAGCGACGAGGGTCCCGAGCCGCTGGAGACCGGGGGCGGGATCTTCCGCGCGCTGCCGCGGCTCTGCCCGAAGGGTGTCGAGTCGTTCCTGGTGCTGAACGGCGATGTCTGGATGGACTACCCGTATGCGCGCCTGCGCGAGCGTTACTCGGGCGGCCTGCCGGGCCGCGACCAGGCGCACCTCGTGCTGGTGCCCAATCCCGAGCACAATCCGCGCGGCGATTTCGCCTGCGACGGCGAGCGCATGATCGAACCCGCGCCTGGCGTGGCGGCCGACACCGCCTTCGCCGCCAGGATCGCCGCGCTGCCACGGCACACATTCTCCGGCCTCGGCGTGTACCACCCGTCGCTGTTCAACGGCTGCGAAGACGGCGTTTTCAAGCTCGCCCCGCTGCTGCGTTCGGCCGCCGCCCTGGGGCGTGTCAGCGTCGAGCTGTTCGACGGCGACTGGCTCGACATCGGCACCCCGGAGCGGCTGGCCGCGCTGAACGCACGTACAATCCGTCCGCATGACTGAGTTCAAGGGCATCCCGCTCGTCACGGGCGTCAGCCGCCCCGCCTCGAGCGGTGAAAAATATCAGACGGAACAAGGGTTTACGGCGATCCGTGACGGCATCAAGGCGACCGCGGGCGGCGCCGTCGCGCCGGCCGTGCGCAAGCCCTCGTGGCTGCGCGCGCCGCTGCCGGCGGGCGCCGCCTTCGAGCAGGTGAAGCAGACCGTGCGCGAGCACCGGCTGGCGACGGTCTGCGAGGAAGCGAAGTGCCCGAACATCGGCGAGTGCTGGAACGCCGGTACCGCCACGATCATGCTGATGGGCGAGGTCTGCACGCGCGCCTGCCGCTTCTGCGCCGTCGACACCGGCAATCCGCGCGGCTGGCTCGACTCCGACGAGCCGCGCAACGCGGCGCGCACGGTGCAGTTGATGCGGCTGAAGTACGTCGTGCTGACCTCGGTCAATCGCGACGACCTGCCCGACGGCGGCGCGGCGCACTTCGCCGCCTGCGTGCGCGAGATCAAGCGGCTGAACCCCGGCACGGCCGTCGAGGCGCTGACGCCCGATTTCCAGGGCGTGCTGACGGACGTGGAGGCGGTGGTCGACAGCGGCCTCGAGGTGTTTGCGCAGAACATCGAGACCGTGCGCCGCCTGACGCATCCCGTGCGCGATCCCCGCGCATCCTACGAGCAGACGCTGGCCGTGCTGGCGCATGCGAAGCTGCACCGCCAGCAGCAGGGTGACGTGCTGGTGAAGACCAGCCTGATGCTGGGCCTTGGCGAAACGGATGCCGAGATCCTCGAGACGATGCGCGACCTGCGCGCCGCGGGCGTCGACCTGCTGACGCTCGGGCAGTACCTGCGGCCGACGGTGAACCACCTGGCCGTAGAGCGCTTCGTCACGCCGCAGGAGTTCGAGCAGTATCGTGCGCAGGCACTGGCGCTCGGTTTCGTCGAGTGCGTGTCGGGCCCGCTGGTGCGTTCCAGTTACCGCGCCGAGCAGGCGCTGGCGCGCAACAATGCGGGCCTCGCGGCAGGCGGTCTCGCGCCGCGTGGCTGAGGCGGCCGTACCCGCGCCATGGCCGGCGCTGCGCTGGCTCGGCCGGGTCGACTACGAGCCGACCTGGCGCGCGATGCAGCGGCGCACCGACACGGCCACCCCGGCCACTGCGGACGAGATCTGGTTTCTCGAGCACCCGCCCGTGTTCACCATGGGCATGAACGCGCAGGCAGCGCACCTGCTCGCGCCGGGCGACATCCCGGTCATCGACATCGACCGCGGCGGCCAGGTGACCTACCACGGCCCGGGCCAGCTCGTCGTGTATCCGCTGCTCGACCTGTCGCGCTCCGGCCTCGGCGTGCGCGCGCTGGTGGTCGGTCTCGAGCAGGCGCTGATCGGCACGCTGGCGCAATGGGGCATCGAGGCCTACGGCAGGCGCGACGCGCCGGGTGTCTACGTCGCGGGCAGCAAGATCGCGAGCGTCGGGCTGCGCATCCGCCGCGGCCGCTCGTATCACGGCCTGGCACTGAACGTGGCGATGGATCTCGAGCCGTTCAATCGCATCAATCCCTGCGGCTACCAGGGCCTGCAGATGACCCAGGTCAGCGCGCTGGGCGGCCCGTCCAGCGTGCGCGAGGCGGCCGAGGCGCTGGCACCGCAGCTGCTGCGGTCGCTGGGATTCGCCGTGGAGCCCGCCCAGCGGGATCAGAGCGCGACCAGCACCTGGCTGCAGGACGTGAGCTCGCGGTAGAGCGCGTCGAGCTGCGGCTTGCTGGTGGCGAGCACGGTCACCGTGATCGACAGGTACTTGCCGTTGCTGCTCGGGCGTTCCTCGATGCGGTGCGGCTCGAGCGTGCCGAAATGGCGGGTGACGATGCCCATCACCAGGCTGCGGAAATCGGCTGTCGCCTGGCCCATGATCTTGACCGGGAAATCGGTGGGAAACACGAGCAGCGTCTCTTCGGTTGCCGGCGGGGTCTGCTCGCTCATGCGTCCTCCAGCGCCGCCCGGGTGGCGATCTCGTCCAGGTGTCGTTGCAGCCGATCGTACATGACGGTCCACGCCGGGCCGGGCGCGCCCGTGCCCACCGCCTGGCCGTCGATCGAGGTGACCGGCAGCACGCCGCGGCCCGCAGAGGCAATCCACACCTCGCTCGCCGCCCGCAACTCGTCGAGCGTGAAGCCGCGGATGTCGGCCGGCAGCCAGCCGGCGGCAAGCTCGAGCACGGCATCGCGCGAGGTGCCGGGCAGGATGGTGTGATCGTTCGGCGGCGTCAGCAGCCGGCCGTCGAGCACGATGAACACCGTGCTGGAGGAGCCTTCCGTCACGCGACCATCGCGGTGCAGGATCGCCTCGGCGCCGCCCAGGTCCTGTGCCTGCTGGCGCAACAGCACGTTGGCCAGCAATGCCACCGACTTGATGTCGCAGCGGGCCCAGCGCGTGTCGTCGAGCGTGACCGCGGCCAGTCCCTGCCCGAGCGTCGCCGCCGAGGGCGCCGGGTACGGGCTGGCGAAGGCAAAGCCGGTGGGGGCCGTCGTGGCCGGGGGGAACAGGTGGTTGCGGCCGTATTCGGCGCCGCGCGTGACCTGCAGGTAGACGAGCAGTTCCGGCTGTGCCGCCGCCTGCGCCAGGCGCTCGATGACCTCGATCCAGCCCGTCGTCGAAAGCGGATTGCGGATGCGCAGTTCCGCCAGGCTGCGGTCGAAGCGCTCGAGGTGCGGCCGCAGGCGGAAGGGCCGGCCGCGATGCACCGGCACGACCTCGTAGGCACCGTCCCCGAACAGGAAGCCGCGGTCGAGCGGCGACACCCGCGCCGCGGCCAGCGGCAGGTAGTCGCCGTTCAGCCAGCAGGTCGGAAACGGATCGGCCATCGCGGCGCGTGTCAGTGGAACAGCAGGCGCAGGCTGTCCCAGGCCCGGCCCAGGAAGCCGGCCTCGGGCACGTCGGCAGCCGGGTACAGGTCGTAGGTGGCGATGGTCGTGCCGTCGACGATCACCCGCGTCTTGCCGACCGGCGTGCCGGCCGCGAGCGGCGCGATGAGCGCCTCCGGCAGTTCGAACTCCGCCTTCACGCTGCTGGCGTGCCCGCGCTGGCTGGTGACGTACAGGTCGCGCTGCAGCGCGAGGCCGACCTCGTCCTGCTTGCCCTTCCACACCCGCATGGTGGTCAGCGGCTCGCCTGCCGCGTAGATGCGTTTCGTCTCGAAGAAATTGAACCCGTACTGCAGCAGCGCCGAACTCGCGTCCTCGCGCGCGCGCATCGAGTCCGTGCCGAGCACGACCGACACCAGGCGCATGCCGTCGCGCTTGGCCGAGGTGACCAGGCAGTAGCCCGCGGATTCGGTGTGACCGGTCTTGAGGCCGTCGACGGTCGGGTCGCGCCACAGCAGCCCGTTGCGGTTCTGCTGCGTGATGCCGTTCCAGGTGAACTCCTTCTGCGAGTACCACTTGTAGTACTCGGGGAACTCGTGGATCAGCGCGCTCGCCAGCACGGCCGTATCGCGCGCGGTCGTGTAGTGCTCGGGATCGGGCAAGCCGGCCGCGTTGGTGAAATTCGTGCCGGTCATGCCGAGCTGCTTGGCGTACGTGTTCATCATCTGCACGAACGTCTGCTCGTTGCCGCCGACTTTCTCGGCGAGCGCGACGGTGGCGTCGTTGCCCGACGGCACGATCATGCCCTGGATCAGGTTCTCGACCGAGACCTGCTTGCCGAGTTCGACGAACATCAGCGACTCTTTCGTCGCCGGGCGCCACGCGTTCTCGCTGATCGTCACCATGTCGTCGAGCTTGAGCCGGCCTTCCTTCAGCGCCTTGAACACGCCGTACGCAGTCATCAGCTTGGTCAGGCTCGCGGGTTCCTGGCGCGAGTCGGGCTCGAGTGCCGCCAGCAACCGGCCGCTTTCGTGGTCGATGACGATGAAGCTGCGCGCCTTGACCTGAGGCGGCGGTGGCAACGCGGTCGCGGGAGCCGCGGCAGTGGCCGCTGCCTCGGCGGCAGGCGCCTGCACGGCGGCCTGGTCTTTGTCGGAGCCGCAACCGGCGAGGGCGAGGCCGGCGGCGAGCGCCAGCGCGAGCATGGGAGACGTGGGACGCATGGGGTTTGGTGAATCCAGGTCGATTGTGAGAGGTTCAGCGGCTGCCGGTCGTCGTCGACCAGCCGCCGGTGGAGGTGGGCGCCGGTGCCGGCGTGCTGGCGCCCGGCGCCACGGGCGTCGTGGCGGCGGGCATGGGCTGCCCGGAGCGCCTGGCGCCGATGGCGGCGGCGAGGTCGCTGACCGCGCTCGCGTACATCGTGCTGCGGTTGTAGCGCGTGATCGCGTAGAAATTGGCGAACCCGACGCGGTACTCGGTGCCGTCGGCGACGGTGAGCGGCACCAGCATCGCGGGCGTCGAGTCGGGCAGCGTCGTGTCGAACTCCAGGCCGCGCCGCCGCAGCGAGCCGACCGTCTCGGAAAGGGCCAGCCGGGGATCGAGGCCGTCGAGGTTCGCGGCGGTCGCGTCCGCCGGCACGGCAATCGGCTCGCCCGCGCGCCAGCCGTGCACCTTGAGGTAGTTGCCCACGCTCAGGAAGACGTCGGCCCAGTCGTTCCAGAGGTCGCGCCTGCCATCCGCATCGCCGTCGAGCGCATAGGCGCGGAAACTGCTCGGCATGAACTGCGGCAGGCCCATGGCGCCGGCGTACGAGCCCACGGGCACCGTCGGGTCCAGCCCTTCTTCGCGCGCCATCACCAGGTACTGCTCGAGCTCGGCGCGGAAGAATTTCTGCCGCGGCGGGTAGTCGAACGCGAGCGTCGCCAGCGCGTCGAGCACGCGATGCTTGCCGATGTTCTCGCCGAAGAACGTCTCGACACCGACGATGCCGAGGATCACGTCCACCGGGACGCCCGTGGCCGCCTGCGCCCGCTCGAGTTCCGCCTGGCGCTGGCTGTACACCTCGTTGCCGCGCTCGATGCGGCGCTCGACCAGGAACTTGCCGCGGTATTCGTCCCAGCGCAGCGTTCGCTCGGCCGGCTTCGCGATCGCCTGCAGGATGAACGGTCGCGATTCCGCCTGCGCCAGCAGCGACACGAGCGCCTCGCGCTCGAAGCCGTGCTTCGCCGCCACCTCGTCCGCGAACGCGAGGATGTCGGCACGCGCGGGATCGAACGCCTGCGCCAGCGCGGGAGCCGCCGGCCAGGTTGCGGCCAGCAGCGCCAGGGGCAGGGCGCGGAGCCAGCGACGCCGGGGGCCGGCAGACGGACGGGTGAGTCGTTGCCGTGTCACGTGGAAACCAGTTTGCGGCGGGAGTGGACCGACATCAGGATACCGAACCCTGCCATGAGGGTCACGAGTGAAGTGCCGCCATAACTGACCAGCGGCAGCGGCACGCCGACCACCGGCAGCAGCCCCGCCACCATCCCGCTGTTGACGAACGCGTACACCGAGAACAGCAGCGTCAGGCTGCCGGCGATCAGGCGCGAGAAGGTGTCCTGCGCCTGCACCGCGATGTACAGGCCACGGCCGATCACCAGCAGGTACAGCGCCATCAGCACCATGCAGCCGACCAGGCCCCATTCCTCGCCGATCACCGCGAAGATGAAGTCGGTCGAGCGTTCCGGCAGGAACTCGAGCTGCGCCTGGCTGCCGTTCATGAAACCCTTGCCGAACAGCCCGCCCGAGCCGATCGCGATCTGCGACTGGATCGTGTGGTAGCCGGCGCCGAGCGGGTCGTTCTGCGGGTTCAGGAACGTCAGCACGCGCTGCCGCTGGTAGTCGTGCAGCAGGAACATCCACACCACGGGCACCGCGGCGGCAAGCAGGGCGCCTAGCCCGAGGATGTAGCGCAACTGCAGCCCGGCCAGCAGGATCACCAGCGCGCCGCCGGCGGCCACCAGCAGCGCGGTGCCCAGGTCCGGCTGCTCGGCGATCAGCAGCACGGGAACCACGACGATCAGGCCGACGATGACCAGCGTCGTGAAGTCGGGCGGCAGCGGCCGCTCGTGCAGGTACCAGGCGCAGCAGAGCGGCACGGCGATCTTCATGATCTCCGACGGCTGGAAACGGATGAAGCCGAGGTCCAGCCAGCGTTGCGCGCCCATCGCCACGTCGCCGACCAGCGCCACCGCGACCAGCAGCAGCACTCCGGCGCCGTACAGGAACGGGGCGCCGATGCGCATCACGCGCGGCGGGATCTGCGCGACGAACGTGAGCACCCCGAGGCCGAGGCCGACCCGGGCCGCCTGCCCCAGGAACACGCGCACGTCCTCGCCTGCCGCGCTGAACAGCACCACCAGGCCCGCCACGCACACCGCCAGCACGCTGAGCAGCAGCGGCCCGTCGATGTGCAGGGCGTCGAGCAAGCGCCCGGTCAGCGTGAAAGTGCGCTGCGCGCGGCTGGAGTAGCCCGGGCCAGCAATGTCGGTCCTCATTCCTCGGTGCCTCCTGCGGGCGGCGTGGCGCCGGTTTCGGCGGGCAGCGTGGCGGCCGCTGCCTCGGGCGGAGCCAGGTACGCGTCGAACACCTTGCGCGCGATCGGCGCGGCCGTGCCGCTGCCGCTGCGACCGTTTTCGACCAGCACGGCGATGGCAAGTTTCGGCGCGTCCGCCGGGGCGAAGGCGATGAACAGCGCGTGGTCGCGCAGCCGCTCGGCGACTTCGGACTCGCGGTACTTCTCGTTCTGGCCGACGGTGAACACCTGGGCCGTGCCGGTCTTGCCCGCCATCTGGTAGGGCGCGCCAGCCTGCGAGCGGTAGGCCGTGCCGCCGGGGCTCATCACGCCGACCATGCCGTCGATCACGACGTCCCAGAAGGCCGGGTCCCTGACCGTCACTTCCGGCAGCGGCCGCGGCGGCAGCGCCGCGACGGCGCCCGTCGACGAGTCGCGCACGGCGCGCACCAGCCGCGGCTGGAAGCGCTTGCCGCGCATCCCCACGGTGGCGGCGAGGTGCGCGAGCTGCAGCGGGGAGGCCAGCATGTAGCCCTGGCCGATGCCGGCAATGACGGTCTCGCCCGGAAACCACACCTGCAGCTCGCGCTTCTTGAAGGCCTTCTTCTTCCACTCGCGCGACGGCACCAGGCCGCTGCGCTCGCCGAGCAGGTCGATGCCGGTCTTCTCGCCGAGGCCGAAGCGGCTGAGGAACTCGTGCATCCGGTCGATGCCGATCAGGTCGGAGATGTCGTAAAAATACGTGTCGCAGGACTGGGCGATCGCCTTGTGCATGTCGACCGTGCCGTGGCCGCCCTTCTTCCAGTCGCGATACTTGTGGCTCGAGTTCGGGAACTGCCACACGCCGCGGCAATAGCGGGTCTCCTCGGGTTCGACGACGCCGAACTCGAGCGCCGCCAGCGCCACCACCGGCTTGATGGTCGAGCCGGGCGGGTAGACGCCGCGCAGCGCACGGTCGATCAGCGGCTTGTCGAGGTTGTCGGCCAGCGCCCGGTATTCCGGCACGGTCAGTCCGCGCGCGAAACCGTTGGGATCGAAAGTGGGCGTGCTGACGAACGCCAGGATGTCGCCGTTGGCGGGGTCGATCGCGACCACGGCCGCGCGCTGTTCGCCGAGGGCCTCTTCGGCCACCTGCTGCAGCCGGTGATCGATGGTCAGGATCAGGTCGTCGCCCGCGACCGGCTCCTTGCGCTGCAGGTCGGGCGACTTGATGCCGACGCGGTCGACGCGCCGGCCCTGCGCATTCACCAGCAGCTGCTGGTAGCCGGTCTCGCCGTGCAGCACCTCCTCGTAATTGCGCTCGATGCCGAGCTTGCCGATGAGCGTCGTGCCCGCATAGGCCGCCACGTCGATGCGATCCTGGTCCTGCTCGCTGATGGCGCCGACGTAGCCGAGCGCATGCACGCCGACACCCTTGTACGGATAGAGCCGTGTCAGCCGCGGCCGTATCTCGACGCCCGGGAAGTCCGGCCGGTGCACCGCGAACCGCGCCAGCTGCTGCTCCGTCAGCTGCAGGCGGATGGGCACCGCGTCGAAGGCGCGGCGCGCCATGATCGTGCGCCGGGTCCGCGCCACGTCCTCCGCGGGCAGCAGCTCGAGCGCCACCAGGCGCTGCAGCGTGTCGTCGAGGTCGGGCGTCTGTTCGCGCGTCAGTTCCAGCTGGTAGGCCGGGCGGTTCAGCGCCAGCGGCTCGCCGTTGCGGTCGAGGATCAGCCCGCGGGGCGGCGGGATCGGCTCGATCCGGATCCGGTTGCCCTGCGAAAGTTCGCTGAAGTACTCGTGCCTGACCACCTGCAGGTAGAACAACCGCGCGAACAGGGCGCCGAGCAGCACCATGATGACGATCGAGGCCGCGACCACGCGCCGCGCAAACATGCGCTGCTCGGCGTGGTGGTCCTTCAGCCGCGAGTTGCGTGCCATGGCGCCCGCGCGCTCAGGACGAGCGGCGCGTGAGCGAATCGCCCAGCGCCACCACCACCGGCCACAGCAGCGCGCCCGACAGCACCGGCAGCCACCGCACCCAGCCCGCGTAACCGTGGCCGGTCAGGCCGTCGATCCAGAACATCAGGAAGTGGTACAGGCCGAGCAGCAGCATCACGATCACCGCCTGCTGCAGCAGCGGGAACATGCGCATGCGCAGCTGCAGGCGGTGCGTGAGGTAGCCCACGACCAGGAAGCCGAGCGCGTGCTGGCCGAGCACCATGCCGCGCAGCACGTCGAGGAACAGCCCGGACAGCCACGCATAGCCCAGGCCCGCGATCCGCGGGCTGGTCAGCACGAAGTAGATCATCGCGAGCAGGGCCAGGTCCGGGCGCGCCGGATCCAGCCAGGCCGGCAGCGGCACGATCGCGAGCACGAGCCCGGCGGCCATGCTGAGCCAGTAGAGCAGGCGACGCGCCAGCATGCTCATCTGCCTCATTCGCCACCTGCCGGCGCAGGAGGCGGCGGGTGCCGGCGCCGGGTCGGCCGTGGTCGCGGGAGGCGCGGTGTCCGGGACGGCGTCGGGGTCGGTTGCCTCGTCTTCGAACACCGGCGGCTTGAACCACGCCAGCAGCACTTCGCGGGCCTGGTCGAGCCGGGCCGTGGGGCGCGCTTCCACCAGCGCAAACGTGCTGCCGGCACGCTTGACCCGCGACACCTGCGCGACGGGGTAGCCCGGCGGGAACACGCCGCCCATGCCGGTCGAGAGCAGCAGGTCGCCTTCCTGCAGGTCGGATTCGACGGTGACGAACGGCAGCGACAGCTTGTTCTCGTCGCCGGTGCCGACGGCAATGGTGCGCACGCCGCTGCGGTTCGACTGCACCGGGATCGCGTGCTCGGCATCGCTGATCAGGATCACCTCGGCGGTGCGCGCGCTGACTTTCGACACCTGGCCGAAGATGCCGTCGCCGTCGAGCACCGCCTGGCCCTTGAAAACACCGTCGGCCGCGCCCTTGTCGAGCAGGACGCGATGCCGGAACGGATCGAGGTCGACGTTCAGGATGGACGCCACCAGCACCTTGTCGGCGATGCCGGCCGTGTTGGCGCGCATCTCGCGCAGCCGGCGGTTTTCCTCCTCGAGCACCGCGAACCGCTGCAGCTGCAGGTTGGCGAGGCGCACGCGCGCGGTGAGCTCGAGGTTTTCCTGGCGCAGCCGGCCACGGTCGGCGAACGAGCCGGTCACCCAGTCGGTGGCGCGGAACGGCAGGTCGACCGCGCGCTGCACGGGATAGATCACCGTGCTGAGCGACTCACGGATGCGGTCGATCTGGTGGTAGCGCTGGTCCGCGACCATCAGCGCGATCGAGGCCGCCGCCAGCGTCAGGAAGTACGCGGTGAGCGGCGGTCCGCGGCCGATGATCGGACGGGAGTCGTGGCTGAGTTCGACCACGGGGGCCGCGGGTGGCGATCAGTCCAGGCCGAACAGGCCCGGGCCGTGCTCGTCGATCAGCTCCAGCATCTTGCCGCCGCCGCGCGCCACGCAGGTGAGCGGGTCTTCGGCGACGACGACCGGCAGGCCGGTTTCTTCCATGAGCAGCTTGTCGATGTCGCGCAGCAGCGCGCCACCGCCGGTGAGCACGATGCCGCGCTCGGCGACGTCGGAGCCGAGTTCCGGCGGAGTCTGCTCCAGCGCGGCCTTGACCGCGCCGACGATGCCCTGCAGCGGTTCCTGCAGCGCCTCGAGGATCTCGTTGGAGTTGAGCGTGAAGCTGCGCGGCACGCCCTCGGACAGGTTGCGGCCCTTGACCGAGATTTCCTTGACGTGCTGGCCCGGGTAGGCCGAGCCGATCTCGATCTTGATGCGCTCGGCGGTGGCTTCGCCGATCAGGATGCCGTAGTTGCGGCGCACGTAGTTGATGATGGCCTCGTCGAAGCGGTCGCCGCCGATGCGCACCGAGGCGGCGTAGACGATGCCGTTGAGCGAGATCACCGCGACTTCCGAGGTGCCGCCGCCGATGTCGAGCACCATCGAGCCGCGGGCCTCGTGCACCGGCATGCCGGCGCCGACCGCGGCCGCCATGGGCTCCTCGATCAGGCGCACCCAGCGCGCGCCCGCGCCTTCGGCCGACTCCTGGATCGCGCGGCGCTCGACCTGGGTCGAGCCGTAGGGCACGCAGACCAGCACGCGCGGGCTGGGGCGGATCATGCGGTTGCCGTGCACCTTCTCGATGAAGTACTGCAGCATCTTCTCGGTGACGGTGAAGTCGGCGATGACGCCGTCCTTCATCGGGCGGATGGCCGTGATGTTGCCCGGCGTGCGGCCGAGCATGTTCTTGGCCTCGGTGCCGACGGCTTCGATCTTCTTGCCGCCGCGCGAAGGTTCTTCGCGGATGGCGACGACGGAGGGCTCGTTGAGGACGATGCCCTTGCCGCGCACGTAGATCAGCGTGTTGGCGGTGCCAAGGTCGATCGAGAGATCGTTGGAGAAATAACCCCGAAGCTTTTTGAACATCAGTGGATCGCGGGAAAAGGAGGGGAGCGCAGCGTTGCGCTAGATCCGGGCAATTTAACCATAGTCACGACTTTCGGCAAGGTGCCGTGTATCATTTGCGACGGTATTTTCCTGCTAGTTCGAGCTTTTCCAGATGAGCCTGACCCGCACCCAGGTCGAGGGAATCGCCCACCTCGCCCGCCTCGAAATCACCGAGGCGCAGATGCCCGTCTACGTCGACAGCCTGTCGCGCATCATCGACTTCGTCGAGCAGCTGGCCGCGGCCGACACCGCCGGCGTCGAGCCCATGGCCCACCCGCTTGCCGACCAGGTCCAGCGCCTGCGGCCCGATGCCGTCGCCGAGACCGATCAGCACGAGAAATACCAGCGCAACGCGCCGAGCGTCGCCGCCGGACTCTACCTGGTGCCCAAAGTCATCGAATGACCGCGCCAGGGCCAGAGTGCCAGTCCCCGGCGCCTTTGCACGACGACCCGCCCGGACCGTGAACTCCAGCACTTTTCCAAGCTTTTCCGCCGCAGACGACCCATGCACACACTGACCGTTTCGGAACTTGCCGCCGGGCTCAGGGCCCGCCAGTTCTCGAGCCTGGACCTGACGCTGCACTTCCTCGGCCGCATCGAGCAGCTGGGCCCGGAGCTCAACGCGTTCGTCACGGTGACGGCCGACCGCGCGCTGGCGGATGCCCGCGCCGCCGACGACCGGCTCGCGCAGGGCGCGGGCGGTCCGCTGACCGGCGTGCCGATCGCCCACAAGGACATCTTCTGCACCGACGGCATCCTGACCACCTGCTCGTCGAAGATGCTGTCGAACTTCGTCGCGCCCTACGACGCCACGGTGGTGCGCCGCTGGCGCGAAGCCGGCACCGTGCTGCTCGGCAAGACCAACATGGACGAGTTCGCCATGGGCTCGTCCAACGAGACGAGCTTCTACGGCCCGGTGAAGAACCCCTGGGACACCACGCGCGTGCCCGGCGGTTCGTCCGGCGGCTCCGCGGCGGCCGTTGCCGCCTGCCTCGCGCCCGCGGCCACCGGGACCGACACCGGCGGCTCGATCCGCCAGCCGGCCGCGCTCACCAACCTGACGGGCATCAAGCCCACCTACGGGCGCGTCTCGCGCTACGGCATGATCGCGTTCGCCTCCAGCCTCGACCAGGCCGGCGTGCTGGCGCGCTCCGCCGAGGACGCGGCACTGCTGCTCGAGGCCATGGCCGGGTTCGACCCGCGCGACTCCACCAGCGTCGATCGCCCGGTGCCGCCGTATTCGGCCGAGCTCGACCAGCCGCTCAAGGGGCTGCGCGTGGGCATCATCCAGGAGTTCTTCGGCGCCGGGCTCGACCCCAAGGTGGAGCGCTGCGTGCGCGACGCCATCGAGCTGCTGCAGCGGGAAGGCGCGATCGTCAAGGACGTGAGCCTGCCGAGCCTGCCGCTGTCGGTGCCGACGTACTACGTGGTCGCGCCGGCAGAGTGCTCGTCCAACCTGTCGCGGTTCGACGGCGTCCGCTTCGGCCACCGCTGCGAGCAGCCGAAGGACCTGCTCGACCTGTACAAGCGCTCGCGCGGCGAGGGCTTTGGCGCCGAGGTCAAGCGCCGCATCATGACCGGCACCTACGTGCTGTCGGCGGGCTACTACGACGCCTACTACATCAAGGCCCAGCAGTGCCGCGCGCTGATCGCCGCGGACTTCGCCCGGGCGTTCGGCGAAGTCGATGTCGTGCTGAGCCCGACCTCGCCCACGGCCGCATTCGAACTGGGCTCCAAGACCAGCGACCCGATCGCGATGTACCTGAACGACATCTACTCGATCGCGGCCAACCTGGCGGGACTGCCCGGCATCTCGATCCCGTGCGGCTTCGTCAGCGAGGGCGGCAAGGACCTCCCGGTCGGCCTGCAGCTCGTCGGCCCGCATTTCGGCGAGTCGCGCCTGCTGTCGGTCTCGCACCAGTACCAGCAGCGCACGGACTGGCATCGCCGCGTCGCGCCGGCTATGCCTAGCGGCGAGGGGATAGGGTTAGGGGCTAGCGGAAGTCGGATGAACGTAGAACACAGCACGTCGTAATAGCCAGCATCCGACTCGAGCCCCGCTTCCATATTCGCCGTACTTCCGCTAACCCCTAGCCCCTATCCCTAACTCCTATGAAGTGGGAAACCGTCATCGGCCTCGAGATCCACGCGCAGCTCGCCACGCGCAGCAAGATCTTTTCGGCGTCGGCCACGGCCTATGGTGCCGCGCCCAACACGCAGGCCAACCTCGTCGACCTGGGTTACCCGGGCGTGCTGCCCGTGCTCAACGCCGATGCGGTGCGCATGGCGGTCAAGTTCGGGCTGGCGACCGGTTCGAAGATCGCGCGCCGCTCGATCTTCGCGCGCAAGAACTACTTCTACCCCGACCTGCCCAAGGGCTACCAGATCAGCCAGTACGAGCGGCCGGTGGTCGAGCACGGCTCGCTCGAGATCGTGCTCGAGGACGGCACGCGCAAGACGATCGGCATCACCCGCGCGCACCTCGAGGAGGACGCGGGCAAGTCGCTGCACGAGGATTTCCACGGCCTTTCCGGCATCGACCTGAACCGTGCCGGCACGCCGCTGCTGGAGATCGTCTCCGAGCCCGACCTGCGCTCGGCGAAGGAGGCGGTGGCCTACCTGAAGAAGATCCACACGCTGGTGCGCTACCTCGAGATCTGCGACGGCAACATGCAGGAAGGCTCGTTCCGCTGCGATGCGAACGTGTCCGTGCGGCCCGTCGGGCAGGCCGCGTTCGGCACGCGCGCCGAGATCAAGAACGTCAATTCGTTCCGCTTCGTCGAGCGCGCGATCAACTACGAGGTCGAGCGCCAGATCGAGCTGATCGAGGGCGGCGGCAAGGTCGTGCAGGAAACCCGCCTCTACGATCCGGACAAGGGCGAGACGCGCTCGATGCGCTCGAAGGAAGAAGCGAACGACTACCGCTACTTCCCGGACCCGGACCTGCTGCCGCTCGCGATCGACGAGGCCACCATCGAAGCGGTGCGCGCCACGCTGCCGGAGCTGCCGGACGAGAAGGCGCAGCGCTTCGTGCGCGAGCACGGGCTCTCCGACTACGACGCCGGCGTGCTGACCGCCAGCCGCGAGCTGGCCGCGTACTACGAAACAGTGGTGCGGGCGCTCGGCGGCCAGCCGAAGCTCGCCGCCAACTGGGTGATGGGCGAGCTGTCGGGCGCGCTCAACTCGCGACAACCTCGACGTCGCGCAGAGCCGGGTCGGCGCCGATGCGCTCGGCGGGCTGCTCGCCCGCATCCAGGACAACACCATCTCCGGCAAGATCGCCAAGGAAGTGTTCGAGGCGATGTGGAGCGAAGGGCAGGGCGCCGACGCCATCATCGAAGCCAAGGGCCTCAAGCAGATCACCGACACCTCGGCGATCGAGAAGGCCATCGACGAGGTCATGGCGCAGAACCCCGGCCAGCTCGCCGATTACCGCTCCGGCAAGGACAAGCTGTTCGGCTTCTTCGTCGGCCAGGTCATGAAGGCCACCGGCGGCAAGGCCAACCCGGCGCAGCTGAACGAACTGCTGAAGAAGAAGCTCGCGGGCTAGGGCGGGCCATGCGCATCGACCCGTGTCGATGCGCATGGCTGTGACCGCGGCCGAACCTACGGCACGATGCGCAGGATGCTGCCGTCGCCGCCGGTGGGCGAGAACGAGAATCACCTGGTTCGACATGTACAGCGCGCCGTCCGGGCCCTTCACCAGTCCGCCGGCAGAGCTGGCGAACGCGGTCAGCACCTCCCGGCGCTCGCCCGTCCGGGGATCGAACGTCACCAGGTTCGCGCTGTCGGTCGTCCACTGGATTGTCGTAGGGGAAGATCTCGACGCCGTACAGCCGGTTGCCGTGCCAGGCCAGGCCGACGATCGGGTTCAGGGACTGGAACGGCAGCGTGTAGCCCGTGAAGTCCTTGTCGAACTTCGCGAGTTCCGCCGGTCCGCCGTCCTCGCCGAAGGTGCCGACGAAGAAGTCGTTGCCGCGCCGGGTCATCACGATCGGGTTGTGTTCGGCGCTGTCGATGGACATGTCGTAGACCTGCTCGATCGTGCCCTTGCGCGGATCGACGCGCAGCAGCATGCCGCGGTTGGTCTCGACCACGTACAGGTACTTGCCATGCGCGATCATCGAATGGAACACGCCGCCTGGTTCCTGGTCGGTTACGTCGTACAGGTTCTTCCTTGATGAAGAACGGCGGGTTGTTCGCGAGCCAGGCATTCAGGTTGGCGACATTGGTGGTGGAGCCGTCGGGATTGACCCGCAGGATCGCGGGCAGGTTGTCGGGCAGGGCGTGTGTGCAGCCGCCCAGTTCGATCAGCACGTAGAGCGTGCCGCCGATGAACGCCAGGTCGGTCGGCCCGAAGTTGGTCAGGGTGTTGTCGGTCACGCTCGGCAGGCCGTCGGCCACGATCTCGGTCGTGCCGTCGGCCAGCACGCGGAGCACGCGGCCGCTGTAGCCGGCCGAGTAACGGGCTGAAGACGTTGACGATGGACGGGGCAACTGGGGTCGATGTCTGCCGGGGTCTGCCCGCCGCCGACGCCGGCTTCCGCCACATAGAGATTGCCGTCCGGACCGAACGTCAGGCCGCGAGGGTTGGTCAGGCCCGTCGCGTAGGTCGTCACGGTCGGCCCGGCGGCCGCGGGTTTGCTGCCGCCGGGTCGTGCGGGCGTGTCCGCGTGGAGGGCGCCGGTGCCTGCGCAGGCGATCGCGGCGAAAACGGTTGTGGTGAAACGAGTGAAGCGATTCATGACTTGTTGTCTCCTGAGTATTGTTGTTGATTACGTGTGGGCCGCG
>CAVUVH010000005.1:0-391383 GCA_963744735.1 uncultured Gammaproteobacteria bacterium
GGCCGCGACGACTTCGATCTCGACCAGCGCGCCGGGCAGCGGCAGCGCGACGACCTGCACGGTCGTGCGGGCCGGCAGGCTGCCGCCGCTCGCTGCGCCGAAGTGGCGTGAGTAGGCCTGCATCAGCCCACCGAAGTCCATGCCTCCACCCTTGGTCGGGTCGCCGACGAGGAACACGTTCATCTTCACGACGTCGGCCATGGCCAGGCCGTGCCCGGCGAGTTCCTGCGCGATCTTGGCGAGCACGCTCGCCGCCTGTGTCGCGGTGTCGCCGAATCGCTCGATGCTGCCCGCGGGCGCATCGGGCTTGGCAACGTCAGGCAGGGTACCGCTGACAAATACGATCCGGGCCGACGCGGGCACGGACACGCTGCTGGCAATCGGAAAATCCGGCAGCGGTCGGCGAACGATCGCGGCGCCCTCCTCCGCGGCCATGGCCGCGACGGGCAACGACACCGACATCAGCACGATCAATGCCTGCAGCAACGGACGGACGACATGATTCACGGCGTGGGCTCCTCGTCGATTGGTTCGCCAATTTTCGCTGGTTGATAGCATACTGCCCGCCATAACGACACACAGGGGAGCAGGCTCATGGACTCGTCCGGCGCTTCGCGCAGGCAATTCCTGCAGTATTCCGGCGGCGCCCTCGGCCTCGCCGTGCCGCGGGCAGCTGGCCGGCCGTGGTCGCTGCGGCGCAGCACGGCCATGCGATGGCCGCGGCGGATGCAACCGACCGCACCCGGTTCCTGGCGCTTGCTCAGGCCTCCCAGGCGCGCGACGTCGAGGCGATCACCGCACAGATCGTCCCGAGCGGCACCCTGCCGGGTGCGCGCGAGGCCGGGGTCGTGTACTTCATCGACCACATCCACGCCGACCACTGGAAGGCACGGGCGCCCGAACTCCTCGCCGGCATCGAAGACTTCCAGCAGAAGTGCGCGAAGCACCACCCCGGGGTCGCGCAGTTCGCCGAACTGGGCGACGAGGAGCAGATCGGTTACCTGCGGCACATCGATCACACTCCGTTCTTCGCCGGCCTCCGCTTCATGACCCTCGCGGGCCTGCTCGCGCTGCCCAAATACGGCGGCAACAGGGACAGGCTCGGCTGGAAGCTCGTCGGGTTCGTCGCCAACACGCGTGGCAGCCGCCTTTTGGCCACTACGACGCCGAATACACCGGCTTCGTGCCCTATCCTGGCACGCCGCTTGCGGCACGATCTGGGCGCGCGCAAGTACAGGCCGCGCACGACCGTCGACTTCATCGTCGTCGGCTCGGGGGCCGCAGGCGGCACCATCGCGCGCGAGCTGTCCCGCGCCGGGCAACAGCGTCGTCGTGCTGGAGCAGGGCCCGCGCCACACCACGGCCGAGTTCCAGCACGACGAGTTCGCGAACCGGATCGACCGCAAGCTCAGCAACAACCTCGGCGCAATCCGCAGACCTTCCGCAGCGGCCTCGGAGGTGGCAAACCGCGTCAAGGATCCCGGCCGCGTGCTATGCGCCCAAGGTCGGCGGCAGCAGCTCGCATTTCACCGCAAATTACTGGCGCCTGCACGAGGTCGATTTCGACGAACGCAGCGTCGGCCGATCCCGGGCACGAGGTTTGCGGACTGGCCGATCAGCTACGAGGAACTGGAGCCCTATTACACCAAGGTCGAGTGGGAGGTGGGCGTGTCGGGGCTTGCCGGCGCCAGCCCGTTCGATCCGCCGCGCAGCAGGCCGTATCCGATGCCACCGCTGCCGGTGAAGTCATCGGGCGTGCTGTTCGAGCGCGGCGCCCGCAAGCTGGGCCTGCACCCGTTTCCGGCGCCGATGGCAATCGCCTCGGTGCCGTACAAGGGCCGGGCGGCCTGCGCCCATTGCGGCCTCTGCAACGGCTTCGGCTGCGAAATGCAGGCGAAATCCGGCACGGTGTGGACGATGATTCCCGAGGCAGAGGCCACGGGAAATTGCGAAGTGCGGCCGCTGAGCTACGTGACGCGCATCGAAACCAATGCCGCGGGACGCACGACCGGCGTGCCGTACTTCGACCCGGACCGGCGCGAGCATTTCCAGAAGGCCCGCGGCGTCGTGGTCTGCGCCAACGGCGCGGAGACTCCGCGCCTGCTGCTCAACTCGGCCAACGCGATGTTCCCGCAGGGCCTCGCGAATTCGAGCGGCATGCTCGGCAAGAACCTGATGTTCAACACCTACGTCCAGTCGCACGCGCTGTTCGAGCACGAACTGAACGAGTTCAAGAGCGTGCAGGTGACGCGCATCGTGCACGACTGGTACGACAACGATCCGAAGCGCGGATTCTATGGTGGCGGCGGCCTCGACGGTCGCATCGGACCGATGCCGCTGGCCTGGTCGATGTTTGCGCCTCCGCCGGACCGGCAGTGGGGCGCAGGACTCAAGTCAATGCTGGCGGCGTTGCCGCGCGCGATGGTCGTCTCGTCACACGGAACGTCGCTGCCGCTCGAGTCGAACGCGGTCGACCTCGATCCGGAACTGAAGGACGCCTGGGGCATGCCGGCGCTGCGCGTCACGTACCGCGATCACCCGGACGACCTGTCGTTCGCGCGCTTCCTGCAGGACCGCTCGGTGGAGATCATGCAGGCCGCTGGTGCGCTGAGACCTGGAAAGACCCGGTAACGGAAGCGAACGGCAGCCCGCACCTGCTGGGTACGGCGCGCATGGGCAACGACCCGAAGACCTCGGTCGTGGACAAGTACCACCGCACGCACGACATCCCCAACCTGTTCCTGTGTGACGGGTCGAGCATGGTCACGTCGGGACGCGGGCAGCCGACGATGACGATCCAGGCACTCGCGTTCCGCGCGGGCGACCACATCGCGCGCTTCGCCAAGCGCGGCGAAGTTTAGGCCAGCGCCCTCACCCAGCCCTCTCCCGCGCTGCGGGAGAGGGAGCAGACCGGCGAGGCGGTGGGCGATGATGGCCTCGGCCTCGCCCATGATGCGGTCGACCAGTTCCTGGCAGCTCGGGATGTCGTGGATCAGGCCGGCGACCATGCCGCACGACCAGGCGCCGGCTTCCATGTCGCCGTCCTGCATCACCCGGGTATAGGCCCCGGCGACGTACTCGCGGATGTCCTCGATCGTCGTCGCCTCGCCCTTGCGCTTTCTCGATCGCGACGATCTTGTCCACCGCCGCGTTGTTCAGCACGCGCTCGGTGTTGCGCAGCGGGCGCATGATCAGCCGCGTGTCGAGCTCGCGTGGCCGGACGATCGCTTGCTTGACGTTCTCGTGCACCGGCGCCTCTTTGGTCGCGATGAAGCGCGTGCCCATGTTCATGCCGTCGGCGCCGAGCGCCAGCGCGGCCACCAGGCTGCGGCCGTCGGCCATGCCGCCCGACGCGACGAACGGGATCTTGAGCTCCTCGGCCGCGCAGCGGCAGCAGGATGAAGTTGGGCACGTCGTCCTCGCCCGGGTGACCGCCGCACTCGAAGCCGTCGACGCTCACCGCATCGCAGCCGATCGTCTCGGCCTTGAGCGAATGGCGCACCGAGGTGCACTTGTGGATCACCTTGATGCCGTGCTGCTTCAGCGCCGGCATGTACTGCTCGGGGTTGCGGCCCGCGGTCTCGACGATCTGCACGCCGCCTTCGATGATCGCCTGGATGTAGCTCGGCGTACGGCGGGCTGGCGAACGTCGGCAGGAACGTCAGGTTGACGCCGAACGGCTTGTCGGTCATCTCGCGGCAGCGCGCGATCTCCGTGGCCAGCTTCTCCGGCGTGCCGCTGCGTGAGCGCCGGTGATGATGCCGAGGCCGCCCGCGTTGGAGACCGCGGCCGCCAGCTCGGCAAGCCGACGAAGTGCATGCCGCCCTGGATGATCGGGTGCTGGATGCCGAACAGTTCGGTGATACGCGTTTTCATGCGGGCAGCCTCGGGGAATGAGCGACAACTGCCCATTATCGCTCATTCGCCGTTGGCACGCCGACTGCCCTATCATCCGGTCACATGAACCTTGTCCGCCGCGTACTCATCGTCCTGCTGCTCGCATTGGTCGCACTGGTCGCGATCGTTGCGTATCGCACGGCCACTTTCGCACCCGCCAGCGGAAGCCGGGCGGCCGCGGTCGAACTCGCACCGGCCGTGGCCATCGACGGCGCGGTCGCGGCGCAGCGCCTGGCGCAAGCGGTCCGCTTCCGCACCGTCAGCCACCAGGATCCGCAGGACAACGACTGGACCGAGTGGAACCGTCTGCACGAGTGGCTGGCAGCGACCTATCCCGCGGCCCACGCGGCCATGAGCCGCGAAGTGGTCGCTGGCCACACGCTGGTCTACACCTGGACGGGCACGGATCCCGCGTTGCCGGCGATCGTGCTGATGGCGCATCACGACGTGGTCCCGGTCACGCCCGGAACCGAGCAGGACTGGCGGCACCCGCCGTTCGACGGCGTGGTTGCGGACGATGCCGTCTGGGGACGTGGCGCGGTCGACGACAAGGGCTCGCTGATCGGGTTGTTCGAGGGGCTGGAGGCGCTGGCCGCCGACGGATTCGTGCCGCGCCGCACCGTCATCATCGTCAGCGGCCATGACGAGGAGGCTGGCGGAACAGGCGCCGCGGCCGCCGCGCAGCTGCTGCGGGAACGTGGCGTGCGCGCGCAGTTCGTGCTGGACGAAGGCCTGGCCGTCATTTCCGACTTTCCGCTGCTCGGGCGGCCGGTGGCGCTGGTTGGCGTCGCCGAAAAGGGCTACGCGACGCTGCGCGTGACGGCGCCCGCCACGGGCGGACATTCGTCGGCCCCGCCCGCGGAAACGGGCGTCGAGGTGCTTGCGCGCGCCGTGCTCGCGATCACGGGCAAGCCCTTCCCGCTGCAGTTCGACGGCCCTGGCGGCGACATGGTGCGGGCGCTCGCGCCCGACGCGCCGCTGCCGGTGCGCATGGCCGTGGCCAACGAGTGGCTGTTCCGGCCGCTGCTGATCCGCCAGATCGCGGCCACGCCGGCCGGCGCGGCGACGCTGCACACCACGATCGCGCCGACCATGCTGCGCGGCAGCCCGAAGGAGAACGTGCTGCCGCAGGACGCGACGGCGTGGATCAACTACCGCATCGCGCCCGGCAGCAGCGCCGACGAGGTGATGCAGCGCGCGACCGAAGCCACCCAGGGCCTCGGTGTGCAGCTCGCCTGGGAAGGCCCTGCCTATGACCCCTCGCCCGTGTCTTCGAGCACGTCGCAGGCCTATCGCGTGATCGCCGAACTGGCGTCGGGCGACGAACGGTTTCCGGTCGCGCCCGGCCTGGTCACCGCCACGACGGACAGCCGTCACATGGCCGGACTGGCCGAGGACATCTACCGCTTCCAGCCGATCGTGGCCTCGATTGGCGAACTGCAGATGATTCACGGCACCAACGAGCACATGACCAGCGACAACCTGCGCCGCACGGCCGAGTTCTACGCACGCCTGGTTGCCACCCTGGCGCGCTGACCCTGGATGACTATGATTCGCAGCATGAAACGAGGTCGTAAGGACGGGCCGCCCTCGCCGCTCGACGCCGCGCACGCCGCCTTCATCCAGGGCGGCGTCTCGGTCGTGATCGCATCCCGCGACGCGGCGCTGGTGCCCGACCTGCTGCGCGGCTGCGGTTGCCGGGTGTCACGCGACCGGCGCCGGGTCACCGTGCTGTTCGACCGGACACGCAGCGACAACGTGCTCGACGACTTCGTCGCCAACGGGCGGATCGCCGTCGTGTTCAGCCAGCCGAGCACGCACCAGACGATACAGCTCAAGGGCGCGGACGCCACGCCGGTCCGAACCACGGCGGCCGACCTCGCCATCGTCGCCGGCCACCGGGAACTCTGGGTGCAGGATCTCTGTCGGGCGGGTTATGACCGGGCCTTCGCCGCGGCGATCTGGGGCGCGTTGCCGCAGGCCCTGGCCGCGGTGACCTTCACGCCGACCGCCGCCTTCCAGCAGACGCCCGGTCCGGCGGCCGGACAGCCGCTCGGACGCTGACCACGATGCCGCTCAACGCCATCCGGCCGTGCCTCGAAGGTGCCGTCCCGGCGGTGATCGCGACCTGCGCGCGCGACGGGACGCCGAACGTGTCCTACATCTCGGAGGTCCACTACGTCGATTCCTGCCACGTCGCGCTGTCGTTCCAGTTCTTCAGCAAGACGCGACAGAACGTGCTGGAGAATCCGCGGGCGACCCTGGTCGTCGTGCACCCGGAGACCGGCACGCAATACAAGCTCGCCGTGCACTACCTGCGCACCGAGGAATCGGGGGCGTTGTTCGAGTGCATGAAAGCGAAGCTCGCGGGGATCGCCTCGCATACCGGCATGACCGGTGTTTTCCGGTTGCGCGGGGCCGACGTCTATCGCGTCGAGTCGATCGACGAGATCCCGGGCACGCGTTCGCAACTGGCCGCGAGCACGCCGATCGGCCTGGCCGACGTCCGCGCCGCGATGGCGCGACTGTCCGCAGCCACCGACCTTGCCGAACTGATCGATGCGCTGCTCGACGAGCTGGAGCACCGATTCCGGATCGCACACGCGATGGTCCTGATGCGCGACCCGGCGCGCGACACGCTGTATTCGGTCGCGAGCCGCGGTTACCGCGAGTCCGGCATCGGCGCCGAGGTGCGTCCGGGCGAAGGACTGATCGGCGCGGCGGCTGTGGCCCGGATCCCGATCCGCATCTCGCACGCGACCTCCGAGTTCGGCTACGGCCGGGCCATGCGCGAGGACACGACGCGCCACGGCGTGGCGACCGCGCTCGCCGAGGAGATCCCGTTTCCCGGCCTGCCGGAATCGCAGAGCCAGATCGCCGTGCCGATCCTCGCCGGCGCGCGGCTGATGGGAGTGCTGTTCGCCGAGAGCCCGCAGACGGCGCGATTCGGCTACGACGAGGAAGATGCGTTCGCGACGATGGCGAGCCACGTCGGCGCAATGGCCGTGCAGCTCGAGGAATGCGCCGAGGCGGAGCCGGTCAGGAGCGTCCCGGCGGTGCATCCGGCCCGCACCGGCCGCGACGACCGCGGGTACGCCCTTGCGCATCCGGCGCTACGCCGAGAACGACAGCATCTTCGTCGACGAGGATTACCTGATCAAAGGCGTCGCCGGCAGCATCCTCTGGCGGCTGCTGCGCTGTCACGCCGAGGACGGGCGCTGTGACTACAGCAATCGCGAGTTGCGGCTCGACCCGGCCATCCGGCTGCCCGACGTGAGCGAGAACCTGGAGGCGCGCCTGATCCTGCTCGAACGACGGCTCGAGGAGCGCTGCCCGGCCCTGCGCATCGAGAAGACGGGTCGCGGACGCTTTCGGTTCCACGTCCTGCGACCCGTCACGCTGGCCGAGATTCCGCGCTGAGCGCGGCGGCAGGCGGCGCGCGCCTCAGCGTGCGGCCTGCTTCTGGTCGACCTGTGGCACGAACACAAAGTACGGTGTTGTGACCTTGCCGCCCGGCGCCACGTAGGCCGGAGCTGGCCTGCCCGGTTGGCCGAGGCTGCGGATGAATGCGTAGACAGCCTTGAGGTCGCTGTCCGACATCGCCTTCACGTTGAACCACGGCATCGGCGGCAGCCGCTCCTTGCGCGCATGGGCGACCCACTCGCCTCGGTCATGCGGCCGGCGACCAGGCGCAGGTTGGCTGCGTAGGTCGTGCCCCACGGTCCCTGGTAGCCGACCGGGCTGCCGGTCAACCACTGGCTCTCCGGGGTCGTGCCGCCTTGCTCCAGGTAACCCGCCGTGTGGCAGTCGTTGCAGCCGCTGATCGTGACCAGGTAGCGGCCGCGCTCGACGCCAGCGGACCGCTGCGCGGCGTCGGCCGCGCTGGCCTGCCCCGCGAGGCCGAGGAGCAACGCCACTGCGGTGACGTTTGCGAAGAGTCGTGGTGTTGAAAGCTTCATGACCATCCCTCCGTGTCGGATGGGAGAAGTCTGCCGCTGTCGCAGCCGGAGCTTTCCTAAATGCTCGTTAGCGAAACCTTAAAGAATTGCTAAGTGCGTCGAGCCGATCGCCGGCCCCGGCAACATCACGCGGCAAAGGCAGTGCGCAGTCGGCACTACTGCCAGCCGATGACCTCGTAGCCTCGCTCGCGCAGGCAGCGCTGGACGAATCGGCGGTAAGTCGGGTTGGGATCGGCGGCGTCGAAACCGCCGCGCACCGCTCCCGCTGCCGCCCCGGCGGCCGCGCCCGTCCCTGCCGCGCGGCCGATGTCACCACCATAGACCGCGGCTCCGGCCGCCCCGGCCGCCGCACCGACCGCCGCGCCCTCGGCCGCGACGCACCACCTTCGTTTCACCGGTGGCCGTGAGCCCATGGCTCTCGGCCCGGCTCATGCAGTCGTCGATGTCACGCTCGGCCTGCGGCTCGCCCACCCGCGTGAGGGTGGCGTTGGGGTAGAGCACAGGGCGCTGCGTCGACGCGCAGCCGCTCGCGGCGGCGAGCGTCACCGCGAGGGCGATTCCCAGCGTATTGGTTCGCATGCAGCGCCTCCGTCCCCTGCGGATCTAAACGCGCGGGGCCGGGGTCGGTTGACACGTCACGCCGGGGAAGTTGGCGGAGAGGGTGGGATTCGAACCCACGATCCCCTTGAGGGGACGCCGGTTTTCAAGACCGGTGCATTCAACCGCTCTGCCACCTCTCCGAGCGGAACGCGATTCTAGCCGCGGATGAGCTCCGCGCCACCCATGTATTTGCGCAGCACCTCGGGCACCACCACGCTGCCGTCGCCCTGCTGGTAGTTCTCGAGCACCGCCACCAGGGTACGACCGACGGCGAGACCCGAGCCGTTCAGCGTATGCAGGGGCTCGGGCTTGCCGGTCGCCGGGTTGCGCCAGCGCGCCTGCATGCGCCGCGCCTGGAACGCCTCGCAGTTGGAGCAGGAGGATATCTCGCGGTACTTGTCCTGTCCCGGCAGCCAGACCTCGATGTCGTAGGTCTTGGCGCTGCCAAAGCCCACGTCGCCGGCACAGAGCGCCACCACTCGATATGGCAGCCCCAGGCCCTGCAGCACTTTCTCCGCGTTGCCGACCAGCACTTCCAGCTCCGCGTAGGAATCCTCGGGCCGGGCCAGGTGCACGAGCTCGACCTTCTCGAACTGGTGCTGGCGGATCATGCCGCGCGTGTCCTTGCCGTAGGAGCCGGCCTCGCTGCGGAAACACGGCGTGTGCGCGGCATAGCGGCGCGGCAGCGTGCTCGCCTCGAGGATCTGCTCGCGCGCGAGGTTGGTCACCGGCACTTCGGCCGTGGGGATCAGGAAGAACTCGGCCTCGCCCGAGGTCACCTTGAACAGGTCGGCCTCGAACTTGGGCAGCTGGCCCGTGCCCACGAGCGAGCTGCGGGCCACGAGGTACGGCGCGTAGATCTCGGTGTAGCCGTGCTCGCCGGTGTGCAGGTCGAGCATGTACTGGATCAGCGCGCGATGCAGCCGCGCGAGCCCGCCCTTGAGCACGACGAAGCGCGCGCCGGAGATGCGCCCCGCCGCCTCGAAGTCCATCGCGGTGCCGGCCAGTTGCTCGCCGATCGCGACGTGGTCGAGCGGCTTGAACTCGAACACGCGCGGCGTGCCCCAGCGGCGCACCTCGACGTTGTCGTTCTCGTCGCGGCCGTCGGGCACCGACTCGTGCAGCAGGTTGGGCAGGCCGAGCGTCAGCTCGTCGAACTCGGCCTGGACCGCGGCGAGTTCCTGCTCGAGGCCCGCGAGCCGGGCGCCGAGCGCCTCGCCCTCGGCGAGCAGCCCGGCGATGTCCTCGCCCTTGCCCTTCGCCATGCCGACTTTCTTGGCGTGCGCGTTGCGCCCGGCGCGGACCTCGTCGGCCGCAACCTGCGCCGACTTGCGCCGCTCCTCGAGCGCACGGAAGCGCGCCACGTCGAGCTTGAAGCCCCGCCGCGCAAGGTTGGCGGCGACGGCGTCGGGGTCGGAACGGAGCAGCTTGGCGTCGAGCATGGGGCGATCAACCGGGGTGTCGGCAAAACCCCGATTGTACCGTCACTTCGGCTGGCGCAGCGCCCGCAGCCGCGCCAGCGCCTCGCCGATCTTGATCTCCAGCCCGCGCGGCACGGGTTCGTAGTACCGGGCCGGTTCCATCGCGTCCGGGAAGTACTTCTCGCCGGCGGCGTAGCCCTCGGGCTCGTCGTGCGCGTAGCGGTAGCCCTCGCCGTAGCCCAGGCCCTTCATCAGCTTCGTCGGCGCATTGCGCAGGTGATTCGGCACCTCGAGCGTGCCGTGCTTCTGCGCGTCGGCCATCGCCGCCTTGTAGGCCACGTAGACCGCATTGCTCTTGGCCGCGACCGCCATGAACACCACGGCCTGCGCCAGCGCGAGTTCGCCCTCGGGACTGCCGAGCCGCTCGTAGGCTTCGGCCGCCTCGAGCGCCAGCTGCAGCGCGCGCGGATCGGCATTGCCGATGTCCTCCGAGGCCATGCGGATCACGCGCCGCGCGACGTAGCGCGGGTCGCAGCCGCCGTCGAGCATGCGGCACAGCCAGTACAGCGCCGCGTCCGGGTCGGTGCCGCGCACGGCCTTGTGCAGCGCCGAGATCTGGTCGTAGAACTGCTCGCCCTTCTTGTCGAAGCGGCGATAGCCGCCGGCCGAGACTTCGCCCGCAATCTCCTCGGTGATCGTGCCCTCGCCCGCGCGGGCCAGGTCCGCGGCGACCTCGAGCAGGTTGAGCGCGCGGCGCGCATCGCCGTCGGCGGCGCGGGCCAGGGTCGCGATCGCGTCGTCGGTGGCGGTGACGGCCGCCTCGCCCTGTGCAAACTCGCGCTCGAGCGCGCGCCGCAGCACCTGCCCGGTGTCGTCGGCGGTCAGCGAGCGCAGCACGTACACGCGCGCGCGCGACAGCAGGGCGCTGTTGATCTCGAACGAGGGATTCTCGGTGGTCGCGCCGATGAAGCAGACCGTGCCGTCCTCGACGTAGGGCAGGAACGCGTCCTGCTGCGACTTGTTGAAGCGGTGCACTTCGTCCAGGAACAGCACGGTGCGGCGGCCGCTGCCGGCGCGCACCTGCTGCGCCTGCTCGACCGCGGCGCGCACGTCCTTGACGCCGGCCATCACGGCCGAGAGCGAGACGAACTCCGCGTCGCAGGTCCTCGCCACCAGGCGCGCGAGCGTCGTCTTGCCGGTGCCGGGCGGGCCCCACAGGATCATCGAGTGCAGGCTCTGCCCTTCGAGCAGGCGCCGCAGCGGCTTGCCGGGGGCCAGCAGGTGCGCCTGGCCGACGAACTCGTCGAGGCTCGAGGGCCGCATGCGGTCGGCGAGCGGGCGGAAAGGAGTGTTCATCGGCCCTCACCCGCGCTGCGCGCGACCTCTCCCACTGGCGTGGGAGAGGTGATCTTCACGAGGGCAGCCATGCTTCCACCTTGAGTGCCCAGCCGCCGGTGCCGAGCCACGCCAGCAGCATCCCGGCGGCGATGCCGGCGGTGTTGGCCAGCATGTCGGCCGGCTCGGCCATGCGCCCGGCCTGCATCAGGTACTGGCCGAGTTCCATCGCCAGGCCGAGGCCGAGCAGCCCGGCCACGACGCGCCACCAGCGCGCGCGCGGCACGAGGCCCGTGAACCACATGGCGAGGACCAGGTACGTGCCGAAGTGCTCGACCTTGTCGAAGCCCTGCGGGGTCGGACTGCCGACCGTGGTCTGCAGGCTGCCCCAGGCGACCAGCGCCACCAGCCCGAGGCTGGCGGCGATCCAGAGTCGGCGATGCCGGAGTTCGAGCATGGCGCGTGAGGTGCCCGGCACGGGTGCGCGGCGCGACCGCGTCAGCGGGCGGCGGCGTCGCCGATGACGTCCGCGCCGGCGGGCGGCACGAAGCGAAACACCGAGTCGTCGAGTTTCATGCCGCGCCGCACCTGCGTGAACTCGATGCGTCGTGGTCTGGCCGAGCTTGTCGACCAGCTCCATCGCCACCAGCTCGTTGCCCGCGCTGAAGGAGAGGCTGACACGCTCGAAGTCCGTGCCCTTCTGCCGCGGCAGCAACCGGTACCAGGTTCCGCCGCGGCCCGGTTCGACCGGCCCGGCGCTGAACGCGTCACCGACCTTGCCCGCGCCCGACAGCAGCATCGCCGGCGTGGCGCCCAGGCCCTGCTCGAGCGAGCGGACGGTGACCTGCTGCAGGTCGGGGTCGTACAGCCAGAGCTTGCGGCCGTCGGCGACGATGGTCTGCGCGTAGGGCTCGCGGTAGTCCCAGCGGAAGCGGTTGGGGCGCGAGATCGTCAGCGTGCCGGTGGCGCGGTCGGTGACCTGGCCCTGCTTGTCCTGCACGACCTGCACGAACTCGGCCGTGAGCGTCTTGAGCGAACCCAGGTACGCGTCGACGCGGGCCACGGAATCGGCAGCGAGCGCGGCGACCGGCACCAGGAGCATGGCGAGCAAGGCTGCCCTCACCCGCGCTGCGGCCGCCCTCACCCGCGCTGCGCGCGACCTCTCCCGCAGGAGCGGGAGAGGTAAAGAAGGGAGGGCACGGCATCAATCCACTTCCGGCGGCGGTGGCGCCAGCACTTCACGCGAGCCGTTGGTGTTGAGCGGGCCGACCAGGCCGGCGGCTTCCATGGCCTCGATCATGCGCGCGGCGCGGTTGTAGCCGATCTTGAGCCGGCGCTGCACGCCCGAGATCGAGGCCTTGCGGCTCTCGGTGACGATCTTGACGGCCTCGTCGTACAGCGGGTCCTGCTCGGCGTCGCCGCCCTCGCCGCCCTCGCCCTCGCCCGCCTCGCCCGGCATTCCGGGAATCGGCATCGACGGGCCTTCGAGGATCTCGTCGATGTAGATCGGCGCCGCGTGCACGCGCAGCGACGAAGCCACCTTGTGCACTTCCTGGTCCGACACGAACGCGCCGTGCACGCGCACCGGGTGCGAGGTGCCGGGCTGCAGGAACAGCATGTCGCCGTGGCCCAGCAGGCTCTCGGCGCCGCTCTGGTCGAGGATGGTGCGCGAGTCGACCTTGGCCGAGACCTGGAACGCGATGCGGGTCGGGATGTTGGCCTTGATCAGGCCGGTGATCACGTCGACCGACGGCCGCTGCGTGGCGAGGATCAGGTGGATGCCCGAGGCGCGCGCCTTCTGCGCCAGGCGCGCGATCAGCTCTTCGACCTTCTTGCCGACGATCATCATCATGTCGGCGAGCTCGTCGACGATCACGACGATGTTGGGCAGCGGCTCGAGGTCGGGCACGGTGGAGACGTCGCCGCCCGGCGGCAGGCGCTTCATCTCGATCGGGTTCTTGATCGGCTTGCCTTCGTCCAGGCTGTCCTTGACCTTGCGGTTGTAGCCCGCCAGGTTGCGCACGCCGGCGAACGCCATCAGCTGGTAGCGGCGCTCCATCTCGGCCACGCACCAGCGCAGCGCGTTGGCGGCCTGCTTCATGTCGGTCACGACCGGCGCGAGCAGGTGCGGGATGCCCTCGTACACCGAGAGCTCCAGCATCTTCGGGTCGATCATGATCAGGCGCACGTGGTCCGGCGTGCTCTTGTAGAGCAGCGACAGCACCATCGCGTTGACCGCGGTCGACTTGCCCGAGCCGGTGGTGCCGCCGACCAGCAGGTGCGGCATGCGCGTCAGGTCGGCCACGACCGGGTTGCCGCCGATGTCCTTGCCCAGCACCAGCGCGAGCGGCGACGCCATGTCGTCGTAGGCCTTCGACTTGATGATCTCGCCGAGCGTGACCATCTCGCGCGTCTCGTTCGGGATCTCGAGGCCCATGGTCGACTTGCCCGGGATGATCTCGACCACGCGCACGCTGATCGCGGACAGCGCCCGCGCCAGGTCCTTCGCCAGGTTGGAGATCTGCGCCACCTTGACGCCGGGGGCCGGCCGCAGCTCGAAGCGCGTGATGACCGGGCCCGGGTGCACCTCGACCACCTCGGCTTCGACGCCGAAGTCGCGCAGCTTGAGTTCGACCAGGCGCGACATCGCCTCGAGCGCCTCGGCCGAGTAGCCGCCGACGCGCGGCGGCGGATCGTCGAGCAGCGACAGCGCCGGCAGCGCGGTCGCGCCCGAGCGCTCGAACAGCGGCACCTGCTTCTCTTTCTCGACGCGCTCGCTCTTCTCGACCTTGGGCGCGGGCGCCTCGATCTTCGGCGGCTTGCGCTCGGCGACTTTCTTCTGCTCCTCGCGCACGACGACTTCGCGCGCCTGCTTCACTTCCTTGCCGATGCTCTGGTCGCGGCGCTCGGACAGCCGCTCGCGCACGAACGAGATGCCGCGCAGCACCCAGCTGCCGAGCACGTCCATGACGTTGAGCCACGACACGCCGGTGGCGAGCGAGACCGAGCCGAGCCAGACCGCGAGCAGCAGCAGCGTCGCGCCGAGGAAACTCATGGCGCGGGCCAGGCCTTCGCCCAGCAGCGAGCCGACCACGCCGCCGGCCGTGTTCGGGAAGCCGGCGCCGGAGAAATGCAGCGTCGCCAGGCCGCAGCTGCTGGCCAGGGCGAGGAAAAAGCCGAGGCTGCGGATCCACGCCGAGCGGCGGTCGATCGGCTTCGCGCCGGGCGCGCTCCTGGAACAGCCGGTAGCCGGCGATCCCGAGCATGATCGGGAACAGGAAGGCCGGCGCCCCGAACAGGACGAAGAACAGGTCGGCGAGCCAGGCGCCGAACGGGCCGATCAGGTTGGTGACCGGGCCGGGCTGGCCGGTGGACGAAAACGCGGGGTCCGCGCGGTCGTAACTGACGAGCGCCGCGAACAGGATCAGGGCAAGGGCCCCGAAGAGCCAGAGGGCGCTTTCGCGCAGTCCGCGGGCCACGTTGGCCGCCTGGTCGCCGACGTCGGCGCGCTTCGCATCCGCCTTAGCCAAAGCTCATCACCTGATAGTTCAAGAGTCGTCCGTAACCCATTGGTTTACATAAGGCTACAGCCAACGTGTGTTCGTTGTCACCTGCGCTATTGCAGGACGCGCATGAGACCAGCACCTGGCGTGCTTTCCGCCGGCTGGCGAGCGGCTTACCATGCCGCGCCTGCCACGCCGCATTGCGCGCATCACGAGCAAGGAATCATACATGAGCGACCCCCGCCACTCGCGGCTGATCATCCTCGGATCCGGTCCCGCCGGTTACTCGGCCGCCGTCTACGCCGCGCGTGCCAACCGCAAGCCGCTGCTGATCACGGGCATGGAACAGGGCGGCCAGCTGATGACGACGACCGAGGTCGACAACTGGCCGGGCGACCCGCACGGGCTGACCGGCCCGGGGCTGATGGAGCGCATGCGCGAGCACGCCGAGCGCTTCCACACCGAGATCCAGTTCGACCACATCAACGAGGTCGACTTCAGCCAGCGCCCGCTGCGCCTGAAAGGCGACCAGGGCGAGTACACCTGTGACGCGCTGATCATCGCGACCGGCGCCAGCGCGCAGTACCTGGGCCTGCCGTCGGAGGAGAAATTCAAGGGCCGCGGCGTGTCGGCCTGCGCGACCTGCGACGGCTTCTTCTTCCGCGGCCAGCGCGTCGCCGTGGTCGGCGGCGGCAACACGGCGGTGGAGGAAGCGCTGTACCTGTCCAACATCGCCTCGCACGTCACGCTGATCCACCGCCGCGACAAGCTGCGCTCGGAGAAGATCCTGCAGGACCACCTGTTCGAGCGGCAGCGCGCCGGCGCCGTCGACATCCTCTGGAACCACACCGTCGACGAAGTGCTCGGCGACGATGCGGGCGTCAACGGCGTGCGCGTGGCGGCCACCGACGGCTCCGGCAAGAAGGACGTCGAGGTGGCCGGGCTGTTCATCGCCGTGGGCCACGTGCCCAACACGCAGATCTTCGCCGACCAGCTCGAGATGAAGGGCGGCTACATCGTGGTGAAGTCCGGCCTCGCCGGCGGCGCCACGGCCACGAGCGTGCCCGGCGTGTTCGCCGCGGGCGACGTGGCAGACCACGTGTACCGGCAAGCCGTGACCTCGGCGGGCACCGGCTGCATGGCGGCACTCGACGCCGACAAGTACCTCGACGCCGTGGACGCCGCCGCCAAGGGTCACGCGTGAGCTCGCTGCCACCTCTCCCGCGCCAGCGGGAGAGGTCGCGCGCAGCGCGGGGGCGGGTAGAGGGTTGGGGTGAGGGTTCTGAAAAAGTGCCGCTGACGGCCGGGATCATCGGCCGCATCGCCGAGGTCGCCGCCGCCGACTGGGACGCGCTCGACCGCAGCGCCCATCCATTCCTGCGCCATGCGTTTCTCGACGCGCTCGAGGCCACGGGCTGCGTCGGGCCGGACTCCGGCTGGATCCCCGCGCACCTGGTCGTGCACGAAGCCGCGACCGGCCGCCTCGTCGCCGCCGTGCCGCAGTACCTGAAGACGCACTCATGGGGCGAGTTCGTGTTCGACTGGAGCTGGGCGCAGTCGTACCAGCGCTCGGGCCTGGAGTATTACCCGAAGCAGCTCGCGGCGATCCCGTTCACGCCGGTCACGGGCCCGCGCCTGCTGTTCGATGCCGATCACGCCGAGGACGGGCTGCGTGACGAGCTGGCGCGCCTGCTGCTCGCCTCGGCGCAGCACACGCAGGCGTCGGGCGCGCACGTCAATTTCACGCTCGACGACGACCAGGCCGCGCTCGAGCGGGCCGGCTTCCTGCGTCGCCACGACTGCCGCTTCCTCTGGCACAACCGCGGCTACCGCAGCTTCGACGACTTTCTCGCGGGCTTCCGCGCCGACAAGCGCAAGAAGACGAAGCGCGAGCGGCGCAAGGTGGCGGAGTCCGGCATCGTGTTCCGCACACTCGCCGGCGAGGACATCGACACCGACGCCTGGCGCGTGATCTTCGGCTTCTCCGAACGCACGTTCCTGCGGCACGGCAACGGGCACTACCTCAGCGTCGAGTTCCTGCAGCGTGTCGCGCAGGCGCTGCCCGGCACGATCGTGGTCAAGCTCGCCGAGCGGGCGGGCACGGCCGTCGCCGCCGCCATATTTTTCCAGGGAGGCGGCGGCCTGTACGGGCGCTACTGGGGCGCGGCCGCAGCCGAAGACTCGCTGCATTTCGAGGCCTGCTATTACCAGGGCATCGAGCACTGCATCGGCGAAGGGCTGCAGTTCTTCGACCCCGGCACGCAGGGCGAGCACAAGCTCGCGCGCGGCTTCGAACCCACGCGCACGACCTCGGCCCACTGGCTCGGGCACGACGGCTTCCGCTCGGCCATCGGGCGCTACCTGGAGCGCGAGCGCGAGGCGGTCGACGACTACATCGAGGCCTCACGCCAGCACCTGCCATTCCAGCGCGGCGGCACGGACGCCGGAGCCGACACTTGATCCCCTGGCTGCAGGCCAGCGATCCGCCGGACGCGTTTCCGCCGGTGACGCGGGCGCTGACCGAACCCGATGGCCTGCTGTGCGCAGGCGGCGACCTTGCCCCGGCCCGCCTGCTGGCGGCCTACCGACGAGGGATCTTCCCCTGGTACTCGGCAGGACAGCCGATCCTGTGGTGGTCGCCCGACCCGCGCATGGTGCTGTATCCGGACGAACTGAAAGTCTCGCGCAGCCTGCGCCGGACGCTGCGCCGCGACGTTTTCAAGGTGAGCTTCGACACGCGCTTCGACGAGGTCGTGGCGCAGTGCGCAGCCAGCGGCACGCGCGGCCGGGAAGGCACCTGGATTTCGCCGCAGATGCAGGCCGCCTACGGCGAGCTGCACCGCCTGGGGTTCGCGCATTCGGTCGAGGTCTGGCAGGACGAGGTCGGCGGGACGGCTGGTGGGCGGCCTGTACGGGGTGCTGATCGGCCGCATCTTCTTTGGCGAGTCGATGTTCAGCACGGCGACCGATGCGAGCAAGGTGGCGCTGCACGCACTGGTGCAGTCGTTGCGGTCACGCAACGTCGAGCTGATCGACTGCCAGGTGGCCAGCGACCACCTGTTCACGCTTGGCGGGCGGCTGATCCCCCGGGCCGATTTCATCGCGCACCTGGAACGGGCCTGCGGCGGCGCCGGTGGCGATGCGGCGGAGGCTGGACCGGCCGCCCGCTAATTCGCTGATCTGCCGGCCAGTTCGCATTGCTTTCACGCAGGCAGTTATGCAGAATTCGCGCGGCTTTTGGGGCCTGTGCGAGGGTGCATGGCGAAGGAAGATGCGATCCAGATGGAAGGCCGCGTGGTCGAGACGCTGCCCAACACGACGTTTCGCGTGCAGCTGCAGAACGGTCACGTCGTGACGGCTCACATCTCCGGCAAGATGCGCAAAAACTACATCCGCATCCTCACGGGCGACACGGTCACGGTCGAGATGACGCCGTACGACCTGACCAAGGGCCGCATCGTTTATCGCGGACGCTGAGCGTCCTGCTGCGCCCGTCCGGTCCTGTGCCGGCGGGTCGCTGCGTTGCTGGCAAGCCGGCTCTGCCGGCTTTTTCGTTTCTGGCCGCGACCGGGACGATCGAGCGCTCGGGCGTGAAAGGGCCGGCTTCCGGTTCCGGGTCCGGCGAGCGGAAAGGCAGACACGCTCGCCGGACCCGGAACCGGAATCCCGCCCTGACGTCCCGCGCCTGAGCGTCTCGTCGGGCGGAAACGCAGGGCGGCAGTAGCCGGCGTTCTCCACGCCCGACGATCCGCACGGCGCACGCAGCCGGACGGCGGCAGAGGCGCTCAGTGTCGGGTGGGCGCGCGCTGCCGGAGCGTCTTTCTCGACGCTTACTTGCGCCGTGCGCCCTTTTCCGCGTTCGCGGAAAAGGCGCTCAGGCGCTGACGCTCAAGCGGTCGATTCCGTGCCGTGTCCCCGGGCGCGTGTCTGCCTTTCCAAGCCCGGGGACACGGCCGGGATCGACCGCCAGGCGACCCTCACCCGGCGCTGCGCGCCGACCTCTCCCGCCTGCGGCCGACCTGCAAGCGGGAGAGGTTAAGAAGCGGGTTACTCGAGCAGCGCCGGCTCGTCCGCGCTGCGGGTCTCGATCTTCAGCGCCCGGTCCTCGCCGACGCTGACGAACGCATGCCCGCCGTGCTCCAGCCGGCCGAACAGCAGTTCTTCCGCCAGCGGCCGCTTGATGAACTCCTGGATCACCCGTGCCATCGGCCGCGCGCCCATCTTCGGGTCGTAGCCGCGCTTGGCGATCCAGGCGCGCGCGTCGTCGTCGATGTGCAGCTGCACGCCCTTCTGCTCGAGCTGCGCCTCGATCTCGACCAGCAGCTTGTCGACCACGCGCTGGATGGTGCGCTCGTCGAGGGGACCGAACTGCACCACCGCGTCGAGGCGGTTGCGGAATTCGGGCGCGAACATCTTCTTGATCGCCTCCATGCCGTCGGTCGCGTGGTCCTGCGAGACGAAGCCGATGGAGGCGCGGCTCATGTCGGCCGCGCCCGCGTTGGTGGTCATCACGATCACGACGTGGCGGAAGTCCGCCTTGCGGCCGTTGTTGTCGGTGAGCGTGCCGTGGTCCATGACCTGCAGCAGCAGGTTGAAGACGTCGGGGTGCGCCTTCTCGATCTCGTCGAGCAGCAGCACGCAGTGCGGATGCTTGGTGATCGCCTCGGTCAGCAGCCCGCCCTGGTCGAAGCCGACGTAGCCGGGAGGCGCGCCGATCAGCCGCGAGACGGTGTGCCGCTCCATGTACTCGGACATGTCGAAGCGCACCAGCTCGACGCCGAGCGTCATCGCCAGCTGGCGCGTGACCTCGGTCTTGCCGACACCCGTGGGACCGGCGAACAGGAACGAGCCGACCGGCTTGCGCTCGTCGCCCAGGCCGGAGCGCGCCATCTTGATCGACGAGGCGAGCGTCTCGATCGCCTTGTCCTGGCCGTAGATGACGAGCTTGAGGTTGCGCTCGAGGTTCTTGCAGCACGTCGCGGTCGTTGCTGGAAACCGTCTTGGGCGGGATGCGCGCGATGCGCGCCACCACGTCCTCGATCTGCTCGACGGTGACGAACTCGGCGCGCTGGTCGAGCGGCTTCAGGCGCTGGCGCGCGCCGGCCTCGTCGATCACGTCGATCGCCTTGTCCGGCAGGTGCCGGTCGTTGATGTGGCGGGCGGAAAGCTCCGCCGCCGCCTTGAGCGCGTCGTCGGCGTACTTGACGCCGTGGTGCTCCTCGAACCGGGTGCGCAGGCCGCGCAGGATCTCGATCGTCTCGGGCACCGTGGGCTCGACCACGTCGATCTTCTGGAAGCGGCGCGTGAGCGCGTGGTCCTTCTCGAAGATGCCGCGGTATTCCTGGTAGGTGGTCGAGCCGATGCAGCGCAGCTCGCCATTGGCCAGCGCGGGCTTGATCAGGTTGGAGGCATCCATCACCCCGCCGGACGCCGCGCCGGCGCCGATCACGGTGTGGATCTCGTCGATGAACAGGATCGCGCCGGGCTGCTTCTTGATCTCGGCCAGCACGCCCTTCAGCCGCTTCTCGAAATCGCCGCGGTACTTGGTGCCGGCGATCAGCGAGCCCAGGTCGAGCGAGTACACGGTGCTGTCGGCCAGCACGTCGGGCACCTTGCCCTCGACGATCAGCCGCGCCAGGCCTTCGACCAGCGCGGTCTTGCCGACGCCCGCCTCGCCCACGTACAGCGGGTTGTTCTTGCGGCGGCGGCAGAGGATCTCCACGGTGCGCTCGATCTCGAGCGAGCGGCCGATCAGCGGGTCGATGCGGCCTTCCTGCGCCAGCTTGTTGAGGTTGGTGGCGTACTTCTCGAGCGCGGAGGCGCCTTCCGCGTCGCGCTCGCCCTCGGGCGCCGCCGCCGGCTCGTCCCCCGCGCGCGGGGCCGCGTCCTCGGACTTGGACAGGCCGTGCGAGATGAAATTGACGACGTCGAGGCGGGAGATCTCCTGCAGGCCGAGCAGGTAGGCGGCGTGCGAGTGCTTCTCGCTGAAGATCGCGACCAGCACGTTGGCGACCGAAACTTCCTTCTTGCCGCTCGACTGCACGTGGAACACGGCCCGCTGCAGCACGCGCTGGAAGCCGAGCGTGGGCTGCACCTCGCGGTCGTCGTCCTGCTTCAGCCGCGGCGTCGTCTGCTCGACGAATTCCTGCAGCTCCTTGCGCAGCCGGGTCGCGTCCGCGCCGCAGGCGCGCAGGATCTCGCGCACCTTGGGCGTGTCGATGATGGCGAGCAGCAGGTGCTCGACCGTCATGAATTCATGGCGGGCTTCGCGGGCACCCTGGAAGGCCTCGTTGAGGCAGATCTCGAGTTCGCTGCTCAGCATGGGTTCAGGCCTCTTCCATGGTGCAGAGTAGTGGGTGCTGGTGCTGCCGGGCGTAGGTCGTGACCTGCGCCACCTTGGTTTCCGCGATCTCGAACGTGTAGACGCCGCATATCCCCTTGCCTCGGGTATGGACCTCGAGCATCACGCGCGTGGCCGTGGTGCGGTCCAGACCGAAAATGTGCTCCAGGACGTCCACCACGAACTCCATCGGGGTGTAGTCGTCGTTGAGCAGGACGACCTGGTAGAGGGGCGGGCGCTTGGTCTGCGGCCTGGCCTCCTCCACGATCAGACCGTGGCCCTGCTGTGTATGTTCCTCGCTCATCGCCCGCCCAGTGAACCGGAAGTCCTATATAGGGCCACCCCCCGCCCCTGACAAGCAGCGGGGGTCACTTCGTGACGCGCCCCCGGACGCCACAAATGTGCGCGGGTCGTCCGTATGAAACGCAACTGTCTTGAGGCATCGTCGTCCAAGTCCGTATGATGCCGCATCCCGGGGAACGGCCTTGCCGGACGGCCACTTACAAGAGACCTGATGCAACTGCCTGCCAGCCTGAATGCACGCCTGGGCCGGATTGCCGCCGTGGCACAGGGCGCCCGGCCCGAAGGTTGGCAGCAACGGCTGCCGCTGGCCGTGTCGGCCCTGCTGGTGCTCCTGCTGGCCTGGCAGCTGGTGCAGCTCGCCTGGACCCTGCTCGGCGCGGGCAGCAACCTGCCGCCGCCGGCGCCGGCCACGGCCCCCGCTGCCGGCCCCCTGGCGCAGGCCGTGGACGTCGGCAGCATCGTCAACGCCCACCTGTTTGGCGAGGCCAATGCCCCGGCGGCCGGCTCGACCGACCCGAATTCGGTCGCGGCGACCCAGATGCCGCTGGTGCTGGTCGGGACCATCGCCAACACCGACCCGACCCTCGGGTACGCCATCATTGGCGAGAGCGCCGCGGCGGCCAAGGTGTACTCAGTGGGCAAGACGATCACGGGGGGCACCAAGCTCCATTCGGTGTACCCCGACCGGGCGATTCTCGACCGTGGTGGCAAGCTCGAGGCCCTGCTGCTGCCCAAGAAGTTCACCGGCGGCGGCATGAGCGCGGCCGCCCCGGCCGGCGGCCCGATGCTGGGCGACCGCCTGCGCGACCTCGCCTCGAGCAACATGACCGCGATCACGGACATCCTGCGACCGCAGCCCGTCTTCGCCAACGGGCAGCAACGCGGCTACCGGGTCTACCCGGGCCGCAATCGCGCCCAGTTCAACCGGCTGGGACTGCTGCCGGGCGACATGGTCACCGCGATCAACGGCACGCCGCTGGACGACGCGTCCCGCGGCATGGAAATCCTGCAGACCATGAACACGGCCTCGAGCGTCACGATGACGGTCGAGCGCAATGGCGAGTCGGTCCAGGTCAACGTGAACAATGCCCAGCTGGCCGCCGACGCGGCGGCCGCAGCAGCCATGCCGGAGGCCATTCCGGTCGTAGAAGAGCCGGCCGAGCCCAGCGGCTCCGCGGAGTGACGATGAATCTCAAGCATTTCCAGAGATCCACGCGGCTCGCCGCGACCGGCCTCGCCCTGTTGCTGGCCATCGGGACCGTCCCGCAGGCGGCCTGGGCGCAGGGTTCGATCACGCCGAACTACAAGGACGCCGACCTCTCGCAGATCATCGAGGCGGTCAGCGCCGTGACCGGCAAGAACTTCATCGTCGACCCGCGCGTGAAGGCGCAGGTGACGATGCTGTCGTCGACGCCGATGTCGCCCGCCGCGTTCTACGAGGCCTTCCTCTCCATCCTGCAGGTGCACGGCTTCGTCGCGGTGCCCTCGGGCGACACCATCAAGATCATCCCGGACGCGAACGCGCGCCAGATCCCGGCCAACGACCTGCCCTGCGCGCGTCAGCTCGACCTCGGACGAGATCGTGACGCAGGTGGTCGCGGTCAAGAACGTGAGCGCGGCGCAGCTGGTGCCGATCCTGCGGCCGCTGATCCCGCAGTACGGCCACCTCGCGGCCTACCCGGCCTCGAACATGCTGATCATCTCGGACCGCGCCTCGAACGTGAACCGCGTGATGCGCATCATCCAGCGCATCGACCAGCAGGGCGACGAGTCGGTCGATGTCGTGCAGCTGCAGCACGCGAGCGCCGCCGAAGTCGTGCGCATCATCAACAGCCTCTATGCCGGCGGCGGCGCAGCGGCCGAAGGCGCCGGCATGCCGCAGGTCAAGGTGATCGCGGACGAGCGCACCAACAGCGTGCTGGTGAGCGGCGAGGCCTCGCAGCGCCTGCGCCTGAAGACCCTGGTCGCGCACCTCGACACGCCGCTGCAGTCGGGCGGCGACACCCAGGTGCGCTACCTGCGCTACGCCGACGCCGAGAAGATCGCGGCCAAGCTGCGCGAGCAGATCCAGGGCATCGCCGCCGCGGCCATGCCGACCGGCGGCGCGGCGGGCGGCGCGCCGAGCGTCGCCAGCTCGTCCGGCGGCGACAAGAGCGTCACGATCTGGGCCGAGCCGCAGACCAACGCGCTGGTCGTCACCGCGCCGCCGAAGGTGATGCGTTCGGTGATGGCCATCGTCGACCGCCTCGACATCCGCCGTGCGCAGGTGCTGGTGGAGGCGATCCTGGTCGAGATGTCGGCCGACAAGGCGATGGACCTGGGCGTCAACTGGTTGATCGCCGAAACCGACTCCAACGGCAACTCGCTGCCGGCGGGCGGCTTCGTCCAGCCCGTGGACGGCACCGGCATCGGCGAGATCATCCAGGGCGTGCTGGATCCGGATTCGATCCCGGGCCTGCCGAGCGGCCTGACGATGGGCCTCGGCCAGATCGTCTCGGGCGGCACCAGCTGGGCCGCGGTGATCCGCGCCATCGGCGGCATCGGCAACACCAACATCATCGCCACGCCCTCGATCGTCACGCTGGACAACGAGGAGGCGGAGATCAAGATCGCGCAGGAAGTGCCGTTCGTGACCGGCCAGTACACCAGCCAGGGCATCCCCGGGACCGGCGGCAACGTCAACCCGTTCCAGACCATCCAGCGCGAGGAAGTCGGCAACATCCTCAAGATCACGCCGCAGATCAACGAAGGCAGCTCGGTGATGCTGAAGATCTCGCAGGAAGCCTCGAGCATCGCCGCGAGTTCGCAGCAGGTCAGCACCAACGACCTGATCACCAACAAGCGCACCATCACCACCAACGTCATGGTCGAGGACGGCGGCATCATCGTGCTCGGCGGCCTGATCTCGGACGAGGTGCGCGAGAGCAAGTCGCAGGTGCCGTTCCTGGGGTCGATCCCGATCATCGGCGAGCTGTTCAAGACGCGCAGCGTCGACAAGGTCAAGACCAACCTGATGGTCTTCATCCGCCCGCGCATCCTGCGCGACGGCACCGACGCCGCGATCGAGAGCAACGCCAAGTACAACTACATCCGCGAGCAGCAGACGGGCCGCAACGGCGGTCGCGTGCCGCTGATGCCGAGCGAGCGCCAGCCGACGCTGCCGCCGCTCGAGCAACTGGTGCCGCCGGAACTGCTGAACCCGGCACGGCAGGCGTCGCCGCAGGGCGCGACCCCGGCTGAGCGCCTGCAGGGCTCGTCCTCGCAGGAGTACTACCTGCCCTCCGACCCGACCACGGGCATCACCAATCCGGCGCAGGCACCGGCGCCGACGGCGCCGTTCGGCGAGACGACCACGCCGCCGCCCGCTCCGGCTCCGGGCACGACGCCGTAATGGGCACGACCGCCACCGACGAGGCGATCCTGGCGGCGGCCGGGCGGGTCACCGATCCGCTGCGCCCGCTGCCGTTCTCGTTCGCCAAGCGCCATGGCGTGCTGGTGCGCGGCATCGACGACGACGGCGCCGACGTCGTGGTGCGTCAAGGCGCCTCGCCGCTGGCGCTGGCCGAGGTCCGCCGGCACCTGCGCCGGCCGCTGCGGCTGGAGCGCGTCAGCCTCGAGCGCTTCGAACTGCTGCTGCGCGAGGCCTACGAGGCGGGCTCCGGCACCACGATGGATGCGATGGGCGGCCTCGAGGAGGAAACCGACCTCGCCGACCTGGCGCAGGACATCCCGGAACAGTCCGACCTGCTCGAGAGCGACGACGAGGCGCCCGTCATCCGCCTGATCAACGCGCTGCTGACGCAGGCGGTGAAGGAGAACTCCTCCGACATCCACGTCGAGCCGTTCGAGAACCGGCTGGTGATCCGCTTCCGGGTCGACGGCGTGCTGCGCGAGGTGCTGCAGACCAAGCGCGCCGTGGCGCCGCTGATCGTCTCGCGCATCAAGGTCATGTCGCGGCTCGACATCGCCGAGAAGCGCCTGCCGCAGGACGGCCGCATCTCGCTGCGCATCGCGGGACGCGCGGTCGACGTGCGCGTCTCGACCATCCCGGCGGGCCATGGCGAACGCGTGGTGCTGCGCCTGCTCGACAAGCAGGCCGGCCGGCTGGACCTCAACTCGCTCGGCATGGACCCGGTCACGCAGAACCACATCGACGACCTGATCCACAAGCCGAACGGCATCCTGCTCGTGACCGGCCCCACCGGCTCGGGCAAGACCACGACGCTGTACGCGGCGCTCGACCGCATCAACGACCGCACGCGCAACATCATGACGGTCGAGGACCCGATCGAGTACTACATCGACGGCATCGGCCAGACGCAGGTCAACACGCGGGTCGAGATGACCTTCGCCCGCGGCCTGCGCGCGATCCTGCGGCAGGACCCGGACGTGGTGATGGTCGGCGAAATCCGCGACCTCGAGACCGCGCAGATCGCCGTGCAGTCGTCGCTGACCGGCCACCTCGTGATGTCGACGCTGCACACCAACACGGCCGTCGGCGCGGTGACGCGGTTGCGCGACATGGGCATCGAGCCGTTCCTGCTGGCCTCGTCGGTGATCGGCGTGCTGGCGCAGCGCCTGGTGCGCGTGCTCAACCCGGCGACCCGCGAGGCCTACACCGCCGGCGAGTACGAGCGCCGGCTGCTCAACCTGCCTGACGACGCGCCCTCGCCCACGCTCTACCGTCCCAACCCGCGCGACCTGAGCGGCGGCTACAAGGGCCGCACCGGCATCTACGAGCTGGTGATCGTGGACGAGCACCTGCGCACCATGATCCACGACGGTGCCTCGGAACTCGACCTGGAGCGTTACGCGCGCATGCGCACGCCGGGCATCCGCGACGACGGCCGCGCCAAGGTGCTCGCCGGCGTCACCACCATCGAGGAAGTCCTCAAGGTCACGCGCGAGGACTAGCCGCCCATCATGGCTGCCTTCGAATACACCGCGGTCGATGCCGGCGGCCGGGAGCGCAAGGGCGTCCTGGAGGCCGACACGGCGCGCCAGGTGCGCCAGCTGCTGCGCGAGCAGGCGCTGCTGCCGGTCGTGGTCACCGAGGTCTCGGGCGAACAGAAGCAGGTCGAGGGCGGCGGCGCGCGGCGCACGCTGTCGTTCAGCTTCCAGCGCGGCCTGAGCCCGGGCGACCTGTCGCTGGTGACGCGGCAGCTCGCGACACTGGTGAAATCCTCGATGCCGCTCGAGGAATCGCTGCTCGCGGTGTCGCAGCAGACCGACAAGCCCAAGGTGCGCAACATCCTGCTCGGGGTGCGCTCCAAGGTGATGGAGGGCTACACGCTGGCCGACAGCCTGGGCGAGTATCCGAACAGCTTCCCGGAGCTGTATCGCGCGACGGTGTCCGCCAGCGAACAGTCCGGCCACCTCGATGCCGTGCTCGAGCGGCTGGCCGACTACACCGAGAACCGCCAGGCGCTGCGCAGCCGCACGCTGGGCGCCCTGCTCTACCCGGTGATGCTGTTCGTCGTCTGCGTGGCGATCGTGTTCTTCCTGCTGGTGTCGATCGTGCCGAAGGTGGTCGAGGTGTTCCGCAACAGCGAGGCGGAACTGCCACTGCTGACGCAGGCCCTGATCGCCAGCAGCGACTTCGCGCGCGACTTCGGCCTGTTCCTGGCCATCGCGCTGGGGCTCGCGGCCTGGTTGTTCCGTCGCTGGCTGGGTGTCGAGTCCAACCGCCGCCGCTGGCACGATTTCCTGCTGCGGCTGCCGCTGGTCGGCAAGATCGTGCGCGGCTCCAACACCGCGCGCTTTGCACGCACGCTGAGCACGCTGACGGCGAGCTCGGTGCCCGTGCTCGATGCGCTGCGGATCTCGGGCGAGGTCGTGACCAACCTGCCGATGAAGGCCGCGGTGGCCGACGCCGCCGTGCGGGTGCGCGAGGGCGCGCCGATCGGCAAGTCACTGGCCAAGTCGCGGCTGTTTCCGCCGATGATGATCCACCTGATCTCGAGCGGCGAATCGAGCGGCGAGCTCGACACGATGCTCGAGCGCGCCGCGCAGCACCAGGAGCGCGAGCTGGACTCGCTGCTGCAGGCGCTGGTCGGCCTGCTCGGGCCGCTGATGATCATCGTCATGGGCGGCCTGGTGCTGCTGATCGTGCTGGCGATGCTGATGCCGATCTTCGAGCTGAACCAGCTGGTCAGGTAACCCCCTCTCCCGCTTGCGGGAGAGGGTGGCCGCAGGCCGGGTGAGGGCCAGTCGCTGGTCGCTCCGCCGTTGCCGCAGGTCCGATCTTCCTCCGCGCTCCGGGTCTACCGCGCCTCGCAAACAAACAAGTTTGTTTGCGGCGAACCTTGCTCGAGCGGGAGCGAAGCGATGGTGGCAGCGCAGCAGCGACCGGGCGTCAGTGCCGCTTCGCCCCTGCGCTCGAGCTGCGGCGTCCGACACGGAGCGCGGAGGAAGATCGGACCTGCGGCAACGGCGAGGCATGCAGTTTCCAAGCGGCCAGCGCGGTTTCCGGAGCACGAGGCGCCGTTCCGGCATTGCTGCGCGCCGCGTGTCGAGCGCCGAAGCTCGAGCGATGGTGTGAGGCGGCCACGCTCGAACCGACCCGATGCGGGCACCCTCGCCGAACACCCGCTCGAGCAAGGTTCGCCGTGAATCGTGCGGGTCCCCCGCGCGATTCACGATGCGCGCGAGACCCGCGGCACGAAGCAATGCCAGTACTGGCGCACCGTGCGAGACAGCCGGCGTATCAGGCAGCCGCCTCGCGCCTTCAGGCGCGCCGCCTCTTCCGGTCCGAGGTAACTCTCGATCCAGCGCCGCGAGACGTACAGCAGCGGGCTCAGCGCCACCGCAGCGAGCATCTTGTAGCAGTAGTTCACCGTGCCCACCGCCAGGAACAGCGAGATCGGCCACTGCTGCGGCCCGAGCACGAAGGCGATATAGAGCACGACGAAGCTGTCGAGCAACTGCGACACGGCGGTCGAGCCCGTTGCGCGCAGCCAGATCCAGCGCTCGCCGGTGGCCGCGCGGATGCGGTGGAAGATCGACACGTCGATCACCTGGCCGACGAAGAACGCCGTGATCGAGCCGCCGATCGTCCACAGCCCCTGGCCGAACACGCTGTGGTAGGCGGCCTGCATGTCGGGCACGCCGCGCTCCGCATTCACCGTGATCCACCATTCGGCCGGCGCCAGGTGGATGGAGGCGTAGGCGAAGAGGAAGCCGTAGGAAATCATCGCGATCGCGGCGTAGGAGATCAGCCGCACGCCGCGCCGGCCGAAGTACTCGTTGATGACGTCGGTGAGGATGAACACGATCGGCCAGATCAGCACGCCGGCCGTGAAGCTCAGCGACCCCGACTGGCCGAACAGGTTCCAGTTGAAGGGCGGCAGGCCCAGCGTCGGCTCCAGCGCGAAGATCTTCACGCCGACGAACTCGGCGACGACGGCGTTGCCGACGAAGAACGCGGTGAGGAAGACGAACAGCCGCGTCGAGCGCGAGCCGAGCAAGGAGAGCGTGGTCATGCGTACTCGACGTGCACGTGCGAGTGTCGCGGCCTACGGCGCTGGTGCCTCACGGATCGACGTGGGGTATCATCGTACTCGGCTGCACTGTGTTGACAATCTGGCATCCACTTAACATACGGTTGTTATGGTAACTGCTCGTCTTGCGGCGTCGGTGCACAGCAATAATATCGAAATGCGTGCGTCACGACACCTGTTGGCGATTATCGGTTTGATCCTCTCGGCAAACGCGCTCGGAGCCGGCTTGCCGGCGGGCGGCGTGACGCTGGAGGAGATCGTCGTCACAGCGTTGAGAATGCCGCTGATGGGCACGGTCACCTCGGCGAGCGAGGGTCTCGTCCTGCCGGAACAGCTGGCAAACCGCCCGACGCTGCGCCCGGCAGAGCTGCTCGAGGCCGTGCCCGGCCTGGTCGTCACGCAGCACAGCGGCGACGGCAAGGCGAACCAGTATTTCCTGCGCGGCTTCAACCTCGACCACGGCACCGACTTCGCCACCACGGTCGACGGCATGCCGGTCAACCTGCCGACCCACGCGCACGGCCAGGGCTACACCGACCTCAACTTCCTGATCCCCGAGCTGGTCGACACGCATCGCCTACCGCAAGGGCCCCTACTACGCCGACGAAGGCAACTTCTCCGCCGCCGGCGCCGCGCACATCGCCTACCGACGCACGCTCGACGCGCCGTTCGTGACGCTGGCGCGCCGGCGAGAACGGCTACTACCGCGCCGTGCGTCGGCGGCAGCTCGCCGCGGTCGGGCCGCGGCGACCTGCTGCTGGCGGCTCGAGGCTGTACCACAACGACGGGCCCTGGGACGTGCCGCAGGACTACCGCAAGCTCAACGGCTTCGCTGGCGAAGTACTCGGCCACGGCGCGACGCCACGGCTGGAACGCTCGACCGCCATGGGCTACGACGGCGAGCTGGAACAGCACCGACCAGATCCCGCTGCGCGCCGTGCGAGGCGGGCGACAGTCGACCGCTTCGGCATCGCTCGATCCGACCGACGGCGGCGAGCACCCACCGCTACAGCCTCTCCGGCGGCGGCTGGCGGCAGCGCCGGCGACGGCCGCGGCTCGAGCGCGCACGCCTACGCGGTCGACTACGCGCCTCGACCTGCTACTCGAACTTCACCTACGCGCTGCGACCACGGTGCGACGGCGACCAGTTCGAGCAGTACGAGCGAACGCCGCTACTATGGCGGCGACGCTGCGGTACGAAACCCGGCCGAGCGCTTCGGCCGACGCCGGGCACCGCTGCGCGCTGGGCCTCGAACTGCGCTACGACGACATCGCGCCCGGTCGGCGCTGTACCGCACCGAGGCACGCCGCCGCCACGCGACCGTGCGCGAGGACGACGTGCGCCAGACTGAGCTACTCCGCCTACGCCAGCGACGACAGTCCGCTGGACCGACTGGTTCCGCTCCGAAGTCGGGCTGCGCTTCGACGCGTTCGACTTCGACGTCGACAGCAGCCTGCCGGCCAACAGCGGCACGCGCCGACGACATCGATCGCCAGCCCCAAGCTGGCGCTGGTCTTCGGGCCCTGGGCCGAGACCGAGTACTTCGTCAATGTCGGTCGCGGCTTCCACTCGCAACGACGCGCGCGGCACGACGATCACGGTCGACCCGGCGGACGGCGTGACGCCCGCGGATCGTGTCGATCCACTGGTGGCGGCGCTCGGCTACGAGGTGGGTCTGCGCACCGCGCTGATCCCGGGCGTGCAGGTCGCCGCGGCGCTATGGCACCTGGACCTCGACTCGGAACTGCTGTTCGTCGGCGATGGCGGCACCACCGAGCCGAGCCGCGCGAGCGAGCGCGAGGGCATCGAGATCGGCGTGTTTTACGCGCCGTGGGACTGGGTGATGGTGGATGCCGACGTCGCCTGGACGCGCGCGCGTTACACGGATCCGGATCCCGGCCGGGGATCGCATACCGAATGCGGTCGAACAGGTGGTTAGCATAGGGATGAGCATCAATCGTGAGGTCGGGATGGTTCGGCGGCGCACGCCTGCGCCACTTCGGCGCCGTCTGCTCCGCAAGCGGGAGAGGGAAATTTACTCGCTGTCGGCGAGACGCTTGCGCAGCTTCTCCAGCACGCCCTCTTCCCAGCCGAAATCCTCGGCTTCCTGGGGCAGGGCCGGGGGCTGCTCGACCCGCGCAGCCACGCGCCTGAGCGCCACGGACTCCCAGTCGTCGCCGCCACGGGGCGGGGGATTCGAGACGCGGGCAGGATCGGTCATGGCGGCGGGCTCCCGGGTCGGCGCGACCCATGCCGGAAAGGTATCGGGTCGGCCCGGCCGGGGCTGTGAGCCGGGTCACAGGCAGCGCGGCCAGCCACGCTCAGGGCCGGTCGTCGTCGTCCGGCAGGCCACCCCGGCCCTTCACCACCCGCATCAGGTCGCGGCGTTCGCGCTTGTCGGGGCGCCCGGTCGAAACCGGCCCGGAGAGCCGGTTGAACTCGCGCACGGCCGCCCTCGCCGCCTCGCTCTCGGGAGTTTCGCGATAGTGCTGCCGAGCCTCCGCGGCCGGTCCACGGCGCGCGGGGATCGACACGACATCGACCACGAAGCGCTCGCGCTCGCGCGTGACCAGCAGCCGGTCGCCAGCCTTGACCTGGCGCGATGCCTTGATGCGATCGCCGTTGAGCTGCACATGGCCACCGTCGACGGCCTGCTGCGCGATGCCGCGGGTCTTGAAGAACCGGGCACACCAGAGCCATTTGTCGATGCGCAGCGTCGCGCCCGGACCGCCCGGGAGGCTGTCGTCCGCGTCGGGGTCGTCGTCATCGCCGGGCCGGCGCGGCGGTTGCTGCTTGCGGGGTGCCACGGCGCGATTATAAGGCCCTTATAATCCGCCCTCCGCAAACCCGGGCGCACAGCACCATGGACCGTGGCTTTCTCGACCGACTGGCCGGCCAGACCGACGAGCTGAAAGGCGCGGGCCTGTTCAAGCCCGAGCGCGTGCTGTCCTCGCCGCAGCAGCCGGTCGTGCGCCTGGCCGACGGGCGCGAGCTCATCAACCTCTGCGCCAACAACTACCTCGGCCTCGCCAACCACCCGGCGGTCATCGAGGCGGCGCACGAGGCGCTCGACCGCTACGGCTACGGCATGGCGTCGGTGCGCTTCATCTGCGGCACCCAGGACGTGCACAAGCAGCTCGAGGCGCGGCTCAGCGCCTTCCTCGGCACGGACGACACCATCCTCTACTCGTCGTGCTTCGACGCCAACGGCGGCCTGTTCGAGACGCTGCTCGGCGAGGAGGACGCGGTGATCAGCGACGCGCTCAACCACGCCAGCATCATCGACGGCATCCGCCTCTGCAAGGCGCAGCGCCTGCGCTACGCCAACAACGACATGGCCGAGCTCGAGACGCGGCTGCAGGGAAGCCGCCGGCGCGCGCTTCAAGCTGATCGCCACCGACGGCGTGTTCTCGATGGACGGCATGATCGCCAACCTCAGGCGACATCTGCGACCTCGCCGACCGGTACGGCGCGCTGGTGATGGTCGACGATTCGCACGCGGTCGGCTTCATCGGCGAGGGCGGCCGGGGCACGCCGGAGTTCTGCGGCGTGATGGGCCGCATCGACATCCTCACCGGCACGCTCGGCAAGGCGCTCGGCGGCGCGTCCGGCGGCTACACGGCGGCGCGCAAGGAGATCGTCGGCTGGCTGCGCCAGCGCTCGCGCCCCTACCTGTTCTCGAACAGCATCGCCGCCGGTGATCGCGGCCGCCACGCTGCGCGTGCTCGACCTGCTCGAGGACGGCGACGCAGCTGCGCGCGCAGCCTGCGGCGCAACACGCGCGCACTTCCGCAGCCGCATGAGCGACGCCGGCTTCAGCCTCGTGCCGGGCGAGCACCCGATCATCCCGGTGATGCTGGGCGACGCGGCGCTGGCCGGCGAAGTGGCCGAGCGGCTGCTCGCGCGAAGGCGTCTACGTCATCGGCTTCTCGTATCCGGTCGTGCCGAAGGGCAAGGCGCGCATCCGCACGCAGATGTCCGCCGGCCACAGCGTCGAGCAGCTCGACCGGGCCATCGACGGCATTCATCGCCGTCGGCCGCGAACTCGGCGTCATCCCCTGAGCTGAAGGAAGCGACTCGATGAAGGCACTGGTCAAGGCGCAAGGCGCGAGCCCGGGCATCTGGATGGAGGACATCCCGGAGCCCGAGGTCGGACCCAACGACGTGCTGATCAAGATCCGCAAGACGGCGATCTGCGGCACCGACATGCACATCTACAACTGGGACCAGTGGGCGCAGAAGACGATCCCGGTGCCGATGGCCGTCGGCCACGAGTACGTGGGCGAGATCGTCGAGATGGGCAGCGAGGTGCAGCGGCTTCAAGCTCGGCGACCGCGTCTCCGGCGAGGGCCACATCACCTGCGGCTACTGCCGCAACTGCCGCGCCGGGCGCCGCCACCTCTGCCGCAACACGGTGGGCGTCGGCGTCAACCGCCAGGGCTGCTTCGCCGAGTACCTGGTGATCCCGGCGTTCAACGCGTTCAAGCTGCCGCGACGACATCACCGACGACATCGCCGTCGATCCTCGACCCGCTCGGCAACGCCACGCACACGGCGCTGTCGTTCAACCTGGTCGGCGAGGACGTGCTGATCACCGGCGCCGGCCCGATCGGCATCATGGCCGCGGCGATCGCGCGCCACGTCGGCGCGCGCCACGTCGTGATCACCGACGTCAACGACTACCGGCTCGAGCTCGCGCGCAAGATGGGCGCGACGCGGGCCGTCAACGTCGAGCCGCGACACGCTCGACCAGACGTCATGAAGGACCTCGGCATGACCGAGGGCTTCGACGTCGGCCTGGAGATGTCCGGCAACCCGAGCGCCTTCCGCGACATGCTGCGCACGATGAACCACGGCGGCAGCGTCGCGCTGCTCGGCATCCCGCCCGACGACACCGCGATCGACTGGAACCAGGTGATCTTCAAGGGCCTGGTGATCAAGGGCATCTACGGCCGCGAGATGTTCGAGACCTGGTACAAGATGGTCGGCCATGCTGCAGAGCGGCCTCGACATCACGCCGATCATCACCCACCGCTTCCCGATCGCGGATTTCCGCGACGGCTTCGAGATCATGCGCAGCGGCCAGTCGGGCAAGGTCATCCTCGACTGGGCGGCCTGAGGATCGGCACCTGCGACCAATCCCCGCTCGCCGCTGCCTGGTCCATGTTCGCATTGCCCGATGCACTGATTCCTGAACGGAGTTTCCATCATGCCCATACGTACAGCCGAAGCCTCATGGACCGGCAGCCTGCGCGAAGGCCGCGGTGAACTCGCCCTGGAAAGCGGTGCGTTCCGCGGCCCTTACACCTTCAAGTCGCGGTTCGAGGAGGGCGCGGAAACCAACCCGGAGGAGTTGCTCGGCGCCGCCCACGCGGGCTGCTTCACGATGGCGCTGACCGCTCTGCTGGCGCGGCAGCAACTGGCGCCGAGCCGCATCCACACGACAGCCGCGGTGCACATCGAGCAGATCGCCCGGCGGTTTCAGCATCCCGCGCATCGCGCTGCGTACGCGGGCGACGGTCCCTGGCCTCGACGCTGCCCGATTCGCCGAGCTGGCCGCCGACGCCAAGCAGAACTGCCCGGTGTCGAAGGCGCTCGCAGGCGTCGAAATCTCGCTGGACGCGGCGCTGGAATAGCGGTTCCGGCCGCCTGCGGTCGTCCACGCCTCGACCCGGCGCGAAACGCGGTAAAATCCGGACGGTCCCCGCTGTCATCCCCACTTTCCCAGGAAGCAAATCCATGCCTCTCGTCTCGATGCGCCAGCTGCTCGATCACGCGGCCGAAAACGGCTACGGCCTGCCGGCCTTCAACGTCAACAACCTCGAGCAGGTCCGCGCCATCATGGAAGCGGCCGACGAGACCAACAGCCCGGTCATCATGCAGGGCTCCGCGGGCGCGCGTAAGTACGCCGGCGAGGCGTTCCTGCGCCACCTGATCCAGGCGGCGATCGAGGCCTATCCGCACATCCCGGTGGTCATGCACCAGGACCACGGCCAGTCGCCCGCGGTGTGCATGGGCGCGATCCGCTCGGGCTTCTCCAGCGTGATGATGGACGGCTCGCTGCTCGAGGACGGCAAGACGCCTTCCTCGTACGAGTACAACGTCGAAACCTCGCGCAAGGTCGTCGACTTCGCGCACTCGATCGGCATCACGGTCGAGGCCGAACTCGGCGTGCTCGGCTCGCTCGAGACGATGAAGGCCGACAAGGAAGACGGCCACGGCGCCGAAGGCCACATGACGCGCGAAGACCTGCTGACCGACCCTGACCAGGCCGCCGACTTCGTCAAGAAGACGCAGTGCGACGCGCTCGCGATCGCGATCGGCACCTCGCACGGCGCCTACAAGTTCACGCGCAAGCCCACGGGCGACATCCTCGCCATCCAGCGCATCAAGGAAATCAACGCGCGCATCCCGAACACCCACCTGGTGATGCACGGCTCCTCGAGCGTGCCGCAGGAGTGGCTCGAGATCATCCGCAAGTACGGCGGCAACATGAAGGAAACCTACGGCGTGCCGGTCGAGGAGATCGTGACGGGCATCAAGCACGGCGTGCGCAAGATCAACATCGACACCGACATCCGCCTGGCGATGACCGGCGCGATCCGCAAGCACATGTCGGAGAAGTCGGGCGAGTTCGATCCGCGCAAGTACCTGGCCGACGCGCAGGCCGCCGCGCGCGGCATCTGCAAGCTGCGCTACGAGGCGTTCGGCTGCGCCGGCCAGGCCGCGAAGATCAAGCCGCTGTCGCTGGAGAAGATGGCCGAGCGCTACAAGAAGGGCGAGCTGAACCAGATCGTAAACTAGGGATCAGGGATCAGGGATCAGGCGCGGCTGCCCGACCGGCGCCGCGCGCGTGCCGGCGGATGCGGCGCCGGGACGAGCTCGCGGTCGCCAGCGATCCAGCAACTCCTGCTCGGCGCTGCGTGAGCTCCTGCTCCGCCTCGCGCACATACTCGCGAAAGCGGGTACCTGCCGCGCTGAGAGGCTGGGTCCTGAGCTTGACGATTCCGTAGCGCAGCGAAAGGTAGGGCTCGGACCCGAGCGCCACCAGCCGCCCGCTTTCCAGGTCTTCCGCGACGGACGCAGGCGGCACCACCACCAGGGCGTCGGATCCGGACACGATCTTCCTGATGGCATCGATCGAATTGAATTCGAGTGCCGGGAAAACCCGATTCATCTCCGCCCCGCCCGCCGATCGTCGCTGCGCGGCCCGGATTGGCTCGAGGATTCGTGGCGGGATCCGGCTCACCGACACAAACGGAAAGGCAAAGCAGTCGCTGAACGAAACAGGAGCGCGGCTCGCCAGTGGATGCCCGCTGCGCGCGACGATCAGCATCGCGTGCGCGTGCATGAGCTCGATCTCGATGTCGGTGTCGCCGCCAAACGTGCTGCTCTCGGCGACGAAGAACTCGATCTCGCGCGCGCGCAGGCGGCGCAGCAGCTCGTCCCAGTCGCGCATCATCACGCGCACCACGACGCGCGGGTAGTCGGCGACGAACCGGGCGAGCGCATCGGCGAGCATCGACTGGGCGGGATACGGGCCGGCGCCCACGTGCAGGTGACCGCTCTGCAGGCCGCGCTCGCTGACCAGGTCGCGGTCGAGGTCGTCGGTGAGCTGCATGATCTGGCGGATCCGGGCGACGAACACCAGGCCGCTGTCCGTCGGCTCGACGCCGCTGGCCGTGCGGATGAACAGCCCGCTGCCCACCTCGCGCTCCACCGACTGGATGCTGCGCGACAGCGCGGACTGGCTGAGCCCCAGCGCCGTTGCCGCGCGGGCAAAACTGCCGTGCTCGGCCAGGGCCAGCACGTGACGCATCTGCCGGACTTCGAGGGACATGCATCGCACTCTACCGCAGGCATGCATGGAACTCATGTCGCCGGCGTCGACCGACCGTCTGCCGCATGTGGCCGGGGCGGCAGCGGCGCAACACGGCCATGCATCACATGCATGTATAGCCCGATCCCGAAGCGTTATGCTCATAATGCTGCCTATACAGCGGCTCAGTGCCTTCCTGTCGGCGCGACGGAGTTCCGTCGGGCAGGAGCGTTGGCTGTGCCGGATTTCAGCGCGCCCAGACACTCGGAGTAACACGATGGCAAGACTTAAGTGGCGGCAACTCGTTCTGGTCGCGGTCGCGGGACTGGCGACGAGCCTCGCCGGCCCGGGCCCAGGAACAATCCGGGACCCAGGCCTCGTCGGGTGACTGGCGCCAGACCGTGTTCCTGTACGGCATGGGAGCCATGATCGAAGGTGACGCCCAGGTCGGCCCGGTGGAGGTGCCGGTGGAGGTCAGCATGTCGGATTTCTTCGACAACCTCGAGTTCGGCGCCATGGCGGCCTACCGGATCGAGAACGGCACCTGGTCGTTCACCGGCGACGTCACCTACATGAGCCTCGGCGGGGGCAAGGAAACGGAGCAGGGCCGCGCCAGCGCCCGGCTCGACACCGAACAGGTCACGGCCATGCTCACGGCCGGCCGCCGCATCACGCCGCACCTCGAAGCGCTGGTCTCGCTGGCTTACTTCGACGTCAACGCGGACCTGCGCGTCAGGGTGCTGCAGCAGGTCGCCACGGCGAACCGCGACGCCGACTGGTTCGATCCGCTGATCGGGTTCAACTACGAGGTGCCGATGGGCGGCAAGTGGCGCTACACGCTGCGCGGCGACATCGGCGCTGGCGGTTCAGACCTGACCTGGCACGCACTCACCAAGTTCACGCGCCAGAACTCCGATCGCTTCGGCTGGTACCTGGGCTACCGGGCGATCTCCTACGACTACGAGGACGGCAGCGGCCTCAACTACACGCGCTTCGATCTGACCCAGCACGGGCCGGGCGCGGGAATTTCAATCTCGTTCTGATGCTCGGCCACCACTGGCCGGATGCGGGAGATGCATGAAACTCGAGTATCGAATGGACGCAGGTGTCGTTGTCGCTATCCTGGTCGGCGCCCTGCTGGCAGTCGCCCCGCAAGGCGTCGCACAGACCAGCCCGCCACCCGACGTGGTGGTGCGCGGCGTGGTGGACGATCCCGAGGAAGCGATCTCCGAAGTGAACTCCAGGCACACCGCCAGCCCCACGCCGCAGGCGAACGCGAAGGCGTATTCGCCCTACGCGGGCCGCAAGTACCCGACGCGCGTGCTGTGGGGCGACACCCACCTGCATTCCGCCAACTCGGGCGACGCGTTCACGACCGGTACCCGTTTCTCGCCGGAGCAGACCTACCGCATCGCCCGCGGCGAGGAAGTCATCTCCACCACGGGCTTGCCGGCCCGCCTGCCGCGGCCGCTCGATTTCGTCGTCCTCAGCGACCACGCCGAGGGCCTCGGCCTGATCACCGAGGTCTACAACGCCAACCCGGCGCTGATGGGCGACAGTACTGTCCAGCGCTGGAGCCGGATGATCAAGGCGGGCGGCGCCGAGGCGGCTGCGGCGGTGACCGAACTGATCGGCGCGCAGGCGACCAACAGCCTGCCCGCCGGTGCTGACCAACCCGAAGGTCGCGGGGCCGCTGATGATGTCGGTGTGGCAGCGCGCAGCCGTCATGGCCGACAAGTACAACGAGCCCGGCAGGTTCACCACCTTCATCGGTTTCGAGTGGACGCCGACGCCGGGCGGCGACAACCTGCACCGCAACGTGGTGCTGCGCGACGGCGCGGACCGCGCGAGCCAGGTGTTTCCGTTCTCGTCCTGGAACAGCGAAGATCCGGAGAAGCTCTGGGCCTGGATGGAATCCTACGAGCAGCGCACCGGCGGCCGGGCGCTCGCGATTCCGCACAATGGCAACCTGTCGAACGGCCGCATGTACGCCGGGCAGACCTTCAGCGGCGCGCCGTTGTCGAAGGATTACGCCGAGCGCCGGCAGCGCTTTGAGCCGGTGCAGGAAATCGTGCAGATGAAGGGTGCCTCCGAGAGCCATCCCCGGTTGTCGCCCAACGACGAATTCCTCGACTACGGCATCGCTGGCTGGGAACTGGGCAACCTGACCCTGGGCGGGAAGCTCACCCCGGAGATGATGCCGACCAGCTTCGTGCGCGCCGGATTCATGCGCGGCCTCGAGCACGAGGCCAGGCTGGGCGTGAACCCGTTCAAGTCCGGCATCATCGGCAGCTCCGATGCGCACAACGCGCTGCCCTTCGTCGAGGAGGACAATTTCTTCGGCAAGTTCCCGGGGCAGGAGCCGCGCGCGGATCGCTGGAAGGATCGTTCGAGCACCGGCGAGGGCGAAGGCGACGCGGCGCGCTACACGTGGCAGTACCTCGCGGCCGGCTATGCGGCCGTGTGGGCCACCGAGAACACCCGCGAAGCGGTCTTCGATGCGATGCAGCGGCGCGAGACCTACGGCACGTCCGGCACACGCATGACGGTGCGCTTCTTCGGCGGCTATGGATTCACGGCCGAGGACGCGCAGTCGCGCTATCTCGCCGAGGTCGGCTACGCCAAGGGCGTGCCGATGGGCGGCGACCTGAAGCCCGCCGCGGCCGGCACGGCGCCGACCTTCCTCGTCGCCGCCCTCAAGGATCCGCAGGGCGCCAACCTCGACCGCATCCAGATCGTGAAGGGCTGGCTCGACGCCTCCGGCAAGGCACAGGAGAAGGTCTACGAGGTGGTGTGGGCCGGCGACCGCAAGCCCGGCAAGGACGGCAAGCTGCCGCCGGTCGGCGACACGGTCGATGTCGCGCGGGCCACGTACACCAATACGATCGGTGCGGCGGAGCTGTCGGCCGCCTGGAAGGACCCCGACTTCAAGCCGGGGCAGCGTGCCTTCTATTACGCGCGCGTGATCGAGATCCCGACGCCGCGCTGGACGGCATTCGACCAGGCGCGGTTCGGCGTGAAGATGGGCGCGGAAGTGCCGATGAAGCAGCAGGAACGCGCGTGGACGTCGCCGATCTGGTACACGTCCTGAGGTGAGCCGCCGGCGCTATCGCGGCGCCGGCACGCACTCGACATCCACGGTGACCGAGAACCAGCGCCGCTGCGCGCGCAGCGTGCTGGATCCGCGCTTGCCCGGGTTGATGTGCCGGGTGGTGCGCTGCGGCGTCTGCGGCGACGCGTCAAAGCGCAGGTCGCAGCGCACGCGCGTCGGCGAGTTGTTGGTCAGGTTCACCACCAGCATGCGCGAGTCGGCCACGTGCTCGATCTTGATGTCCAGGTCGTTCAGCACCGGGCGGATGTCGACGGTGTAGACCTGTGACTGCGCCTGGGCCGCAGGCGCGGTGAACGACCAGCAACGCCGCGACCAGCCCACACAGCATCCGGCGCGGCAGGGCGGATTCACGCGACATCGCTGCAACCTCGGGTAACGTGGATCTGCATCACAGTGCGCAGGATATAGAATCCCCTCGCCCGCTTCGACCTCCCTATCCCCTAGGCCCCAGCCCCTTCCCCATGCCCAGCCTCTTCGACCCCCTCGCCTTCCAGCACGGGCCCGCCATGAAGAACCGCTTCATGCTGGCGCCGCTGACCAACCTGCAGAGCCACGCCGACGGTCGCCTGTCGGACGATGAATACCACTGGCTCACACTGCGCGCCCGGGGCGGTTTCGGCCTGACCATGACCTGCGCCTCGCACGTGCAGGCCCGGGGCCAGGGCTTCCCGGGCCAGCTCGGCTGCTGGTCCGACGCGCACCTGGACGGACTGCGGCGCCTGGCCGCGGGCATCCATGCGGCCGGCAGCCTGGCGTTCGTGCAGTTGCATCATGCGGGCATGCGCTCGCCCGCGGACCTGATCGGCACGCAGCCGGTGTGCCCGTCGGACGACGCCGAGACCGGCGCACGCGCCCTGACCCTGGCCGAAGTCGAGGAACTGCGCGAGGACTTCGTCGCCGCGGCCGTGCGCGCGGACCGCGCCGGATTCGACGGCGTCGAACTGCACGGCGCCCACGGCTACATCCTGAGCCAGTTCCTCAGCCCGAAGTACAACCGGCGCGACGACCGCTACGGCGGGTCGCTCGAGCAGCGCGGCCGCCTCGTGTTCGAGATCGTCGCGGGCATCCGCGCGCGCTGCCGGCCGGATTTCACGCTTGGCCTGCGCGTGTCACCCGAGCGGTTCGGCCTGGAACTCGGCGAGATGCGCGAGTTCGTGCAGCGGGTGCTGCACGACGGGCGGCTGGATTTCGTCGACCTGTCGCTGTGGGACGCGTTCAAGCTGCCGAACGAGGCCGGCATTCCAGGACCGGCCGCTGCTCGACTGGTTCATGGACCTGGACCGCGGCGCGGTCAGCGTCGGCGTGGCCGGCAAGATCATGGACGGCGCGACGGCGCGCAGGTGCCTGGAGCACGGCGCGGACTTCGTCACCATCGGCCGCGGCGCGGTGCTGCATCACGACTTTCCGGAGCGGGTGCGCGCCAACCCCGACTTCGCTGCGATCCCGCTGCCGGTGACGGTCGAGCACCTGCGCGCGGAGGGCCTGGGCCCCGCGTTCATCGATTACATGAAGACCTGGCAGGGATTCGTCGCGGCCTGAGCTCGCGCGTGGCGGGCTATTCGATCGTGCAGGCGAGGCAGTACATGTAGGTGTTGCGCGGATCGCTGAGCCGGGCAATGCGGCTCAGCTCGGCCGCCACCGGCTGCAGGTTGCGCGGCAGCTGCGGCCGCATCGACTGCGGCACCAGCGGCGCCAGCGCCTGCGCCAGGCGCGCCTGCAGCCGCAGGCCCAGCGCCTCGCCCAGGCCCGACTCGACGTCGAAGATACTCGACGTCGTAGTCCTCGCCCAGGTTGGCCAGCTTGGCCGCGAGTTCGATCGCGGTGCGCGAGTCGCCCAGTTCGTCGACCAGGCCCAGGCGCTTGGCGTCGGCGCCGGACCAGACGCGGCCCTGCGCGATGGCGTCGATCGCGGCCACGTCCTGCTTGCGCGACTTCGCGACCATGCCGATGAAGCGCTGGTACTCGTGCTCGATGCTCTGCTGCAGGATGTCCCGCGTCTGCTCGCCCATCGGCCGCACCGGGCTGAACTCGCCCGACAGGGCCGTGGTGCCGACGCCGTCGAAATGCACGCCGACGCGCTCGAGCGAGCGCTGGAAGGTCGGGAACATCGCGAAGATGCCGATCGAGCCGGTGAGCGTGGCCGGGCTGGCGACGATGCGATCCGCGTCCATCGCGATGTAGTAGCCGCCGGACGCGGCGAGCGTGCTCATCGAGGCCACGACCGGCTTGCCCGCCGCCCTGAGCTCGGCGACCTCGCGGCGGATCACTTCGCTGGCGAACGTGCTGCCGCCCGGGCTGTCGATGCGCAGCACCACGGCCTTCACGCTGCTCGTCGAAGCGCGCGTCGCGCAGCTGTCCGGCCAGCGTGTCGGAGCCGATCATGCCCGGCGCCTGCTCGCCCGGCACGATCTCGCCCGAGGCCGTGATGAAGGCGATCTTGTCGACCGGCTTGCTTCTGCAGCGCCCTGCGCCGAGTTGACGTTGGCAAGGTAGGCGAGATGGTCGACGCCCTGGTAGGAGTTGGCGTCCTCGTCCTCGCCGGTGATCTCGGCCAGCCGCTCCTCGGTGCGGTAGCGGCCTTCGAGCTGCGTCACGAGGCCGGCATCGAGCGCCATCTTTGCCAGGTCGCCGCCGACCTTGCGCAGCGACGCCGGCCGCGTCGTCCGCATACGACTGCAGCACGGCGGGCTCGATGCCGCGCGCGCGCGCCACGTCGGACTTCCAGGTGCCCCAGACGGAGTTGAGCCAGGCGAGGCTCTCCTCGCGCTCGGCCGGCGACATGTCGTTGCGGGTGAAGGTCTCGACGGCGGACTTGTACTGGCCGACGCGGAACACGTTCCAGTCGATGGACAGCTTGTCGAGCGCGTCCTTGACGAACATGCCGTAGTTGGCGAAGCCGTCGATGTAGGCCACGCCCTGCGGATCGAGGTAGATCTCGTCGGCGTGCGCGGCCAGGTAGTACTGCGGCTGGTCGTAGTACTCGCCGAAGGCGATGACCGGCTTGCCGCCCTTGCGGAAACGGTCGATGGCCGCGGCCACTTCCTGCAGCTTGGCCGTGCCGCCGCCGCTCATGCCGCCCAGGTCGAGGTAGAGCGCGCTGATGCGCTCGTCCTCCCGCGCGGCGTCGATCGCCTCGACCACGTCGCGCAGCCGCGTCTCGACCGGGCCCTGGCGCAGCAGGTCGGCCACGGCCCGCTCGAGCGGATCGCCGGTGTACTGCTCGACCAGCGGGCCCTGCGGCGCGATGACCAGCGCCGCCTGGTGCGGCACCAGCGGGATCGGCCGCGAGAACAGCGTGCCGATCAGGCCGAAGACCAGCAGCAGCAGCAGCAGGTGCAGGACCTTGCGCAGGCCGTCGAGGCCCGCCCAGATCCAGCCCAGCACCTTGCGGATGGCACGCAGCATGGCGCGCGCCCCTGCCGCGTCAGACCTTCTCTTCGATGCGCGCCGACTTGCCCGTGCGCTCGCGCAGGAAATACAGCTTGGCGCGGCGGACGTTGCCGCGGCGCTTCACCGTGATCGAGCCCAGCGCCTTGCTGTGCGTCTGGAACACGCGCTCGACGCCTTCGCCGTGCGAGATCTTGCGCACGGTGAACGAGGAGTTGATGCCGCGGTTGCTCTTGGCAATGACGACGCCTTCGTACGCCTGCACGCGCTCGCGGTCGCCTTCCTTGACCTTCACTTCGACGACGACGGTGTCGCCGGGGTTGAAGTCAGGCACTTCGCGGGTCATGCGCTCGGCATTGAGCGCGGCAATGATGTTGCTCATTTGTCCACCTTAGTCACTGTTCTGTCCCTGCTCTCGTCGCGGCGCATCCTGCTCCGCCTGGTATTCCGCGAGCAGCTTGCGCTCCTCGCCAGTCAAATTCTTCTGCGCCAGCAGGTCCGGCCGCCGCTGCCAGGTGCGCCCCAGCGCCTGCTTCAGCCGCCAGCGGGCGATCGCCGCGTGGTTGCCGCCGCTCAGCACCGCGGGCACGGCCTCGCCCTGCCAGACCTCGGGCCGCGTGTAGTGGGGCCAGTCGAGCAGGCCGTCCGTGAAGGACTCCTGCACCGCCGACTCCGCGTCACCGAGCGTGCCCGGCAACAGCCGCGCCACCGCGTCGATGACCATGAGCGCCGGCAGTTCGCCGCCGCTCAGGACCACGTCGCCCACCGACACCGACTCGTCGATGCACTGACCGACGAACCGCTCGTCCACGCCCTCGTAGCGTCCGGCCACGAGGACCAGCTCGTTCAACCCGGCGAAGTCTGCCACCTTCCGCTGCGTCAGCGGGGCGCCGTCCGCCGCCAGGTACACCCGGCGGGCCTGCGGCACGCGCCGCGCCGCCTCCGCCATCGCCAGCCGCAAGGGCTCGGCCTTCAACACCATCCCGGGGCCGCCGCCGTAGGGCCGGTCGTCCACCGTCTTGTGCACGTCCGTGGCAAATTGCCGCGGATTGACCGTCTCGACCGCGAGCACGCCACGTTCGAGCGCCCGCCCCAGCACGCCAAACTGCAGCGCGTGGGCGACGAACTCCGGGAACAGCGTCACGACGACGATGCGCATCGGGCGTGCCTCCGTTCCCATCCGCGGACCGTCAGTCGTCCGGATGCCAGTCGACCGTGATCCGTCCCGCCTCGAAGTCCACGGCGACGAGTCGCTCGGGGACCGCGGGCACCAGCCTCTCGACCTTGCCGTCGCGCAGCACCATCACCGGGTGCGCGGGCAACTCCAGGAACTCGACCAGCGTGCCCAGGGCCACGCCATCGCGATTCACAGCCTCGAGCCCGACCAGGTCGTGCAGGTAGTACTCCCGGGGCCCCGCAGGGGGCAGTTCGGAGCGGTCCACCTGGACCTCGGCACCGTTCAGCAGGCGCGCCTCGTCGATCGAGTCGACGCCCTCGAGCCTGACCGCCAGCGCCTGCCCTGCCCGCTTCGACTCCAGCACCCGGGCCTCGCGTCGCTGCCCGGCCTGGACCAGCGTCCAGCGCGGATAGTTCGCAATGCCGGCCGGAGGATCGGTGAAGGACGTGACCTTGACCCAGCCCTGCACGCCGTGTGGCGCGCCCAACCGACCCAACACCACAACGCCAGGGCTTGCCTGCCCGCGTCGCGCCGTCATCGGGTCACGATCGAGTCGCGATCCAAAGGGCGACCGCGGCCTCAGGCCGCCGCCGCCACCTTGGTCTTGCGGTAGCTCTTGATCAGCTGCTGCACGCGGTCGGACGGCTGGGCGCCGACGCCCACCCAGTAATCGACGCGCGACAGGTCGAGGCGCAGCTCTTCGCTGTTGCCCTTGGCCACGGGATTGAAGAACCCCACCTGCTCGAGCGAGCCACCGCCGGCACGGCGGCTGTCGGTCACGACCACGTGGTAGAAGGGTTCCTTCTTACCGCCGCGGCGCTGCAATCGGATCGTCACCATTCTTGTCGAAGCCTCAGGTACGCGACCGGGCACGATCAGGTGCTTTCCGGCCAAAAAAGAGCCGCGAACTATAACCAAATTTCGAAGTAAAAGAAATACTTGAGAAGGGGTTAGGGATTAGGGACTAGGGGTTAGTCGGAGGTGTGCATGAGCCTGATGCCGCAGCCTCCCCTCCGACTATCCCTAGCACCCTAGCCCAGTCTAGCCCCTTCCCATCGGCATGCGCCCCGCCATCGACCGCATCATGCGGCCGAGGCCGCCCTTGCCCATGCCCTTCATCATCTTCTGCATCTGCAGGAAGTTCTTGAGCAGCCTGTTGATTTCGGCCACCTGGGTGCCCGATCCGGCGGCGATGCGGCGCTTGCGCGAGCCGTCGATGTTCTTCGGATAGCGGCGCTCCTGCCGGGTCATGGAGCAGATGATGGCGATCTGCCGCCTGACCTCCTTGTCGTTGCCCTGGGGCATCTGGCCGGCCTTGGCGGCCAGCTGGGCGGGCAGCTTGTCCATCAGCGCGGCGACGCCGCCCATCTGCTCCAGCTGGCGCAACTGCCCCAGCAGGTCCTCCAGGTTGAAATCCTTGCCCTGGGAGACCTTTCTGGCCAGCCTGGCGGCCTCCTCCTGGTCCACCTGGCGGGTGACCTGCTCGACCAGCGACAGCACGTCGCCCATCCCGAGGATGCGCGACGCCATGCGCTCGGGCTGGAAAGGCTCCAGGGCCTCGGGCTTTTCACCCATGCCGACGAACAGGATCGGCTGGCCGGTCACCTGGCGCACCGACAGTGCCGCGCCGCCGCGGGCATCGCCGTCGGCCTTGGTCAGCACGACGCCGGTCAGGTCCAGCACCGCGCCGAAAGCGCGCGCCGCGTTGACGGCGTCCTGGCCCGCCATGCTGTCGACGACGAACAGCGTCTCGATCGGGTTCAGCGCGGTGGCCAGCTCGCGCACCTCGGCCATCATCTCTTCGTCGACGTGCAGGCGGCCCGCGGTGTCGACCAGCAGCACGTCGTAGACGCCGCGCCGCGCCGTCCCGAGCGCGTCCAGCGCGATCCTGAGCGGCGTCTCGGTCGGGCTCGCCGGCGCAACGTCGACCCCGAGCTGCTGCCCGAGACGCTCGAGCTGCAGCAGCGCCGCCGGGCGGCGCACGTCGGTCGAGACCAGCAGCACGCGCTTCTTCTCGCGGGTCTTGAGCCACAGCGCGAGCTTGGCCGCGGTGGTCGTCTTGCCGGCGCCCTGCAGGCCGGCCAGCAGGATGATGGCGGGCGGCTGCGCGCGCAGGTTGAGCGGCCGCACGCCCTCGCCCATCACGCGCACGAGTTCGTCGTGGATGATCTTGATCAGCGCCTGGCCCGGCGTGAGGCTCTTGTGGATCTCCTGGCCGACGACCTGCGTCCTGACGCCGTCGATGAACGTCTTGACCACCGGCAGCGCAACGTCGGCCTCGAGCAGCGCCATCCGCACCTGCCGCAGGGTGTCGCTGATGTTCTCCTCGGTCAGGCGTCCGCGGCCGCGGAGACCCTCGACGACGGATGCCAGGCGGGCTGAAAGCTTGTCGAACACGCGCAAGACCTCGGCAGGGGACGGAGCGCCCGGATGCTGCCGGGTCGCGGTGCGCGATTATAGGGCGTCCCGGGGGGCCGGTTTGCCGTTCTCCTCAGTCCGGCGGCGGCATGGCATGATGCCCGGGTCGCAAACCACGTGGGCCCTCGCTTGCTGCTGACACTGATCGCCGTCGCCTGCTACGTCATCGGAGCCGCTCTGGCTCGCCACCGCCACGTACCAGCATCGCAGCGAACCGTTCTCGGCCCGGGGCCGGGGTGGCCGCATTGCCGCCGTCGCGATCGCCGGTGTCGGCGTGCTGGTGCATGCGTTCGCCCTGACCCGCGAGCGCATGCTCGCCCCCGATGCCGCCCTCTCGCTCGGCGACACCCTCGCGCTGGTCAGCCTGACGATCTCGATCACCGCCATCATCATGGCACTGCGCCCCGGCCGCCGCGGCACGGCGGCGCTGCTGCTGCTGATCGCCGCGGCGCTCGAGTTTGCGTTCCACCAGGGCGCGCGCCAGTTCGCGATGGGCCAGCCGGGCTGGGAACTCGCGTTCCACATCGCGATGGCGACCACGGCCTTCGCTTTCCTCACCATCGGCATGGTGCTCGCGCTGGCGCAGGTGCTGGTCGACCGCCGGCTGCGCAGCCGCCAGCCGCTCGGCTGGCTCAGGATCCTGACCCCGCTCGAGTCGCTCGAGTCCGGCTGCTTCCAGAGCATCCTCGCCGGCTTCACGGTGCTGACGCTGGCGCTGGTGAGCGGCGCGTTCTTCGTGCAGAACCTGTTCGAGCAGCACCTGGTGCACAAGGTCGTGCTGGCGCTGATCGCGTGGGTCGTGTTCGGCGTGCTGCTGCTCGGCCGCTACCGGTTCGGCTGGCGCGGCCGCAAGGCGCTGCGCTGGACGTTTGCCGGCTACACGCTGCTCGGCCTCTCCTATTTCGGCAGCAAGCTGATCCTCGAGCACGTTCCTCGGCAAGCACTGGGGCTGAGCGCAGCGCGATGGGCGACATCTCCGTCGGTTCGCTGGCCATCCTGCTCATCGTGCTGCTGCGGCCTGTCGGCGTTCTTCTCGGGCACCGAGACGGCGCTGATGAGCGTCAACCGCTACCGCCTGCGCCACCTCGCGCGCGAGGGCAGCCGCTCGGCGAAGCTGGCCGAGCAGCTGCTCGAGCGGCCCGACCGCCTGATCGGCATGATCCTGGTCTGCAACAACTTCGTGAACTCCGCGGCCGCGGCGATCGTCACGATCATCGCCCTGTCGCTGGGCGGCGAGGCGTACGCGGCGATCGGCGTCGGCGTGTTCACCGTGGTGCTGATCATCTTCGGCGAGGTGGCGCCGAAGACCTTCGGCGCGCTGTACCCGGAGCGCATCGCGCTGCCGGCGGCGGTGATCTACACCGGCCTGCTGAAGGTGCTGTACCCGATCGTCTGGGTGACCAACCTGCTCGCCAACGGCGTGCTGCGCCTGCTGGGCGTGAGGCGCGAGCAGGTCAACCGCACCTCGCTCAGCAGCGAGGAACTGCGCACCATCGTCGCCGAGGCGAGCACCGTCATCCCGCACCGCCACCAGCGCATGCTGATGAGCATCCTCGACCTGGAGAAGATCGCGGTCGACGACATCATGGTGCCGCGCAGCGAGATCTACGGCATCGACCTCAAGGACGACTGGGACGACATCGTCGAACAGATCCGCGACTGCCGGCACACGCGCATCCCGGTGTACGACGGCGAGCTCGAGTCGCTGGTCGGCATCCTGCACATGAAGAAGGTCGCGCGGCTGCTGGTGCGCGACGAGTTCGACCGCGACGAACTGGTCGCGCTCGCCCGGACCCGCGAGCCGTACTACGTGCCGGAGGGCACCTCGCTCAACCAGCAGCTGCTGCAGTTCCAGCGACAGCGGCGGCGGGTCGCGTTCGTGGTCGACGAATACGGCGACGTGCAGGGACTGGTGACGCTGGAGGACCTGCTCGAGGAAATCGTCGGCGAGTTCACCACCGACACCAGCCTGCTGCACAAGGACGTCCACCGCGAGCGCAACGACAGCTTCGTGGTCAACGCCACCGCGAGCGTGCGCACGCTGAACCGCAAGATGGGCTGGACGCTGCCGACGACCGGTCCGCGCACGCTGAACGGCCTGATCGTCGAGCAGATGGAGACGATCCCGTCGCCGGGGCAGCGGCTGCGGCTCGGCGATTACTCGATCGAGGTGCTGCAGGTGACCGACAACGCGGTCAAGACGGTGCGGCTGAGCCAGGCGGCGACGGCGGCGCTCGACAAGCCGGGCTGACCCCTCGCCGGCCCGCAGCGGCTAGCTCGCAGGCGGCTCGGTTCCAGGGCATGCGATTCGGTGCCTTTCCCCGAGCTTGGAAAGGCAGACACGCGCTCGGGGAAAGGCACCGAAGCGCACGCCTGACAGCTCGCGCCTGAGCAGCTGTCTTCGTGCCGAAGACTGCGCACGGCGCATGCAGCGTTGCCAGGAGGCAGCGACTCAGGCGGTGCCTGCGCCGCCCCGGGCGCACCGTCGGCCCACGAGTCCGCGCGCCCTGGACGCTGCATGCGGCGTGCGAGTTGACGGCGCCCGGGCCGGCAACTCGCTCAGCCGCGCGAGCGTCGGGCGTTCGATCCGGCCTGTCCCGGCGCGCGCGTGTCTGCCTTTCCAAGCGCGCCGGGACAGGCCGGAACGAACGCCAGTGACAGCGCCAGAGGTCAGAACGCCTTGTCGAGCGCCTCCTGCAGGCGGCCGACGCCCTCGACCTCGATGCCTTCCACGACGCCCTTGCGCGGCACGTTGGCGGCCGGCACCAGCGCGCGGCGGAAGCCCTGCTTGGCGGCTTCGCGCAAACGCTCCTCGCCGAACGGCACCGGCCGGATCTCGCCGGTCAGGCCGAGTTCGCCGAAGCAGACGGTATCGGTGGCCAGCGGCCGGTCGCGCAGGCTCGACAGCACCGCGAGCACGGCCGGCAGGTCGGCCGAGGTCTCGCCGATGCGCACGCCGCCCACGACGTTGATGAACACGTCGCGGCCGGAGCTCGCCACGCCGCCATGACGGTGCAGCACCGCGAGCAGCAGCGCGAGTCGGCTCGACTCGAACCCCACGGCGACGCGGCGCGGGTTCATGCCCTGCGCCTCGTCGACCAGCGCCTGCACTTCGACCAGCAGCGGCCGGCTGCCTTCGCGCACCACGGTGACCACGCTGCCCGCGACGGGCTGCGGGTGGCGCGAGAGAAAGATGGCCGAGGGATTGCGCACCTCGCGCAGTCCCTGCTCGACCATCGCGAACACGCCCAGCTCGTTGGCGCTGCCGAAGCGGTTCTTCACCGCGCGCACCACGCGGAACCGGCTGGCCGGGATCGCTCTCGAAGTACAGCACCGTGTCGACCATGTGCTCGAGGATGCGCGGGCCGGCGATCTGCCCCTCCTTGGTGACGTGGCCGATCAGCAGCACGGCCGTGCCGGTTTCCTTGGCGTAGCGCACCAGCCGCGCGGCCGACTCGCGCACCTGCACCGCCGAGCCGGGAGATGACTCGCTCAGCTCGGTCTGCATGGTCTGGATCGAGTCGATCACCAGCACCTGCGCGCGCGCGGCGACTGCTTCCTCGAGGATCGCCTCGACCCGCGTCTCGGCCGCGAGGCGCAGCGTGGCCGCGTCGAGCCCCAGGCGCTGGGCGCGCGCCGCCACCTGGCGCACGGATTCCTCGCCGGAAACGTACAGCACCGCGTGCGCGCGGCTCAGCGCGTCCGCTGCCTGCAGCAGCAGCGTCGACTTGCCGATGCCGGGGTCGCCGCCGAGCAGCACGACGGAACCGGCGACCAGCCCGCCGCCCAGCACCCGGTCGAGCTCGCCGATGCCCGTGACGGCGCGCTCGTCGCGCTCCTGTGCGATCTCGGTCACGGTCCGGCTGCTGGCCGGGCCCGCCGCCGGTGCGGCCCGGCCCCCACGGCCGCCAACGGCCGCGATCGATGACACGGCGATCTCGAGCGTGTTCCATGCCTCGCAGGCCGGGCACTGGCCCTGCCACTGCGCGGTGTGGGCGCCGCAGTTGCCACAGACATAGCGGGTTTTGGGTCGTGCCATTTCGGGCTGCGGGACGCGTACTGAGCCAGCGACGGGAGGCCGGTGATGCTAGCACGCTGCGGCGACCCTGCCGGAGTGTGACGGCGCCGGCAATTCCAGTCCCGGAGCGCGTCCTATACTTCGGGACACAGATGCGCAGCCAGGTCGAACCCACCGTCATGCTGGACACCTCCGGCGGCCGGGGCCCCAAGGCCCCGGCACGGCCGGAAGCCGCGCCTGCGCGGCTTGGGCGGTACGAACTGACGCACGAGATCGGCCGGGGCGCGATGGGCGTGGTCTACCGCGGCCGCGACCCGCGCATCAATCGCGAGGTGGCGCTCAAGGCAATCTCGCTGGCCGACGAATTCGAGGGCGACGAGCTGGAGCGGGCCCGCCAGCGGTTCTTCCGCGAGGCCGAGATGGCCGGCCGCCTGTCGCACCCGCACATCGTGACGATCTTCGACGCCGGCGAGGATCGCGGCATCGCCTGGATCGCGATGGAACTGCTGCGCGGGCAGCACCTGGTCGAGTACGCCAGCCCGGCACGCATGCTGCCGCCCGCCATCGCGATCGAAATCGTGGCGCGGCTCGCGGATGCGCTGCACTATGCGCACCAGAACCAGGTCGTGCACCGGGACATCAAGCCCGCCAACATCATGTTCGATCCCCCGAGCGGCGAACTCAAGATCACGGACTTCGGCATCGCGCGCCTGACCGACTCAGGCCGCACGCGCACGGGCGTCGTGCTCGGCACGCCGTCGTTCATGTCGCCGGAGCAGCTGCAGGGCCGCCCGGTGACGGGCCGCTCGGACCTGTTCTCGCTCGCGGTTTCGCTGTACCAGATGCTGGCAGGCCAGCTGCCCTTCCGCAGCGACACCATGCCCGGCCTGATGATGAAGATCGCGCAGGAAGCGCATCCGCGCATCTGCGCGCAGAATCCGGCGCTGCCGGCGGGGCTGGACGCGTTCTTCGAGCGCGCGCTGGCCAAGGACCCGGCCGGACGTTACGACAGCGGTGCGGCGATGGCGCAGGCACTGCGCGACGTCAACTCGCCGGACCCGCGCTGAGCGCGATGCGGCTCAAGGGCAAATTCCGTTGCGTCGGCGCTTCCGATACCGGTCGCGTGCGCGAGCACAACGAGGACACGATCGGCACCGACGCCGACATCGGCCTGGTGGTGCTGGCCGACGGCATGGGCGGCTACAAGGCCGGTGAAGTCGCGAGCGGCATCGCCGTGCGCACGGTGCTGACGCTGATGAAGGACGCGGTCGACCGCGAGGACCTCAGCCTGCGGGACGACGAGAGCGGGCTGAGCCGGCCCGGCATCCTGCTGCGGGACGCGATCCAGCGCGCCAACAAGGTCATCTACCAGACGGCCAAGACACAGGCGCACTGCGAGGGCATGGGCACGACGGTCGTGGCCGGGCTGTTCTTCGACGACCGGCTCACCATCGCCCACGTCGGCGACTCGCGCCTCTACCGCTGCCGCGACGGCAAGCTCGAGCAGGTGACCCAGGACCACTCGCTGCTGCAGGAGCTGGTCGCCCGCGGGTTCTACACGCCCGAAGAGGCGCAGCGCGCCGCCGCCAAGAATTATGTGACGCGCGCACTGGGTGTCGAGCCTACGGTTGATGTAGAGATCACCGAGGTGCCGGCGCTGAAGGACGACGTCTACGTGCTCTGTTCGGACGGGCTGTCCGACATGGTCGAAGACGACGATATTCAGTTAACGATCAACACCTTTGGTGCTAATCTTGAGACAGTCGCTAAACAGCTGGTGCTGTTGAGCAACGACAACGGGGGACGGGATAACATCTCCGTGGTGCTGGTGCGGGTGCTCGATGCATTCCCGGCACAGCTCGGGGTGGTCGACCGGATCCGCAAGCTGTTCGCGTAAGGGAGCTCAGTTCAAGCATGGCCAGACTGGTTCTGCATCTCGACGGGCAGGTTCTCGCCGAGTACAACATGAGCAAGGAGCGCTACACGATCGGGCGGCTCCCGGACAACGACATCCGCATCGACAACCCGGCGGTGTCGGGCCATCACGCGCTGGTCATCAACATCCTGAACGACTCGTTCCTGGAAGACCTGAACAGCACCAACGGCACCTACGTCAACGGCAAGATCATCAAGAAGCATGCGTTGCAGCATGCCGACGTGATCACCGTGGGCCATCACGCGCTGCGCTTCGTCGATGGCGACACCGACGAGCCCGAGGACGAGTTCCAGAAGACCATGGTGATCAGCCCGCGCGATGCCGCGACGCTGATGGCCGGCGCGCCGAAGGCCGCCGCCGCGATGCAGGGCGCAGCGGCGCAGCAGGCGCCAGGCAACGGCGCCGGCATCGCCTTCGTTCCCGAACGGCGTGCTGCCGCGGGCCAAGCTGCAGGTCCTGTCCGGCCAGTTTGCCGGGCGCGAGCTCGAACTGGTCAAGACGCTGACGACGCTCGGCCGTCCGGGCGTGCAGGTGGCGGCGATCACGCGCCGCTCCGACGGCTTCTACATCGTGCACGTCGAGAGCGGCAAGGAAGGCGACTTCCCGCTGGTCAACGGCATCGCGATCGGTCCGCAGGCGCGGCGCCTGCACGACAACGACGTGGTGCAGCTCGCGGGCGTCAAGATGGGGTTCTTCGAAAGCTGAGGGCGATCAGCCGACCTCGAGCTGCACCCGCTGGCTGACGCTGCAGAGCAGGTCCCACGGAATCGCGCCGGCGTGCGCCGCGATCTCCTCGACCGGCACTTCGCTGCCCCACAGCACCACCGGGTCACCCACGGCCACCGCCGGCAGGTCGGTCACGTCGACCGTGATCATGTCCATCGACACGCGGCCGATCAGCGGCGCCCGGCGACCGCCCACCTGCACCGGCGCGCCGGACGCGGTGTTGCGCGGGTAGCCGTCGCCGTAGCCCGCCGCCACCACCGCCATGCGCGTTGCGCGTTGCGCGGTCCATGAGCCGCCGTAGCCGACGGTCTCCCCGGCCCGCACGTCCTTGACCGCGATCACTTCGGTGCGCAGCGTCATCGCGGCGCGCAACCCGAGTTCCGCGCCGTGCCCGCTCGGGAACGGCGACACGCCATACAGCATCAGGCCCGGCCGCACCCAGTCGGCGCGCGCCGCCGGCCACGACAGCACGCCCGCGCTGTTGGCGATGCTGCGCGCCCCGGGCAGGCCGGCGGTCGCGGCGGCGAAGGCATCGAGCTGCTGCCGTGTCTTCGGGTCGCGGCGGTCGTCGGCCGAGGCCAGGTGCGTCACGAGCGTGGGCTCGGTGTGCACGTGCGGGTTGCGCCGCAGCCGCTCGTAGGCCGCCGCGAACTCCTCGAGACGGAAACCGAGGCGGTTCATGCCGGAATCGAGCTTGATCCAGCAGGTGACCTGCGCGTCGCCACTGAGGCCGTCGAGCAGTTCGAGCTGCTCGAAGCTGTGGACCATCAGCTCGAACCTGGCCTGGGCCGCGGCCGCGAGCTGCCCGGCGCTGAACACGCCCTCGAGCAGCAGGATGCGGTTGGCGAGCCCGGCGGCCCGCAGCGCCAGCCCCTCGCCCAGCCGCGCCACCGCGAAGCCGTCGGCCTCGGCCAGCGCCTTGGCCGCGGGCACCAGGCCATGGCCATAGGCGTTGGCCTTGATCACCGCCATCACGCGGCTGTCGGGCGCCACCCTGCGCGTGTGCCGCAGGTTGTGGCGCAGCGCGGCGGCGTCGATCACGGCGCGGATGAGGCTTTGCTGGTTCTGCACGATGAGCTGCCTGCGGGCGGCCGGGGCGTCAGGCGCCGTAATCGTTGCCGTAGTCGCCGTGCGCGAGGTTCTCGAAGCGCGTGTACTTGCCGAGGAAGGTCAGGTGCACTTCGCCGGTCGGGCCGTTGCGCTGCTTGGCGATGATGATGTCGGCGATGCCCTTGCGCGGCGTGTCCGGTTCGTACACTTCCTCGCGGTAGATCATCATGATCAGGTCAGCATCCTGCTCGATCGCGCCGGATTCTCTGCAGGTCCGACATCACCGGCTTCTTGTCGGTGCGCTGCTCGACGCCGCGGTTGAGCTGCGACAGCGCGATCACCGGCACGCGCAGCTCCTTGGCCAGCGCCTTGAGCGAGCGCGAGATCTCGGAGATCTCGGTGGCGCGGTTTTCCTTGTTGCCCGCCACCTGCATCAGCTGCAGGTAGTCGACGACGATCAGGCCGAGGCCGCCCTGCTTCTCGCAGTCGCGCGCGAGGCGGCGCGCGCGGGCACGCACTTCGGTCGGGGTGAGCGAACCGCTGTCGTCGATGAAGATCGGCGCAGTCTTCATCTGCGCAATGGCGCTGTTGATGCGCGCCCAGTCCTCGTCGCCGAAGTTGCCGGTGCGCATGTGGCCCTGGTCGACGCGGCCGAGCGAGGAAATCATGCGGAACGCGAGCTGCTCGCGCGACATTTCCATCGAGAAGATCGCGACCGGCCGGTTGGCCGAGATCGCCGCGTTCTCGCCGATGTTGAGCGCGAACGTGGTCTTGCCCATCGACGGCCGGCCGGCGACGATGATGAGGTCGCCGGCCTGCAGGCCCGCGGTCATCTTGTCGAGCTCGGCGTAGCCGGTGCTGATGCCGGTGAGCTGGCCCTGCGCGGCGTGCAGCAGGTCGAGGCGGTCGATGGCCGCGCCGAGCACTTCGCGCACCGGCACGAACCCCGAGCCGAGCTTGCGGCCCTTCTCGGCGATCTGGAAGATCTTGCGCTCGGCTTCGTCGACCAGCTCGGCCGCGGGCTGGCCCTCGTTGGCGTAGGCGCTGCCGGCGATCTCGCCGCTGACGCGGATCAGCTGCCGCAGCAGCGAGCGCTCGCGCACGATGTCGGCGTAGGCGCGGATGTTCTCGGCGGTGGGCGTGTCGCGCGCCAGGCCGGCGAGGTAGGCCAGGCCGCCGGTGTCGTCGGCGAGGCCCTTGCTGGCGAGGCGCTCGGCCAGCGTGACCGCGTCGCTCGGCTCGCCCTTCTGCGACAGGTCGAGGATGGCCTCGAAGATCAGCTGGTGATCGCGCCGGTAGAAGTCTTCCGCGCGCAGGCGGTCGGCGATCGAGTCCCAGGTGCTGTTGTCGAGCAGCAGGCCGCCCAGCACGGCCTGCTCGGCCTCGAGCGAATGCGGCGGGATGCGCAGCGCCGCCGCTTCCTCGCTCAGGAACGGGCGTGGCTTCCGGCGCGACCTGCCGCCGGAACCGAAACCGCTGCCGCTGTCGTCCTGCTCCATCGTCGACCGATGACCCCGCTGCTCGAGCGAGGGTATCAGTCTTCGGCGGTGATCGTGACCGGGAGGTCGATCTCGACGTCGGAGTGCAGGTGCAGCTTGACGTGGTGCTCGCCGATCAGGCGGATCGGGCCGCCCGGCAGCCGCACTTCACTGCGCTCGACGGCGATGCCGGCCTTGGTCAGCGCCTCGGCCACGTCGGCGGTGCCGACCGAGCCGAACAGCTTGCCTTCCGTGCCCGCCTTCGCGTGCAGCGCCAGCGTGAAGTTCTCGAGCTGCTTCGCGCGCGCCTGGGCGCCCGTGAGCGAGTCGGCGGCGAGCTTCTCGAACTCGGCGCGACGCTCCTCGAACTTCTTCAGGTTGGCGGCGGTCGCGAGCGCAGCCCGGCCCGACGGCAGCAGGAAATTGCGGCCGTAGCCCGGCTTGACCTTGACCTTGTCGCCGATGTTGCCGAGGTTGGCAACCTTCTGCAGCAGGATGACTTCCATCGTTGTGTCCTCGATCGATCTTCAAATCTGAAACGTTGTTGTCGACAGTCTCGTCCAACTCAATCCGTGCTCGTGCTCGTGCCCGGCGCCCGGCGCCGGCGGCTGCGAGCGCAGCCAGTTGTCCACGAAGCCCCAGGCCGCCAGCGCCACCACGGCGAACGGCGCCACCAGCACCAGCGTCGCGTAGGTGACCCAGAGCCACGCCGCGTGCAACTGCTGCTGCGCGACCGCCCGGTGCGTGGCCGCCAGGCCCACGATCACCAGCGCGCCCAGCAGCAGCCGCCCGATGTCGCCCACCAGCGCCTGCTGCGTGAACAGCGAAACGCCGATCACCAGCTGCCGCGGCCAGTCCCAGCACCCGGCCCAGGCGGATCTGCCGGAACTCGGCGCCGAACGCGCCGGCCTGCTCGGGCAGCGACTGCCACCAGCGGGCGAGGAACAGCGCGCACATCGCGAGCGTCATCGTCAGCACCGCGATCCAGCCCCACAGCGTGCGGGCCAGCGTGTCGGCCAGCCCGTCCTTCTCCAGGTCCATCGGCAGGCCGCGGGTCTTCATCTCCTGCGCCAGGTCGCGCACGAACGGGGCCCAGAACTGCTGCGGGTCGCCGAACGACACATGCAGCACGACCAGCATGGCGGCGCCCACCAGCGTCGCAACCTGCAGGCACAGCGACAGCGATTCCGTCCGCCGCAGCAACAGGGCCAGCAGCAGCGGCGGTCCCAGCACCCAGGCCGCGTAGATCAGGCCTACCGCGATCGGCCGTCCGAACGCGAGCATCGCGCCGGCCAGCAGCAGGCTGGCACCGGCGGCGACGATCGCCCCCGCTCGCTCGCCACGCACCAGCACGACCAGCGCCGGCACCGCGCCCGGCAGGAAGAAGGCGACCCCGATCCCGATCAACGGCAGCAGGCCCAGCAGGGCCGTCACGAGGACGGCGCCGACGGTGTTATCGGCGAGCCACTGGGCCAGCGAGCGGTTCATGGTGCAGTGCGCGAGCCGCACCGGGTCGCAACCGACCCGAGCGGCACGCCCACGCGCTCAGGCTCAGTGCTGGTCGGTGTACGGCAGCAGCGCCAGGAACCGGGCGCGCTTCACCGCGAGCGACAGCTGGCGCTGGTAGTTCGACCGCGTGCCGGTGATGCGGCTCGGGACGATCTTGCCGGTCTCGGTGATGTAGCCCTTCAGCGTGGCGAGATCCTTGTAGTCGATCCGCTCGATGCCTTCGGCCGTGAACTTGCAGAACTTACGGCGACGGAAAAAACGTGCCATGTGTGGTTACCCGGTAATGTTGGATGTGAGAGCTGGCGTGGACAGCAGGCGGCGGCGACGGGCTCAGCCCGCGCCCACCGCGTCTTCGCTGTCGTCGCCGCGCGAACCGCCGTCGTCCCCGCGCGGGGCGCCTTCTTCCTCGGGCCGATTCATCGGCGACGGCTCCGTCACGGCACCCGGCATGGCGATGACCATGTTGCGGATGACGGCGTCGCTGAAGCGGAAGCTGCCCGTCAGCTCGTCGAGCGTCGGCTTGTCGCACTCGACGTTCATGAGGACGTAGTGCGCCTTGTGCACCTTGGCGATCGGGAAGGCCAGCTGGCGGCGGCCCCAGTCCTCGAGGCGGTGGATCGCGCCGCCGGCCGCGGTGATGATGCCGCGGTAGCGCTCGATCATGGCCGGGACCTGCTCGCTCTGATCCGGGTGGACCAGGAAAACGATTTCGTAATGACGCATCGACTGGATCTCCTTGCGGAAATTGTCGCCCTGAACCGGTAAAAAACGCAGGTGCGACAAGGAGTTGGAACGACCGTGCGACCCTTCGGGCCGCACGGAGCCGCGCATTGTAGCGGAGGAAGGGGCTAGGGGCTAGGGGCTAGGGGCTAGTCGGAGGTACGGGTGAACCGGACGCTGCGGTTGCGCCTCCGACTAGCCCCTAGCCCCTAGCCCCTAGCCCTTGCCGCTAGCCCCTTCTCTGGCGCACGACCTCGAACAGCGCGACCCCCGCCGCCACCGACACATTCAGGCTCTCGACCGCGCCCTGCATCGGGATCGACACCAGCTCGTCGCAGGCCTCGCGGGTCAGCCGGCGCATGCCCTCGCCCTCCGAGCCCAGGACCAGGGCCACGGGACCGGTGCAGTCGATGTCATACAGCGTGCGCGGCGCGTCGTCGGCCGTGCCCACCAGCCACACGCCCCGCTCCTGCAGCTGGCGCAGCGTGCGGGCCAGGTTGACGACCTGCACCAGCGGCACGGTCTCGGCGGCGCCGGCCGCCACCTTGCGCACCACCGGCGTCAGGCCCGCCGCGCGGTCGCGCGGCACGATCACGGCCGCGACACCCGCGGCATCGGCGCTGCGCAGGCAGGCCCCCAGGTTGTGCGGATCGGTGACGCCGTCCAGCACCAGCAGCAGCGGCGGCGCATCGCCCAGGCCTTCGAGCGCCTCCTCGAGCTGCGTCTCGGGATCCCCGGCGCGCGGCGCGAGCCCCGCCACGACGCCCTGGTGGCGCTCGCCCTCTGCCAGCCGGTCGAGCTGCGCCGGCTCCGCCTCGACCAGGGTGATGTCGGCCGCGGCGGCCAGCGCGCGCAGCTCCTGCAGCCGCGCCGCGGCATCGCGTGCGTTCGACAGCCACAGCTGGCGCACCCGCTGCGGCGACCGCTGCAGCAGGACGCGGACGGCGTGGATGCCGTAGGCGATGTCCGCCGCGCCGGGCGCGGCCGTGCCGCCGCGACGGGTGTCGCGCGATTCGTGCCGCCGCGACATCAGCGTCGCCGCCTCGCGCCCTGGCGCTGGGAGCGGCCGGCCGGGCGGCTGGTCGCCGGCGTCGTCGCCGGCGAGCTCGAAGTCGATGCGTCGCTCGTCGAGCGAGACGTTGGTCACCCGCACGCGCACGCGGTCGCCGAGCTTGAACACCTTGCCCGAGCTGCGGCCGATCATGCGGAAGCCGGAACTGTCGCGACCGAAGTAATCGGAGCCCAGCGCGGAGACGTGGACCAGGCCGTCGACCTGCAGGCCGTCGAGCTGCACGAACAGGCCGAAGTCGACGACGCCGGAGACGATGCCGTCGTACTCCTCGCCGATGCGGTCCTGCATGTAGTAGCACTTGAGCCAGGCCACCGCGCTGCGCGTCGCCTCGTCGGCACGGCGTTCGCGGAACGAGCACTCCTGGCCCAGCGCCGGGAACGGGCCGTGCCACTCGACCAGTTCCTGCGGATCGGCCTGGCGCAGCACCTGGCGGATGCCGCGGTGCACGACCAGGTCGGGGTAGCGGCGGATCGGCGAGGTGAAATGCGCGTAGTGCTCGAGCGCGAGCCCGAAGTGGCCGATGTTGCCCGGCTGGTACACCGCCTGCGACATCGTGCGGATCACCGCGGTCGAAATGAGCCCCGCGTCGGGACGGTCGCCGATCTGCTGCAGCAGTTCGCGCAGGTGCTCGGGCGTGATTTCCGCCGGCGCCGGCAGCCACAGGCCGAACTCGCGCAGGAAGGTGCGCAGCGTCTCGAGGCGGTCGAGCTCGGGCAGTCCGTGCACGCGGTACAGCGTCGGCACCTTGTAGCGGTCGAGGAATCTCGCGGCGGCGACGTTCGCCGCGATCATGCATTCCTCGATCAGGCGGTGCGCATCGTTGCGCGGGTACTCGACCAGCGCCGCGACCTTGCCCTGCTCGTCGAACTTGAGCTTGAGCTCCGGCGTGTCGAGCTCGAGCGCGCCGCGGCCGGAGCGCGCGCGCGTGAACGACTTGTAGACGCCGTGCAGCGCCAGCAGCCGCTCGCGCAGCTTTTCCAGGCGCGGCGCATGCCGGGCCGCGGGCTTCTCCAGGAACTCGCCCACCTCGCGGTAGGTCAGCCGCGCGACGGAGCGCATCACGCCCTCGAAGAAGCGCGAGCGGGTGATGCGGCCGTCTTCGTCGATGCGCAGCTCGCAGCAGAGGCAGAGCCGGTCTTCGTCGGGCTTGAGCGAGCAGAGCCCGTTCGACAGCGCCTCCGGCAGCATCGGCAGCACGCGGTTCGGGAAGTAGACGGAGGTGCCGCGCTCGCGCGCTTCGACGTCGAGCGGCTGGCCGGGACGGACGTAGTGCGCGACGTCGGCGATGGCCACGATCAGCCGCCAGCCGCTGCCCTTGCGCTCGCACCAGACCGCGTCGTCGAAATCGCGCGCGTCCTCGCCGTCGATGGTCACCAGCTCGATGCCGCGCAGGTCCTCGCGCCCGGCGACCGCGTCCTGCGGAATGCTCGCTCCGTACGCCGCGGCCTCGGCGACGACCTCGTCCGGAAACTCGTGCGGCAGGCCGTGCGAGTGGATCGCGATCTCGGTTTCCATGCCCGGCGCACCGTGATCGCCGAGGATCTGTGCGATGCGGCCGACCGGGCCTGACGTGCGCGAAGGTTGATGGGTGAGTTCGACCATCACGATCTGGCCGTCCACGGCCGCGCCGAGTTGCTGGCTCGGGACCAGCACGCGATGCGGGATGCGCGCGTTGTCAGGAGTCAGGTACGCCACGCCCGACTCGATGTGCAGGCGGCCCACCACTTCCCTGGTGCGGCGCTCGAGCACTTCGACGATCGTGCCCTGGGCCTTGCCACGGAAGCGCGTCGCCTCGATGCGCACGGCGAGCCGGTCACCGTGCATGACCTCGCGCATCTGCGCCGCGGGCAGGTAGATGGCTGCGGAGCCGTCATCGGGCAGCAGCTGGCCATCGCCATTGCGCGCGCCCTGCACGGTGCCCACCACCAGGCCTGCAATCTGTTCGCGCAGGCAATACTGGCCGCGGCGATTCAGCATCACCTCGCCACGCTTCAGCAGCTCGGCCAGCTGCTGCTCGGCCTGGGACGCGCCCTGCGGGCCGAATTCAGTGGTGACTTCGTCCAGGCGCAACGGCCGGCCGGCCTTGCGCAACACCGTGAGCACCGCCTGTTCGGCCGACTGGGGCACGCGCGCGGCGGCGCGATCACGCGGATTCTTCGCCTCGTTACGCGGTGTGCTGTGCGGTGTGTTGTGCGGCGTCTGGGGTGACCCGCGCCGGTTTCTGACTCTGCGCATTGTTCCTTACATTGACAGTCCGGGGGGCCGCCAGTAAATTGCGCCACCTTCCAGCACGGCCCCCGGGGCCGCGCCGCGACCTAAGCCCAGGTGGCGGAATTGGTAGACGCACTAGTTTCAGGTACTAGCGGGTAACACCGTGGAGGTTCGAGTCCTCTCCTGGGCACCATCTGGCAGCGGGGTCGGCGACCCCGCCACCCGGTCACTGTAGCACTCCCCCGCTCCAACCGCCTGTTTCGGTTGCGTTTTCGCCGGCCCGGCGCGGGGCCGGCGGCGACTACAATGGCGCACCCGGTCCCGGGCTGCCAGGCGCCGCACGCATGCAATACACCACGCTCGACTACGCGGTCGCCGACCGCGTCCTGACACTGACGCTGAACCGCCCGGAGCGACTCAACGCGTTCACGGTCACCATGGCGGACGAGCTCGAGCACGCCTTCCGCCGCGCCAGCGACGATGACGAGGTCGGCGCCATCATCGTCACCGGCGCCGGACGCGCGTTCTGTGCCGGGATGGACCTCGCCGCCACCGGCAACGTCTTCGGGCTCGACGAAACCCTGCGGCCGACGCTCGCGGACCTGCGTGATCGGCTGGAAGACCCGGCCATCCTGCGTGGCGTGCGTGACACCGGCGGTCGCGTCGTGCTGGCGATCTACGAATGCATGAAACCCGTGATCGGCGCGATCAACGGCGCAGCCGTGGGCATCGGCGCCACGATGACGCTGCCGATGGACGTGCGACTCGCGGCCGAGGGCGCACGCATCGGCTTCGTCTTCGGCCGTCTCGGCATCGTGCCGGAGGCGTGCTCGAGCTGGTTCCTGCCGCGACTGGTCGGCATCCCGCAGGCGCTGGAATGGATCTACACCGCTGAACCGTTCGACGCCGCCGAAGGCGTGCGCGCGGGACTGCTCAAGGCCGCGGTGCCTGCCGACAGGCTGCTGGAAGAAGCGCGCAAGCTTGCGCACAGGTTCATCGACAATCGGTCGCCGGTCGCGGTCGCGTTGGCGCGACAGATGATTTACCGCAACGTCGCCGCCAGCCACCCGCTCGAGGCACACCGCGTCGATTCGCTCGCGATGTGGCACCTGAGCCAGGGCGACGGCGCCGAGGGCGTGCGCGCGTTCCTCGAGAAGCGCACGCCGCAGTTCAAGTCGCGGGTGTCGACCGACCTGCCCGAGTTCGTCGCGGAGTGGCTGAAGCGCTGATTCACGTGCGCGTCTGCAGGTCGCCGCTGCTCCTGCGGCTGATCCGGGACCTTTTCCAGAGCTGGTAAGGCAGACACGCGCTCTGCAAAAGGTCCCGGATCGGCCGCAGGCGAGGCGGCGCCTTGAGCGCTCGCCGGGCGTGAACGAGTGCATGCAGATGCGACCGTCAGCCCACGCCCGCCGATCCGCACGGCGCAAGTAGCCGGATAGGGTTCAGAGCTGCAACGGTCGCGCTGAGGCTGCGTGCGCAAGTGCGCTCGGGCGCGGCGGTGCAGGCGATGGACGCGGCACGGCTCCGCGCCGCGCGTCTGCCTTTACCAAGGCGCGGGAGCCGTACCGAATGCGCCGCATAGCTCCATCGCGCGAGTATCTGCCTTGTCTAGCGCGCCGCGTGCCGCTTCACCACCAGCCGATGCGCGTGCAGCAGGGGCTCGGTGTACCCCGACGGTTGCTGCGTGCCGAGGAACACCAGGTCGCACGCCGCCTTGAACGCCTCGCCGTCGCAGCGCGGGCGCCATCGGCCGGTACAGCGGATCGCCGGCGTTCTGCTGATCGACCACCGCCGCCATGCGCCGCATCACGTCCATCACCTGCTCGCGCGTGACGATGCCGTGGCGCAGCCAGTTGGCGATGTGCTGCGACGAAATGCGGCAGGTCGCGCGATCTTCCATCAGGCCCACGTCGTGGATGTCGGGCACCTTGGAGCAGCCGACACCCTGGTCCACCCAGCGCACGACATAGCCCAGGATGCCCTGCGCATTGTTCTCGATCTCGGCCTTGATCTCCGCCATCGACCACTGCGTGTTCGCGGCCAGCGGGATCGTCAGGATGCCGTCCAGCCGGTCGCCACGCGGGGCCTGCGCCAGCTCGGCCTGGCGCGCCTTCACGTCATAGACGTGGTAATGCGTCGCGTGCAGTGTCGCGCCGGTCGGGCTGGGTACCCAGGCGCAGGTCGCGCCCGCGCGCAGGTGGCCGATCTTCTGCTCGAGCATCGCGTGCATCAGGTCCGGCATCGCCCACATGCCCTTGCCGATCTGCGCCCTGCCCACCAGCCCGCAGGCGAGCCCGGTCTCGACGTTCGCCAGCTCGTAGGCGGCGATCCAGGCCTGCGACTTCATGTCGTTCTTGCGCACCATCGCGCCCGCTTCCATCGAGGTGTGGATCTCGTCGCCGGTGCGGTCGAGGAAGCCGGTGTTGATGAACGCGACGCGCGACTTCGCCGCGCGGATGCATTCCTTCAGGTTGACGGTCGTGCGCCGCTCCTCGTCCATGATGCCGAGCTTGACGGTGTACTGCGGCAGTCCCAGCGTCTTTTCCACGTGCGTGAAGATCGCGTCCGCAAAGGCGACCTCCTCCGGCCCGTGCATCTTCGGCTTCACCACGTACACCGAGCCGCGGGTTGAATTGCGCGGCTCGCCGTCGCGCTTCTGCAGGTCGACCAGCGCGACCAGCACGGTGCACATCGCGTCGAGCAGGCCCTCGAACGCCTCATGGCCGTCGCGGTCCAGCACGGCCGGGTTCGTCATCAGGTGACCGACGTTGCGCACCAGCAGCAGCGAGCGTCCCTGCAGCGTGAACTCGCGGCCGTCCGGCGCGGTGTAGCTGCGGTCGGGGTTCAGCCTGCGCTCGATCGTGCGCCCGCCCTTCGGCACGAGCTCGACCAGGTCGCCACGCATCAGGCCGAGCCAGTTGCGGTAGGCCAGCGCCTTGTCCTCGGCATCGACCGCGGCCACCGAGTCCTCGCAATCCATGATCGCCGTGATCGCCGCCTCGAGGAACACGTCGGCCACGCCCGCGCGGTCGATCTGGCCGATGCGGCTCGCGCGGTCGATGTGCAGTTCGATGTGCAGGCTGTGGTGCCGCAGCAGGATCACCGCCGGCGCCGCCGGCGACCCGCTGTAACCGGCGAACAGCCGGGGTTCGGCGAGCGAAGTCACGCGCCCGTCCGCGAGCTCGACCTGCAGCTTGCCCGCCACGACGCGGTACGCCGTCGCGTCGGCATGACTGCCCATGGCCAGGGGAACCGCGCGATCGAGGAACTGGCGCGCCCAGGCGATCACCCGCGCGCCGCGCGCCTCGTTGAACGGCCCCGGCGGCGGCAGGTCACCCATCGCGTCGGTGCCGTACAGCGCATCGTAGAGGCTGCCCCAGCGCGCGTTGGCGGCGTTGAGCGCATAGCGCGCGTTCATCACCGGCACGACCAGCTGCGGCCCCGGCATGCTGGCGATCTCGGGATCGACGTTGGCCGTGTCGATGCTGAAATCCGGGCCCGCGGGCACGAGGTAGCCGATTTCCGCCAGGAACGCCTTGTAGGCCGCCGCGTCGATCGGCAGCGCGGGATTGGCGCGATGCCAGGCGTCGATCCGCGACTGCAGCGCATCGCGCTTTGCGAGCAGTTCGCGATTGCGCGGCCCGAAGTCGTGCACGAGCTGCGCGAGGCCCTGCCAGAACGTGTCGGAATCCACGCCGGTGGCGGGCAGCGCCTCGCGTTCGATGAAATCGTGCAGGGCCGGCGCAACGCGCAGGCCAAATTTTTCGATGCGGTCGGTCATGGTGGTGTCCGGCTGCAGGGTGGCGTATTGCAGCGCACCATTATGACGCCAGCCGGGGACCGGGGACAGTCAGTGGAAAAGGGTAGCGTCCCTGTTCAGGGGACGGTGGCGAGGAAGGCGTCGATGGCGGCGACGGCGGCTGGCTCGTCCAGCAGCGGCACGTGGCCGCGGTCCGGCACCTCGGCCCGGACGAGGTCCGGCTTTTCGCGCTGCATGCGCTCGAAGGTCGCAGTGGAAAGGATGTCCGAGGTGGCCCCGCGCAGCACCAGCGTCGGCACCGGCTTGAGCGCCGCAAACACCGGCCACAGGTCGGGTGCCGCCGCGGCCGGCGCCGCGCGCACGGCCTCGCCGATGTTGGGGTCCATGTCGAGGCGCGGCACGCCGTCGACGTCGCTGTAGCTGCGCGGCGGGTGAAATCCGCCCACTGTTCCGCGCTCAGCCCGGGCAGCGTCGGCTCATAGGTCGCACGCACCAGCGTCACGGCCTCGTCCCAGTTCCTGGCCGGCGGAAAGCGCCCGACATAGGACGCAATCCGGGCCAGTCCGACCGGATCGACCTCCGGGCCGACGTCGTTCAGGATCGCGGCCGCGACCCTGCCCGGCTGCGTTGCCGCGGTGAGCATGGTGAGGATGCCGCCGAGCGAGGTGCCGAGGTACACGCAGCGCTCGATGCCCGCGTCGGCCAGCAGCCGGGCGATGTCGCCCAGGTAGGTACCGGGGTGGTAGTTCTGCCAGACAGGATCGTGCTGCGACTTGCCGCGCCCGCGCAGGTCCGCGCACAGCACCCGCCGCTGCGCGCGCAGCCGCAGCGCCACGTGCTCGAAATCGCGCGAATTTCGCGTCAGCCCCGGCAGGCAAAGCACCGGCAGCGCGCCCGGCTCCGCCGCCGCGTAGTCGCGGTAATGCAGGCGCAGTCCGTCGGCCGATTCGAACCAGCGTTCCGTCATCGAACTCATCTCATCGCACCTCAGCCCGGTCGGAACGGAGCTGGCGCAGCTGGAGCGTCAGAGGGCGCGGGAGATCAGTTCCTTCATGACCTCGTTGGTGCCGCCGTAGATGCGCTGCACGCGGGAGTCCGCGAACATGCGGCAGACGAGGTATTCGTTCATGTAGCCATAGCCGCCAAAGAGCTGCTGGCACTCGTCGATCACCTTCTGCTGCATGTCGGTGACCCACCACTTGGCCATCGCCGCGGTCTCGGTGTCGAGCTCGCCCCGGACCAGCAGCTCGACGCAGCGGTCGACGAAGACACGGGCCACGCGCGTGTGCGTCACGCACTCGGCCAGCTTGAACTTCGTGTTCTGGAACGATGCCACCGGGTGGCCGAAGATCTTGCGCTCGTTGACGTACCGGATGGTCTCCTCGACCGCGCCTTCCATCGCCGCCACGCCGCACAGCGCGATCAGCAGCCGCTCGTACGGCAGGTCGCCCATCAGCATGTGCATGCCCTTGCCTTCCGCCTGCAGCAGGCAGTCGACCGGCACGCGCACATCCTCGAAGAACAGCTCGGCCGTGTCCTGCGCGTCGAGCCCCATCTTGTCGAGCACCCGGCCGACCCTGTAACCGGGCAGGTCGGTCGTCTCGACCATCAGGATCGACAGCCCGCGGCTGCGGTCATTGGGGTCGGTGCGCACCACCAGCATCAGGATCTCGGCCTGGCCGCCGTTGGTGATGAAGATCTTGGAGCCGTTGACGACGTAGTGGTCGCCATCGCGCACCGCGCGGGTGCGGATGCCCTTGAGGTCGGAGCCCGCGCCCGGCTCCGTCATGGCGATCGCGCCGATCAGCTCGCCGCGCGCCATGCGCGGCAGCCAGCGCTGCTTCTGCGCCTCGGTGCCGTAATTGAGCACGTAATGCGCGGCGATGCTGTGCACGCCCTGGCCGAAACCCGACAGCCCGCGCCGGTTGGTTTCCTCGTACAGCACCGACTCGTGGCGGAAATCGCCGCCGCCGCCGCCGTACTCGGCCGGCACGTCGAGCAGCAGGAACCCGGCCTCGCCGATCTTGCGCCAGAGTTCCTTGTCGACGGCCTTCTGCTTGCGCCAGCGCGCGTCGTGCGGCGCCATCTCGGTCTCGACAAAGCGTGCGATCGCCTCGCGCAGCATGCGCAGGTCGTCGTCCATCCAGGGGGATTCGTATGGCTTCATGATGGGAAGGGATTAGGGGATAGGGACTAGGGAATAGAATGGTGGTGAGCTGCAGGTTATGAGCAGGCGGAACGGCCGGAAAACAGCGATGCCAGTTCGATCCTATGAGCGTGCACCGCGCCGCGGGACTCGTCACTAATCACTAATCCCTAGTCCCTATTCCCTTCTTCAATCGTAGGGATGCCGCAGGATGATGGTCTCGGTGCGGTCGGGGCCGGTGGAGACGATGTCGATCGGCACGCCGGCCAGCTCTTCCATGCGCGCGAGGTACCGGCGCGCGTTGGCCGGCAGCTTGGTGAAATCGGTGATGCCGTGCGTGGGCTCGGTCCAGCCGGCGTGCTCCTCGTACACCGGTTCGCACTCGCAGAACCGGTGCGGCAGCAGCGGCAGCTCGTCGCGGACCTCGCCGTCGATGCGGTAGCCGGTGCAGATCCGCAGAGTGTCGAGGCCGTCGAGCACGTCGAGCTTGGTCACGCCCAGGCTCGAGATGCTGTTGTGCATGACCGCTCGCCGCAGCGCGATCGCGTCGAACCAGCCGCAGCGGCGTGCCCGCCCGGTCACTGCCCCGAATTCGTGGCCGACGCGCGACAGGTGCTCGCCGGTGACGTCGAACAGCTCGGTCGGGAACGGCCCCGCGCCGACGCGCGTGGTGTAGGCCTTGACGATGCCGAGCACGGCATGGATGTCGCGCGGCCCGAGGCCGGTGCCCACGGCCGCTTCGCCCGCGATCGTGTTCGAGGAGGTGACGAACGGGTAGGTGCCGATGTCCACGTCGAGCATCGCGCCCTGCGCGCCTTCGAACATGACGTTGGCGCCGCGCTTCATCTCGGCCTTGAGCAGCAGGCTGACGTCCGCGATCAGCGGCGCCACGCGCTCGGCCTGCGCCACGAGCTCGTCGAGCGTGCGCTGGAAGTCCACCGTCTCGGCGCTGAAGTAGCGGCTCAGCACGAAGTTGTGGAAGTCGAGCACCTCGCCCAGGCGCGCGGCGAGCGTTTCCCGCTGCAGCAGGTCGGTCAGGCGCACGGCGCGGCGCGCCACCTTGTCCTCGTACGCGGGGCCGATGCCGCGCCCCGTGGTGCCGATGGCATTGACGCCCTTGGCGCGCTCGCGCGCGCGGTCGAGCGCGATGTGCGAGGGCAGGATCAGCGCGCAGTTGGGGCTGATGCGCAGGCGCTCGTACACCGGGATGCCGCGCTGCACGAGCGTGTCGGCCTCGCGGAACAGCGCCTCCAGCGAGATCACCACGCCGTTGCCGATCAGGCACTGCACGCCGGGGTGCAGGATGCCGGACGGGATCAGCGACAGGACAGTCTTGGCGCCATCGATGACGAGCGTGTGCCCGGCATTGTGGCCGCCCTGGAAGCGCGCGACGGCGCCGACCCTCTCGGTCAGCAGGTCGACGATCTTGCCCTTGCCTTCGTCGCCCCACTGGGCACCGATGACGACGAGATTCTTGGCCATAACGGATACGGAATAGGGATTAGGGATTAGGGAATGGGCGCGGGCGGTTCAGGCGCCGCCGCGCACCAGGAAGAGCATGACGCAACCTGCAATCATGCTGCCGAGGCCGATCCGGCGCAACAGGCGGTCATCCAGCTGCGACATGGACTGGAAGGCGCGCTTGGCGCCGGCCGGATTGACGAACGGCAGCACGCCCTCCAGCACCAGGTAGAGCGCAAGCGCAGCCCAGAGGTCCTGCCAGTCCATGACGGTTTCCGGTCGCGGCGCGCGGGCGCCGCGCTCAGCGTCCGGACTCGTTGAAGTACTTGAAGAACTCGCCCTCGGGCGCCATCACCAGCACGTCGCCCTGCTTGCCCAGCGAGCGGCGGAATGCCTGCATGCTGCGGTAGAAAGCGAAGAACTCGGCATTGCGCCCGAACGCCTCCGAATAGATGTCGGCCGCGGCCGCGTCGCCCTCGCCGCGGGTGATCTCCGCCTGGCGGTACGCCTCGGCCAGGATCTCGGTGCGCTGGCGGTCGGCCTCGGCGCGCGTGCGCTCCGACACGGCCGAACCCTCTGCGCGCAGCTGCGTCGCCTGGCGCGCGAAGTCCTGCCGCATGCGGTTGAACACCGACTCGCTGACTTCTTCCGGCAGCTCGATGCTCTTCACCCGCACGTCCACCAGCGTGATGCCGAGGTTGTTGACGTTGCTGCCGGCGATCTTCAGCACCTCGCCCAGGAACTCGCTGCGGTCCGCCGCGACGACCTGCTGGATGGTGCGCCGCGCGATGACGCTCTTGATGCCGTCCTTGACGATTTCGCCGAGGCGGCGGTTGGCCACTTCCTCGCTGCCGCCGGAGGTCGACTGGTAGAAGCGCGAGACGTCGCTGATGCGCCACTTGACGAAGAAGTTGATGCGCAGGATCTTGCCTTCGCTGGTCAGGAACTGTTCCGCCGGGTAGTCCTCGGTGAGGATGCGGCGGTCGAACTTGATCACGTTGTTGATGAACGGCGTGAGGAAGTGCAGGCCCGGCTCGTAGTCGTAGCGGACGATCTCGCCGAAACGCAACTTCATCGCCAGTTCGGTCTCGCGCACGGTAAACGCGGCCATCGACAGCAGCATCGCCGCGGCGCCCAGGATCAGCAGCGGCAGGTAACTCTTGTTGTTCATCAGCGGGTCCCCCGTTCGCGCCGCGCATCGACCGTGGCGGCGGGCTCCTCTGCGGCTGCCGGTTCGCTCTTCGGCTGCACCGTGGCCGGGATCTGCCGCTGCTCGTCGAGCGTCAGCGTGCGCGCGCGGCCTTCCATCATCTTGTCGAGCGGCAGGTACAGCATGTTGCCGGTGCCCTTGGTGTCGACCAGCACCTTGTTGGTGTTGCCGAGCACCGACTCGATCGTCTCGTAGTAGAGGCGCTGGCGCGTCACGCCTGGCGCGCGCTCGTAGGCGGCCAGCAGCTTGGTGAAGCGCGCCGCCTCGCCCTGCGCGTCGGCGACGATGCGCGCGCGGTAGGCGATCGCATCCTCGGTCTGGCGCGCGGCCGAACCCTTGGCCTTCGGCAGGATGTCGTTGGCGTAGGCCTGCGCCTCGAGCGCCAGCCGCTCGCGGTCCTCGCGTGCCTTGATCGCATCGCGCTGCGAACTCTGCACCTGCTCCGGCACGCTGACACCCTGCAGGTTGACAGAGGTCACCTCGATGCCGGTCTTGTAGCTATCGAGCGTGCGCTGGATCAACTCCTTGGTCTTGGCCGTGATCTCCTGGCGCCCCTCCTCGAGCACGAAGTCGAGACGGCTGCGGCCGACGATCTCGCGGATGGCGCTCTCGGCCACTTCCTTCAGCGTCTGGTCGGGATCGCGCACGTTGAACGCGTAGGCGAACGGCTCGGCGCGGCGGTACTGGATCGCGATGTTGATGTCGACCAGGTTTTCGTCTGCGGTCAGCATTCGCGTCTGGTCGCTGACGCCCTCGATCGTCTCGACGTTGATGATCTGCCGGGCTTCGATCGGCCACGGCACGTGCCAGCGCAGGCCAGGCTCGGTGGTCGAGACATACTGGCCGAAACGGGTGACGATGCCGCGCTCGGCCGCGTCGACCTTGTAGAAGCCGGTCAGCGCCCAGACGCCGAGCAGCACCAGCGCCACGGTGCCGAAGCCGAAGCCGCGCAGCGCCGCGTTGCCGCCCGGGCCCGCGCCCCGGCCGCCGTCACGGCCACCATCGTCGCCACCGCCGCCGTTGCCGCCGAAAATCTGGGAAAGCTTGCGTTGCAGGTTGCGCAGGGCCTCGTCGAGGTCGGCCGCTCCCTTGTCGGGGCGGTTGCCCCAGGGATTGCGATTCCTGCCCGGGTCGTTCCAGGCCATGGGTGCGAGTGCTCCGGATGCTTATGAATTCAGAGAGTTAGGGGCGATTTCCAGGCGTCGGGCAAGGTCGTCGGCGGTCACGCCGCGCCCCGGGTCGCCACAGAGTCGGTCGATTGTAGGAACCGCTCCCCGTCGGCACAAGGCGCGTTTGCCGTCGGCAGTTCGAGTCCGTCATCGCGGCAGATTCGTTCCAGGTCCTGGCGGCGCAGGCTGACCTCGATCTCGAGCACCCCGTCGTCGAGGTTGCGCTGGGCGATGACGGCACCGGCAGCGAACAGCCGGGCCCGCGCCCGGCCAGCCTGCGGCGGAATCCGCAGCACGCAGTGGCACAGGTCGGCACCCAGGCGCTGGTGCAGCGCGGTGAGCAGCAGGTCCGTGCCGGCGCCGCTGTGGGCCGAGAGCCAGACCCGGTCGATGCGCCCGTCCTCGCCCGTCTCCACGCGCGGCGCTTCGCCGGTGCGGTCGATCTTGTTGTAGACCGCGATCTGCGGCACGGCCGCGGCGCCGATCGACTCCAGCACCTCGTTGACCTGCGCGATGCGGTCGTTGCGCTCCGGGTCGGCGGCGTCGATGACGTGCAGCAGCAGGTCGGCCTCGCGCGCTTCCTGCAGCGTCGAGCGGAACGCGGCCACCAGTTCGTGCGGCAGGTCGCGCACGAACCCGACGGTGTCGGCAAGCGCCGTCTCCAGTCCCGGGGCCAGGTGCAGGCGCCGCACCGTGGGATCGAGCGTGGCGAACAACTGGTCGGCCGCGTAGGCGTCGGCGTGGGTCAGCCGGTTGAACAGCGTCGACTTGCCGGCATTGGTGTAGCCGACCAGCGCGATCGTCGGCACCTCGGCGCGCTTGCGTTCCTGGCGCGTGGTCTCGCGCTGCGACAGCACCTTGTCGATGCGGTCGTTCAGGGTCTTGATGCGCTTGCCGATCAGCCGGCGATCGGTCTCGAGCTGGGTTTCGCCCGGGCCGCGCAGGCCGATGCCGCCGCCGCGCTGGCGCTCGAGGTGGGTCCAGCCGCGCACGAGGCGCGTGGACATGTGCTGCAGCTGCGCGAGCTCCACCTGCAGCTTGCCTTCGAAGGTGCGGGCGCGCTGGGCGAAGATGTCGAGGATCAGGCCGCTGCGATCGAGCACGCGGCATTGCAGTTCTTTCTCGAGGTTGCGTTCCTGGCTCGGGCTCAGGGTACCGTCGATGACGACGAGGTCGGCACCGAGTGCGACGATGCGCTCGCGCAGCTCCTGCACCTTGCCGGAGCCGATCAGGAAGCGGGGATCGGCCGACTTGCGCGTCGGCGCCAGCACTTCGAGCACCTGCGCTCCCGCCGAGCGCGCGAGCGCGGTGAATTCTTCCACGCGATCGGGATCCGGGGCCCGGCCCAGCCCCACGCAGACGAGAATGGCGCGTTCGCCGCTACCCGGCCTTTCGAACAATGCCCGTGCCCTTGCCAGCTGTTCAGCCGGCCGGGGCGTCCTCCAGCGGCGGCAGGTCGTCTTCGCCGGCAGGCAGGCGCACGTTGCGCGCCGGAACGACGGTCGAGATGGCGTGCTTGTAGACCATCTGGCTCACGCTGTTGCGGAGCAGGACCACGAACTGGTCGAACGAATCGATCTGGCCCTGCAGCTTGATGCCGTTGACCAGATAGATGGATACGGGAATACGCTCCTTGCGCAGAGCGTTCAGGAAAGGATCCTGCAGGGACTGGCCCTTGGCCATTGTAATTGTCTCCTTTTTTTCTCGGGTGCCGTGCGTTCCAGCCAGCTTCTTCCGTGAAATGGCCGGGTCACGCAGACCCGGGCCCGGCAGGAACGAAGTCAGTCTAGCACAGGGTTTTCGCAGCGATTTTTCCGGCGGCACTCGCCAGTGCAGCCGATATCGGGGCTAGTTCACGTTCTTCAAGCGACGACAGCCAGGCCACGCCCGGATCGGCCCGCAGCCAGGTCAGCTGGCGCTTGGCCAGGTTGCGGGTGGCCTGGCGGGCGGCGTCGGCCGCCTGCTCCAGGGTGCATTCCCCGGCCAGGTGCTGCCAGAGCTGGCGGTAGCCCACGGCCCGGATGCTGGGCAGGTCCGGGTCGAGGTCGCCCCGCTCGCGCAGTCGCCGCACTTCCTCCAGCAGGCCCGCCTCCAGCATCTGCCCGAAGCGCGCGTTGATGCGCTCATAGAGCTCGGCGTCGCGGCACGGGCAGCAAGGCGAACCGGGCCAGCCGGACGGGAGGCGGCTCGGACTGCTGCTGCAGGTCCGACATGCGCTGCCCCGTCAACTGCAGCACCTCCAGCGCGCGCTGGATCCGCTGCGCATCCAGCGGCTGGATGCGGCTCGCTGCCACGGGATCGTGCTGCGCGAGTTCGGCATGCAGCGCCGGCCAGCCCGACGCCTGCGCCAGCGAGTCGAGGCTGGACCGCACGTGCGGATCCGCCTCGGGCAGCGGTGCCAGGCCGTGCGTCAGCGAGCGGAAATACAGCATCGTGCCGCCGACCAGCAGCGGAACCTTGCCGCGCGCGCGGATGGCCTCGATGCAGGCCAGCGCGTCGCGCTGGAAGCGGCCGGCAGAATACGGCTCGGACGGGTCGCAGACGTCGATCAGGTGATGCGGCACGCCGGCCCGCTCGGCGAGGCTGGGCTTGGAGGTGCCGATGTCCATGCCGCGGTAGACCAGCGCCGAGTCGACGCTGACGATCTCGAGCGGGAAGCGCCTGGCCAGCGCCAGCGCGAGCGCGGTCTTGCCGGTGCAGGTCGGCCCCATCAGGCAGACGGCATCCGGCAGCGCGCTGTCTGGACCCTCGTCTGGCCCGTGGCCTGGCCCTTGAGCTGGCACGCGATCTGGCGTGTCGCTCATCGGCCCCTCAGGAACAGCCGGTCGAGGTCATCCATGCTGACGAACGACCAGGTCGGGCGGCCGTGGACGCACTGGTCGCTGCGCACGGTGTGCTCCATCTCGCGCAGCAGCGCATTCATCTCAGGCAAGGTCAGCCGGCGGTTGGCGCGCACGGCCTGGTGACAGGCCATCGTGCCCAGCGCGCGGTCGAACGCCGCACTCGCAACCGCGGGCCCCTGCTCGCGCAGGTCGGCCAGCATGTCCTTGAGCAGGGTCGCCGGATCGAGGTTCGGCAGCAGGGCCGGCGTGGACCGCAGCAGCAACTGTGCAGGGCCTGAGCGCCCGAGTTCGAGCCCCAGGCGCGCGAACAGTTCCGCATGCGTCTCGGCCGCCTCGGCGTCGGCCAGCGATACGTTGACCACCACCGGCACCAGCAGCGGCTGCGCCGGCAGCGACTCGGCCTGCAGCGCGGCCTTGAGGCGCTCGTAGGTCGTGCGCTCGTGTGCCGCGTGCATGTCGACCAGCACCAGGCCGCCCTGCGCCTGCGCCAGGATGTACACCCCGTGCAGTTGCGCGATGGCATAGCCCAGCGGGTGCTCCACGGTGCTGCCAGCGTCGGGCACGGCACCCGCCGCGCCTGCGCGCGCCTGGTCGAGCACCGCGTACAGGTCGGTGGCCGCAACCAGCCCTCCCGCACCCGCCGGCGGCGCGTCGTCGCGCGCCCGGGTCCAGTCGAGCGCGGCGGTGCCGGGCAAGCGACCAGTCCGCGCGCGCCGCCGGGATCGCGGCGGCAGCGGCCTGCGTCGGCCGGGTCTCGGCCAGCGCGCGCTCGAGCGTGCGGAAGAGGAAATCGTGCACGAGGCCCGGCTCGCGGAAGCGCACCTCGAGCTTCTGCGGGTGCGCGTTGACGTCGACGCGGGCCGGGTCCATCTCGAGGTACAGCACGTACGCGGGATGACGGCCGTGGAACAGCACGTCGCGATAGGCGAGCCGCACCGCGCTCGCCACCAGCTTGTCGCGCAGCGGCCGGCCGTTGAGGAAGAAGTGCTGCTGGTCGGCCTGGCTGCGGGCGTAGGTCGGCAGGCAGAACCAGCCCTGCAGGCGCAGGCCCGACGACTCGTGGTCGAGCTTCATGGCGTTGGCGATGAAGTCGTCGCCGAGCATCGCCGCCACCCGCGCGTCGCGGGCGCGCTCGTCGCGCGCCGGCGGATGATCCGCCAGCACCTTGCGCGCCGAGGCGAGGCGGAAGGCGACGTCGAAGCGGCTCAGCGCCAGGCGCTCGACCAGCCGCTCGATCTGCGACAGCTCGGTGCGCTCGGCGCGCAGGAACTTGCGCCGCGCCGGCACGTTGAAGAACAGGTCACGCACCTCGACGGTCGTGCCCGGCGGGTGCGGGTGCGGCACCGGCCCGGACAGGTCGCCATCGACCGACGCGACCATCGCCGCCGCGGCCGCGTCGCGCGGGCGCGAGATCATCCGCATGCGCGAGACCGAGGCGATGCTCGGCAGCGCCTCGCCGCGGAACCCCAGCGTGCGCACGGACTCGAGGTCGTCGATGCTGCCGATCTTGCTGGTGGCGTGCCGGGCGAGTGCCAGCAGCAGTTCGTCCGGCCGCGATGCCGGCGCCGTCGTCGCGCACGCGGCAGAGTTCGGCGCCACCCTGCTCCACCTCGATGTCGATCGCCGTCGCGCCCGCGTCGAGGCTGTTCTCGACCAGTTCCTTGATCACGGAAGCCGGGCGCTCGACCACCTCGCCGGCGGCGATCTGGTGGACGAGTTGCTCGGGCAGGACCCGGATGGGCATGCAGGGCCAGGCAGTGACGGCGCCTCGCGCCGGGTGCGCGAGGATAGCAAAGCGGCAGCGAGTCAGCGCTCGGCGACGGTGGAGGCGGTTTCGACGCTGCCGCCGCGGCGGGCCGCGACGATCGCCGCCAGCTTCGAGCCCGGCGGCGGGTTGTCGTACCAGTAGTTGCGCACGCCCATGCGGATCGCCGCGGCGATGCGCTGCTGGTGATCCGGATCGCGCAGCCGCCGCTCGTCGGTCGCGATTGGAGATGAACGCCGTCTCGACCAGCATCGACGGGATGTCCGGCGACTTCAGCACGATGAACCCGGCGTGCTGCACGCGCGGCCGGTGCACGTCGCCCACGCCGCGCAGCGCCGCCAGCACGCTTTCCGCGGCCTCGACGCTGTCGCTGATCGATTCCTTCTGCGTCACGTCGAGCAGCACCGAGGCGAGCACGTCGCTGCTCTCGTCGAGCGAGACGCCGCCCTTCAGGTCGGCGGCGTTTTCCGATTCGGCCAGCCACTTGGCGGCCTCGTCGCTCGCGCCGCGCAGCGACAGCACGTACACCGACGAGCCGTTGACCTCGCGGTTCAGCACCGAATCGGCATGCACGGAGACGAACATGTCGGCGCCGAGCTGCCGCGCCTTGCGCGTGCGCGCGCCCAGGGTGATGAAGTAGTCGCCGTCGCGGATCAGCACCGCGCGCATGCCCTCTTCCGCGTTGATCAGCGGCGGCGAGCTTGCGCGCGATCGCGAGCGTGATGTCTTTTTCGCGCGTGCCGCCGCGACCGAGCGCGCCGGGATCCTGGCCGCCGTGGCCGGCATCGATCGCGATCACGAGGTCACGGCCCTTGCGCGACTGCTGACCGACTTGACCGGCGGCAACGGGGGTTCATTCAGCGCGGGCGTCGCCGGCGTTTCGGCGCCGGCGCGCGCCACGTCGGCCGCCATCGCCAGCACCTCGTTGCCGGACGGCGACGCTGCGCCGGGGGCGGCCGCGACGCTCGCGCCACCGCTCGCCGCCGGGGCGACGGCGACCGGCTTGCCAGGCAATTCGACCACCAGCCGGTGTCCTGCATCGCCCTCCGGTCCGACCATGAAGCTGCGCGGCTTCTGCGGGCCGGTCGAGGTCGAGCACGAAGCGCAGGCCGCGCCCGCTCTGCGGGCCCGAGCGCAGCGACTTCACCGGGCCCTGGCCGGACGGCAGCACTTCGCTCGCGGGCAGCGTGGTGTTGGCGAGGTCGACGACGATGCGGTCCGGGTTGTCGAGCGCAAACACGTCGTACTCGACCGGCGCGGTCAGTTCGACCACGAGGCGCGTGCCTTCGGGACCGGACCACAGCCGCACGTCGCGGACCTGGGCCGCCCAGGCAAGCGGCCGGCAGCCACGCGAGCCACAGGGCCAGACACGCCAGACTGGCCAGGCGCAGCAGGGTCGGTCGTCGGGCCAGCGTCAGCATGGCGCGTAATCTACCGCGTCGCAGGCAGATAATTCAATGAAATGATGGAGATACGTAGTGCTTCATCAGGTAGCGCCCGAATCAGCAGGCGGAGATGACTGGTCGGCTGGAAAAGTGATGCGCGAGATTCAGCCGGCAAACATGGCCAGGAGCGCCCGGCCGGCCGCTGTCCCGGGCGCGGCAATGCGCAACCTGCGCGCGTCGGCGTCGCGTAGGCCAGCGTCAGTTCGAGGTCGGCCGGTCCGAGCCGCCCGGCCGCCTTTTCCGGCCATTCGACCAGCAGCACCGACGCCGGGCGTCTGCAGGTCGCGCAGCCCCAGGTCGTCGAGTTCGTCGGGATGCCGCAGCCGATAGAGATCGCAGTGCAGGACGTCGCGCTGCCTGCAGCCGATACGGTTCGATCAGCGTGTAGGTGGGACTGCGCACCGGTCCCGCGTGCCCCATGGCCGCGAGCAGCCCGCCCACGAGCGTGGTCTTGCCCGCGCCCAGGTCACCCGACAAGGTCAGCAGCAGCGACTCGTCACGCGGTGCGGCCATGAGCGCCGCGCCAGGCGCGCGCCGACGGCGCGCATCTCGTCGGCGCCGGTCGCGGTGAGTTCGATGGCCGTCACCGCGGATTCACGCAGTCGCGCAGCCCGGCGATGACGTCGCTGGCGAGCATGCCGCGCTCGCCGGCACGCGCGGCATCGCGGTCGCCGGCATCCGCGTGCACGAACACGCCTGCCCGCGCCGCGAGCGCAAGGTCGCCGCACTGCGCGGCGATGCCGGCGATCACGCCGGTCAGCACGTCGCCCATGCCCGCCACGGCCATGCCGGGATTGCCGCGATCGCAGAGCCAGGGGCCGTCGTCCGCCGCTGCACGATCAGCGTCCCCGCGCCCTTCAGCACGACGGTGCCGCCGTAGCGGGCCTGCAATTGCGCAACGGCCGCGAGCCGGTCGGCCTGCACCGCGGCCGTGGACAGCCGAGCAGGCGCGCCGCCTCGCCCGGGTGCGGCGTCAGCACCCAGTCGGCGCGCGCCGCTGCGGCTGCCGCGCCAGCAGGTTCAGCGCATCGGCATCGAGCACCAGCGGCTTGCCGGCGGCCAGCACCGTGTCGAAGATCTCCACCGCCCACGACGACTGCCCGAGGCCCGGGCCCCAGCGCGACGACGGTGGCACGCTCGAGCATCGCGACCGAGATCGCGGGCCGAGTCCAGCGCCAGCGACATCAGTTCGGGACGCGCCGCCAGCGCCGCCGAGACTGTGCGGATGCGCGGCGACGGTGACCAGGCCCGCGCCCGCGCGCAACGCCGCCTCGCCCGCCAGGCGCACGGCACCGCCCATGCCCGGCGCGCCGCCGATCACCAGCACGTGGCCGTTCGATCCCTTGTGCGCCGTGCGCGCCCGCGGCGGCAGGGCCTGCGCGACCACCGACTCGTCCAGGCGGCGCGCGAGCGGCACGAGGCCCTCGTAGACGACGCGCGGCACCTCGAGCGACATCGAACACGACGCGGCCGGCATGATCCGGGCCGGCGCCCACGTAGCAGCCGAGCTTGCGCCCGATGAAGGTGACGGTGAGCGTCGGCGCGCACCGCGCGCCCGAGCACCTGGCCGCTGTCGGCCTGCAGGCCGGACGGGATGTCGACCGCCACGACCGGTCGCCCCGCGGCGTTGATCGCATCGATGCAGGCCGCCGCAGGCCCGTCGACCGCGCGCGCGAGGCCGGTGCCGAACAGCGCGTCGACGATCACCTCGCCTGCGGCCATGGCCTCGCGGCGCGAACGGCAGCGCCGTGCCGCCGGCCGCGACGAAGTCGTCGTGCGCGCGGCGCGCATCGCCGCCGCAGGCGTGCGGGATCGGCCAGCGCCACGACATGCGCCGTGAGGCCCTGCGCACGCGCGATGCGCGCGAGCACGTAACCGTCGCCGCCGTTGTTGCCGGGACCGCAGCAGACGCAGCAGCGAACGGGCCTCCGGCCAGCGCTGGCGCAGGGCATTCAGCGTGGCATGGCCGGCGCGCGTCATCAGTTCGTAGCCCGGCACGCCGCAGCGCTCGATGGCGCGGCGGTCGAGCTCGCGCACCTGCGCGGCGGAGTAGACCCCGGCGGGGATCGGCTGCATGCGCGTCATTATACTGGCCGCCCACCCAGCCGGCCCGGCCGAGTCCATGCAAGCCGAACACCTCGCACGATCGATCAAGCAGTGGGGCCGCGAACTCGGCTTCCAGCAGGTCGGTGTCGCGGGCGTCGACCTGGCGCGGGACGAGGCCGCTGCTTGACGGCCTGGCTCGACCAGGGCCGGCACGGCACGATGGAGTACATGGCGCGGCACGGCACGCGCCGCACGCGGCCCGGCGGAACTCGTGCCCGGCACGCTGCGCGTGATCAGCGCGCGCATGGACTACCAGGTCGACGCCGGCGCCGATGCCGACGCGGTGCTGCACGACCCGCTGCTCGGCTACGTGTCGCGCTACGCGCTCGGCCGCGACTACCACAAGCGTGCTGCGGCAGCGCCTCGCGCGGCTGGCCGACCGCGTTGCCGCCGCGGCGGGCGCGGCGGGTTATCGCGCGTTCACCGACAGCGCGCCCGTGCTGGAGAAGGCGCTGGCGCGCGATGCCGGGACTCGGCTGGATCGGCAAGCACACCAACCTGCTCGACCGGCACGACGGCTCGTGGTTCTTCCTGGGCGAGATCTACACCGACCTGCCGCTGCCGCTCGACGCGCCGGTGAGCTGCACACTGCGGCAGCTGCACGGCCTGCATCGACGTCTGCCCGACGCAGGCGATCGTCGCGCCGTACGAACTCGACGCGCGGCGCTGCATCTCCTACCTGACGATCGAGCACGCACGGCCCGATCCCGGAGGAATTCCGCGCGGCGCTCGGCAATCGCATCTACGGCTGCGACGACTGCCAGCTCGTGCTGCCCGTGGAACCGCTATGCCAGGCTCAGCGGCCGAGCCGGATTTCCGCGTGCGCCACGGGCTCGACGCGCCGCGGCCTGGTCGAGCTGTTCGCGCTGGAGCGAGGACGAATTCCTGCGCCGCACCGAAGGCAGCGCGATCCGCCGCATCGGCTACGAGCGCTGGCTGCGCAACGTCGCGGTGGCGCTGGGCAATGCGCCGCGCACCGCCGGCGGTGCTCGCGGCGCTGCAGTCCGCGCGAGGATCCGAGCGCGCTCGTGCGCGAGCACGTGCGTGGGCGCTGGAGGCGGAGCAGCGTGCAGTGAGGGCGCTTCGCGGCCCGCTCACGGCTCGCAGCAGCCCGCGGCGCCTGACACTGCAGGTTGTCGATCAGCCGCGCCTTGCCGAGACGGCCGGCGGCCAGCACCACCAGCTCCACGTCGGCGGCGTGGGCCGCGCGAGACGCGCCGCGCGTGCGCACCTCGAAATAGTCGGGCTGGATGCCCGCCTGCGCGATCGACTGCGAGCCCTGCCGCTTCGATCGCGGCGTAATCGACGTCGCCCGACTCGAGCCGGCGCCGCGCCACGATCGAGCGCGCGATAGATCGCCGGCGCGCGTCGCGCGCTCGGCCGGCGACAGGTAGCGGTTGCGCGAACTCAGCGCGAGGCCGTCCTCGGCGCGCACGGTCGGCGCACCGACGATCCTGCACCGGCAGGTTCAGGTCCTGCGACCACGCGCCGGATCACGGTGAGCTGCTGGAAATCCTTCTCGCCGAAGATCGCGACGTCCGGCTGCACGAGGCTCAGCAGCTTGACGACGACGGTCGCCACGCCCTGGAAATGCCCGGGACGGAAGCGCCGCAGAGGATGTCGGTGAGGCCGGGCACGTCGACCACGGTGCTGCCGACGCTGCCGTCCGGGTACATCTCCTCGACCGTCGGGTGAAACAGCGCGTCGACGCCGTACTCGTCGAGCAGCTGGCGTCGTCGCCGGGCGTGCGCGGATAGGCGCTGAAATCCTCGCTCGGCCCGAACTGCATCGGGTTGACGAAGATGCTGGAGATCACGCGTCGGCCGTGCAGGTGCGCCGCCGCCATCAGGCTGGCGTGGCCCATGTGCAGGTTGCCCATGGTCGGCACGAACGCGATGCTCTCGCGCGCGAGCCGCCAGCGCGTGACGGTTTCGCGCAGGTCCGCGATCCGCGTGATCGTTTGCATCGCTGCCGGACCTCGCGCGTCAGTGCGGCGTCAGAAACAGTGCTCGGGCGCCGGGTACGCCCGTGCTCTTGACCGCCTCGCCGTAACGCCCGCAGCGCCGCGAGCGGGCTGTCGCGCCCCTGCTGGAAGTTCTGCACGAAGCGCGGCTTGCGCCCCGGCGTGATGTCGAGCACGTCGTAGAGCACGAGGATCTGGCCGTCGGTGTCCGGGCCGGCGCCGATGCCGATCACCGGCACGTGCAGTTCCTGCGTGATCTGCTGGCCGAGCGCCGACGGGAATGCACTCGAGCAGCACGACGTCCGCGCCCGCATCCTGCAGCAGCTTGGCATCGCTGCGCATCTGCTCGGCCGCCGCTTCCTCGCGGCCCTGCACGCGGAAGCCGCCGGTCTTGTGCACCGACTGCGGCCGCAGGCCGAGGTGGGCGCAGACCGCGATGTCGTGGCCGGCGAGGAACTCGACGATCTCCGCCTGCCCGGCGCCGCCTTCGAGCTTGACCATCTTGGCGCCGCCTTCCTGCATCAGGCGCACCGCGTTCTTCAGCGCCTGCTCCTTCGAGGTGTAGGTCATGAAGGGCATGTCGGCCATCAGGAACGGCCGGAACAGGCCCTTGGACACGGCGCGGCAGTGGTAGATCACGTCGTCGAGCGTGACCGGCACGGTGGTGTCGTGGCCCTGGATGACCATGCCGAGCGAGTCGCCGACCAGCACGACGTCGAGGTCGGCGGCATCGACCAGCGCCGCGTAGCTCGCGTCGTAGCAGGTGATGCAGGCGATCTTCTCGCCCTGCTCCTTCATGCGGCCGAGCGAGGCCACGTTGACGGGCGGACGGGACGAATCGCGCAGTTGCAGTTGGGTGTACATGGAGCCGCCTCGCGCGAGGCCGCAAGGATGAGGCAGCGGCCCCGAAACATCAACGCCGGACAGACCGCAGGCCTACAGCAAGCTCTTGAGCGGATTGAAGTAATGGCGTCCCTTGCGGGGCTTGACGATCTCGCCCAGCAGGCCCTGGTAGTCGTCGTCGTTGCCGACCGGGTCGATCTCGGCGGCGTTCACGATCAGCAGCGGCGCCGCCTCGTACTCGAGGAAGAAGCGGGCGTAAGCGTCGGTCAGGCGCTCGAGGTAGCGACGGTCGATCTGCTGCTCGTAGTCGATGCCGCGGCGCGCGATGCGCTCGAGCAGCACGTCGACCGGGGCCTGCAGGTAGACGACCAGGTCGGGCTGCGGCGCGTCGATCGCCAGCCGCTCGTACACCTGCTCGTACAGCGCGAACTCCTCGTCGTCGAGCGTGAGCCGCGCAAACAGCCGGTCCTTGTCCAGCATGTAGTCGGCGACCCGCACCTTCTCGAACAGGTCGGCCTGGCGCAGGTCCTGCAGCTGGCGCGCGCGCTGGAACAGGAAGTGCAGCTGCGTCTGGAACGCGACCGCGCGCGGGTTGCGGTAGAAGCGCTCGAGGAACGGGTTCTCGGCGTCCTGCTCCAGCACCAGCTCGCTGCCGAAGCTGCGGCCGAGGCGGCGCACGAGGCTGGTCTTGCCGACACCGATCGGACCTTCGATCACCACGTAGCGATGCGGCGTGGGGACGACCGGCGGGTCGCCAGCGGCGGCTTCGTCCCGCGGCAGGTTCATGCGGCGAGCCGCTCGCAGTCACGCGTGTCGAGGCGCTGCAGCAGGGTGCTGACGCGACCGACGCCCGGCACGACCAGCGACGGGCAGATCTCGGCCAGCGGCAGCAGCACGAAGGCCCGCTCGGCGATGCCGGGATGCGGCACGGTCAGTGGTGGCGTCCTGCTGCCGCGTGCTGCCGTGCACGAGCAGGTCCAGGTCGATCAGCCGCGGGCCCCAGCGCACCACCGGCGCCGCGCGGCCGAGCGACTGTTCCAGCGACTTGAGTGCCTGCAGCAGCGCCGGGGCGTCGAGCTGCGTGAGCAGCGCAGCCGCCGCGTTGACGAAATCGGGTTGCTCGACCGGGCCCAGCGGGCGCGTGCGATAGAGCGAGGACTGCAGCACCAGCTGGCAGTGCGGCAGCGTCGCCAGCGCCGCCAACGCGCGCCGCACCTGCTGCGCGGGGTCGTCCAGGTTGCTGCCGAGCGCGACGTAGGCCGGCACCCAGCGCGGCCTCGACGTCGCGACGGGTGCGACGGCCGTGGCCGGCATCACGAATCGGCGGCCGGACCGGTGGTGCTGCGACGGCGGCGCGGGCGACGGCGGCGGCGCGACGACTTCTTCGGCGCCTCGGCCGCCTGCTCGCTCACCGGCCGGTTCTCGACCATCGCGATGCGATCCTCGTCGGAGGCGTCCTGCAGGTCGGTCCACCAGTCGGCGAGTTCGCATGTCGACCTCGCCCGCCTCGGCGCGCAGCAGCAGGAAGTCGTAGGCCGCGCGGAAGCGCGGATGCTCGAGCAGTCGCAGCGCGCGGCGCCCCGAGCGGCGCTCGAAGCGGGTCTGCAGCATGATCAGCTCGCGCATCGGCAGCGAGAACCGCTTCGGCAGCGCGATGCGCTTGAGCTGGCGCGCGATCACCTTGTCGCTGGCGTCGAGCAGCGCCTGCGGATCCTGCGGCAGCGGGCCGTCGGGCGTGCCGAGCGCGTGCAGGATCGCCGGCCACAGCAGCACCGCGAACAGGAAGGTGGGCGTGACCGACTTGTCGTCGTGGATGCGGTCGTCGGTGCCGGCCAGGCCGAGCTGCAGCAGCCGCGCGCCGGCCGACTCGGGCGCGGCCTCGAGCGCGTCCGCCACGTCCGGCAGCAGGTGCGGCAGCAGCTCCAGGCGGATCAGCCATTCGAGCGAGGCGACGGCGTGGCCCGACAGCAGCAGCTTCATGGTCTCGTCGAACAGCCGTGCCGGCGGCATGCGGTCCAGCATGCTGGCCAGCTCGCCGATCGGCGCCTCGGTGCCCGGATGCAGCGTGAAGTCGAGCTTGGCGGCGAAGCGCGCCGCCCGCAGCATGCGCACCGGGTCTTCGCGGTAGCGCGTCGCCGGGTCGCCGATCAGGCGCAGCACGCGGTTGCGCGCGTCCTCCACGCCGCCGACGTAGTCCCAGATCGTGAAGTCCTCGATGCTGTAGTAGAGCGCGTTGGCGGTGAAGTCGCGGCGCCAGACGTCTTCCTCGATCGTGCCGTAGAGGTTGTCGCGCAGGATGCGGCCATGCTCGTCGAGCACGCGGTGCTCGACCTCGTCGACGCCGTGGTCCTCGTCGATCTCGGTGTGCGCTGCCCGGAACGTGGCGACCTCGATGATCTCGTGGCCGAAGCGCACGTGCGCCAGGTGGAAGCGGCGGCCGATCAGCCGGCAGTTGCGGAAGATCTTGCGCACCTCTTCCGGGTGCGCCTCGGTGGCGATGTCGAAATCCTTGGGCTGCAGTCCGAGCAGCAGGTCGCGCACGGCGCCGCCGACCAGGAAGCCCTGGTAGCCCTCGTCCTTCAGCTTGTAGAGGACCTTGAGCGCGCGCGGGCGAGATGTTGGCGCGCGAGATCGAGTGCTGGTCGCGCGGCACGATCAGGGGCTGCGGCGGGCCGCGCGGGGTCTCTGGGGAGGTCGCGGCGGCCGACTTGGCGTCGCGCGAACGGAATAATTTTGTAAACGAAAACAAGGTCGGGGAGCTTCTGCTGGACCGTGGAAAACGGCCGGGTATAATACCGGGCTTCCTCGAGACCCGGTTAGTCCAACCGGTCCGGCACACGCTCCCATCGTCTAGAGGCCCAGGACACAGCCCTCTCAAGGCTGGTACGAGGGTTCGAATCCCTCTGGGAGCGCCAATCTTTTCAAGCACTTATGAGTCCTGGCGTACGGAAATACGGAATCCGTACGCAAGACTGCGCGGCGGTGTCGATCGACCCGAAGCATGCCAAGTCGCACAACCACCTGGCACTCGCGTACATCGACATGGGCGAGATGGAACTCGCCGAGGCGGACTATCGCGAGTCGGTCGAGGATGCGATGAAGGCGCGGCCTTCAGGCAGGGCGGCCCTTGCCGCGGACCGGACAACCTCAGGGCTGGATCGAATACACGAACGAAGCCTTCGGCGCGCGCAGCCAGCGCTCCTGGATGATGCCCCGCAAGCCTGCCCAGGCGCTGCCATCGGTGACCCACTCGTCGCGGGTCTTCTCGGCAAGCGCGCGGTCGCCGCGAGACTTGATGCCGAACACGAGCCGCGAGAGGTCGTCGACCGCGGCCGGCCACTTCGCGAGGTCGACGTCGAAGCAGCCGGTATCGGCGCCGTTCGCGGCCTTCTCGGTCGCCTTCCACTGCAGCACGCCGCTCTGGTTCAGGAATCCCATCTGGATGGCGGCCAGCTGCGAGTAGGGCTTCGGCCTGCCGCGCGCATCGAGCATGCCCTGGGCGATGTGACCGAACGCCCAGAGCACGTCCCGGACATGGGTCGCGTCCGCGTCCTGCCTGCTCACCAGTCCACGCGCGACGAGCCAGTCTGAGTAATACAACGCGGCGGTCTGCGCCTTCAGTTCCTCGAGAGTCGAGGCCAGCGCGCCACCGAACACCTGGTCGTCCGTCTTGCCGTCGACACGGTATTCATGGGCCGGGCCCAGGTTGTGCGCGGCCTCGTGCAGCACGGTGGACAGCGTCATGAAGCGTGCCGCCGGGTCGACGCGGCCGACCGTCGACTTGCAGAGCACGGCGCGCGCCTGGTCCATCAAGGCCGCCTCGCTGTCGGGGTCGGTATAGAGGTTGGTCATCGCCACCGTCCGACCGCCCGACTCCGCCACCGGGCCCCAGTTCGGCAGCGACTGGCCGATGGTCGCGCCGAGCGCCGAGCGGCTGTCGCCCGCATTCAGCACGATGTCGATGAAGTCCGGTAATGCGAACCCGACTTCGCGGGGTGCATAGGGCGGGCCCGCGAGTGATGCGATGGCGGCCTCCATGTCGTCCTTGACTGGCTCGAGCCGCCGCTGCCATTCGAGCGACTCCTGGTTGATGCGCGCGAAGGTCATGTGGAAGTTGGCCTTGCGCGAGCAGGGCTCGGCGTAGACCTCGTCGGGCCCGACGCGCAGGTACCACCGCGAGTTGGTCGCAGTCATCGCCTTCCAGGCGACGTCGGCCTTGAACCAGTCGTCGTCGAGGAACGCCTGCGCGGCCGCCTCGAGGTATGCCTTGAACGCGGCCTCAGAAGGATCGCCTGCGAGCACGCTGGCTGCCGCACGCAACTCCGCGCTCGCGGCCTTCATGTCCTCGGCGTACGCGACGTGGTAAGGCACGGCGACGAGTTCGTCCGTGGCCGGGTCGCCCTTGGCGCGACCGCCCGGCTTTTGCCGCACGACCGAGAACTGGTGGAACAACGCATCGGCGTCGGCGCGCTTCTCCAGCACCGCGCAGAATCCCGGGTCGGACTGGATCGACTGCGGATACATTCCTGACACGCGCTTCGGCTGCGGCGTCACCGCGCTGCAGGCCGGGTCGTTCTCCGTCTTCGGCGCCTCGCAGAACGGGCCCTGGTTGCGGAAGAAGAGCGCGCGGGACAGCGAGTCTTCCGCGGGGATACCGGCATCGAGCCCGAACACACCGCTCTGCTTCGCGTACAGGCGCTCGACGATGCGTGCCACCTTCTCGAGGTGCCCGACGAGCTGGACGTCACGTGGAGCGGCGAGCGTCGTCAGAACCAACGTCGGTCGTCCCTGTGCCAGCTCGGTCCGCACCGCCTGCCGCCGCGCCCGCTCGGGCGCATCGTGGCCGTCCAACTTGACCGGCGTCGCGATCCGACCGAACACATCCGTGAATGCCTGCGTGAAGCGCCCGCCGGTGACATAGCGATCGAGGCGTGCATCAGCCGGGCTCCAGGTCACCGCGAGTTCGGCCGGATCGATCGCGCCGTCACCGTCCGCGTCGCGGATCCAGAACAGCGGCTCGTTGCGCTCCACCGCCTGCCGGTTGAACTGCAGCCGTGGGACACTCGAATAGTCGGCTTTCGCGGGCGCGTCCTTGGCCGCGGCCTCCATGCACAGTGCGGGCGTGGAAGAAATGGTCAGGACGACCATGCAGGTGCAGGCACTGGTCAAGCGCATGGCGGCCTCCGGATGCATCGATTGCCGGGATGCTAGCAGACCGCGCGCCGTTCCTGTCAGGCAGACAGCCCACCGATCATCATGGCCAACAGCAAGCCGACGACGCACAGGATGATCGCGGCTGGGATGAAGGTAATTGCGATGAAAGCGCGGCACTTGAATTGCCGCTGCGGCTCCATCGTCAGCCGAGCTTCATGCCTTCCTTTTCGTCGATCGAGCGCTCGCGGTGGATCAGGATCCACTGCGCGTGCTCTTCCAGCGCGGAGTCGCCCAGCACCTTGAGGATGCGGCGCTTGTCGGGATCGTTGTCGGCCTCGTCGATCCGCTTGCGTGCATTGCGGAAGATCCGGTACATGAACTCGTACTGCTTGATCAGCTCGGCCTCGGCCGTGGTCTTGGCGTAGGACTGGCGCACGCCGACCATCAGCAGCACGACGCCCATCAGGTACACCACCGGCGTGCGAACCTCGTTCGAGATCTGCGAACCGACGAACAGCAGCGCGGTCAGGGCCAGGATCGTGGTCCAGATGCCGAGCCGGCCGATGCGGTTGGTGGCGTCGTGCTCGACGATGCGCAGCGCGGACTTCTTGCGGTAGTAGCCGAGCTGGCCCGAGGCGTCGTCGCCGATCCACTCCGCCACCGAGAACTCCACGCCGCGCGGGTCCAGGTTCGGGGCGACGTCGCACTCCATGCCGGCCACGCGCATCACGTTGCGGATCCAGCCGAGCTCGGTGTCCTGCATCTGCAGGAAATTGTCGTGCGCATACTTGGACACGCTGCCGCTGGTGACGCCGGCCGCCGCCCAGTAGAACTGCACGCGCAGGCCCTCGGCCAGCGTGCGGTAATCCAGGTACTTGCGCTGCCAGCTGCCGCGCACCGCCAGCCAGTTGTTCACGACGGAGAACAGCATCAGGAAGATGATGCCGCCGATGATCAGCGGCGTGGACTGCAGGTCCGTGTACGACAGGTAGGCCACGCCGGTCAGCAGCGCCGCGACGTGGCCCGCCTTGACGGTCTTGACGACCTTCTTCTGGTAGTGGATCGCCAGCCAGTCCGCGGCACAGAAGGCCTGGTTGATGTCCCACAGGCCGGGCGGCAAGGAGGTGGCCTTCTCGCCGTCCAGCAGCGACCAGCGCTCGCGGTCGATCTGGGCGGCGTGGTTCTGCGCCTCGCGGCTGAACTCGTTGGTGTACTCGAACACCTTGCGGTGCCGCGGTGGAATCTCGGCCGTGCGCGGCTGGGCCTCGTCGGTCGTGAACCAGAAGGTGTCGAACGGCTTGAACCCGGCGGCCGGCTCGCCGCCCGGACGGTCGCGCGAGCAGACGATGTGATAGACGAGGTCGCTTTCGTCCTCGGTCAGGTTGAGCTTGCTCGCCGTCACGCGCGGCGTGTAGCCGGGCATGTGATCGTGGTGATGGAAGCGGATGGTCGACGCCGTGCCGCCCAGCAACTCGCTTTCCTTGCCGTCCCACAGCGCCAGCAGCACGTGGCAGTGGGCACTCAGGAACACGCCGATCTGGGCGTACTGGCGGGTGCGCGCGGGGCCCTCCTCCGCCACCGTGCGCGCGGTCGAGCCCGGCGTCAGCGGCAGTTCGAAGATCTCGGACGCCTGGTCGCAGAGACGCGAAAACTGCTCGAGCGACTCCGGCGTGAAGTCTTCCTCGTAGATCGGGCGCGGCATCGGCAGCACGACGCTGAGCGGCAGGCCGAGCGCAAGCGCCTCCTCGGCGACGATACGGTCGGCGCCGTCGGCGAGCGACGACATCACGACGATGATGCGGCTGGGATACTCGTAGCGCAGGCTGAACAGGCAGTCGCGCACGCGCGAGCGCAGGATCGGGAGTTCGTCCGGGACGAGGTCGCGGTGCCCGGTGACCGCGACGATGAACGGCACCGCGTAGCTGCGCGCGCCGGTCCTGCGATCAGGACCGGCGGTGAAGGGAGTATCAGCGGACGCTGCGTGCCCGGGTGCCGTCGACATGCGCGGGGATGATACCCATCAGCCGCACCGGGTGCGTCGATTGTTGCGCCGACGGCCCCGGCGGGCTGGACATCAGGGACGAAGGCCCGTGCGGTGAAGCACGGGCCTTGTCCGGCGCCAGGTCAGGGCGGGCTTGAACGGAATGACCTTGACCCGCAGCGTGAACGCGATGTTCTCGCCGCGCATCAGGTGATCGCCCTTGTAGTTGTACTTCAACACATCGACGTGCAAGCTCGCGGAAGAGGTACTGCGACGCATTCACCTTCTTCAGGAACTTGTCGATCGATGCCAGCGCGGATGCCGGATTGTTCGCATTCATGGCGGTGATCGCGTTCTTCAACTGCGATTCCATCGCCTGCCCGTCGGGATTCCTGACTGACGCCGGCCGCAACGTGCGTTGCGCACGGACTGCATCAGCAGGTCCAGCTTGTACTTGGTCAGCGCGAAGAAATTCGTGTAATCAGCTCATCAGCGGATCATCCGAGGTGAACTCAACGTGCATGCCGACCACGAAGTACGACCCGGTGCGGACCAGTCCCTTGGTGCTGCCGCAGCCATTGGTGGCTTCGGTGGCCGTGCCAAAGTAGATGCTACCTGCGGCGCACCCTTGAGGACCAACAGATCCGGGATGACCGGCGCCGGCCCTTCGAGCATCCGGCTGGGATCAGTGGACTGCCACACGACCACGTCCTGATGCTGCGGGTCTGGCAGTCACGGCCTGCGGATCTGCCAGCTGATCGGATCAGAGCACTTGAACAGGTTGTCAGGCAGCACCGTCTTGAGTGTCGTTCATGACCCCGACGGCACCCTTGCCTGATGTCCAGATCGCTGGCATCCACCTTGACGACCAGGAACTTGGGCGAACCGCACAGGTACGGCGGAATCCGCAGTTCGTCGCTGCCGTGCCGCGAAACCTTGCTCTGCAGTGAACAACGTCAGCGCGTCGATTCCACACCTACCGTAGCCGCGACACGCGGGTCGTGTGAATTCGAAGGCCGTGAACCTGATGGTGTCGCCGCGGCTCGAACGATCCCGCCGGGAAGGTCAGAGTCTGGCCCGCGACGGTTGTGCAGCCCCTCGGCGGTGGTGCCGTCGCAGTCGTTACCGATCCGCGGCGTGTCGTACTCGACGATGAAGCCGCCGATCGAACCCACGAGCTGAGCCCTCGTCGTTCCAGACCGAAAGATCGGAATAACGACCGAGCGTCACCCAGTCCTCGACCGCCTCCTGGTCGTTTGGCTCACCATGGCGTCGGCCCAGTTGGCGAAGACCGGTGCCAGCCGTTGACGCCAGGGAAACGGTCCTTCGTCGTTGACCCAATTCCAGCCGAGGCTTGCCGACCGAAGCATCCCTCACTGCCACCGACCCAGACTTGGGTCTGAGTCAGCCGAGTTGCCTGCAAGTCCTTGCCAAGCGCCGGTGTCAGCAAATCTGTCAACAATCCAAGCGTTTTCGCTGGACGAAGTCATGGTTGCCAGGTGCGCCGACGATGGCGCCGGGCGGCGCTGCTCAGTGGCCTCGGGCAACAGGCATCGGCCTCGTGCCCAGGTGATTCCGTTCCTGCTCCAGACCTCGTAGGTGTGACCGGTTTCGTCGTTGATGTCTGCGTACTAGACGAGGTCATAGTCTGAGGGAGCACGCAGTCGACCTGCGCCTGCGCCGAACCCATGGCAAACAACGCCGTCAAACCGGCAATCAAACTGATTCTCTTGTGCATCTGTAAGTCTTCCTTGCTGCGTGCGTGGTGCCTGGTTGTCGAGTTACTTCAGTCGCCAAGCATTATTTTTCTTAGGCGAAGCTCAAGACTTCGGGACGCCCAAACGAGCTGCTCGCGCACTCGTCCGGAACCCGACCCGGGCCAAGATGTGAGGAACCTATCACAGTTATTAGTGATTTGTAGCCTCAGCGGCTGGCGTTATGTCAAATAACCCGCGCGTAAGGCAGGGGGATGGCGCACCGCGCTTCGCCCAGCGGCAGCCCGCCCGGCGATGCCTTCCCTCAGGCCGCGTTTGTGCGCCGAAACAGTGCTGTCTGCTTCGGCGCCTCTGCTGCGGCGCCGCGCTTGCGGTTGTACTCGGCCAGCCAGCGGGTCGCATTGTCCACGTAGAAGGGCAGCGCCCCGGCGTCGGCCCGCATGGCGACCGACCCCTCCAGCAGCAGCTTGGCGCCCTGCGCCAGCCTGCCCCAGCCCGAGCAGGGCGGCTCCCTCGACGCTGGTGGCGGCCGCCGTGCGCCAGTGGGTGGGCCCGAGCACCGTCTGGCAGATCGCCCTGGCCTCCGCGGCGGCCACCCGCGCCTCCTCGAAGCGCCCGGTCTCGACCAGCAGGCTGGCCAGGAGGATCAGCGAGCCGGCGACCTCGGCGTGCTCGTTGCCGAGCAGCTTCCTGCGCAACTGCAGCGCCTCGCGCAGCAGCGGTTCGGCCGACGGCGTAGTCGCCCGCTTCCAGCTGCCACATCCCTTCGTTGGCCATGCCACGGGCCGTCGACGGATGCTCCAGCCCGACCGTGCGCCGGTACATTTCGAGCGAGTCCCGCATCATCGCGCGGGCGCCCTCGGCGTCGCCCTTGTCGTGCAGCACGAAGGCCAGGTTGTTCAGCGCCGCCGCTATGTCCGGGTGGTCGTCGCCGAGCAGCTTGCGCTGCATGGCAATGGCCTCGCGGAACATCGCCGCCGCCTGGTCGTATTTCTTCTGGTCGGCCAGGGCATAGGCGATGTTGTTGAGGCTCAGCGCGATCTCCGGGTGCGTGTCGCCGAGCAGCACGCGCTTCATCTGCAGCCCCTCCCGGTACAGCTTCTCTGCCTCGGCGTACTCGCCGGTGTTGCTCAGCACCACGCCCAGGTTGCTCAGCGCCTGGGCCAGGTCCGTGTGCGGCTCCTTGTGCAGGTTGCGCTGCAGTTCGACCGCCAGGCGCATCGCGGGCAGGGCTTCGTCGTACTTGCTCTGGCTGTCGAGGTTCATCGCCAGGCCTTCCAGGCTCTTCGCCACCTCGATGGAGCCGCCGCCGAGCAGCTTGCGCTGCATGGCGAGCGCCTCTCTGAAACAGGGGCTCGGCGGCCTCGTACTCGCCCTTGCGCGTGAGCAGGTCGGCGAGCTGGAACTGGCTGCGCGCAATGTCCACGTGCTCGGGTCCGAGCAGCTTCTGCCGCAGGTCGAGCGCCTTGCGGTACATCGTCTCCGCCTTGTCGTACTCCGCCGTCAGCGTCAGCACGCCGCCGAGCTTCTCGGCCGACTGCGCCACTTCGAGGCTGTCCGCGCCGTAGAGCTCGAGGCGCTTCTGCAGGGCGCTGTAGAGCAGCGAGGCGGCCGGCGGATAGAGCGCAAGACTCGTGTACACCGCGCCCATGGTCTCCATCAGCGTGGCCTGGATCGCCGGCTGCGTGGCCAGTTCCGACTGGATGCGCTGCGAGCCCTTGTCGAGGATCTCGCGTGCGGTGATGGAGTTGCCGCGCGCCTCGTTCGGATCGGAGACCGCGAACAGCCCGACCAGGAAGTTGGTGGTCTGCCGGGCGGTCTCGGCTTCGATCTCCGCGCGGACACGCTCGCGCTCGGCCTGGTTGCGGGCGAGCCAGGCGGCGGCGGCCAGCCCCGACGTGATCGTCATGCCGACGATCGAGGCCGTGACCAGCATCATCATGCGTCGATGCCGCCGGTGGGCCTCGCGCTGCTTCAATTCGTCGAGGCCGACGCCGAGCATCCCGGCGACGAGCTTCAGCCGGACATCCTGCTTGCTGTCCTTGTGCGGCCGGGCGTCGGCGGCGATCGGTTCGCTGCGGGTCGAGGTGAGTTGCCCGTCGCTCCCCATCTGGTAGATCAGTGCGTTGGGGAAGCACTCCTGGTCGGCGGTCGCCTCCGCGGCGGAAGCGCCCGGCTCGCCGGCCACGATCAGGCAGAAGATCCGGTGTTCGCGGCCCAGGCGCTTGAAGGCGAGGATTTCCTCGTTGACCCAGCGCGACTTCGCGGCGGCAGGCGAACAGATGACGATCTGGAATGCGGACTGCTGCAGCGCCCGCGTCAGGGTCTCGCCCAGGTTGGTCGCCGTCGCGAGTTCGTCACGGTCGCGAAACACCGGCGCGAGTCGCGCAGGCACGGGGCCATACGCGGTCTCCCTGCCGACGAGGTGCTTCGGCACGGAATACGTCTCGAGCGATTTGTGCAGCCACTTGGCCCAGCGTTCGTCGCTGTGGCTGTAGCTGATGAAAGCGCGGTACTTGAACTCGGAATCCACCCGTCGCGCTCCAATCCCACAGCGGCCCGGATACTCTCGCGATTTGCCAGCTTCTGTCAAAATGCCGCCGGGCTTCGCATCCATGCGTTCTGGAAACACATTGACGGCTTTCTCGCGCTGTGCCGTGGCATTGGCGACGCTGGCCGTCGCCTCCTGCGGATCCGATCGCGACTCATCGTCGCCGGGCGCCGCGCCGCGGGAAGCGGCCACGAGCCTGACCCGGGCGCTCGGCGGGGAACCGGCAACGCTCGACCCGCAGCTCGCCGAGGACAATGCGGCACTGGCGCTGTCGCAGGAACTGTACGAGGGGCTGACGGCCGAAGCGGCGGACGGCCGCATCGTTCCTGGCGCAGCGGAATCCTGGACGGTCTCGCCGGATGGCCGCACCTGGACTTTTCAGCTGCGCGAGAACCTGCGCTGGTCGGACGGCGAGCCGCTGGTTGCGGCGCAGTTCGTTGCGGCGCTCGATGCGGTCCGGGCCAGTGGCTCGCAGGCGCCGTACGCCGCCTTGCTGCAGGACGTGGTCGGGGCACGCGCAGCGGGCACCCGCACGATTGAGCTCGCGCTGGCCCGGCCAATGCCGCAACTGCCAGCCGTGCTGGCGCTGCCCGTCGCTGCACCGCAACGGCCGGCCAGTGCTGCCGGCAATGCCGTCATCGGTAACGGCCCTTACCGATTACTGTCGAGACGACCCGGCGAAAAGCTCGAGCTCGAGCGCAACCCGCACTACCACGGCGCCAGCTCCGTCGCGATCGAACACGTGACGTACCTGACGCTCGACGATCTCAACACCGAGCTGAAGCTTTATCGCGCGGGTGATCTCGACATCACCAGTGAAGTGCCCAACGCACAGGTCGCCTGGCTGCAGCAGAACCTGCCGGGTGAGCTGCACGTGTCGCCTTACCTCAGCACCTACGCTTATGCGGTGAACCTGCGACGCCTGGCCGACCGCGACGCGCGCGCGGCCCTGGCCATGGCCATCGACCGCAGGCAGATCACCGACCTGGTCACCGGCGCCGGCGAACTCCCCGCCTACAGCTGGGTTCCGCCGGGCATTCCCCGCTATGCGCCAGCCCGGTTTGCATGGGCGGACCTGCCGGCCGGTGCACGGGCGAAGCTGGCACAGGAAAAATGGACTGCGGCCCGCAAGCGCGGGGGCGCGCCGGCGCACCTGACCCTCTGCACCGACGCCAGCGCGAACCACCACCGCACGGCCGTGGCACTCGCTGACCAGTGGCGACAGGCGCTGGGCGTCGAAGTCGCCATCGTCGAAATGGAGTGGAAGGCCTACCTGGCCAGGCGCGAGCAGCCCGCCGAGTGCGACCTGCTGCGCTTTGGCTGGTCCGCCGACTACGTGGACGCCGAGGCGTTCCTGGCGCTGTTCGGCTCGGGTCACGCACAGAATGTCGCCGGGTATTCAAACCCGGCCTATGACTCGTTGCTCGAGTCGTCGCGCGTGACGACGGATGCCACGCAACGTGTCGCATACCTGGCGCAGGCGGAGCAGGTCCTGCTCGATGATGCCGCCATCATCCCCGTGTTCCACCGCGTCTCGAAGCGGCTGGTGAAGCCGGGCGTCGCATGGCATCGTTGCCAACCCGCTGGGACACCTGGCCACGCAACACCTGCGCATCGACCCCGCAACAAAAAAATAGGGCGGGAAGCTTGCGCTTTCCCGCCCAAGGGTGGACCGGGAGGTCCGGGGTTCTTAGAATTGAATTGAACTGCGCTTACGGATTCGCCGCCGCCACTGCCGTGGCGATGGCCTGCACTTCGGCCGGCGTCAGGGTCCGCAACGAGCCCATGCCGCCTTTGTTGGCATCGATGGCCGACTGGATCCCGCTCGCGGTGCGGGCATTGCGGTTGAAGATCGGCGCGATCGGCCCGTGGCAGCCCTGGCACTTCGACGCGTACAGCGCCACGCCGTCCGGCGCCGGCGCTGCCGTCTGCGCGGTGATGGTGATGACCGCCGGCGCCGAGTTCAGCGCGCCGTCGTTGACGGTCAGCGTCACGGTGTAGCTGCCCGCGAGATCGGCCGTGAAGCTCGGCTGCGCGGCCGAGGCACTCGTCAGGCTGGCCGTGCTGCCCGCCGGGGCCTGCAGGGTCCAGGCATAGCTCAGCGCCGCGTTCTCCGGATCGGAACTGGCCGTGCCGCTCAGGTTGACGACCGCACCGGTGACGACCGTGCGCGAGACGCCGGCATTCGCCACCGGGGCCTGGTTGCCACCGCCCGTCGGCGGCGGCGGTGTCACCGGCGGCGGCACCGTCGCGCCGTCGGCACGCTCGATCTCCGCCTCGTCCGCGAGCAGCGCCGTGCCGTTCCAGCTGCCGTCGACTTCGACCACCTGCCCTGCCGCGCGCGCCAGGAACTCGGCGGCGCTGATGCTCGTGTCCTCGTCCTCGTATTCCGTGCCGGGCAGCAGCTCGACGCGGATGCCGAGCACCCTGAGGCTGCTCGCACCGATGTCCGAGGCCGGGCCGCGCAGTTCGACTTCGTCCTCGGCCTCGTCGCGCTCCAGCCGCATCGCGATCAGCCGGCCGGCGACGCCGCATCGGCATAGCCGCCGACCTCGACCCAGTCGCCCACGCGCAGGTCGTCGAGGCCGAAGAAGTGATCGTCGCTGACTTGGTCTTCCTTGCGCGTCGTCGCCGAGACGACGACCGTGACACCGAGCGCGCGGAAGGTGCCGCCGGCGACGTCGATGCTTTCGACCGGGCCGGCCAGCCGGCCGTCGACTGCCGCTTGAACGCGACCTTGGCCGCCACCAGTGCGCCGTTCGCATCAAGCGTGCCCTCGACCTCGACCTTGACGTTGAGCTTGAGATCCGCGGCCGTGCCGTTGAGGTACACCGTTGCGCCGTTGGTGATGATCCTCTGGCCCGCGACATCGAAGTCCGTCGCCGAGCCGAAGCGCGTCACCAGGCCCTCGACCTCGCTCGAATCACCGCTGGCACCGGCGAAGTCCTCGTCCTCGCGCTCGACCCTGGTCGCGCGCAGGGCGCCATCCGCCAGGAACGAGGTGCCCTTCACTTCGACCAGCTGGCCGGCCGCCAGGCTGGCGCTGCCGAAGTCCTCGAGCGTCGCCGTCGAGTAGTCGACCCGCAGCGTGCCCAGCGTGAAGCGCCGGGCCGTGGCGTCGAGGTCCTTGACCACGCCGGTGACCTCGACCTCGGTCTCGCCCGCGCCGGCCTTCTCGATGCGCGTGGCACGCGCCGGGCCGGAGCCGCCAGCGAAGCCGTGCACCTCGATACGGTCGCCGACCACGATGCCGGACAGCGATCGCGTCGGGATCGAGTCGTCGAAGATGGTCTCGTTGTCGACCGTGATGACCTGCCCTGCGATCGTCAGCGTGCCGGCCAGCGGATCCACGGCCTGGACCACGCCCTGCACCAGGTCGTCCTGGTCGATCGTCCGTGCGCGCGCCGTGCCGCTCGCGTCGATCTCGGCCTTCAGGTGGACGACCTCGCCGACCCTGAGTTCCTGTGCCGTCGCCGGCCGGTCCTCGATGCTGACCTGGGCCGAATCCGTGTCATAGCGCACGCCATTGACGATGACGCTGCCGAACCCGGCGATCGCGCCGGTGACGAACACGGTCTTGCCCGAGCCGCCGGTCGGCGGTGGATTCACCGCCGGACCGTCGTCTCCTCCGCCACCCCGCCGCCACAGCCGGCGACCAGCATGGCCAACGCCGACACCTTGAGGACGTTTCTCTGCACTGCATTCATCTCACACCTCGACTGCTCGGTACTGATCGGTTCGGAGCCGTCGTTGCGGCTCCGTCTTACCCCGGAACTCCGGTCAGTCCTCGAGCTCGGCCCGCGTGGCCAGCACGGTGTTTCCCACCAGCGATCCACGCACCTTCACCACGCGGCCTGGCGCCGCCTGGAAGAAGGTGGTGGCGCTGATGGTCACGCCGTTGTTGTCCCTGAATTCGGTATTGCCATCGGTCGTGACGGCGACGCCGCCCACCGTGAAGTTCGGCTGCGCAACGTTCTGCGCGCTGCCCTCGAGCTGCACTTCGCCCTGGTCGTCGTCGCGCTCGATCCTGGTCGCGACCAGCCCGGCCCCGTCGTTGTAGGCGTCGACTTCGACGAAATCGCCGACGCCGAGGTTGGCCAGGCCGAAGCTCTGCAGGTCGGCCGAGCTCTGATCCTCGAAGCGGGTCAGCGAGTTGACGCGCACGGTCACGCCAAACACCACCAGCGAGTTGCCGGCCACGTTGATCGAGTCGACCCGCCCGGAAAACTCGGTGTCGCTGTCGCGACGGAACTGCACCTTGCTCGCGACCAGCACGCCAGTAGCGTTGAACCGGCCTTCGACCTCGACCGCCACGTCCAGCGCGAGCGCGGCCGCCGTGCCGCCCTCGTACACCGTTGTGCCCGTGGTGGTGACGCGCTGGCCGGCGACGCTGAAATCGGTGGCCGAGACGAAGCGGTCGACCAGGCCTTCGTAGTTGCCGGATTCGTCCGCACCACCGGCGTCGTCACTGCCTTCCTTCTCGATCCGCGTGGCCACCAGCACGCCGGCGCCGTCGAGCGAGCCAAAGGCCTCGACGCGGTCGCCATTGGCCGGCTGGCCGCTGGCAAAGCCTTCCAGCTGCGCCGTGGCATACGACACCGTCAGCAGGCCGAGCGTGAAGCGGCGGTTACCTGTCGAGTGCCGGCGACCGTGCCCTTGACCTCGACCGATGCCTGCGCGGACTTGAGCTCGATGCGGGTCGCCTCGACGACGCCGGTCGACGCCACGCGGCCGCTCACTTCCACGCGGTCGCCGATCTCGAGCCCCTCGAGGCTGCGCGGCACGATGCTGTCGTCGAAGGACGTCTGCGCGCCGACCTGCACCGTGCGCCCGAGCACCACCAGCCGGGCGCTGGCGAGATCGATGGCCTGCACCGGGCCTTCGACCTCGTCGTCGAAAATGACGCGGGTCGCCGTGCCGTTGATGCCGTCCTGCTCGATCCGGCCCTCGATGCGCACGACCTGGCCGACCCGCAGGTCGGACTCGCTGCCGGGGTTGTCATCGACGGTGAACGTGGCGCCCGTGGTCACGTAGCGCACGCCATTGACGTGCACGCTGCCGAAACCGGTGATCGTCCCGACGGAGGTGACGATGCCGCCGCGGTCAATGCCAGCGACCGTGTTGTCGCCGCCACCACCGCCGCCGCAGGCCACGAGCAGCGCCACCAACATCGCCACGCAGGCGCGGCCCGGACCTGAGAATGAATGCGTCATCACTGCTCTCCAACCGTTCTTTCCTGGATTAAGTACACGCCCGCGCCCAGCCGCAGCGTGGCGGTCGTCGCCCCTGCGCCGGGCTGCGCCTCGTGGGCGCTCAACCACTCGTCGCAGCGCTCGAGAAATGCCTGGCCTTCGCGCTCCATGAAGGCGCGGAACGCCGGCAGCTGGCGCGGGTCGATGTGGCGGTTCTGCGCGCGACCCTCGAATCGCGGCGGCTCGCTGGCATCGCGCGACAGGTTGTGTTCGACCGTGGTCACCAGGTCGGCAACCACCGCCCCGGCGCGTTCGACCGCCTGCCCGTCCATCGCGCGCGGCATGTAGTAGCGGCGCAAGGCGCGATAGCTGCCGTCGCCGGCGCGTTCGATCGAACCGGAGCGCAGCAGTTCCTTGGTCAGGGCCGTGACCGGGATGTCCCCCGCGTAGCGGCGCACCAGTTGCGCGAAGGTGGTACCCGCGCCGCTGGCCGGCAACGTCCGCGGCCGCCCGAGTTCGTCGATGAACTCGGCGTCGAGGTGCCAGCCGGCCAGCACGCGGCTGGCGTGATTCAGGTCGTCCTCGGCACGCGCATCCTGCAGCGGAGCGGCGCCGGCCGATTCGCGGTACTTGCGCACCTCGCGCCGCGTCAGGCCCGTGAGCAGCGCGATGCGCGAGACATTGGTTGGACGTCCGCGCAGGCCGAATTCAGTCGCCGCGACGTCGACGAACACGCTGCGCGAAAGCTCGGCGAAATCCTTCCAGGTGATGCCCGACTTGAGCAGCCAGCGCGCAACCGGCCGCAGCCAGCGCTGGCAGGCGGAAGCGATCGGGCGTGATGACGCAATAGCCATATATGGGTCATATTGTCCCATATATGGATTACATGCAAGCACCAAAGGGCCAGCGGCCAGGGGCGGCCCGAAACTGCGATGACAGTCACAGCCTGGTGATGCCGTCCTCGGGCAGGCGCGGCAGCGGGGCGCGGGCGTTCTAGACTCGACCCTGGGAAACCGGGCGGGTGACATGACGGCGGCAGACAAACGCGTGGACGAACTGCTCGAGCGCTGGCTGGCCAGCGTCGACCGGCATGCGCGTTACCTGTCGCTGGACGATGCCGCGTATGCGCGCGCCGAGAACTGGCCGCGCCACCAGCGGCCGAACGCGCTGGTCGTGAACCTCGCGCGCACGCGCCTGCGTGAACTGCAGGCGCACCTGGTCGAGCGCCGCGACGCCGGCGATGCGCGCTTTGCCGAGGCGCTCGAGCTGATGTCCTTCCTGACCGGACTGCTGGGCTCCGAACACCTGCAGCGTTTCATTCCGCTCGCGACCGGCAAGCCGCCGGACACGGGCGTCTCCGCCACGGTCGAACAGCCGCGCCTGCGCAGCGCCGCACGGGCCGCCGCCGTACAGCGCGTCGCCGGTCCCGCCACTGCCGGCAAACCGCAAGCTGCCGCCAGGACTGCGGCGCCCGGTGCCGCGCACAAGGTGAACACCGGCACGCACCGGCGCCCGGTCCGCGCCAGCAACACTGCTCGCCGCCGCGCGACCCCCGCTTGCAGCCAGTCGCCTGCGCCCGCCCCTGCCGCAGCGCCCGCGGCCGCCGCGAAAGCGGTGCCGGACGCGCTCGCCAGGCAGGTGATCGCCGACGCCGTGCGCATGCTGGCGTGGGGTCGTGAGTGGCCCGCCGTGGCCGGCCTGATCGCGCGCATGGCCGACCGCCCCTCGGAGGCAGACATCTGGAAGATCCTGCGCGCGCATCGCACGGAAATCCTGGCGAAGGCGCGCCGCAGCGCCGGCTGACGCACCGCAGGCCGTGGCACGGTGGCGCGCGCTGCGGTACCTTCGCGGCTCGAGCCCACCGATCCCGCGCCGAAGGAGAGCCCTGCCCATGCCGTCACGCCGCACGCCTGCCCTCGTCCTGCTGGTCACCGCCTGCGCCTTTGCAGGTGCCGCCCACGCGCAGGCCGCGAAACCCGAGCAGGTGCTGAAGTACCGCAAGGCGCTCTACTCCGTCATCGGCTGGAATTTCGGTCCGATGAGCGCGATGGCGCAGGGCAAGGTGCCCTACGACGCGGCCGAGTTCGCCAGGCGCGCCGAGCGCGTCGCGGCCGTTGCGCCGATGCTCAGCGAGGCCTTTCCGGCGGAATCGAAAGGCGTCGCCAACTCCGAACTGAAGCCGGAGATGTGGGCCAACCGCGCCGACTTCGACGCCAAGATGAAGGACCTGGTCGAGCGCAGCGCCGCACTCGCCACGGTGGCGAAGTCCGGCGACTTCGAAAAGAGCAAGGCTGCCTTCATGCAGACCGCGCAGACCTGCAAGGCCTGCCACGACAAGTACAAGAACGATTGATGCCGCGCGCTAGAAGAAGCTGAAGCTCGGCTCCGGCGCTGCACGGATGGCGAGCGCCAGCGCACCGGCCAGCAGCAGCACGATCACGACCGCGCGCAGCGAATGTGACGACCGGATCGACTCGGCGGCGCCCGGCTTGCGTCCGCCCCACAATGCGCGGGTCAGTCCGCGACGACGCACGAGGTCGTACCAGGCCACGGCCAGCAGGTGCAGGCCGATGGCGGCAAGCAGCACATTCGAGTTGAGGGCATGCACGCGGGTCAGCAGGTTGCTCGTGCCCTGCGTGATCCAGCCGTAGAACGGACCGGCGTTGGCGATTTCGTCATTGGCGAACAGGCCGGTGCCGGCCTGTACCAGCAGGAGCAACAGGAACACCACGACGGAGACGCCACCCAGTGGATTGTGGCCCGCCGCGGGGTACGGCTCGCGACCGCGCAGGTACGCCGCAATGACGCCGGGCGGGCGCAGGAACGAACGGAAGCGCGAGTGGCGCGTGCCGACAAAGCCCCAGATGCAGCGGAAGCTCACCAGCACACAGGCCGCGTACCCCAGGCGACGGTGCCAGTCGAACCACTCGATGCCCGCGTAGTGCGTGGCGAACGAGCCCGCGACGACCAGCACCAGCAGCCAGTGGAACGCGCGCAGCGGCCAGTCCCAGACCAGTGCCGCGGGGGCGAGGGGTTGCGCGGAATCCCGGGTCATCGAGCCTCGTTCGTGGTCGTCCTGGCGCTGGATTCTGGCGCAGGCCGTGGTGACTACCAAGTCGATTTCACCTACCGTGGCGTCCTGTCGTGCGGCCCGCCGGGCGTTGTTGCCGAGTCATGCCCAACCTTGACCCCGTCATCCTGTTCTTCCTGCTTGGCGCCTGCGCAGGCCTCGCCCGGGCCGAGCTGCGCCTGCCGGCCGCGATCTACGACTTCGTCAGCACCCTGCTGCTGCTCGCGATCGGGCTGAAAGGCGGCGTCGAACTCGCGCGCGCCGGCGAGGGCATTCCCGCGGTCGAGCTGGCCGCCCTGCTGGCGCTCGGCTTCGGCCTGCCAGTGCCCGCCTTCCTGGCAGCGCGCTACCTCGGCGGCCTGTCACGCGCGGACGCCGCCTCGCTCAGCGCCCATTACGGCTCGGTCAGCGTCGGCACCTATGCCGTGCTGGTGAGCCACCTGGCGCTGCAGGGGATCGCCTACGAGGCGCGCGCGCCGGTCTGGGTGGTCGTGCTGGAGGTGCCGGCCATCCTCGCCGGCATCCTGCTGGCACGCGGGTTCTCCGCCGGCATCGCCTGGAAGCCGCTGCTGCGCGAACTGCTGCTCGGACGCAGCATCGTGCTGCTGCTCGGCGGCCTCGCGATCGGCTGGGTCGCCGGCCCCGAGGGCACGCAGTCGATCGCGCCGCTGTTCTTCGACCTGTTCAAGGGCATCCTCGCGCTGTTCCTGCTGGAGATGGGCCTGATCGCGGCGACGCAGCTCGGCGCCCTGCGCCGCAACGCGGTGTTCCTGGTCGCCTTCGGCCTGCTGATGCCGCTGTTCGGCGCCGTGGTCGGCGCGGTCCTCGCCCGGCTGATCGGACTCTCCCTCGGCGGCACGATCGTGCTGGCGACGCTCGCGGCCAGCGCCTCCTACATCGCGGCGCCGACGGCGATGCGCACGGCCGTGCCGGAGGCGAACCCGGCGCTGTCGCTGACCGCCTCGCTCGCCATCACGTTCCCCTTCAACATCATCGTCGGCATCCCGCTGTACCAGTGGCTGGCGACGGTGATCGCCGCGGCCTGAGGACATCCGCATGCAGCACTACACCCGACGCATGGTCACGATCGTGACCGAAGCCGCGCTCGAGCGGGCACTGGTGACGGAACTCGAGGCGCTGGGCGTCAAGGGCTTCACGATCACCGATGCGCGCGGCAAGGGCAGCCGCGGCACGCGCCAGTCGGACTGGGTGCAGGAAGGCAACATCCGCGTCGAGGTGATCTGCGACCCGGCGCTCGCCGACCGCATCGCCGGGCACGTGCGCGACAAGTTCTACGCCAACTACGCGATGATCCTGTTCCTGCAGGATGTCAGCGTGCTGCGCTCGGACAAGTTCTGACATGAGCGCGCCGCCCGGACAAGCTGTGCCGGAAGCAACGGCGGGCGCCGGGCTGGCGCTCTCCCCCGAATCGCTGCCCGCCGCCTCGCTGCTGCGGCGTCTTGCGGCCATGATGTACGACAGCCTGCTGCTGCTCGCGCTGCTGATGATCGTGACGGCGTGCTTCCTGCCCTTCACGGGCGGCGAGGCCGTGCGCTGGCAGTCGTTTCCGTTGCTCACGCTGCTGTACTGGTGCGTGCTGGCCGGCGCGGTGCTCGTTTACTTCGGGCTGCCCTGGACAGCGCGCGGCCAGACGCTTGCCATGACCACCTGGCGGCTGCGCGTGCAGCGCGACGACGGCTGCCTGCTCGACCTGGCGCGACGTCGCTGTGCGACTGTCGGCGAGCCTGCTGTCCTGGCTGCCCGCGGGACTGGGCTTCATCTGGGTCCTGTTCAGCCGCGACCGGCGCGCCTGGCACGATGCGCTGTCCGGCACGCGGGTCGTCGTGCTGCCGAAGCGTCCGCGCCCGGCGAAGCGACGTTAGGCGAACTGCATCAGGCGAGCGATCCGGGGCTTCCGCCGAATCGCGGAAAGGCAGATACGCGATTCGGCGGAAGCCCCGGATCACTCGCTCGATACGCGGCGCCTGGGCGAGTCGTTCGGCAGACCGAACGCCTCGCACGGCGCAGGTGAAGTCGGCGCCCCGTCGGGCCGCATTCGCAGGTGAAGTCGACACGCGGTGAGAGTCGACACGACGCAGCTGGCAGGTCGACGCCCGGTGAGTCATCATGCGCCGTGCGAGTTTCGGCCCTGGCGAAACTCGCTCAGGCGCGGTATCGCAGGCCGGGGTCGGGGATTCTTTCCGCCCCGCGTGTCTGCCTTTCCGCGGGGCGGAAAGAATCCCCGACCCCGGCCCTGTCGTTGCCGAGACAGATTTGCGCCGAACCCCGAAGCAGGTCAGGGCAAGGCGAGCCTCAGCGGTTGCGCCAGAGCAGCGTGCCCGTGACCGCCGCGAGCAGCGCCGTCGGCAGCCAGCCCACCAGCCATGGCTGCAGCCCGAACAGCTGCCCGCTGCTCTCCAGCATCTGGCTCAGCATCACGAAGCCCGCGCCGATCAGCACGCCGATCACGGTGCGGGCACCCTGCCCCGAGTTGCGCATGGAGCCCAGGCAGAATGGCAGCGCGAGCATGATCACCAGCAGCACTGCGACGAAGCGCGCGATGCGCGACCAGAACGCCGCCTCGAAACGTCGCCGACTGCAGTTCGTTGCGCTGGAGGTGCGCGATGTAGCCGCGCAGGTCGCGCATGCCCATCATTTCCGGTTCGGCGACCGCGAGGCCGAGGAACTCGGACGACAGCGAAGTCTGCACGTCGCGCTGCGCCTCCCGCACCAGGCCGGCCGTGCCGTCCGCGGCAAAGGTCGTGCCGACGATAGTTCTCCAGCCGCCACACCTTGTCGCCGGGAACGCTGGCCGACTCCGCGCGGCCGACGGCCAGCAGGCGGCGCGAAGGATCGAGCTGGAACACCTTGATGCCGCCGAACCGCGCGCTGCCGGACTGCTGGTCGACGCTGATGATGGTGTTGCCGTCGCGCACCCAGGTGGCGCGGCTGCCGGCCAGGCTGTATTCGTCGAACTTGGCAAACACCTTCATCTGCCGCGCGTACTGGCCGAGCGGCGGTGCGACGTATTCGCCGATGAGGAACATCAGGGCCGCCAGCAGCACGCCCGCGCTGCCCAGCCAGGCACAGAATCGCGCCGTGGTCACGCCGGAGGCCCGCATCACGACCAGTTCGCTGCCGCGCGCCAGGTTGCCGAGCCCCAGCAGCGAACCGATCAACGCCGCGATCGGCAGCAGCTGGAACAGGTAGCTCGGCAGGTTGAGCGCGACGAACAGCAGCGCCTGTGTCGCCGTGTAGTCGCCGACGCCGATGTCGTCCTGCTGGCCGATGAACATGAACAGCGCGCCGAGCGCGAGCAGCACCAGCATCACCAGCAGCGTGTAGGCCAGTACGGTGCGGACGACGTAGCGACCGAGGACTCCCATCACGCGCCTCAGGCCGCCACGGCCGCGGGTCTGCGCCGTCGCGGCCAGCGCCAGGCGCCAGGTCCTGCCCGGGTGCAGCTCGCGCCAGAGCAGCCACGCGGCCAGCAGCAGCGGCAGCAGGTGCACCCACCACATGCCAAGGTCGCCGCCCGGGGACTCCTTCTGGATCCAGACGCGGACGGCGGCCAGCAGGTTCGAATACAGGAAATAGGCGACCACCGCGTAGCCGACCCGCGCGAAGCGGCCCTGTCGGGGTCGCAGACGGGCGAGGGGCACGGCCAGCACCGTCAGCACCAGCGCCATGACCGGCACGGCGATGCGCCAGGCCAGCTCGGCGCGATCCTTCGGCTCATCGGAGGCGAGCAGCGATGCCGTACTCCGGGTCTCGACCCTGCCCTGGCCCACCCTGGCATCGGGCAGGCGCACCGGGATGCCGTGCTCGCGGAACTCGACGATGCGCCAGTTCGGGGTGCCGGGCACGCCTTCGTAGCGACGGCCGTCGTACAGCACGAACATCTGCTCGGGCTGGCCTGCGCCGCGCTGCACCGCGCGCTCGGCCATCGCGATCTCGACGCGATCGCCGTCCGTGCGCTGCACGAACACGCCGAACAGCTCGCCAGACTTCTCGACCCGCTCGGCGTAGAAGACGGCTTCACCGCCGGCAAAGCTGCGGAAGCGGCCCGGCTCGAGCGCGCCAAACTGTGCCGCGCGGGTGGCCTCGACGCGCAATTCGGCCGACTTGACCCAGGCCGCCGGGATGACCCGCAGCGACAGCACCGCCAGCAGCGCCGCCACGACCACGGCCAGCAGCGCGACCGGCTTGTAGATCCTGAGCGGCCCGACACCGCAGGCGGTCATGGCCGTCATCTCGCTCTCGTGGTACAGGCGGCCGAGCGCGAGCACGATGCCCAGGAACAGGCCGATCGGCACGAGGATGGTGAGCTGCTGCAGCGTCGTGAGCCCGATCAGCGACAGCGACGATCCCCGCCGGAAAATCGTTGCTGGCCGCCTGGCCGAGCAGCCGCGCCAACTGGTTCGAAAGCAGCACGATCAGCAGCACGCCGGTCACGCCGACGAACGTCCAGGTCACTTCGCGCAGCAGGTAACGGTCCAGGCGGGTGAGCAAAGTTCGCGGGCCTCGGCGGGAATCGGTAAACTCGCGCGCTGCAGTTTAACGGGCGAACCGGCCGGCGGGTACCTGAAACGCCCGGCCAAGCGTGCGCCGCAACCCAGACAAAGGACCGACTGATGCGCCTGTACGCCGCAACCACCGCCCCGCAACGCCAGAAGACCGACTGCGCCATCGTGGGCCTGCACGAAGGCGGCAAGCTGTCGGTCGCCGGCGTCGCGCTCGACGCCGCGCTCAAGGGCCGGCTGAGCCGGGTGATCAAGCGCGGCGACGTGCATGGCAAGCCGGGCGAACTGCGCCTGCTCGACACGGACGGCGCGGCCTGCGAGCGCGTGTTGCTGGTGGGCCTCGGCAAGCCTGGCAGCTTTGGCCGCAAGCAGTATCGCAAGGCACTCGTGTCCGCCCTGGGCGCGCTGGCCAAGACCGGCGCGCGTGACGCCGTGAGCTACCTGGGCGAAGCGATTGCGGAACCGGATGCGTACTACGACGCGCGCCTCGCGGCCGAGGCCCTCGGCGCCGCGCTGTATCGCATCCCGGTCATCCGCAGCTCGCGCAAGCCGGCCGCGCCGGCGCTCAGGTCGTTCGGCTTCGCGGTCGCCGCCGGCACGCAGAAGGCGGCGGCACAGCGCGGCCTGGACCACGGCCAGGCGATTGCCGCGGGCACTGCGCTCACCCGCGATCTGGCCAACCTGCCGGCCAACGTCTGCACGCCGGGATACCTGGCGCAGCAGGCGAAGGAACTGGCGCGCGCGCACAAGTCCGTGAAGGCGCAGGTGCTGGACGAGCGCGAACTCAGGCGCCTGAAGATGGGATCGTTCCTGTCGGTCACCAACGGCACCGACGAACCGGCCAAGCTGATCGTCATGCGTTACAGCGGCGGCCGCGCCGGCGCGGCCCCGGTGGCGCTGGTGGGCAAGGGCGTGACGTTCGACAGCGGCGGCATCTCGCTGAAGCAGCCGCCCGGCATGGACGAGATGAAGTTCGACATGACCGGTGCCGCCAGCGTGTTCGGCGCGATCAAGGCCGCTGCGGAGATGGAGCTCAAGCTCAACCTGGTCGGCATCGTCCCGGCCTGCGAGAACATGCCGAGCGGCCGCGCGACCAAGCCGGGCGACATCGTCCGCAGCATGTCGGGCCAGACGATCGAGGTCATCAATACCGATGCCGAGGGGCGCCTGATCCTGTGCGACGCGCTCACCTATGCGCGCCGCTTCAAGCCGGCGGTCGTCGTCGACATCGCCACGCTGACCGGCGCCTGCGTCATCGCCCTGGGCGCGCACCACACGGCCGTGATGAGCAACGACGACGAACTCGCGGGCGAACTGGTCGCCGCCGGACGGCGCGCCGAGGACCGCTGCTGGCACATGCCGATGAGCGAGGAATACCACGACCAGCTCAAGAGCAATTTTGCCGACTTCGCCAACGCCTGCGGGCGCGATGGCGGCGCGATCACGGCAGCGTGTTTCCTGGCCAAGTTCACCGATGGCCTGCGCTGGGCACACCTCGACATCGCCGGCACGGCCTACCTGACCGGTCGCACAAGGGCAGCACCGGCCGCCCGGTGCCGCTGCTGATGGATTTCCTGCTCGGCCGGACCTGAGCCACGGCGGCGCCGCGCATGGGTGCGCCCCAGGTCGACTTCTACACGCTCAGCGCGACGGACCGGCGCGCCCGCCTGGTCGCCGCCTGCCGGCTGGCGGAAAAGGCCTGTGAGCAGGGCCTGAAGATCGTCGTGCGCACGGCCAGCCCGGCCGAGACCGCCGAAGTCGACGAACTGCTGTGGACCTTTGCCGACAGCAGCTTCGTCCCGCACAGCGTCTGGCCGACCGACCCGGACATGGCCGGCCTGACCCCGGTGCTGGTGGGCGCCTCCGCCCTGCCCGATTCGCACCGGGACGTCCTGATCAACCTGGCGGCCGATGCGCCGGGCGATTTTTCCGCCTATGCTCGGGTCTGTGAAATCGTGGGCGGCGACGAGGAAGCCAGGAAGGCCGGCCGTCACCGCTGGCGCACCTACCGCGAGGCCGGGTGCGCGCCGGAAGCACACCCCATCTAGCCAGTCCGGAGCCGGGTCGACGCCATGAACACGCTGCCTGCGGATGAGATCCCGGTCCTGACGGACATCGTCGAGCCGAACACCGGCTCGGAGTCCGCGTTCATCAACGACACCAGCCGCTTCCTGCGCGAACTGGAGTCGCACCTGACGGCGGTCGTGCACGAGCAGGCCGACGAACTGGTGCACAACGCCCTGCGCGAGATGGAGGCCCTGCTGCTCGAGCAGGTGTCGGACCGGCTCAAGGCCGAGCTGCCGCGGATCGTCTCCCGCGTGATCGCCGAGCACTTCCGCGGTCCGGGCCTCGCCAACTGAATTGCCCTCACCCGGCCTGTCGGCGACCTGCGCGCGGCGACCTCTCCCACTGGCGTGGGAGAGGTGACCGTATAATCGACGGTTACCGCACGAGGCCGTCGATGGACAAGAGTTACTCCCCGCAGGCGATCGAATCCCGCATCTACGCGGCCTGGGAAGCGGCCGGCTGGTTTGCGCCCGCCGGCGACGGCGCGCCCTACTGCATCGTGATCCCGCCGCCGAACGTGACCGGCACGCTGCACATGGGGCACGCGTTCCAGCACACGCTGATGGACGTGCTGACGCGCCTGCACCGCATGGAAGGCGAGCGCACCCTGTGGCAGCCGGGCACCGATCACGCCGGCATCGCGACGCAGATGGTGGTCGAGCGCCAGCTCGCGGCCCAGGGCCAGAGCCGCCACGACCTCGGCCGCGAACGCTTCGTCGAGCGCGTGTGGGAATGGAAGGAGCAATCGGGCGGCACGATCTCGCGCCAGATGCGCCGGCTCGGCAACTCCGTCGACTGGTCGCGCGACCGCTTCACGATGGACGAGGGCCTCTCCGCAGCGGTGCGCGAAGTGTTCGTGCGCCTGCACGAGGAGGGGCTGATCTATCGCGGCCAGCGCCTCGTCAACTGGGACCCGGTGCTGCACACGGCGCTGTCGGACCTCGAGGTGATCGCCGAGCCCGAGGCCGGCAACCTCTGGCACCTGCGCTATCCGCTCGCCGACGGCAGCGGCCACCTGGTCGTCGCGACGACGCGCCCCGAGACGATGCTCGGCGACACCGCCGTCGCGGTGAACCCGGAGGACGAGCGCTACCGGCACCTGGTCGGCCGGCAGGTCCGCCTGCCGCTCACCGGCCGCCTGGTCCCGATCATCGCCGACGACTACTGCGATCCGGCGTTCGGCAGCGGCTGCGTCAAGATCACGCCGGCGCACGACTTCAACGACTACGAGATCGGCAAGCGTCACTCGCTGCCGCTGATCAACATCCTGACGGCGGACGCGGCGCTCAACGACGCAGTGCCCGAGCCGTACCGTGGCCTGGACCGCTTCGAGGCGCGCAAGCGCGTGGTCGCCGACCTCGAAGCGGCGGGCCTGCTCGAGAAAGTCGAGCCGCACATGCTGCCCGTGCCGCGCGGCGACCGCAGCGGCGCGGTGCTCGAGCCATGGCTGACCGACCAGTGGTACGTGCGGATCGCCCCGCTCGCCGGCCCCGCGATCGCCGCCGTCGAGGACGGCCGCATCCGCTTCGTGCCGGACAACTGGTCCAAGACGTACTTCCAGTGGATGCGCAACATCCAGGACTGGTGCATCAGCCGCCAGCTCTGGTGGGGGCATCGCATCCCGGCGTGGTACGACGCCGACGGCAACATCTTCGTCGCGCACGACGAGGCCGGCGCGCAGGCCGCGGCCACGCGGCATCACGGCCGGCCCGTGGCGCTGCGACAGGACGAGGACGTGCTCGACACCTGGTTCAGTTCGGCGCTGTGGCCGTTCTCGACGCTCGGCTGGCCGCAGCCAGACGCCGGAACTCAAGTCGTTCTACCCGACCGCCGTGCTGGTCACGGGTTTCGACATCATCTTCTTCTGGGTGGCCCGCATGATCATGCTGGGCCTCAAGTTCATGGATGAGGTGCCCTTCCGCGAGGTCTACATCACCGGGCTCATCCGCGACGAGCACGGCAACAAGATGTCGAAGTCGAAGGGCAACATCATCGACCCGCTCGACCTGATCGACGGCATCGGGCTGGAGGACCTGGTCGCCAAGCGCACCACGGGCCTGATGCAGCCGCAGATGAAGACGGCGATCGAGAAGGCGACGCGCAAGCAGTTCCCGCAGGGCATCCCGTCGTTCGGCACCGATGCGCTGCGCTTCACCTTCGCCGCGCTCGCCACGATGGGCCGCGACATCCGCTTCGACCTGGGCCGCGTCGAGGGTTACCGCAACTTCTGCAACAAGCTGTGGAACGCATCGCGTTACGTGCTGATGAACACCGAGGAACACGCGGCGGACAACGCGGGCGGGCCGTGCGAGTACTCGGTGGCGGACCGGTGGATCCGCGGGCGGCTCGGCGTGGCGGTCGCCAGCGTGCGCGCGAACCTCGCGGCCTACCGCTTCGACCTGGCCTCGCAGGCCATGTACGAGTTCGTCTGGTACGAGTTCTGCGACTGGTACCTGGAGCTCTCGAAGCCCGTGCTGCAGTCGGCGGACGCCACCGCGGACGCGCGCCGCGGCACGCGCCGCACGCTGCTCGAGGTGCTCGAAGGCACGTTGCGCATGCTGCATCCGCTGATGCCCTTCATCACGGAGGAGATCTGGCAGAAGGTCGGCCCGCTGGCAGGACGCCGTGGCGAGACCCTGATGCTGCAGCCGTATCCGACGACTGCGGAATTCGCCGCCGACGCGGCGGCCGAGCGCGACATTGCGGCCGTGCAGGCCGTGGTGCTCGGCATCCGGCAGATCCGCGGCGAACTCGACGTGCCGCACTCACGCGCGACACCGGTCTACGTGCTGAGCGACAGGGCCGGCGACGCCGAGGCCCTTGCCGCGCTCGCGGCGACCCTGCGCAAGGTCGCCAACCTGGAGTCGATCGAGCTGGTCCGTTCCGAGGCCCACCTGCCGCCGTGCGCCATCGCCACCAGCGCCGGGCGCACGGTGCTCGCGCCGTTCGACCGGCTGGTCGACGACGTCTCGGCGGAACTTGCGCGGCTGGAGAAGCGCAGGGGCAAGGCGCAGCAGGAACTCGACCGGTGCCACGCCAAGCTCGGCAACGCGAATTTCGTCGCCAACGCGCCGGAGAGTGTCGTGACGCAGGAACGGGAACGCATCGCCGAATTCGAGCGCCAGCTCGGCCAGTTCGGCGAGCAGATGCGACGGCTCGCGGCGCTGGCCGCGTCGCGGGAGGCCTGACATGTCGAGCGCTGGCGAGACGAACCCCACGGCCGCTGCCGCCATGCGTGAACAGGTGGACGCCGCGGTGGCCGCGCTCAACCAGGTCATCCTCGGCAAGGACACGCAGGTGCGCCTGTGCCTGGCCTGCCTGCTGGCCCGCGGCCATCTGCTGATCGAGGACATCCCGGGCGTCGGCAAGACGACGCTGGCGCACGCGCTCGCCCACTCGCTCGGCCTGTCGTACCAGCGCATCCAGTTCACCAGCGACCTGCTGCCGGCGGACATCATCGGCGTATCGGTGTTCGAGGCCGACAGCGGGCAGTTCCGCTTCCACCGCGGCCCGGTGTTCGCGCAACTGGTGCTGGCCGACGAGGTCAACCGCGCGACGCCCAAGGCGCAGAGCGCGCTGCTCGAGGCCATGGAAGAACACCAGGTCACGGCCGACGGCCAGACCTATCCGCTGACCGAGCCGTTCTTCGTGATCGCGACCCAGAACCCGGCCTACCAGGTCGGCACCTACCCGCTGCCGGAGTCGCAGCTCGACCGCTTCCTGATGCGGATCGAACTCGGCTATCCGGCGGCATCGCTCGAGCGGCAACTGCTGCTCGGCCGCGACCGGCGCGACCTGCTGGCCGAGCTGCCGACGGCCATCACGCCGCAGCAGCTGCTGCGGCTGCAGGGGGCCGTGCCGCAGGTGCATGCTTCCGAGGCACTGCTCGACTACGTGCAGGCCGTGGCGCTGCACACGCGCCAGGCGCCGGAGTTCGAGGCGGGGATGTCGCCGCGTGCCGTCATCGCGCTGCTGCGGGCCGCGCAGGCGTGGGCCTTCATGCACGGCCACGACGGCGTGCTGCCGGAGGACGTGCAGGCGGTGCTGCCGTCCGTGGTCGGGCACGGCTCGCACCGCGCGACGACGCGCGCTTCCGCAGCGCGGCCGAGGTCGGGCAGTTCGTGCTGGCTGCCGTCCCGGTTCCCTGACCAGCCCATGCGCGGGCGGCTGCGTGAGCTGCGAGCGCGGATCGACCGCCGCGCACGCGCATGGATCCGGCGGCGCCAGGGCGCCGACACCGACCCGATCGAGCTGCGCCGGCAGCGCATCTACATCCTGCCGACACGCCTGGGTGTCGCGTACGGCGCGATGCTGTTCGCGATGCTGCTCGGCGGCATGAACTACAACAACAATCTCGGCCTCGCGCTGACGTTCCTGCTGGTGAGCCTCGGCCTGGTGACGATGCACCATTGCCACGGCACGCTGGCCGGCATCCGCCTGCGCCTGCTCGAGGCCGTGCCGGGTTTTGCCGGCGGCGAGGTCCGCTTCCGCTGGCTGCTCGAACACTCGGCGTCGGTGTCGCGGCCCGCGGTGGACGTCGGGCTCGAGCCGGCCGACCCGCGCGCAGCCACGGTCGACCTGCCGCCGCTCGGCGGCGAGGAAGCGACGCTGGTGCTCGCGGCCGAGCGCCGTGGCCGCGTGACGCTGGAGCGCTTCATCGTCTCGACCAGCCATCCGTTCGGGCTGTTCCGCGCCTGGGCGGTGGTGCATCCGACCCATTCCGCGATCGCATGGCCGCGTCCGGCAGCGCGCGGCAACACGGCGCCGCGCTCGGCCACCGACACCGGCGGCGCGCAGTCGGGCGCCAGCGGCGACGAGGACTTCGCCGGACTGCGGCCGTTCCAGGCAGGCGATTCGCTGCGCCGTGTCGCATGGAAAGCCTACGCCCGCGGCCAGGGACTGCACACCAAGCAATACGCCGGCATGGATGTCGTCTCGCACGTGTTCGATTTCGACAGCCTGACGGGCCTCGGCACCGAGGCAAGGCTCGAGCAGCTCTGCCGCTGGGTGCTCGACGCGCACGAGCGCAACGAGGCGTATGCGCTGAAGCTGCCGGGCCTGCGCATCGACACGAACGTCGGGCCCGCGCATCGCGAGCACTGCCTGAATGCGCTGGCCGTGTTCGACTGCCGCGGGCGGCGCCCGGCATGACTGAATCCGCGTCATTGCCAAGGATGCGCGGCTTGCCCTGGGTGCTGGCTGCGCTGGCGTCGGCGGTCGCTCCGCACGTGCCGCACCTGCCCGCCTGGGTGTCGCTGCTGCTGCTTGCCATTGCGACCTGGCGCTGGCTGGCGGACGCGCGCGGCTGGCCCCTGCCGCCGGTCTGGCTGCGCGTACTGCTGGTGCTGCTGTCGGCGGCGGCCATCCTCGCCACGTACCGCACGCTGAACGGCCTCGAGGCCGGCACCGCGTTCCTGGTGCTGATGGCCGCAGCCAAGCTGCTGGAGACGCGCACCGCGCGCGACCTGACGGTGCTGGTCTTCATCGCCTGGTTCCTGCTGTATGCGGCGCTGCTGCGCGACCAGAGCCTGCCGTACCTGCCGTGGCTGCTGGCCAGCGCTTACCTGAGTGCCGTGGCACTGATGCGCGTGCACGCCGCACAGGCGCAGGCGCCGGCACGGCACATCCTCCGCCGCACGGCCTGGCTCATGGCGCAGGCCGTGCCGCTCGCGCTGCTGCTGTTCCTGCTGTTTCCGCGGCTGCCGGGACCGTTCTGGGGCATCGACTCGCGCACCGAGGCGCGCACGGGACTCGACGACGAGATGACGCCGGGCGACGTCTCGGACCTGAGCGCCTCGGGCGAAGTCGCCTTCCGCGTGCGCTTCCGCGGTGCGACCCCCGCGCCGGAGCAGCGCTACTGGCGCGGACCGGTGCTGCACGAGTTCGACGGGCGCAGCTGGCGACGCCCGCGGGCGCAGGCGTTTCCGGACACCACGGTCACGCCCAGGGGCGCGCCGATCGAGTACCAGATCACGCTGCAGCCCCACGGACGCCGCTGGGTGATGGCGCTCGACCTGCCGGCCGCCTGGCCGCAGCGCGAGATCTCCCAGTCCTTCGACCTGACCCTGCTCGCGGCCAGGAACATCAACAACGTCACCGCGTTCGACCTGGTCTCCTATCCGGACTCGGTCGCGGGCCTCGACCTGCCGGAATCGACGCGCCGCAAGGACCTCGACCTGCCGCGCGACGGCACCAACCCGCGCAGCGTGGCCCTGGGCCGCGAGCTCGCCGCGCGTCACGCGGGCGACCCGCTCGCCATCGCGGGCGAGATGCTGCGGACCTTCCGCGAGCAGCCGTTCGTGTACACGATGCAGCCGCCCCGGCTCGCGGACAACGCGGTCGACGAGTTCCTGTTCGCGACGCGCAAGGGCTTCTGCGAGCACTACGCCTCGGCATTCACCGTGGTCATGCGCGCCGCGGGCGTGCCTGCGCGCGTGGTCACCGGCTACCAGGGCGGTGAGTTCAATCCGCTCGGCGGATACCTGATCGTGCGGCAGTCGGACGCGCACGCGTGGGCCGAAGTGTGGATCCGCGACCGCGGCTGGCTGCGGGTGGATCCCACGGCCGCCGTGGCACCCGAGCGCATCCAGGGCGGCCTGATCGATGCCGTCGGCGCCGACGAACCCGTGCCGGGGCGGCTGCGCGAGGCGAGTGACGCCTGGCTGCAGGTCGAACTCGGCTGGGACATGATCAATGAATTCTGGAACCAGCGCATCGTGCGCTTCGACGCGCAGTCGCAGTTCGACCTGCTGCGAGCGGCTCGGCATCGACGAGCCGGACTGGCGCGCGCTCGGTCTCGGCCTGGCCGGGAGCCTCGCCGCGTTCTTCCTGGCGCTGACCGGCTACCTGGCGTGGCGCCACCGGCCGCCGCAGCGCGACTGGCCGGCACGACTGCATGCGGTGGTCGTGAGCCGACTGCGTCGCCGCGGCCTGGAGCCTGCGTTCGCCGAGGGCCCGATCGCGTATCTCGAGCGGGCGCGCAGCGGCATGCCCGGACCTCGCCCAACCACTGGACGAGATCCGGCACCTGTATGCGTCGCTGCGTTACGGTCCGGCGGCCCGGCCCGAGGCGCTGCAGCGCCTGAAGCACGCGGTCAACTCGCTGCGGCCCTGAGCACGGTCTGCCGGCGCCAGCGGGATGGCGGTCGGGTATGCTTTCGGCTCCTGAACGGGGGACTCCAACGATGGCCGGAACCACAGACAAGAAATTCGAGGCAGCCGCCAACGACGTCAAGAAGCTGACGAAGCGGCCGGACGACGAGGACATGCTGCGGCTCTATGCCCTGTACAAGCAGGGCGCCGAAGGCGACGTGCAGGGCGAGCGACCGGGCGCGTTCTCGTTCGTGGATCGCGCCAAGTACGACGCGTGGGCGAAGCTCAAGGGCACCGACCAGGCCAAGGCGCGCGAGAACTACATCAAGCTGGTCGAGCGGCTGAAGAAGACCTACGGCTGAACCCGTGAGTGCCGCGATCGCTGCCATCCTGGCGGTCGCCGTCGCGGTGCTCGCCGCCCTGCTGCTGCCCCCGCTCTGGCGCCGCCGCCAGCGCCGGCGGGCATTCGCCGACCGCACTGCCCGCAGCAGTTCCGCGCGGCCATCGAGCGCAACGTGCCGGCGACGCGGTCATTGCCGCCGCCGCTCGCGCACCGCCTCGAAGGACTCGTGATCTCGTTCCTGCGCGAGAAGCAGTTCGTCGGCTGCAACGGCCTCGAGATCACGGACGAGATCCGGGCGACGATCGCGGCGCAGGCGTGCCTGCTGCTGCTCGGACGACCCGGCCTGTACGACGAGTTGCAGTCGATCCTGGTGTATCCCGGCACCTTCTGGGTCGAGGACGAGGTGCATGACGACGACGGGCTGGTGACGCACCGGCGCCGCGAACTCTCCGGCGAAGCCTGGGACTCGCATCGCATCATCCTGTCATGGGAGGACATCGCCGAGACGGCGCGCCAGCCGGCCGACGGCTACAACGTCGTGCTGCACGAGTTCGCGCACTACCTCGATGCGGAGGGGCTGGGCCTGCTCGGCCAGCGGCGCGGGCGAGGACCATCGACGCCTGGCACAGGGACCTGGTCGCCGAATACGACGCGCTCTGCGATGCGGTGGATCGCGGCGAGGCGACGTTCCTGGATCCGTACGCCGCGGAAGACGAAGCCGAGTTCTTCGCGGTCGCGAGCGAGGAGTTCATCGAGTGCGCCGCCGAATTGCGGGAGGCGCATCCGCGGGTGTATGCGTTGCTCAGGGAGTTCTACGGCATCGACCCGGCGGACTGGGGCGTGCGGTAGGTCGCTGACTGCGCTGCTCGGTGCGGCGGTGCAGGCGCGGTGGGCGTGCGGTGCAGGCGCGGTGGGCGTCGGCGGGGCATCGAGCGCAAGGGGGACGCCGTGAATCCATCCCTGGAGGCTCGCGCGCGACATCCCTGTCGCGCGACGCCCCCTTGCACTCGATACCCCGCCGACACCCGCCGCGCTGGATACCGTGTGCCAGGCAGCGATCATCATGAACCCGGCAGACATGGCGGCAACGCACGGCATGCCAGATCCCGGCAGACACGGTGGACCAGCGCTGGCAGTCTCGTGGCGATGCCGCAGGCCTCCAGCCGTTGCCACCGAACGGTGACGCGACCGCAGGCGAAGTGCCGCCGCCGGGCGCTGGCGAGGGCGTCGCGCGACAGGGATGTCGCGCGCGAGCCTCCAGGGACGGATTCACGGCGTCCCTCGCGGGCGCCCGGCCGCGGCACTCCGCCTGCGGTCGCCGCACTGCGTCCTCCTTGCCTCGACTGGTAACGCAGCCGCCGTTACGACGGCGCGGGCTGCTCGCTGCGCGCCGACACCACCAGCAGCGCGCCGCCAGCGATGAACAACAGCAGGATCGACAGGATCGACAGCCGCGAGTCGCCGGTCACCGCCGCCGTGACGCCGACCAGCGTCGGCCCGAGGATCGCCGACGCCTTGCCCATCATGTTGTAGAAGCCGAAGAACTCCGACGACTTGTCCTGCGGCACCAGGCGGCCGTAGTAGCTGCGGCTCAACGACTGGATGCCGCCCTGCACCAGCCCGACGACGAATGCCATCAGGTAGAAATCCCGCACGTCATCGAGCACGTAGGCGTAGCAGGTGGCCGCCACGTACACCGCCAGCGCGATGAAGATGCCGTTGCGCGCCCCGATCCTGGAGCCCAGCCAGCCGAACGCGAGGGCCGCGGGGAAAGCGACGAACTGCGTCAGCAGCAGCGCCTTCACCAGGTGCGACTGGTCGAAGCCGAGCGACAGGCCGTAGTCGACCGCCATCTTGATGACCGTGTTCACCCCGTCGATGTAGAGGATGTACGCGGCCAGGAACCACAGCAACGGCCGATAGCGGCGGATGTCGCGGAACGTGCCGGCGAGTTCGCCGAAGCCCGCGCGCGTGGCTTCCAGCCAGCCCATGCGCCCGCGCGGCGTGCCGCCGGCCGTTCGCTCCTGCACCAGCAGCATGCAGGGCAGCGCGAAGACGAGCCACCAGAGCCCGACGCTGACGAACGACCAGCGCACCGCCGCCGTGGCGTCCGCCAGGCCGAACCATTCGGGACGCTGGGTCATCAGCACGTTGAGCGCAAACAGCAGGCCGCCGCCCAGGTACCCGAGCGCATAGCCGAAACCGGAGACGAGGTCGAACTCGTGCGGCTCGGCCACGTGCATCAGCAGCGAGTCGCTGAACACGATTCCGCCCCAGAAACCCAGCGAAGCCAGCAGGAACAGCAGCGCCGCGACCTGCCACTGGGCCTGCGGCACCAGCGCGAGACCCAGCGTGGCGACGGAACCCAGCACGGTGAAAGCGAGCAGCAGGCGCAGGCGCGAGCTGCTGCGGTCCGCGATGGCGCCGAGCACGGGCGCCATGAACGCGATCACGAGGCTGGCGATGCCGCTGGTCAGCCCGAGCCGGAACGTGCTTTCCGTCGCCGGCACGCCGGCATTCCAGAACTGCTTGAAGAACACCGGGAAGAAGCCTGCCATCACGGTGCAGGCAAACGCCGAGTTGGCCCAGTCGTAGAACGCCCACGCGACCACCGGCTTGCGGCGCAGGACGTTCCAGTGGCTCACGGGTGGCGGCTCATGCGGCGCTCGCCAGGTGTTCGCGGGTCTCGCGGAACGTCACCTCGGGCCAGCGCTCGAGCGTGAGCTGCAGGTTGACGCGCGTGGGGGCGAGGTACACCAGCGCGCCCGCATGGTCGAGCGCCAGGTTGTCGTAGGCCTTGTCGCGGAATTCCTGCAGCTTCTTTGCGTCGGCGCAGTAGACCCAGCGCGCCGTGTAGACGCTGATCGCGTCCCATGCGGCCTGCACCGAATACTCGTCCTGCAGGCGGAACGCGACCACGTCGAACTGCAGCTGGCCCACCGCGCCCAGGATCAGGTCGTTGTTGCGCAGCGGCCGGAAGAGCTGCGTGGCGCCCTCCTCGCACAGCTGGTCGAGGCCCTTCTGCAGGGCCTTCATGCGCAGCGGGTCCCGCAGCACCACGCGACGGAACAGTTCCGGCGCGAAGTTCGGGATGCCGGTGAACATGATCTTCTCGCCCTCGGTCAGCGTGTCGCCGATGTTGATCGTGCCGTGGTTGTGCAGGCCGATGATGTCGCCCGCGTACGCCTCGTCGGTGTGCTGGCGGTCGGCCGCGAGGAACGTGACCGCGTCGCCGACGCGGATCTCCTTGCCGTGGCGCACGTGGAACAGGCGCATGCCCTTGCGGTAGCGGCCCGAGCAGATGCGCATGAACGCGATGCGGTCACGATGCCCCGGGTCCATGTTGGCCTGGATCTTGAAGACGAAGCCGGCCAGCGCCTCCTCGTGCGGCTCCACGGTGCGCGTCGTGGTCTCGCGCGGGAGCGGCGACGGCGCGACCGCGACGAAGGCGTTCAGCAGCTCGGTGACGCCGAAGTTGTTGATCGCGGAGCCGAAGAACACCGGCGTCTGCCGGCCGGCGCGGTACTCCGCGAGGTCGAACGCATGCGAGGCGCCGCGGACGAGTTCGATCTCGTCGCGATAGGCCTGCGCCCGCTCGCCGAGGAATTCCGTGGCGGCCTCGCTGCCGAGGCCCTCGATGATCTCGTGCGTGCCGGCGCGGCCCTTCTCGCCCGCCTGGTAGACGTAGATCCGGTCCTCGAGCAGGTGATAGATGCCGGCCAGCGCGCGGCCCATGCCGATCGGCCAGGTGACCGGCGCGCAGGCGATCCTGAGCACGCGCTCGATTTCGTCGAGCAGCTCGGTCGGTTCGCGGCCCTCGCGGTCGAGCTTGTTGATGAAGGTCATGATGGGCGTGTCGCGCAGCCGGCAGACTTCCATCAGCTTGATGGTGCGCGCCTCCACACCCTTGGCGCAGTCGATGACCATCAGCGCCGAGTCCACCGCCGTCAGGGTGCGGTAGGTGTCCTCGGAAAAGTCCTCGTGGCCGGGCGTGTCGAGCAGGTTCACCATGCGCCCGTCGTACGGAAACTGCATGACGCTCGAGGTCACGGAGATGCCACGCTGCTGCTCGAGCGCCATCCAGTCGGACGTGGCGTGACGCGTGGCCTTGCGGCCCTTGACCGTGCCGGCGAGCTGGATCGCACCCCCGAACAGCAGCAGCTTTTCGGTGAGGGTGGTCTTGCCGGCGTCCGGGTGGGAAATGATGGCGAAGGTGCGGCGACGCGCCACTTCGTCGAGCGGTTGATTCATCCGCCGGATTTTACCGGCAATGAGAGCTTGAGGACCAACGCATCCTCGCGCCCGACCTCCGCCTGGTAATAACCGCGACGGCGGCCGACCTCGTTGAAGCCGAGCGACTGGTACAAGGCGATGGCGTGCAGGTTGGTCGGGCGGACCTCGAGGAACACCTCGTGCATGCCGGCCTGCGCCGAGCGCTCGAGCAGCAGCAGCATCATGCGCCGCCCGATCCCCCGCCCGCGCATGCCGGCGGCGACGCAGACGTTGAGCACGTGGGCCTCGCCCGCGCCCATCGCGACGATGCCGTGAGCCACGACGGTGCCGGCATGCTCGGCCACGCGGCACAGGTAGCCGACCCGCAGGCAGTCGCGGAAGATGCCCTCGCTCCACGGATACGGGTAGGAGGCGCGCTCGACGGCACCGACCGCGGGCACGTCGAACGGCGTCATGGCGCGGAACCGCACCAGGTCCCGCGGCTCCGGACCGGGCGTGAACTCCGCAGCGCTCACGTGCCGGCCCTGGCCGACGTTTCGGCCCCCAGCCGGTCGCACAGCTGCCGCGCCTGTACCAGGTCCTGCCAGGCCTTGCGCTTCTCACTGGGGCTGCGCAGCAGGTAAGCCGGATGGTAGGTGACCACCAGCGGCCAGCCCTGCGCGCCGAACGAATGCACCTTGCCTCGCAGCTTCGCAATCGGCGTCTCGGTCGCGAGCAGGTTCTGCGCCGCGATGCGGCCGACAGCGACCACCAGCGTCGGGTTGACCAGCGCCACCTGCCGCTCGAGATAGCCGCGGCAACTGGCGGCCTCCGCCGGCCGCGGATCGCGGTTGCCGGGCGGCCGGCACTTGAGCACGTTGGCGATGAAGACGTCTTCGCGGCGCAGCCCCAGTGCCCGCAGCATCGACGTCAGCAGCTGCCCGGCGCGTCCGACGAAGGGTTCGCCCTGGCGATCCTCCTCGGCGCCCGGGGCCTCGCCGATGAACATCCAGCGCGCGGTGGGGTTGCCCACGCCGAAGACCGTCTGGGTGCGGGTGGCGTGCAGTTCACAGCGCTGGCAGGCGGCTACGGCAGCGCGCAACTCGTCCCAGCCGAGGTCCGCGGCGAGCTCGGGTTGCGGGGCGACCGGCCGCTGCGGAACGCTGGCTTCGAGCCTGGCTGCGAGCCTGGTTTCGACGGCTTGGCCTCGGCTGCCGGTTAGCGCGGCAGTGACAGGCGCCGGCGCAAGCGCAGGCGCGTCGCGCGGCACGTAGACGTCGACGCCGAGCGCCTGCAGGTACGCGGCCTGGCGCGCGTCGATCATCGCTCAGGCCTTCGGATCGGTCCGCGCCCGGCGTCCGCGCCGCAGGCGCCGCCAGGCCCAGAGCAGCGGGCCGGAACTGGCATAGAACGCGAACAGCGCGAACAGCATCTCCGGCGGGCTCGAGCCGACCAGCACGAAGCCGAGCGGCAGGAGCACGATGAAGGCGACCGGGATGCGCATGCGCGGATCGAGGTCCTTGCCGCTCAGGTAGCGGAAACGGCTGACCATCAGGCTGCCGGCGACCATGGCCACGGTGAAAGCGAGCAGCAGGTCGCGCAGGCCTTCCCGCTGCAGGGACTCCAGCATCCAGACGAAACCGGCCAGCAACGCCGCACCCGACGGGCTCGGCAGGCCCTCGAAAAACCGCTTGTCGGCGGTATCGACCTTGGTATTGAAGCGTGCGAGCCGGATCGCGACACAGGCGGCGTAGAAGAACGTGGCGAGCCAGCCCAGGCGGCCCCAGAGGAAGCCGTACTCGGCAATGCGGGCGACGCCCCACTGGTAGGCCACGACCGCCGGCGCCAGGCCGAACGCGACCATGTCCGAGAGGCTGTCGTACTGCGCGCCGAAATCGCTCTGGGTGTTGGTCCAGCGCGCAATCCGCCCGTCGAGGCCGTCGCTGACCATGGCGATGAAGATCGCAATGCCGGCCCGGTCGAAGTTGCCGTCGGTCGCAGCCACGATGGCATAGAAGCCGGAGAACAGCACGGCGGTCGTGAACAGGTTCGGCAGCAGGTACACGCCGCGGCGTCGCGGACGAGGCCGTGCTGCACCCGTCGCAGGGGAATCAGTCGTCATGGGTAGCGCCACCTGGCGGGTTCGAGGCGGGCCCCATGATAGGGTTTGGGCGCACGTTCGCACAACGCGCGGCGGCCGCGCCGGCCCGGGCTCCGGGGCAACCGGCCCGCTCTGATACCATGGCCACCGTTTTTTCTGCTGCCCGGACGCGAAATGCGACTTTCGACCTACCCCGTGAACACCCTGCGCGACGTGCCCGCCGACGCAGAGGTGGTGAGCCACCAGCTGATGCTGCGCGCGAGCCTGATCCGCCGCCTGGCAGGCGGCCTCTACACCTGGCTGCCGATGGGCCTCAGGGTGCTGCGCAAGGTCGAGCGGATCGTCCGTGAGGAGATGGACCGGGCGGGCGCGTTCGAACTGCTGATGCCGACCATCCAGCCGGCGGAGCTGTGGCAGGAGTCCGGGCGCTGGGAGCAGTACGGTCCCGAGCTGCTGCGCCTCAAGGACCGCCACGAGCGGCCGTTCGTCTACGGCCCGACGCACGAGGAAGTCATCACCGACATCGCGCGCCGCGAACTGAAGAGCTACCGCCAGCTGCCGGTCAATTTCTACCAGATCCAGACCAAGTTCCGCGACGAGATCCGGCCGCGTTTCGGCGTCATGCGCGCGCGCGAATTCACGATGAAGGACGCGTACTCGTTCCATCTGGACGAGGCGTCGCTCGAGCAGGGCTACCAGGCGATGTACCGTGCCTACACGGCGATCTTCGAGCGACTGCAGCTCAGGTTCCGCGCCGTGCGCGCCGACACCGGCAGCATCGGCGGCAGCGCCTCGCAGGAATTCCACGTGCTCGCCGATTCAGGCGAGGACGCCATCGCGTTCTCGGACGGCGACGATTACGCGGCCAACCTGGAGATGGCCGAAGCGCTGGCGCCCGCCGCTGCGCGCGGCCCGGCCACCGCGCCGCTGCAGAAAGTCAGCACGCCGCAAGTGCGCACCATCGACGACCTGGCGCGGTTCCTGGGCGTGAGCGCCGACCGCACGATCAAGACGCTGCTGGTCGAGGGCGCGGCCGGCCAGGCCGTGGCACTGATCGTCCGCGGCGACCACGAACTGAACGCGATCAAGGCGCAGAAGCTGCCGGGCGTCGCCTCGCCGCTGCGCCTGGCATCGGCCGAACTCGTCATGGCGACGGCGGGCTGCGAGCCCGGCTTCATCGGCCCCGTGGGCCTCGCGTGCAAGGTCTACGTCGACCGCTCCGCCGCGCAGTTGTCGGATTTCATCTGCGGCGCCAACGAGCGCGACCTGCACCTCACGGGCGTCAACTGGGTGCGCGACCTGCCCGAAGGCGAAGTGGTCGACCTGCGCAACGTGGTCGCCGGCGACCCGAGCCCGACCGGCCAGGGCCGGCTCCGCATCGCCCGCGGCATCGAGGTCGGCCACATCTTCCAGCTCGGTCGCAAGTACAGCGCCGCCATGAACGCCACCGTGCTCGACGAACAGGGCAAGGCCGTCGTCATGGCGATGGGGTGCTATGGCATTGGTGTGACGCGCGTCGTGGCGGCGGCGATCGAACAGAACCACGATGAGCGCGGCATCGTCTGGCCGGAACCGATCGCACCCTTCGACGTGTCGCTGATCCCGATCAACCTGCAGAAGTCCGAGCGCGTGCGGCAGGTCGCCGAGGCGCTGTATGCGGAGCTCACCGCCGCCGGCCTCGAGGTCGTGCTCGACGATCGCGATGCACGCCCGGGCGTCAAGTTCGCCGACGACGAGCTGCTGGGCATTCCGCACCGCATCGTGATCGGGGACAAGGGCCTCGAACGCGGCGTGCTGGAGTACAAGCGGCGGCGGGACGGTTTCGCCGCCGATGTCCCGCTCGACGGCGTCGCCGCCTTCCTGCGCGGGCAGCGAGGCACGTCCCGGCACTGAGGCTGCATGCGCCGCCCTACCACCCCCACCGTCGCCCTGGCCCTGCTCGCCGCGTGCGCCCTGGGCCCGGTCGCGGCCCGCGCCGACCGGCAGATGGACCCGGAGCTGCGCGGCGTGGTGGCCGCCTCGATCGAGCCCACGCGCTGCTTCGATGACAAGTACGAGCGCGCCGTGTGGTTTGCGACGATGGAGCCGCGGCTGACGCGCTACGTGGCGAACGACACCGAACGCGAGCAGATCCTGCACTCCGTCCACTGCGAGGCCAGGCGCGTCAACATCCCGCCGGAACTGGTGCTCGCGGTCATGGATGTCGAAAGCCGCTTCGACCGTTATGCCGTTTCCTCGGCCGGGGCGGTCGGACTGATGCAGGTCATGCCGTTCTGGCCGCGCGAGCTCGGCATGACCAACGACCAGCTGGTGCGGATCGACGACAACGTGCGCATGGGCACGACCATCCTCGGCTACTACCTGCGCAAGGAACGCGGCGACTACCAGCGCGCGCTGCAGCGCTACAACGGCAGCCTCGGGCGGCCGAAATACTCGGACGCGGTGATCGAACGGCTGGCGACGCGCTGGTCCGTCGCCGACTGACCCGCGCCCGCCTTCAGGCGGTGGCGAAGGATTCCGGCCAGGGCTCGATCGCAGCGGGTTCGAGTTCCTCGATCTCGACCGCCGTCACGGCGGACGCAGGCGAGCCCTGCCACAGCCAGCGGCACAGCGCGTCGACCGCCGCCGCATCGCCGCAGGCCAGCACTTCGACCCGCCCGTCAGGCAGGTTGCGGGCAAGTCCGGTGACGCCCAGCGCGGTGGCGCGGGCGCGGGTGCTGGCACGGTAGAAGACCCCCTGGACGCGGCCGGCCACGAGGCAGCGGCGCGCGATCAAGGCGGCGGCGGCGCGGCCTGGGGGGCTGAGTCCTCGGCCAGGCGTCGCGCCTCGACCGCCTTGGCGCGGGCCAGTTCGGCCTCGTCGCGCGCGTCGCGGTACTCGCCGCGGCGCAGGTGCGATTCGGCGCTCTTGAGCCGCAGGCGGGCTTCGCCCATGACCTCGGGCGCGACCGTGGCCGCGCCGGCCCGCTCGGCCGCCTTGACCGCCTGGCGGGCATTGCTCATTTCCTGCACCGGGGCACCCGCGCACCCGGCCAGCACTGCCCCGGAAAGCAATGTGAAGGCCAGCAGGAGCGGCTGCAGGAAGCGCGGCAAGACTTGGGATTCCCAGGGAATCAGCAGGTCCAGGGACCGTAACAAGCGGTCCCTGTACCGTCAAGGCTCGGGCGCCTAGAATCCGCGCGCGCCTCGCCGCGCGAAACGAACCCGGTCAACCGCCGGACCGGTGCCCAGCCCATGACCGAAGTTCTCGTCCTCTATTATTCCCGCCACGGCGCAACGGCCGAACTGGCGCGCCACGTCGCCCGCGGGGTGGAATCCGTGCCCGGGGTCAGCGCGCGCCTGCGCACGGTACCGCCGGTCTCCCCGGACACCGAGGCCAGCCAACCCGCGGTGCCCCAGTCCGGTGCGCCGTATGCCACGCACGCCGACCTCACGGCCTGCGCCGGACTCGTGCTCGGCAGTCCGACGCGCTTCGGCAACATGGCCGCCCCGCTCAAGTATTTTCTCGACGGCACCAGTTCCCTGTGGCTGAACGGCGCGCTCGATCGCAAGCCGGGCGGCGTCTTCGGCTCCACCAGCTCGATGCATGGCGGCCAGGAATCCACGCTGCTGACCATGATGATCCCGCTGCTGCACCATGGCATGTACCTCGTCGGGCTGCCGTTCACGGCGCCGGCGCTCGTCCGCACCCGCACCGGCGGCTCGCCCTACGGCGCGACACACCTGGCCACCCACGGCGCAACCGAGCCGAGGCTCAGCGACGACGAGCGCGAACTCGCGCAACTGCTCGGTCGCCGCGTGGCGGAACTGGCGGTGGCCTCCGCCGCCCTGCGCGATGAGTAGGCCCGGCGCGGACCGCGCGTGGTGGCTGTCGCTGGCGCTGCTGGCGTTGCTCGCCACCGTGTCCCTGCTGGCCGCGCATTTCGGCGAACGATCGCCATTGACGTTCTGGCTGCTGGTGCTGTTCCTGCTCGGGCCGCTGGCGCTGGCACTCCCTGGCCTGGTGGCCCGCCGTCGCCGCACGTTCGCCTGGGCCACGTTCTGCATCACGCCGCACTTCATTTATTCGCTGACCGAAATCGTGGCCAACCCCGCCATCCGGCCGCTGGCAGCGGCGATCTTCGTCATCGGCCTCGGCTTGACCATCGCGCTCGTCGCCTACCTGCGACTCACGCGCGAGCGAAGTCACGGTTCGCTGAGCACCTGCTTCAGGAACGGAATCGTCAGTCGTCGCTGTGCCGCCAGCGAGGCGACGTCGAGCCGGTCGAGCACGCCGATCAGCGTCGGCAGGTCGCGCGGCAGGCGATGGACCAGGTAGAGCGCTGCGTCCTCGGACAGGTCCAGTCCGCGGACCGCGGCCCGCAGCCGCAGCGCGGCGCACTGCCCGGACTCGTCGAGTTCGCGCAACTGATAGACCGCGGCGGCCAGCAGCCGCGACCGCAGGTCGGCCAGCGTGAACTCGAGGCTTGCGGGCGGCGCGGTGGTGGCCACCAGCAGCCGGCCGCTGCCTTCGAGCAGCAGGGTGTGCAGGCGGAACATGGCCGCGTTCCAGGCGGCCTCGCCCGCCACGGCCTCGAGCCCGTCCAGGCACACCAGGTCCAGCGTGTCGCAGCCCTCGAGCATCGCGGCAGAGTCGGCACAGGCAAGGTCGAAGTACGCGGCCGCTGCGCCGCGTTCGCCGCAGGCAGCGCACGCCGCCTGCAGCAGGTGCGTCTTGCCGGTGCCCGCGCGGCCCCAGAGCCAGACCACGCGTGGCCCATCGAGCGCCTGCACCGCCGCCACCGCCTGGTCGTTGCCGGACACGACGTAACTGGCGAAGCGCGCTGAATCGCGCAGCCGCATGCGCAGTGGCAGTTGTTCCATCATGGACCGCGGCGGCTCAGCGGCGCTGCGCCGCGCGTTCGCGCGCGACCACCTGCGCCCGGCGCACGTAGATCAGCGTGTAATCGATGCCGCTGACGCAGGTCGAGAACAGCACGAACGCACCGAGCACCAGCACCGTCCACGCCGGCGGCCAGCCATAGCCGAGCGCGGCCACGACGGCGAGGCAATAGACGATCTGCGCCAGCGTGTTGATCTTGCTGGCAATCGTCGGATTGCCATTGACCGGGCCAAACAGCACCTTGTAGGTGATGGCGCCGAACACGATCACCAGGTCGCGCAGCAGCACCAGGCCGGTCAGCACCCAGGGCACCTCGCCGTTGATGCTGAGGCAGATGAACACCGTCACCAGCAGCAGCTTGTCGGCCGCCGGGTCCAGCATGCTGCCCAGCTTGCTGGTCCAGCCAAAGCGCTTGGCCAGGAAGCCGTCGAGCGCGTCGGTCGAGGCCGCGAGCGCAAACAGCAGCATCACGTCGGCGTAGCGCTCCTGCAGGATCCAGTGCGCCACCGGGTACACCAGCAGCATGCGCAGCACGCACAGCAGGTTCGGCAGGTGACGCACGCTCAGGGCTGCCAGACGAAATCCGGGGCGTCGGACCCGGGCAGTCGCGGAGCGCGGCGCAGCGGCCAGGCGGCCGTCGAGCGCAAAGACCCGGCGCAGCAATTCGAGGTCGCCACGCACTGCGAGCTCGAACAGCACCGTCTCTCCCGCCAGCTCACCCGGTGATACCGAGCGCACCAGGCTCAGGCCCTCGAGGTAGCGCGTGAGCGCGGCATAGCCGCCAACGGCGTCGAGCCCGCCGATGCGCACGCTGACTGTGCTGACCCCACGGGTCGACCCCGGGGCATAGCGCGCCGCCAGCGTGTCGGCGGCCAGGCCCGCGCCGGCGGCGGGACCGCCCTGCGCACGGGCTGTCTGGCCGGCGTGCCCGAAGGTCCAGTCACCGCCCGTCCCGCCCGACAGCCCCAACAGGACGGCCGCGGTGCTGCCGGCGGCGGCCACCCGCGCGCGCGCCGCCGCCGGGTCCACGGCCTCGACCGGCCATGTGAGCGGAATGCCGCGGACCTGGGCCGCGCGCTCGATTTCGGCCCGCTCCGGCGGGCGCTCGGCCGCGGCCACGGCACGTGCGCCACCGGCAACATCCGGCGTGAACAGCAGCACCAGGGTGGTTGGACGCTCCGCCGGCCACAGCGGCAATCCGGCCTGCAGCAGCAGTTGCTCCATGGCCCGGCCGTCGAAACCGACCTTCAGCATGCGATCGGTCGTGGTCGAGTACTGCTGCACGTAGCGTTGTGCATCCGCCGCCGCCGCCGCTATTGCGGGCACCTCGCCGGCTTCGCGCCGGCCCGAGGCGCGCACGGCGGCCACCTTGAGAGCTTCGCCGAAAGCGGCCGCCCGATCGGCCTCGCTCGTTCCCTTGAGCGGCACCATGGCCTGGTACAGGGCCACGTCGGCGGCGGCCGCGACCGGCAGCAGCAACAGGGCGGCAAGCACGGCGCGCGCGAAAAGCTGGGCCGGCCCGGCGAATCCGACGATGGAACTGTTGGCGGTCATGAGTGAGGGAAGTCCGGCGCCGACGGCCGGTGTGTAAAATACCACAGCCCCGATCCCGACCCCCGGGGCGCCTCCCCCACCTCGCAGCCGAGAGCACCATGGCCGACAGCCCGACCCCTGGCACCACTTATCGCGACGCAGGCGTCGACATCGAAGCCGGCGACGCGCTGGTCGAACGCATCAAGCCGGCCGTCAAGCGCTCGATGCGGCGCGAAGTACTCGGCGGCATCGGCGGCTTCGGCGCGCTGGTCGAAGTGCCGCTCGACCGCTACCGGAAGCCGGTGATGGTGTCCGGCACCGACGGCGTCGGCACCAAGCTGCGGCTCGCGATCGAGACCGGGCGCCACGACACCATCGGCATCGACCTGGTCGCGATGTGCGTCAACGACGTCGTCGTGCAGGGCGCCGAGCCGCTGTTCTTCCTCGATTACTACGCCACCGGCAAGCTCGATGTCGACATCGGCCGAGCGCGTGATCAAGGGCATCGTCGAAGGCTGCCTGCAGGCGGGCTGCGCGCTGGTCGGCGGCGAAACCGCCGAGATGCCCGGCATGTACGAGGGCGAGGATTACGACCTCGCCGGATTCTGCGTCGGCCTGGTGGAGAAGGACCGGATCATCGACGGCACCCAGACCCGCGCCGGCGACGCCATCATCGGCCTCGCCTCCTCCGGCGCGCATTCCAACGGTTATTCGCTGATCCGCCGGTTGCTGGCGATCAGCGGCGCCGGCCCGGCGACGCAGCTCGACGGCAAGCCGCTGTACGACCAGCTGCTGGCGCCTACCCGCATCTACGTCAAGTCGGTGCTGGCGCTGCTGGGCAAGGAAGTGCCGGTGCACAGCATTGCCCACATCACGGGGGGCGGCCCCACGGGCAACATTCCGCGCGTGCTGCCGGCCGGGCTCGAAGCAGTGATCGACGCGCGCCTGTGGCCCAGGCCGCCCGTGTTCGACTGGCTGCAGCGCGTCGGCAACGTGGCCCGCGACGAGATGTACCGCACGTTCAACTGCGGCCTCGGCATGACGCTGTGCATACCGCCCGCCGACGCCGACCGCGCGCTCGCCCTGCTGCGCGACTGCGGCGAGACGGCGGCGGTGATCGGCGAGGTCAGGACCGGCGCCGGCGAGGTCGTGATCGTCGAATGACGACCGCTGCGCAGGCGCCGCTCGCCGTCGTCGTGCTGGTCTCGGGCCGCGGCAGCAACCTCAGGGCCATTGCCGCGCGCGCCGACGCCGGCGAACTGCCGGTGCGAATCGTGGCGGTGATCAGCGATCGCGCCGCGGCCGGCGCGCTCGACTGGGCGCGCGCCCGCGGCATCGCCACGCACGTGCTCGAACCCGCGGCCTGCGCCGACCGCGCCAGTTACGGCCGCGAGCTCGGCGAGCTCGTCGAGCAGCACTCGCCGGGCCTGGTGCGTGCTGGCCGGCTTCATGCGCATCCTGAGCGACGAGTTCGTGCTGCGTTTCGCCGGTCGCCTGCTCAACATCCATCCTTCGCTGCTGCCGAAGTATCCGGGGCTGCACACCCACCGGCGCGCACTGGCCGCCGGCGACACCGAGCACGGCGCCAGCGTGCATTTCGTGACACCTGAACTCGACGGCGGCCCGGTGGTCATACAGGCGAAGGTGCCGGTGCTGCCAGGCGATGACGAGGACTCGCTTGCGGCGCGCGTACTCGCCGAGGAGCACGTGATCTACCCGCAATGCGTCGGCTGGTTCGCCGCGGGCCGTCTCGCCTGCCGCGACGGCGCCGTCTGGCTGGACGGCCGCCCGCTCACGACGCCGGTGCTGCGCGATGCAACTGCACCGGCCACGACACAGGATGGTGCCTGAATGATCCAGCAAGCAGCCGGGTGGCGTTCGACGGTGCTGGCGTGGGCCGCGGGCATGCTTGCGGCGATCGCCGGCATCGGCTTTGCGCGCGCCGACGGCACGGCGGCGCTGCAGCCCTACACCGTGCGCTACCAGGTCACGTATCGCGGGATCGGCGGCGGCGAGATCGAGTCCAGCTTCAAGCGGTCCGGCGCCGCGGACCAGTGGCAGTACGAGACGCGCGTGTTTCCGAACCTGCTGGCGCGGGTGGCAATCAGCCCCGACGCGCGCGAGACGAGCACCATGCTGGTTACCCCCACGGGCGTGCGTCCGCTGGCCTTTTCCTTCAACGACGGCTCGGACAACGTGGCCAAGGACGTGCGGCTCGTCTACGACTGGCCGGCGGGCCGCGTCACCGGGACCAACGAAGGCAAGCCGGTCGACCTGCCGCTGGTGGCCGGCACGCACGACACTGCGTCGGTGCAGGCAGCGATGACCCTCGAGTTGCTCGCTGGCCGCAAACCGACTTCATTCAAGGTGATCACGGACGGCAAGCTGCGCGAGTACCGCTACTGGCCGGAAGGCACGCAGCAGCTGCAGACGCCGCTCGGCAAGGTCGACACCGTCATCTGGGCCAGCCAGCGCACGGGCTCCGACCGGATGCAGAAGGTCTGGCACGCGCCGTCACTGGGCTATATCCCGGTGCAGGCAACGCAGTACCGCAAGGGCAAGGCCGAGACGGAGATGACGCTGATGCGGCTGCAGAGGAACAGGGTAGGACCGGCTCAGGCGCCGCTGGAGCCCCTGCCCCTAGTCCCTAGTCCCTATCCCTGCTTTCAGGCTTTCGGCAGCGTCACGCCCTTCTGCCCCTGGTACTTGCCGCCGCGGTCCTTGTACGACGTCTCGCAGACCTCGTCGGACTCGAAGAACAGCATCTGCGCAACGCCCTCGTTGGCATAGATCTTCGCCGGCAGCGTCGTCGTGTTGGAGAACTCGAGCGTCACGTGGCCCTCCCATTCGGGCTCGAGCGGCGTGACGTTGACGATGATGCCGCAGCGCGCGTACGTCGACTTGCCCAGGCACACCGTCAGGACACTGCGCGGAATGCGGAAGTACTCGACCGTGCGCGCGAGCGCGAACGAATTCGGCGGGATGATGCAGACCGGCCCGTCGAAATCGACGAACGATCCCGTGTCGAAGTTCTTCGGGTCGACGATGGTCGAGTTGATGTTGGTGAAGATCTTGAACTCGGCGGCGCAGCGGACGTCGTAGCCGTAGCTCGACGTGCCGTAGGAGACGATCTTCTCGCCGCCGGCCACGCGCACCTGTCCCGGCTCGAAGGGCTCGATCATGCCGTGGCTCGCGGCCATGCGACGGATCCAGCGGTCTGACTTGATGCTCACGATCAGGTGTCCTCGACAGTGATCTTGGGGAAGCCGGGCGCGGTCGCCGCCGCGCGCGAAAGCCTGGCCGCCGTGCGGCGCGCCATGTCCAGGTAGGCACGGCCGATGCGGCCGGCCGGGTCCACGACCACGGTCGGGCGCCCGCCATCCGTTTCCTCGCGGATGCGGATGTCGAGCGGCAACTGCCCGAGCAGGTCCACGCCATACTGTTCCGCCATGCGCCGCGCCGCCGCCGCTGCCGAAGATCGGCTCTTCGTGGCCGCATTGCGTACACACGTGCGTGCTCATGTTCTCGACGATGCCCAGCACCGGCACGTTGACCTTCTGGAACATCCGGAGCCCCTTGCGCGCGTCGAGCAGCGCGATGTCCTGGGGCGTGGTCACGACGACCGCGCCGCTCACCGGCACCCGCTGCGAGAGGGTCAGCTGGATGTCGCCGGTGCCGGGCGGCATGTCGACGACCAGGTAGTCGAGCTCGCCCCAGTCGGTGTCGTTGAGCAGCTGCTGCAGCGCCTGGGTCACCATCGGCCCGCGCCACACCATCGGCTGCTCTTCCTCGACCAGGAAGCCGATCGACATGACCTTGATGCCGTGCGCCTGCAGCGGCTGCATGCGCTTGCCGTCGAGGCTGCGGGGACGCTCGCCCTGCAGTCCCGTCATGCGCGGCTGGCTCGGGCCATAGATGTCGGCGTCGAGCAGCCCGACCCGCGCGCCGTCGTGCGCCAGCGCCAGCGCCAGGTTGACGGCCGTCGTCGACTTGCCGACGCCGCCCTTGCCCGAGGCAACGGCCAGGACGTTGCGGATGCCGGGCAGCGGCTGCAGCTGCCCCTGGACCGGGTGGGAGGCCACGCGCCAGGCCACGTTGACCACCGCATCCTCCAGCCCGGGCGCCGCCCGCAGCCGGCCCTGCAGGACGGCGGCCAGCTCGCCGGCATAGGCACCCGCCGGGAACCCCAGTTCGACGTCCACGCCGACCTGGCGGCCGCGCAACTGGACGGACTTCACAGCTTCGGCGTCGTTTAGAGGCATCCCGAGGTAGGGTTCGACATAATTTCCGACCAACAGTCGGGCCTGGGCGAGTCGATCGTCCTGCATCCGGGGGTCCGTCGAGCAGTGGGAGGCGGCATGAGCCGGGAGCGGAGGATTGTAGCGGAAACAGGTCGCGGCCTGCGCCGGGAAGGCGGGCCACGGCGCCCGTGGGCTGCGTGGCATAATGCGGCGATTATGCCGCCGCCGGCAGTGGCCGCCCGACGCTGAACCGATGCCGCCGGACGAGGATCGTCCCCCGCCCGAGACCAGACAGCCGATTCATCCACGTCGTACATGAGTTTTTTCACGAACCTGCGCGCCGACCGCCTGATCGCCGACATCAAGGCGGCCGATGGGGCCGACGGCCATCGCCAGGCGCTGGAAAAGCTGGTGCGGCTCGGCCCGTCGGCGATACCGCGCGTGCTGAATGCGCTGGCCAGCGCCGACAAGCAGGAAACGACGGGCTTCGTCGCGGTGCTGACGGCACTGCTCGACAACAAGTCTTTTCCGGCCATTGCCGCCGGCCTGACCGACGGCAACCAGCGCACCGTGACAGCCGTGGCCGCGGCGCTGTCCGCCTCGCGCAGCTATCCCGCCAGCATGCTGTTCGGCCTGCTCGACCAGCCGGACATGCCGAAGGGCACGGTCGTCGCGATCCTGGCCGCGCAGAAGGCGCGGATCGGCGCGCGCGACGTGCTGCTGCGCGCCTACAACCAGGAGCCCGCCGAAAAGGCCGCGATGTTCCGCATCGTGGCCGACATCGCGGATGCCAGCCTGGTGCCGGAGCTGCTGAGCCGCCTCGAGGGCAAGGACCCGATCGCGCGGACCCACATCATCAACCTGCTGGCGCGCTTCAACCGGCGGGACGTGGCCGATGCGCTGCAGCGCCAGCTCAAGGACACCAACAAGTTCGTGCGGCAGGCCGTGCTGAACGCGCTGGCGGGCTTCGAGGGCAACGTCGACGTGTCGCTGCTGTGCGAGGTGCTGCGCGACCCGGACGTCGAGACGCAGCAGAAGGCGATCGATGCGGTGGTGCGCGCCAATCACCCCGACACGATCCAGTACCTGATCCCGATCCTGCGCGACGAGGAAGAGAGCTCGCGCCGCGCTGCGGTCGAGGTGCTGAACGAGATCGGCACGCCGGCCCACGTCAAGGCCCTGCTGCAGTCGATCAAGGACGACGACTGGTGGGTGCGCAGCCGCGCCGCGGATGCGCTCGCGAAGATCGGCGGCCCGCGCGTGATCGAGGCCGCGCTCGAGCTGATCCGCGACCAGGACGAGGACGTGCGCCGGGCCGCGATCGAGATCCTGAACCAGACCAAGGACGAGCGCGCGATCGGCTACCTGATCGAGGCGACGCGCGACAACGACTGGTGGGTGCGCGAGCGCGCGGTCGACGCGCTGGCCGAGATCGGCAGCCCGCGCGCGCTGCCGACGCTGCTGGACCTGCTGAGCGGCGGCGACGAGCGCTCGCTGCCGACCGTCGTGCGCGCCATCGGCAAGCTGGGCAATGCCACGACCATTCCGCGCCTGCTGCCGCTGCTCGCCAGCGGCTCCAAGGAAGTGCGGCTGGAGGTCATCACCGCCCTCGCGCGCCTGGTCGACGACGGCAGCGCCGACGTCGTGCGCGCGCGGCTCGAGAGCTGCGGCGCCGAGGCCGTCGGACCCGACCGTGAGCCATGCCGCGGTGCGCGCCGTCGAGGACATGGACGCGCGCTTCTCGTCCGGCGTGCGCGAAGCCCAGCACGGCGCGGAGCGCATGGCCGAGCCGTCGCGCACGCTGCTCGCCGAGAAGCCCGACTTCGACGGCCTCGCGCGCCAGAGCGCGCCGGCACAGCGGCTCGACATTTCCGCGCTCAAGCCGGGCGACGTGCTCGAGGGCCGCTACAAGTACCTGCAGAAGATCGGCAAGGGCGCCTTCGGCACCGTGCTGCTGATGGAGGACACCGTCGTCGACGAACGGCTGGTGCTCAAGTTCCTCAACCCGAACGTCTCCCAGGACGAGGAGATGATGAAGCGCTTCGTGCACGAGCTGCGCTACTCGCGCAAGATCACGCACCGCAACGTCATCCGCATCTACGACTTCCTCTTCATCCGCGGCAACTACGCGATCTCGATGGAGTACTTCCCGTCGCACACCCTCGGCAACGAGATCAACGACAAGCCGCTGCCGCTGGCCAAGGCGGTGCGCTTCGCCATGGACGTGGCCACCGGCATGGCGGTGGCGCACCAGTCGGGCATCATCCACCGCGACCTGAAGCCGGCCAACGTGCTGATCGACGAGACCGGCCTCGTCAAGATCGTCGACTTCGGCGTGGCCGCCGCGCAGCAGCAGGGCGACACGCAGCTGACCAAGACGGGCTACGTGATCGGCTCGCCCAAGTACATGGCGCCGGAGCAGATCCTGGGCAAGAAGGTCGACGAGCGGGCCGACGTGTACTCGCTCGGCGTGATCCTGTATGAGATGCTCACCGGCGAGCCGCCATACCACCGCGGCGACCACATGGCCGTCATGTACCAGCACGTGCAGGGCAAGGCGAAGCCGCCGATCGAGGTCAATGCGCAGCTCCCGCCGGGCCTGTCGGAAATCGTCATGAAGGCCATGGCGGTGGACAAGGCACGCCGTTTCCAGAGCATGGACGAAATGCGTTCCGCGCTCGAACGTTACCTCTGAGGTTGCCGTGGCCCGCATCGACGCATTCCTGAAACTCGGCGCCTCGCAGGGCTGCTCCGACGTGCACCTGGCGGTGGGCGTGCCGCCGATGCTGCGCATGAACGGCGACCTGCTGCCGATCAAGTTCCGCAGCCTGGCGGAGGCCGAACTCGAGGCGTACGTGACGGAAATCCTGACGCCGACGCACCAGGAGCAGTTCAAGCGCGGCCACGACGTCGACTTCTCCTACGTCGCCGAGGACGGCTCCCGCTTCCGCGTCAACGTGTTCCGCAAGGACACCGGCGTGGGCGCGGTGTTTCGCGCCATCCCGAGCGACGTGCCGTCGCTCGATTCGCTCAACCTGCCGCCGGTGGTGAAGAAGTTCTGCGACTTCCACCAGGGCATGGTGCTGGTCACCGGCTCCACCGGCACCGGCAAGTCGACCACGCTGGCAGCGATGATCGACCACCTCAACCAGACGCGCCGGCTCAACATCATCAGCCTCGAGGACCCGATCGAGTTCGTCCACCAGAGCAAGCAGTCGCAGGTGATCCAGCGCGAACTGCACACGCACCTGCCCTCGTTCGCCGAAGGCGTGCGCGCCGCGATGCGCGAGGACCCGGACGTGATCCTGGTGGGCGAACTGCGCGACGCCGACACCGTCCGCTGGGCGATGACCGCGGCCGAGACCGGGCACCTGGTGCTCGGCACGCTGCACACGACCAGCGCCACCAAGACGATCGACCGCATCGTCGACGCCCTGCCGGCCGAGGAGCGCGAGCAGACCAAGAGCTTCCTGTCGCAGAGCCTGCTCGGCGTCGTCACCCAGTTCCTGGTGCGCACGCCGGACCTGCGCGGCCGCAAGGCGATCTGCGAGGTCATGGTGATGAACCGTGCGATCGGCAAGCTGATCACGTCCGAGCAGACGCACATGCTGCCGTCGCAGCTGCAGACCGGCAGGGAAGTCGGCATGCAGACCATCGACCAGGCCCTGCTCGCCGCGGTGCAGGCGCGCGAGGTCGACCCGGAGGACGCCTACAGCTACGCCGTCGACAAGAAGCCGTTCGCGCGCTACATCCCCGAAGGCACCGCCACCCTCAAGGCCGACGTGACGCAGGGAGGATGACCATGGCCACCGACACGCCGGCGACGGGCACGACGCAGGCTGCGGCGACGCAGCCGGGCACGGTGCCCGAGCAGGCGCCGCACACGCCGCGCCGCATCGACGAGTTCCTGCTCGAGGTGCTGAAGAAGGGCGGCTCCGACCTGCACTTCGTGGCGGGCGATCCGCCGCGAATCCGCCTGCACGGCGAACTGCACCAGCTGCGCGAGGCGCCGCTGACCAAGGAATTCGTGCGGGAGACGATCTACGAGTTCATCACCCGGCGCGCGCAGGGGCAGCTGGAAGAAAAGGACGGCGCCGATTTCGCCTACATGATTCCCGGCATCTCGCGCTTCCGCGTCAACGTGTTCCGCCACATCGGCGGACTCGGCGCGGTGCTGCGCGCGATCCCGTCGAAGGCGCTGACGCTCGAGCAGCTGAACCTGCCCGCCGCCGTGCGCAGCCTCTGCCGCGTCAACAACGGCCTGATCCTGGTCACCGGCAAGACCGGTTCCGGCAAGTCCACCACGCTGGCGGCGATGATCGACGACATCAACGCGCGCGAGAAGGGCCACATCCTCACCATCGAGGACCCGATCGAGTTCGTGCATCCGCGCAAGAACTGCCTGGTCAGCCAGCGCGAAGTCGGGCTGCACTCGCCCGGTTTTGCCGAGGCACTGCACTCCGCCCTGCGCGAGGACCCGGACATCGTGCTGGTCGGCGAGTTGCGCGACTACGAGACGATGAGCATCGCCGTGACGGCCGCGGAGATGGGCATCCTGGTCATGGGCACGCTGCACACCAACGGCGCGGCCGCGACCGTCGACCGCATCGTCAACGCCTTCCCGGCCGACAAGCAGGGCCACGTGCGCACCATGCTGTCGACCTCGCTGCGGGGCGTGATCTCGCAGCAGCTGATCCCGCGCGCCGACAAGCGCGGACGGGTCGCCGCGCTGGAGGTCCTGATCAACACGCCGGCCGTGTCGAACCTGATCCGCCAGGGCAAGCTCGACCAGCTCGAGAACGCGATGCAGAGCGGCGCGGCGCACGGCATGCGGATCATGGACTCGGCGATCAAGGAACTGCTCGAGAAGGGCGTGATCAGCGGCCGGGCGGCCTACGAGAAGGCCATCAACAAGCCGCAGTTCGAGCAGTTCAAGGACATCGGCTGAGCCGCGGGCGCGTCGCCGGGAGCCCGGCAGGCCCGGACGACGCGCGACAGTTTCGCGAGCTCCAGCATCGTGACCCGGAGCTGTAGCGCCCGCGCCGGAGCCGGGTGAGACGCGGCAGGACGCCGTAAACCCATCCCTGGGGGCTCCGGGCGCCGCGTCCCTGCGGCGCACGGCCTGCCGCATCTCACCCGGCCCCGACACGTGCGCCGACAGTGCGGTGGCAGCGGACCGGTCGCTGCGGAGACGTGCGCCGTGCGAGCGCTCGCCCATGGCGAGTGCGAGCTCAGGCGCTGTGTGTCAGGCGGTGCGATCCGGTGCCTTGCCCCGGGCGCGTGTCTGCCTTTCCAAGCCCGGGGCAAGGCACCGGATCGAACGCCCGCAAACAACGCGTGCCTGCCGTTCCGCGCTTGACTGGCATAATCGCCAGCCCCGTCCCCCGATCCCGGCCATGACCGCCCCCGCCAAACGCACCCTGCTCGTCACCAGCGCCTTGCCGTACGCCAACGGCGCGCCGCACCTCGGGCACATCGTCGAGTACGTCCAGACCGACATCTGGGTGCGCTTCCAGCGCATGCGCGGCCACGACTGCCTGTTCATCTGGGCGAACGACGCGCACGGCACGCCGATCATGCTCAAGGCGCGGCAGGAAGGCATCACGCCCGAGCAGCTGATCGCCCGCATCGGCGAGGAGCAGCGCCGCGACTTCGACGGCTTCGGCATCTCGTACGACAACTTCCACACCACGCACTCGGACGAGAACCGCGAGGTCACCTACGAGATCTACCGCCGGCTGGTCGCGGGCGGCCACATCCGGCGCGAGACGATCGTGCAGGCCTACGACGAGCAGGCGAAGATGTTCCTGCCGGACCGCTACGTCCGCGGCACGTGCCCCAAGTGCGGCGCGCTCGACCAGTACGGCGACAGCTGCGAAGTCTGCGGCGCCACCTACACGCCGGCCGACCTGCTCAACGCGGTCTCGGTCGTCAGCGGCACGGCGCCGGTGCAGAGGGAATCCGAGCACCTGTTCTTCAAGCTCGGCGACTTCGAGCCGATGCTGCGCGCCTGGACCGGCTCCGGACGCCTGCAGCACGCGGTCACCGCCAAGCTCGGCGAATGGTTCGGTGCCGGGCTGCGCGACTGGGACATCTCCCGCGACGAGCCCTACTTCGGCTTCGAGATCCCGGGCGAGACCGGCAAGTACTTCTATGTCTGGCTCGACGCGCCGATCGGCTACCTCTCGAGCCTGCTGCACTACTGCCGGCGCACGGGTCGCGATTTCGACCAGTACTGGCAGCCGGACAGCACCGCCGAGGTCTATCACTTCATCGGCAAGGACATCGTCTACTTCCACACGCTGTTCTGGCCGGCAGTGCTGCAGGGCGCCGGGTACCGGCCGCCCACGTCGGTGTTTGCCCACGGCTTCCTGACGGTGAACGGCCTGAAGATGTCGAAATCGCGCGGCACGCTGATCTCCGCGCGCACCTGGCTCGATCACCTGCCCGCAGAGTACCTGCGCTATTACTTCGCCTCGCGGCTCGGCGACGGCGTCGACGACCTCGACCTGAACCTCGACGACTTCGTCACCAAGGTCAATTCCGACATCGTCGGCAAGCTGGTCAACATCGCCAGCCGTTGTGCCGGCTTCATCGCGCGCGGCGCGGCCGGCAAGCTGGCGCCGGACGCTTGCCGACGCGTCGCTGCACGACGAGTTCATCGGTGCGGGCGAGCGCATCGCGGCGCTGTACGAGGGCCGGGACCTGGCCGGGGCCATGCGTGAAATCATGGCGCTGACGGACCGTGCCAACCTCTACATCGACCAGCAGAAGCCGTGGCTGATGGCGAAGGACCCGGCGCGTGCCGCCGAGGTGCAGGCTGTCTGCACGCAAGGCCTCAACCTGTTCCGCGTGCTCGCGGTCTACCTGAAGCCGGTGATGCCGACGCTCGCCGCCGGGGCAGAGAAGTTCCTCGGCCTGCCGCCGCAGTCGTGGGCGGACGCCGCGCGGCCGCTGCTCGACACCAGCATCAACGCCTACGAACCGCTCGCCACGCGCGTGGATCCGAATGCCGTCAAGGCGCTGCTCGCAGCCTCGGCGGACAGCCTGAAGCCGTCGGGCATGCCGGAAGCGGCAGCCGCGGCGAGTGCCGCGGTTGCGGCCAAGGCTGCCCCGGCGAAGCCGGTCCAGGACGCTGCGAAGGCCGCGGCGAAACCGGCCGCGCCAGCTGCACCCGCCGCGGAACTGTCGATCGACGACTTCATGAAGGTCGACCTGCGCATCGCGCGCATCGACTCGGCCGAACTCGTCGAGGGCGCGGACAAGCTGCTCAAGCTCGGGCGTCGACCTGGGCGAACTCGGCAAGCGCACGATCTTCGCCGGCATCCGCTCGGCCTACGAGCCGGACCGGCTGGTCGGCCGGCTGACCGTGGTCGTCGCCAACCTGGCCCCGCGCAAGATGCGTTTCGGCCTGTCGGAAGGCATGGTGCTGGCGGCGGGCCCGGGCGGCGCGGACATTTTCGTCCTCTCGCCCGACGCCGGTGCGACGCCGGGCATGAAGGTGAAGTGACGCCGGCGACGGGGTGCCCATGACCGAGCTGCTGCTGCTCGCGCTCGGGGCGAGCCTCGTCAACAACTTCGTCCTGTCGAACTTCCTCGGGCTCTGCCCGTTCATCGGCGTCAGCCGCCGCTTCGAGGCGGCCGCCGGCATGGCGCTGGCGACCCTGTTCGTCCTCACGATCGCGTCGGGCCTGGGCTTCGCGCTGTGGCAATGGGTGCTGGTGCCGCTGGGCCTCGAGCACCTGCGCACGCTGGTCTTCATCCTGCTGATCGCGGGCGTCGTGCAGTTCACCGAGATCATGGTGCGGGCGACCAGCCCGCTGCTGCACCAGCTGCTCGGCATCTTCCTGCCGCTCATCACGACCAACTGCGCCGTGCTCGGCGTCGCGCTCCTCAACGTCGACCGCCAGCACGGACTGCTGGAGTCGCTCGTCTTCGGCGCGAGCGCCGGCGCAGGCTTCGGCCTCGCACTGCTGCTGTTCACGGCGCTGCGCGAGCGGCTCGAGACCGCCGACGTGCCGGCCGCGTTCCGCGGCGCCCCGATCGCGCTGCTGACCGCGGGCCTGATGGCACTCGCCTTCATGGGCTTTGCAGGGCTGGGCGCGCGGTGAGCGGCAGCCTGCTGCTCGACGCGCTGCTGGTCGCTGCACTGCTGGCGCTGGTGCTGGGCGGTGCACTGGGCTGGGCGGCGTCACGGCTGCGTGCGGACGACTCGTCGCTCGTGGCGCAGATCGATGCGCTGCTGCCGCAGACCCAGTGCGGCCAGTGCCGCTTTCCGGGTTGCCGGCCATACGCGGCGGCGATTGCACGCGGCGAGGCCGGCATCGACCGCTGTCCGCCCGGGGGCGAGGCGACCGTGCAGGCGCTGGCGGCACTGCTCGACCGTGAACCCCGGCCGGTGGACCCCGCGTACGGGGTCACCAAGCCGGCGCAGGTGGCCTGGATCGACGAAGAGCGGTGCATCGGCTGCGCGCTCTGCCTGCCGCCCTGCCCGGTCGACGCGATCATCGGCGCGCCGCGGCAGCTGCACACCGTGATCGCCGCGCAATGCACCGGTTGCGAACTGTGCCTGGCGCCGTGCCCGGTCGACTGCATCGAGTTGCGACCGGCGCCGGCATCGATCACGCAGCCGCGGCGGGCCGCATGAACGCGCCAGCCAGGCGGCTGCCGGCCGGACTGCCCCTCGCCGCGCACAAGTCGGATGCGATCGCCGGGTCCATCCTGGACCTGCCGCTGCCGCAGCGGGTGTCGCTGTCGCTCGACCAGGGCTCGGGTGCGCTTGCCAGCGCCGTCGTCGGCGTCGGCCAGCGCGTGGCTGCCGGCGCGCTCGTGGCGCGCGCGGACGATCCCTGCGCCTCGTCCGTGCACACGCCGATCGCCGGCATCGTGCGCGCGATCGAGCCGCGCGACGCTGCGGTCGTGGGCGGGCAAGGTCGCTGCATCGTCATCGAGGACGATGGCGCCGAAGCCGGCGCGCCGGCGGTGCCCGCGCCCGTCGACTGCCATGCACTCGCGCCGGAGTCCCTGCTGCAGCGCCTGCGCGACGCCGGCATCGCCGGGCTGGGCGGGGCAGGATTCCCGACGGCGACCAAGCTGGCGCTCGCTCGCTCGCGCGGCGTCACCACCCTGCTGCTGAACGGCGCCGAATGCGAACCCTGGATCTGCTGCGACGATGCGCTGCTGCGCAGTGCCGCCGCCGACGTCGTGCAGGGTGCGCAGATCCTCGCGCATGCGCTCGGCGCGACCCGCACGGTGATCGCGGTCGAGGACGACAAGCCCGCCGCGATCAAGGCCGTGCAGGCGGCGCTCGCGGCGCAGCCCGGCACGCAGGTCGCGCTGGTCGTGCTGCCTGCGCTGTACCCGCAGGGCGCGGAACGGCAGCTGATCACGGCCGTGACCGGCATCGAAGTTCCCGCGGGTGCGCTGCCGCAGGACGCGGGCGTGCTGTGCCAGAACGTCGCCACGGCCGCCGCCGTGGCGCACTGGGCCCGCACGGGCCTGCCGCTGCTCACGCGCATCGTCACGGTGACGGGCAGCGGGGTCGCGCGGCCCTGCAACGTGCGGGCCGCATTCGGCACACCGCTGGCGCAACTGGTGGCCGCGGCGGGCGGCTACCAGGGCACGCCCTTGCGCCTGATCGCCGGCGGCAACATGACGGGCCGTGCCTTGCCCTCGGACGAGGTCGGGCTGACCAAGGCAACCAACTGCGTGCTGGTGGCCACGCGCGCCGATCTCGCCGGGCGTCACGAGGCCGTGGAGCAGCCCTGCATCCGCTGTGGCGACTGCGCCGCCGTGTGCCCGGCAGGACTGCTGCCGCAGCAACTGCAGCGCGCGACCCGCGCCGACGAGCCGCAGGCCCTGCGCGACCTGGGCGTGTTCGACTGCATCGACTGCGGGCTCTGCGACTACGTCTGTCCCAGCCAGATTCCGCTGGCGCACCGCTTCCGCATCGCGCGCGACCGTCTGCGCGCCGCTGACGCCGTCGCCAGCAAGGCGGGCGAGGCGCGCGAGCGCTTCCTGCGGCACGAGCGTCGCCGGCAGGAATCGGCCGCCGCCGAGCAACGGGCGTTCGCAGCGATGCGCGCGCAGTCACAGGCCGCGGATCCGGCGCCGCGCACACCGGGCGGCGAGGACTGACGATGCGTTTCGACACCTCGCCGGCGCCGTTCGTGATCGCGGGCTACACCGTCCCGCGGGTGATGTTCCAGGTGCTGCTGGCGCTGCTGCCGGTGGCCTGCGTGCACGTCGCCCTGCTGGGGCCGGGCCTGCTGCTGCAGCTGGCCACCGCCTGCGTGGTGGCGCTCGCCTGCGAGGCGCTGGCGCTGCGCTGGCGCGGGCGCGCTGCGGTCCCTGCGCTCCGCGACGGCAGCGTACTGGTGACGGCCGTGCTGCTGGCGCTGTCGGTCCCGCCGCTGCTGCCGTGGTGGCTCACCGCCCTCGGTACCGCGCTGGCCGTGTGGCTCGGCAAGCACGCCTTCGGCGGGCTGGGGCAGAACCCGTTCAATCCGGCCATGGTCGGCTACGCGATCCTGCTGGTGTCGTTCCCGCTCGAGATGACCCGCTGGCCGCTGCCGCTCGATGCCGCAGGCGCAGGCTCGTGGGGGCAGCTGGCCGCGCTGACGTTCGACTCCGTTCTTGGCGGCCGCAGCGGCGGACCGTGGGATGCCTGGACGGGCGCCACGCTGCTCGACGCCGTCCGCAACGGCCTCGAGCAGCGTTACACACTGCCAGAGCTGCTGGGCCGGCCGGAGCTTGCGGGACCGCTGGGCGCGCGCGGTTTTGCCTGGCTCAACCTCGCGGCGCTCGGCGGCGGCGTCTACCTGCTGGCGCGGAGGATCGTGCGCTGGCACATCCCGGTGGCGGTCCTGGCCGGCCTGCTGCTGCCCGCCACGCTTGCCAGCCTGCTCGACCCCGGCGCGCACCTCGGGCCGCTGACGCAGGCGTTCGGCGGCGCGACGATGCTGGCCGCCTTCTTCATCGCCACCGATCCGGTCTCCGCCGCGACGAGCGACCGGGGCCGGCTCTGGTACGGTGCGGGCATCGGGTTCACCGCGTGGGCCATCCGCACCTGGGGCGGCTATCCCGACGGCTTTGCTTTCGCGGTGCTGCTGCTGAACCTGGCCGTGCCACTGATCGACCGCCATACGGTGCCGCGCATCCATGGCCACTGACACGACCGCCCGCCGCAGCCTGCGTGCGGCGTTGACGCTGCTGGCCGTGGCGATCGTCGCGTTCGGCGTGGTGGCACTGGTGCACGAGCGAACGCGCGAGGACATTGCGGCCGCCGCGCGCGCCCGTCAGCAGGAACAGTTTGCGGCGGTGCTGGCCGGCAGGCGGTTCGACAACGACCCGCTGCAGGATGTCGTCGAACTGCGCGACGCCGAACTGCTCGGCACGGCGTCACCGGTGCCCGTCCATCGCGCGCGGCTGCAGGGACGGCCAGTCGCCGTGATCATGGCTGCCGTCGCGCCGGACGGGTACTCCGGCCCGATCGAGCTGCTGGTCGGCATCGCGCCGGACGGCACGCTGCTCGGCGTGCGCGTCACCCGGCACAAGGAAACGCCGGGACTGGGCGACTTCATCGAACTGCGCAAGTCCGACTGGATCCATCAATTTGCGGGGCGTTCGCTGCGGTCACCGGCCCTGGAGCGCTGGCAGGTGCGCCGGGACGGGGGTGACTTCGACCAGTTCACCGGCGCGACCGTGACGCCGCGCGCCGTGGTGACCGCCGTGGCCAGGACGCTCGCGGCCTTCGAGCGCCACCGCGAGGCCCTGCTCGCACCGGCCGGTACAATCCCGCCATGATGCCCGCCCCGATCCCGCATGACGCCCGCCGCAGTCCTGCGCGCCGGACTGCGCGACCAGAACCCGGGCCTGGTGCAGCTGCTCGGACTGTGCCCGTTGCTGGCCGTGAGCACGTCGCTCGGCAGCGGACTCGGGCTCGGCCTGGCCACGCTCGCCGTGCTGACCGCCAGCAATGGCATCGTCGCCATCGCGGGTCGCGCCTTGCCTGCCGAGATCCGCATCGCCGTGTACGTGCTGCTGATCGCCGCGCTGGTCACGTCGGTCGAACTGCTGCTGGCTGCCAGGCTGCCCGGGCTGCACGCGACGCTCGGCATCTTCCTGCCCCTGATCGTGACCAATTGCCTGGTGCTCGCGCGCGCGGAGGCCTTCGCATCGCGCCAGCCCGTGGGTCTCGCGTTGCTCGACGGCCTGGCGATGGGCATGGGCTTCCTGCTGGTGCTGGTGACGCTCGGCAGCGTGCGCGAACTGCTCGGTCGCGGCAGCCTGGGCGCGGACCTGCACCTGCTGCTCGGCACTGCGCCCGGCACGCTGGGCTGGCAGGTCTTCGGCGAGCAGCATGGCTTCCTGCTGGCGATCCTGCCGCCCGGCGCGTTCATGCTGCTGGGACTGTGGCTGGCGGCGCGGCAGGCGTTGCGCAACCACGCTGCGCGGCAGGCTGCGGCGCCTGCGCAGCGAGCGACAGCCGCCGACGCGGCGGGCAGCGCATGAAGAAATCCGCGGTCCATGAGTTGTTCCGGCGCCTGCAGGCATTGAACCCGCATCCGGTCACGGAACTCGAGCACTCGACGCCGTTCGAACTGCTGGTCGCGGTGATCCTGTCGGCGCAGGCCACGGACAAGGGCGTCAACCTTGCGACGCGCAAACTGTTTCCGGTCGCCAACACGCCGGAAGCCGATCCTGGCGCTGGGAGCGGACGGGCTCACGTCCTACGTGAAGACGATCGGGCTGTACCCGGGCAAGGTAAAGAACATCCTGGCCACCTGCCGCATCCTGCTCGAGCAGCATGGCGGCGCGGTGCCGCGGGAGCGTGCTGCGCTCGAGGCACTGCCAGGCGTGGGCCGCAAGACCGCCAACGTCGTGCTGAACAGCGCGTTCGGCGAGCCGACGATGCCGGTCGACACGCACATCTTCCGGGTCGCCAACCGGCTCGGCCTGGGCCGCGGCGACACGCCGCGCGCCGTCGAGGAGGCGCTGCTGAAGGCCATTCCGCCCGAGTACCTGCTGCATGCGCATCACTGGCTGCTGCTGCATGGACGCTACGTGTGCAAGGCGCGCAAGCCCGACTGCCCGCGCTGCCCGCTGGTCGACCTCTGCCCTTACAAGGAAAAGACCTTGCCCCTGCCCGCGACACTGCCGTTTGCAGGACGGGTGTCCTGATGCCGTTTTTCCACGACCAGAGCCGCGCGGCGCTGCGGCGCATGTACGTCGACGCCTGGCGCAAGCACCGCGAGTCGCGGCCGGTCGAGCCGGTCGAGGACCAGATCGTCGGCGTGATTGCCCTGCATCCCGAATACGCGTCGCTGCTCGAGGACGAGGCTGCGCTGGATCGCGACTACACGCCGGAAGCCGGCCAGACCAATCCTTTCCTGCACATGGGACTGCACCTTGCGATCCGCGAGCAGGTGGCGACCAATCGGCCTGCCGGCATCGCGCAGGTGCACCAGGCCCTCGCCGCGCGGTTCGGGGACACCCACGCCGCCGAGCACGCCATGATCGAGCGGCTGGGCGAGGCGCTGTGGCAGGCGCAGCGCTCGGGACTGCCGCCGGATGAAGCCGCGTACCTGGAGTCGCTGCGGAGGCTGGCCGCAGCGAGGTGAACGACGCCTAGGCTTTCGAGCCGCGTTTCCTGGGCAGGTAGAGATCCGTCAGCGTGCCGTCGAAGGCCTCGGCGGCCATCGCCACCGTCTCCGACAGGGTCGGGTGCGGATGCACGGTCATGCCGATGTCGGCCGCGTCGGCGCCCATTTCGATCGCCAGCATCACTTCACTGATCAGGTCGCCGGCGTTGCTGCCCACGATGCCGCCGCCCACCACGCGATGCGTCTGCGGATCGAACAGCAGCTTGGTGAATCCTTCGTCGCGGCCGTTGGCCAGTGACCGGCCGCTCGCCGCCCAGGGAAACACCGCCTTCTCGTAAGCGATGCCCCGCGACTTGGCCTCGGTCTCGGTGAGACCGGCCCAGGCGATTTCCGGATCGGTGTAGGCCACCGAGGGGATGGCACGCGCATCGAAGTAACGCTTGTGGCCCGCGATCACCTCGGCCGCGACCTTGGCTTCATGCGTCGCCTTGTGCGCCAGCATCGGCTGGCCGACGATGTCGCCGATCGCAAAGATGTGCGGCACGTTGGTGCGCTGCTGCCGGTCCACCGGGATGAATCCGCGCTCGTTGACGACGACGCCGGCGGCCGCGCAATTGAGCCTGAGTCCGTTGGGTGTGCGGCCCACGGCCACGAGCACCTTGTCGAACATCGCGGGCGGCGGCGCCTTGTCGCCCTCGAAGGTGACGCGCAGGCCTTCCGGCAGCGCCTCGACCTGCGTGACCTTCGTGCGCAGCAGGATCGCATCGAGGCGCGACGCGAGGCGCTTCTCGAGCGGCTTGACCAGGTCGCGGTCGCAACCCGGCATCAGCCCGTCGGTCAGTTCGACGACGGTGACCCGGACGCCGAGCGCGGCGTACACGGTGGCCATCTCGAGGCCGATGATGCCGCCGCCGATCACCAGCAGGCGCCGCGGCAGGTCGAGTTCCAGCGCGCCGGTCGAGTCGATGATGCGCGGGTCGTCGGGCAGGCCCGGCAGGCGGAACGATTCCGATCCGGCCGCCACGATGCAGTGGGCGAACGAGACGTCACTCACCTTGCCGTCGTCGCCGGTGAGCTGGATCGAGTGGGCGCCCGAGAACGCGGCGACGCCACGCAGGACCGTGACCTTGCGCTGCTTCGCGAGCCCGGTGAGGCCGGTGGTCAGGCGCCCGACGACCTGGTTCTTCCAGTCCCGCAGCTTGCCCGCATCGATCCGCGGGGCGCCGAAGACGACCCCGTGCGCCGACATCGCTGCCGCCTCGTCGATGACCCGCGCCGCATGCAGCAACGCCTTGGACGGGATGCAGCCGACGTTGAGGCATACCCCACCGAGCGTCGGCCAGCGCTCGACCAGCGCGACCTTGAGCCCGAGGTCCGCGGCTCGAAAGGCCGCCGTGTAACCGCCGGGACCCGCGCCAACGACCAGCACTTCGTAGTCGAAGCTGGTGCGAGTCACGGCGACGGTCGCGGCGCCCGCATCCGCAGCCGGCACCGTGCCCGGCGAAGGTCCGGCTGCCGTCGCGGCGCCGAGCGGCTTGATCGGAACCGTATCGAGGTACGGCTCGCCGCCGAACGGCTCGGACTGACGCGGCGTCGCGGCTGGCGGTGGCGCCGGTGGAGTCGTGCCGGCAACGGACGTCGCTGCAACTGCCAGTTCGATCACCGGCGTGCCGCTCGAGACCTTGTCGCCCGGACTCACGAGAATCCGCACCACGCGGCCCGCGTCGGTGGCAGGCACGTCCATCGTGGCCTTGTCGCTCTCCAGCGTGAGCAGGGACTGCTCTGGCGCGACATCGTCCCCGACGCGCACGAGCAGCTCGAGCACGGTGACGGCGTCGGTGGTGCCGAGGTCGGGCAGCCGCACCTGCCGCGGCGCGCCGGGAGCGGATGGATGTCCGTTGCCGGCGGCGCTCATGGAATCGCCCGCAGCAGGCCGTCGACGTTGCGCAGCGCTTCGGCGAGGAACGAGGTGAACCGCACCGCCGCCGCGCCGTCGATGACGCGGTGATCGTAGGACAGCGACAAGGGCAACAGCAGCCGCGGCACGAACGTGCCGTCCTGGTAGACCGGCTTGTACGCGGCACGCGACACTCCGAGGATCGCGACCTCGGGTGCGTTGATGATGGGCGTGAACGCCGTGCCGCCGATGCCGCCCAGGCTGGAGATCGTGAAGCAGCCGCCCTGCATCTCGGGGCCGGAAAGCTTGCCGGAGCGCGCCTTCTCGCTCAGGTCGCCGAGGTCGCGGGCAAGTTCGAAGACGTCCTTGCGGTCGGCATCGCGCACCACCGGCACGACCAGGCCGTTGGGCGTGTCCGCGGCGAAGCCGATGTGCACGTACTTCTTGAAGACCAGTTCCCCGGCCTCCGCGTCGAGCGATGCGCAGAACTGCGGAAACTGCTGCAATGCCTGCACGCAGGCGCGCATCACGAACGCGAGCGGCGTGAGCTTGAGCCCGCGCTCCGTCGCCTGCGGCTTCATGTTCGCGCGCGTCTGCTCCATGTCCGTGATGTCGGCCTCGTCGAACTGCGTCACGTGCGGCAGGTTGACCCAGCTGGCGTGCAGGCGCGGTCCCGAGATCTTCTGGATCCGCGACAGCGGCCTGCGCTCGACCGGCCCGAAGGCGGCGAAGTCGACCGCCGCGACGCGTGGCAAGGCCGAGCCGGCCGGAGCGGCCGTGGCGGAGCCGGAACTCAGGATGCGCTTGACGTAGGCCTTGAGGTCCGCGTCGGTGATGCGGCCCTTGGCGCCGCTTCCGGCCACGCGGGCCAGGTCGACACCGAGCTCGCGCGCGAGCTTGCGGATCGAAGGGCTGGCATGCGCGCGGGCGAAACCCGGCTCGTCGATCCGCGGGGCGACGGGCTGACCCTCACCCGCGCTGCGCGCCAGGACCCTCACCCGCGCTGCGCGCGACCTCTCCCGCCGGGGCGGGAGAGGTGACGGAGCCCTCACCGCGCGCTGCGCGCAGACCCTCTCCCGCGCTGCGCGCAGGACCCTCACCGGCGCTACGCGCGACCTCTCCCGCCGGGGCGGGAGAGGTGCAGAGGTGCTAGCGGTGACGACGATGACGGCGATCACGTCGCCCTGCGACACGCGCGAGCCGCGCTGCACCTTGAGTTCGTGGACCACGCCGGCGGTGGTCGACGGCACGTCCATCGTCGCCTTCTCGGTCTCGAGCGTGATCAGCGTGCCTTCGACCGCGATGGCGTCGCCGGCCTTGACCGCCACTTCGATCACCTCGACATCCTTGTAATTGCCGATGTCCGGCACGCGCACTTCGATGAGCTGATTGCTGGCCACTTCGCTCACCTCGCCTCAGACCGTCACCGGATTCGGCTTCTCGGGATCGATGCCGAACTTCTCGATCGCGCTCGAGACCGTCTTGCTGTCGAGCTTGCCCTCGTCCGCCAGCGCCTTCAGCGTCGCGAGCACCACGTAGCGATGGTCCACCTCGAAGAAGCCGCGCAGGGCGGCGCGCGAGTCGCTGCGGCCGTAACCGTCGGTGCCGAGCACCCGGTACTGCCCGGGCACCCACTGCCGGATCTGGTCGGGCACGATGCGCATGTAGTCCGTCGCCGCGACGAACGGCCCCGCCTGCTGCTGCAGCAGCTCCCGCACATAGGGCATGCGCGGCGCCTGCTCCGGATGCAGCAGGTTCCAGCGCTCCACGTCGAGCGCTTCGCGCCGCAGTTCCGAGAAGCTCGGTGACGCTGAACACGTCGGCCGGCACGCCGAACTCCTTCTCGAGCACGTCCGCCGCCTTGAGCACTTCGCGCAGGATGGTGCCGGAGCCGAGCAGGTTGGCGCGCACCTTGCCCTTGCCGCCGCGCTGCAGCAGGTACATGCCCCGCAGGATGCCGGCTTCCGCGCCCGGCGTCAGCGCCGGCTGCGCGTAGTTCTCGTTCATGCAGGTGATGTAGTAGAAAACGGATTCGCGCTCCGCGTACATCCGGCGCAGCCCGTCCTGCACGATCACGGCCAGCTCGCAGGCAAATGCCGGGTCATAGGCGACGCAGTTCGGGATGGTCGTCGCCACCAGCTGGCTGTGCCCGTCCTGGTGCTGCAGGCCCTCGCCGGCCAGGGTCGTGCGGCCGGCCGTGCCGCCGATGAGGAAGCCGCGCGTCTGCATGTCGCCCGCGGCCCAGGCGAAGTCGCCGATGCGCTGGAAGCCGAACATCGAGTAGTAGATGTAGAACGGCACCATGTTGACGCCGTGGTTGGCGTACGCCGTGCCCGCCGCAATCCAGCTGCACATGGCGCCGCCTTCGTTGATGCCCTCCTCGAGGATCTGGCCTTTCTTGTCCTCGCGGTAATACAGCAGCTGGTCCGCATCCTGCGGCGTGTAGAGCTGCCCCATCGAAGAGTAGATGCCGATCTGGCGGAACAGGCCTTCCATGCCGAAGGTGCGCGCCTCGTCCGGCACGATCGGCACGACGTGCGGGCCGATCTCCTTGTCCTTCAGCAGGATGCCGAGCAGCCGCACGAAGGCCATCGTGGTCGAGACCTCGCGCTCGCCCGAGGACTCGAGCAGGGGCGCAAAAGCGTCGAGCGCCGGCACCTTGAGCGCCGGCGCGCGGTCGCTGCGCTGCGGCAGGTAGCCGCCAAGCGCCTGGCGCCGGTCCTTGAGGTAACGGATTTCCTCGCTGCCCTCGGCGGGCTTGTAGTACGCGAGGCTGGCGATGTCCGCGTCCGAGACCGGTATGTTGAACCGGTCGCGAAACTCCCTGAGCGCCGCGTCGTCGAGCTTCTTCTGCTGGTGCGTGATGTTCTGCGCTTCACCGCCAGTGCGGCCGAGACCGAACCCCTTCACCGTCTTGGCGAGGATGACCGTCGGCTGCCCGGTGTGCCTCGAGGCCGCCTGGTAGGCGCTGAAGACCTTGCGCGCGTCGTGGCCGCCGCGATTCAGGTGCCAGATGTCCTCGTCGGACATGTTGGCGACCATCTCCTTCAGCTCGGGGTACTTGCCGAAGAAGTTCTCGCGCGTGTACTCGCCGCCCTTGGCCTTGAAGTTCTGGTACTCGCCGTCGACGCATTCCATCATCAGCCGGCGCAACAGGCCCTTGGTGTCCTGCTGCAGCAGCGGGTCCCAGCGCGAGCCCCATACCACCTTGATGACGTTCCAGCCGGCACCGAGGAACGCCGCCTCGAGCTCCTGGATGATCTTGCCGTTGCCGCGCACCGGCCCGTCGAGACGCTGCAGGTTGCAGTTGATGACGAAGACCAGGTTGTCGAGTTTCTCCCGCACCGGCATGGTGATGGCGCCGAGCGACTCCGGCTCGTCCATCTCGCCGTCGCCGAGGAAAGCCCAGACCTTGCGGTCGCTGGCCGGCACGATGCCGCGATGCTCGAGGTAGCGCGTGAAGCGCGCCTGGTAGATCGCCATCATCGGCCCGAGGCCCATCGACACCGTCGGGAACTGCCAGAAATCCGGCATCAGCCACGGATGCGGGTAGGACGACAAGCCCGCCGCCGACTTCCTCGCGGAAGCGGTTCAGCTGGTCTTCGGTGAGGCGCCCTTCCAGGTAGGCGCGCGCGTAGATGCCGGGCGCCGAGTGCCCCTGGATGAACACCATGTCGCCGGGGTGCTGCGTCGCTCGGCGCGCGCCAGAAGTGGTTGAAGCCGACTTCGTACAGCGTCGCGGCCGAGGCGTAGCTGGCCAGGTGCCCGCCGTACTCGGAGCTCTGCCGGTTGGCCTGCACGACCATCGCCATGGCGTTCCAGCGCAGCAGCGCCTCGATGCGCCGCTCGAGCGCACGGTCGCCGGGATACTCTGCCTCCTGGCCCGGTGAGATCGTGTTGACGTAGGCCGTGTTGGGCTTGAACGGCAGGTAGGCGCCGGAGCGGCGCGTGAAGTCGATGACGCGCTCGAGCAGGTACTGCGCACGGTCGGCGCCATGCGTCTTCAGCACCGAATCGATCGATTCCAGCCATTCGCGTGTCTCGGCCGGATCGGCGTCTTCGCTCTTCGAGGTCTCGAACATCGGCGCGTTCTCCGTCCCGGCCCGAACCCTGGGTCTGCCGGTCGCAAGCGGTAATGATTTGGCCGGGACGCCCTGCTAGCATGCCGCCGCGCCGGAACGCGCAGGCGGGCCGTCAGCGGCCGAGAAATGTGTCGGCAATGATCCTTTCCGGCCCCCTCAGGGTCAAGGTTAAAGATGATTGAATTGCTACCACCCGATGCGGCGACCGACCTTTCGGTGAAGCCGTTCTCACTGAGCGAGCAGTCGCTGGCCCGCGCCGATGGCGCCGTGCTGCTGCTGGATCGCCGGAAACCCGCCGAAAAGGCCCTGGGCGACCTGCCGCACGCGGCACTCTGGCGCGCCCTGCTGCGCGCCCAGCTGCGTGGCGGTCACGATGAATACCCCACCCTGGTGACGCGCCTGCCCAACCGGCGCCATACGCTGGCGGTGGTTGGCTTCGTCAAGCCCGGCGCGTCGGGCTTCGAACGGCTGGAACTCGCGGGCAGGCTGGCGCGGGCCGTGCTGCAACCCGGGGTGGCCAGGCTGCATCTGCATGCCGACGGCGTCGGGCCTGGCACGCCGCGCACCGAGGCGCTGGAAGCCGTGCTCAGCGCGGTGCTCGCGCACGCTGCCCCCATGCCCGAGCACAAGACCAAGCCGACTGCCGCATCGCACCTCGCGCAGGTCTGCATCGACGACCATGCCGCGCCCGCCTACGACCGCAGCGTCGCCATTGCGGCCGGCAATCACCTGGCGCGCTGGCTCGCCGCATTGCCGCCCAACGTGCTGGATTCGCTGGCGTACCGGGAGGCCCTGCAGACGCTCGCGGCCCGCGAAGGCTGGACATTCCGCTTCCACGGCATCGACGAACTCGAGAAACTCGGTGCCGGCGCGTTCCTCGCCGTGGCGCGCTGCAACCCGCATCGCGGCGCGGGCATCGTGCAGCCTCACCTATCGGCCGCGACGCAAGCCCGCGGCGGGCGACGCCATCGCGCTGGTCGGCAAAGGCATCTGCTTCGACACGGGCGGCATCAACCTCAAGCCTCACCGCAGCATGTACACGATGCACGGCGACATGCAGGGCAGCGCCGTGGCCGCGGGCTCGCTGCTGGCGCTGTCGCGGCTGCAGGCGCCTTCGGCCATCGACTGCTGGCTGGCGATCACCGAGAACCAGATCGGCCCGACGGCATTCCGGCCGCAGGAAGTCGTGCGCGCCGCCAACGGCGTGACCATCCAGGTGGTGCACAGCGATGCGGAGGGCCGCATGGTGCTGGCCGACACGCTCGCGCTCGCGTCACGCACGAAGCCGCGGCTCATCGTCGACTTCGCGACCCTGACCGGCGCCTGCGTCAACGCACTGACCGAGCGCTATGCCGGCGCATTCACCAATCGCACGGGGCTGCACGACTGGCTGCAGCAGACCGGCCGGCAAAGCGGCGAACGCGTCTGGTGCTTCCCCATGGACGAGGACTTCGACACGGACCTCGAGAGCCCGGTCGCCGACGTCCTGCAGTGCTCGCTCGAGAACAAGGGCGACCACATCCTGGCGGCCCGCTTCCTCGGCAAGTTCGTCGAATCGACGGTGCCCTGGGTGCACGTCGACCTGGCGCCGTCGGAACGCAAGGGCGGGCTGGCGCACGTACCCACCGAGTTCACGGGGTTCGGGGTACGCTACGCGGTGCACCTGCTCGGCGACAGCGCCGCGCTCACCCAACAGCTGCAGGCCCTGACTTGACCCGGACGGCTCCCGACACCCTGACGCTGCGGCGTCCCGACGACTGGCACGTGCACCTGCGCGACGGCGCGCAGCTCGCCGCCGTGGTCCCGTTGACGGCACGCCAGTTCGGCCGCGCGCTGGCGATGCCGAACCTGAAGCCGCCGATGACGACGACCGCGGCGCTGGCGGCCTATCGGTCCCGCATCCTGGCAGCGGTCCCCGCGGGGGTGCCGTTCGAGCCGCAGATGACGCTGTACCTGACCGACACCACGTCGGCCGCGGAGATCGCCCGGGCGCGGGCCAGCGGCTTCGTGGTCGGCGCCAAGCTGTACCCGGCCGGCGCGACGACGCATTCCGATGCGGGTGTCACCTCGATCGACAAGGTCTGGGGCGCGCTCGAGGCGATGGCCGAGCACGGCCTGGTGCTGCAGGTGCATGGCGAGGTCACCGAAGCGCAGGTCGACGTGTTCGACCGCGAGCACGTCTTCATCGACCGGGTCCTCACGCGGGTGGTCGAGCGGGTGCCGCAGCTCAAGGTCGTGTTCGAACACATCACGACGCGTGTTGCGGCCGAGTTCGTGCGCGACGCCCGGCCGGGCGTCGCCGCGACCATCACGCCGCAGCACCTGCTGCTGAACCGCAATGCCCTGTTCGAAGGCGGCATCCGCCCGCACCATTACTGCCTGCCGGTGCTGAAGCGCGAGCAGGACCGCGCCGCGCTGCTGGCCGCCGCCACGGGCGACGACGGCCGCTTCTTCCTCGGCACCGACAGCGCGCCGCACGCGCGTCACACCAAGGAGAACGCCTGCGGCTGCGCCGGCATCTTCTCGGCGCATGCGGCCATCGAGCTGTACGCGGAGGCCTTCGACGAGGCCGGCCGCCTGGACCGGCTCGAGGCCTTCGCGGCCGAGCGCGGCGCCGATTTCTACGGGCTGCCGCGCAATGCAGGCACGATCACGCTGCGGCGCGAGTCCTGGCAGGTGCCCGACAGCTATGCGTTCGACGCGGCGGGCGCCGAGGTGGTGCCGTTCCGCGCCGGCACGACCCTCGGCTGGCGCATGACGGACCCGGCATGAGCGACGAACACGGTTTCGAGTTCGTCGAGCCGCGCATCGCCGACCGCTTCCGTGGCTTCCTGCCGGTCGTGGTCGACGTCGAGACGGGCGGCTTCAATGCGCAGACCGACGCCCTGCTCGAGATCGCCGCGGTCATGATCGAGATGACGCCGATGGGCGAGCTGCGTCCCGGCGCCACCCATCGCTTTCACGTGCAGCCCTTCCACGGCTCGCGCATGGACCCGGCGTCGCTCGCGGTCAACGGCATCGACCCCCACCACCCGCTGCGGCCGGCCATCCCGGAGAAAGAGGCGCTGACGCAGTTGTTCCGCGAGATCCGCAAGGAAGTCCGCGACCGCGACTGCACGCGCGCCGTGCTGGTGGGCCACAATTCTTCGTTCGACCTGGGCTTCCTGAACGCGGCGATCGCGCGGACCGACATCAAGCGCAACCCGTTCCACCCGTTCTCGAGTTTCGACACGGCAACGCTGGGCGGCGTCGCCTTCGGGCAGACGGTGCTGTCGCGGGCGGTCGCGGCGGCGGGACTGGAGTGGGATCCCGCCGCGGCGCATTCGGCGATCTACGACGCGGAACGCACGGCGATGCTGTTCTGCATCATCTGCAACCGCTTCCGCAGCCTGTACGAGGAAGCGGTCGAGCGCGCGCCTGCGCTTGCCGAGCGCGAGCCCGCAGCCGCCGACGACAACGGCATCTGACGACGGTCACGGGCAACGCGGCGGCCCGCCGTGGCCGGAATCAGGCCTTTGCCGGGGCTCCGCCGGTGGCGCCCGCCTCGACCAGCAGCGGCTGCAGCTCACCTTTCTGGAACATCTCGGTGATGATGTCGGAGCCGCCGAGCAGTTCGCCCTGCACGTACAGCTGCGGGTAAGTGGGCCAGTTGGAATAGCGCTTGAGCGCCTCGCGCAGTTCCGGGTCTTCGAAGATGTTGACGTAGGCAAACGACGCGCCGCACGCCTCGAGCGTGCGCACGGCGGAGGCGGAGAAACCGCACTGCGGAAAGTCCGGCGTGCCTTTCATGTACAGCACGACCGGGTTCGACTTGAGCTGTTCCTGGATACGCTGCGTGACGTCCACGTTGTAAACCCCTCGGCCGCAAGCAGCAGCCCGTATGCCGGCCGGCGGCCGGCGTTGCCAAGAAAGACACTCCTGCTGCAGGCAGGTTCCGCTGCGCAGCCAGCTGTCAGCTGGCTGCCGCCGGTGCGCGCGCTGCGGCCGCCTGCTGGCGCTCGAGTTCGAGCCGGGCCACGACCTGCCACTGCTCGCGGGCACTCATCCTGCCCCAGCGCGCGATTTCGTCCAGTGTCCTGCGACAGCCGATGCAGACCTTGCCGGCGTCGAGCACGCAGACATTCATGCAGGGCGAAGTCGGAGCAGACTGCGTCATCAAGCCTCCCGCGCCTGCGGCGCAGGACGTTGAATTATGGGGTTCCGTCGCCTATTCTTCAAACCATTCCAACGACCCGGGTGCGGATAACCCCCGGTCCCCAAAAGATTTTTTCCCTGAGGAAGACTCGTCCATGAATCCATTGAACACGGTTCGCGGCGCCATCACGACCGGTTTCGTGATTGCCATCCTGCTGGCGCTGGTGTTTCCGCCGACAGCCTTCCTGGAACTCAGCCTGGCGCGCTGGCTGCACATCGTGTCCGGCATCACCTGGATCGGCCTGCTGTACTACTTCAACCTGGTGCAGATTCCGGCGCTGGCCGTCGCGGCGGCGGACCAGGGCGGTCCGGGCGGCGCGGGCATCAGCAAGTACGTCGCACCGCGCGCGCTGTTCTGGTTCCGCTGGGCGGCCCTGGCCACCTGGCTCACCGGCGCCTGGTACCTGGCGCGCTCCGGCAATTTCGTCGGCGCGTTCACGCTCGGCATGGCGAGCGACCCGACCAACTACTACCAGCACGTCATCGGCCTGGGCGCCTGGCTCGGCACGATCATGCTGTTCAACGTCTGGGTGCTGATCTGGCCGAACCAGAAGAAGATCCTCGGCCTCGTCAAGGCCACGGACGAGGAAAAGGCCGCGGCGCGCAAGACGGCGATGCTGGCTTCGCGCACGAATTTCGTGCTGTCGGTGCCGATGCTGCTGTGCATGGGCTCGGCCACGCACGGCCTGCCGTTCTGAACACGCGTCGCTCCCACGACCCGCACGCTGCAGCGCTCGTTCCGGCCGATCTCGGGGCCACGGTCGCTGCGGCACTGCGGGAGGACGTGGGCAGCGGCGACCTGACCGCCGCGCTGGTACCGCTGCATCGCCGCGGCCAGGCCACCCTGATCACGCGCGAAGCCGCCGTGATCGCCGGGCGGCCGTATGTCGAGGAAGTGTTCCGGCAGGTCGACCCTGCCGTGCAGCTCGAGTGGCAGGTCGCGGACGGCGATGCCGTGCAGCCCGGCCAGCTGCTTTGCCGGCTGACGGGGCCGGCGCGGGCGCTGCTCACCGGTGAACGCACCGCGCTCAATTTCCTGCAGGTGCTCTCCGGCACGGCGACCGCGACCCGGCTTTTTGCCGACACGCTGCAGGGGCTCTCCTGCCGCGTGCTCGACACGCGCAAGACCCTGCCCTGCCTGCGCAACGCGCAGAAGTACGCCGTCCGCTGCGGCGGTGGCGTCAACCACCGCGTGGGCCTGTACGACGGCATCCTGATCAAGGAAAACCACATCGTCGCCGCCGGCTCGATCGCCGCGGCCGTGGCAGCGGCGCAGGCCACCGGCACCGCGGCGCTCATCGAGGTCGAAGTCGAGACGCTCGACGAACTGCGCCAGGCGCTCGATGCCGGCGCGCAGATGGCGCTGCTCGACGAGTTCCCGCTGCCGGAACTGCGCGCGGCAGTCGCGCTGAACCGGGCGCATCCGCGCGGCCCGATCCCGCTCGAGGCGTCGGGCGGCATCACGCTCGAGACGATGCGGGCGGTGGCGGAGACCGGCGTCGACTTCATCTCGGTCGGCGCACTGACCAAGCACGTGCGGGCGGTCGACCTGTCGCTGCGGTTCGAGTTCGCGGACTGAGCGCCAGCCGCGCCCCAAGGGCGGCCGGATGGCAATGGCGGGTGTTTCCGGCGTCTTTCCGGCGAGCGGAAAGGCAGACACGCTCGCCGGAAAGACACCGGAAACACCCGCTTGCGATGCGGCGCCTGGGCAGGTTTTCGCCAGGGCGCGAAAACCTGCACGGCGCATGAAGCGTCCACGGCCGCGGAATTGAGCAGGTCGGCACGAATTTTTGCCAACGGGGAATGCGTTCAGCCGGCTCGGCACGCATTGCCGATGCGCGCGCCGTGCTTCGTCTTCGTTCACGAAGACGAAGCTCCGGCGCCGTCGTGCAGCGGCCGGTTCCGTGTTCTTCCGGGCGGGCGTGTCTGCCTTTCCGCCCGACCGGAAGAACACGGAATCGGCGGCCAGTGCCGCCTCCCCTGCTCGTCTTGTTTGAATGCAGTCGCCGCTCGGCGCCGCGACGGCGGCGGCAATCAGCCGTTGACCGCCACCTTGAGGATGCGCGTCGGCGCCGAGATGCCGTAGCCCTGCGCGTAATCGACGCCGAGCGACCGCAGCATGTTGATGATCTCCTCGTTCTCCGCGAACTCGGCGATCGTCTGCTTTTCCGTGAGGTGCCCGATCTCGTTGATCGAGCGCACCATCGCGCGGTCGATCTCGTTGTGCAGGATTTCCTTGACGAAGCTGCCGTCGATCTTGAGGAAGTCGACCGGAAAGTGCTTCAGGTAGCCGAACGACGACAGGCCGGTGCCGAAGTCGTCCAGCGCGAACTTGCAGCCGTTCTCGGTCTTGAGCGCGTCGATGAAGCGCTTCGCCTGCGAGAAGCTGGCGATGGCCGCCGTCTCGGTGATCTCGAAGCAGATCTTGGTGCCGTCGATGCCGCTGCTCTTCAGCCGCTTCTGCACGAACGGCAGGAAATCCGCGTCGCCCAGGCTCTGGCCGGAAAGATTGATCGAGCACAGCGCGAGGCGCTCGCGCTCGTCGGCCTCGGACACCAGCCAGCGCAGCGCGTTCTCGACCACCCAGCGGTCGATCTGCGGCGCGATGCCGTAGCGCTCGGCCGCCTTGATGAAGCTCTCGGGCGACACGATCTTGCCCTGCTCGTCCTTCATGCGCAGCAGCAGCTCGTAATGCGCGCCGGGGTCGGCCTTCTGCAGCGGCTGGATGGTCATGCGGAACAGCTCGAAGCGCGAGTCCTCGAGCGCGTTGTTGATGCGCGCGGCCCACTGCATCTCCTTGCGGCGACGCATCAGGTCCATGTCGTTTTCCTGGAAGCTGAAGACGCGGTTGCGCCCCGCTTCCTTGGCCGCCGCGCACGCGCTGTCGGCCGCCGAGAGCACCGCCGCCACTTCCTCGCTGTCGCCGGTGATCGGCACGACGCCGATGCTGCAGCCGAGGCGGAAGGTGCGCTCTTCCCAGACGAACTTGTAGCCGCGGACCGTTTCCTTGAGCTGCTCGGCCATGAGCAGCGCCTCGTCGAGCGAGCAGCTCTCGAGCAGCACGCCGAACTCGTCGCCGCCGAGCCGCGCGAGCGTGTCGCGCCAGCGGATCTTGGTCTTGAGCAGCGTGCCGACCTGCCCCAGCAGGGCGTCGCCGGCGCTGTGGCCGCAGCTGTCGTTGATGATCTTGAACTGGTCGATGTCGATGTGGCAGAGCGCGTATGAAGTCTCGCGCGCCTTCGCGCTGCGCAGCGAGCGCTCCAGCCGCTGCTCGAATTCGCGCCGGTTGACCAGGCCGGTCAGGATGTCGTGGCTCGCGTGATAGGAGAGCTTGCGATTCAGCTCGCGGCTTTCGCTCACGTCGTGGAACACCAGCACGCCGCCGCAGACGGCGCCCGAGCCGTCACGGATCGGCGAGGCCGTGCTCTCGATGTACATCTCGTTGCCATCGCGCTTGATCAGCAGCGTCGGGCGCACCGACTTGATCGCGCGCGCGCGACGGATCGCGACCGACAGCGGGTTCTCGAGCGGCTCGCAGGTCTCCTCGTGGAAGCCGCGGAAGATCTCGTCGATGTTCCTGCCCTGCGCTTCCTCGAACTTCCAGCCGGTGAGTTCCTCGGCCGTCGGGTTGAGGTACTCGACGACCAGGTGGCCGTCGGTGGTGATCACGCCGTCGCCGATCGACTGCAGCGTGATCTGCGCGCTCTCTTTTTCCTTGAACAGCGCGTCTTCGTAGAGCTTGCGCTCGGTGATGTCGAACTCGACGCCCACCAGCCGCCGCAGGCGCCCGGTGCTGTCGACGCGCGCCTTGGCGCGGCTGACCACCCAGCGCCAGTCGCCCTTGACGTGCCGCATGCGGTGCACGCTCTCGAACATCGGCGTCTTGCCGGCGATGTGCTCGCGGACCAGCGCCTGCACCCGCGCCATGTCGTCCGGATGCACCAGCCGCCGCCAGTCCGGCGACACGTCCGGGTCGTGCTGGTCGTAGCCCAGCATCTGGCGCCAGCGCGGAGAGAAGTACACCGTGTTGTTTTCGACGTCGAAATCCCACAGGCCGTCGTTGGCCGAGGGCAGCGACAGCGCCGTGCGCTCCTCGATCTTGGACAGGTGGCGCTGCACCCGCAGGCGCTCGAGCCCGGTGGCGAAACTCGAGCCGACCAGCTTCAGCATCAGGTGCAGGTTGGCGTCCCAGCCATCACGGCGCGGCTGCGACGACATCAGCGCCATGAAGCCGCAGACGCGGTCGTGCAGCGACAGCCCGCACACCAGCGCCGAGCGCACGTTGAGGCCGGCCAGGCGCTCGGCATCGACGGCGTGATCCCGGCGCGGCTCGAGCGTGTCGCGGATCTCCGCCAGGCGCAGGTGGCCGAGCTTGCCGGTCAGCAGCGGCAGGCGCTCGACCGCGTCGCCCTTGAGCACCTGCGGATCGAACGGCGCCAGCAGGCCGGTGGCGCCCGCCACGCGCTCGATGTGCTTGCGGTCCGGGTCGAGCAGCGCGATGCAGATTGCGTCGACGCCGGTCGCCTCGCGCAGCGCGTCGAGGTTGCGCTTGACGCAGTTGTCGCCCGCTTCGCTGGTGAGCGCGACGAAATCGACGGCCACCTTGGTGACGAGGACATCGAGACCGACGGAGGGACGACCGCCACTGCCGAAGATGAACTGGGTGGCCAGGAAATCGTTAGGTTCCTGTTCTTCGCCACCGGTGATCGGCGGGGGTTGCGAGGTCATCGCGCTATCCGGTCTCCCTGGGCGCGACCGGGTCAGGCCAGGGGAAAGCTCCGCAAGGACCCAGTGGCGCGCGAGCCGGATTCTGACATAAAAGGTGCGAAACTCAAGCTAAGGCGCTGAATTTATTGACGCATTCGGCGGAATATAGAGCCGGGCCCGACGCAGGTCGCCGCGCTCGGCACAGGCGGCATCGACGGTGCCGCCGGTGACCAGGAACCATTCGGCGCGGTTGGCGCGTCCCAGCTCCTGCACCTGCATGCCCTCGAAGCAGAGTTCGAGCGTGTTCTCCTGCACCAGCAGCGCGCGACCAGGCCGTGCTGCAAACCATGCGGCGGCGTCGGCCGCCTCGGCTTCCCTCTCGCGCCAGCGCGCATGACCGAAGTTGTAGCTCGGGCGCCGCAGTTCCAGCAGGTACTGCTCCCTGGCACTCACCAGGCCCAGCTCCGCGAAACCCGCCGCAGCCTGCTCCACCTTGGCCATGAACGCGCGTCCGGAGCGCACGTCGTCGATGCGCGGATAGACCGCCAGCCCGGTGGTCACCAGCAACGCAGCGAGCGTGCCGCCATAGGCAAGCCAGCCATCGCGCACCCGGAACACCGCCAGCGCCACGCAACCGCCGGCGGCGGCAAGTGCCAGGGGCAGCGCCGGTGTCGCGCCGAAATCGCGCAGGGCACGGGCAGCGGCGTCGGCCGCGAACGCAAAGTAGATTGCCCCCGCGCCGAGGATGGCGGTCAGCAGCGCCGCCAGGACGAAGCCCAGCACCCGGGAACGCGGCAGGCGCAGGATTTCAGGCATCCAGGGCGCGGCCGCCATCGCCAGGGCAGGGATCGCCGGCAGGACGTACACGCCGCGCTTGCCGGAACTGAGGCTGAAGAACAGCACCACCAGCAAGGTCCAGCACAGCAGCACGGCCACGAACGTATCGCGGTCCCGCAGCGCCCGCCGCCAGCGCGGCCACAGCCACGGCACCAGCGCGATCAGCGGCAGCCACAGGAACGGGATCACGTTGACGAGGTAGAACCAGAACGGCTCGTGGTGATGCCAGGCATCCGCATAGCGGGTGACGGTCTGCTTGAACAGGATCTCGTTGCGGTAGGCCAGCAGTTCGCCGCCCGCCGAGGTCACCAGCAGCATCGGCACGAACCACAGCGCGATCGCGCCGAGGAAGAACACCGGGCCGAGCCACCAGCGCGGGTCGCGATGTGGCGCGGTCACCGGCCAGCCGCGGGACGCCAGCAGCACGAACGGCAGCAGCGCCAGCAAGGGCAGGAAGCCCACGCCCTTGGTGATGACGCCGATGCCGGCCGCGGCCCAGCCGAGGAAGAACCAGCCGAGCGAGGGCCCGGCAAACAGGTGCCGCAGCAGCCCGTAGAGACTGAGCGTGGTGAAGAAACACAGCACTCCGTCGATCTGCGCCTGGCGGAACTGCCAGACGAACTGGAACGTGAGCAGCAGCACCAGCGCGCCGGCGAACGCCGCTTCCCGGCCGCGCACGCGCCGCAGCAGGTCGTACACCAGCACCACCGAGCCCACGCCCGCCAGCAGCGAGGGCAGCAGGAAACCGATGCGCATCGAGCCGGTGAGCGCCATCGACGCTGCCATCAGCCAGAAGAACACCGGGGGCTTGTCGGCGTAGAGATCGCCGCCGACCCGCGGGATGAGCCAGTCGCCGGAATGCAGCATGTCGCGCGCCACCAGCGCGAACCGCGGTTCGTCCGCCGGCCAGGGATCGCGCAGGCCGAGGCCCGCACCCATCATCACCAGTGCCAGGCCGACCAGCCACAGCAGGTCGATCGTGACGTCGCGCGGCGAATCGGCGCCGGGGCGCAGCCAGCGCTCGAGCAGCGTCGGCGCACCCGCGCGCGCCATGCTCAGGTTTCCTCGTGAATGCCGACGCGGGGCGATGCGCGGCGGATCAGCCAGCTCAGGCCGAACAGGTCGACGATGCCGACCCACAGCCGGTTGTTGAGGCCGTACTTGGACTGCCCGCGCATGCGTTCGCGATGATTCACCGGCAGCGACACCACCTCGTAGCCTTCGCGCTGGAACAGCGCCGGCATGAAGCGATGCATGTTGCGGAACCGCGGCATGTGCATGAAGACGTCGCGCTCGAACACCTTGATGCCGCAGCCCGTGTCTGGCGTGCCGTCCTTGAGGATCCAGCCGCGCACGCCGTTGGCGACGCGCGAGGACACGCGCCGCAGCCAGGTGTCGCGGCGGGTCGTGCGGTTGCCCATGACCAGCTTCAGTCGCGGTGACGCTGGATGGATCAACGCCTCGAGCAGCCGCGGGAAGTCCGCCGGGTCATTCTGGCCGTCGCCGTCGAGGGTCGCGATCCAGCGGCCGCGCGCGTGTCGCACGCCGGTGGCCACGGCGGCACTCTGGCCCGAGCGCTGCACGTGGCGCAGCAGGCGTATCTCGGGCATCTCCTGCGCGCGCGCCGCCAGCACCGCCGCCGCCGTGCCGTCGGTGCTGCCGTCGTCCACGAAGATCTGCTCGAACGAGTAGCGGCCGGCGAGCGCGGCGTGGATTTCGCGCGCCAGCGGCAGCACGTTTTCGTCTTCGTTGCAGACGGGTATGACGACGGAGACGTCGGGCGTCGCGGCCGGGGACGTGGCCAGTGACGTGGAATGGGTCACGATCGATGATGCCTGCGGTTGTGGTTTGTGCGGCCGCCGCGCACGGGGCCGTCGGGTAGTATAACCCTCCCCTGCCCCGCGGCCCCAGTGGCCCCCAGGTTGCAAGCTCTTGCAGGACAGTCTCGCCACTTCGCGCCCGCACGCCTCGGAGAGCCGCCGGCTGGGCTGGGCGCTTGCGATCACCGCCACGTTCATGCTGCTCGAGGTGGCGGGCGGGTTGATCTCGGGCTCGCTGGCACTGCTCGCCGATGCGGGTCACATGCTGACCGACACCGCGGCGCTCGGGCTCGCCTGGATCGCGGCACGGCTGGCGGCACGCCCGACCAACCCTCGCCGCTCCTACGGCTATCACCGTGCGCAGGTGCTGGCGGCGTTCGTCAATGCGCTGGCGCTGTTCGTCGTGGTCGTCTGGATCGTGTTCGAAGCGGCGCAGCGCATCGCGACACCGCGGCCGATCGAGGGCGCGACGATGCTGGGCATCGCCTGCGCGGGACTCGCCGCCAACCTCGCGGTGTTCGCGATCCTGCGACGCGGCAGCCAGGACAACATGAACGTGGCCGCCGCGCGCCTGCACGTGCTGGGCGACCTGCTGGGTTCGATCGGCGCATTGCTGGCCGCCGCGGTGATCCTCACCACCGGCTGGACGCCGATCGACCCGATCCTGTCGGTGTTCGTCGCGCTGCTGATCCTGCGCAGCGCCTGGTCGCTGCTGCGCAAGTCGACGCGGATCCTGATGGAGGAAGCGCCGGAGACGGTCGATCCGGAGGCCTTGCGCGCAACCCTGCTCGCCGACGTTCCGGGCGTACGCGACGTGCACGATGTCCACTGCTGGTCGCTGACCTCGGGCCAGACCATGCTGACCCTGCACGTGGCGCTGCAGCCGGGAGCCGACCCCGCGCACGTCCTGCGCACCGCCAAGGGCATCATTGCCGGAAAATTTGCGATCGACCATTCAGCGCTGCAGCTGGAGCAGGCAGAATGCCCGGATGCCATCTGACGAATCACCCCGCAATACGCTGTACCGGGGGCAGACCCGCAGCCGACGCAAACTGACGCGCGGCCGCCTGCTGCTGTACCGGGTGGCCGTCGTCGTCGCCTGGTGGCTGGTGCGCGGCTTGTGGGCCACCTGCCGCATCACCCACGTCGCGGGCCGCGAAGTGGCGGGCCAGGCCGTGCGCGAGCACCGCTCGCTGATCCCGGTCTACTGGCACCAGCACCTGATGTTCGGGGCGTACGCGCTGCTCGACCTGCGGAAGGACGGCCTCAAGGCCGGCTTCCTGGTCAGTCCATCGATAGACGGAACGGCGCCGGCGATGCTGGTGGAAAAGGTCGGCGGCCATGTCATACGCGGCTCGTCCACCAATACCGGGGCGCGGGCGCTGAAGGACTACTACGAGATGATCGTGAAGCAGCAGGTCTCGCCTGCCGTCTCGCCGGACGGACCGCGCGGACCGCTGCACGAATTCAAGCCGGGCGCGATCATGCTGTCGCAGATCACCGGCAAGCCGATCCTGCCGATTGCCGTCGCGCACGCCTGGACCTACCGGTTCCGCACCTGGGACGCGTTCGAATTGCCGCTGCCTTTCAGCCGCGTGGCAATCGTGTATGGCGAACCGGTCAAGGTGGCGCGCGCGATGGATGCCGCGGCCCTGGCAGGCTGGCAGGCGCAGATGGCGGCCCGGCTACTGGAACTGCGGCGCGAGGCGGAGGCTGCGCTCCAGCGCCGCTGACACAGCCGCGCCTGCCAGGTCACATTCCACTGCCGGCGCGGGCAGCAGCGGCACCCGCGCCGCGATGTGCCCCACGCACCCCGGCAACTCCAGCGGATGCAGGAAGTACCTTCCCGTCGCCCACGGCCCCGGCGCCCAGGTTCGCGGCAAGACTGACCCGCGCCGCATCCCGCAGCCCCAGTCCGGCGGCCTTGAGCACGGCCTCGGTCGCGGTCCAGTTCCGCAGGCGCTGCACGGCGTCCGCCGGGGCCTCCAGCGGCAGCGTTTCGAGATCCAGGCCCGGGTCGGCGTGCAGGCTGGCGATGCAGGCGACCCGCGTGGCGCAGTGCGACCAGCTGAAGCGCGGGCCGCCCGGCAGGACGGGCTTGCCTCCCTCCGCGGGAAATGACAGCTCGCCCGGCGCAGGGGCGCGGCCGGTCAATCGCTCGATGGCCAGCAACGCCAGCGCCAGCGCCGCCAGGCTGTCGCGGCGGGCGGCCGCATCGCGCCGGCCGAGTTCCAGCCGCCGGGCATAGGGCAAGGCCTCGAGCAGCCGCGGCTGCCACGCCGGCAGCGGCGGACCCGCCAACGCTGCATGAATGACGATCGTGCCGCTCATCCTGCCGCTGACTGTCCTCGCCACGGACCCGCAGGGTCCGACCGTCGCAGTGAACACCGGCGGCCGGCAAAGCGCCAGCCGGTCGAAGCGCGGCACGCATTCGCGTACATTTCACGGAGGGCCGTTGCTGCGGCCCGCGCCACAGCCACGAGAACCAGGTACCGATGATCAAGTACGCGACGCTCCCGGACATGCTCGACGAACGCGCGCTCGGCGGGGGCGCCATCGTCTATCTCGAAGGCGAAGGCGCTGAAAAGTCGCTCAAGCTTGCCGACCTGCGCAAGCGGGCCCTCGGCATCCTGTTCCACCTGCAGCGGCTCGGCGCACAGCCCGGCGACTTCCTCGTGCTGCACGTGGCGAGCAACGAGCAGTTCATCGATGCCTACTGGGCCTGCCTGTACGGCGGCATCGTGCCCGTGCCCGTCGCGGTGGGCATCAGCGACGAGCACAAGCACAAGCTGCTGCGCATCGCGCGGCAGCTCGGTCGCCCGTATCTCTACACCGACCGGAAGCTGCGCGACCGGCTGGCGGCGTTCGCGCCGGCCTCCGGCGAGACGGACACCTGGACGGCGCTCGCCGCGCGCACTTTCCTGATCGACACGCTCGACGACATCTCCCGTGCCGGCACCCGCGCGACGCTCGTGCCCGGGCAGACGGCCTTCATCCAGTTCTCGTCGGGCTCCACCAGCGAGCCCAAGGGCGTGGTGCTGACCCATCGCAACATCCTGGCCAATGCCGAGGGCGCGACGCAGGCGGCCGGGTTCTGCGAACAGGACATTTCGCTCAGCTGGATGCCGCTCACGCACGACATGGGGCTGATCGGCTTCCACCTGATGATGATGTATGCCGGCGTGCGCCAGCACCTGATGCCGACCGACCTGTTCGTGCGGCGCGCGCTGCTGTGGCTCAAGTGGGCGTCCGAGAAGCGCGTGACGCTGACCTGTTCGCCGAACTTCGGCTACCGGCATTGCCTGCGCGCGCTCGGCGACAGGACGCTCGACGATCACGACCTGTCATCCGTGCGGCTGGTGTTCAACGGTGCCGAGCCGATCGCGGTGGAACTCGCCGAGGAGTTCCTCGACCGCCTGCAGCCCTATGGCCTCGCACGCACGGCGATGTACCCGGTGTACGGGCTGGCCGAGGCATCGCTGGCCGTGAGCTTCCCGGTGCCCGGCTCGGCGTATCGCTACATCACGGTCGACCGGCGCTCGCTCGGGGTCGGCGCCACGGCGCTGCACGTGGCAGCCACGGATCCCATGGCACTCAGGCTGATGTGCGAGGGCAAGCCGATCCCCTACACCAGCGTGCGCATCGTCGACGACAGCGGCGCCGAGGTGCCCGACGGCACGGTCGGCCACCTGCTGCTGCGCGGCGACAACGTGACCGCGGGCTACTTCCAGAATCCGGAGGCGAACGCGGCTGCATTCACCGCCGACGGCTGGTTGCGCACCGGCGACCTGGCGCTGCTGCACGCGGGCGAGCTCTACGTCACCGGCCGCTCGAAGGAGATCATCTTCGTCAACGGCCAGAATTATTATCCGCACGATCTCGAGGCCGTGCTGCAGGCCGAGCCGGGCCTGGAACTCGGCAAGGTGATCGCCGCCGGCGCCCGTCCGGCCACCGCCGCTGCCGACGAACTCGTGCTGTTCGTGCTGCACCGGAGCGACATGGCGAGCTTCGTGCCGCTCGCGACCCGCGCGATGCACCTCGTCAACGAGCATGCGGGCGTCGAAGTGGCGCGCGTCGTGCCGGTGAAGCGCATCCCGAAGACGACCAGCGGCAAGCTGCAGCGCAGCGCCCTGGCCAGGGCCTATGAAGACGGCGAATTCGCGGCCGAGATCGACGAATTCGACGCCGCCTGGATGGCGCTGCACGGCCATGGGCGCGCCGCCAGCGGCAGGATCGAGGCGCAGCTCAAGGCCATCGTCGACGACGCGATGCCCGGCAAGCACGTCGACATCGAGGACAACCTGTTCGACGTCGGCGCGAGTTCGCTGACGCTGATCCAGATCCACGAGAAGATCGACGAGCTGTACCCCGGCGCAGTGGACCTGACGGAGCTGTTCGACCTGCCGACGATCGCGCAGCTGGCGCGGCACCTCGAGCAGAAGCTGGCGCCGGCGCAGTCGTCAGCCTAGTCGCCCGCCGCCTCGTCCGTGCGTGGCAGCGCCAGCGATCGGCGGCGACAGCTTCCAGCGCCTGTGCGACCACCACCACCCGGCCGGATCGAGCTTGATGTCGCGTTCGAGCCTGCGGGCGTAACGCTCGGTCGCTGCGCCGCCCGGCAGGCGCTCGCCGGCCGCGGTCAGCGGCTCGAGTTCGACCTCGTACTGGCCCGGGCCAAGGCGCCGCATCGACCCGTACACGATCGGCGCCCGCAGGACGCGCGCCATGCGCTCGGGGCCCTTGAAGAAGGCCGTGTCCTGGTTGAGGAATCGCGTCCAGAGCCGGTCCGGGCTGGTGCGCGGCACCTGGTCGGCGACCAGCCCCAGCACCCGCGCCTCGCGCACGCGCGCCATCTCTTCCTTGATCGCCTTCGACGGCACCAGCTGCGCGCCGAAACGGCCGCGGACCTTGCGGAAATACCGCTCGCCCCAGCCGCGCATCGGCTTGTAGATGCCCATCATGCCGGGGCCCAGTTCCAGCGACAGCCGCAGCAGCATCCACTCGAAATTGCAGCTGTGACCCGTGACCAGCACGAACTTGCCGCCGCCGGCCAGCAGGCCCGAGCGATCGACCAGGGTCACGCGCCGGCGCATCTCGTCGGCGTCGATCGTCCGGGCGTAGTCGATCTCGGCCAGCACCTGCGCCTGGCGGGCGATGAACTCGTTGCGGATGGCACGTCGCGCGGCCGCGTCGAGCTGCGGGAATGAGCGCGCCAGGTTCTGCTCGATCACCGGCCGCCGCAGCCGCAGCAGCCGATATGCCAGCGCGAAGACCAGCCCGCTCAGGGCGTAGCGCCAGCGCAGCCCGAAGCCAACCGCCAGCGGCGCAGCATGCCGATCGGCGCCGGCCTCAGCCATACAGCGGCTTCTCGCGTTTCCAGCGGTTGTAGACCCACAGGTACTCGGCCGGGTGCTCACGCACGTGCTGCTCCAGGGCGTCGGCATAGGCCGTCAGGATCTGCTCCGGCTCCTTGCGGCTGCCGGCGGCGGCCAGCTCGATGAAGCGCACGGCATAGTGGCCGCGGCGCTCGCGGTGCATCGCCGCAAACACCACCGTGTACCCCAGCTTCGCGCCGATCCAGCCCGGCCCGCTGTAGAAGGACGTCGGCTGGCCGAAGAACTCGAGCCAGGTCTGCTGTTCGCTGCCGGCTGCCGGTGACTGGTCGGCCAGCATCGCCAGCAGCCGCACCTGGCCGCGCTGCGCCAGCAGGTGCGGCACGAGTTCCTTCGCCTTGACCATGCGGCAGCCGAGGCGTTCGCGCAATCGTCGCAGCCGGTCATCCACCCAGGCCCGACGGGTGGGCTTGTACGCGGCGGTCAGCGGCTGCTCGAATGCCGTGGCGAGGCGCTGCAACAGCCATTCCCAGTTGGCGTGGTGGGCCGACAGGATCAGCACCCTGCCCTGCCCCGCGAGGCTCGCCCGCAGCGGCGCGTCCTGCTCCAGGCGTATCCGGGCAGCCAGGCTGTCGCGGTCGAGGAAGCGCTGGCCGAGGAACTCCGCGGCCACCTGGCCGAGGTGCCGGTAGGCGCCGGCCTCGATCCTGCTCCGGGCAGCCGGCTCGAGTTCCGGCAGGCAGCGGGCGAGCTGCCCACGGACCAGGTCGCGGCGCCAGCCGCAGACACGCATCGCCCATGCCACGAGCCCGAAGACCGCGTACAGGAAGCCAAGCAGCGCGGACTGGAGCAAGGTGTTCAAGGGCGCGGGAATGGTGCCGACTCGCGGATTCGAACCGCGGACCTACTGATTACGAATCAGTTGCTCTACCAACTGAGCTAAGTCGGCCCGGTGCAACCCCCCGGCTTGGAGGGGCGCGCAGTATAAGGATTCGCCCCCGCCGAGGGAAGCTTGGCTCAGGCCGCCAGCTGGCGGACCCGGATCACCACTTCGACGCTGTCGATTTCGGTGCCTGGAGGCAGGGCCGGCAGCCGCGAGAACGCGATTTCGTCCGGGCGGATGTCGATCATCTCGCCGGTCGCCAGGTTCTGGAAATGGTGGTGCGAGTCGATCATCGAGTCGTACACGCAGCGCTCGGGATCGAGGTGGATCTGCCGCACCAGGCCATGGTCGACGAACAGCTTCAGCGTGTTGTAGACGGTGGCCTTGGAGACCCGGCTCGGGGACTGCCGCAGCGTGCCCAGCAGCTGCTCGGCGGTGAGATGGACCGGGGCTGCCAGCAGGACCTCGGCAACCTTGACGCGCTGCTGGGTCGGGCGGATTCCATGGCGTTCGAGGAGGCTGCTGACTTCGTTCACGGCCATTGTCCGGGGGAAGGAAAATGGACTCGATTTAAAGGGTACCCGGCCGGCACGCAAATCCGCAGAAACCGGTGTGTTTCGTCGCAAGACCGCAGCCACGGGCGGTCCTAGCCTGACTCCTCGCCGGGCGGCAGGGGGCTGGCCGGCAAATCCGCCTGGATTCATGCCCATGGACAGCAAGCACCTGATCGATCCAGCCGGCCGGGAACCCGGCTACACGCTGGTCGAACTGGTCGTTGGCCTGGGCGTGCTGGCTGTCCTGGCGGGATGGGTTGTGCCGAACTTCGGCCACTTCAGCCGTAATGCAGCCCGCAGCAGCGAGGTCAACCAGTTCATCCAGGCCGTTTACCTGGCTCGCAGCGAGGCGATCAAGCGCAACGGGGTCGTGAGCCTGTGTCCGAGCCGGGACGGTGCGACGTGTGATGTCGGCAGCCCCTGGCACCAGGGATGGCTCGTGTTCGTGAACCTCGATCGTGATTCACCCGCAACGCGGGATGCGGACGAGGAACTGCTGCATGCCTACCCACCCTGGGAGTCTGGCGAGATCACGGCGAACCGAACCACCCTGTCCTTTCGACCCTTCGGCCAGAGTGGCGTCACGGCAACGATCACCTTCTGCGACGATCGAGGGAGTGCCGAGGCACGCGCCGTCATCATCAGCCAGACCGGTCGTCCCCGCCTTGCGGACAAGAACTCGTCGGGCGGGCCCCTCGATTGCGGTTGACGCGATAGCAGGCCTGTCACATGTCACAGCGGATTGCACGATCGACGAACGGCGGATTTGCGCTCATCAATGCACTGGTCGCGGCAACGGTGCTGGCAATCGGCCTGCTTGGCAGCGCAGCGATGCTGGTGCACAGCCTGCAGACCAGCCGCCTGGCCCTGCAGCAGACCCAGGCCGCGGCCCTGGCGGCAGACATGGCAGAACGCCTGCGCGCGAACAGCTCTGCGGGGGCCGCCTTCGCACTCGCACCGGGCACGACACTCGACGCACCGGCGACTGCCTTGCGCGACCGTTGACCAGTGCAGCCCGCAACAGGTGGCAGCCCGCGAACTGTATTTGTGGCAGCAGTCCGTCATGCGCGCGCTGCCGGACCCGCAGGCGGCCATCGTCGTCTCGCCCGCTGCAACGCCGGCGGCAAATCTTTACACGCATCACCATCCGCTGGGTGCAGTCGGGCGATGCCGCTGCGGCGTCGATCACGCTGACGGTGCAGGCATGAAGCCGCGGTTCGCCAGGGAAAAACGGCACGATGGATTCAGCCTCGTGGAGCTGATGATCATGCTGGTCATCGAACTTTGCGTCATCGGCGCGGCAATCACCGTATACCTCAAGGTCCAGGACACATATCGGACTGCAGACTCCCTGGGACGCCTGCAGGAGAGCGCCCGCCATGCCATGAGCCTCGTCGAGGCCGACGTGCGCATGGCCAATTTCTGGGGCCTGCACAACCAGCACGATCTCAACACGATCAGCGCGCTTTCGACATTTCCCGTCAACTGCGGCGCGGACTGGGTAACCGATACCGCCAGTTTCATCACCGGAGAGAACAACGCGTATTCGCTGCCGTGCGCAGCTTCTGGCGGCGGGGCGCAGCCGGATTCAGACGTACTGATCGTGCGCCGCGCAAGTGCACAGCGTATCTCGCCACAGTCCGCCATCGTCGCGGCCGTCAATCGCGACCGGGTACTCATCGTCTCCAACCCATTGGCAGGCGAGATCTTCGTACCGAAGGATATCGGTGACAGCATTCCTGCAGGCTACGCAACAGCCGATCCGGCGAATGCACCGCCGGCGGCCGACACACGCGCACTGCTGGTCAACGCGTACTACGTCAGTCGCAACTCGAGCGTATCGACGGGATACCCAGCGCTGCGGCGCAAGCGACTGAGCGCCGGCCCGTCGATCACCGACGAGGAGCTGCTGCCCGGCGTCGAGGACCTGCAGTTCGAGATCGGCGTCGATACGACCGGGGATGCAAACGTCGACGTATTCGTGAATCCGGGTGCCGTGCCCGCCGGCGGCACACCGGTCTCGGTTCGATTGTGGCTGCGCTTGCGCGCCCAGGACAGTGACAGACAGCTGGCAGACACTCCGGCCGATGCCTACGCGGACCGGAGCTGGCCCGCCTCGCACGACGGTTACCGGCGGCTGCTGGTCCACAAGACCCTGCACCTGCGCAACGTCCGTCAATGACAGCGCATGAGAAGTGGCCTGTCCGTGCAGCCAAACCGTGGCGACGCCAGCGTGGAGCGGCGCTGGTCATTGCATCCATGATGCTCCTGATCATTACCCTGATTGGCGTCGCGAGCCTGGTCGCTGCTACGCTCGAGCTGCAGATGTCCGGCAACTTCCAGTATCAGGATCGCGCCTTCCAGGCAGCCGAATTTGCCATCGAGCAGGCACTCCACTCCGACGCCACTGAGCACGGCCTACACGTTGGCGAGCCCGAAGTCCTTTCCAGCGTCTGGTGACCCGGCGCTCATGCCAGGCTCCGCGAACCGACACCTACACCTACCGCCTGTACTTCAACTCAAGTGTCGGGAAGCACGCCAATTCCCAGGGGTTCCGAAAGCGGTACGGCCCTGGTCGCCTATCACTTCGTGATCGTGGGAACCGGACAATCGTCTCGCGGCGCCGAGGCAACGCACACGCAGGGCTTTTATGTGCTCGGCTCGGCGGATTGCGATTCCAGTCGCTGCCGAGTGCAACTTCGATGGCGCTGAACGCACGAAGACCTTCTGGGAACAGCAAGGCGCCGAGTGACGGTCGAGCCCACACGAATCGCAGCCCCTTCGAGGGCATCATCTTTTGTTAAGTGCGTCACAGAATTTCCGGCTCTGCTGCTTCGGCTGCATGGCACAGTGCCGTTCGTCGGTCCACGCTCGACGTCTATCGGGTGTGTCTTGGCGGAGCCGTCGGGCTGGGGAACAATAGGTCCAAGCGCAAGAGGGCTCAATTTTCACAGGCATGAACGACTGCCTGGTAACACCTGACCGGGGATTCCAGTGACACCATATCGCAAAGCCAGTTCGAATGTGCGGTCTCGCATGCAGGGCATCACGCTGATCGAACTGATGATCGTCGTCGCCATCGTCGGTGTACTGGCCTCGCTGGCAATCACGACCTATTCCCGGTACGTGATCAAGACTAATCGTGCTGCGGCGGCGTCGGTTCTGCTCGGCATCGCCAACCGACAGGAGCAATACTTCCTCGACGCGCGTGAGTATGCCGCAGACATGACGACGCTGGGAGCGGCGGCGCCTCCTGAAGTGTCTAGCAACTACACGATCGCCACGTCGGCCGACAACAGCGCCACGCCACCGACTTTTGAGGTCACCGCGACGCCCACCGGCAATCAGCTGTCAAAGGACACCAAGTGCGCCACGCTGACGCTGAGCAGCGCGGGTGCGAAGTCGATCTCCGGCAGTGGTTCGGTCCAGGACTGCTGGTAACCAGCCATGCCTGCGCAGCCTACAAGCACCGCGAATTGCATGCCAGCGCATTGCGTCGTGGCTGCGCCCGGCCGCGGCTTTACGTTGCTCGAACTCATGACGGCGATCGCTGTGGCAGCGATTCTCGCGGCGATATCCATCCCGATGTACACGAGTTTCGTCCGCAACCAACGCGTGAAGACGGCGGCGTACGACCTCAGCTATGCGCTGACACTGGCCCGCGGCGAGGCCCTGAAGCGCAACAGCTCGGTCACCGTTTCCCCCGACACGAACGGCTGGAAATTCGGCTGGTCGGTAGCGACGACTGGTGGTTCCGGTTACGCTTTTCACGAATGCGACACCGACGTACCTGGATGCCAGCAACACCGCGGTCAGTTACCTGACCATCACGCCGGCTACCGGCAACGTCGTGACCTATAACGGCAGCGGCCGACTGACGAGTGCGGTGACGTCGTTCACGATCGCCAGCGCCGTTGGGTCGACCACACAGATTCCGCCACGTTGCGTCACCGTCGACTTGAGCGGCCTGCCGCGCAACACGGCCAGCACTTCGGGTAGCTGCCCATGACCATGAACATCAGTCGCGCGAATTTCAACCGTCAGCAAGCTGGACTCACCTTGATCGAGGTGCTGGTCTCGTTGGTCATCCTGCTGGTCGGCTTGCTCGGGCTTGCTGCGCTGATGACGAGCAGCCAGAAGGCCGAGTCCGAATCCTACCAGCGCGCCCAGGCCCTGCTGCTGCTGCAGGACATGGTCGAGCGCATCAATGCCAACCGCGGAGTGGTCGAGTGCTATAGGTTCACGACGGACGCAAGCGCGGGCACACCGTATCTTGGTGTCGGCGCGGATCTCACCGCCCTTTCGTGTAGCGCGGGGTCCCTGACAGCCAATTCGCGCGCCGTCCAGGACCTTACCGAGTGGAGCAGCCTGCTCGAGGGTGCCAGTGAATCCGCGGGTGGCAACGTGGGCGCGATGGTCGGAGCGCGCGGCTGCGTGACCCTCGACAATGCTGCGGAGCGGACCTACACCGTGAGCGTTGCCTGGCAAGGGATGACGCCCACCAAGGCCCCCGATGCGGAACTGAACTGCGGCAAAGACCTTTACGGTGATGAAAAGCTGCGTCGGGTCATCAGTATCCCTTTGCGCCTTGCCAACCTCGACTGACGGACCGGCACCGACAATGAGCAGTCCAACGACTATCTTTCATGCAACCAGGCGCGGCCGGCCAGCGGCAGGCTTTTCGCTGATCGAACTCATGGTCGCGGTTACGCTGGGTTGCTGCTGATCCTCGCGCTGGCCAGCCTCCTCGCGCAGCAGAACAGGGCGCGCTCGGAACTGGACAAGTCCGCCGCGCAGGTCGAGAACGGGCGGTATGCGCTCAGACATTCTCCAGTCCGATATCCAGCTTGCCGGCTTCTACGGACAGTTCGCCGACGACATGACCGTGCCCGGGACCCTGCCTGACCCGTGCGAAACTACCGATATTGCTGACATCGACGCTTCGCTGGCACTGCCCCTGCAGGGCTACGACGACGTCACTACCGTGCCGTCGCCGTTGTCCGCGATGCCTGGCGGAGGACAACCACCTCGATGGCACGGACATTCTCGTCGTGCGGCGCCTCGGAACCGGCGTGGCCGGCTCGTTCGACGCCGGGCGCATCTATGTCCAGACCACGCCGGACAGTCGCGTGACTGATCTTGGCGCGAATTCCGCCACCAGCTTTACCTTGCTCAAGAAGGACGGCACCACACTGGCCGACAGCCGCGCCTACGTCGAGCGAATCTACTTCGTCAGTCCCTGCAACGTCTTCGAATCAGGACAGAGCGCCTGCACCGCGGCAGCGGATGGCGGCAAGCCGATACCGACGCTGAAGCGCCTCGAGTTGAGTGTCGTGGGCGGGGCCACCGCATTCGTGCTCACGCCGCTGGTCGAGGGCGTCGAGAACATGCAACTCGATTATGGCGTGGACACCGAAGGTGTCGGGCGGCCTGCGTACCCCTTCGTCGAGCTCCCACCCTGGGCCAATGGCCCAACGTGGTTGCGGTGAACATATCGCTGCTGGTGCGGAATCCGGCAGAGACCATCGGCTACCAGGATGCCAAGACCTACAACCTCGGGCTCGCCGGGACGGTCGGGCCCTTCGGCGATCGCTACAAGCGCCACGTCTACTCGTCCGGTGTGCGCGTAATCAACGTGAGTGGACGCAAGGAATGAACATGTCGACTCCTATCTCGCCAGGGACGTCCCATGGCAAACCAGCGCGGCATGACACTCGTGGTCAGCCTGATCATGCTGGTCGTGATTACCTTGTTTGTGCTGTCTGCGATCCGGCTGAGCACGGCCAACCTTCGCACCGTCGGCAACATGCAGGCGCGCAACGAAGCCGCGGCTGCATCGCAGCGCGCGATCGAGGACCTGCTGTCGAGTCCCGCGGCTTTCACCGCGCCGGGCTCGGTCGCACGACTCGGTAACCGTCAACATCAACAAGACCGACTACAGCGGTGGCCGTGGCCACGCCGGTCTGTGTCAAGACCGAGCCGGTGACCGGCAACAGCTACGACAACTCCGGGCTGGCGCTGCAGGACACCTACTGGGACCTGCAGACCACGGCGACGAATGCCAAGTCCGGCGCCAGCGTGACGACGCACCAGGGCGTCAAGGTGCGACTCAATGCGTCGGCCACCTGTCCATGAATTCTATTGTGCGAGCGGCCGGCGTATCCCCGGCCGCTTGGGAGCATCGCGATGACCAAGTCAATCGCTGTACGTGCCTGTCTCCTGCTGCTGGCATGCGGGCTGGCCGGCCCAGCGCCGCCGAGGACACCGACATCTTCGTGCCGCGGGCGGATTTCGAGCCCGGCATGCCGACGATCATCTTCATGCTCGACAACACCTCCAACTGGTCGCGGACCCGGTGGCCATCGGGCACACAGGGCGGCCGAGATGAAGGCGATCAAGGGCGTGGTGCAGGGACTGACCAAGCCCGTCAACATCGGCCTGATGGTGTTCACCACCAAGACCAACACCAGCAACAACAGCGGGCCTCACGGCGCCTACGTGCGATTCGCGGTGCGACCGATGGGCACCAGCGATGGTCACCGACTGCCGGCCAACGCGGCGTTGCAGGAACTGCTACCCAGATGGACAGCAACGTCAACTCGACCGTCGAGAAGGTGTCGAACATGCAGGGCATCATCGCCAACGCGAAGTACGAGTCTGGCAGTACATCACCGGGGGGAACAGCTGGGCGGGCATGGACAGTCGCGCCGACTACACAACAACACGAATACTGGCAACGGCAGCAACCAGGTCTATCCGACGTACCGCGTCGCTCCAGCCTCGGAGACTGGGCGTACGTCAACACTGGCGGCCCGCAGCAATCTCCGGCCGGTGCCCGGTACAACCCGCCGCCGCTCAGCGGTTGCGGCAATACTTACATCGTCATCATCGGCAACAACCGCAAGGCGCCAGCGCGGGCCGGCTTCCCAACGGCGGACCGAACCCTCCGTCACGACGCTGCCAGCTACAACTACACAATGGCGGCGCGATGGGTACTACCAGGCCACCTGGGCGCGATTCCTGCGCAATCGGCCGGACCTCGGCGCCGCGGGCAGCAATGCCGCGGTGAACGGCGCCGTCATCACGTACACGATCGATGCGTACGACACCAGCCCCAACGACGATCTTCAGCGCCATGATGCAGGACATCGCCAAGCAGGGTGGCGGCGAGTCGTACAAGGCCGGCACGGAAGAGCGAGTTGCTGGCGGCGTTGAACACGATCGTGACCAAGATCCTGGCGGTGAATTCGGTGTTCGCGTCGGTCGCGCTGCCGGTCAGCGTCAACCAGCGCGGGTCGTACCTGAACCAGGTCTATCTCGGCGTGTTCCGGCCGGATGCCGAACGCGCGCCGAACTGGGTCGGTAACCTGAAGCAGTACCAGCTCGAGGTCCAGGACGACGCTAGGCGAGGCTGTACCTGGCGGATGCGGGCAGCCCCGCCGCAGCCGGCGGCGGCCGGCAACTTCATCAGCCCGACAGCAATGAGTTTCTGGACGACCGTCGAGTTTCTGGTCGTCGGCTACTACCCGAACTCCCAGGGACTGGGCGGAGTGTCCGATGCGCCCGACGGCGACCTCGTCGAAAAGGGCGGCGTAGCGCAGAAACTGCGCGAGACCTATGCGACCAGCCAGGCCACGCGCAACGTCTATACCTGCAACGGCACGTGGTTGCACTGGCGGGTCCGCGCTCTCGTCAATGCCGTTCAGCACTTCGGGAATACCGCCCTGAACGCGGACACGACGCCTGTCGAGCGACGCCACCGAACGGACCAACATCATCAACTGGGTCCGCGGCGCCAACAACAGGCTCGACGACAACCCCAGCGGCACGCCACGGACATCCGTGGCTTCATCCACGGCGACGTCATTCATTCCCGCCCGGTCGTGATCAACTACAACCGCAACTCCGACGACGTCTACGTCTTCTACGGCGCCAATGACGGCCTGTTCCGTGCCGTCAAGGGCGGCCAGGCGAGCGGCGGCGGCGAGGAACAGTGGGCATTCGTGCCGACGGAAGGCTTCAGCAAGCTCAAGCGGCTGCGCGACCACTCGCCCGATCATTTCGACGCTCCGACACCAAAGCCGTACTTCATCGACGGCTCGCCGACGGTCTACACGTATTCGACGACGCCGACTGACGGCACGATCGACCATACCGCAGGGCGACAAGGCATACCTGTATCTCACGGCGCGTCGCGGCGGCCGATTCATTTATGCGCTGAACATCAGCAATCCGACGGCGCCGACGCTGCTCTGGAAGCACACCAACGCGGATACGGGATTCGCGGAACTCGGGCAGACGTGGTCGGAACTCAAGGTGGGCCGGATTCGCGGCCAGACGGACCCCGTCGTGATCTTCGGCCTGGGCTACGACCCGGTCGCCAATGACACGAGCGTCGTGCCGGCGACGGCCACGATGGGCCGGGGCGTGATGATCCTCAATGCCTTCACCGGCGCGAAGATCTGGTCGTCCGAGGACGGACGGGGCGCCGAACCGCAATGGCACCAACGAGTACGCGATCGCGGCCGGCGTGGCGCAGGTGGACACCAACTATGACGGGTACGTGGACCGCATCATCGCCGCGGACACGGGCGGCAACATCTGGCGGATCAACGTCGACTACACGGACGCGACGACCAATCCGAACAACAGCCCGAGCAGCTGGACCATCGACAAGGTGGCGTCGCTGGGGGCACGACGGCGTCCGAATGCCCGGAAGTTCCTCGGCGCGCCGGACGTCGTCGTCGCCAGCACGAGCGGGATACCGGTGCCCTACGACAGCATCCTGATCGGCTCGGGCGATCGTGAGCAGCCGTTCGACGAGACGATCACGAACCGCTTCTACATGATCAAGGACGAGCACTTGAAGACGTATCGCTACACGACTGCCTTGACCGAAGCCGACCTGTTCGACACGACCAACAACCTGATCCAGCAGGGCGACGATGGACCGAGCAGGCCGCTGCGCGACGTCCGCTGAACAGCTGCCGATGGCTGGTACATCACCCTGGGCGCCGGTGAGAAGGTCGATGGACCCGCGACCACGCTGTCCGGCGCGACGTTCTTCGGCACGAACACTCCGTCCGATGGCAACGGCAACAGTTGCGTCGCCAACCTGGGAACGGCCAAGGCCTATGCCGTCAGCTACCTGAATGGCGGGCGCCGTCATTCACCTCGATGGCAACCTCGGCGACCCGCTGAATCTGGACGATCGCTCGCTGGTCATCCCCGGTGGCGGCTTCCCGCCGGCGCCCGTGGCGCTGCAGGTGGACATCGACGGCAAGCCCTATCAGGGCGTGGCGTTCGGGCCCACAGATCTTCCAGCCAGCGGGCGCGGGCTTCGGGCGCCGCTTTCGCCAGTGGTGGTACCAGGGCACCGACAACTGACAGGATCGACCCTTGGTTACTGCGACAGCGCAACGGCGGTAACGAGACATGCCGGTGACAACGGGTCACCGGCATCCGCCTTGGCCCACTGAGGCCATGGATTTCGGATGCTCAACCTGGACGGAGCTCTTCATGACCTTGACGTCGGCCTGCCTGTGCTCGCTGCACGTCACAGAAACGCAGGCTCCTTCAACGACATTGCCGCGATGCCAGCAAGAAGCACCCCTCGAGGGGTCAGGCTCAGCAGGCAGCCCAGAACACGGCCGAGGATCGGGCCAAACGCTGTAAGGATGCACAGCAGCAATACCAGATTCTCATGAGCTCCGCGAAGGTCTACACTGCCGGACCCGATGATGGACGCACTTGCCTTACCAGCGAGGGAGTCGACAAGGCCCGCACGAATACAAAGCACGTCATGGACCAGTTCCGCACGGGTCAGTGACATGAGCCTCGCCATCGGCTGCACCAATATCATCGACCTCGATGAGCGCGGACCCACAGGCGCCGGCTCCCGCCGGGGACGAGCGCAGCTCCTATCTCCCCGACTTCTGCGAACCACACGCCGTGCTCGTGATGGTGCTGGTCGCGACGCTCGTTGCACTGGTACTCGCACTGGCGCGCCACAGCGTCAGCGGCGAGCTCTGGACCGAACTCGCCCGCACCTCCGGGTACCTGCTCTGGACCACGCTGCTCTGCGCTGCACTGCTCTGCCGCAGCGCGACCGTGGCTCGCGCGGCAGACGCTCCGCAAATCCACTCTCGCCGCCCTCGGCATGATCGTCGGCGCCGTGACTTTCGTCTCCGAATGCATCTACTGGTTCGGCCGCGCCTGGGACGCGCAGCTCGGCGCGCCGTCCGGGCTGTTTCCGACCGAACACGCCGCCTTCCTCCTGCCGAACGTCGCCATCGGCGCCATCGTCGGCGGCCTGGCACTGCGCTATTTCTACGTCGCGAATGAATGGCGGCGCAGCGTCGAAATCGAGGCTCGTGCCAGGTTTCGCGCGCTGCAGGCGCGCATCCGCCCGCATTTCCTCTTCAACAGCATGAACACCATCGCGGCGCTGACACGCTCCGATCCTGCACGTGCCGAGGCAGCCATCGAGGACCTCTCCGATCTGTTCCGCGTTGCGCTCGCCGAGTCGCGCCCGGAGATCAGCCTGCGCGAGGAAATCGAGATCGCGCGCATCTACCAGCGCATCGAGCAACTGCGCCTCGGCTCCCGCCTCCAGGTGCATTGGGACGTCGACTCACTGCCACCGAATGCGATGGTCCCCGGACTGCTGCTGCAGCCGTTGCTGGAGAACGCCATCGGCCATGGCATTGAGCCGCTGCCCCAGGGCGGCGTCGTGACCATCGTCGGGCGCGCCGCCGACGGCATGATCTCACTCGAGGTCGCCAACCCGGTGTCCATGCGCGCACGGTCGACGCGACCGGGAAATCGCATGGCGCTCGACAACATCCGGCAACGTCTCGAACTCGTGTTTCACGGACAGGCCACGGTGTCGGTGAACGACAGGGGCGACGCGTACCACGTCACCCTGCGTTTTCCATTGGTGAACGACCCGACGCAGCCTGTCGATGCAGAGTGACTGGCTGCACACTGAATGGCCGGGTCGTTGCGTAATCGCGAAAATTGATCGGTTTGCGCGGTTAATCGAGTTTTGCCGCTTGCGCAACCCCACTATCCTGATTCCCAGGTGGCGGTGGCACGGCCGCGCATCCACACACGCGCCAGGGGATCAGTTCATGTCGAATCAAGAGCAAGGCGTGACGCTGATCGAGCTCGTCATCGTCGTCGGAGTAGTCGGGATCCTGGCCAGCATCGCGGTTGCCGGGCTATCGCAGCTACGTGCTGCGCGCCAACCGGGCCGAAGGCCGGACCATCCTGCTCGCCCTGGCTGCGGCTCAGGAGAAGTTCTACCTGCAGTGCAACACCTACGCCGCGACCCTCGACCCGAACGCGGCGACAGACTGCGATTCAGGCCGATTGCGACTTTCAACCAGCAGCGAGCGCGGGTACTACCGAATCACGATGACTTCGGCTGACACGAGCGGATGGACCGCCGAAGCAGCGCCAGCGGGCGATTCGCCGCAGCTCGACGACGTCCGGTGCCGGAAGTATGGGTTGACCAGCACTGGCGTCAGGAGCGCCAGGACCTCCGTCGATATCCCGAACGACGTCGAGTGCTGGTCCAGATAGCTCGGCGCCCGCAATGCACGCCGAATGACGGGGCCGACCGCGCGCCGCTCAAACCTGCGCGTCGTCCGCCTTCCGCTGCGCGGGACGCAGCTCCCGCGGCAGGGCAAACACCACGTTCTCGGCGCGTCCGGCAACCTCCGCCGCGCCCTGCCCGCCCCATTCGCGCAGCCGGGCCACGACGCGCTGCACCAGCAGTTCCGGCGCCGAGGCACCGGCCGTCACGCCCACGGCCTGCTTGCCGGCGAACCACTCCGGACGCAGGTCATCCGGTCCGTCCACCAGGTAGCCGGGCATGCCGGCCTTCTCGGCGATCTCGCGCAGCCGGTTCGAATTCGAACTGCTGGCCGAACCCACCACGACCATCACGTCGCAGTCCGCGACCAGCTTCTTCACCGCGTCCTGGCGATTCTGCGTCGCGTAGCAGATGTCTTCCTTGCGCGGCGTGGCGAGCGTCGGGAACTTGCGCTGCAGCGCCTGCAGCACGTCGGCGGTGTCGTCCACCGACAGCGTCGTCTGCGTCACCACGCCGACCCGCGCCGGGTCGCGCACCTGCAGGTGCTCGACGTCGGCGGCGTCCTCGACCAGGCAGATGCGGCCGCCGTGCGAGTCGTCGAACTGCCCCATCGTGCCCTCGACCTCGGGGTGGCCCTCGTGCCCGATCAGGATCACGTCGCGGCCGTCGCGGCCGTAGCGCGCGACCTCCATGTGCACCTTGGTCACCAGCGGGCAGGTGGCGTCGAACACGCGCAGTCCGCGGCGCTTCGCCTCGGCCTGCACGGCCTTCGACACCCCGTGCGCGCTGAAGATCACCGTGGCGCCGTCCGGCACCTCGTCGAGCTCCTCGACGAACACCGCGCCCAGCGCCCGCAGGCGATCGACCACGAAGCGGTTGTGCACGACCTCGTGCCGCACGTGGATCGGCGCGCCGAAGAGCTCCAGCGCGCGCTCGACGATGTCGATCGCCCGGTCGACGCCGGCGCAGAATCCCCGGGGGTTGGCCAGCAGGATGCGCATGCTCAGGCGTGCCGCTCGCGGAACGCGTCGAAGATCAGCAGCGCCGCGCCGATCGTGATCGCGCTGTCGGCGATGTTGAACGCGGGAAAGTACGCGCCGCCCCAGTGCGCATGGATGAAGTCGATCACGTAGCCGTGCGCGATGCGGTCGATCACGTTGCCGATGGCGCCGCCGACGATCAGCGCCAGCGCGAGCGGCAGGAACTTCTCGCCGCGCGGCAGCCGCCACAGCCAGGCCACCAGCGCGACGCTGACGACGATCCCGAGCGTGACGAAGAATCCGCGCTGCCAGCCCGAGGCGTCGGCCAGCAGGCTGAACGCGGCGCCCGGTGTTGTGCAGCAGCGTGAAATCGAGCACCGGCAGCACCTCGACCCGGTCGTACAGTTCGAGGAAGCGCGTGACCAGGAACTTGGTCGCCTGGTCGAACACCACGATGAACAGCGACAGCCACAGCCAGGCCGCCGGGTGCGTGCGCTGGAAGCGCAGCGCAGTCAGGGTGCTGATGCCGATGGAATCCGACGCGCGGGCGGCTGTGGTCTTGGCGGGGTCGGGGCGCGTAGGGGTGCTCATGGGGTTCCGTCGTTTGAGGCGCGGCGTCAGGGTCGCCGTCAGGCGTACAGCCGGGTCTCGCCCGGGCCGTCGAGATTGACTGCGCAGCGGCCGCACAGTTCCGGATGGGCCGACACGGTACCGACGTCCGCCCGCTTGTGCCAGCAGCGCACGCACTTGGCCGCCGTGGCCGGCTGGACCTGCAGCCAGAGGCCGCCCTTGCCCTCGCCGTCCGCCGCCAGCGCGTCGGCGGGTCGCGTCCCGGCCGCGGCCACGGTCGCCTCGAGGTGATCAGCACGAACCGCAGCTCGTCCGCCAGCGGCGCGAGCGCGGCCGTCCACTCGGGCGTGCCATACAGCGTGACCTCGGCATCGAGCGGCGCGCCGATCTGCCCGGCCACGCGCAGGCGCTCCAGTTCACGCAGCACCGCCGCCCGCGCCTCGAGCACGCGCGGCCAGTCGATCGCCTGCGGCACAGCCGTGGTGTCGGGCAGCTCGGCCCAGGTCGTGAAGAACACGGATTCCGCCCGCGGGCCGGGCAGGAAGCGCCAGATCTCTTCCGCCGTGAACGACAGGATCGGCGCGAGCCAGCGCACCATCGCCTCGGCGATCCAGTACAGCGCCGTCTGCGCGGAGCGCCGCGCGGCGCTGCCGGCCGGCATCGTGTACAGCCGGTCCTTGACCACGTCGAGGTAGAAGCCACCGAGGTCGACGACGCAGAAGTTGTGCAGCTTCTGGTAGATCAGGTGGAAATCGTAACTGCGGTAGGCGGCGACGATCTCCTGCTGCAGCTCGCGCGTGCGCTGCACGGCCCAGCGATCCAGCGCCAGCATCTCGCCCACCGGCACGGCATCGCGCGCCGGATCGAAGCCCGCGAGATTGCCGAGCAGGAAACGCACGGTGTTGCGCACGCGGCGGTAGGAGTCCGAGGTGCGCTTGAGGATCTCGTCGGAGACGCTGATCTCGTTGGCGTAGTCGGTGGCCGCGACCCACAGCCGCAGGATGTCCGCACCCAGCGTGCTCATCACCTTCTGCGGCAGGATCACGTTGCCGAGCGACTTCGACATCTTGCGGCCCTTGTCATCCACGGTGAAGCCGTGGGTGAGCACGCCGCGATACGGCGCGTGGCCCTTCTGCGCCACCGAGGTCAGCAGCGAGCTGTGGAACCAGCCGCGATGCTGGTCCGAGCCTTCCAGGTACAGGTCGGCGGGCGTGCGGACCTGCGGGAAGATCTGCGAGACGCAATGGTGCGAGACGCCGGAGTCGACCCAGACGTCCATGATGTCCGTGACCTTCTCGTACTGCTCCGCCTCCGCGCCCAGCAGCGTGGCGGGGTCGAGGTCGAACCAGGCGTCGATGCCGTCACGGGCGACGAGCTCGGCCACGCGCTCGAGCAGTTCGGCCGTGCGCGGGTGCAGGGCGCCGGTCTCGCGGTGCGTGAACAGTGACAGCGGCACGCCCCAGGTGCGCTGGCGCGAGATGCACCAGTCCGGGCGGCCGGCGATCATGCTGTAGATGCGCTGCTGGCCCCAGCCCGGCGTCCACTCGACCTTGCCGATCTCCGTCAGCGCCGCCGCGCGCAGCCCGGCCTGCTCCATGCTGATGAACCACTGCGGCGTGGCGCGGAAGATCACCGGCGTCTTGTGCCGCCAGCAGTGCGGATAGCTGTGCCGGTAGGCCTCGTGGTGCAGCAGCGCACCGCGCTCGCGCAGCACCTCGACCACGTGCGGGTTCGCGTCGAAGACCTTCTCGCCGGCAAACAGCGGCGTGGCCGGCAGGAAGCGGCCGTCGCTGCCGACCGGGTTGTCGACCTCGAGCCCGTAGCGGCTCCCGACGATGAAGTCGTCCTGGCCGTGCCCGGGCGCCGTGTGCACGGCTCCGGTGCCGCTTTCGAGCGTGACGTGTTCGCCGAGGATCACCGGCACCGTGCGCTCGTAGAACGGGTGGCGCAGCTGCAGGTGCTCGAGCGCCGCGCCTTTCACGCGGCCGATCTCCTGCGAGGTCTCGATGCCAGCGCGCCGCAATACGGACGGCGCCAGCTCGCTTGCGACCAGCAGCATCTCGGCGTCGCTGCCGCGCCGACGGACGGCGCGTCGGGCTGCGGCTCGCGGCTGACGCTGAGCAGCGAGTACTCGAACTCCGGGTGCACCGCGACGGCGCGGTTGGCCGGCAGCGTCCACGGCGTGGTGGTCCAGATCACGAGGCTGGCGCGGCCCGCCGGCAATGACGGCAGGCCGAAGCGGCGCGCGAGGTCGGCGCCGTCGACAGCCTCGAAGCGCACGTCGATCGAGGGCGAGGTCCGCTCCTCGTACTCGACCTCGGCCTCGGCCAGCGCCGAGCGACAGTCGAGGCACCAGTGCACGGGCTTGTAGCCCTTGTACAGGTGGCCGTTGCGGACGATCTGCGCAAAGGCGCGCAGCTGCTCCGCCTCGTAGCGCGGCGCGAGCGTCAGGTACGGGTTGAACCAGTCGCCCATGACGCCCAGGCGGATGAAGTCCTTGCGCTGGACGTCGACCTGCTCCAGCGCAAACTCGCGGCAGGCCTGGCGGAACGCCTTGGCGTCGAGGTTCTTGGCATCGCGGCCGCGCACCTTCTCGACCGCATGCTCGATCGGCAGGCCGTGGCAGTCCCAGCCCGGCACGTACGGCGCGTCGTAGCCGTCGAGCGTGCGCGACTTGACGATGATGTCCTTCAGGATCTTGTTGAGCGCATGGCCGATGTGGATCGTGCCGTTCGCGTACGGCGGGCCGTCGTGCAGGATGAACTTGGGCCGGTCGCGGCAAGCGCACGCAGCTTCTCGTAGGTGCGGTGCTGCTCCCACCAGGCGAGCATCTCGGGCTCGCGGCGCGCAAGGTCGCCCTTCATCGGGAACGCCGTCTCCGGCAGGTTCACTGTGTTCTTGTAGTCAGCCATGGACGGGAACTTCTGAAGCCTTGGCGCGTGCAGGCACGGAACCGGAAATATTGAGCCAATTCAGGGATTTAGTCCAGTCATTGCGATGCAACAGCCGCCCTCAGGCCGGCACCGGCGTGGCTGCGAGTACCGCGCGGGCACGCGCCGAATCGACGTGCATCTGCTCGACCAGCTCGTCGAGCGAGGCAAAGCGGGCTTCGGCCCGCAGCCACTGCACGAAGTCGACGCTGAGGTACTGGCCGTAGAGGTCGCCGTCGAAGTCGAACAGGTGCACCTCGAGCAGCGGGTCGGTGCCGTTCACGGTGGGACGCGTGCCGAGGCTCGCGACCGCCGGGTGGCGGTCGAGGCCGGCGCCGCTGACGCGCACGGCCAGGATGCCCCACAGCGGCACCACCTTGCGGTGCAGCGCCAGGTTGGCCGTGGGATAGCCCAGCGTGCGTCCCAGCCGGGCGCCGCGCCGCACGCGGCCCGTCATGCGGTAGGGCCGGCCGAGCAGGCGGGCCGCGCGCTCGAGGTCGTTGCGGCCGAGCGCCCCGCGCACCAGCGAGCTGCTGACGCGTTCGCCGTCCACCAGGAACTCGCCCACCTCCTCGACGGTGAAGCCGTGACGCTCGCCGGCGGCACGCAGCGAGACGATGTTGCCCTCGCGCCGGCGCGCGTAGTGGAAGTCGTGGCCGACCACCATGTGGCGCACGCCGAGGCCCTGCACCAGCAGCGCCTGCTCGAACTCCGCGGCCGGCAGGCTGCGCATGCGCTCGTCGAAGCGCAGCACCACGACGCGGTCGATGCCATAGCGCGCCAGCGCCTCGAGCTTCTCGCGCAGGCGCATCAGGCGGGCAGGCGCCGTGGCGCCTTCGAAGAACTCGCGCGGCGTCGGCTCGAAGGTGACGACCGTCGCCGGCAGGCCCAGCGCGTCGGCGCGGCGGCGCACGGCGGCGAGCATGTGCTGGTGGCCGCAGTGCACGCCGTCGTAGTTGCCGACCGTCGCGACGCAGCCGCGATGCCGCGGCCGCAGGTTGTGCAGGCCGCGCACCAGCTCGATGCCGCGTATCTGCGCGGTCACGCGTCGCTCCCCGGCCCGCCAGCGGGCGGCGGTGCCGCGCGGCCGCACGCGCAGGTGCTGCAGCCGCATCCCGAGCAGGTACAGCACGCCGAAATAGATGCCGCCGCCGCCGATCACGAGGATCGCCATCCAGCCGACGCGGTGCAGCGCACCCATCTCGAGCCAGCGCTGGGTGTCGCCCGCAAGCCAGCCACAGGAACGCGCCCATCGCCACGTTGCCCGCGAGCACCTGCCAGAGCGTGCGGCGCCAGCCGGTGGAATGCGTCAGCACCTGCTGCTGCCGCAGGCCGCGGTACAGCATCGTCGCGTTGAACCAGGCGCCGATGCCGGTGTTGAGCGCGAGCAGCGCATGCAGGCCGGGCCGGTCCGGGTACAGGAACGCGAGCGGCAGCACCACGGCGACATTGAGCCCCATGCTGAGCAGCAGCGAGCGGATGCCGATCCGGACCGGCGTGCGCGTGTCCTGCCGCGCGAAGTAGCCCGGCGCCAGCACCTTGACCATGCTGAAGCCGAACAGTCCGATCGAGTACGCCATCAGCGCCAGCGTCGACATGCGCACGTCCTGCGCGTCGAACTTGCCGTAGTGGAAGATCGCCACGGTCAGCGGGCCGGCCAGGATCAGCAGCGCCACGGTCGCCGGCAGCACGACGATCGTCGTCAGCTTCACCGCCCAGTCGAGCGTGGAGGCGAAACGGAGCGGATCCTGCGAGGCGTGGTGCGCGGCGAGCCCCGGCAGGATCACGGTTGCGAGCGCGATGCTGAACACGCCGAGCGGAAACTCGACCAGCCGGTCGGCGTAATACAGCCAGGCGATGCTGCCCGTCGCCAGGAACGACGCGATCAGCGTGTCGAGCAGCAGCGCCACCTGCGACACGGACGAGCCGAAGATCGCCGGCAGCATCAGGCGGCCGATCTTGCGCACGCCCTCGTGGCCCCAGTTCCAGCGCGGCCGCCGCAGCAGGCCCAGCCTCAGCATGAACGGCAGCTGGAAGCCGAGCTGCACGAGCCCCGAGACGAACACGCCGATCGCGAGCGCGATGCCGGGCTGGGCGAAGTGCGGCGCCACGAACGCCGCGAACACGATCATGACGACGTTCATCAGCGTCGAGGTCGTGGCGGGGACGGCGAACTTGCCGTAGCTGTTGAGCACGCCACCGGCCAGCGCGGCCAGCGACACGAACAGGATGTACGGGAACGTCCAGCGCAGCATCTCGACCGTGAGGTCGAAGCGGCCGCCGTCGGCGCGGAAGCCCGGCGCGAACAGCAGCACCAGCAGCGGTGCGGCGATGACGCCGATGATGGTCACGACCGACAGGAACCAGGCCATCGTGCCCATGGCGCTGTCGATCAGCTCGCGCACCTCGTCGTGCGGGCGCTGGACCTTGTACTCGGAGACGACCGGCACGAAGGCCTGGGAGAACGCCCCCTCGGCGAACAGCCGGCGCATGAAGTTCGGGATCTTGAACGCGACCAGGAACGCGTCCATCAGCAGGCCGGCGCCGAACATGCGCGAATAGACCATGTCGCGCAGCAGGCCCGTCACGCGCGAGATCAGCGTGAAGGCGCCGACGACCGAGGTGCTGCGGAAAAAGCCGCCGCTCAAGGCTGCAGGGTCCGGTTCGGGCGCATGAGGCCCGGAATCATACGGTTTCGGGCCGGATCCCGCCTTCGAACTTGACCTTGGGGGGCCGGATCGCCAAAATACGCGGCTCTTTTAACCGAATCAGCCGAAGGCCGGTCGTCCCCGCAGGGCGGCACGCCGGCAGCAGGAGTTCCAGTCCGTGGCGAACATCAAGTCCGCAGAAAAGCGTGCCAAGCAGGATGTGAAGCGTCGTGCCCACAACATGGCCGCCCGTTCGCGCCTGCGCACCTCGATCAAGAAGGTGCTGGCCGCCATCGGCGAGGGCGACAAGACCGAAGCCACCGCCGCCTTCAAGGCCGCGCAGCCGGTGATCGACACGATGGTGACCAAGGGCATCATCCACGCCAACAAGGCCGCCCGCCACAAGAGCGAGCTCAACGCCAAGATCAAGGCGCTGGGCGCGGCCAAGTAAGGCGGCCGGTCGAGGCACCGCCGCGGTCATCGCCGCGGCCTGATCGAGACGAAAAAGCCGGCCCCGGGCCGGCTTTTTTCATTGCAGGCCAGCGCTTCGCCGCCCGGCGCAAACGCTACGGCTATTCGTCCGCCTCGCCTGGCGGCGGCTGGATTTCCTCCAGCCGGCGCATGATGTCGCGGCACATCTCCACCGTGCCCTGCCGGGTCGCGCCCGAGATCCGGTAAACCGGGCCCTTCCAGCGCAGGCGCCGCACGATTTCCTTGCAGCGCTGCTCGGCCTCGGCCGGCGGCAGCAGGTCGATCTTGTTCAGCACCAGCCAGCGCTCGCGCTTGGCCAGCTCCGGGCTGAATTTCTTCAGCTCGCCGGCGATCGCGCGCGCATCCACCACCGGGTCGGCCGCCGGGTCCGGCGGCGCGATGTCGACCAGGTGCAGCAGCAGCCGCGTGCGCTGCAGGTGCTTGAGGAAGCGGATGCCGAGCCCGGCGCCCTCGGCCGCGCCCTCGATCACGCCGGGGATGTCGGCCATGACGAAGCTCTGGTGCTCGCCGACGTAGACCACGCCCAGGTTGGGGTGCAGCGTCGTGAACGGATAGTCGGCGATCTTGGGCCGCGCGGCGGAAACGACGCTGATCAGCGTCGACTTGCCGGCGTTGGGCAGGCCGAGCAGGCCCACGTCCGCCAGCAGCTTGAGCTCGAGCCGCAGCTCGCGCTTCTCGCCGGGCGTGCCCGGCGTGGCGGTGCGCGGCGTGCGGTTGGTGCTGCTCTTGAAGCGCGGGTTGCCGAGGCCGCCCTTGCCGCCCTTGGCCACCAGGATGCGCGCGCCGTCGGTGGAGAGGTCGCCCAGGGTTTCCTCGGTGTCGACCTCGAACACGACCGTGCCGATCGGCACCTGGACTTCGAGGTCGCCGCCGCCGCGGCCGCTGCAATCCGCGCTGCCGCCCGGCTCGCCGTTGACGGCCTTGAAGGTGCGCATGTAGCGGAAATCGGCCAGCGTGTTGAGGCCCGCGCGGGCGACGAGGTAGACGTTGCCGCCGTCGCCGCCGTCGCCGCCGTCCGGCCCGCCGAACGGGATGAACTTCTCGCGGCGAAAGCTGACCATGCCCCGGCCGCCGTTGCCGGCCTGGACTTTGATGGTGGCTTCGTCGACGAACTTCATGGGGAAGGGGATAGGGGCTAGGGGCTAGGGGCTAGTCGGAAACAAGAAGGCCCCGGGGATCGCCGGGGCCTCTCGTTAGCTTTCGCTCAGGCAGTGGCATCAGAGCCCTCACCCGCGCTGCGCGCGACCTCTCCCGCAAGCGGGAGAGGTGAGCATCAGGCCTTGCTGGGCTCGATGCTGACGTGCACGCGCTGCTCGACGCCCTTGCGCTTGAACTGCACGGTGCCGTCGGTGAGCGCGAACAGGGTGTGGTCCGTGCCGACGCCGACGTTGGTGCCGGCGCGGTAGGCCGTGCCGCGCTGGCGCACGAGGATGTTGCCCGCGACGACGGTTTCGCCGCCGAACTTCTTGAGGCCGAGGCGCTTGCTCTCGGATTCGCGGCCGTTCTTGGTGGAACCGCCTGCCTTTTTATGTGCCATGGTCGAGGACTCCGAAGGATGTGTTCAGCGCGCCAGGCTCAGGCCTGGATGCCGGTGATCTTGACGTCGGTGTAGAACTGGCGGTGCGTGCCCTGGCGCATGTAGTGCTTGCGCCGGCGGAACTTGACGATGGGCTTCTTGTCGCCCTTGCCGTGCTTGTGCACGACGCCAGAGACCTTGCTGCCCGCGAGCAGCGGGGCGCCGACCTTCACGTCACTGCCACTGCCGACCAGGAGCACCTTGTCGAACTCGACGGTGGCGCCCAGCTCGGCGACCAGTTTTTCGATGCGAACCACGTCGCCTTCGGCGACGCGATACTGCTTGCCGCCCGTCGCAATGACTGCGTACATGAGCCTTACTCCAAACCTGTAACGATGGCTGCCGGGAATCCCGGCAGAAAGACCGCGAATTCTAGGGGACCGACCCGCTCAAATCAAGCGCTTAGCGCTTCCCGGCATTCCCTCCCGGCAGGCTCACGGGTACCATGCCGGGCTGCAGAAGAACCCCCTGGTCCGGGCGGCGTTGTCGCGCGAATGCAACTAGAACAGATCCGGGCGCTGGTCGCGGACGACCTCAAGAGCGTCGACCAGACCATCGTACAGCGGCTGGCCAGCGACGTCGTGCTGGTCAACCAGGTGTCGCAGTACATCATCGGTGCCGGCGGCAAGCGCCTGCGGCCGCTGAGCGTGCTGCTGGCCGCCCGCGCCTGCGGCCACGCCGGCCAGAAGCACGTGCCCGCCGCCGCCATCATCGAGTTCATCCACACCGCCACCCTGCTGCACGACGACGTGGTGGACGGCTCCGACCTGCGCCGCGGCCGCAACACCGCCAACCACGTCTTCGGCAACGAGGCGAGCGTGCTGGTCGGCGATTACCTGTATTCGCGCGCGTTCCAGATGATGGTCGACCTGGGCGACATGCGCGTGCAGGAAGTGATGGCCAACGCGACCAACACCATCGCGATGGGCGAAGTGCTGCAGCTGATGAACGCGCACGACCCGGAGACCACCGAGCAGCGGTACCTCGAGGTCATCTATCGCAAGACGGCGAAATTGTTCGAGGCCGGCGCGCAGATGGCCGCGATCCTCGCCGGCTCGCCGCGCGAGGTGGAGCTGGCGATGATCGAGTACGGCCGCCACCTCGGCACCGCGTTCCAGCTGGTCGACGACGCGCTCGACTACAAGGCGAGCGCCGAGGAGCTGGGCAAGAACCTGGGCGACGACCTGGCCGAGGGCAAGCCCACGCTGCCGGTCATCTACACGCTGGCGCACGCGCCGGCGGCGGACGTCGCGATCCTGCGGGCCGCGATCGAGAACGGCGGCATCGACGACCTGGCGCGGGTCACGCGGCTGATCGAGACCTCCGGCGGCCTCGAGTACACGGCGCGGATGGCGCAGCGCGAGCAGGAACTGGCGGTCGCGGCGCTGCGACCGGCTGCCGCCGTCGCCCTATCGCGACGCCCTGGTCGCGCTGGCCGAGTTCGCGACCGCCCGCTCCGCACTGAGGCGCTGGCCCGGTTTGAATTGAATCGCCGGGGGGCATTGAGTACACTGCGCGGGCTCGCAGCGGGGCCAGCCCCGCCGCCCTCGCCTGCCGCCAGCCACCCGGGCCGGCACCCAGCATCAGGCCCGCGGCGCTGATTCGGATTCGGGATGTAGCTCAGCCTGGTAGAGCACTACGTTCGGGACGTAGGAGTCGGAGGTTCAAATCCTCTCATCCCGACCATTTACGCCCTTTCGCCCGACACGATAACAACGGTTGGACGATAGGAGCGAACGATGGCTGACCCCGTTGCCGCGACGATCACGCAACTGAAGAACATCCAGGCCAAGACCGGCAAGAGCATTGCCGAATTGCTCGCGGCCGTTGCCGCGGGCGGCGCGGCCAAGCACGGCGAGACGACGCAGCTGGCTGATGCAGCATTTCAAGCTCGGCTATGGCGACGCCAATACCGTAGCGCATTTCATGGACAAGCCGCTGCCGGACCTCGGCGACGGGACGCGACCTGCCGTGACAGCCGCCGTTGACGCCGAGGCGGACCCGCTCGACGCGATCTACGCTGGCGCCAAGGCTGGACTGCGCCCGCTGCACGAAGCCGTGATTGCGGCGATCAGCGCCTTCGGCCCCTTCGAGCAGGCGCCGAAAAAGGCCTACGTCAGTCTGCGTCGCAAGAAGCAGTTTGCGACGGTGGGTCCGGCGACCAGGGAAAGTGTCGAGATCGGCCTGAATGCGAAGGATCTGCCGCCGCATGCGCGCCTGAAGGTGCAGGCCCCGGGCAGCATGTGCCAGGCGACGACACGCATCACCGGCACCGCAGAGGTCGATGCCCTGCTCAAGGACTGGTTGAAGCGGGCTTATGCTGCCGCTGGTTGAACTCCAGCCAACCCCGCCACTCCTCCCCATGCAGCAAGTCATCGACACCGGCCGGCTGATCCTCCGGCGCTTCACGCTGGACGACCTGCAGCCGTTCTACGACCTCTGCTCGAGGCCGGAGATCATCCGCTACGCGCAGAGCCGCCGCTCGGCTCGCTCGAGGAGGCGCGCGCGATGATGCACGCCGCTCCGTTCCAGGATTACGCAACCTACGGTTACGGCCGCTTCGCCTGCGTGTGGAAGGAATCCGGCGCCGTGATCGGGTTCAGCGGCGTGAAGTACGTCCCCGAGATCGGCGAAACCGAGCTCGGCTATCGCTTCCTGCCCGAGTTCTGGGGCCGCGGGCTGGCAACGGAGGCAGGCCGGGCTTCCATCGAATTCGCCCGTGCCGAGCTTGGCCTGCAGCGCCTGGTGGCACTGGTCCATCCCGACAACCACGCGTCTGCCAACGTGCTGCAGAAGCTCGGCTTCGCCGTCGAGAAGCAGCTGCGCTACTCGGGCCTGCCGGACATCGACGTGAACCTGTACGCGCGGGACCTGCGGCCGGACGAATCCGGCGCGCGCTGACGCGGGGCTACGACTCCAGCCCCTGCGAATCCAGGTACTCGTCGTAGCTGCCGGTGAAGTCGGTGACGCTGCCGTCCGGCTTCAGCTCGATCATGCGGGTGGCCAGCGCGCCGACGAACTCGCGGTCGTGCGAGACGAACACCAGCGTGCCGGGATACTTCTCCAGCCCGATCTGCAGCGACTCGATCGTCTCCATGTCCATGTGGTTGGTCGGCTCGTCCATGAGCATCACGTTCGGCCTGGTCAGGATCAGCTTGCCGTACATCATGCGGCCCTTCTCGCCGCCCGACAGCACCTTCACCTGCTTCTTGGTCTCGTCGCCGGAGAACAGCAGGCGCCCGAGCGTGGCGCGCGTGATCTGCTCGTCGTCGGCCTTGCCGGTCCAGGTCGACATCCAGGTCAGCAGGTCGGCCTTCTGCTCGAACTCGGCGCTCGGGTCCTGCGGCATGTAGCCGAGCTGCGCGTTCTCGACCCAGGAGACGCGCCCGGTGGTCGGCACCAGGTCGCCGGCCAGGCAGCGCATCAGCGTGGTCTTGCCGATGCCGTTCGGGCCGATGATCGCGACGCGCTGCTCGGCCTCGATGGTGAAGTTGAGGTTGCTGAAGATGTCCCGGTCGGCGCCCGGGTAGCGGAACGACAGGTTCTCGACCGTGAACGCCGTGCGGTACAGCTTCTTCGCCTGCTCGAAGCGGATGTACGGGTTCTGCCGCGACGACGGGCGGATCTCCTCGATCTTGATCTTCTCGATCTGCCGCTTGCGCGAGGTCGCCTGCCGCGCCTTCGAGGCGTTGGCCGAGAAGCGGCGCACGAATTCCTGCAGGTCCGAGATCTGCGCCTTGGCCTTGGCGTTCGAGGCCTCGACGCGCTGCCGCGCCTGCACCGACGCCAGCATGAAGTCGTCGTAGTTGCCCGGGTAGATCTTGAGCTGCTGGTAGTCGAGGTCCGCGATGTGCGTGCAGACCTGGTTCAGGAAGTGGCGGTCGTGGCTGATGATGATCATCGTCGCGTCGTACGCGTTGAGCGTGCGCTCGAGCCAGCCGATCGAATGGATGTCGAGGTTGTTGGTCGGCTCGTCGAGCAGCAGCACGTCGGGGCGCGAGAACAGCGCCTGCGCGAGCAGCACGCGCAGCTTCAGGCCCGGCGGGATCTCGCGCATCGGCAGGTTGTGCTTGTCCTCGCCGATGCCGGCGTCGATCAGGATCGCGCCTGCGCGCGCCTCGGCGGTGTAGCCGTCGTACTCGGCGACCTTGCTCTCGAGCTCGGCGGCGCGCATGTAGTCGTCGTCGGTCGCGTCGGCCTTGGCGTAGATCGCGTCGCGCTCGCGCATCGCCGCCCACATCTCGGCGTGGCCCTGCATGACCACGTCGAGCACGCGCTCGTCCTCGTAGGCAAACTGGTTCTGGTTCAGCTTGCCCATGCGCATGCCGGCCTGCAGCACCACGTCGCCGGCGCTCTGCTCGAGCTCGCCGCCCAGGATCTTCATCAGCGTCGACTTGCCGCAGCCGTTGGCGCCGATCAGGCCATAGCGGTTGCCGTCGCCGAACTTGACCGAGACGTGCTCGAACAGGGGCTTGGCTTCGAACTGGATCGACAGGTTGGTCGTGGAAAGCATCAGGGGGTCGTCGCAGGATTTGAGTTCGGGGGTATGGCGCCGGCGTCCGTCGCGCGCTGGCGCTTCGCCTCGCGCACGTTCAGTTCCAGTGCCTCGAGAAAGCGCGAGCGGTCGCGCGGTCCGAACGGCGGCGGCCCGCCGCCGACGCCATAGGCGCGCAGGTCGGACATCAGCTCGCGGGTGGCGAGCGCGTTGCCGATGTTGTCACCGGTAAACGGCTTGCCGCCCGGCCCCAGCACGCGCGCGCCGCGCTTGAGACAGCGCGAGGCCAGCGGGATGTCGGCGGTCACGACGATGTCCGCAGCAGCGACGCGCTCGGCGATCCAGTCGTCGGCCGCGTCGAACGCGCCGGTCACCACCTGCATGCGCACGCGGGGTCCGCGCGGCACCTGCAGCCAGGCGTTGGCCACGAACGTGATGGCGAGCCCGTGCCGCTCCGCGACCTTCACGGCCTCGGGCTTCACCGGACAGGCGTCCGCGTCGATGTACAGGTGGGGTTCGGTCGTCATGGGGCCGCGCAGTTTAGCGGCTCGCGGCGACGCCCGTACGACCTTGCGCGCGCGCCGCGCCTGCGCCTGTATTCGATTGCAAATCAAGTGGTTATGGACACCACAGGCGCCTGCCCGTAGGCTGCCCGGCATGTCCCTGAACACTGTCGACCTGATCGGCTTCGCCGCCGGCGCCCTGACCACCGCGGCGTTCGTGCCGCAGGTGTTCAAGTCATGGCAGACGCGCGACCTGCGCGGCGTGTCCCTGAGGATGTACAGCCTGTTCACGCTCGGCGTGGCGTTGTGGCTGGCCTACGGCATCGCGGTGACGAGCTGGCCCGTCATCGTCTGCAATGCCATCACCCTCGTGCTCGCCGGCCTCGTGCTGGCCCTCAAGCTGCGCCATCGCTGACGCCGCCGGCGCCCGCCCCTCACGCGGCGGCGATCACCTGGATCTCGACCTTGTAGTGCGGCGCCGCGAGCCGGGCCTCGACCGTGGCACGCGCCGGGGTGTGGCCGGCCGGCACCCACGCATCCCAGGCTGAGTTCATCTGCGCGAACGTGCCGATGTCGGCCAGGTAGATCGTCGCGCTCAGGATGCGGGTCTTGTCGCTGCCGGCCGCCGCCAGCAGGCGGTCGATGCTGGCAAGGATCTGCCGCGTCTGGCCGGCGACGTCGGCGGACGGGTCCTCGGCCACCTGCCCCGCCAGGTAAATCGTGTTGCCGTGCACGGCGGCCTGCGACATGCGCAGCCCGGTCTCCAGTCGCTTGATCATCGGCGGTGCTCTCTTGCGGCCAGTCGAAGGGCCGGCAGGATGCCACAGGTCGACGGCGGAATTCATGGCAGCCGCCGGCTGGCCCCGGCGCCGCGAGCCGGTATGCTAGTCGGGATGTACCGCAGGCTCCTCAAGGCAGCGCACACCCTGGGCGCGATCGGCTTCATGGGCAGCCTCGCGGTGATCCTCATACTGGTGGCACAGACCGCCGTCGAACCCACGGCTGCATTCGCCTCGATCCGGCAGGGCATCGCCCTGATCAACCGCTGGCTGCTGACACCGTCGCTGCTGCTGGTGCTGGTCAGCGGCCTGCTCGCGATCGCGGCGACGGATGCCTACAAGGACGCCGGCTGGGCCTGGCTCAAGGCCCTGCTCGGCATCGTCGCCTTCGAAGGCACGCTGCTGACCATCGTCGGCTCGGGACGCAAGGCCGCCGAGCAGGCCGCGGCGGCCGTGGCCGGGCAAGCCGAAGCGATGGTTCAGGTGGCCGCATCGCTGCGCACCGAATGGGGCGCGTTGTGGCTGATGCTGGCCATCGGGCTCGCCAACCTGGTGCTCGCGATCTGGCGACCGCGTCTCGGCCGGCGCCGGACTACCAGCTGACCTCGAACACGCAGGCATTGGCGCCCTGCGCCTGGCACTCTGTTTCCGCGACCCTGGCGCTGGTGGCGACCACCTCGCGGAAGATGCGCTCGAACGTCGCCGCGTAGTAGGCGCACTGGGGCATGTCGCCCCGCACGCCGCGACAGATCGGGCAATCCCTGATCTGCAGCCGCCAGTACACGCGTGACCGGCCGCCGCCGCCCGCCCGCTCGACCTGCTCGCGCTCGAAGATGCCGCTGCCGGCAAACGTCCATGAATGCTTGTCGACGGCGGCCAGCAGCGTGCGCGCGGCCAGCGCCGCGGGCATCAGCTTCATCACGCGCTGCGCCGGCCGGGGGATGCGATTCGCCAGCAGGTACTCGCCCGTCAGCAGGCCGGCGTGGGCCGACACCTCGGCGGCTTCGGCGCCGCCGAGCTGCGACGGCAACGAGGTATAGAGCGCAGTGATCGCCCTTTCATCGACCATTGCGTCCGGCAGCACCTCGAGAAATTCGGACTGGCCGGCCGCGCGGAACACGGCCGCTGTGCGCGCCCGGCCGTACCGCTCGTCGAGCGCCTCCACCAGGCGCAGGATCGCGTTCGGTCCGATGCGCGCCACATCCCCGCCGGCACCGTCGCCGGCGGGCTGTCCGCCGTCACCCGTGCTCAATGTTCGGCGAGCTCGGCGACGTCGGCCATCTGCTGGTCACCGCCGCCACAGGCCATGACTTTGACCGGCACCGGCACGGGCCGCCGGCCCTGGTAGCGGCCGTGGCCCTTGCCCTTGTAGTCGACGTCCGCCTCGAGGTCCGGACGATCGAGTTTCAGCTCCGCGATCTGCCCGGCGTTCAGCACCTTGGTCTCGTCGAAGCCGAGGTCCCACTCGGCGTTGACGCCGTTGAACTTGAGCCGCTCGAGATCGTAGAACTTCTTGGTCCAGGTGGTCTTGGCGAACGCCTTCAGGCAGCCCAGCATGTACCTGCGCTTGAACTTGTCGCGCTGCCAGGGATACGAAGGAAGCTCTTGCGCATGTAGAAGCGCGCGTAGTTCTTCAGCACGCCCTTCAGCACCTGGTCGCGCGGTCATGGCCTCGGGCTGGATGATCGGCGTGACGAAGTTGTACTTGGCGTAGTCGCGCACCTCGACCTTGTCGCCGAGCTCCTCGAACAGCTCGGCGAACGGCCACGGCGTGTACATGTTCCAGTTGACCATGTCCGGCTTCCAGTCCTGGGCCAGCCGGTAGGTCTCCTCGATGGTCTCCGGGTCTCGTTCTCGAGGCCCATGATGAACTGGGCCTCGGCCACCATGCCGGCGTCGTTGAGCAGCTTGATCGCCAGCTTGTTCTGCTCGACCGTGGTCTGCTTGCGGAAGCGGTCGAGCTTCAACTGGGCGGCCGCCTCGGTGCCGAGCGAGACATGCACCAGCCCCGCCTTGCGGTACAGGGGCAGCAGGTCGCGGTCGCGCAGGATGTCGGTCACGCGCGTGTTGATGCCCCACTTCACGCCGAGCTCGCGCTCGATCAGTTCCTCGCACAGCGCGATGAACTTGCGCGCGGTTGATGGTCGGCTCTTCGTCCGCCAGGATGAAGAAGCCGACCTTGTACTGCTGCACCAGCACCTCGATCTCGTCGACGAACTTCTCGGGGTCGCGCGTGCGGTACGTGCGCCAGAACTTCCACTGCGAGCAGAAGCGGCAGGTGAACGGGCAGCCGCGCGCGAAGTTCGGCACCGCCACGCGGCAGTTGAGCGGGATGTAGATGTACTTGTCCCACTCGAGCAGCGACCAGTCGGGCGTCAGCGCATCCAGGTCCTGGATCACCGGGCGCGCCGGGGTCGCCACCAGCTTGCCGTCCTCGAGGAAGGCGATGCCCTGGATCTCGCGGCGGCGCGCCGAGGTGGGTGCCGTCCGCGATCGCCTGCAGCAGGTTGACGATGATCTCCTCGCCCTCGCCGCGCACGATGTAGTCGATCCAGGGCGCTTCGCGCGAGCACCTGCGCGTACATGAAGGTCGGGTGGATGCCGCCCAGCACGGTCACGCAGTTCGGCATCTCGCGCCGCGCGATCTGCAGCGTCTTCTGCGCCTTGTAGATCATCGGCGTGATCGCGGTGGCCAGCACCACGTCGGGCGCATTGGCGCGGATCAGTTCCGCGAGCTTCTCGTCGGGGATGTCGTTGGTCATCGCATCGACGAAGCGGACGTTGGTGAAGCCGGCGTGCTTCAGCGCGCCGCCGATGTAGGCGACCCAGCCCGGCGGCCAGTTGCCGGCGATCTCCGCGCCGCCGCAGTGATAGTTCGGCTGGATCATCAGTACGCGCATGATTCTTTCCCCCGGCAGGCGCGGCGCGAAAAGCGGCCGCGGTGCGTGCTGTGCGATAAAATGTACAACTTGATTGTCAGCACAAGTTGACGGTAATGACCCAACGAGCGCACGGCAAGGGCTGGGTGCGGCCCCTGCGGTTTGTCCTTACGACGGCGCTATTGCTGCTGAGCGTTGCGTCGACGGCACAGCCGCGCACCCTGCAACTGCGGCTCGATGGGCAGGACACCCGGGTGGACGTATTCGAACCGGTCACGACCGGCTCCGTGGACTCAGTCCACGATGCCGTGATCCTTGCGCATGGCTTCACGCGCGACCGGACGACGATGACAGGCCACGCCATCGCGCTCGCCGGCGACGGTGTCTGGGTCATCGTGCCGGACCTGCCCTATCTCATGGACTCGCGCGACAACGCGTTGGTGTTGCGCGAACTGCTGCAGTGGCTGCAGCAGGGCAAGGCCGGCGCTCGACTCGATCGCTTCGTGCTGGTGGGGTTCTCCGCCGGCGGGCTGTCCGCACTGCTGGCGGCCGACGCGCCAGGCGTCGTGGCGTATGTCGGCCTCGATCCCTTCGATCGGCCCGGGGGTATCGGCCTGGCGGCCGCACGCAAGCTGCAGCGGCCGGCATTCCTGTTGCGCGGACCCAGCGCCGCCTGCAATGCGTACTCGATCGCAGAACCCTGGGTGCAGGCGCTGCCGCACCTGGTCGTGGACCGGCAGTTGCCGCAGGCGAGTCACTGCGACTTCGAGGCGCCCACCGACGCGTTGTGCCGGTTCGTGTGCGGCGCTACGACCGACGCGAACCAGGCGATCGTGCGCAGCTTCCTGCGCCAGGCCGTGCGTGTATCGATGCCGCGCTGATCAGGTGCGGGCCGCGTGCCGCGGCCAGCGCAGGCCGAGGTCCACCAGGTGGCCGGCCAGGCCCAGCACCAGCCATGGACGCGATCGCAGCGCTGCCCGAGTCCGTCAGCGCGGCGCGCAGCGCCAGCATGAGAAAGGCGCCGGCCAGGAGGTTGGGCCAGAGCCGCACGGGCGCGATGCCGCGGCCCGTCTTGCGGTACAGCCACCCGAGCGCGAGGCCCTCGACCGCCATCAGCACGAGGATCAGGTCGATGACCCGCCCACCGGCGAACAGTGCGTCCACGTGCGCGTCACGGCCGGCGGTGCGGGCCGCCGGCGCAACCGTTCAGTGATCGAAGCGGCCGAACGCTGCATCCAGCGTGCGGTCGAAGAACGTCCGCACGCGGTCGGCGAGCGAGGGCTTGGGCCGCGTGCTCATGGCGCGCAAGGGCACGGCGTTGAACGCCTGCGGTCGCGAATAGCGGCCCTGGCTGGTGGCGGGTGTCGAGACGTCGGACCTGCGTAGTGTTCCCATCATCGTTGCTCTCCCCTCGCTGCGTTGCGGGTTGTAGCCGTCGTTCTGTGCCGGTCAGCCGGCGGTCGTCGATTGATTGAGCTGCACGATCGTGAAGTTGAGGACCGCGGCGAAGCTGACCCAGGCCAGGTATGGCAGCAGCAACGCCGCTGCGGCGCGCGAGCGCGGCCACAACAGCACGATCAGGGCAAGGACCGAGGCCCACAGCAGCGGCACCTCGAGCAGCGCCAGGTCGGGGCGCTGCAGGCGGAAGAACAGCAGGCTCCACAGCAGGTTGAGGCCCGCGTTGGCGAGAAACAGCACCAGCAGCAGTGAACGCGTGCGGGAATCCCCTGCAGCGCGCCAGCCCATCACCCCGGCAAAGACGGCGCAGACGAAGATCAGTGTCCACGCCGGGCCGAACAGCCAGTCGGGCGGCTGCCACGAGGGCTTGGCCAGGTCGAAATACCAATCGCCGATATTGGTGAGCGCGCCGCCGAGGCCCGCCACGCACACGGCAACGAAGCCGGCGACGACCCAGTGCAGCGGCCGGGCATTGACCTGGCCCTGCGTCATGTGCGGGCCAGTCCGACCAGGTGCGCGATGTCCTTGAAGAAGACGCGCACGTGCGCCAGCGGCCGCGAGCGCACGAGTTCCTTGTTCATGTAGGACTCCCAGGTGAGCTGCTGCACGTCGCGGTCGCGGCAGATCTTGACGAAGTGCTCGCGCCGCCGGTCGCTCGAGTACCAGAAGCGCTGCATCATCCCCAGCACCCAGAAGACGCGCCCGTGCGCCTGCATGAAGCGCTTGCGGCGGGCATTGGCGAGTGCCGCGCATCGCCGGTGGCGAGGCAGGCCGCGACGGCCTCGGCGGCCAGGCGGCCGCCGGTCATGGCGTAGTAGATGCCCTCGCCCGAGGCCGGCGCCACGACGCCGGCGGCGTCGCCGGCCAGCACCACGTCGCGGCCGTTGTCCCAGCGCGGCAGCGGCTTCAGCGGGATCGGCGCGCCTTCGCGGCGCACGGTCTCGACGCCATCCAGGCCGGTGCTGGCCGCGCAGCGCGCCGACCGCCTGGCGCAGCGAGAAACCCTTGTGGGCACTGCCGACGCCGATGCTGACCGTGTCGCCGTGCGGGAAGATCCAGGCGTAGAAATCGGGCGAGAGCTTGCCCTGGTAGTACACGTCGCAGCGCGTCGCGTCGTAGTCGGCGCTGGCCCGCCGCGGGCGCGCGCACGATCTCGTGGTAGGCGGAGACGTAGCGCACCTGGTCGGCGCCGGGAACGCACTGCGCGCGCCACGGCCGAGTTGGCGCCGTCGGCGCCGATGACCGTGCGTGCGCGCACCTGTCGTCGACCGGCAGGCCGTCATGGTCCGGCGTCGCGGTAAGTGCACCACCGCGGTGCCGTCGGCATCGCGCGTGATGCGCTCGAACGTGCCGGTCGGCGCGCGTCGCGCCGGCTCAGCGCCGCGCGCTGCGCGCAGCCATTCGTCGAACGTGGTCGCGGTCGACCATGCCGACGAAGCCGCCGCTCGATCGGCATGTCGACGCGCCGCTCGGCCGGCGAGATCATGCGCGCCGAGCGTGATGCGCGCCACCAGCAGCGATTCGGGGATGTCGAAGTCGCTGCATCAGCCGCGGCGGGATGGCGCCGCCGCAGGGCTTGATGCGCCCGGCGCGGTCGAGCAGCAGCACGCTGCGGCCCTGCCGCGCCAGGTCGTCGGCCGCGGTGGCGCCGGCCGGGCCGCCGCCGACCACGACCACATCGAACGTCTGGCGCTGCTGTCGGTCATTCGGCCGCCTCGCGTGCGTAAGGCAGATGGCCGGCGAGGCCGCGGCCCGGCGCGCCCGGGCGCCGTGCCGGCGACGCGCATCGCGCCGGCTCGCCGAGCAATCACGCCGCCCACAGGAAGAGCAGCGCCTCGAGCCGCGAAGACGATGCCGTAGGCGTAGGCCGGCGTCGGCGACGAACCAGCGCGCGCCAGGTCGACTGCCGCCGTGCCGAGCAGCCGCCGAGCCCGAAGGCGATGGCCTGCGCCGCGCCCCACAGGCCCATGCGCACGCCTTCGCGCCCGCCGCGGCCCGCGGCCGGCCAGCGCCATCATCGAGCCGATGGCGGCGACCGCGAACGCGCCGTTGGCCACGCCGAGCGCGAACACGTTGGCGCGCAGCGGCCAGCCGTCGGGCCGACGAGCGCCGCCAGCAGGCGAGCGCGAGCAGCGCGAGCGCCGAGGCGACGCAGCCGCCGATGCTCCAGCAGCCGCAGCGCAGCCGGCGTCGAGCGACCGCGCCACGTGCCGAGCGACGCCGACCAGCACCATGCCGAGCAGCACGCCGCCGTGCTGCAGGCCGGAGAGCTGCGTCGACTGCGCCCGGCGTCATGCCGAACACGATGCCGGCGAACGGCTCGAGGATCAGGTCCTGCGCGCTGTAGGCCAGCATCGAGACGAAGACGAAGATCGTGAAGCGGCGCGCCTGCGGCTCGGCCCAGACTTCAGCGCAGCGCGGCGCGGAACGAGCCGCGCGCCGCATGGCGGCGTCCTGCGGCAGCGCGCGCGCTCGCGCGCGGCCTTCGATGCCGCGCACCGCGAGCAGCGGCGACGCAGAACGCCAGCGACCGCAGACGCACGCCGGTGACGAGCACCAGCCGCTCGGCGAGTGAACGGATCGAGGAAGTGGCCGGCGATCGCCGCGGTGACGATGAAGCCCGCGATCATCATGATCCAGACGATCGTCGCCGCCGCCGCGCGCCGGCGCCGGATCGACGCGCTTGGCCAGCAGCACCAGCAGCGAGGTGCCGGCGGCGCCCGACGCCGAGGCCGATCGCGACGAAGGCGGCACGCCGAGCGCGATGCCCGCGAAGCGGTCGCGTCGCCATCCAGGCCGTGGCGACCGCCGCCGCGACGCCGCCGACCGCGAGCACCGCCATGCCGCCGATGATCCAGGGCGTGCGCCGGCCGCCGACGTCGGAGCCGTGGCCCAGGCGCGGCCGCAGCATCTGCACGACGTAGTGCAGCGCGACCAGCACGCCCGGCAGCAGCGCCGGCAGCGCCAGTCGACCACCATCACGCGGTTGAGCGTCGAGGTGGTCAGCACGACGATCGCGCCGAGCGCGGTCTGCACCAGCGCCGAGCCGGACGATGCCGAGCCAGCCGAGCGGTGCGCCGCGTGGCGACTCATGCGCCGAGCCCGCGCAGCGCGAACGCGGTGACCATCATGCCGAGCACGAACAGCGGCACGCCGAAGCCGCTGTACCAGAGCGCCGCGCTCGCGCGGCGCGGCGAGGAAGCGCAGCATCATCCGCACCTGCACCACCAGCAGCGCGCGCGACGGCAGCCGCGTGCAGCGGCTGCGCACCAGGCGAGCAGCAGCGCGATCACCACGACCTGCGGCAGCAGCCATGAACGAGCAGGCCGCGCGCGCGGCGCGCGTCGACGCCGAGCTGCACCGGCAGCGAGCCGATGCCCATGCGCCGGTCGCCCTCGATCGACTTGAAGTCGTTCAGCGTCATGATGCCGTGCGCGCCGACGCTGTAGAGCGCGGCAGCCAGCGAGCGTGCGCGCATCGGGCAGCGCCGCCGGCCATCACCGCGGCGCCGGTGAACCAGGGCAGGCCTTCGTAGCAGGCGCCGCAGGCCGCGTTGCCCCACCAGCCGTTGTGCTTCAGCCGCAGCGGCGGCGCGCTGTAGGCCCAGGCCAGCAGCAGGCCGACGACGGCCGCGGCGAAGCCCCAGGGGCCGAGCGCGGTCGCCACCAGCAGCGACAGCAGCGTCCAGCACGATCGCGATGTACAGGCCCCAGCGGCCGGGCATGCGGCCCGACGGGATCGGCCGCTGCGGCTCGTTGATGGCGTCGACGTGGCGGTCGAACCAGTCGTTCACCGCCTGGCTGGTGGCGCAGACCAGCGGCCCGGCGAGCAGCACGCCGGCGAGCAGCAGCGGCCAGCGGCCGTGCCAGCGGCACGCCCGGACGAGACCACGCCGCAGGCGAAGGCCCACATCGGCGGAAACCAGGTGATCGGCTTCAGCAGCTCGACGACGGCCGGGAGCGCAGACTGCGGCTCGAGGACCCCGGGCGTGGCGTAGCGTGACATGACTGCAACATAAGCCTGACACTCCAATGCGTCAAGCTAGATTTACAGTCGTCGTCGGCCCGACCGTCGGCCGACCTGCGTCGACGGGCTAGAAGTCGCCCGTCGGTGTCGACCAGGTCGCCCAGGCCGTAGCGGCGCAGCTTCACGTAGAGGCTCTGGCGGACAGGCCGAGCATCTCGGCGGCCGAGGCGCGGTTGTCGCTGGTCAGCTCGAGCGCGGCCTCGATGCACAGCCGCTCGATCAGGTCGGTGGTCTCGCGCACGATGTCCTTCAGCGGCACGCGGCCGACCAGCTCGGTCAGCTGCTCGACCGAGCGCGGCAGCGGCGGCGCCGGCGCGCTGCGGCGCGCCAGGCGCGCGACCGACGTCGCGCACCGTGAAGCCGAAGCACGGCGGCTCGCCGTCGCGGCACGGCAGCGGCCGAGATCTCGACCTCGGTCGTCGGCGCCGTATTCGCCGCGCAGCGTGGTCGCGAACAGCCGCACCGAGCCGTGCTGGCGCAGGTTGGCGAGCAGCACGTTCAGATCGACGCCCGGGCGGCCGAGCCAGCGCTCGAGCGACTCGCCGCGCGCCTGCTCCTCGCGCGGCAGCTGCGCCAGGTCGAGGAAGGCGGGGTTGGCGGCGAGCGACGCTGGCCGTCGGCGTCGGTCACGACGAAGCCATCCGGGCGCCGCTGCGACGAAATCGCACGCAGCGCGCCGTGGCGCCCGGCGCGGCGTCGGCCAGCCGGCTCGGCATCGCAGCGGCGTCAGCCGCACCAGCAGCAGCGTCGAGCGCTGTCCTGGCGGAACAGCGAGGCCGAGACCAGCAGCTCGCGGCTGCCGTCGGCCAGGCGCGCGCGCACCTCGTCGGCGCGGCCGGACGCGCGCACGTGGCGAGCAGCGTCGCCACGGCCTCGGTGCGCGTCGGTCGTCGAGGCCGTCGGGAAACGGCCGGCCGGCGACTTGCGGCGCGTTCGCCGAGCAGCTGCGTCGCCGCCGGGTTGGCCTCGACGCACGCATGCGTGGCGGCGTCGACGATCAGCACCGCCTCGGACGGCAGCTGGAACAGCAGGCGGTAGCGCGTCTCGGCGTGGCGCAGGCGCGCGTAGTCGCGCTCCATCGACTGCTGCGCCTCGACCAGGCGCTGCTGCAGCGCCGACGATGGCGCGCAGGTCGCGGCCGACGCGCGACGCATCGCGGCCCTGTCTTGCCGACCTGCGCACGGCCGAGTAGAGCACCGGCAGGTCGGCGCCGCCGCGGTGAGGTGGTTGACCTGGCGCCAGCGCGTGCGGCGGCCCTGCGGCGCGCGTCGCTGCAGCAGGGCTTCGACCTTCGGGCGGCTCTCGACGGTGACCGTGTCGAGCCCAGGACTGGCCGACCCACTTGCCGTCGCATCTCGGCGGCAGTTCGTCGCTGCCGACGGCCACGTCGCGGATGACGCCCTCGTGGTCGAGGATCAGCGCGATGTCGGCGGCGGCCGCGAGCAGTCGCGCGGCGGCGTCGGCGTCGAGTCGCCGAGCGACTTGTCTGGCGGCGCTGAAAGCGCTTCACGGATTCCTGCAGATCGTTCATCGTGCGCCTGGCGCGGCGCCGACGGTCGACTCGGACGCGATCACGCCCGGCAGATCAGCAGCGTCGCGCGAACATGCCGCACCAGGTTCTCGGCCTGCATGACCGCCTGACGGGCGTCGTTAGCCGTGCATCGGCGCCCACCTGGATCGCGAGTTCGGGATGCGTCGACGAACAGCGGGCCGCCGACCATCACCCCGAGCGACCTGGTTGCGCGCTGCGCGGCGCAGCGCGTGGATCGTCGAGGCGAGCGCCGTCGAGGTGCGTCTCGCAGCCCACCGAAAGCCCGACCACGTCGAACCATTCGCTGACGCACGAGCCTGACCAGGTCGCTGGACGTGCGGCACTGCGTCGTTCCAGACGTCCCAGCCGGCGCGGCGGAAGAAGTCGGCGACCATCGACCAGGCCGAAGGTGTGCTGCTCGCCCGGGCATCGGGACCAGCAGCGCGCGGCGGCCCTGCGGCGGCGTGTCGGTCGTCGGCGCGGAAGGCCGGCGCTCAGGTCGCGCATGCACCTCGCTGCAGGCGGCACAGCGCCGACCGTGACGTCGGCGAAGTCGCACGCGGTCGTCTTCCCACAGCTCGCCGAGGTGGCGCGCCGCCGGCGCCAGCAGATCGAGGTAGATGCGCTCGACAGCGACACGCCCGCGCGACGCGCACCGAATCGATGTACGCGTAGGCGACCTCGAGGTCGTCCGGTCGAGCAGCAGCTGCGACGAACTCGTCGATGCGCCCTCGCCCGGCATGCGACGACCGGCGTGACGTCGGCGTGCGACTTCGCGGATCGTGGGCGCGCTGGCTCAGCAGCAGGCGCGGGATGATCTTCGTCCTCGATCGTGCGCCAGCCAGGTTGCCGACCCGGCGGCGCGCGACGTGTCGGCACGCTGGATGCCGCGGCGCGTCGGGCATCGCCCGGCCCAGCGCGGCGACCAGCCCGCGGTCGATCCGCGCCGCTGGACAGCCGGGTCTCGTCGCGAGCTGTCCTGCAGAGCTCTTCGCGCTGCAATTCCTCGGCCATCTGCGCTTGTCTCCGCCAGCGTTGCGACACCGTCATCCGGCTCGCAGCCGGCGGGTGGCGCTTCGAGGCCTGCAGACCGGACCGCGGCCTGTTCTGGCGAGGGCGGTTTCCGGGGCAGACGTCCCTGGCGCAGTGGCGCACTGTGTAAATCCTCGACCTCACGGTGTCGTCAAGAAATATTTACGTCAATCTGAGTTGACACTCTCGGAGTGCCGGGCATAGGTTTACGCATCGGAGGACCACGCGATGCCCCATCGGCCCGAACCGGCCCCTGCAGACAGCCGCAGCACGCGCCGCGCGCCGCTGTACACCCCGCCGAGCAGCGCCGCGCCGCGACGCGTCGCGCTGGACGCTGGTGCAGGGCATCCTCGCCCCGCTGCAGTTCCTGGTCTTCGCTGGTCAGCCTCGCGCTGGTGCTGCGCTACCTCGCCACCGGCGAGGGCTTGTGCGGCCGCGACGGTCTCGGTCGTCGTCAAGACGCTGCGTGCTCTACACGATCATGATCACCGGCTCGATCTGGGAGAAGGACGTCTTCGGCCGCTACCTGTTCGCCCCGGCCTTCTTCTGGGAAGACGTGTTCAGCATGCTGGTGCTGGCGCTGCACACCGCCTATCTGGTCGGCGCTGTTCACCGGCGCGCTCGACGCCCGCGGCAGCAGATGCTGCTCGCGCTGGCCGCCTACGCCACCTACGTCGTCAACGCCGGCGCAGTTCCTGCTCAAGCTGCGCGCGGCGCGGCTCGACGAGCGCGCCGCGCGCGGCGCCGCGGCCGGCCGATGGAGTCGCCGCATGAGCGCCGTGCATCGCCGATCGCGCGCCGACGGCCGACGGCCTGCGCCGACGCCCCGGTGCTGCGCGAGCGCGGCCAGCGCGAGGTGTTCTGCGGCCTGACCGGCATCGTCTGGCTGCACCGCAAGATCCAGGACGCCTTCTTCCTGGTCGTCGGCTCGCGCACCTGCGCGCACCTGATCCAGTCCGCCGCCGGCGTGATGATCTTCGCCGAGCCGCGCTTCGCCACCGCCATCATCGAAGAGCGCGACCTGGCCGGCCTGGCCGACGCCAACGACGAGCTCGACCGCGTGGTCGACGCGGCTGCTCGAGCGCCGGCCCGACATCAAGCTGCTGTTCCTGGTCGGCTCCTGCCCGTCCGAAGTGATCAAGCTCGATCTGTCGCGCGCCGCCGCAGCGGCTGTCGCAGACGCTTCACGCCGCGCGTGCGCGTGCTCAACTACTCCGGCAGCGGCATCGAGACCACCTTCACCCAGGGCGAGGACGCCTGCCTCGCCGCGCTGGTGCCGGAGATGCCGGCCGCGCGCCGACGGCGCCGCAGCCGCTGCTGGTGGTCGGCGCGCTGGCCGACGTGGTCGAGGACCAGTTCCGCCGCCTGTTCGACGCGCTCGGCATCGGCCCGGTGCGACTTCCTGCCGCCGCGCCGCGCCGCGCGACCTGCCGGCCGTCGGGCCGAACACGCGCTTCCTGCTGGCCCAGCCCTTCCTCGCCGACACCGCCGCGCGCGCTCGAGGCGCGCGGCGCGCAGCGCCTGCGCCGCGCCCGTTCCCGCTCGGCGTCGAAGGCACCACCGCCTGGCTGCAGGCCGCGGCCGACGCGCCTTCGGCGTCGCCGCCGACGCGCTTCGACGCCGTCACCGCGCCCGGCGCGAGCGCGCGCGCCAGCGCGCGCTGGCGCGCGCATCGCGACGCAGCTGGCCGGCAAGCGCATCTTCTTCTTCCCCGATTCGCAGCTCGAGATGCCGCTGGCGCGCTTCCTGTCGCGCGAGCTCGGCATGGAGCTGGTCGAAGTCGGCACGCCCTACCTGCACCGCCAGCACCTGGCCGCCGAACTGGCGCTGCTGCCGGCCGGCACTGCGCTGTCGCGAAGGCCAGGACGTCGAGCGGCAGCTCGACCGCTGCCGCGCCGCCGCGCCCGACCTCGTGGTCTGCGGCCTCGGCCTCGCCAATCCGCTCGAGGCCGAGGGCATGACGACCAAGTGGTCGATCGAACTGGTCTTCACGCCGATCCAGGGCTACGAGCAGGCGGCCGACCTGGCCGAGCTGTTCGCGCGGCCGCTGCGTGCGCCGCGCGCGGCTGGCGGTCTGAACCGATGCAGCTGACGCTCTGGACCTACGAAGGCCCGCCGCACGTCGGCGCGATGCGCATCGCCACCGCGATGGAGGGCGTGCACTACGTGCTGCACGCGCCGCAGGGCGACACCTACGCCGACCTGCTGTTCACGATGATCGAGCGGCGCGACACGCGCCCGCCGGTGACCTACACCACCTTCCAGGCGCGCGACCTCGGCGGCGACACCGCCGAGCTGTTCAAGACCGCGGCGCGCGACGCCTACGAGCGCTTCCAGCCGCAGGCGATGCTGGTCGGCGCGTCCTGCACCGCCGAGCTGATCCAGGACGACCCGGGCGGCCTGGCCGCGCGCGCTGGACCTGCCGATCCCGGTGGTGCCGCTGGAGCTGCCGTCCTACCAGCGCAAGGAAAACTGGGGCGCGGCCGAGACCTTCTATCAGCTGGTGCGCGCGCTGGCCGGCGCCGCGACGCGTCCGGCGCCGGCGCGCCGCGCGGACCGGCGCAGCGCCCGCCCGCTGCAACCTGCTCGGCCCGACCGCGCTCGGCTTCCGCCACCGCGACGACGTGCGCGAGATCACGCAGCCTGCTCGCGCGACTCGGCATCGACGTGAACGTGGTCGCGCCGCTGGGCGCCACGCCCGCCGACCTCGCGCGGCTCGGCGAGGCCGACTTCAACGTCGTGCTCTATCCCGAGATCGCCGCGCACGGCGGCGCAGCTGGCTGCAGCGCACGTTCGGCCAGCCGCTCGACGCAGATCGTGCCGATCGGCGTCGGCGCGACGCGCGACTTCATCGCCGAGGTCGCGGCGCTGGCCGGGCATCGATGCCGACGCCGCCGCTGCGCCGACGCCAGGCGTCGCGCGCTGCCCTGGTACTCGCGCTCGGTCGACTCGACCTACCTCACCGGCAAGCGCGTCTTCATCTTCGGCGACGCCACCCATGCGATCGCCGCGGCCCGCATCGCGCGCGAGGAACTCGGCTTCAAGGTCGTCGGGCCTCGGCACCTACAGCCGCGAATTCGCCCGCGAGGTGCGCGAGGCCGCCGAGCGCTACGGCGTCGAGGCGCTGATCACCGACGACTATCTCGAGGTCGAGGCCAAGGTCGCCGAGCTGCAGCCCGAACTGGTGCTCGGCACGCAGATGGAGCGCCACATCGCCAAGCGGCTCGGCATTCCCTGCGCGGTGATCTCGGCGCCGGTGCACGTGCAGGACTTCCCGGCCCGCTACTCGCCGCAGATGGGCTTCGAAGGCGCCAACGTGATCTTCGACACCTGGGTCCACCCGCTGATGATGGGCCTCGAAGAGCACCTGCTGGCGATGTTCCGCGACGATTTCGAGTTCCACGACGACGCCGCGCCGTCGCACCTCGGCCATGCGTCGGCCAGGCGGCGGCCGCCGCGCGGCTGACCGTGCCGCCGACGACAGCGCGACGCCGCCAGCCGGCTGCACGCGATGCCGTGCCGCCGACGCCGACCGCGGCGCGACCCGCGTCGCCTGGGCCGCCGAGGCCGAGAAGCGAACTGCAGAAGATCCCGTTCTTCGTGCGCGGCAAGGCGCGCCGCAACACCGAGCGCTTCGCCGCGGAGCGCGGCGTGGCCACTCATCACCGTCGAGACGCTGTACGATGCCAAAGCGCACTTCGGCCGCTGACGCGCACGCCCGATGCCGGCGTCGTCATCGTGACGATGGACAGCCATCTGGCGAGCGCCGGCCGACGCGCGCGCGCCGCGCTCGTCGCGCGAGCTGCCCGGGCCTGACGCTCAGCGCTGCACGCCGCCGCCGAGTGGGCCGACGACGACGCGGCGCTCGCAGCGCTGCCGCGCCGACATCGCCCGCGGCGACATCGTCATCGCCACCATGCTGTTCATGGAAGACCACTTCCAGCCGGTGCTGCCGGCGCTGCAGGCGCGCCGCGACGCACTGCGACGCGATGGTCTGCGTGCATGTCGGCGGCCGAGGTCGTCAAGCTGACCCGCATCGGCCGCTTCGACATGGACGGCCGGCGCAGCGGCGCCGATGGCGCTGCTGAAGCGGCTGCGCGGCAAGCACGACGAGCAAGCCCGGCCGCCGACCGGCGCGGCGCGCAGCAGATGAAGATGCTGCGCCGCATGCCGAAGCTGCTGCGCTTCATCCCCGGCACCGCGCAGGACGTGCGCGCCTATTTCCTGACGCTGCAGTACTGGCTCGGCCGGCTCCGACGAGAACATCGCGCAACATGGTCCGCTTCCTGGTCGACCGCTATGCCGACGGCCCGCGCCGCGGCGCTGCGCGGCGCCGCTCAAGGCGCCGGCGCCGGTCGAGTATCCCGAGGTCGGCGTCTATCACCCGCGCATGCCGCGGCCGCATCGCCGACGCCGGCGCGACGCGCTGCCGCGGCCGCCGGCGCGCAGCCACGGCACGGTCGGCCTGCTGCTGATGCGCTCCTACCTGCTGGCCGGCAACGCCGGCGCACTACGACGGCGTGATCGCGGCGCTCGAGGCGCGCGGCCTGCGCGTCATCCCGGCCTTCGCCAGCGGCCTCGAGCGCGCCCGGCGATCGAGACGCTTCTTCATGCAGCGACGGCCGCGCCGACGGTCGACGCGGTGGTGTCGCTGACCGGCTTCTCGCTGGTCGGCGGCCCCGCCTACAACGACGCGCAAGGCCGCCGAGGACATGCTGGCGCAGCTCGACGTGCCCTACCTCGCCGCGCATCCGGTCGAGTTCCAGACGCTGGAGCAGTGGGGCGCCTCCGAGCGCGGCCTGCTGCCGGTCGAGAGCACCATCATGGTGGCGATCCCCGAACTCGACGGCGCCACCGGCCCGATGGTGTTCGGCGGCCGCGCCGGCGCGCAGGCGACGACCTGCACCGGCTGCGACCGCGCCTGCACCTTCGGCGCGCCGACAGCGCGCACGACATGCACGCCTGCACCGAGCGCGCCGAGATGCTGGCCGCGCGCGTCGCGCAAGCTGGTCGCGCTGCGCCGCACGCGAGCGCGCGCGAGCGCAAGGTCGCGATCGTGCTGTTCAACTTCCCGCCGAACGCCGGCAACACCGGCACCGCCGCCTACCTGTCGGTGTTCGAGTCGCTGTACAACACGCTGACGGCGCTGAAGGCGCGACGGCTACACGGTCGAGGTGCCCGCGAGCGTCGACGCGCTGCGCGAGCGCATCCTGGACGGCAACGCCGCGCGCTACGGCGCCGACGCCAACGTGCACGCGCGCATCCCGGTCGACGACCATGTGCGCCGCGAGCGCTGGCTGCAGGAGATCGAGGCGCAATGGGGCCCGGCGCCCGGCAGGCAGCAGAGCGACGGCCGCTCGATCTTCGTGCTCGGCGAGCAGTTCGGCAACGTGCTTCGTCGGCGTGCAGCCCGCCTTCGGCTACGAAGGCGACCCGATGCGGCTGCTGTTCGAGAAGGGCTTCGCGCCGACGCACGCCTTCTCGGCCTTCTACCGCTGGCTGCGCGAGGATTTCGGCGCCGCACGCGGTGCTGCATTTCGGCACCCACGGCGCGCTCGAATTCATGCCCGGCAAGCAGGCCGGCCTGTCCGGCGCCTGCTGGCCGGACCGGCTGATCGGCGACCTGCCGAACCTCTATCTCTACGCCTCGAACAACCCGTCCGAAGGCACGATCGCCAAGCGCCGCTCGGCCGCGACGCTGATCAGCTACCTGACGCCGCCGGTCGCGCACGCCGGCTCTATCGCGGGCCTGATCGACCTGAAGGCGCTCGATCGAGCGCTGGCGCGGCGCTCGAGCCCGACGCGCGGCGACGAGCGCGCGCGAGCTCGCCGCAGCTGATCCAGGCGCAGGCCGCCGCGCTCGAACTCGCGAGCGCCGAGCCGGCCTGGGGCGACGCCGGCGACGCCGAGATCGGCAGCGCTCGCCGACGCGCGTGCTGGAGCTGGAATACACGCTGATCCCGCACGGCCTGCACGTGGTCGGCCGCGCGCCGACGCCCGCCGAGCGCGTCGACATGCTGCTGGCGATGGCCGAAGCCGCGCACGGCGCCGATGCCGCGACCGCGCGGCGATCGAGGCGCTGGTGCGCGGCGCCACGCCCGACGGCGCTGCGCCGCGGCCGGCACGGCACGACGCGAGCAGCTCGCGCGCGCTGCGCCGAACTGGCGCGGCACCGACCGGCTGCTGGCCGCAGGACACGAGATCGCCGGCATCCTGCGCGCGCTCGACGGCCGCTACATCCGCCCGGCGCCGGGCGGCGACCTGCTGCGCACGCCGGCGATCCTGCCGACCGGCCGCAACCTGCACGGCTTCGATCCGTTCCGCATCCCCAGCGCCTTCGCGGTGCAGGACGGCGCGCGGCAGGCGCAGCGGCTGCTCGACCGCCACGTCGCCGACGGCAACGCGCTGCCCGGAATCGGTCGCGATCGTGCTGTGGGGCACCGACAACCTCAAGACCGAGGGCGGGCCGATCGCGCCAGGCGCTGGCGCTGATGGGCGCGCGCGCCGCGCTTCGACAGCTACGGCCGCCTCGCCGGCGCCGAGCTGATCCCGCTCGAGCCGAACTCGGCCGGCCGCGCATCGACGTCGTGATCACGCTGTCCGGCATCTTCCGCGACCTGCTGCCGCTGCAGATCAAGCTGCTGGCCGAAGCCGCCTTCCTCGCCGCCAGCGGCCGACGAGCCGCTCGAGCAGAACTTCGTGCGCAAGCACGCGCTGGCCTACCAGGCGCGAGCACGGCTGCGACCTCGAGACCGCGTCGCTGCGCGTCTTCGGCAACGCCGACGGCGCCTACGGCGCCAACGTCAACCACCTGGTCGAGAACGGCCGCTGGGACGACGAGGACGAACTCGCCGAGACCTACACGCGCCGCAAGGGCTTCGCCTACGGCCGCGACGGCCGCGCCGGTGCAGCAGACCGCAGCTGCTGCAGAGCGTGCTGGCCGACGTCGAGCTCGCCTACCAGAACCTCGACTCGGTCGAACTCGGCGTCACCACGGTCGACAACTACTTCGACACGCTGGGCGGCATCAGCCGCGCGGTGCGGCGCGCCAAGGGCGGCGCCGACGGCGCCGGTCTACATCGGCGACCAGACGCGCGGCGAGCGGCACGGTGCGCACGCTGGCCGAGCAGGTGGCGCTGGAGACCCGCACCCGCATGCTCAACCCGAAGTGGTACGAGGGCATGCTCAAGCACGGCTACGAAGGCGTGCGCCAGATCGAGGCGCACGTCACCAACACGATGGGCTGGTCGGCGACGACCGGCCAGGTCGCAGCCCTGGGTCTACCAGCAGCTGACCGAGACCTTCGTGCTCGACCCCGCAGATGCGCGAGCGCCTGGCGCGAGCTCAACCCGACGGCGTCGGCCAAGGTCGCGAACCGGCTGATCGAGGCCACGAGCGCAACTACTGGACAGCCCGACGCCGCAGATGCTCGAAGCCCTGCGCCGCGCCGGCGAAGAACTCGAAGACCGCCTCGAAGGCGTTTACGAAGGAGCTGCCGCATGATGGACACCACGACCGTTCCGCTCGCGATCGCTGCGCGGCGCACGCCCGCGCGCCGGCCCGACGGCGAGGGCAGCGTGCAGGTGCAGCTCGACCCCAACGCTCAAGATCGGCACCGCCAAGGTGTTCGCGGTCTACGGCAAGGGCGGCATCGGCAAGAGCACGACCTCGTCGAACCTGTCGGTCGCCTTCTCCAAGCTCGGCAAGCGCGTGCTGCAGATCGGCTGCGATCCCAAGCACGACTCGACCTTCACGCTGACCAAGAGGCTGATGCCGACCGTGATCGACGTGCTGGAGATCGGTGGACTTCCACGCCGAGGAGCTGCGCGCCGAGGACTTCGTCTTCGAGGGCTACAACGGCGTGATGTGCGTCGAGGCCGGCGGCCCGCCGGCCGGCACCGGCTGCGGCGGCTACGTCGTCGGCCAGACGGTGAAGCTGCTGAAGGAGCATCACCTGCTCGAAGACACCGACGTCGTGATCTTCGACGTGCTGGGCGACGTGGTCTGCGGCGGCTTCGCCGCGCCGCTGCAGCACGCCGACCGCGCGCTGATCGTCACCGCCAACGACTTCGACTCGATCTTCGCGATGAACCGCATCGTCGCGGCGATCGGCGCCAAGTCGAAGAACTACGACGTGCGGCTCGGCGGCGTGATCGCCAACCGCAGCGCGGACACCGACCAGATCGACAGGTTCAACGAGCGCGATCGGCCTGAAGCAGGTCGCGCACTTCCCCGACCTCGACGTGATCCGCCGCAGCCGCCTGAAGAAGGCGACGCTGTTCGAGATGGAGGACTCGCCCGAGGTCGAGGCGGTGCAGGACGAATACCTGCGGCTCGCCGCCGCGCTCTGGGCCGGCGCCGAGCCGCTGAACGGCGGTGCCGCTGAAGGACCGCGAGATCTTCGACCTGCTGGGGTTCGACTGATGGCCGAGCGCACCACCTACCATCGCAGCGCCGCGGCGCAGCTCGAGACCTACTTCGACCGCACCGCGGTCGAGGCCTGGGCGCGGCTGACCTCGGATGCGCCGGTCGGCCGCATCCGCGCCACGGTGCGCGCCGGCCGCGACCAGATGCGCGACGACGCTGCTCGACTGGCTGCCGCGCGGACCTGAGCGGCCGCCGCCTGCTCGACGCCGGCTGCGGCACCGGCGCGCTGGCGGTCGAGGCCGCGCGGCGCGGCGCCGACGTGGTCGCGATCGACCTGTCGCCGACGCTGGTCGGCCTGGCGCGCGAGCGCGCTGCCGCGGATCTCGGGCGCGCGGCCGCGTCGAGTTCCGCGTCGGCGACATGCTCGACCCGGCGCTCGGCCAGTTCGACCACGTGGTCGCCATGGACTCGCTGATCCACTACCGCGCGCGCGGACGTCGTGCGCGCGCTCGTCGCGGCCTCGCCGCGCGCACCACGCGACTCGATCGTGTTCACCTTCGCGCCGCGCACGCCGCCGCTGGCGCTGATGCACGCCGTCGGCCGGCTGTTCCCGCGCGGCGACCGCGCGCCGGCGATCGAGCCGGTCGCGCCGGACCACGCTGCAGCGAGCTGCATCGACGGCGAGCCGGCGCTGTCGGCCTGGCGCACCGGCCGCACCGCAGCGCGTCGCGAGCGGCTTCTACACCTCGCAGGCGCTGGAGCTGACGCGCCGATGAAGCCGCAGCGGCATCCGGCTCGGCGGCGAGCGCTGGACGCGCGTCGGGCACGCGCTTCCTGCCGTTCGCCGATGCCGCCAGCGCCGAGCTGCCGCTCGGCGCGGCTGCTGCGGCTGTCGCTGTTCCAGGTCTCGGTCGGCATGGCGGTGGTGCTGCTGACGGCACGCTGAACCGCGTGATGATCGTCGAACTGGGCGTGCCGGCCTGGCTCGTCGCGCTGATGGTGGCGCTGCCGCTGGTGTTCGCGCCGTTCCGCGCGCTGATCGGCTTCAAGTCCGACACGCACCGCTCGGTGCTCGGCTGGCGGCGCGTGCCCTACATCTGGATCGGCACGCTGCTGCAGTTCGGCGGCCTCGCGATCATGCCGTTCGCGCTGCTGGTGCTGTCCGGCGACACGCACGGCCCGGCCTGGATCGGCCAGGCGGCGGCGGCGCTCGCGTTCCTGCTGGTCGGCGCCGGCATGCACACGACCCAGACCGCCGGCCTCGCGCTGGCGACCGACCTCGCGCCGCGCGACGTCGCGGCCGCGCGTGGTCGCGCTGCTGTACGTGATGCTGCTGGTCGGCATGGTCGCGCAGCGCGCTGGTCTTCGGCCTGCTGCTCGAGCGACTTCTCGGCAGATCCGCCTGATCCAGGTGATCCAGGGCGCGGCGCTGCTGACGCTGGTCCTCAACTGCGTCGCGCTGTGGAAGCAGGAAGCGCGCGATCCGGCGCGCGACGCACGGGCGCCGGGCGCGACGATCCGCTTCCGCGAGCGCTGGGCGCGAGTTCACCGCGACGGCCGCAGCGCGCCGCTTCCTGGTGGCCGTCGGGCCTCGGCACCGCCGCCTTCAGCATGCAGGACGTGCTGCTCGAGCCCTACGGCGGCGAGATCCTGCACCTCGCCGTCGGCCGCGACCACGACGCTCACGGCGTTCCATGGCGCTCGGCGGCACTCGCTCGCGTTCGCGCTGGCGGCGCGCCGGCTCGGCCGCGGCGCCGATCCGTATCGCCTCGCCGCGTTCGGCGCTGCTGGTCCGGCATCGTCGCCTTCGCCGCGGTGATCTTCGCGGCGCCGCTCGACTCGGCGCTGCTGTTCCGCACCGGCGCGCTGCTGATCGGCTTCGGCGGCGGCCTGTTCGCGGTCGGCACGCTGACCGCGCGCGATGGACGCTCGAGCGCGGCGACAACAGCGGCCTGGCGCTCGGCGCCTGGGGCGCCGTGCAGGCGACCGCGGCCGGCTCGGCATCGCGCTCGGCGGCGTGCATGCGCGACGCGTCGGCGCGCTGGCCGACGCAGGGCGCGCTCGGCGCCGCGCTCGCCGGCCCCGTCACCGGCTACAGCGTTCGTCTACCACATCGAGATCGCGCTTGCTGTTCGCGACGCTGGTCGCGATCGGCCCGCTGGTGCGCGCACGGCCGCCGTGCGCGCCGGCCGTCCCAGCCCGTTCGGTCTGGCCGAGTTTCCAGGTTAATCGCTTTCGTCAGCGGAGGTTCATCGTCATGACATACCGGCGCCATCACCAGCTACATCGACGTGGCGCAGGTCGTGCTCTACGCGTTCTGGATTTTCTTCGCCGGCCTGATCATCTACCTCCGCCGGGAGGACAAGCGCGAAGGCTATCCGCTCGAGTCCGACCGCTCGGGCGTCGATCAAGGTGCAGGGCTTCCCGGCGATGCCCGAGCCCAAGAGCTACCGGCTGCCGCACGGCGGCACGGTGCTGAAGCCCAACCCGGCGCCGAGCCGACCGCCAGATCCTCGCGGAGCCGACCGAGCTGTGGCCGGGCGCGCCGCTCGAGCCCGACCGGCAACCCGATGCGTCGACGGCGTCGGGCCCGGCGCCTACGCGCTGCGCGCCGACGTGCCCGACCTCACGCTCGAGGGCGAGCCGAAGATCCTGCCGCTGCGCGTCGCCGCGGGCTTCGGCATCGCGCACTGCGGACCCGGATCCGCGCGGCATGGAAGTGGTCGGCGGCGACGGCAAGGTCGCGCGGCATCGTCACCGACGCCTGGGTCGACCGCGCCGAGCCGCAGGTGCGCTACCTCGAAGTCGAAGTCGCGGGCAGCAGGCGCCACGTGCTGGTGCCGGTCGGGCTTCTGCAAGGTCGACGGCTGCGCCGCGTGTCGTCGTGCGCTCGATCATGGCAGCCAGTTCGGCGGCGTGCCGGGCCTGCGCAATCCCGACCAGGTGACGCTGCTCGAGGAAGACCGCATCAGCGCCTACTACGGCGGCGGCACGCTGTACGCCGAGCCGTCGCGCCTGGGGCCGCTGGCTGTGAGCGGCACGAGCACGAGCACGAGCCGGTTCCCGGCCTGCCCGCAGGCACTGCCGGCCGGCGAACGAATGCTGTGGCAGGGCGCGCCGTCGTGGCGCGCGCTGGCGCGCCGCTCGCTGCACGTGCGCAAGGTCGGCGGTCGTATTTCGCCTTGCTCGCGGCCTGGCACGTCGTCGAGGTGATCAATGCGCGGCACGGGCCTGGCCGCGGCCGTGCGCGGCGCGGCCGTGGCTGGTCGTGCTCGGCGCGGCGGCCGTCGCGCGTGCTGTCGCTGCTGGCCTGGGCGCTCGGCGCGCAGCACGATCTACACGATCACGACGGCACGCGTCGTGCTGCGCTTCGGCATCGCGCTGCCGATGTCGGTCAACCTGCCGTTGCGGCTGGTCGAGGCGGCCGACCTCGCGCCGCCACGCCGACGGCACGGCGGACATGCCGCTGACGCTCTGCCGGGCCAGCGCGATCGGCTACCTGCTGACGTGGCCGCACGTGCAGCCCTGGCACTACTTCCGCGTGCGGCCGATGCTGCGCGGCCTGGCCGACGGCGACGGTCGCCGCCAAGGCGCTGATGCCGGCGCTCTGGCGCGACCCGAAGCCGTGCCGGCGCGCCGCGCCGTCACGCGCCCGGCGCGCGAAACGTCATGCAGCGCTCGCCGCGTCCCGCAACGGCGGCCGACGGCCTGAGGCACCGCCATGAGTGACCCCTTCGAAGACCGCAGCCTGCCCCGCGGCGCCCTCGCCGGCGCCGCCGGCCTCGTCGTGCTGGCGCTCGCCGGCGCGGCGTATCGGCCGCCTCAGCGGACAGTCGGCGACCGCGGCGCCGGCCGCAGCCGCGTCGAGACGCGCCAACTGCGCTTCGCCGACCGCGCCGACGGCGCGCGTGGTCATCACGGAGGCCGACGGCGACCTGGTCAGCGTCGTGGCCCCGGGCACCAACGGCTTCCTGCGCGGCGTCGTGCGCGGCCTGGCGCAGGAACGGCTGCGGCGCGACGTCGGCGCCGAAACGCCGTTCGGACTGACGCGCTGGAGCGACGGCCGCCTGTCGCTCACCGACCCGGTCACCGACCGGCACGTCTATCTCGAAGCCTTCGGCCCGTCGAACGTCGCGCCGTTTCGCGGCGCTGCTCGATGCCGGCCACACCCACTACCTGAGCGCGGAGCACTCGCACGATGTCACACGACCATCGCCATCCGGACCACCGCCGACGCCACCGCGCCGCGCCGAGGCCGACACGCTGCTGACGCCGCGCTTCTACCGCACGGACTACGCGCGCGCTCGACCGCATCGACCTGACGCCCGTGCGCGCCGAATGGGACCAGCTGATGGCCGAGTTCCGGCGCGACAGCAACCGCCACCACTTCGAGCGCGACGCAGGAGTTCGCGGACGAAGTGCGCGAACTGCCGCCCGGCCTGCGCGCAGGAGTTCGTCGAGTTCCTGGTCAGCTCGTGCACCGCCGAGTTCTCCGGCTGCGTGCTGTACAGCGAGATCAAGAAGAACGTGAAGAACGAGGACATGCGCGCGCTGATGGGCTACATGGCGCGCGACGAAAGCCGCCACGCCGGCTTCATCAACAAGTCGCTGAAGGACTTCGGCCTGGGCGTCGACCTCGGCCCAGCTGACCAAGTCGAAGAAGTACACGTTCTTCAAGCCCAAATACATCTACTACGCGACGTACCTGTCGGAGAAGATCGGCTACGCGCGCTACATCACGATCTTCCGCCAGCTCGAGCGGCACCCGGAGCGGCGCTTCCACCCGATCTTCCGGTGGTTCGAGGAGTGGTGCAACGACGAGTTCCGCCACGGCGAGGCGTTCGCGCTGCTGATGCGCGCCAACCCGCAGCTGCTGCGCGGCCTCAACAAGTACTGGATCCGCTTCTTCCTGCTGGCCGTGTTCGCGACGATGTACGTGCGCGACCACCAGCGCCCGTACATGCACGACGCCTTCGGCATCGACCCGACCGACTACGACTACACGGTGTTCGCGATCACCTCGGCGATCTCGCAAGCAGGTGTTCCCGCTGACGCTGGACATCGACAACCCGCGCTTCCGCGCCGGCGCTCGAGACGCTGCGCCTGCGCATGGAAGGCATCGAGGCCGGCGAAGAAGCGCGGCGGGCATCGCTCGGCGCGCTGCGCCAGGTCGCGGGCGCGGTCGGGCGCGGCATCGACCTTCGTCGCGGCTGTACTTCCTGCCGGTCAAGCCGAACGAACTGCCCGCGCACGTGCGCATGGCGCCGGCCTGGTAACGCCGACGCATGGCGGATTTCGCACTGCCGCTGCTGTTCGCGCTGCTGCCTCTGGTGGTCGGCGACGGCGGTCGTGATGTTCCTCGACGGCCTGCCGCGCGCGACCTTCCGCTGGACGCTGCTCGGCGCGACGGTGCATGCAGCTGGCCGCGCTCTACGGCCTGTGGCGAGACGCGCGACGACACCAGCGTCGCCGGCGCCTACATCGCGTTCGCCTGCGCGGTCGCTGACCTGGGGCTGGCAGGAAGTCTTCTTCCTGACCGGCGCGATCACCGGCCCGCGCCGCCACGCCTGCGCGGCCGGATTGCTCGGGCTGGCGCCATTTCGGCCACGGCGTGCAGGCCATCCTGCACCACGAGCTCTCGCTGTTCGTCGCCGGCGCGCGTGCTCGTCGCGATCGGCTGGAACGCGCCGAACCCGGTCGGCATGTGGACCTACCTCGTGCTGTGGGGCATGCGCCAGAGCGCCAAGCTCAACCTGTTCCTCGGCGTGCGCAACCTCGGCGTCGAGTTCCTGCCGCAGCACCTGCGCTACCTGCAGAGCTTCTTCCGCCGGCGCGGCATGAACGCGCTGTTCCCGCTGGTCGGTCGCTCGCCGGCACGCTGCTGGTGGTGCCTGCTCGCGCGGCGCACGCTGCATCCCGCGGCGAGCGCCTTCGAGGCCGCGGGCTTCGCGCTGCTCGACCGCGATCGCGCTGCTCGGCCTGCTCGAGCACGTCATGTTGATGCTGCCGATGCCGGCCGACGCGCTGTGGCGCCTCGAGCCTGCAAGCTCGCACCGGCGCGCGGCGCCGGCCGCGGAGGGTTGAGATCGCGCCATGACGCGACCTGCAAGCCGCCGCCTGCTGCGATACCGTCAGGCGTGCCGGCCGGACCTGCGGCGGCTCTGCAGCCCGCACGAGCTCGCAGCCGCTGGCCGACGAGCTGCGCGAGCTTCCTGGTCGAACGCGTGGCACGCGGTGGCGGCCACCTGGCCGCCGGCCTCGGCACGGTCGAACTGACGGTCGCGCTGCACTACGTGTTCGACACGCCGCGCGACGCGCTGGTGTGGGACGTGGGCCACCAGGCCTATCCGCACAAGGCGCTCACGGGTCGCCGCGAGCGCCTGCACACGCTGCGCCGGCGCGACGGCCTGTCCGGCTTCCTGCGCCGCGACGAGAGTCCGTTCGACGCATTTGGCGCCGGCCACTCGAGCACCTCGATCAGTGCGGCGCTCGGCATGGCGGTCGCCAGCCAGCGCTGCGGCCGGCCGGCGCAGCAGCGTGGCGATCATCGGCGACGGCGCGCTGACGGCCGGCATGCCGTACGAGGCGCTGCAGCAGGCCGGCGCGATGCCCGACCTCGACCTGCTCGTGATCGTCAACGACAACGGCATGTCGATCTCGCCGAACGTCGGCTCGCTGTCGCAGGCCCTGCAACCGCGCCACGGCGCAGGCGCGGCGACGGCGAGCCGATCGGCGTCGCGCGGCTGGTTCGAGGCGCTCGGCTTCGAGTACACCGGGCCCGTGCGATGGCCACGACCTCGACGACGCTGCGTCGCCGACGTTGCAGCGACCTGCGACGCAGCGCCGCTGGCCCGCGCGTGCTGCACGTGCGCACGCAGAAGGGCCACGGCTACGCGCGCGCCGAGGCCGACCCGATCAAGTACCACGGCGTGACCAGCTTCGACCCGGCCGTCGGCATCGTGCCCGCGCGCCGCGCCGCTGCCGACCTACACCGAGGTGTTCGGCGACTGGCTCTGCGACGCCGCCGCCGCGCGACCCGCGCCTGATGGCCGTGACGCCGGCGATGCGCGAAGGCTCCGGCCTCGTGCGGTTCTCGCCGCAGCATCCCGAGCGCTATTTCGACGTCGGCATCGCCGAGCAGCACAGCGTGACGTTCGCGGCGGGCCTGGCCTGCCGCGGCGCGCGCCCGGTCGTCGCGATCTACTCGACCTTCCTGCAGCGCGCCTACGACCAGCTGGTGCACGACGTCGCACTGCAGGACCTGCCGGTGATGTTCGCGATCGACCGCGCCGGCCTGGTCGGCCCCGATGGCGCCACGCACAACGGCGCGCTCGACCTGAGCTTCCTGCGCTGCGTGCCGGGCATGGTGGTCATGGCGCCGAGCGACGGCAACGAACTGCGCGACATGCTGCAGACCGGGCTCGCTGCACGACGGCGCCGACCGCCGTGCGCTATCCGCGTTGCGCCGATTCCTGCCGCCGCTCGCGGCACCGCCCGCCGCAGCCGATGCCGCTCGGCACCGCCGAGCTGCGGCGCATCGGCGCCGGGCGCGTGGCGATCCTGGCCTTCGGCACGCTGCTCGGCAGCGCGCTCGAGGTCGCGGCAGAGCTCGACGCAACCGTCGTGAACATGCGCTTCGTCAAGCCGCTCGACGAAGGCATGCTGCTGCGAGATCGCGCGCAACCACGACCTGCTGGTGACGCTCGAGGAGAACTCACTTGCCGGCGGCGCGGGCAGCGCCGTGCACGAATCGCTGGCGCGCGGCGGCGTGCGGTGCCGCTGCTGCAGCTCGGCCTGCCCGGACCGCTTCATCGAACACGGCACGCGCGACGAGGCCTTGCGCGATGCGGGGCTCGACCGCGACAGCATCCGCCAGGCAATCGCTGCACGCCTGGCGCAGCTGGCGCGCCAGGTCGGGGTTGCGGGCGCCGTGCGACCGGCCGTGCGTCGCTCCGGCGGTGCCGTGCGGCGCGGCCGTGGCGCAGCAACAGGTGCGCGGGGACTGAGTTCGCGCACGACGCTGCGGCAGCGTCGCCTCAGACCGACCGGAAAATCACAGCGTGCCGGCGAAAGCCGGCGGCGCGGCCACTGGGTCGACCGCGCGCAGCGGGCGTCGTCGCAGCACTGCCGCGGGCAGGCGGAACGTCACGTTCTCGCGCAGGTTGCCGACCTCGACGGTGGCGGACGCGCCGAGTCTCGCGCAGGCGCCGCACGACCCCCTCCACCAGGTACTCGGGCGCCGAGGCGCCCGGCGGTCACGCCGACGCGCTGCACGCCCGCAGCCAGCGGGCATCGATCGCATCGGCATCGTCGACCAGGTGCGCCGGCGCACCGCACTGCGCCGCCACTTCCTGCAGCCGGTGCGAGTTGGAGCTGTTGCGCGGCACCGACCACGAGCATCAGGTCGACGTCGGCGGCGATCTGCTTCACCGCCTGCTGCCGGTTGTGCGTCGCGTAGCAGATGTCGTCGAGTTCCGGGCCCCTGCAGGTCCGGGTAGCGCCGCGCCAGGGCGGCGATCAGTTCGCGCGTGTCGTCGACGCTGAGCGTGGTCTGGGTGACGTAGGCGACGGCGCTGCGCGCCGCGCATCGGCAGCGCGTTCGATGTCGGCGAGGCTCGCGACGACGTGGACCGGCTGCGTCGACCTTGCCCACGGTGCCGACCACCTCGTCGTGGCCGGCGTGGCCGATCAGCACCACCGCGCGGCCCTGGCGCACGAAGCGCTGCACCTGCAGGTGGACCTTGGCCACCAGCGGACAGGTGGCGTCGATGATCTCGAGCTCGCGCGCCGACGGCCTCGCGCTCGACCGTCGCGGCCACGCCATGCGCGCTGAACACCGTCACGGCTCCGCGCGGGATCGCGTCGATGTCGTCGACGAAGACCGCGCCGCGCGGCCTCGAGGTCGCGCACGACGTAGCCGTTGTGCACGATCTCGTGGAAGACGTACACCGGCGCGCCGTGGAGCGCGAGCGCGCGTTCGACGATCTCGATCGCGCGCGTGACGCCCGCACAGAACCCACGGGGCCGTGCGAGCAGCGACTTCCATCAGGCGCCTCCGCTGCCCATCGCGGCCGCTGCAGCCGCGTCGCGGGCCGCACCCGCGGCAGCGACGTCCTCCGCCGACGGCCCGGCGGGCGGCGTTGCCGCACCGTCGACCGCTGCGGGTCAACCGCGACCGGCGGCGCCGGCGGCGGCCGGATGCGGGCCAGTTCCGGATGCGCCGGCAGCATGCTGACGCCGTTGAGCGGCTTCGGCTGCGCCCTGGTGGCAGGTGGTGCAGTTGATCTTGGCAACGTCGCCGGTCGGGCCGAGCCGCGAGGCCGGGAACACCGCCGTCAGCGGCACGAGGTACTCCAGGTTCAGGCGCGCGCACATGCGGATGGCATGCCAGGCCACCGCGCGCTGCGGATTGCTGGCCGCCCAGTTGGTGAACGAACGCGTGTTGTGGCAGTACGTGCAGTTGACGCCGAGGGCCTGCGACGTGTGCATCATCATGCCGTAGGCGGCTCGGCCGCCTTGATGTCGGCGGTGTTGCCGGTCGGCAGCGCCGTCTGGCCGAGGACCCGTGCCGGCTGCTCGTCGCAGCAGGTAGGGCGTGAACGGATCGTACGGCAGCGAAGTCAGGCCAACGACCTGCGCCGGCATGTTCTGTCCGGCCGTGCCGGCCGTCGCGCCGCGCGGCGCACGGCCCGGCATTGACGAACCAGTGTACTGCGGGATCGGATTGCCGCGGTGGCACGTGTAGCAGGTGACGCCCGTCTGCTGCGACGTGCTTCTGGCCAGTTGATGTTGATGTCGCGCGTCATCTGCAGCATGCGCCGCGCGACCACCTTCTGGTACTTCTCGTCCGAGGCGAAGTTCTCCAGGTTGTGGCAGTAGCCGCACTGCTCCTTGGGCGCCACCCAGTTCGGCCTGCGCCGTCATCTGGTGGAGGAACTCGGTGACGGTCAGGTCGGTGAGCACCTGCACGTTCTGGTAGACGTCCTTGGCGAGCGGCGCGTCACCCTCGATCAACGGCGTGGACGGCGGCGGGCACGTTGCGCGCCATCCGTTCGGCCTGCGTGCGCGGATTGTCGATCTGCACCATGCCCGTGCCGCGGAAGCCGACCTGCTTCGAGTCGACCGGCGGCCGCTCGCAACCGGCCAGCAGTGCCACCGACATCACGGCGACGACCGTCATTCGCATGAGGCTGCGGTTCATTGCGGTACTCCCGTCAGCGTGGCGGGATCGACCACGGCGGGGCTGGTCGGCGGATAAGGCGGCGCGACGCCGTGCTCGACCGCCCACAGGTACCAGTTGTCGACCACCGTGCCGGTCAGCAGGATGCCGATGCCGCCGACCAGCGGGCAGAGCACCGCAAACCACCAGGCCCAGCGATGGATCGATTCGATCGTCGCGTTGAAGCCCATGGTCCAGCGCCAGAACAGCGCCATGCGTTCCGACGGCCGTGCCGCGATCCATGTACTGCTCGACTTCGCGGTCGCCACCGTAGCGCGCGGTGGACAGCACGGTGCCCGCGTGCATCGCGAACAGCAGCACCGAGCCGTACAGGAACGCGATCGAGAGCGCGTGGAACGGGTTGTAGAACAGGTTGCCGTAGCGGATCGAGAACGCCGCGGTCCAGTCGAGGTGCGGGAAGATGCCGAACGGCACCGCCTCGGACCAGCTGCCCATCAGCACCGGCCGGATGAAGCCCAGCACGAGGTACAGCCAGATCGCCGCGGCAAAGGCCCAGGCCGACGTGCGTGCCCATGCCGAGCGCGCGGGCGCGGCGGTACATGCGCACCCACCAGAGCAGGATCGAGGCGGTCAGGAAGAAGCCGGCCATCAGCCACCAGCCGCCTTCGCTGCAGCGGCGGCAGGCTCAGGCCGTACTTCGGCCGGCGGCGGCTCGAGCGCGAGCCACGGCAGCTGCCGGACGAACTGCACCGGGTCCCAGCCCACCGACGCCCACATGTTGAGCCCGATGATCTCGATGGCGATGAAGCCGCAGATCAGCGACGACGAGCCCGAGCCAGCCCGAGGTAGAACGGCCCGACCTGGGCGTCGCCGATGATGCCGAGCCAGTAGTTCAGGCTGGCCTTGCCCTGGCGCACGTAGATGCCGCCGCCCGGCAGCGGCACGCCCGGATAGACCGGCGCACTGCACCTGCACGCGCGTGAAGAGATTCTGATATTCAGCCATGACGCTCCCCTTGCTGCTTCAGCGCCAGATCGGCAGGTCGAGCCACCAGTTCCACCATTCCGGCCACCCGCGTGTCCAGAACGGCCCGCTGATCACGATGCAGACCGCGCTCCAGAACGCGGCGCTCAAGGCGAGGAACAGGCCGAGGCGGTGGATGCCGAGGGCGCCGATCGAATAGCCGATGGCGTCGCGGAAGAAAGTGTTCTCGTGCTCGGCACCCTTCACCGGCCTCGCCCTTGGCTGCGGGTTCATGGCCGACAGGATCAGCGCGCCGTGCAGCGACAGCGCGAGCGTCGTGGTGAAGAAGAACGTGACCGCCGAGCATGTGCGCCGGGTTGTAGTGGAAGTGCAGGTACTGGTAGCCGACGTTCGACACCCAGTCGAGGTGACTGAAGATGCCGTACGGGAAGCCGTGGCCCCAGGCGCCCAGCAGCAACGGGCGGATCACCACCAGCGTGAAGTAGGCGAGGATCGCGAAGCTGAAGGCGAACGGCACGTGCAAGCCGATGCCGAGCTTGCGGCAGATCTCGACCTCGCGCAGCGCCCAGGAGACGAAGGCGCCGAGCGCGCAGATCGTGATCAGCTGCCACAGGCCGCCTTCGCGCAGCGGCGCGAGCGCCAGGCCGTACTGCAGGTCGGGCGGCGCGATGTTGATCTGCCAGAGGTTCCAGGTCGGTCCGATGCGCCGCGCCCCACAGGATCAGCGCGGTGCCGAGCAGCGCGAAGAACAGCGTCGTGACGCCGAAGAAGCCGACGTAGAACGGCCCGACCCAGAAGTCGAACAGGTCGCCGCCGATCAGCGTGCCGCCGCGCACCCGGTATTTTCTTTCGAAGCTCAGCATGGCCATCGCCAATCCTCCGCTCGGGACGCGAGTGGCGGCTTCGACGCCACGTGCGCATCGGTCGGTGGCGGGACGCAAGCGGGCAGAATGCCCGGCCACGCCCGCCACCAGTCGCGTGCGCGTCAGCCCAGCAGCGGCACGTCGGGCTGCGGCGTCACGACCTGTCGACGTCGCGGCCGGAGCCGCTCGCGGACCGTCCAGCCAGTTGAACTTGTCGGTGCTCAGCAGGATGAAGTGAATCACCAGCGCCAGCACGAACAGGAACGTGAACAGGGCGACCAGTGATCGCCGCGGATCGAACAGCAGCCAGATGCGCCACATGTTCCTTCCTCCTATTTCAGTAACGTCAGGTAACGGTCGAATGAAAGTCGCGTACCAGGCACGGTCAGAACCACGGACGCCACAGCCACACGAGGAAGTGCGCAATGATCGCGATCACCGTGAACCGACGAAGCTCGTCACGAAGACGCTGTGAAACTCCTTCGCCTCGTTCGCTGTCAGCCCCGACAGCGAGCTCTCGCTTGTCTTCAGCCATTCGAAATCACCTCCCAAGCGTGGCCTTGCAGCCATCGCCGCGCATGCCCTGCGCGACCCGGGATGCCGTGCGCGATGCCACGGCCGTCGTTCGACTGCCCGCCGGAGCCGCGCAGCAGACGCCGATTCGCTGGAGTCGCCGAGCGTGCACGCATGCGCGGCCTGCCCGTCGAACCTGGCGCCGCGCGCCTGCTGCGCACCTGCGGCGCGTCCGACGCTGACGCGCGTCGCCCGGCTGCGCGCGCGTCGCGCTCGGCCGCGTCGCGCAGCCGCTTGGCGGCCGAGATGCGCACCAGGACCGGCTCGGCCTCGAGCAGCTCGTCGAGCAGCCGCCGCGCGTCGTCGTCCCACGGCAGTTCCTCGTGCAGCCGCGCCGGCGTCGGCTCGACGCGGTCGAGCTCGGTGCCCAGCGGCAGGATGTGGAACAGCGCGTCGAACAGCGCGTTGCAGACTTCCTGCACCAGGTAGGTCGCGCCGGAATAGCCCATGAACGGCGTGCCGGTGTGGCGGCGGATGATCGCGCCCGGGAACGACGCCGGGATGTAGACGCGCGCGGCCGCCGCGCTTCGGCCAGGTACATGCGCTCGTTGTAGCTGCCGAACAGCACCAGCGGCGGCTTCTCGTGCACCGCTGCGCGCACCGCGTCGTTGTCGGGCTTCACGCCCGGCATTGCGCGCGAACGCGAAGGTGCAGGGCAGGCCCATCTCGTCCTCGAGGAAGTGCCGCACGCCGCGCGCGTAGGTCTCGTTGGCGACGATGCGCGAAGCTCGCGGTGCCGAAGAAGTCCTGCGTCACCGAGCGCCACAGGTCCCACATCGGCTTGATCGTGGTGTGCTTCTCGCGCTCGATGAACGGCTCGGGATCGAGGCCCGAGCAGCTCGCCGAGCGTGCGCAGGAACTTGGTCGTGCTGTGCAGGCCGATCGGCGCCTGCAGGTAGGGCCGCTCCAGCGCCTCGCACAGCATGCGGCCGAACTCGCGGTACATGCAGACGTTGACGTCGGCGTCGGCCAGCTGCGCGATGTCGGCGAGGTGGCTGCCGAGCGGGAACACCATGTTGACCTCGGCGCCGATGCCTTCGACCAGCCGGCGGATCTCGGCCAGGTCGGACTGGCATGTTGAAGGTGCCGTAGATCGGCCCGATGATGTTGACGCGCGGCTTCTCGCCCGGCGCTTGCGCGGCTTGCAGCGCCGGCACCTTGCTTCGGGCCGTACTCGGTCCACAGCCAGTACATCGCGCGGTTGGCGCACTGCCACTGGTCCTCGTCGATGGTGCGCGGCAGGAAGCGCTGGATGTTGGTGCCTTCGGGCGTCACGCCGCCGCCGATCATCTCGGCGATCGAGCCGGTGACCACCACCGCGGGCAGGTCGCGGATCGAGCGTCCGCGTGCGCGCGCTTCATCGCGCCTTCGGTGCCGTGCTGGCCGAGCTCTTCCTCGGCCAGGCCGGTGACGACGATCGGCAGCTCATGCGGCGGCAGCGCGTCGGTGTAATGCAGCACCGAGGTGACCGGCAGGTTCTCGCAGCCCACCGGGCCGTCGATGACGACCTGCAGGCCCTTGATCGCGGTGAAGACGTAGACGGCGCCCCAGTAGCCGCCGGCGCGATCGTGATCGAGGACGAGCATCAGACCATCTCCTCGGCCTTGCGCGCCTTGGCCTGGCTTGACGAGCTTGCGCTCTGTACTGCTCGCGGAACTCCGGGCGGTCGCGCGGCATGTCTTCCCAGACGCCGGCCGCGTGGCCGCTGCCGACGCCGTCGAAGAACTCGCGCATCTGCGTCGAAGCGCGCCTTGTTGGCGAGCGCGGCGTTGACCACCTGCGCCAGCGAGCCGGCGCCGGCCGGGCCCATCAGCGGCCGCGCCGAGATCAGGTTGGTGAAGTACAGCGCCGGGCATGCGCGAGCTTCCTTGGCCTTCTGCACCACCGGCGTGGTGCCGATCGCGAGGTCGGGCTTGAACTCGCGCATCGCCGCGAGGTCCTGCTCGAGCGAGGCGCGGTACTGCACGTGCACGCCCTTGCGCCTCGAGCCATTCGCGGTCGGCGTCCGACCAGGGCGTGCGCGGGCAGGCGGTGCCGACGTAGCGCAGGTCGGCGCCGCTCTCGACCAGCAGCCGGGCGACCAGCAGCTCGGAGCCTTCGTAGCCCGACAGCGTGATGCGGCCCTTGATCGGCGTCGCGCGCCAGCGCCGCCTTGATCGCCGGCAGGACGCGGTTCTTGCGCCGCGTCGATCTGTCGCCGCGGCGACGCCGCAGGCCTCGCCGATCGCCTCGCAGCCAGGCGGCGGTGCCGTCGTGGCCGACCGGCGCGGAGCCGACGATCGGGCGGCCGGCGGCCTCGAACTCGCGGAACGACTGGCGGTGTAGAACGGATGGATCGCGGCGACCGCCGCGCAGTCGAGCGCGGCATACAGCTCGCGCCATTCGCGCGTCGGCACCACCGGGCCGGCGGCCAGGCCCAGCGGCTCGAGCATCATGCCGATGCCCACCGGGTCGGCCGGGAACATCTCGCCGAGCAGCGTGACCGTCGGCTTGCCGCTGCGGCCGCCGCGCGGCGCCTGCACCGGGCCCTGCTCGGCCTCGTTGCGCGCGTAGCGCAGCATCGCGCCGGCCAGCACGTCCTTGGCCTCGGCATGGGTCGGCACGCCGAAGCCCGGCACGTCGATGCCGATGATGCGCACGCCGTTGATCTCCTTCGGCAGCAGCTGCAGCGGCACGCCCGAGGCGGTCGGCACGCAGAGGTTGATGATGACGATGGCGTCGTAGAGCGCCGGGATCGGCGAGCTTGAACACCGCCTCGCGGATGTCCTCGAACAGCTTGCCGGTGACCAGCGTCTCGGAGTTGAACGGCACGTAGCCGACGCGTGCGGCGCGCGCCGTAGAAGTGCGAGGTGAAGGTCAGGCCGTAGACGCAGCAGGCCGAGCCCGACAGGATCGTCGCGGTGCGCCGCATGCGCAGGCCGACGCGCAGCGAGCCGAAGGCCGGGCACATGCTCTGCGGCTGGTCGTGCGGGCCCGCCGGGATAGTCGGCGCGCGTAGCGCTCGAGCGTCTCGCTCTTGCCGGCCGCCTGCGGCCGCGCGCTTCATCTCGTCCTTGCCGGCATGGCAGCCAGCCCGGCGCCGTCGCCGCCGTCGCCGGGCGGCTGGCGGCGGTCTGGCGCGATCGGCTGTCTGGGAGTCGGTGCGTCATGGCTGGCGTGCTGCGTCAGACCGCGTCGTAGACGACTTCGAGCGACGGCTTCGACGATCTCGTGCTTGCCGCACATGTCGACAGCGTGGCCGGCTCCAGCACCACGTCGCGGCCGGTGACTTCGGCCGAGAACAGGCCGAGCAGCTCGTCCTGCGTCAGCGGCTTCGGCCGCACCGGCGGCGCCTCGGCGACGTTGGTGCGCGAGCTCCTCGAACAGCGGCGCCCACTGCGTGCCCGGGCGGCCGATGATCTCGTAGTTGGCGCTCTTGCGGCGGATGTCGTCGTTGGCCGGGATCGCGGCGAGCACCGGGATGCCGGCGTGCTCGGCGAAGGCCTGCGCCTCGCCGGTGCCGTCGTCCTTGTTGATCACCATGCCGGCGACGCCGACGTTGCCGCCGAGCTTGCGGAAGTACTCGACCGCCGAGCAGACGTTGTTGGCGACGTAGAGCGACTGCAGGTCGTTGCTGGCCGACGACGATGACCTTCTGGCACATGTCGCGCGCGATCGGCAGGCCGAAGCCGCCGCAGACCACGTCGCCCAGGAAGTCGAGCAGCACGTAGTCGAAGCCCCAGTCGTGGAAGCCGAGCTTCTCGAGCGTCTCGAAGCCGTGGATGATGCCGCGCCCGCCGCAGCCGCGGCCGACTTCGGGGCCGCCGAGCTCCATCGCGAAGACGCCGTCGCGCTTGAAGCAGACGTCGCCGATCGCGACCGCCTCGCCGGCCAGCTTCTTCTTCGAGCAGGTCTCGATGATGGTCGGGCAGGCCTTGCCGCCGAACAGCAGGGAGGTGGTGTCGCTCTTCGGGTCGCAGCCGATCAGCAGCACCTTCTTGCCCTGCTGCGCCATCATGTAGCTGAGGTTGGCGAGCGTGAAGCTCTTGCCGATGCCGCCCTTGCCGTAGATCGCGATGATCTGCGTCTCCTTGGTGACCGGCGCCGGTCGGCACCGGATCGGGCTCGATCGCGGCTTCGGCGCGCAGCCGGTCCTTCATGCTGAACTGCACGATGACGTTGCCCGGATGGCGTGGCTGACTCATGAGCAGCGCTCTCCAGTCGAGGACCATCTTCAGGCAGGCGGGATCGCCGAACGCGGTGCGGTAGGCGTCCTGCGGCGTCGCGGCCACGTCGCGCGGTGCGTGATCAGGCCGTCGAGCGACAGGCGGCCGCTGTCGACCAGCTCGCGCACCGCGAGCAGGTCGGCGCGCTGCCATTCGGCGGCGACGCGGATGCGCGCCTCGCGCATGAAGGCCGGCGGGAAGCGAAGCGACAGCGGCTCGCTGTAGAAGCCGGCGAGCACGATCTCGCCGCCGGGCGCGAGGCGCGCGATCAGGCGTGTCGAGCAGCGCGGCGTCGCCGCTGACGTCGTAGATCGCGCGGTAGTCGCGCCGCGGGTCGTCGGCCGGGATCGACGACGTCGTAGCCGTCGGCGCCCGTCGCGCGCGCGCGGGATTGCGTCTCCCACACGGTCGGCGGCGGCGCACCGGCGAGCACGCAGGCGCGCGAGCAGGCGGCCGAGCACGCCGTGGCCGACGATCAGGTCCGGCGGCGCGGCGCGCCGTGCGCCGCGAGCGCGTGGTAGGCCGTGGCGGCCAGCGCCAGCAGCACGCCCTGCTCGCCGAGATGTTCGTCGACGCGGCATGACGCGCGGCGCCGGGCACGACCAGCCGGGTGGCGGCGCCGCCGAACAGGCCGCGCACGTCGCCGAAGCAGCGGGCGCCGGGCACGAACACGCGGTCGCCGACCCGATGTCCCGAGTGCGGCCCGGCCCACGACCACGCGGCCGACCGATTCGTAGCCGGGCACCAGCGGATAGCCCATGCCCGGGAAACGGCGGCATGCGGCCCGTCCAGAGCAGGCGCTCGGTGCCGGTGCTGATGCCGCTCCACTCGATGTCGACGACGACGTCGTCGTCGCCGGGCGCGGTCAGCGGAAGCGCGCTGAGCACGAGACGGCCCGGCTCTTCGAGCACGACGGCAAGCGCGTCTCCACCCGGGCTGTCTGCAGGCTCGCGGATCGGCCGGAAGGCGCGACCGTGTCAAGTGCGTCCATTCGAAGTGTCAGTCTAGATTGACAGTTGACAGTGTCAAGCAATTCTTCACAGCGATTCGGCGCGACGGATTGCGGGCCGTCAGCACGCCGGTCAGCAGCGGCATGCGCGTCGGCGCCTGCGCGGACGGCATCGAAGCCCGCCTGCCGCAGCAGGCCGACAGTTGCTGCGGCCGTGCGCGGCCGGCCGCTGCCCATCGCCAGCAGGTAGAAGCCGAAATAGGCGTCGCCCATCGGCTCCGCCCCCGGCGTGCCGGCCATCGGCTCGGCGATCAGCAGCGTGCCGCCCGGCGGCAGCGCCCGCCGGACGCGCGCAGCAGGCCGAGCACGACCTGCGTCGTCGTGGTCGTGCAGGACGCGCACCAGCGAGACGAGGTCGGCGCCCGGCGGCAGCGGGTCGTGCGGAAGTCGCCGCCGATGCGCCGCGACCCGCGTCCCGCGAGGCCGGCGGCCGCGCAGGCGTTCGCGCGCCGCGCGACCACGGCCGGCAGGTCGAACAGCATCAGCTGCAGGTGCGGGGTGGCGCGCCGCGACCGCGGCGAGGAACGGCCCTCGCCGCCGCCGACGTCGAGCAGGCAGCGGTGCCGCGCCGAACGTAGGCGTCGAGCACCTCGTCCGCCACCAGCGGCTGCGAGGCCGCCATCAGCGCGCGAGTAGTCGCGCGACCCGCTCGGCGCCGAGCGACTGCCGGCGCGCCGGCCGTCGGCATAGGGCCAGTACCGCGCCAGCCGCGTCGCGCCCGTCGCGCGCAGCAGCGCCACCGGGTCGGCCAGGTCGGCGTAGAGCAGCGCGTGGTGCTCGACCATCGCCGCGACGCCGGGATTGCCGAGCAGCGCGCGCGCCGAGCGCGCCGAGGCCGTAGCGGCCGCCGCGCGGCGCTCGAGCAGGTCGCAGCGACGCGGCGGCGCGAGCAGGCGCGCGCGCCGCTCCGCGTCAGGCCGCAGCCGCCGCGGCCAGCTGCCGCCAGCGTCTGCGGGCCGTCCGCAGGCGCTCGAACAGGCGCAGCCGCACGCAGGCCAGCAGCACCTGCGAATAGACGAAGCCGGCGCAGAGGTCGAACAGCGCCTGGCGCGCCGCGCGCGCGATCGGCCGCATGAGCGGCAGCCGCGCGGCCCAGCGCTGGAAGCGCGGGCTCGGCGAGCAGGCGGTCGCGCCACGCGCGCCAGCGATCCGAGCAACGCCAGGGCCTGCCGCTCGGCGCATCGGGTCGACTCGCCGCGCGAGACGCATGCACGCGCGCCGGCCGGCGTCAGGCGACGCGGCGCAGCGAGTTCGGCGGGCACCAGGCGTCGGCTTCGGCAAGCATCAGCGCGCGCAGCTCGCCGGCGCCGGCGCAGGGCGGGATCGGCCTCGATCGCGCTGCGCGATCAGGTCGCGCAGGCGTGCAGCGCGCCCGCCGAGGCCGAGCTCGTGCACCGCGCTCGGGCGGCCGAGCGCGGCGTCGCGCCCGTCGGCTTGCCGAGCTCGCTCGCTCGCGCCGACACGTCGCGGATGTCGTCGGCCACCTGGTAGGCCTCGCCGAGCCACTCGCCGAGCGCGCGCCAGGCTGCGGGATCGTGCCCCGCCGTGGCGGCGCCGGCCGCGGTGGCCGCGGCGAACAGCGCGCCGGTCTTGGCGCGCTGGTAATCGGACAGCACGACGCGGGCTCGCATTCCCAGGCCTGCCCGGCGACGATGCCGCCGGGCATGCCGACCGCGCGGCCGACGGTCGATGAGCAAGCGCCGGCAGCCGCGCCGGCTGCCGCGCACCGGCGACCGCGAGCGTCTGGAACGCCAGCACGATCAGCGCGTCGCCGGCCAGCACCGCCAGCCGCTCGCCGAAGGCGCGTGCACCGAGGGCCGGCCGCGCCGCGTGGCGGCGTCGTCGAAGCACGGCAGGTCGTCGTGCACCAGCGAGGCGCAATGCAGCAGTTCGATCGCCGCGGCGGCGGCGTCGGTCGCGCCGGGTCGTCGTCGCCGCAGGCGGGGGCGACCGCCAGGCACAAGCGCGGGCGGATGCGGGCGCCCGCCGGAAACACCGCGTGGCGCATGGCAGCCAGCAAGGCGGGGCGGACACTCCGGGGTGGAAGCCTGGCAGGAGGCGCCAGGGACTGCTCGATGCGCGGCGGCTTCCATCGTCTCCGGGGAGAGTGTCAGATTTTGTTGTCACTCTCGGGTGTCACCGACTATAGACACTTGCCCGCCCGGTCAACGCGGCTCCGCGTGTTGCCCGCCGCCGCTGGCCCGGGCCGGCCCTTCGACTGCCCCTGCCGCCGGCGGTTACGCATGGTGGTATGTCGATGCGCTCAGCGCCGACGGCCGCCATGGCTTGACGTGATCGCCTGCTCGGCAGCGTGTTCTCGCCCTACTATGCGCCGCGCGCGCCGGCAGGGCGCCGCCGATCCACTCAGCACTGCGCGTTCAACGTCGCGCTCTACGGTGTCGGCCGCTGGGCGATGACCGAACGCGCCGCGGCGACTGCGTCGTCGGCGCCTGAACCCTCGGCCCGAGCGCGCTGGCCTGGGACGGCGAGCTGACCTCGACTCGACGAGGTCACCGCGCCCTGGCCGACGCGGATCCGCGGCAGGTGCGGGTACAGCCGGCCGCGATGACCGAGTGCCATGCGCTGGACGGCGGGGCCGGCACCGCTGGCAGCCGATCGCGCCCGCGCCGGGTCGAAGTGGACTTCAGGCCCGGGCTGCGCTGGCAGCGGGCATGGCTACTTCGACTGCAACGCGGCGACCCGCCGCTCGAGGACGCGTTCGACGGCCTGGACCTGGTCCCGCGCGCAGCGGCGAGGACGAAACGGGTGTGTTCTACGACGTCGGCGCGGCGCGACGGCACGTCCTGGCGCTCGGCTTGAGCTTCGATCCCCGGGCAAACACGGGGACTTCCGCCGCCGCCGCCGTCGCGCTGCCCCGGACGCCGTGGCGCATCGCCCGCCGCGCACGAAGCGACCGGGCAGCGACGCCCGCGCGCGCCTGGAGGACGGGCCGTTCTACGCGCGTTCGGTGAGTGCCGGCACGGTCGGACGCCGGAGGTCGTGCACGAGAGCCTGTCGCTCGACGGTTCCGTCAGGCTGGGTGCAGACGCTGCTGCCGTTTCGGATGGGCCGCCGGAGCGCCGCGTGCTGCTGACGCGCGCGGCGAGTCAGCCGGCCTGCGCCACCGTGCACGGCCGGCCGATGTCACGGCGGGCGTTGCGCAAGGCCGCCTGCTCTTCCTGCTCGAGCCGCTTGAAAAGGTCGACGAGCCACACGATACGGCCTTCGGCGCCGCCGAGGTCCACGGCCGAGGGCGGCGCGGGCGCCGGAAGCGCCTGCACCGCCGCAGCAACCAGGAAGCGCGTCTCTTCGAGCGTCGCGCGGCCATGTCGCCGAAGCGGCGCGTGGCGGCGACCGAGCCGCGCCAGCAGCCGGGACTTGCGCGACCACGACACGAACGCGCGGCCGCTGACCGAATCGAGCCCGCGGCGCGGACTTCGTGGCCGATCTCGCGGTACAGCAGGCGCGCCGCATGCATCGCGGGACGGCAGCCGAGGGCAGCGCCGCGATGCCGGCGGCCGCACGGTCGTAGAGCTCGTCCGCATGCGCCAGCAGGCGCTCGACGACGCGGCCGATGGCGGCGAGAACCGGCTCGGCCAGCCAGGCGTCGGCATCGATGCCGGCGTCGGCGAGCCAGTCGCGCGGCAGGTACAGCCGGCCGCGCCGCGCATCCTCGCCAACGTCGCGGGCGATGTTGGTGATCTGCATGGCCACGCCGAGGTCGCAGGCGCGCGCGAGCACCGCCGGATCGCGCGCGCCCATGAGCACGGCCATCATCGCGCCGACCGTGCCCGCGACGCGCGCCGCGTAGCGTCGAGATCGCCCAGCGTCTGCGTAGCGGCGGCCTTCCAGATCCCACGCGAAGCCTCGAGCAGCGCCGCGGGAAGTTCGCGGGGGATCGAGCGGGTGCGCCACCACTTCGGCAAAGGCGCGGTCGGCCGCGATCGGCAGCGGCTTGCGCGCGTAGATCAGGTCGAGCCGCGAGTGCAGCAGCGCAAGTTCGGCGCGACGTCCTGCGCCGAGATCGACGGCATCGTCGGCCTGCGGCAGAAGGCATAGAGCGCTGTCGCGGCGCGGCGCACGGCGTCGGAGCGCGAATGAAGCCGCATGGAACGTCTTGATCCCGCCGCGCAGCAGCTCGCGCACGCCGCATGATCCGCGGGGGTGGCGAGTATCGCGTCGGACGGTGACGTCTGCATCGAAGGCCTGTCGCTCTTTGAGGGCGGGAGACAATATGCATGCTCGGACGGGCTTGCCCGCCACGGAGCGAAGTGTGAACACGAAGGAACCCCCGCGCCGCTGCCGGCCGATCATCCGCTGCGCTGGGAACTGCACGAGGAAGTGCACGCGCGACCCTCGGAAGCGCTCAGGCGCCCTTGCGGCTGACGTTCCTGGCGCTGGCGGCCGACGCGTCGAGTCGCGCGAACGCGAATGGCAGCACGTGCGCGAGCTTGCCGCGCATTCGGGTGTCGGACCTGCCGGCCCAGGCCCTCAACCACCTGAGCGCCGACCTCGGCCCGTTCCGCCTGAGGTTCGAACGGCACACGGAATTCGCCCGCTACAAGTTCATCGTGCCCGGCGCGGCGACCACCGTTCGCCCAACCCGCCCTCCGCCGTCCCGGCCGACTGGCTCGCTGCCCTTCCCGGCACGCGTGATCGTCGCCGCGCATGCGGCGATGGTCAGGGCGCGCGACGACGACCCGACCAGCGACGCACTGGCGACGAGCCTGTTCGACGGCAACGTCCTGGTCGGTTCGCGCATCGCGGACGGCGCCGGCGACGCCTTCACCGATTTCCGCCTGCCACGACGGCTTCAGCCGATTCCTCGTGCGCAATCGCACGATGACGCCGCGCCAGGCCGGCCGCATGCTGCAGCGCCTGCTCGAGATCGAGACCTACCGGATGATGGCGCTGCTGGCGCTGCCGGTGGCGCGCAACTGCGCCCTTCCTGTCGGCGCGCGAGCGGGAACTGTCGCAGATCACGACGCTGCTGGCCGATCGACCGAGGCGGACGAGCCGCGACCTGCTCGACCGGCTGACGCGGCTCGAGGCGGGCATCGAGAGCCGCGAGTCCGAGAACGCTACCGGTTCAGCGCGGCGGCCGCTACTACGAGCTGGTGCAGCGCCGCATCGACGAACTGCGCGAGCTGCGCATCCAGGGCCTGCAGACGTTCCGCGAGTTCACCGAGCGCCGGCTCGCGCCGGCGATGAACACCTGCCGTGCCGCCGCGGCGCGCCAGGAGTCGCTGTCCCAGCGCGTGGCGCGCGCGACGCAGCTGCTGTCGACGCGCGTCGACCTCACGCGCGAGCAGCAGAACCAGGCAGTGCTCGACTCGATGAACCGGCGCGCGGCAGCGCAACTGCGGCTGCAGCAGACCGTCGAGGGCCTGTCGATCGCGGCCATGACCTACTACGTCGTCGGCCTGGTCGGCTACGCGGCGAAGGGCGCGAAGGCCGCGGGGGTCGCCGTGGATCCCGAACTCGCGATGGCGTCAGCATTCCGCTGGTGCTGCTGCTCGGGCTCTCGGCCTGCGCAAGGTGCGCAAGCAATCAGCGCCGGTCACACCCAGCGCGACGAACTCGTCGAAGGCCCGCGGCGACGGACGCGGGGTGTTCCTCGTGCGCCAGGTGCCCGAGTCCTGGCAACTGTACCCGACTTCGCGCTGCGGCAGGATCGCAGCACGCGCCGCTTCCGCCGGCGCAACGGTGCGGTCCTGCAGCCCACGATCAGCTGCAGCGGCACGGCCAGGCGCGGCAGGTCGCGCTGCAGCGTCTCCAGGTCCCAGCCGGCCATCATCTCCAGCGTGCCGCCACATGCGCGGGACTGCGAATCAGCCGGCATAAGCGCCAGCCCGCGCGGTCGAGCGTCGAGCCGGTGCTGTCGACCAGGCGCGCACGGCCGCCGGGTCCGCCGCACGCCACGCGAACAGAGTCGCGCAGCGAGCGAGTTGGCCGCCAGCAGCTCGCCACCGGCGGAAAAATCGAGCCTGGGAGTCCGGCAGCGGCAGCAGCGCGCCGTTGAGGCTGACGAGTCGCTCGTGGCTCGAGCGTGCCATCGAGCGCCATGCGCGCCCCGATCGCCGCACCCGCGGAATGGCCAACGGCCAGTTGCGGCTCGAGCCCCAGGTGCTCGAGCAGTGCGCCGCAGTTCGCGCGCGATGGCCGGCAATGATGACCGGCCGGCCGGCAGGCGCGCGGTAAAGCCGTGCCCGGGCAGGTCCATGGCGACGACGCGATAGCGCGCGCCAGCAGCGGCGCAGACCGCGCCAGGAATGCGTCGATGCGCCCGTGCCGTGAACGAGCAGCGCGCCCGGTCGCGGCGTCGGCGAGACCTGGACGTGCCAGCGCAGGCCGCCCGCCGTGACGAAGCGGCTCCACTCGCGGTTCGGCCAGTCGCGACCGTCCGTCGTCCCAGTGCAGCCGGTCACGCATGCATCGACGCGACCGCTCAGTCGCGGGTCGCGCCCGGATGGCGTTGTCGAGATCCGTCGAGCGCGCATGCGGCAACGGCAGGTACCGCGCACCCATCGCCCCGGCGATCTGCTCGGCCAATGGCTGTGCCGCGGCGACGTGTCGACGACGATCGCGCCCAGGCCCGCCGCGCGAATGCACCGGGCCGCCGCCAGCGACTGCGTTCCGCCACGGCACGATCCGGGCCGGCCTTCGCGTGCGACGTTGGCGCGGCCGTCGGTGAGAAGGACCAGCACCGGCGTGTCGCCCTGGCGCCGCGATCGCAGCGGCAAGCGCGAGCGCCGCTTCGATGCCCGACGCCAGCGGCGTGCCGCCGCCGCCGGGCAGGCCCGCCAGGCAGCGCTTGGCCCGCACCAGCGACCGCGTGGGCGGCAGGATCAGTTCGGCGGCGCGTCCGCGAAACGCCAGCAGGGCGACGTGATCGCGGCGGACGTAGCACTCGGCCAGCAGCAGTTCCACCGCACCCTTGGCTTCAGCCAGTCGGTGCAGCGCCGAGGAACCGGAGGCATCGACGACGAAGATCGTCGTCGTGCGCGCGTGCCGTCGATAGCGCTGCACCCGGAAGTCTTCCGGGCGTACTTCGACGCGTGGCGCGCGGCCACGCTGGCCGCCGGCGCTGCGGCGCGCAGCCGTCGACGCACGGGTTGCCACGGGGCCGCGGCGCGCAGGGTCTCGATGATGTTCAGCCTCGCGCCGCGCCGCGGCTCGCCGCGCACGACGCCAGCAGGACGGCCGCGCGCGCCGTCCTTCTGCTCCTGGCCCGCGCGTCCCGCGCTGGCTGACCGCGAGCTGCATCGCTGCCGCGATCTGCAACTGCGCCAGCAACCCCGGTGGAATCGCTGCGGCGGCGGCGGCAAGCACGCAGTCCTCGAGGGGGCGATCCTCCGTGCTCGGTTGCTGCTCCTCGCCATCGGTCGGCGGCTCCGGCGGTGCCTCGGGTTCCGGCGGCTGCGTGGCTTCTTCGGCTGGCGCGCGGCGGCAAACGTGTCGCCCTCGGCGCGAGGACCAGCCTGGCAGCTGCGGCCGCATGCGCTGCCGTGCACCAGGTCAATGCCTGCAAGCGCCGCAATCGCCGCGGGCGGCTCGCGGCGCGAACAGCGAAGCCCGCATCGAGGTGACGCCCAATGCCAGCGCGGTCGCGCACAACGCTTCGACGCAGGGCATCGTCGATCGTGACGTTCGGCAGCCGCGCGCGCGCAGCGGACACGGCTGCGGGGTCGGCTCGGCGCTCAAACGTGTCGCGCAGCGCGATGTGATCGAGCTCGAGCAGGTACGCGAGCCGTTCGAGCAGCACGGCTGGTGGCCGCTCATCGTCGGCGGAACCTTCGTCGAGGCCACCACGCGGAAGCGCGCAGGCGACCGCGTGGTGACGCCGTCACGCTCGACGAGGACCTCGCCGGATTCACTCGCCGTGCCAAGTCGCGCCGCCACCAGCGCGACACACGCTCCGCGCCGGCGACGATGACCAGGCCGCCGTCGGCTTCCGCCAGCAGGCCCGTTCGGCGATCGGCCGCCCCGCCCGCAGGGTGGCCACGAGATCGAGGCCGCCGAGCAGCCGATCGTCGTGCACGTGCGTGGGCACTCGCCGGACAGGCGCCCGCCGGCAGCAGTGACTGAGCAGCGCGAGCCACTCGTCGCGCACCGGGCCCGGCACCGGCGCGCATCGACACGCCGCCGCAGCGACGGGTCGACCGCGCACAGCGGCCGCGACCAGCGTCGCGTCGGCCCACGGCGAGGCAGGCGGCGGCGGCGACCCGGTGTCATGCGCCGAACAGTTCGCCGATCGCGCGCTCGACACGCACGGTCGAACCGGCATCATCGAGCGGGTCGCGGCGCAGGCGGTGGCGCAGCGCCGACGGCGCGATGCGGCGCAGGTAGGCGTCGTCGACGGCGTCGGCGCCCTCGAGGCTCGCCAGCGCACGCGCCGCGCGCATCAGCGTGAGTTCGCCGCGCAGGCCGTCGGTGCCGAGCGCCATGCAGAGCTGCGCCGCGCGCTCGAGCGCGGCATCGGGCACGTCGACCGCATCGAGCCGCTCGCGCGCCTTGCAGGATGCGCTTGCGGATCTTGTTGTCCTCGCGCTGCCACTTGGCGACGAAGGCGGCCGGATCGCGCTCGAACTCGTCGCGCCGCCGCACCACCTGGACGCGCGTCGGCCAGGTCGTCGGGCGTGCGCACTTCGACCGACAGGCCGAAGCGGTCGAGCAACTGCGGCCGCAGGTCGCCCTCTTCCGGGTTGCCGCTGCCGACCAGCACGAAACGCGCCGGATGGCGGACGCTGAGGCCTTCGCGCTCGACCACGTTCTCGCCCGACGCGGCGACGTCGAGCAGCAGGTCGACCAGGTGGTCCTCGAGCAGGTTCACTTCGTCGATGTAGAGGAAGCCGCGGTGGGCGCGGGCCAGCAGGCCGGGCTCGAACGACTTCTCGCCCTGCGTCAGCGCGCGCTCCAGGTCGAGCGCGCCGACGACGCGGTCTTCGGTCGCGCCGAGCGGCAGGTCGACCACCGGCACGGGCGCCAGGCGCGTCTTGGCCAGCGCGCTCGGGACCCCGCGCGCGGCATTCTTCGCAGAGCTCGGCCGCCGTCGGGATCGCAGCCGTAGCGGCAGCCCGCCACGACGCGCATCTTCGGCAGCAGCGCGGCCAGCGCGCGCACCGCGGTGGACTTGCCGGTGCCGCGGTCGCCGAACACCAGCACGCCGCCGATGCCGGGATCGACGGCCGCGATCAGCAGCGCCAGCTTCATTTCGTCCTGGCCGACGATCGCACTGAACGGAAACGGAACCGGCATGCGGAGTCATTCCTCGGTCTGGCGAAACGGGGGCAGTTTGCTTGAGCGGCGAAATTTGCATAGGCGACGACTCCGCCAGCCGGCCTCGCGAAGATCAGTCGCGCCAGCGCGCATCCGAGCTAGGCGCACGCTGCATACCCTAAGATCGTCAGCCCATGAACACCTCGACTCGGCCGCCGCTTCCAGCCGCACCCGCACGACCGACATCGGCCGCACGTGGTCGTCATCGGCGCCGGCTTCGGCGGGCTGGCGGCCGCCATGCGCCTCGGCGCCAACGGCTATCGCGTCACCGTGGTCGAGAGGCTCGATGCGCCCGGGCGGCCGCGCCTACACGTATCACCAGGACGGCTTCACGTTCGACGCCGGCCCGACGATCATCACGGCGCCCTACATGTTCGAGGAGCTGTGGACGCTGTGCGGCCAGCGCATGGCGGACGACGTCGAGCTGCGGCCCTCGATCCGTACTACCGCATCAATTTCGACGACGGCGAGCACTTCAACTACTCCGGCGACCTCGACGCGATGCGCGCGGAGGTCGCGCGCCTGTCGCCCGGCGACGTCGGCGGCTCGACCGCTTCCTGCGAGCCAGCGCGCGAGATCTACAAGGTCGCCTTCGAGCAGCTGGCCGACAAGCCGTTCCACAGCTTCGGTTTCACGCTGCGCGCGGCCGGCCGACCTGGTCCGGCTGCAGGGGCTACCGCTCGGTGTACTCGAGGGTCAGCGAGTTCTTCCGCAACGAGCACCTGCGGATGGTGTTCAGCTTCCATCCGCTGCTGATCGGCGGCAATCCGTTCACGACCACCTCGTACTACTGCCTGATCGCGCATCTCGAGAGCAAATTCGGCGTGCACTACGCGGTGGGCGGCACCGGCGCGCTGGTGCGCGGCATGGTCGGAGCTGATCGAGGCACAGGGTGGCACGGTGCGCTGCAACGCCGAGGTCGAGCGGATCGTCGTCACGACGGCCGCGCCGCGGGCGTCGGCTCGCCTGCGGCGAGGAGATCGCGGCCGACGTCGTGGTCTCGAACGCCGAACCGGCCTGGACCTACGGCAAGCTGCTGCGCGATCACCCGCGCCGGCGCTGGACCGACCGCAAGCTCGCGTCGCGTCGCGGCATTCGATGAGCCTGTTCGTCTGGTATTTCGGCACCAACCGCCGCTACGACGACGTCCTTCACCACACCATGATCATGGGCCCGCGCTACCGCGGCCTGCTCGACGACATCTTCCACCGGCAGGTGCTGGCCGAGGACTTCAGCCTGTACCTGCACCGGCCGACGGCGACCGACCCGTCGCTCGCGCCCGCCGGGCTGCGACGCGTTCTACGTGCTGGCGCCCGTGCCGAACCTGGCAGCGGCACGGACTGGCCGGCGCAGGCCGAGCCCTACCGCGCGCAGCATCCAGCGCCGGCTCGAGCGACGCTGCTGCCCGGCCTCGGCGAGCCATCGTCACCTCGCGCATGCTGACGCCGCAGGATTTCCGCGACCGCTAGCTGTCGCTGAACGGCGCCGGCGTTCGCGATGGAGCCGCGGCTGTTCCAGAGCGCCTGGTTCCGGCCGCACAACCTCAGCGAGGAAGTCGAGGGCTGTACCTGGTCGGCGCCGGCACGCATCCCGGGCGCCGGCATGCCGGGCGTGGTGTCGTCGGCGAGCGTCGTCGACTAGCTCGTGCCGCACGCCGAGCGCAGTTCGTGCGCGGTCCGGCCTAGAGGCCCGCAGGTCCGGCGCGCGACGCACTCGGCCGCGCGCCGGCCCGACATCGTGGCCATCGGCACGCCCGGGCCCGGGATGCACCGAACCACCCGCGAGATACAGCCCCGGCACGCGGCTGCGCGACCCGGGCGCGCGAACGTCGCGAACGGGCCGTGCGTCGCGCGGCCATACAGCGCGCCGCCGGTGGCCGGAAACAACCGCTCGAAGTCGGCCGGGTCGGTCACGACCGCGCGCGCGGCCGCGCTCGAGTTCGCAGGCCGCAGCTGCGCAACAGGCCGAAGCGTGCGTGCTCGACGTCGGCGATCCGTCCGGCGACGAGCGGCGCGCAGGTCGCCGTCGGCCGGCGCGTTGACCAGCACCAGCAGCCGCTCGGCGTCGCCGTCGATCGGCGTCGGCGCCGTGCCCGCGATCCTGCGCGCAGACGTAGACGGTCGGCGCGCGGTGACGCTGCGTCGGCCGAAGATCGACGTCGAACTCGCTGCGGGTAGTCCTCGGCGAAGAACACGTTGTGGTGCTCCAGCGGAAAGCCGCGCGGGTCGGCGCGCAGGCACCAGGTGAGCGCCGACAGCGAGCGCGCCGCGCGCGGCACCGCGGGCACGGCGCGCCGCACCGCGGCGCCCAGCAGGCCCGCGGCCAGCGCGCCGCAGTCGCCGTTGAAGACGACGGCGTCCGCCTCGAGCCGCTCGCCGCCCGCGAGCACCACGCCGCGGCCGCGGCCGTCGCTCGACCGAGGATCTCCTCGCACGTGCGCGCCGTAGCGCAGCTCGCGCGCCATGCCGCTCGGCGACGCCCGCCAGCGCCAGCGCGACCTCGTGCATGCCGCCGCGCACCAGCCAGACGCCGTCCTGCTCGACGTGCGCCACCAGCATCAGCGTCGCCGGCGCGCGCGAGCGGCGATGAGCCGCAATACGTCGCGTAGCGGCCGAACAGCTGCCGCAGGCGCGGGTCGCGGAAGTGCGCGCCGAGCGCCGGACCACAGCGTCTGCCACGGCCGCATGCGCCAGCAGCGCATCGAGGCGGCCGAGCCCGACGCGGCGCGCCAGCTCGGCGGCGTCGGCCGCGTGCGCGTCGATGAAGGGCGCCTGCAGCGTCCGGTAGATCGCGCGGCTGCTGCGCGCAGAAGCGACGATAGCCGTCGGCCTCGGCCGCGCCGGCGAACTCGCCGATCGCCTCGGCCGAGCGCTCGATGTCGGCGTACAGGTCGAGCCGGCCGCCGTCGCGCCAGGCATGGCGCGCCAGCATGTCGGCCGGCGCCAGGTCGAGCGAGGTCCTCGAGCCGCATGCCCCGCATCGCGCAGCAGACCGTCGAAGACCCAGCGCATCGTGAACACCGTGGGCCCGCCGTCGATCGCCGCGCCGTCGACCGCGACTCGCGCATCTTGCCGCCGGGCGCCGCGGCGCGCTCCAGCACGGTGACCGCCGCGCCGCGCCGCGCGAGGTCGATCGCCGCCGCGAGGCCGCCCATGCCCGGCGCCGACGACGATGACACGACGACGCACTGCGGCGCGGCTCAGGTCCGGGCCAGTTCCGCCGCCATCAGCGTCATCAGCGTCTGCAGCGCCTTGAAGGGCCGCACCATGACCTTGAAGCGCGTGATCTGCCCGGCATCGTTCCAGTCGATCATGTCGATGCCGTCGACCTCGACCTCGCCCAGGCGACAGCGGAATTCGAGCACCGCCGACTGCGTCGCCGCGCCACTCGCCGACGTAGCGGAAGGTGTCGTTGTTGAGGACGACGTTGGCCGCTTCCAGGTACTTCCGGGTCATCGCCTTGCCGGGCTGCGGCGTGTGCAGCGCCGGCGACTCGAACACGACCGTGTCGGCGAGCAGGCCGTCGAGACCGCTCATGTCGCGCGTCCGCATGAGGCCGTGCCAGCGGTCGATGACGCTCGCCTGCCGGGGAACCACGCAGAAACGCTGCCCGGTCGGGGCCTCCATCACCCACCACGTCTGGACGTGGGCGACGCGCCGCGCACCGAGGCCCTCCAGGCGCACGACCTCCGTCTCGACGTCGTCGGCCTCGATGTCCAGGTGCACGCGGCTCGGGTGACTGACGGTCTGCACCTCGATGTGCAGGCGCGCTTCCGGATCGACGAGGCGGATGTACTTGCCGCCCTCCTCGGCCGGCAGCGGCCGCAGGTCCATGCGCAGCGCAGCGCCCCAGAACTCGGCCGCCTGCCGCAGGTCGGTCACCTGGCAATCGATGATGAATCCGGCGAGCCGGCTGGTGCGCATGCTTGCTACTCCGTGTCCGCGATGAATGGCGCAACCCGCGTCAGCACGAGCGCCGCCGTCTCGTCCGCGCAGTGCTGCGCCGGCGGCGCGCCCGCCGCCGCCGCAGCCCGCGCCATCTCCCCGCGGGCGACCTCGAGGTCGGCGACGAACTCCGGCTTGTCGCGCAAGGCCAGCATCACCGCCGCGCCGACCTTGCGTCCGGCGTCGATGTCGCTCTGCCAGTGCAGGCGACAGACCGCACGGCTGATGCCGAACTGCAGGCCGCGCTCGCGCACGGCCGCCGCCCGATCGGGAGCCACCGCCGCAAGCACTTCGCCCCAGACGTAACCGACCGATGCATGACCCGAGGGGTAGGACGCGTTGCCGCGCAGCGAGGCCGCATCGGACGGCACGCAGATCTCGTCGTCGGCGACTTCGAACGGTCGTCTGGCGCTGGTACTTCTGCTTGGCGGTGGCGGTGGATTGTGCCGCATCGACCACGGTCCGCTGCAGCAGGAGGTACAGCCGAGGCATCCGCTGCCTGGCTCACCGTCATGCCGAGCGCGCAGGCGAACGCATCGACGGCGGCGGGAAACTGCAGGTTGCCGTCCTGCCTCGCCAGTCGCCAGCGCGGTGTCGCCGCCAGCGGCGTGACCTGCCGATACGCCGCCTCGTCCGCCGCGAGCTCCGGCGAGCCCGGCGGCGGCGGAGACGGCAACAGCGCAGCGCTGTCGGGACGCTCGGACGGCGCGAGATAGCCAGCGACCGGCGCGGCGGCTGCGACCGGGTTCGCCGCGGCAAACAGGAGGGCCGCCAGCGGCAGCCATCGAACGCGTCGGACGGGTGTCGAGTTCATGCCCGCATTCTATCGGGCAAGACACATGAACCCAACGACGGGGACGGCGCGGCCGCGCGCCGAATCTCGGCAACTGCGCCGCATTTGCGCGTTTCGCAGGCCCCGGCAATGCGCCATTTTCCCCGCCGTAACCGATGGAACTCCGCCAACCCAGGGAGACGGCAATGCGATACATGGCATGGATGCAGCAGCGGATGCGCTGCGCTCGCGCACTCGGTGCCGCGGCGTTGTCTGCGGCGATCACGATGATCGCCGGCGCGGGAGTCATGACGCCGGTCGCGACGCAGGCCGCGGGCGCCGGTCCGGTGCTGGCCCTGGCAACGCTCGCCGGCACGGGCGACGGGACCGCAGCGGGCCGCACGCCCGGCACCTTCGGCGTTTCGCAGTCCGGGGCAGCCACCTACCACATTCCGCTCTGGACACCGCCCGGCGTCGGGGCCGTCGAACTCGACCTCGCGCTCGACTACTCCAGCCGCAACGGCAACGGCACGCTCGGTGTCGGCTGGTCGCTGTCCGGACTGTCGTCGATCAGCCGCTGCAACCGCACGGTGGCACAGGACGGTGCGGCCAGCGGTGTGACGAACACGGTCGCCGACCGCTACTGTCTCGACGGCCAGCAACTGAAGCTGGTCAGCGGTTCGCCGGGCAGCCACGGCGCCGTGTATGCCACGGAGGTCGAGTCGTTCTCGCGCATCGTGGCGAACGGCGTCGCCGGCAACGGCCCGCTCTCGTTCACGGTCACCACGCGCAACGGGCTGATCTACGAGTACGGCACGACCGTCGATGCGCGCGTCTCCGCCGGCGGCTCGAGCACCATCCGCACCTGGGCACTGTCGCGAGTCCGGGACCGCGCCGGCGTCGGCAACTCGATTGCGCTCACCTATGCCAACGACGGCCAGCCCGGCGCGTATACGCACGGCACGCAGCGGATCGCCTCGATCACCTACCCCACCACGGCCACCGGTGCCGGTCCCTTCTACCGGGTCGACTTCAGCTACTCGCTGCGCGCGACCCGGGACGCCCCCGTGGGCTACCGCAACGGCGCGGTCGTCCGCGAACCCTATCGCCTCGACGCCATCCGCATGCAGGCGATCGGCGCGACGGCGCCGATCAAGACCTATGCGCTGGGCTACGAGACGGCCCCGACCACCGGTCGCCTGCGGCTGGCGAGCGTGCAGGAGTGCGGCGCCAGCCGCTGCCTGCGCCCGACGACGATCGCCTACCAGGACGGCGCGAAAGGCTGGCAGACGTTCGTCGACACCGGCGTGGCCGCCAGCGCGGCAGCGGCCCCGATGCCGCTCGAACTCAACGGCGACGGCATCGTCGACCTGCTGTATCCGGTGAGCGCCGGCACCGGCCTGCTGGCGTGGCGCATCCTTCCCGGCACCGTCAACGGCTTTGGCGTGCCGTTCGACACGGGCATCGTGTCCGGCACGTCGGCCAAGGTCCTGCCGGGACAGTTCGCCGGCAACGGCCGGACACAGTTCCTGATCGCCCTCAACGGTTACTGGCACATCGCGGGCTACACGAACGCGGGCTTCAGCGTCGCCAGCACGGGCCTGGTGCCGTCCGGCGAATACGGTGCCGCGGACTTCGACGGCGACGGGCTCGCCGACCTGCTGAGCCGTGTCGGCGGCTTCGACGCCAACGATCAGCGTGCGGCGCAACGTCACCGTGCCGGCGCAGGCCGCCGTGGGCGTGCAGTTCGCCGCCGCGGCCGAGACCATCTGGACAGTGCCGAGCGGGCGCCAGTCGATGCTGTGGGACAACCTGCGCGTCGCCGACGTCAATGGCGACGGCCGCGCGGACGTCATCGCCCTGACCTTCGTCAACCGGGTGAAGGATACGAAGTTCTTCGGCACGGCGCTGCTCTCCAACGGCTTCGGCCGGCCGGTGACGGTCGGCACCGAAACCAGCCTGTGGCCAGAGTCCATGGTGACGATGGGCGACTGGAACGCCGACGGCTGCTCGGACGTGCTGCAGGTACGGAGCGTGTTCATCTCGAACTGCGCCGGCAGCTTCGTCGAGCTCAACACGATGGCGACACCGGCCACCGGCGACGGGCTGTACACGGCCATGCCCGCCGACTGGAACGCCGACGGCCGGACCGACCTGCTCTACGTCGACGCGGCGACGCGCCAGTGGTTCGCGATCGCGTCCACTGGCGATGGCGCGGCGGCGCCGGTCAACACCGGCATCCGTGCACCCACATCGACGGCCTGGTTCGACTTCGATGCCGATGGCGATGGCCTGACCGACCTCGGCTACCGCGACGGCAACAACGGCAACCGCCTGCGCTACTACCTGCACGCCAGCCCGACGGCAGTGCCGGACCTCGCGCGGTCCTTCACCGATGGCATGGGCATGCGGCAGCAGCCCACCTATGTGTCGATCGCGCGCGGCAATCACACGCGACGCAGCCGACGCCGTGTTCCCCGCGGTCGATTTCCAGGGCCCGCTGCACGTGGTCAGCGAGTTCAGCGGCAGTGACGGGCTCGGCGGCACCTACCGCAACGCGTTCCAGTACACGGGCGCGCAACTGCACCTGCAGGGTCGCGGCTTCCTGGGCTTCGCCACGCAGAGGATCGAAGACACGCGCAGCGGCCTGGTCACGGTCGATGCCGTCGCCCGCGCGTTTCCGCACACCGGCATGCACCTCGAGCGCAACGTCTACCAGTCGAACGGAACCACGCCCGTCTCGACCTGGACCGTCACCCCCGGCCAGCAGGTGACGGGCGGCACGGGATTCGAGCAGCGCGTGTTGCCGCTGGTGGCCGCGCGCACGGAAAAGCGCTTCGAACTGGGCGGCGCGCTGAACGGGTCCGTCGTCACGGAATCCACCACGAGCTACACCTACGGCGACGGCTACGGCAACGTCACCCAGGTGCTCACGGGCGTGACGGACCGCGATCCGGCTTCGGCACAGTACAACGCCGTCTGGACCTCGCGCAGCGTCCTGACCTACGCCAACGACGCCTCCGCCAGGTGGTGCCTTGGATTGCCCGCGAGCACGACCGTCACCCTCACGGCACCAGGCCAGCCCGCCAGGACCCGCACCACGAGCTACCTGGTCGACACGACTGCCTGCCGCATCACGCAACAGGTCGTCGAGCCCAACCTGCCATCACTCAAGGTCGTTTCGAACTACGGCTACGACGCCTGCGGCAACCTCAACTCGATCAGCACGATCGGTGCGATGCCTGACGGCTCGCCCATGCGCGCACGGTCGACGTCGTTCGACTACGGCCCGCGCTGCCAGCTGCCGGAGACTGTCACCAACTCCCTCGGACAGGCCTCGCGTTACCAGTGGCGCTACGAGTTCGGCGTTCCCAGCCTGGCGACCGACCCGAACGGCCTCTCGACCTCCTGGACGCACGATGACTTCGGTCGCACGACCGGCGTCACCGCCGCCGACGGCGGGCGGCTCAGCTGGTCGTACCAGTCCTGCGACGGCAGCCCGTGCTGGGGCGCCAACGACCTGCAGTTCGCCATCTTCGAACGCAGGTACGCTGCCGACGGGGCTCTCGTGCGTGAGGCCCATTCGTACTTCGACGGCTTCGAACGCCTGAAGCGCAACGAGTACCACGGCGCGCTCGGCGCGTGGCTGCGGCGCACGTTCACCTACGATGCGCTGGGTCGGCAGATCAAGGAGACGCTGCCGTACTCGACGCTGGCGCAGGGCTACACGACACGGTCCTACGATGCGCTGGGTCGCGTTCGCAGCGTCCGCAGCTTCGATGCCAGCGGTGTCACGACGGGCAGCGTCGCGCTGGACTACGCCGGACGCACGGTGCTCAGCACCGACTCGCTGGGCCGGCTCAGCACCCGCGTCCACGACGTCGGCGGTCGCTTGCGCCGCGTGACCGATCCGTCCCCGGGCGGCACCACGCGCTACGACTACGACTCGTTCGGCAACCTGAATCGCATCCAGAGCGCCTCGGGCGCCGTTTCGAGCGGCGTCCACGACGTGCGCGGCTTCCGCACGCAATGGTCGGATGCGGATGGCGGCAGCTGGAGCCATGCCTACAACTCGCTGGGCGAACGCGTGGGCTGGACCGATGGCAAGGGCCAGTCGTTCACCGCCGCCTACGATGACCTCGGGCGACTCGTTTCGCGCACCGAGCCGGAAGGCACCAGCACGTGGACCTGGGGCACCTCCGCCGCCGCGCGCAACGTCGGCCAGCTGCAGTCCAGGTCCGGACTCGGCCTTGCGGAAGCGCGAACCTACGACACGTTCGGACGGCTCGCTTCCCGCACGATCACCACCGACCAGGCCTATCAATACGATTACACCTACAACACGCAGGGCGAGGTCGAGACGATCGCGTACCCGACGAGCCCGGTGCCGACCGGCAAGTCGGGCAGCCGCGTCCGCGTCCGCTACGGATACGCCTTCGGCGCGCCGGTGCAGATCGACGACGTCACCGATCCGCTGCAGTCACGCACGCTGTGGAAGCTGGCGGCGGTCACCGATCTGGACGCACCGGCGCAGGAGCATTTTGCCGCCGGCGCGTTCACGCGCACGTCCGCTTACGACCCCGCGACCGGGCGGCCGGCATCGCTGCAGCTCGGCACGGCGGGCGCAATCGGCAACCGCCAGAGCCTGGCCTATCGCTGGGACACCCAGGGCAACCTGCTGCAGCGACAGGACCTGAACCAGTCCCTGACCGAGGCGTTCGCCTACGACAGCCTCGATCGCCTGACGGCCGCATCGCTGAACGGCGTGGCGACGCTGTCCGTCGGTTACGACGCGTCGGGCAACATCCGCAGCAAATCGGACGTCGGCACCTATGCCTATACGGACGCGCAGCGTCCGCATGCCGTCACCAGCGCCGGCAGCGAGTCCTTCAGCTATGACCGCAACGGCAACCTGAGCGCACGCAACGGCCTGGCGCAGGACTGGGCCTCGTTCAACCTGCCGACGACGCTGCGCAAGCCCGGGTACCAGTCGCAGTTCGCCTACGGTCCCGATCGCGAACGCTGGCGCCAGGTGGCCGCCTATCAGAATGGCACCGAAACCACGCATTACGTCGGCAGCCTGCTGGAGAAGGAATCGGCGACCTCGACCGGCCTGACCTACTGGCGGCACTACGTGCCCACGCCGGGCGGCGCGACGGTCGTGATTTCCCGCAACTCCGACGGCAGCACGGCCACGAGCTACGTGCTGCCGGACCATCTCGGCAGCAGCGACACGCTGCTGAACGAGTCCGGCGCGACGCTGACGAAGCTGAGCTTCGGCGCCTTCGGTGGTCGCCGGGGAAGCAACTGGTCTGCCGGTACGGCCCCCGACTGGCTCGGCATCGCCAACACGACGCGCCAGGGCTTTACCGGACACGAGGCGCTCGACAACCTCGGCCTGGTGCACATGAACGGCCGCGTGTACGACCCCGCCCTCGGTCGCTTCATGTCGCCGGACCCGCTGATAGGCGACCCGGGCGACAGCCAGGCAGTGAACCCGTACGCCTATGTCGGCAACCGGCCGCTCAATGCGATCGATCCGTCGGGCTACCAGTCTTTGCCGGACCTGCCCGTGCCCGGCGGTGTTCCGGTACTGCAACTCGTCGGGCTACGCGCAGCTGGTCTTCGGCGTCGGCGACCTGTTCCGTCCTGGTTTCCGCACGGCGGGCTGCCACCACCGCCCGCGACCGCGGTGCCGGGCCAGTCGGCGCAGAACGGCACCGGCCTGTGCGGGCCCGGCACGTTCTCGCCGATCTGCGGAGGTCAAGTTCTCTATGCCGGCGCGCCGGCCGGCGGCGACGGGTCGCTGCCCTCCTCAACCTGGGCCGCGACCTCCGCCGACGATCTCTACGCCATGGAGAACCTGGAGCGGTTCTTCATCGACCTCGGGAACAATGCCGTCGACGTGCTGATCCTGTCGCCGGTGCGCGACGCCAGGACGCCTACGACGCCGCCCGCAACGGCGACTACGTCATGGTCGGCGTGTACGTGGTCACGACCGCCTGTGACCTGGCCAAGCCGTGCGAGGGCGCTCGCGCAGGCCTCGAAGGCCATCCGCAAGCTGGCGAAGGCGCGCACTTCCGACACTTGAGCGCGGCTCGGAAGTCGTCCAACGCGCAATGTCACGGGCGGAACTGGAAGCCACCCGCGCCACGGGCCTGATACGTGGCGGTCGCCAGGGCACTCATTACGTCAGTGACGCGGTCAATGGCAGTGCGCAACGTGCCCAGCAAAGGCTGGCGTTGCCGACCAAGCCAGAAGTGCGAGTCACACTCGAGGTGCCGCGCGGCGTCTTTTCTCCACCGAGCAGGATCGGGCCAATGCAGTTGCCGAATGGTAAGGTCCTGAGTGGAGGCGGCACCGAGCGATCGGCCGTTGGTGAAGTTCGAGTGCGGGTGATCAAAGTGGAGGAGCTATGAACACGGAGCGAGAAAGTGTCGATTCAGGTTTCCGATCCCTGGGACGTCGTGACCGAAGTGGGCGATGCACCGACTGCCAGGTCGGCTGCAGAATCTCGCCACTGCGGCCGCAGTCGTGCGCCTCGATTCGCCGCTTGGCGGTGCGAGGCAGCACGATCCACGTGGTCAGCGCGACGCAGCGATACACGACGGGCAGTTTCATGCAGGCAAACTGCGCAACCTGATCCGACATTGCGCTGGCCGTACCCGGAAGGTGAACCAGAGCTTCCTCGGCGTCGAACGAATGATCATGAAGAACAAGGGCTATGTGCTCGATGAACATGGCATCTATGTGCCGAGGTAATGCACACCATGAGCAAGGAAAGACAGGAAAGATTCGAGCAGTGGGTGACTCGGGCTGCCGCTGCCGCAACGCCAGGGGCGTTGAAACTCGGCCCGCCAGTATTCGAGCGGAGCGGCTTCGTCACGCACGCATTGCATGGAAGGTAGCGATGGTCAGGTTGAGTTGCGCTGCGGACCCTCCGGATTATTCCGTCGAAATCTTCATAAGCATACGTCCTCTGACGGAAAGCGATGGGACCTTGCTGGACTTGATGCAACTGGGCGGCGTCAAGGAATGGCTGGATCGCAAACCGGCCGCAACCCGGTGAACAGGATGAAACCTACGCGTTTCGATTTCTGATGCGACGGCTTGCGGGAGACCAGCAGAGTTTGCTGGCTGTATGCCCGATCCTCGGCGGATGACAGGCATGGCCATCTAACGGCGCGCGCCGCCCCGTGCGAAGATGCTGCTTCGCACGAGGAGTACCCGCCGCCATGACCCAGACTTACCAGCGCATCGTCCTGGCCAGCCGCCCGCAAGGCTCGGTCACACCGGAAAACTTCCGCCTCGAGCGGGTTCCGGTTCCCACGGCCGGCCCCGGCCAGGTCCTGGTGCGCAATCATTTCCTGTCACTCGACCCCTACATGCGCGGACGCATGGAGGAATCGAAGTCCTACGCCGACCCGCAACCGCTCGGCGCGACGATGATCGGTGGCACGGCAGGCGTCGTCGAGGCGTCGCAGAACCCTGCCTTCGCGCCGGGCGATGCCGTCGTCGGCTATCTCGGCTGGGCGGAGTACGGCCTGTCCGACGGCACGATGCTGAACAAGGTCGACACGCGGCACGTGCCCTTGTCGGCTTACCTCGGGCCGGTGGGCATGCCGGGCGTCACGGCGTGGTACGGCCTGCACCAGATCTGCAAGCCGCAGGCCGGGGAGACGGTGCTGGTGTCGGCGGCCAGCGGCGCGGTCGGCTCTGTCGTCGGCCAGCTGGCCAGGCTTGCCGGCTGCCGGACCGTCGGCATCGCCGGCGGACCGGACAAGTGCGCCTACGTGCGCGACGAACTCGGTTTCGACGCCTGCATCGACCATCGTGCCCACCCGGACGTGCGTTCGCTGGCCGCCGCGCTCAGGGAAGCCGCGCCGAACGGCATCGACGGCCTGTTCGAGAACGTCGGCGGGCGCTGCCTCGACGCCGCGCTGACGCGCATGAATCCCTTCGGCCGGATCGCGCTCTGCGGCCTGATCTCCGGCTACGAGGGCGGCGACCTGGCGATCCACAACACGCGCGCGCTGCTGGTCATGCGGCTGACGCTGCGCGGCTTCATCGTGTCCGAGCACCCGGAATTCTGGCCGCAGGCGCTGGGCGTGCTGGGCCAGGGCGTCGCCAGCGGAAGCATCAAGTACCGCGAAACCGTGGCGGACGGCCTCGCGGCGGCGCCGGAGGCATTCATCGGCATGCTGCGCGGCCGCAACTTCGGCAAGCAACTGGTGCGGCTCGCCTGACCTCGAGATCCCGCGCATGACGGCCATCCCCGACATCCCACCGGCCGCGACGGTCCTGCTGCTGCGCGAGAGTCCCGGTGAAGGGCTGCAGGTACTGTTGACCAAGCGCGCGGCTGGGCTGTCGTTCATGGCGGGGCTCTGGGTCTTCCCCGGTGGGCGCATGGAGGCCGCCGATCTTGCGCCCGCGCTGGCCGACCGCGTGGATCCGTCGGCAATTGCCGCCACGGCGACACAGATGCTGGATTCCGCCGGCGAGCCGGTGGCAGCCGAGACCGCGCGCGGGCTGCTGATCGCGGCCTGTCGCGAAACCTTCGAGGAATCCGGTGTGCTGCTCGCGCGGAACGGCGACGGCTCTGCAGGCGTGGAGCCCGGGGCGGCTCGCCCGGCTGGCGGCGCGGCGCGCCGAGGCAGCTCGCGATCCGGCGCTGTTCGCGCAACTGCTGGCGCAGGAGGATCTCACGCTCGACCTCGAGCGACTGGTCTACTGGGCGCACTGGATCACGCCATCGCTGGAGAAGAAGCGGTTCGACACCCGGTTCTTCGCGCTGACCGTGCCGCCCGACCAGGAGGCCAGCGTCGACCTGGGCGAACTGACGCACCATGCATGGCTCAACGAACAGGACATCGCGCGGCACACGGCGTCTGGCGACATGCGCATCGCCCCGCCGACAAGCGCGACCTTGCAGGACCTGTGGCGCAGCCATGCCCGGCATGGCGGCCTGGCCGCGATGCTGGAAGCCGAGCGCGGGCGCAGGGTGCCGCCGATCCTGCCGAAAATGGTCGTTGCAGGTGACGCGGCGGAGATCGTCCTGCCGTGGGACCCGCAGTACGAGCAGACCGCGGGCGCTGGCTGCAAGGTGCTGCCGCATTACCCGGCCTACATCGAGTCGATGCCGTCCCGGATCCGCTTTGCGCGGGTGACCTGACCGCACGCGGCAATCGCGGGCTGCACGCGGCAGCCCCTCCCCCACCGCAGCGAGGGAGGGAGGTGCCCGGCAGGCCGGATCAGCGCGGCGTGCTTACGACTGCTCGCCCGGCATCAGGTTGCCGACGGCGCTCTGCACGGTCTCGCTGACCTTGCTGGCGAGATCCTTGGCCTGGCCCATGACCGACGTCGCCTGCTTCTCGACCGAAGCCTGCGCCGCTGTCGCGAGCGCACCCGCGTCCTTCGCGGTCTTCGTCGCTTTTTTCTTCGCGACCTTCACCGCCTTGGCGATGTTCTTCTCGGCCGACTTGAGGTTGCGGTCCGCCTTGCGCAGCGCCCGCTTCGCGGACGGCGGCAACTTGCCCACGGCACGCTTGACGGCCGCGCGCGTGCGCGCCGGCGCCTTGCGGGCCGCCGCCTTCACGGCAGCGACACGACGCGCCGTCGCGGACTTCTTTGCCCTGACGACCTTCTTGCGGACGACCTTCTTGCTGGCGGCCTTCTTGCGCGCCACCTTGCGCTTGGCCACGGCGACCTTGCGTCGGACCTTGACCTTGGCGACCTTGCGCTTTGCCTTCGTCACTTTCGCCTTCTTGGCCGGCGCCGCGCGACGGGCCTTCTTCTTGACTGCCATTGAACGGGACTCCCTTGACATGGTTTGCGTGCATTGCGCCGACGGCAACCGTCGCTGCGCCTGACGTAACGACGCTATTCCTCGCGCCGTGCGCCGTCAACAAGGGAAATTGCAAAGGCTCAGCCGGTGCCCTGCAGTCCCTGCGCGATTCCGTTGACCGATGCGACCAGCGCCGGGAACAGGCGGCGCAGCGGGTCGTCGGCCGGCGCGGCCCTTGTCCTGCGGGCAGCCGGCCGCGCGCCAGCGCCGCAGCAGCTGCACCTGCATCAGGTGGATCGGATCCACGTAGGGATTGCGCAGCCAGATCGAGCGCTGCAGCGTGGGCTCGGAATCGAGCAACCGGGCGCAGCCTTTCAGCTGCAGGACCAGCCGCCGCGTCAGGTCGTATTCGTCGCGGATCGTCCCGGAATAGCGGTCCACGTCACCCGGGTAAAGACGCTCGTAGTGCCAGGCGATGTCCATGTCGGCACGGGCCAGGCGCATCTCGACATCGTCGAGCACGCCGGCGAAAAACGGCCAGTCCCGGTACATGTCGGCGACGATTTCTGCGCCAAACTGCTCGATGACCGCTGCGAGCCCGGTGCCGGCGCCAAACCAGCCGGGAAGCATGTGCCGGCTCTGCGACCAGGCGAACATCCACGGCACGGCACGGATGGTGTCGACGCCATTGCCGCCGCCCCGGGACAGTGGCCGCGATCCGATCTGCATGCGCTCGATCACGTCCACCGGCGTCACTGCCTGGAAGAACTCGAAGAACTGCGGATCGTCATGCACGAACGCCCGGTAGCGGGTACGGCTGGCGTGCGACAGCACCTGCATGGCCTCGTCCCAGCCGGGACGGACGGTCTCCCTGCGCTCGCCGGCCACTGCCAGCGCCAGCGTATTGAGACCCTGTTCGAAGGTCCGCAGTGCGATCGGCTCCAGCCCGTACCGGTCGTTGATGGTCTCGCCCTGCTCGGTGACGCGCAGCTGGCCGCGCGCCACCGCCGCGGGCAGGCCGCTCACGACTGCCTCCGTGCGGCTGCCTCCCCGGCTGATCGAACCGCCCCGGCCATGGAACACCAGCAGCTGCACGCCCGCGGCGCTGCAAGCCGCCAGCATGGCCTCCTGCGCCCGGCGCAGCAGCCAGCGCGAGGACGCGATACCCGACTCCTTGTTGCTGTCGGCGTAACCGATCATCACGACCTGGCGCTGGCCGCGTCCGGCCAGGTGCGCGCGATAGATCGGGTCGGCCAGCAGCCGCGCCAGCGTGTCGCCGGCAGCGTCGAGCGCGCCCACCGACTCGAACAGCGGTGCGACGTCCAGCGGCACCTGGCCCGACTCGCTGTCGAGCAGGCCCGCCCAGCGCGCAAGCAGCAGCACCGACAGCACGTCGTCGATGTCGCGGGCCATGCTGACGACGTAGGAACCGATCGCCGCCTCGCCATAGCGGTGCCGGCAGTACTCCATCGCCTCGAACACCCAGAGCGCCCGCTTGCCGGCGGCCTCCAGCACCTGCGGCGGCGACTCGTCACGCTCGAGCGCCTCGCGCAGCCGCGCAACCCGCTCGGCCGCGGGCCGGCTGTCCCAGTCCGGCTCGTCGAGCGCGTGGCCCAGGATCTGCCGGTGCACCTCGGCGTTCTGCCGCACGTCGAGCGTCGCCAGGTGGAGGCCGAAAGTGCGCACCCGGCGCTGGAAGCGGCGGACCAGGAACAGCCCGGCGTTGCGGCCACGGTTGGCCTCCAGGCTGCGCGCAATGAGCTCCAGGTCGTCGAGCAGTTGTTCCGCGCGCTCGTACTGCCCCGAGCGGTGGTCGTAGGTGGCCCGCAGCCGTTCCGCGACCTGGCCGAGCAGTACCCGGTACGGCATCTCGTCGTGGCCCGACGGGGTGCTGGCCCGCGCGGCCGGCACGACCGACTTGTAGTGCTCGATCCGGTCGCGCAGCGCCTGCGGTATTCCGGGGGTGCGACGCTCGCTCTGGCTCATCTTCTCGGCCAGGCGCTGCGCCTCGAGGAAGTAGCGGTTGACGATCAGCGCGTGGTGCCGGGCGCAGCTTTCGCGGATGGTCTTGGCATGCACGTCGGGCAGCCCGTCCATGTCGCCGCCGACCCAGGAGCCGAAATGCAGCATCTCCGGGACCCTGGCGGCGCGCGCCGCGGCGCCGAAGATCAGCACCAGCGCATCCTCGATGCCCTCGTAAAAGGCCGGGATGACGTCGTAGACGACTTCGACGAGGAAGAACAGCACGTGCTCGCGCTCGTCGGCGATGGTCAGTTTCTCGCGCGAGTTGTCGGCGGTCTGCCAGCCGGTCGTGAGTTCGGACCGGATGCGCTCGAGCGTGGTGCGTCGTTCGACCGGCGTCAGCGTGGGATCGAGGCGCGTCGTCAGCAGGCGCGCGACCCGCTGCTGCTGCCGCAGCAGCGTGCGGCGCGTGGACTCGGTCGGATGCGCGGTGAAGACCGGTTCGATGCTGAGCTGGCCGAGCAGCTGCACCACCTGCTCCAGGCTGTAGCCCAGGTTCTTCAGGGTCTGGAAGCAGTCCGCCAGCCCTCCGGGCTGGTGCGTGCTGCTGTCGTTGAGGTACTGGCGGCGGCGGCGCACACGGTGCACCTTCTCGGCCATGTTCACCACCTGGAACCAGGTGGTGAACGCGCGGATCAGCTCGGCGGCCTCGTCGGCGGCGCGGCTGTCGGCGCGCACCACCAGCTGGACGGCCGCATCGGAGTCGCCGTCACGGCGACGGATCGCGGCCTGCCGGTCGCCTTCCACCTCGTCGAAGAACGCATCGCCGCCCTGGTCGCGCAGGATCTCGCCCACCAGGTGGCCGAGCACGTGCACGTCCTCGCGCAGTGCCGCGTCCTTCGCCGTGAAAGAGATGTCCTTGCGTGCCATGACCGCGGGGCGTGAAAAGGCGTCTGGGCGTCCGGAGCGCGGCGGCAGTGAATCGCTGGGATTCGGGAATGCGAATGCTAGCAGACCCGGACCCCTCCCGTGTTGCTGCGCGGCAACACGGACGGGCATCGCCGGGCGCCCGGCAACGCGCGCTCGTTGCGGTGCTAGACCGCCGCGCCATGGCTGCTCCCCGTCCTGAGGGGGAAGCGCCATGCGCCCGACCCGAGGCACCGATTGATGACCCGCCCGCTGCCACTCGCCGGACTGCGCGTCCTGACCTTCGAGAATTTCGGCGCAGGCCCGTTCGGCTCGATGTACCTGGCCGACCTCGGCGCCGAGGTCATCAAGATCGAGAGTCTCGACCAGGGCGGCGACGCGACGCGCGCCATGGGCCCGTTCTTCCTCGGCGAGCATGACAGCCAGTTCTTCCAGGCGTTCAACCTGAACAAGAAGAGCGTGACGCTCAACGTCAAGCATCCGGCCGGACGCGCGGCTTTCCGCAAGCTGGCGGCAACGGCCGACGTCGTGCTCAACAACCTGCGCGGCGACCAGCCAGAGAAGCTCGGCCTCGACTACGCGGCGCTCGAGTCCTGCAACCCGCGCGTGCTGTGCGCGCACCTGTCGGCCTACGGCCGCGACAACGAACGCAAGGGCTGGCCGGGCTACGACTACCTGATGCAGGCCGAGGCGGGCTACCTGCACCTGAGCGGGGAACCCGGCGGCCCGCCGGCACGCATGGGACTGTCCATCGTCGATTACATGACGGGCATCACCACGGCGGTCGCGATCCTGTCGTCGCTGATCGGCGTGCTGCGGAGCGGCCGCGGCCACGACATCGACGTGTCGCTGTTCGACGTCGCGCTGCACCAGCTGACCTATCCGGGCGCGTGGTACCTCAATGCCGGTTACCGGACCGAGCGCCTGCCGCGCAGCGCGCACCCTTCCGCCGTGCCCGTGCAGTTGCAGCGCACGCGCGATGGCTGGATCTTCATCATGTGCATGACGCAGAAGTTCTGGCTCGCGCTGCTCGAGGCGATCGCGCGGCCGGATCTCGCCCAGCACCCGGACTACGCCACCGTCGAGGCGCGGCGCGCCCATCGCGATGCGCTGACGCAGGTGCTCGACGAGGTGTTCGCGCAGGCGACGACGGCCGAGTGGCTGCCGCGGCTGCAGGGAGCCATGCCCGCGGCGCCCGTGTACGACCTGCCGCAGGCGCTCGACAACCCGTACCTGCGCGACATCGGCATGCTGCGCGACCTGCCGCACCCGGCGCAGGCGGATTACCGCGTGCTCGCGAACCCGATCAAGCTCGACGGCAAACGGCTGCCCAGCACGCGGGCGCCGTCGCTCGGCGAGCACACCGCGCCGCTGCTGCGCGAAGTGGGCTACGACGACGACGCGATCGCGGCCTTGCGGGCGTCGGGCGCCGCCTGAGACCCGTGCTCAGGGGGCCAGCGGCGTCACGAACTCGTGCGCCACGCGCCAGTCGTCCGGTCCCTGCCGCTGCCAGACGCGCACGTACATCGCCAGCCTCGCCGGGGCCTGGCCGCGCGGCGGCTTGCGCGTCACGAACTCGCCATAGGTCAGTGCCAGGTCGGCGCCGGCATCGCCCAGCACCTGTCCCTGCGGCACTCCCCGCAGCCCGCCACGCGGCGCGGGTGCACCGGCCAGGCTGCGCGTGGCGCCATTGCTCCTGGCATCGGCGCGCAACAGCTCGGCGGCGGCTTCCTGTGATGTCGTGCAGGTCCGCCCGGGCTCCAGCGCGATGCGCGCCGGCAGCGAATCCGTGCTCAGCGACTGGTCGAGCACGATGCGCCAGTCGCCCCCGGCGACACGCCGCCACACGGTCAGGTACACGCCTTCGCCGGACAGCGGGCCGTCGAGCGGCAGGTAACGCCAGGTGCCGAACGTGACGGCAAGACTCGAGTCGCAGGCCAGTTCGACCACTGCGGGTTGCCAGTCGAGCCGTCCGCTGGGTGGCTCGTTGGCGTCGAGCCAATCGCGGCCCGGCACAGGCAGCGGCCGGAACAGGACCGCGTCGGCGGCCAGGAAACGCTCCAGCGCCACCCGCAGCCCTGCCTCGGCGGCAAGCGCGGCAAACTCGCGATCGGCCGCGAGCACGTCCTGGTCGAGCGGGTCGAAGGGAACTTCCGCCGGTTGTGCGCGCCCAAGCACAGGGCTGCCCAGCACCACGCAGGCCAGTGCCAGTCGTCGGCCCAATGGCGGTGGCGGAGTATTCCCATGCGCGCGTCGACGATTTTCATTTGCATTGGTGCGACCGGCCCGCTGGCGCGGTCGGGTGGCAAGCTTAGCGCGCCGGGCGCCACGACGCCGGGCCGCGAACCGGTCGGGTCGCGTCATCTGCTAGAGTTCCGCATCACCGTTCCCCTGTTGCAGGTCAAACAACCGTCATGAAGAGACTCCTCGCCTCGTGCCTGTCGCTGCTGCTCGCCCTGACCGTCGCCCTGCCAACGACGGCGGCAGCGGACTCCAGAACCGACCAGCGCCTGCAGGAGTCGCAGCGCGTGTTCGAGTCGTTTGCGGACCTGACCGAGCAGTCGATCCCCACCTGGCTGCTCGACCGCGCGTACGGCGTGGTGGTGGTGCCGTCGGTGGTCAAGGTGGCGCTGACGATCGGCGGCCGCGGCGGCAAGGGCGTCATGGCGGTGCGCAATCCCGATGGCAGCTGGAGCCTGCCGACGTTCGTGACGCTGGGCGGGGTCAACGTCGGCTTCCAGGTCGGCGTGCAATCGACCGACGTCGTGCTGGTGCTGATGTCGCGGCAGAGCGTCGAGGGCATCGCCGGCGGCAAGGTCACGCTCGGCGCCGATGCCAGCGTGGCCGCGGGCCCCATCGGCCGTGCCTCGGCCGCAGCCACCGACGCGACCTTCAGCGCGCAGGTGCTGTCCTACTCGCGCAATGCCGGCCTGTTTGCGGGAGTTGCGCTCGACGGCACGGTCATCGCCATCGACCGCCGCGCGAACGAGTCGGCCTATGGCATCTCGGGCGTGCTGGCCTCGCAGATCCTGCAGGGCGAGGTGAGCAACGTGCCGGCGGCCGCCCAGCAATTCACGGCAGCGCTGACCCGGGCGACCAGCCGCGGCTCCAGTCGGCCGGCCCCGGCGGCGACGCCGGCCACACCCGCGCCAGCACCCGAGCCCGACCCGGCGCCAGCGCCGTCGGACGAGCCTGCCCGCACTTACCCGATGGAAGACCCGAACCCGGGCGCGCCGCCGCCGGCCGGCTGACTCCGGCTCAACCCGACGCGGCCGGCAGCCCCACGGGACAGGACACGCCCGTCCCGCCCAGCCCGCAGTAACCGTCGGGGTTCTTCGCCAGGTATTGCTGGTGATAGTCCTCGGCGTAGTAGAACTCCGGCGCATCGAGGATCTCGGTCGTGACGGGCGGGTAGCCCGCGGCCAGCAGGCGTTCGCCGTAGTCCCGTGCGCTCTGCTCAGCCGCCCGGCGTTGTCCGGCCGAGTAGACGTAGATGCCCGAGCGGTACTGCGTGCCGATGTCGTTGCCCTGGCGCATGCCCTGCGTCGGGTCGTGCGACTCCCAGAAGATCCGCAGCAACTGCTCGTAACTGACGACGGCCGGGTCGAACACGACCCGCACGACCTCGTTGTGCCCGGTGTAGCCCGTGCAGACTTCTTCGTAGCTGGGGTTGGGCGTGCGGCCGCCCGCATAGCCGACCTGGGTGCTGTACACGCCCGGCGTGGTCCAGAACCTGCGCTCCGCGCCCCAGAAGCAGCCAAGGCCGAACAGCGCCAGCTGCATCCCCGCAGGAAAAGGCGCTTCGAGCCGATGACCGCTGACGAAATGCGCCGCCGGCACCGTCACGCGCTGGGCGCGGCCCGGCAGGGCTTCCTCGGCGGTGGGCAGGTCGAGCTTCTTCTTGCGCAGGGAAAACATCGTCGAAATCTCCTAGCCGGCGCGGATCGCTTCGGCCAGCCCGCTCCAGAACGCGGGGTCGTCCAGGATCATGGTCAGGCCGTTGATCAGGAACTGCACGCCGATCGAAATCATCAGGAACCCGGTGAGACGCGTCAGCGCGACCATGCCGGTGGCGCCCAGCAGGCGGTTGACGCGCTCGGCGCCGCGCAGCACGAACCAGCTGAGCAGCGCCGTAAGAAAGATGGCGGTCAGCACGCCGAGGAAGTCGACGATGCTGCGGGCACCATGGTGCGACGCCGCCTGCGAGGAAAGGCTCATCACGACCGCGAACGTGCCGGGGCCGCTCAGCCCGGGCATCGCCAGCGGCGTGAACGCGATGTCGTATTTCTCGCCGGCGGCCTTGGTCATCGCCTCCTTGTCGGAGATCGGGTTCGGGAACAGCATCTGGAAGCCGAGGAAGGCCACGATGAGCCCGCCCGCGATGCGCATGCCGGGCAGCGAAATGCCGAAGAAATTCATGATCAGGCCGCCGGCCACCAGGAATCCGGCCATCAGGAAGAACGTGTAGACGCAGGCGCGGCGGATCTGTCGCAGCCGCTCCTGCTCGGGCAGGTGCCCGGACGCGGAGATGACCAGGGGCACGGCGCCAAACGGGTTCACGATCGGCAGGATCGCGAGCAGCGCGGCGGCGAGTGAGCCGAGATAAAGTCCGATCCAGTTCATCCGCGTACTTTAACCGGCCGCCGGGCGGCCCGGGGTCAGGGATCGACTTTTTCGAACTCCAGGCTCGGCGCATCGCCGGGCCGGAAGTACACGTACCGGCCGCTCATCTGCGCCAGCGCCGCGTCGCGCTCGGCGCGGGTGGCAAACCAGTGTTCGCGGCTCCAGTCGTCGCCGACGAGATGCCGGAACGGATCGTTGCGGCGGGCCCGCAGGCGCAGGCCAAAGGGACGGGCCTCGGGCAGCGGCTGCCGCAGGTTGTGGTCATGGGCGATGGACATGGCGTTCTCCGGATCGGCGCCATTTTAGCCCGATGCCGGCGCGCCTGGCCCTCAAGTCTGGCGCTCAGGTCTGGCCCGCGCGTCAGAACGTCTTGCCCAGGTACAGGTAGAACGCGCGCTCGCCGCCGCTCGCCAGGCCGGCGGCCAGGTACACCGGCCCGAACGGGCTTTCGGCCCCGAGGAACAGGCTGCCACCCGTCTCGAGGTCGCCGAAGTCGACGTCATCCCGCGTGGCCCAGACGTTGCCGGCCTCGGCCGAGACCCCGAGGTAGGCCGGGAACTCGAAGAAGCCCGTGCCGCCGCGGCTGATGCGCCGATACAGGATCGCGCGCGCAATGCCGAACTGCGTGCCCACGCGCGCATCGGGGGTCAGGCCGGAAATGTCGAACAGGCCGCCGAGCCGGAACAGTTCCTGCGGCGAGACGACGCGGTCGTCGAGCGCCGAGCCGCCGTCCATCGACCACACCAGGCTGTAGCGACCGCGGCTGCGCGCCAGTTGCCAGGAAGCCCGCAGGATGTCGGCATCGCCGCTCGCGCCGAGCGACTCGCGGTCGGCCAGCCAGCTCGCGCGGAACGCCTGCCCGGCCTTCGGGAAGTAGGCGCTGTCGAGCCGGTCATAGCCGAACTGGACGAACGCCCCGCCGAGGTCGAACTCGCCCGTCGGCAGCGAGGGATCGCCGATCATGACGCGACTGCTGCCATCGCCGGCACGCAGTCCGACCCGCACTTCGCCCCAGTTGCCAAGCCCGGCGCCGACCGCAAGCGAGGCCTCGGTTTCGCGTACCCGGTAGCGGGCAAGCCGCTGCCCCTGCGGCGACACGAGCTGCAGCGTCTCCTCGGCGTAACGCGCCGCCGGCGCGACGAAGATCGGCATGCGCAGCGACAGTGGCTGGTACAGCTCCGCGCGCAGCAGCGGCTCCTCGCCGATCTGCGCGTCCAGCACCAGCTCGGCATCCAGCGCATTGAGGTGCGTCAGCCGCAATTGCGCCGCCGCGTTGGCGGTGGCGCCGCCCTCGTACTCGTTCTCGACACCGACGCCGAGCCGCAGGAACGCCGGGCCCCACGACTTGCGGCGCAGGTCCACCTCGAGCCCGCGCGCACCCGCGGCATCGCGGACGACCCGGTAGTCCACCGACTCGAAATCGTCCAGGCGGTATTGCGAGGCCAGCCGCTCCTGCAGTTCGGGCGTGTCGAGCGGCTGGCCGGCGAGATCGCCGAACACCGCCTCGATGCGGCGCGCGTCCGGCTGCGCGCGGGCGCTGGGCTGCACGAACGCAAGCTGCACCTCGGGCTCCGCGGCACGCGTCCGCCGTGCGAGGAAGCGGGCATAGTCGTCTGCGGGCACGGACAGCGCCGCAAGACGCGGCGCCGCGGCCTGGGCGGCCACCTTGCCTGCCGCCATCACCTGCGGCATCCGCGAGAATTCCAGCGCAGTCATCGCCCCCAGGTCGGGTTCGATCAGCACGTCGCCGGGCTGCAGGTGCTCCTTCGACTGCAGCGTGCCGCGCCTGACCATGATGCCGATCATCTGGTTGGTGATGTCGAACGCCGAACCGAAGCTGTCCCGCTTCGCCAGTGGAAAGCTGACATCGACGACGATGAGCCGGTCGACACCCATGCTCTGCGCGAGCTCGACCGGGAGGTTGTCGACCAGCCCGCCGTCGACCAGCAGCCGGCCGTCCATCTCGACCGGCGTCAGCACGCCCGGCGCCGACATGCTCGCGCGCAGGACGGTGACGAGGTCGCCCTGGCCCAGCACCACGGCCTCGCCCGATTCCAGGTCGGTGGCCAGTGCGCGAAAGCGGGTCGGCAGCAGGTCGAAATCCTGCACGTCGGCCACGCGCGCGGTGGCGCTGCGCAGCACCTGCGTGATCTTGTGCCCCTGCACCAGCCCGAGCGGCAGCACGACGCCGTCCGTGGCGTTCACGCCGAGCGCGCCTTTCGCGAGGATGTTGCGATCGTCCTGCTTGCGCCGGTAGGCGAGCTCGCGGCGCGGCGCGCGGTCGCGGATCGCTTCCTGCCAGTCGAGTTCATTGAAGACCCGCTCGATCTCCTCGCCGCTGAGACCCGCCGCGTACAGCCCGCCGACGACGGCACCCATGCTGGTGCCCGCGATCGCATCGATCGGGATGTGCAGCTCCTCCAGCGCGCGGATGACCCCGACGTGCGCCGCGCCGCGCGCGCCGCCGCCACTCAGCACGAGCCCGATGCGGGGACGGGCCGGCGGCGATTCGGCGGCGGACTCGGCCGTCGCCACGGTGGCGTCGGCGGCGCAACAGCGGCCATGGCTGGCAGCAGCGCCGCCCAGCCGCAGGCCACCAGCACGCGCCGACCATGCAAACCGACGACCGGCAAGAATTGCGATGCGCATGGGCCACTCCAGGAAGTGCCGCGATGGTAGCAAACGCCTGCTGCCGCACCGCGGAGCCTGTCTCAGGGATAATGGCGGACCGCGGCCCGGCCGCGCCCAGCTGCCGCCCGCCACGCCCATGCCACTGCCGAATGCAAGATCGATCCGTAGTGCCGCCCGGTCATCGTGGTCCGGGCTGGCGGCCCTGGCCGTGCTGGCGGGCCCGGTGCATGGCAGCGGACTCGAGGAGATCGTCGTCACGGCGCAGCGGCAGGCGGTCGCGGCGATCGCCACGCCGCTCAGCATCGACCGGGTCGGCGCGGATGCGATCCGCCTGGTCGGGGCCACGCACAGTTCGGAGGTCATCAATCGCGTCCCGGGCGCGATGGTGCAGCGTGGCAGTGGCCAGGAGAGCCTCACGGCGATCCGTTCGCCCGTGCTGACCGGCGCCGGATCGTGCGGCGCCTTCCTGTTCCTGGAGAACGGCATCGCGATCCGCCCGGTGGGCTTCTGCAACGTCAACGAGTTGCTCGAGGTCAACACCGAGCAGGCCGATGCGATCGAGGTGCTGCGCGGTACCGGCACCGCCCTGCAGGGTTCGAACGCCGTGCATGGCATGGTCAACGTGCTGCAGGACGCGCCCGCAGCGGCTGCCTGACTGGCGGCTGGGGCTCGGCGCCGGCCCCGACGACTACCTGCGCGCGAGCCTCGTCGCCGCGCGCAACGGCGAAGCGGCGGGCGCCGCCCTCAAGGCGCTCTATACGCACGACGGCGGCTGGCGCGCCGACTCCGGCTTCGACGAGGGCAAGCTCAACGCCACCGTCACGCTGGGTGCCGGCGGCACGCTGCCATCACGCATCGACCTGGCCGCGACGATCCTCGACCAGGAGACGGCTGGCTTCATCACCGGCAAGGATGCGTATCGCGACCCGGACCTGAGCCGCAGCAACCCCAACCCGGAGGCCTATCGCGATGCCCATGCCGTGCGCCTGACGGGACTGCTGGAGCCGGCGACGGCGTGGCCGGGCACGCCTGCAGCTGCGGCCGTACCTGCGCAGCTCGCGCATGGAGTTCCTGCAGCACTTCCTGCTGGGCCAGCCGCTCGAACGCAACGGCCAGGACAGCGCGGGACTGATCAGCAGCATCGACTGGCGCCTGCACGAGCGGTTGTCGCTGGTGACCGGACTCGACCTGGAATGGGCCGACTCCTGGCTGGTCGAGGACCAGGCCGGCCCGACCGTGGGCATCCGCCCGACCGGACTGCATTACGACTACGGCGTCGTTTCCCAGTGTCGCCGCGGGCTACGCGCAGGCCGAGTACGCGCTGACGCCCGTGCTGCACGTGGCGGCGGGCGCGCGGCTCGAATACGTCGGCTACGACTACGACAACCGCATGCTCGCCGGCAACACCGACGCGAACGGACGTGCCCTGCAGTCCCGCCGACTGCCTGTTTTCGCGGCCCGCCGATCGCCGGGATTCATTCGTCAACGCAGCGCCCAAGCTGGCCGTGCGCTGGGACGCCGCGGCCGGGCTCATGCTGTACGCCAACGCGTCGGTCGGCTTTCGCCCGCCGGAGATGACCGAACTGTACCGGCTGCAGCGCGGCCAGTCGGTGGCCGACCTCGATTCCGAGCGCATCGAGGGCTACGAGCTCGGCCTCAAGCTGGCGCGCGGCGACTGGCGCGCGGAACTCGCGGGCTTCGACATGCGCAAGTCGAACGTCATCCTGCGCGAATCCAGCGGCTACAACGTCAGCGACGGGCGCACCTCGCACGAGGGCATCGAGTACCAGCTGTCGTGGCAGGCGCTCGAGACAGTTGCGCGCCAGCCTCGGCGGCACCTACGCCCGTCATCGTTACCGCTTCTCGCGCGCGGTGGAAGGCGGCGAGACGATCACCGCCGGCAACGACATCGATACCGCGCCACGCGAACTGCTGCGTGCGGCGCTGGAGTACGCGCCTCGACCCACGCTTGCGGCCGAGGCGGAGTGGCAGGTGGTCGGGGACTATTTCGTCGACGCGGCCAACGCGCATCGCTACCCGGGCCATGAACTGCTGAACCTGCGGGCCCGCTGGGAATTCCTGCCGGGGTGGACGGCGGTGCTGCGTGTCACCAATGCGCTCGACCGCGCCTACGCCGACCGTGCGGATTTCGCCTTCGGCAGCTACCGTTATTTTCCGGGGCGCCCGCGCGCGGTCTTCGCCGAACTGACCTGGCAGCTCGACTGAACTTGCGCTGCCAGCCGCCGGCTCAGGCGGCGACGCGGCACTCGCGCCAGGCCACCGGCGCCGCGCCAAACCAGTGCAGTCCGCCCGCCAGTGACGCCACTTCGCCGACGATGACCAGCGCCGGCGAAGCGACGGCGCTGGCGCGTCCTGCCTCGCCGAGCTCCGCCAGCGTTGCCAGGATCACGCGCTGCTCCGGCCGCGAGCCGTTCTCGACGATCGCCACGGGGGTTGCCGCCGCGCGACCGTGCGCGATCAGGCGCTCGGCGATGCGGTCGAGGCCCGCCACGCCCATGTACAGCGCAACGGTGTGACGCTCCTGGGCGAGCGCGGCCCAGTCGAGCGTGTCGATCGACTCGCCGCAGTGCGCGGTGACGAAGCGGACCGACTGCGCGTGCTCGCGATGCGTGAGCGGTATGCCGGCATAGGCGCCGCATGCGGCGGCGGCGGTGATGCCGGGCACGACCTCGAACGGAATCCCGTGCGCGCGCAGGAACTCGAGTTCCTCGCCGCCGCGGCCGAAGATGAACGGATCGCCGCCCTTGAGCCGCACGACCCGGCGGCCGAGCTGCGCCTGCTCCAGCAGCAGTTCGTGGATACGGCCCTGCGACACCGAGTGACCGCGCGCCATCTTGCCGACGCAGATGCGGTCGGCATCGCGGCGCGCAAGGTTCAGGACTTCGTCGGTGACCAGCCGGTCGTGCAGGATCACGTCCGCTTCCTGCAGCGCGCGCAACGCGTGCAGGGTCAGCAGGCCGGCATCGCCCGGGCCGGCCCCGACCAGCACCACGCTGCCGCGGCGCGGCGCGTCGGCGGCCTGCAGCGTGCGCTCGAGCTCGAGTTCGGCGGCTGCCTCGTCGCTGGCTGCGCACCAGGTCCGCGACGCGACCGCGGACGACGGCCTCGTAGAACCTGCGGCGCGCCGTGACCTCTGGCAACTGCGCCTTGATGCGCGCGCGCCAGCGCTCGAGCAGCCCGGCCAGCGGGCCGAACGAGCCGTCGATCAGGGACTCGAGCCGTTCACGCACCAGTCGCGCCAGCACGGGCGCCACGCCACCGGTGGAAATGGCGATCGACCAGCGGCGAGCGATCGACGATCGCCGGCACGATGAAACTCGACAGGTGCGCCACGTCGACCACGTTGACCAGCACATTGCGCTCGCGGCCGGCGCTGGCCACCGCCGCGTTGACCGACGCGTCGTCGGTGGCGGCGATCGCAAGCACGACCCCGTCGAGATGCTGCGGACGGAACGTATCGACGTGCACCTCGACGCCCGCCGCCGCCTGCAGCCAGTCGGTGGCGACCGGCGCAACGAGCGTCACGCGGGCGCCCGCATCGAGCAGCAGCCGCACCTTGCGCTCGGCGACGGCCCCGCCGCCGACGACGAGCACCCGGCGGCCATGCAGGTCGGCGAAGAGCGGGAAATAGCGCATCGCATCAGCCGTCGAGGCCGTGCAGGCCGCACTCGCGCTTGAGGCCGAAGAAGCGCGTCGCCTCGGCGTCGCCGGCCTCGGCCAGCGTCCGCGTGGTGTGCCAGTCGCCGATCGAGACGTAGCCTTCGTGCCACAGCGGGTGGTACGGCAGTTCGTGCTGGCGCAGGTAGTCGAAGATCTGGCGGTCGCGACCAGTCGAAGATCGGGTGCACCTTCCAGCGGCCGTCGCGCCACTCGAGCGGGCGGATGCGCTGGCGGCGTCTGCGCCTGGTCACGGCGCAGGCCCGGCAAACCAGGTGCTGCACGTTCAGTTCGCGCAGCGCGCGCTGCATCGGCTCGGTCTTGCGCAGGTCGTTGTAGCGCTCGATGCCCTCGACGCCCTGCTCCCACAGGCGGCCGTGGCGCGCCTCGAGCCAGGCCGGCGACATGCGCGGCTGGTACACCTTCAGGTTCAGGTCGAGCTGCTCGACCAGGTCGTCGATGAAGCGGTAGGTCTCCGGGAACAGGTAGCCGGTGTCGATCAGCACGACCGGCAGCGACGGCAGGAAGCGCGTGACGAGGTGCAGCGACACCGCCGCCTGGGCGCCGAAGCTCGACGACAGCGCGTGCTCGCCGGGCAGGTGCTCGACCGCCCAGCGCACACGGCCTGCCGCGTCCATGCGCTCGAGCTCGTGGTTCATTTCGTCGAGGACCGCCGGCTCGTGCAGCGCCGCGGCCGGGTTCCAGGCCAGTGCTCTCATGCTCATGACCTCTGCCGGGCTCAGGCCGCCGCGCGCGCCGACCAGGCCCGCACGCCAGGCGAAATCACCGAAGCGCTCGCCCGTCCGCGCGTTCCGCGGCATAGCGGGCAAACGCGGCATCCAGCGCCGCCACGATCGTCGGCTCGTCGACGTTCTCGAGGTACAGCGCGTTCAGCCGCTGGCCCTTGCCGTCGCCGCCGAGAAACAGGTTGTAGCGGCCCGGTGCCTTGCCGACCAGCGCCACTTCCGCCAGGTAGGGCCGGGCGCAGCCGTTGGGGCAACCGGTGATGCGCAGCACCAGCGGCTCGCCCGCAAGCCCGGCCGCCGCCAGGCGCTCATCGACCAGCTGCGACCAGCCGCGGCAGGTAGCGCTCCGCCTCGGCCATCGCGAGCGCGCAGGTCGGCAGCGCCACGCAGGCCAGCGCGTCGCGCGCCACCGGGCGTCGCGCGCGCATGCCGGTCGAGGCCGTGGCGCACGACCAGCGCGTCGATCAGCGCGCGCGCGTTGGCATCGACGTTGGCGATCGTCAGGTTCTGGTTGGGCGTGAGGCGGAAATCGCCGCGGTGCACGCTGGGCGATCTCGCGCAGGCCCGTCAGCCACGGCCCCGAGCTCGGTGTCGGCGATGCGACCGGCCTCGATCCGCAGCGTCAGGTGCCAGCGGCCGTCGTAGCCTTCGGTCCAGCCGAAGCGGTCGCCGGTGCGTCGTGAACTCGAACGGCCGCGCCGGCTCGAGCGCAAAACCCTGGCGCCGGGTGATCTCGGCCACGAACCACTCGAGGCCGCGATCCTCGATCGTGTACTTGAGCCGCGCGCGCTTGCGCACCGCGCGGTTGCCGAAGTCGCGCTGCGTGGTCAGCACCGCCTCGGCCACCGCCAGCAGCTGCTCCGGCCGCAGGAAACCGGCGACGTCCGCGAGGCGCGGGTGCGTCTCGGCATCGCCGTGCGTCGCGCCCATGCCGCCGCCGACCGTCAGGTTGAAGCCCTGCAGCTCGCCGTTCTCGATGATCGCGATGAAACCGAGGTCGTGCGCGAACACGTCCACGTCGTTGACCGGCGGCACCACGATCGCCGCCTTGAACTTGCGCGGCAGGTAGGTCGGCCCGTACAGCGGCTCGACTTCCTCTTCCGTGCTCGACACCTTTTCGCCGTCGAGCCAGATCTCGTGATAGGCGCGCGTCTTCGGCAGCAGGTGCTCCGACAGCTTCCTGGCCCAGTCGTAGACCACCGGGTGCGCGCGGGTCTCGACCGGATTGGCGCTCGCCATCACGTTGCGGTTGACGTCGCCGCAGGCCGCGATCGTGTCGATCAGCGCGGCGTTGATCGCCTGCATCGTCGTCTTGAGTTCGGTCTTGATCACGCCGTGGAACTGGAAGGTCTGGCGCGTCGTCAGGCGCAGCGTGCCGTTGGCGTAGGTGCGCGCGATCGCGTCGAGCTGCAGCCACTGCGCCGGCGTGCAGACGCCGCCCGGCAGGCGCGTGCGGATCATGAAGCTGTAGGCGGGCTCGAGCTTCTGCCGGCGGCGCTCGTCGCGGATGTCGCGATCGTCCTGCTGGTAGCTGCCGTGGAACTTGATCAGGACTGTGTCGTCCTCGCGGATCGCGCCCGTCAGCGGGTCGGCCAGGCTCTCGGCCAGCGTGCCGCGCAGGTTGCGGCTGTCGCGCTTGATGCGTTCGACGGGAGATTGTTCGGTCATGCGGTCCTCTCAGTACACGTCGCGGAGGTAACGGCGCTCGTCGGCGAGGCGGCGCACGTAGGCTTCCGCGTCGTCGCGCGCCAGCCCGCCGTGCTGCGCCACGATGTCGACCAGTGCCGCATGCACGTCCGGCGCCATCTTCTCGGCATCGCCGCAGACATACAGGTACGCGCCGTTCTCGAGCCACGCATACAGGTCCTTGCCGAGCGGCGCAGGCGGTCCTGCACGTACTCGCGCGGCGTGCTGCGGTCGCGCGAGAACGCGAGCGTCGAGGCGGCTGCAGCACGCCCTTCTTCACGCGCGTCCTGCCACTCGACCTGGTACAGGAACTCGCTCTGGAAGTGCCGCGCGCCGAAGAACAGCCAGTTGCGCCCGGTCGCGCCCTGCGCCTCGCGCTGCTGCAGGAAGCCGCGGAACGGGGCCACGCCCGTGCCCGGGCCGATCATGATCACGTCGCGCGACGTGTCGGCGGGCAGGCGGAAGCGCTCGTTGTGCTCGATGAATACGCGGGCGCGGGCCTGCTCGCCCTGCAGGCTCGGCGAGGTGAGCCGAGGCGGCGCCCAGGCGGCGCTTGCGGTCGAGTTCGTAGTCGACGAGCGCCACCGTGAGGTGCGCTTCCTCGCCGACGGCCTCCTGGCTCGAGGCGATCGAATACAGGCGCGGCGCCAGCGGCCGCAGGGCCTGCACGAAAGCCTTCGCTTCCCAGTCGCCGGGGTGCCGCTGCAGCACGTCGACGAGCTGCAGGTCCTTGAGCGTGCTGCGCAGCGCCGCTTCGTGTCCCGGCTGCAGCACCTCGGCCAGGCGCGCGTCGCCGGAGCGCTCGGCCTGCTGCGCCAGGAACGGACGCGTCAGGCGCGTGAGCTCGCGACCGTCGTGAGCCAGTCGCGCAGCGGCTTCGTCGCGCCATCGACCTCGACCGACTGCCCGCCGTCGAGCCGCAACGCCTGCAGCACTTCGTCGACCACCGCCGGCGGGTTCTCGTGCCAGACACCGAGGGCATCGCCCGGCTGGTAGCTGAGGCCCGAACCCGCGAGGCTGAGCTTCGATGTGCCGCACTTCCTTGGTCGCGCCGCGGCCGGTCATGCGCCTGGTTGGCGATGACTTCCGCGGCGAACGGCTGGTCGCGCGAGAACTGCGGCTCGGCCGGCGCCGCGCGCAGGCGCGTGACCGTCGCGACCGGCTGCGTGGCGCCGAGCGTGTCGCGCGCGCTGCCGACCACGCGCTCGAGCCAGCCGTTGGCGAGCGTGTCGTAATCGACGTCGCAGTCGACGCGCTCGAGCATGCGGCGGGCGCCGAGCGCCGCCAGCCGTTCGTCGACCTGCCGGCCGGTCTCGCAGAATTTCGGGTAGCTGGAATCGCCCAGCGCGAGCACGGAGAACGCCAGCTGCTCGAGCCTGGGCGCGCGCCGCGAGGCGATGAACTCCATGAAGCCGCGGGCGTCGTCCGGCGGATCGCCGTCGCCCTGCGTGCTGACGACGACGACGAGCATGCGCTCCTTCGCCAGGTCCTTGAGCGGGTAGTTGCCGGACGCATAGACGCGCGCCGCGAGGCCGGCGGCCTCGGCCGCGCGACCGAGACGTTCGGCGATGCGCTTGCTGTTGCCGGTCTGCGAGCCGTAGACGATGGTGAGGCGGGCCGTGGCTTCGGCGCGCGCGGCCGGCGCCGCGACCGGGCCGGCGGCGGGACCCGCGGCCAGCGCGCCCGGCGCGCGGCCCAGCGGCGCGCTCGTGCGCCACGCCGGCGGCGAAGCCCGACAGCCACTGCAGCGTGGCAGGTTCGAGTCCATCGACGACCCGCAGCAGCAGTTCGGTCCGCTCGGGATCGAGCGGACCCAGCGGCAGGGTCGTGACGATATTGGCGCTCATGGCATTCCTCGCCCCGCGAAGCTTTGCGGGGAGTGGAATGCTAGGGACGTCGACCCCCGGCCGGCGGAAAGGCCGGGTGGTTATGCCCTCAGAACGTGTCTCAGGCGGGGAAGAATTCGATCGGTTTCGTGGTCGTCATCACGGCCACGTCGCGGTCCTCGAAGCGGAACATCTTGACCCGCGCGACCAGCTTGCGCTCCAGCTCCGGGTCGCCCAGTTCGCTGGAAATCACTTTGCAATCAGTCACTTCGCCGCTGGGCGCGATGGTCACTTCGAGCACGACCTTGCCCTGCAGGGCCGGATTCTCGCGCAGCGCGCGGCTGTAGAGCGCGTAGATCGCCGACTTGTTCTTGTCAAAGACCAGTTCGATCTCTTCGCGGGTCCGGGCCGCCTTGGCGCTGCTGCCCGAGCGCTGGGCCTCGGCCGCCGCGCCCGCGGCCGCCGTGGCCGACGACACCTTGGCCGTGGCGTTGCCCTTGAGCCCGGTCGAACCTCCGCCAAAGCCCTTGCTGACCTCGCCCACCGCGATGCCGCCACTGCCCGAGCCGACCTTGGCGGTGAGCAGCGAGCGATCGACGCGCGTGCGCTCGCCGGCCCCGGCGTTGAGCGACTTCGCCGGCGACGTTGGTCTTGACGTCGAGGTCACGCAGTTCGGCCAGCTGGTCGGACATCGCCAGCAGGCCGGACGCGGCTGCCTTCTTGCGCGGGTCCGGCCTGGGTTCGGCCTGCACCACCGGCTGCGGCCGGCACCGGCCGTTCGACCGGGCGCTCGACCTGGGGCTGCACCACGGGCGGCGGTGGCGGCACCACCACCGGCTTTGGCTTCGGCTTGGGCTGCTCGAGGATGAACTCGACGATCCGCTCCGGCACGGCCGGGGCCGTGGCCGCGGTCCGCGGCCGGTCGGGCAGCAGCGGGATCACGATCGCGAAGCCGATGAACAGGCCGAGCGCCGCGCCGAAGATGCGGCGGAAGCGACGCTCCTCCTCGACTGACGGCGTCCACGGCAGGTCGAAGACGCGGAAATTGCTGTAGCTGGCGGCGGTGCTGCTCATGTCGCTTCGACTCCTCAGGCGCCCTTCAGGCCGGCGAAGGCCTGCTCGCGCTCGACCACCGCCAGCGACACCTTGGTGTACTCGGCGGCCGAACTGCTGGCGACGATCTTGCGCAACACCGCGTACGGCAGCGACTTCTCGGCCATCACCGTGACTTCGCGGTTGGCTTCCGAGCCCGGCAGCAGGCCGGCGGCCTGCGCATCGAGCGCGGCGCGCAGCGGTTCATTGACCTGGCCGTCGGTGGCGCCCAGTTCGGCGACGGTCACGACCGCCGCGCCGTTCACGTACAGCATGTCGCGCGTGACCATGACGACGGTCGCCTCGCGCGGCTTCTGCTCGGAGATCGACTGCGGGATGGTGATGTTCTTCGAGTTCGGCAGGATTTCCATGTCCGCGGCGTGCACCAGCAGGTACACCACCAGGATGGTCAGCATGTCGATCATCGGGATCAGCGCGAGCGGCCCGTGGCCGCCGCTGCCGCCCTTGCCGTGGCGCGCGTGGCGCCGCATTCCGGTGCGGATCATGTCGGTGCATCTCCCAGTGCGATCTGCGGGAACAGCGGCTCGCGGGTCACCTTGCCGCCCGCGACCGTCTGCCGCACGCGTGCGGCGTCCATCACCTGCACGATCGTGTCGTAGTCCACGTCGGGGTCCACCAGCAGCGTCGCATGGCTCACGTCAGGCACCTTCTGCTTGAGCTCGGCCAGGTACGCCGTGAGCTGCACGACGTCCTGCCCGGCCGCCACGGCCGGAAACGTCTGCAGCACGCCCTGGTTGCGATCCGCGACCTCGATGCCTGACTTGCGCAGGATCAGCTCGAGTTCGAAGCGTGGCTCGTCCGTGGCGGCCTGCGTCCCCGGTCCGGGCAGGTTCACCTCGAGCACGCTCGTCTTCGAGAACACGGCCGTGAAGATCAGGAAGAACGTGAGGATCACCATCACGTCCAGCATCGGCACGATGTTCAGGTCGTTGCGGCCGCGGTAACGCGCGTGGTTGCGCTGTTGCCGCCGCGCCAGGGGCGAGCTCTTCCTCATGCGCGTGCGGCCTCGCGGGCAGGCGCCTCCGCAGTTCGCGCGGGCGCGGCCGGGCGGGCCGTCGCGGCGGCGGCAGCCGCCACCGGGCGCGGCGCCTGGGCGCGACGCTCGACCACGGTGTTGAGGAACTTGATCGAGGCCACTTCGAGGCTGTCGACGAGCTCGGTCGTCTTGGTCTCGAGGTACATGTGGCACAGCAGCAGGGTGATCGCGAGCGCGAGGCCCAGCGCCGTGTTGTTCATGGCCACCGAGATGCTCGCCGAGAGCATGCTGGCCTTCTCGGCCGGGTTGACGGCCGCGACGGCGGCGAACGCCTGGATCAGGCCGATGACGGTGCCGAGCAGGCCCATCAGCATGCCGATGTTGGCCAGCGTCGCCAGGTAGTGCGTGCGCTTCTCGAGCCGCGGGATCACCTCGATCAGGCTCTCCTCCATGGCCTTCTCGATGTCGTCACGGCGGCGCGCCGTGGCGATGCGCGACATGCCGTAGCGCATGATGGTCGACAGCGCGGAATCGGTCTTCTCGGCGACTTCCATCGCCTTGCGGAAGTTGCCGGCCTGGATCAGCGGCGACAGCTCCGCCCACAGGCGGCGGTTGCCGGCCGAGACGCGCGTCAGGTAGATGAAGCGCTCGACGGCGACGACGAGGCCGATCACGAAGACGGCGGCGATGGGGTAGAGAAACGCCCCGCCCTGCTTGAAGAAGTTGACGATCAGGTCGATGGTGCTCATTTCGATGGTGCTCCGGGGACTGCAACGGTGGACTCGGTGGACGGTCGGGCGACGTCAGGTCGCGGTAGTAGCGGATCTCGCGCCGGAACTCGTCCCGGTCCAGCGGCGCAAGCATTTCGTCGATCAGGCTGCCCAGCGGGCGGTCGGGACCGGCCGGCGGTTCGGCCGCCTTCCACGGCACGATGCTCATGACCTTGGGCAGTTCGCGCGTGCCGGTGATGGCGGTCGCATCGAGCTGCAGGCGATCGACGGCGCGATCGGCCTTGCGCGGCGCTGCTGGCGCGCTGGCAGCGCGCGGCTCGGCCGCGTGCGCGCCGGCGCAGCGCACAGAGCGCAAGCGACCAGCAGCACGCGGGCCATGCGGACGACGGTTCATGGCTGCGCCTCGGCCGTGCGGGTCTCGGCGGCCAGTCGCGCCTTCAGTTCGGTGAGCCATGCCGTGACTTCCTTGTCGGCGCCCAGCGTCAGCTGCTGGTAGCGCTCGTAATGCGGCAGGGCCGCCGTGGGATTGTCGAGATAGAGGTCGTGCAGGATCGCCAGGTTGCGTTCCGCGTCCGCGTGGTTCGGATCCAGCGCCAGCGCACGCTCGTACGCGGCCTGGGCCTCCGCGAACCTGCCGAGCCGGCGCTGCTCGACGCCGAACGCGTTCTGCGCCGCGGGATCGCGTCTCCGGTGCCAGCGCGGGCACCGCTGCCGACGGCGTCGCGGCCTCGACCCGTGCATAGCGGCCCGGATTGAGCTGCGCCAGGTCCGCGAAGCTCTTCTGCACCCATTCGTCGTAGACGCCCTGCGCCGCCAGCCGTGCGTTGCGCTCGTGGATGCCGATCGCCTTTTCCTCGAACGGGAAGGCCTGCTCCTCCAGCAGCACGTCGTACTGCTCGAGTTCGTCGGCCGCCGAGGTCGCGCGGGCGATCCGACTCCAGCAGCGCGCGGCCGAGGTGACGATAAAGGTCGGCCATCGCGTACGCCGCGGCCGTGGTGACCTGCGCGACCCCGTATTCCTCGGCGCGGCCATAGGCCGTGAGCGCCGACTCCAGTGCCTTGCGCTTGGCGGGGAACGACTTCTCCAGCGGCAGGGCCAGGCGGATCGAGCGTGCCGCAGCATCCAGCGGACGCGCCAGTTCCAGCGCCGCATTCGCGGCCAGGAACTGCGTGCGATCGGTGCGCTCGGCGCCGGCCGCGCGGTCGGCGACGATGATCTCCTCGAGCCAGCGCTGCCGCCCTGCGGCGTCGTTCGGCGTCGCGCGCCAGGTCGGCAAGCGTCTGCCGCGCATCGAGCGCCGGGCCGGCGGGCACCGGATAGCGCCGCACATAGTCGGTGTAGACGCGCGTGGCAGCCGCGCGGTCGCCGGCGGCCTGCTGCAGTTCCGCGGCCTGCCACAGCGCCGCCCGCCGCACTTCCGGCTCTTCCGTCTCGCGGGCGGCGACGCGCTCGAACTCCGCCGCGGCCCGGGCAGGCTGGCCGGCCTCGACGTAGGCCACCGCCAGCTTGCGGTCGACGTCCGCCGCCAGTTCATGCTCCGGGTAGGTGCGGCGGAAGCCTTCGAGGACCACCGCCGCCTCGCTCCACTGCTTGCCGGCGAGCAGCAGCGTGGCCGCATCGAACTCGGCCTTGGCGCGGATCGGCGAGGCCGGTGCAACCGCTGGCGATGCGCAGGAAGTCCTGCACGGCGCCGGCGGCATCGCCGGCAGCCTGGCGCGTCTCGGCCTGGCGATAGATCGCCGCCGCCTGGCGCTCGACGCTCTCCGCGTGCAGCGCATCGGTGCGCGGGTGTCCGCGCGACCACTTCGCCGTAGGCGCGCTCAGCCTCGGCGTAGCGGCTGGAATCGAAGTACGTATGCGCGAGCACCGTCCAGGCGACCAGCTGCTGCGCCGGCGTCGGCGCGCGGGCCCAGCGCCAGCACGGCCTGCGCCACGGACTCGGCCCGCTCGCGATCGCCGAGGTCGAACAGCTGCTTGGTCGTGCGGGTCAGCACGCCCGGCGTCTCGGCATGCTGCGGGAAGGCCTGGGCAAAGCGCAGCGCCGAGTCGATGGCGCGCAGGCGCAGCGCGGGGCGCGCGGCCTCCGGCAGCGTCGCCTCGGCCTTGTCGAAGGCAACCAGCGCGGCGTAACCGGCGCGGCCGGCCTCGGGCGCGCCCGGGTAGCGGTAGGCGGCGAGTTCGTACTCGTCGGCGGCCTCGGCGTAGCGCGAGCCTTCGAACAACAGGTCGGCCAGCAGCAGCCGCGTGGCCGGCGCCGCCGGCGGTTGCGTCGAAGCCGTCGAGATACTCGCGGTACCAGCGCACCGCGGCATCGCGGTCGGCGGCACTGCCCTGCTTCTGCGCGAGCGCATGGTGATGCTGCGCCAGGTCGAGCAGGTTGGCCTGCACGGCACCGCTGACGCGGGGATCGATGCCGGCGCCGCGCTCGGCCCAGTAGGCGCTGCGCGGGCCGTAGAGTTCGACCAGTTCCTGCTTCGATTCGAGCACCAGCGCGGTGAACCCGGCCTTGCCGTAAGCCTCGGTCGCCTTGCCGAGCAGGATCGGCGCCTCGGGGTCCCGCGGCTGCCGGCGCGCGAACGACCGGTACACTTCGGCGCCGTCCTGGAAGCGTTCCTTCTCGACGTACAGGTCGCCCAGGGCGCGATAGAGACGGGATTCGTAGGGTGCCGGGCCGCGGCTCGCCAGCGCCGACTGCAGCGAGACGGCGCCGGCGTCGGCGGCGAACATCAGGCTCAGCGCGCGCAGGGTATCGTCGGACAGTTCCTGTTCCGGACGCGTCAGCTGCGCGGCATCGCGCAACTGGCCGTCCTGCACCAGCAGCGTGTCGAGCAGGGCGAGGAAGTCGCGGCTGCTCGCCGCATCTTCGCCCAGCTTGAACTGCGCCCAGCCGCGCTTGTACAGCGCCTGCTCGTGGAAGGTGCTCGCCGGACCCATGGCCAGCACCGCGCCATACGCCTGCGCGGCGTCGGCATAGCGCTGCGCACTGAAGAAGGCCTCGCCGCGCCGGAACTGCGCCTCGTCGGCGTGCGCACCCTGCGGATGGCGCGCCACCAGTTCGTCCAGCGCCGCAAGCGCAGCGTCGCTGTCGCCGGCGACTTCCGAGGCCCGCGCCAGCTGGTACAGCACCGCATCGCGCGCGGCGTAGTCCGGATGCTCGCGCAGCAGCTGCTGGTAGGCGGTGACGGCTTCGCGCGCCCTGGCCTGGGCGGCGGCGTCCGACTCCGCGTCGGCGGCGCTCAACGCGGCGGCCTGCTCCAGCCGCAGGTCGCCGACACGCCGCAAGGCCTGCGCCTTCAGCGCCGGATCGGCGCCTTCGATCCGCAGGAAGGCCTCGTAACTGCTGGCCGCATCCTCGGGAGCGGCCTGCACCGCCTGCGAGCGGTCGATCGGCGCGCTGCGGCCGGCCAGCGCTCCGAGCGTGGGCTCGGGCTTCTTGCGCGCGCTCTCGGCGGCACCCGACCAGCCCGTCGCGATGGCGCAGGCCGCGAGCAGCAGGCCAAGACGTGCGGCGTTCACCGGCCACCGCCGTTGCTGGCGCCGTCATACAGCGACGCGAGGGCGAACTGCGCCTGCGTGGCGTAGCTGCCGAGGCGCTGCTGCTGCGCCTGCAGTTGCGCCACGGCCAGCTCGGCCAGCGCCCGCTCCTGCGCCAGCGCCGTCGCATCGATCAGGGGCGTCATGCGCGCGACGCGCGCGGCCAGCTCCTCGACACGAGCCGGCGAAATCCACCGTGTTCTGCGGCACGAGTTCGCCCGCCGCGCGCGATCGCCGGCGTAGCGGGCCTGCGCTTCCTGCAGCTCTGCCGCGGCCCGCCGCAGGTCACGCTGCGACTGCGACAGTCGCTGCTTGTAGGCACGGTCCATGTCCCACAACAGCGCGCCGCGCAGCCGCCGCGCGCGCTCCGCATATTCGTCACGCTGCGCACCCGCGGGCAGCGCGGCGACGCTGCGGTCGATGCGCTCGAGCGCCGTCCACTGCCGGCGCTCGGCGTCCGTCGCCAGCGCGACGACGTCGCGCGCCGACTCGACGCCGGCCAGTTGCTCGCCCAGGTCCCGATGCCGCGCGGCGAAAGCCTCGAGGTCCGTGCCCGCGAGCGCCTGCTGCCGGCGCGGCTCGCGCTGCCCGGCGGCGATCTCGCGCGCTTCGATCATCGCGCCGAAGGCCTCGAGCGACTCGTTCCAGCGCGCCAGGTTGGCCTGCATCAGGCGCAGGTCGCGATAGTTCTTCAGGCCTTCCTGGAACTCGTGCGCCGCCAGCAGGTGGTAGAGGTAGCGCGTGTGCGGCGCGTCCGGCAACTGGTCGAGTTGCCAGAACCAGCCCGGCTTGTCGCCGGGGGGCACGGTCGCGAGGATCGAATCGAGGAAGCCGCCGCCGCGGATCGCGGCGATCGATTCGTCGATGCGGCGCGACTCGCTCGCAAAGGCATCCACGGCGCTGCGGTAGTGCTGCGCCGCCTGGCCGTTCGACGCCAGCCTGACGTACGCGTACGGCACGGCGATCAGCGATTCCTGCACCGAGGCATCGAGCAGCTTGCGGTCCTGCAGTTCCAGCCAGGGCACCAGCGCGCGCTCGGGCCGGCCTGCATTCGTTTCGGCCCAGCCGAGCGCCAGCAGCGCCTGGTTGGTGAACGGCCCGTCCAGCCGCACGCGGCTCAGCACCGGCGGTGGGATCGCCGCTGCCCGGCTGCTGCAGCATGGCGAAGCCGAGCGCGAGGTTGGCGCGATCGCGCAGCGACGCCTGCTCCTCGTCCGTCGCCGCCAGCGCGCCGACCTGGTCGAGGAAGACGCGGCCGCGCTCGGGCTGGCCGGCGCGCACCAGCGCGACACCCAGGTTGAAGCGGGCGTAGTTCGACCAGCCGCTCGTGTCGTTCCAGGCCTCGAGCTTCGCCGCGGCGTCGGCATGACGCCCCAGGCTCATCAGGACGTTGGCTTCCAGCAGTCGCCGCTCGGGTTCGAGCGTGCCGGCCAGCGGCTGCTGGATCAGGGACAGGTTGCGCAGCGCCTCCTCGTGGTAGCCGCGCTGGTAGCCGATGCGCGCCAGGTAGAAGCGCGCGCGGTCACGCACCGAAGGCGCCACGGGTCCGGCCAGCAGCCGGTCGAAGATCCTGCCGGCTTCGGTGTGCAGGCCGAGCGACAGGTACAGGCCGCCGGCGAGCAGTTCGGCTTCGCCGGCATGCGGCGCCATGCGGCCGAAATCGCGATTGGCCTCGAGCCGGACGATCGACTCGAAGTAGTCGTCCTGGAAGAAGTGGAACAGCACGTCGCCGTAGTCGAGGTCGCGCACCTGCGTCGGCGGCGGAGCGTCGCGCGCCGGGTTCTGCGGCACGCGCCGTCCACACCGCGGCCGCGCCGAGCACGAGCGCGAGACAGAGCGCGTAGACACGGACGGCGCGGGAGCGTGGCGGCATGGCGGGCTCAGTGACTCGATGGGCGGTGACGGACCGTCACTCCCACTGCCGCACGACGAACTCCGGCTGCAGCGACGGCCTCGCGGTCGCTGATGCGGAGCTCGACATACTTGGCGCCGACGGCCTTGTCGAACTTCACCGTCGTGCCGCGCCGGTAGTCGCGCTCGTGCGGACCCTTGCCGGTGAAGAAGGCGACGATCTCGTGCTGGCCGGCCTTGAGGTTGCCGAGGTACAGCTTCTGCACGCCGCCGCGGTGCAGGGCCTGCACCTCGCGGTCGGTGTACAGGTAGTTCGTGACTTCCTTGTCGTCGACCTTGAGCGTCACCGAATCGAGCGCGAAGAACGTGCCGACATCGACCGACAGGAACACCGCGACCTGGGTGCTGGCGGGATACAGCAGTTCCTCCTCGAGCTTGAACAGGTCGCGGTTCAGGTCGATCAGCTGCTTCTTCAGCGTCTGCACGTCCTGGTCCACGGCCTTGAGTTCGGCGCTGCCGCCGTCGGCCCGCGCTGCGGTCAGCGGCACGGCCAGCAGCGCCAGCAGGGCCAGCACGCGCGGTGCGCGCCGGGCCAGGGTAGAAAAGCGGTTCATGCTCGTGGACTCCATCAGTCGCGGCGCAGGTGTTCGAGTTGCGGGGTGAGTTCGGCGAGGTCGACCGGCACTCCCGACCATGCGCCGCGCACGGCGCCGTCACGGTCGAGCAGCAGCGTCAGCGGCAGCTTGTCGACGTCGTAGGCGCGCGCAACGGCCTGGTCGACATCGACGAGGGTCGGCGACGTCAGTCGCAGCGAGCTGGCCACGGAGGCGGCGCGGTCGACGCTGCCGTCGAGGCTGACGCCGACGACGGCCGCACCCTCGGCAAGGGCCAGCCGGTCGAGCGCCACGGCGGATTCCCGGCAGGGACCGCACCAGCTCGCCCAGAAGTGCAGGATCACGGGTTCGCCGCGATACTCGGACAGGCGCAGGTTGTGGCCGTCGATGCCCTTGAGGGCGAAATCAGGGGCGGTGGCTGCGTGCGCCGGAGGCGCGGCGTGCGCAGGCAGCAGCGCGAACGCGGCGGTCGCCACGGCCGTCGCTGTGCGCAATGCCCCCTTCGGGGCACTCGATGTCAGTGTCCTGCGTTGCACCTGGCAACCCCGCTGTCATGGGAACAACCCGAAGACCGGTGGCTTTGCGTCCCCGTCTTTCGACGGGTTTGCCCTTGAGTTCAGGCGGCATCGTTGCTGCCGCCCGGTGCGCTGTCACGCAGGAAACATGAATCCCGTGCGATCCGTCACAGAACGACGGCCGCGCGGCTGCAGGACCGCTATCGCGGCGGCTCGAGGCCCGCCGAGTAGAAGATCTGGCCGTCGCGGTCGACGATGACCGCCTCGACGTCGCCCTGGCGGCGGATGAACTCCATGCCGCGCTCGACGCCCAGGATGAACACCGTCTTGGTGAGACCGTCGGTGCGGGTGGCGTTGGCGCCGATCACGGTCACGCTGCGCACCGCATCGGGCGACTTGCCGGTGCCGGGCACGAGGATGTGGTGGTACCGCCGCCCGTCTTCCTCGAAGTAGCGCTCGTAGTCGCCGGAAGTCGAGATGGCCGCGTCCTGCAGCGGAATGCGCGCCACCACCGCGCCCTGCTGGCGCGGGTCGCGGATGCCGACGACCCAGGGCTTGCCGCGCCGGTCGCCCAGCAGGCCGGTGTCGCCGCCGGCGCTGACCATCGCGTGCTTGATGCCTGCCTCGCGCAGGATCTCGACGCCGCGATCGACCGCCCAGCCCTTGGCGATGCCGCCCAGGTCGATGCGCATGCCGGGCTTCAGGAAGCGGATCGTCCTGGCGTCGGGATCGACCAGCAACGCGCGGTAGTCCACGCCCGGCAGCGCCGCCTGGATCTGCGCGTCGGTCGGGTGCTGGTGCTTGCGGTAGTCGTACAGGTAGCCGACGCTGGCGTAGGTGATGTCGAACGCGCCGTCGCTGAGCTTCGAGTACTCGATCGCCCGGGTGACGACGTCGATGATGTCGGCATCGACCTGCACCGGCCGCTCGTACGCGTGCGCGTTCACCGCCGACAGCTGGCTCTCCGGCTTGTAGGTGCTCATCAGCGCGTCGGTGCGGTGCATGTCCGCCATCACCGCGTCGATCGCATTGACGGCCTGCACCTGGTCGTCCGACCAGAGCTGCACCGCGATGCGCGTGCCCATGATGGCCTCCTCGCGCTCGTACCATTCGGCACGCGCCGGGGACACGGCGGCCAGGAATGTCATGGCCAGCAGCACGAACCTTCGCATCGGGGAACCTCAGGGGGCGGGTCGCAGCTGCGCCTCCTCGTGCAGGCGCAGCAGATAGTCGCGCACGATGCCAGTCGCCTCCTCCGGGGGCAACAGCCGTTCCTCGACCAGTCGCGCGGCGATCTCGGCCAGCGACGCCGGCCGTCGACCAGCGATGCCACGTAGCCGCGCACCCGCAGCGCGAGCACGTGATCCGCCACCTCCGGCAGCAGCGGCACCGGCTGCCGCGCGTCCGCGAGCCAGGCCGGCGTGACGCGCGGTGCGCGCGCCGCGGCGCCGCAGCCGCCGCACCGCGAACGTCACGACCTCCTCGTGCCGCGCATGGCGGCTGGCCGGCGAACACAGGTACGGCAGGGTCGCGGCCTGCAGCACGGGCGGCTCGAACCCCGCCGCCGCCACGACCTCGCAGCACCTCCTCGCTCGAATACGCCTGCGCCGGGTCCGCCTGCTGGAAGAACAGCGTGCCGGTGCAGGCCCAGAGCCCGCCGGGCGCCAGCAGTTCATTGACGGTCGCGGCGAGCGCGCCGAGATCACAGTCGATCACGTCCACCAGCCACGGCGTGACGACGGCATCGAAGCTGCCCGGCGCGAACGGCGGCTGGGTCGCGTCGGCGAACACGATCTGCAGTCCCGCAGCCGCCGCCCCGGGCGCGCCCAGCGTGCGCAGCAGGGCGTGGCTCGCGAGATCGCGGGGTGCCACGGGAAACTCGTACAGCTCGAGCTTCTCGCCGGCGTACATGCGGCGCGCGATCGCGAGCAGCAGCGGATTGATGTCGGCGGCGACGGTCATGGCCGGCCGCAGCGCCGCATGCAGGTCGTAGGCGAGCCGCCCTGCGCCTGCGCCCAGCACCAGCAGGCGCTGCGGCCTGGCCTGTCCGAGCGCGTCGACGACGGCCTGGCAGCTCGCGCGGTTCTCGGCCTCGCCCCAGCACCAGTCGCGATGCACGTTGGCGTAGTAGCTGGCGAGCCCCTGCGCCGACGCGACGGCGGGCGCCAGTGCCGCATAGGTCGCAGGCGTCGCCTGCCCGGCGTCCGCCTCGAGCGGCGCCAGCAAGGCCTGCAGGCGCCGCGCGTGGTCCGAGCAGGCCATGGCGAGCAGCTTGAGCCGGTTGCGGGTCGCGGCGCGCGTGATTCCGGGATGCAGCGCCGCGCGGTACTGGGCGGCCTGGCGCTTCAGGTGCGCGGTCATCGCGTGCAGGCGTCCGCGCCATTCCGCCAGCGCGAGCGCCGGCTCGGGCAGCAGCCATGGCAGGCCGTCGACCAGCGGGTAGCGGACGCCGCAGGCGTGGCACTCGAGCGCGGCCTCGCCTTCCAGCGTGCCCGCGCAGCGCGGGCACCGCAGCAACGTGGCGCTCGGGACTCGACCGTTCAAGACGCTCCGCTAGCCGATCCGGCCACTCACGATGGGGTTGAAGGCAATCAGGCTGTCCTGCAGCGTAGCATTGCCGAGGCCGTGGCGCGGGAAGCGTGACGCGAACTGCCCCTGCTCGCCGTGCAGCGCCATGTAGTTGAGCACCACCGTCTCGACCAGCAGGTTGACGTTGGCGGCCGCGGGAGTGGACGCCGTCTCCACCGATGCATCCGGCGCGGAAGTAGCCGATCTGCTGGTGACGCGCGGTGCCGCTCGCGCCGCTGCTGACCAGGTTGGGCCGCCCGCCGGGGTTGTAGACCAGGAAGAACGAGGCGGCGGTCGACTGGTTGTCGCTGGTCCACATGAACTTGCCGCGGCCATCGACGGTGTTGTCGACCTGGCCGCTGGCCGAGATCGAACCGTCCGAGAACACGTACAGCATCAGCGGCAGGCCGCGCCGCGCCGCGTACTCGAGGCAGGCGCCCATGCAGCGTCCGGCGCGCAGGTCGCGCAGCTCGCCGGTCGAGCGGCCCTGGCCATGGTAGTCGTAGCCGCCGAGCGTGATCGTGCCGGCGCCGGCGTAGCCGGACAGCACCATCTTCATCACGGCCGCGGTCTTGCGGAACTCGTCGTCGCCGTCGTACTCGGCGCGGCTGAAGATGCCGCCCGGCCCGACGATGTCCGGATCGAGGTCCGGGTTCAGGCTGGTCGGATCGCCGTAGCGGTCGACGACATCGGCCGCCTTGACGTAGCCGCAGTTGACCAGTTCCTTCACGACCTCGTTGCGCGTGACCGTCGTCTGCTTCGGGTCAGCCCACGGCTGCTTCGGGTCGATCACCCTGCAGCTTGCGGTCGCTGATGCGCTGGATCGCCTCCATCACCGCCACGGTGTCGTCGAGGCTCAGCAGGCTGGCGAGCTGGCCGGTGTCGACCAGGCCGGTGACGTCGCTGGCGCGGTCCACCTTGGTCGGCCGCACGGACAGGTCGATCATGCCCGCCGGCGCCATCGAGTTGCCGCCGGAATCCGAGGCGCGCGAGCCGACCAGTGTCGCGAGCGAGCCGTCGGCGCCGGCCGCGTGGATGCCGTACATCGGGTTGTGCGGGTTGTTGCCGGTGTCGTTCTCGGAGCGCGCGGCGATCACGGCGCCGTTGATGGACGCCGCGGTGGCCGGCGCGACCCGATCGAGGATGCCGCGCAGGAAGGCGCTGTCGCTGTGGAACGCGAGGCCGAGCCGCGAATCGGTGAAGCTGGTGCCGGTCGCGGGATTGACCATGCCCGGCAGCATGTCGCCGGGCAGTCCGAGCTTGCCGTAGCCCGCCGTGCTGAGGAAGTCGAGCTGGCCGCCGGGGCCGCCGATCAGCACGTTGCTGCCGACCATGTTGGCGCCGCCGGCCAGGTCGATGCAGATGAACGGGATCTTGCCGGCGCCCTGCACGGCGATGCCGCAGCTCGCCTTCAGCGCCTCGAGGTCCGGCGACAGGGCCGCGGCCGCCTGCCGCGGGTTGGCGAACAGGCTGAACACCGTCGGGCCGATCACGGTGGCGAGCCCGGAGCCGAAGCCCTGGGCGATGAAGTCACGGCGCGTCACCGGGCGCTTGTGCGCCTGTTCGTGGCGGATCGGCTCGTTCAGGCCGAGCGCGCGGGGGGTCGGCTTGCGGATCAGCATGGGCTTTACCTCGGTTCCCTGCGCGTCAGTGCAGCAGCGTCGCGGCACTGCCAAGCAGCGCGGCGCAACTGGCCTTGACGATGGTTTCGGTGCGTCCGGCCGGGCAGGCACTGCCGCAGGCGGCGAGTCGCGTGATCAGCGTGTCGAGATCGGAGCGCACGCCGGCGGCATCCGGCTCGGTGGCGACGCTGGTCCGCAGCATGCGTCCGACCAGCGAGTCGAGCACGATGGCGCGGCCTGCCGGCGCGAAGGCCGTCGACGGCGCTGCGTTGAAGTCAAAGCCCGGGAAGTACGCGGTGCGGGCCGTGGAGCTCTCCACCAGCGCATTGCAGTACTGGATCGACAGCTGCGCCACCGCGACCGGGTGTGCCGAGACGAAGGTGTCGACGGTCTCGACCGTCGGCAGCGACTGCTTGATCGTCGCGTAGGTCGCCGCCACGCCCGGATCGGTCGTGCCGATGCCGGTGAGCTCGGCCATCGTCGCATTCAGCTCGTCGAACACGCGCAGGCCGATGTCGGCCGGGCGCTGCACGTCGGCCGGCGGCGCCGGCGCGAGCGGGATCGGATCGAGCCGCACGTTGCGATGCGTGCCGAGCACGTCGAAGGTGAGGAAGAACTCGTCGGCGTCGGGACCCTTCTCCAGCGCGATGACGGTGCCGATGTTCGCGAGCGGCTGGCCGAGCGGACCGTACTGCGAGTCGGTGATCGTCGTGTCGAGCGTGCGGTACGCCTGGCCCACGTCGGCTTCGGCGCCGTTCACGCCGATGCGCATGCCCGCGACCGGGATCGAGCCCGGCGTGGCCGCCGGGTCGAGGCTGATGAAGGTCGGCTTCTCGAACAGGTAGCTGTAGGAGTCGAACTGGCTGACCTCGAGCAGGATGTACGCCTGCGGCACGTCTGACCAGGTGGCTGATCGAGAACAGCAGGTAGAACTTCTCGCCGACGCCGGCCTGGAAGTTGGTCTGGATCTGCGGCTCGGTCAGCACGCGGTTGTAGACCGCCACCAGGCGGAACACGCCCTGGAACTGGCGGTCGCCCGAGACCTCGTTGCCGAGCACGAAGGCGAACGTGTCGTCCCAGTCGCCGAGCGTGCCGCCCGCGGCCGGGTCGAGGTCGCCGGTGAACTCGCCGTTGACGTAGATGCGGCGGCCGCGGACCGGGTCGTAGGTGACGACGACGTGCTGCAGCGTGGCCTGCAGGTCCTCGTCGGCCGCGGCCGTGGTCAGCTTCGGATCGCCGTTGGCATTGGTGCTGGCCGAGCGGTTGTAGAAGTCGTAGCTGTAGAGGGTCTGCCCGAGCATGAAGTTGCGGGTCGTGGTGCCGCCCGAGTAGGAGACGATGCGCGAGTCTTCCTGCGCCACGTTGCCCGGCGCGACCCAGGCCTCGATCGTGTACTCGCCGGTCGCCTTGATCAGGTCGTGCAGCTTGCGGCTGGCCGCGGTCGAGCCCTGCGCCTTGCCGCTGCGCACGTTGATGCCCCAGCCGCCGACCCAGGTCACGTCGCCCGAAAGGTTCAGGTTGAGCGCCGGCTCGACGCCGCTGGTGTCATAGGCGATCGAGCCCGAGCCCGTCTTGAACTCCCACAGGCCGATCATGTTCGAGGTGTAGCGATTGCCGCCGCTCGCGACGATGCCGTCGGGCAGCCGCAGCGCCTTGGAGAAGACCAGCGCGGGGTCGACCTGCGTCGCCGGCACCTGGTTGGCGAAGGCCGACGATCGCGGCCTCCATCGTATCGGCGTTGGCGGCACAGTCGCTCCAGCAGTTGTGGAACTCCTGGCGCAGCCGCACGACCAGGCGCGACAGGGCCGGCTGGTCGAGGTTGATCTTGACCTTCGCCGCGGCATAGGCCTCGTCCACGTCGCTCGAGGCGAAATAAGGCGACTGCGCCGCTGCCGCCGTCGAGACGTGGCAGCGCGCGCAGTACTGCTCGAGCAGCGGATGCACGGTACCTGCGAACAGCGCGGGCGAAGCCGGATAGGCCTTGCTCGCGCCCGGATCCTTGATCACCGGCGCCTTCAGCACGATGCCCTGCACGCCGCCGCCGGCCGTGACACCGGCCCAGGCGGTGATCCAGGTGGTGAGGATGTCGGCGCAGGCGTCGTTGCTCGCGAGCCAGCAGTTGTGCCCGCCCGCGACCTTCTGCACCAGGCGCGAATCGCGCGGCGAGGCGAGGTTCACGATCGGGTTGGCCGCCGCATACGCAAGGTTGATGTCGTCCTGGCGCACGAACTGCGGTGCCTGCCCGCCGCCGACGTGGCACTGGCCGCAGCGGTTGCCGGCCTTCAGGTTGTCCCACACGTTGAGCTTGAAGGCCTGGACGTCGGCCGTCGCCGGGGCCGGGCCCGAGTACGTCGGTGGATTGCCGCCCGAGGTGATCGGGTTCTCCGTCGTGCTGGCACCGCCGCCACAGGCGGCCAGCAGCAGCATGAGCAGGCCGGCGACCAGCGCACGGACGGACGACAGCTTGATTGCCGTGGGTGCCATGGACTGCTCCTCAATCGCCGATGCAGTAGGTGGCAGCTTCGGCGAACACGCGCTTCAGCTGGTAGCCGTTCGCCTTGAAGCTCGCGGTCATCGACTGGACCGTGGCGCGGTCCTGCGCGTCGCTCGGTGCGCGGAAGCAGACGTTCTTGAAGACCTTCTGCACCTGGCACGACGCGAACGCGTCGCTGTGCGCCAGTTCGCGGCCGAGCGACTTGGCGCCGGCGCCCCTGCCGGGCAGCGCGTCGTCCCAGCCGAGCAGCGAGTTGCGGCCCTTGCGCCAGTAGTTGTCCCAGGCATCGTCGGGTGTCGAGTAGCCCGCCGGGAAGGTGTCCTTGTTGTTGAAGTACTTCGGCCGCACGACGCCGTCCGTGTACAGCAGGCGGCCGGCGCTCTCGTCGTAGTCGTAGTAGGCGAACGCCTGCGTCATGGGATCCATGCCCGAGTGGCAGGCGATGCAGTTGTTGAGGAACAGGCGGCTGTCGCCGCCGGGGCTGCGGCTCACGTCCTGGCGGATGCGGTCCGGCGGGCGCGTCGTGTCCTGCACCTGCTCGAGATCCGTGCACAGGTGGTTGAGCAGCGTAAAGCGGAACATCGCGCGGTTGGTGCCCGCGACGAAGAACGCCTGCGCCGCGGCGCGCGTCGTCATGACGCCCGCCGTCGCCGCGGGCGCGATGCCGTTGGCGGCCGACTGCGTCGTCTGCACCAGGTTGTCCTTGAGGCTGATGCCCTGCGACTCGAGCGCGGCGTAGTGGTCGTTGCCGGCCGGCGAATACCCCGGCACACCGAGCCCGCTGCGGCCGACGTACAGGATGTCGTCGTAGAGGACGCGGTCGAACGCCACGTCGTCGCGCACCATGCCGATCACGGTCGCCACGTAGTCGTTGAGCGGCGCGAACACGGTCTGGTCGCGATTGGTCCACGGCATGGCGAAGTTCTTCAGCGTCACGTCGTAGAACGCGCGGTGCTGCATGGCCGTATAGGCGGCATCGGTCGGGCGGCCCGCGGCGATGTCGCCCGCCATCGACGCCAGCACGGCCTCGCTCGGCGGCACGCCGGCCAGCCGGTCGTGCATGCGCTTGGCCTGGGAACGCGCATCCGCGTGCGCCGCCGTGGCCACGAGCCCCGAGCAGAGCAGCGACAGGGCGACGACCGCCGCGCGGCATGCGCCTGCGAATCGCGCCTCGATCATGCGTGTCTGCGACATTCAGCCCCTCCCGCGACTGCCTGAGCCGCCTTGGCGACGGAATCTGTGGCCTCGGGCCCTGCGGCGCAAAGCCAGATTCACGTTTGTGAGAGCGCCCTCACACAACGCGAGGCCGAACGTCACCCTGCGCCGCGACTTGTGCGAGAAAACGTCCTCGCGGCGGCCACAGGCCTGGACTCGCCGTGGGGAAAGCAAATGAGTGGACCTGCATACTCCGGCGGAAATCGGCGGCTCCCGCTCTGGCAGCCGGCGCTCTGGCTGCTCGCGGGCACCGCCCTCACCGCCTGCACCAGCAGCGACGGCAGCGGCGGTGCGCCGCCGAGCGGCGGCCAGTCACCCGACCCGGTCGTGCTCGACTTCCCGATCGCCTACGTCAAGCGCGCGGTGCCGACCGGCGCCGCGCTGTCGCCCGACGCGCGCGAGCTGCTCGACTTCCAGCCGGGCGCGGACCTGTTCCTGCGCGACCGGGCATCGCCCTCGTCGGCCGAGCGCAACATCACTGCCGCGATCACGCAGGGCAAGGGCGATGTCCGCGACGTCGAGCCTTCGTTCGACGGCACCAGGCTGGTGTTTGCACTGCACGAGCCGGAGATCGAGGGCGCCGCCCCCGAGGACCAGCCGACCTGGGACATCTGGGAATACGACCTGGCGACCCAGCAGCTGCGCCCGGTGATCACATCGGTCACCGCGGCCCGGGAAGGACAGGATGTCGCCCCGGCCTACCTGCCCGACGGCCGCATCGTGTTCTCCTCGACGCGGCAGCGGCAATCCAAGGCCATCCTGCTCGACGAGGGCAAGCCGCAGTTCGCTGCGCAGGATGAAAGCAACAACGAACCCGCGTTCGTGCTGCACGTGATGAACGCCGACGGCACCGGCATCCGCCAGCTGTCTTTCAACCAGAGCCACGACCTCGATCCGGCGGTGCTGCCGGACGGGCGTGTCGCGTTCACCCGCTGGGATCACGCGCCGGGGCACGACGAACTGACGCTGTACACGATGCGGCCGGACGGCAGCGACCTGCAGCTGCTGTATGGCGCCCGCAGCCACGCCACCGGCACCGACGGCGAGGACATCCACTTCCTCGATCCGCGCAGCATGGCGAACGGCCGGCTGCTGGTCCGTGCGCAGCCGTTCGAGGCGCCCGACCTCGGCGGGCAGCTGCTCGAGATCGACACCGGCAACTACGTCGAGAACACGCAGCCGACGCTGCCGAACCGCGGCGTGCTGGCCGGGCCGGCGCAGGTGCAGGCGACCGCCAACGACGTCCGCACGATCGCCGGGCCGTCGCCCGGCGGCCGCTACAACTCGGCCTTTCCGCTGCAGGACGGCAGCGGCCGGCTGTTGCTGACCTGGACACAGTGCCGGCTGCTCGAGCCGGCGACGGCGCCGGCCACGTCGCAGATCGTGCCCTGCACGGCGGACCGGCTGGCGGCCGGGACGGTGACCACCGCTGCGCCGCTCTACGGCGTGTGGATCTACGACCCGGCCCAGCGCACGCAACTGCCCGTCACCAGTCCCACCGAAGGCATCGTGTACTCGGAGGTCGTCGCGCTGCAGCCGCAGCCCCTGCCGGCGGTGCTGCTCGATCGGGTTGCCGGCGTGGACTTCGACGCCGAACTCGAGGCGGAGGGCGTCGGCATGATCGACATCCGCAGCGTCTACGACATCGCCGGCACCGATGTCGCGCCCGGCGGCATCCCGCTGCTGCGCGATCCCGCGGCGACGCTCGCCGCGCAACGGCCCGCTCGCTTCCTGCGCATCGAGAAGGCGGTCAGCCTGCCCGACGACGAGGTGCGCGACTTCGATCGCAGCGCCTTCGGCGTGACCAGCGCCTTCGGCATGCGCGAGATCCTGGGCTATGCCCCGGTCGAGCCCGATGGATCCGTGCGCGTGAAAGTGCCGGCGGACGTCGCCTTTGCGCTGACGGTGCTCGATGCCAACGGACGGCGCATCGGGCCGCGCCACAACCACTGGCTGCAGCTGCGCGCCGGCCAGGAACTCACCTGCAACGGCTGCCATGATCCGGACAGGCCCGACTCGCACGGCCGCAGCAACCTGTTCGCGGCGGCGAATGCCGGCGCCCCCGGCACCGGCGTGCCGTTTCCGAACACGAATCCGGCGCTGTTCGCCGACTTCGGCGAGACGATGGCGCAGGTGCGCGCGCGCATCAGCTGCCAGTCCGACTGTGCCGACCTGCTCCCCAGCACTGCGATCCGCTACACGGACGTCTGGACCGATCCGGTCGCCGCGGGACGCGCGCCGGACGCGCCGTTCAGCTACGACTACGCGGACCTCGGGACGCCGGCGCCGACGACGCCCGACTGCGTCCTCTCCTGGCGCTCGGGCTGCCGCATCACGATCCATTACGAGCGTCACATCCATCCGTTGTGGAGCCTGCCTCGCGTCACGCTGGCGGCCGACGGCTCGGTGGCGCGGGACGACACCTGCGTGAGCTGCCATACGTCGCGCGACGCGGCGGGCGTCGCCCAGGTGCCGGCCGCACAGCTGGAACTGACCGACGGCCCCTCGGCCGACGTCCCGACCCACTTTCATGCCTATCGCGAGTTGCTCGCGACCGATGCCGAGCAGGAACTGGTCAACGGGCAGCTGCAGGACCGCCTGGTGCAGGTCGGCGTCGACCCGGTCACCGGGCTGCCGCAGTTCGCCACGGTGCCCGTGGCGCCGTCGCTGCGCGCCGGCAGCGCCAACGGCTCTGTGACGTTCTTCTCATTGTTCGGGCCCGGCGGCACGCACGCCGGCCGCCTGAGTCCCGCAGAGTTGAAGCTCGTCTCGGAATGGACCGACATCGGTGCCCAATACTTCAACGACCCATTCGCGGCGCCGCTCGATTGAACCGTTACCGACTCTGCTCCCTGCTGGCCTGCTGTCTCGCGCTGCTCTGCGCGGGTCACGCTGCGCACGCGCGGGGGGCAAAGACGCCGGCGACGGTGGTCGTGCAGGACGCCTACGTCGACCTGCGCACGGGACCAGGCCGCGGCTTCCCGGCCACGCGCTCCGTCGAACGCAACTCCAGCATCCAGCTGCTGCGCCAGCGCACCGACTGGATCAAGGTGCGCACCGCCGACGGCCGCGAAGGCTGGGTCCACCGCGCGCAACTCGAGCGCACGCTGACGCCGGGCGGCGCCGAAGTGCGCGTCGCGGGCCCGACCCCGGAAGCGCGCACTGATCACCACTGGGAAGTCGGCCTTGGCACCGGCGACTTCGGCGGCGCCAACGTCGTCACCGTGAATGGCGCGTATGCGCTGACCTCGAACCTGCTGCTGCGGGCGGACGTGAGCCACCTGCTGGGCGACTACTCGAACGGCTGGCTCGGAACGGCCGGCATCGCGCACGTGATCATGCCGGCCTGGCGCGTGTCGCCATTCTTCGGCATCGGTGGCGGCGTGCTGACCGTGTCGCCGAAAGCCACGCTGGTCCAGGCCGAGGACCGCACCGACAGCGTCGCGTACGCGGCCATCGGCGCCCGCGGCTTCCTGACCAACCGCTTCCTGCTGCAGGCGGAATACCGCAGCTACGTCGTGTTCACGAGCCGCGACGAGAACGAGGAGATCGACGCATGGACCGTGGGCTTCACCTACTTCTTCTGACGGCCATCGCCGCCGCGTCTGCGCTGCCGGTGACGGCCGCCGCGCAGTCGGCCGCCGATCCGTCGGCGCTGCCGGCGCAGCAGCCGCAGGTCGTCGAACCGGCCGTCGAGCGGCGCGACGTCGAGCCCGCCGGCATCGACACCGAGAACTTCGAGGCGGGACTGTTCGTCGGCACCATCAGCATCGAGGACTTTGGCTCGAGCCTGCTGTACGGCGGCCGCATCGCCTACCACTTCACCGAGGACCTGTTCGCCGAGGCGACGATCGGCACGGCCGAGGCCGGCCGCACCAGCTACGAGGACCTGAGTGGCTCGGTCGACCTGCTGACCGACAGCCAGCGCCAGTTCACCTACTACGACCTCGCGCTGGGCTGGAATGCCCTGCCGGGCGAGGTGTTCTTCGGCGGCACGCGCGCCATGCCGAGCGCGATCTACTTCACGCTCGGCGCCGGCAGCACCCGCTTCGCCGATGACGACCACTTCACCGTTGCGCTCGGCGCGGGCTTCCGCGTCCTGGCCAGCGACTGGCTCGCCGTGCACTTCGACGTGCGCAACCACATGTTCGAGAGCGACCTGCTGGGCAGCAACAAGACGACGCAGAACCTGCAGGCCAGCTTCGGCCTCACGGCCTTCTTCTGAGGACATCGCAATGCGCCTGACCCATATCGTGGCCTTGCTGGCGATCCTGCTCTGCGCCGCGCCGCCGGCCGCAGCGGCGGTGAACCCGGGCGCTCCGGCACCCGCCTTCACGCTGGCGGCCCGTGACGGCGGCAAGCTCAGCCTGGCGGACCTGAAGGGCCAGGTCGTCATGATCAATTTCTGGGCGACCTGGTGCGGTCCGTGCCGCCAGGAGATGCCTTTGCTCGCGCAACTGCACGACAAGTACGAGCCGCTCGGCTTCACCATGCTCGGCGTCAACGTCGAGCCGGACAGCGCCGCGGCAGTGGCATGGCTCAAGGGCGTGCCGGTGACCTTTCCGATCCTGTTCGACACCGACAGCGCGGTGGCCGGGAGCTTCGGCGTCGAGGGCATGCCGAGCTCCGTGCTGGTCGACCGCAATGGGCAGGTGCGCTACATCCACCGCGGCTACAAGCCGGGGGACGAGGCGAAATACGCGGACATGATCCGCAGCCTGGTCAAGGAGTAAGCCATGCGCAATCGCAGTCGCATCGCGCTCGCCTGTCTCGCCCTGCTGGCCGCCAGCGGCTGCAGCAGCGTCGAGCCCTGGGTGAAGCCGTATGAGCGGCAGTACTTCGCCGACGTGATCATGTCGAACGAGCGCGACCCCGTCTCCGGCGCCTACATCGGCCACGTCTTCGAGGCCCGCGAGGGCGCGCGCGGCGCGACCGGCAGCCACGGTGGCGGCTGCGGCTGCAACTGAGGCGACAGCAGATGTTCCGTCCGTGCATCCGTCTGCGTCGGCGTGGCCTGGTTCGGCAGCGCCCTGCTCGTGGCAGCCGGCGCAACCGCGGCCGTGCTGCCGGAGGACCGCGCCGACGTGCTGTACCACCGCTATGACGGCGGCGGCGTGACGGTCGACGGGCCGTCGGTGCTGCTGCGCAAGAAGTTCGACGAGAAGTACTCGGTCTCGGGCAACGTCTACGTCGACATGGTGTCGAGCGCTTCGATCGACGTGATGACCACCGCCAGCCCGTACACCGAAGAGCGCACGCAGGGCAGCCTCGGCTTCGACCTGCTGCAGGGCAAGACCCAGTACAGCGTCAGCTACACGCTGAGCGACGAGAGCGACTACACGGCCAATACGGCGAGCTTCGATGTCAGCCAGGACATCCTCGGCGACCTCACGACCATCTCCTTCGGCTTCAGCCAGGGCTGGGACGAAGTGCGCAAGAACGGCGACAGCGCGTTCGAGCGAAGACATCGACCGGCGCAACTACCGCTTCGGCCTGCAGCAGATCCTGACGCCGCGCCTGATGATGGGCCTGAACTACGAGGTCATCACGGACGAGGGGTTTCTCAACAACCCGTACCGCTCGGTGCGGTTCCTCGACGAGTCGAGCCCGCGCGGCTTCTCGTTCCAGCCCGAGGTCTACCCGCGGACGCGCACCAGCAATGCCGTCTCGCTGAATGCCCGGTACTACCTGCCCTATCGCGCCGCGGTGCATGGCGAGTACCGCTACTTCACGGACACCTGGGGCATCGACGCCAACACGCTCTCGGTCGGATACACGCACCCGTGGGGCAAGCAGTGGATCTTCGAGCTCGGCTACCGCTGGTATGACCAGTCGGCGGCCGACTTCTACTCGGACCTGTTCCCGCGCGAGAGCGCGCAGAACTTCCTCGCGCGCGACAAGGAACTCAGCACCTTCACCAGCCACATGTTCAGCGTCGGCGCGACCTACGAGCTGCCGTCGCTTCGGCTGGGAACGCATCCAGCGTTCGACCATCAACCTGTTCTACGACCGGATGCTGTTCGACTACGACGATTTCCGCGACATCACTCGCCGGTGGCGCGCCGGGCACCGAGGCGCTTTACAGCTTCGAGGCGGACGTCTTCCGGATCTTCTGGTCCGGCTGGTTCTAGTTCATAGCCGCGGCAGCGCTCGACCAGCAGTCGCGCCAGGCGGTCCGCACTGCCGGGCGCATGCGCGAAGAACAGCGACGGCTCGGTCAGTTCCAGCTCGAGCAGCACCGGCGCGCCCGCGGCATCGCGCACCATGTCGATGCGTGCATACAGCGGCGCCGCGAAGGGAATGGCGGCATGCGCCGCGGCAGCGAGCCGGCGCTCGTCCTCGCCGGGATCGCGCCGCGTGATCTCCTCCGGTGCAAACAGCCCGGCCACCAGCGCGGCATCGAGCTGCAGCAGCGGCCCCTTGCGGATCGCATGACTCGGCTCGCCCGCAAAATAGATCAGCGCGGTCTCGCCCAGCCGGTCGACGCTCGCGAGGTACGGCTGCAGCATGGCACTGCGCCGTTCCGTCGCGACCAGCCGCGCCAGGTGCTCGAGTCCCCGCGCGGCATCCTCATTGCGGTAGCGCGCGGTGTCGCGCGAGCCCGCGCCGACCGTGGGCTTGACCACGAACTGGTCGAACGGCAGTTCCCGGCCTGCCGAAAGCGAGCCGTCGCCACCGTGCAGGAAGGACTGCAGCGCCAGCGCCGGGTCTTCGCCGGGCTCGACGAAGCGCGTCGGCACCACCGCGACACCCGCGCCGTGCAGGTGCTGCAGGTAGTGCTTGTCGGTGTTCCACTCGACCACTTCCGGCGGATTGAACAGGCGCGTCTGCGCCGCGCAGCGCCGGGCCCACTGGCGGAACTCGACGATCCGCTCGACGTAATCCCAGGTCGAGCGCAGGACCGCCACGTCAAACGTCGACCAGTCGACCTGCGGATCGTCCCAGCAGGGCGTGGCGACGCGTGCACCCACCCGCCGCAACGCCTCGGCCAGCGGCGGCAGGTCCTCGTCGAGCGCCAGGGCTTCGCGCGCGCTGACCAGCGCCACGTGCGGCAATGCCTGCTCGCGGCTCATCCGAGCGCCGCCTCGATGCGGGCCAGCCAGCCCGCGCAGGACCGTGAGCCGGGCGTGGCGCTTGTCATCGGCCGGCACCACGACCCACGGCGCCGCGGCGTGCTGGTGCGGGCGATCATCTCGCGCGCCGCGGCCTGGTACGGGTTCCAGAGCTTGCGGTTGGCCCAGTCCTCCGGATCCACCTTGAAGCGCTTCAGCGGATCGCGGTCGCGCTCGGCGAAGCGCTCGAGCTGCTCGCCCTTGCCGACCGACAGCCAGAACTTGGCGACGATCACCCGGTGCTCATGCAGTTGCCGCTCGAACTCGTTGATCTCGGCATACGCGCGACGCCAGTCGGGCGGGCGGGCAAACCCGCGGACACGCTCGACCAGCACGCGGCCGTACCAGCTGCGATCGAAGATGGTGTAGCTGCCGCGCGGCGGCAGCTGCCGCCAGAATCGCCAGAGGTATGGATGTGAGAGCTCGTCCGGGGTCGGCGCGGACACCGGCACGACGCGGAACTGGCGCGCATCCAGCGCCGCCGTGATCCGCCGGATCGCGCCGCCCTTGCCGGCGGCGTCCATGCCCTCGAAGACCACCACCACCGCGTGTCGCGCAAAGCGCTTGCGCCGCGACAGCAGGGCGAGGCGGCCCTGCAGGCGTTCGAGTTCCTGGTCGTAGCCGGCGTCGTCGAGCGACGGCGATGGCGCGCGGCTCGGCAGCGGCCGGCGCAGGGCGGCGATCGGGCAGGCGCGCCAGCGGGCGGCTGCGCGGCCCGCGGGCGGCCGGCGGCTCAGCGCGGCCAGCAGGCGGCGGCCGACCTCGAGCGCGCGGTGCTCACGGTCGCTGCCGTCGATGACCGCCCACGGCGCCAGCGGCGTGTCGGTGGCGGCCAGCGTGCGCTCGAAGGCGCGCTCGACACGCGCGTAGTGGCGCGCCAGCCAGCGGTCCTCGGCGGTGACGCGCCAGCGCGTGGTCTTGTCGGCGGCAAGCTTCTCCAGCCGCTTCTGCTGCGTGCCCGGCGCCACGTGCAGGTGCACCTTGCACAGCGCAACGCCGTCCCGCACGAGCATCTCCTCGAGCTGCCGGATGCGCTCGAGGTCGCGCCCGGGCGTATCGGGCGAGTGCGTGGCGATCAGGCCGGCCGCAGCCAGCAGGGCTTCCTGGTACCAGCCGCCGTGCAGGATCGCGCTGCGCCCGCGTGCCGGCAGTGTCTGCCAGTAACGCCACAGCACGGGCCGCTCGCGCTCCACGTCGTTGCGCCGGCCAAAGCCGAAGACCGTGACGAGCTTGGGGTCGAGCCATGCCAGCAGTTCGTTGACCACTTCGCTGCGACCGGCGCCCGGAATGCCGGTGACGATCATCACCGCCGCGTGACTGCGGGCATCGCGCAAGCGGACCTGCGCGTCGAGCAGCCGGTCCTGCAGGAGCGGCAGCTGCTGCTCGTACTGCTTGCGTGTCAGGCGGCGCCCGCTCAGGGCCTCGTGGAGTCGACGGTCAGCCACGCTGCAGCCTCATCGCCGGCGGTCGCGCGCCAGCGGCACCTGCTGCGTCACGCAGTGCACGTTGCCGCCGCCGAGCAGGATCTCACGCCCCGGCACGCCGACGACCTCGCGCTTCGGAAACAGCGCCTGCAGCCGGTTGAGCGCATCCGTGTCGCGCTTGCGATCCAGCAGCGGCGCCACGATACGGCGATTGCCGATGTAGAAGTTGACGTACGAGGCCGCCAGCCGGTGCCCCGCCGTGCGTGGCTGCGTGCCTTCCGCCGCATCGATGCCCGCGGCCTCCTCGGCCGTCATGTGCAGCGGCCCGGGCTGGTGCAGCTTGTGCACCTTGAATCGGCGGCCGCGCGCATCGCGCGCATCCATCAGGCGGTCGTGGGCGTCACGGGAAATCGCATACTGCGGATCATTGCGGTCGGTCGTCCAGGTCAGCACGACCTCCGCCGGCCGCACGTAGGCGCAGAGGTTGTCGACATGCCCGTCGGTCTCGTCCAGGTGCACGCCCTTGCCGAGCCAGATGATCACCTCGACGTCCAGGTAGCGCTTGAGCAGCGTCTCGATCTCGGCGCGCGACAGCCCCGGGTTGCGATTGGGATTGAGCAGGCACTCCTCGGTCGTGATCAGCGTGCCCTGGCCATCGACGTGGATCGAGCCGCCCTCGAGCACGAACGGCGCCCGGTAGCGCTCGCAGCCCTCGATCTCGATGATCTTCTGCGCCACGGCCTCGTCGCGATCCCACGGGAAGTAGAGCCCGCCCTGCAGGCCGCCCCAGGCATTGAAGCGCCAGTCGACGCCCCGCACTCCGCCGCGGTCATTGACGACGAAGGTCGGGCCGGTATCGCGCACCCAGGCGTCGTTGGCGGACAGCTCGACCACGCGCACGGCGGCGGGCAGCAGCCGGCGGGCGTGCGCAAACTGCGCGGCCGACACGCCGACCGTCACGGGTTCGCTCGCCGCGATCGCGGCCGCGAGCGTCGCGAACGTCTGCTGCGCCGGCTTCGCGCCCAGGCGCCAGTTGTCGGGGCGCTCGGGCCACAGCAGCCAGCAGCCGGCGTGCGGCTCGAACTCGCCGGGCATGCGGTAGCCGTCGCGGCGCGGATTGGAGTCGAGGGTCTTGCTCATCCGGCGATGGTAGCAAACGCGCTCAGTCGAGCGTCACCCGGCGCAGCCGCAAGGCGTTGGCGATGACGCTGACAGAGCTCAGCGACATCGCCGCCGCGGCGATCGCCGGCGACAACAGCCAGCCCAGCAGCGGGTACAGCACGCCGGCCGCGACCGGCACGCCGAGGGCGTTGTAGCCAAAGGCGAACAGCAGGTTCTGGCGCACGTTGCCCATCGTGCGTTCGCTGAGTCGCAGCGCGCGCGCGAGGCCGCGCAGGTCGCCGCTCACCAGCACCACCTGCGCCGTCTGCTGCGCGACGTCGGTGCCAGCGCCCATGGCAATGCCGACATCCGCCGCGGCGAGCGCCGGCGCGTCGTTGATACCGTCGCCGACCATCGCCACCCTGCGCCCGGCCGCACGCAGTTCGGCCACGAATTCCGCCTTGCCGGCCGGGTCGATGCCACCGTGCGCCTCGGTGATGCCGGCGTTGGCCGCCATGGCGCGCGCGGTCGTTGCGTGGTCGCCCGACACGAGGATCGCGCGCAGGCCGGCGCGCTGCAGCGACTGCACGACTTCCCAGGCTTCTTCCTTGAGCGGATCGGCCAGCGCAATCAGCCCGATCGGCACGCCGTCGAGCGCGACAAAGACCGCGGTCTGGCCATGCTCGTGCAGGTGACCCGCTTCCCGCGCCAGCGAACCCGGGTCGATGCCCTCGAAGCGCAGCAGCGCCTCGTTGCCCACCAGCACCTTGCGCAACTGCACGACGCCCGCGGCGCCCGCCCCGGGAAACGCCTGGAAACCGTAGCTGCGCCCGAGCCGCAGGCCGCGGTCCAGCGCCTCGCGCACGATCGCCTGGCCGAGCGGATGCTCGCTCGCCTGCTCCAGGCTCGCGGCGATGCGCAGAAGTTCCGCCTCCGGCACGCCCTCCACCGGGATCACGCCGACCACTTCGGGCCGGCCCCGCGTCAGCGTGCCGGTCTTGTCGAAAACGATCGTGTCGACCTGCTCCAGCGACTCGAGCGCCGCAGCGCTGCGGAACAGCAGCCCGGACTGCGCGCCACGGCCCATCGCGACCGTCATCGACATGGGCGTGGCGAGCCCCAGCGCACAGGGGCAAGCAATGATCAGCGTGCTGACGGCGACCACCAGCGCGTAGGCCAGCCGCGGCTCGGGGCCGACCAGCGCCCAGACGACCGCCGCGATCAAGGCGATGCCGACCACCGCCGGCACGAACCAGGCGGAAACCCGGTCGGCCAGCGCCTGCACCGGCGCGCGGCTGCGCTGCGCTTCGCTCACCGTGCGGACGATCTGCGCGAGCAGCGTGTCGTCACCGACGCGCTCGGCGCGCAGCGCGAACGCGCCCTGTGCCATTGACCGTGCCGCCGATCAGCGTCGAGCCCGGCGCCTTGTCCACCGGCATCGACTCTCCCGTCAGCATCGACTCGTCCACGGCGCCGCTGCCGTCGGTCACCACGCCGTCGACCGGCATTTTTTCCCCGGGGCGCACCCGCAGCAGGTCGCCGGGCCGTACCTGCGCCAGGTCCACCTCCACTTCGCGGCCGTCTGCCTCGATGCGCGCCGCCTTGCGCGGCGCCAGGTCGAGCAATGCGCGCAGCGCAGCGCCGGTCTTCTGCCTGGCGCGCAACTCGAGCACCTGGCCCAGCAGGACCAGCGTGACGATCGCGGCGGCCGATTCGAAATACAGGCCCGCCGAGTCGCCGTGGCGGAACGCGTGCGGGATTGCCGCCGGGAACAGCACCGCGAGCACGCTGAAGCCGTAGGCCACGGCGACACCCAGCGCAATCAGGGTGAACATGTTGAAGCGGCGCCCGCGCAGCGAATGCCAGCCCCGCTGCAGCAGCGGCGCGCCGCACCAGGAGACGACCGGCGTGGCCAGCGCCAGCTGCAGCCAGCCGGCGCTGCCATGCCGCAGCGCCGCGGGCAGCCAGCCGAACATGCCAGCCATCGCCAGCGCGATCAGCGGCACCGTGAAGACCACTGCCCAGCGCAGCCGCTGGCGCATGTCGAGCAGTTCAGGGTCGTCACCCGTGGTGACGACAGGAATCGCGCGCTCGAGCGCCATGCCGCAGTGCGGACAGGGGCCGGGCACCGCGCTGGCGACCCCGGGGCACATCGGGCAGATGTAGAGCGCCGTCCCCGGAGCCGACGACACCTGCGCCGCAACCGGCGCGCCGCCCGCATCGCCGTGGCAGCAGGCCTGCGGAGCGGCCACCGGCGCAGGCTTGTGGCAGCAATCGTGCGACGGTTCGGCGGTTCGGTCACCGCCCATTGTAAGCGCTCGTGCCGTGCCTCAGGCCACGCGGTCATCACGACGACCGGCGCCGCAACAGGCCGAGCCAGGCCCAGCAGCATGGTCGCCAGCCAGCCGAAATTGCCGCCGCCGCCGCCACCGCCACTGCCACGTCGCGAAAGTCCTGTCGTCGATCGTCACCACCACCTGGCTGAAGCCAGGATCGAGCTTCGCGCCGCCCGTCGGTGCCGCGAGCTCAAACTGCACGGTTTCCGACGGCTCCTCGCGATCGTCACGCTGGACAAAGATCGGCACGGACTTGCCGCCGGATTCCCCGTCTGCCCAGGTGACGACGACATCCTGCCACTGGTAGTTGCTGGCGCTGCCGAAATCCGTGCCGGGTACGGCGGTGCCCCCGGCCACCCGCACCGTGACCGAGATGGCGCCGACCGCGTACTGGCTGCGGTCGAGGTACAGGTAGCCGCGGAGGCCTTCAGCGATCGACGCATCGGCCGACGATCGAAACGAGCCCGCCGGGATAGCTGCTGCCGGCGATCTCGACCTCCGCGCCTGACGTGGCCAGGCCGGCGCCGCCTTCCGCGGCCTCGAGCACCACTTCGAAGTACTCGGGTTGCTCGTCGATCGTGTCCGCGGCGATGGGCACGGTGATCTCGCGCTCGGACACGTCTCCACTTCCCCAGGTCAGCCGGCCGGCGACCTGCGTGTAGTCCGCTCCGCCGGCGGCCAGGTTGGCGGGGCCACAGTCGGTGAGGTCACGCGCCCGGTAGCTGACGGCGACGGCCCCGGTGCTGCCTCCGATACGGCTGACCTTCAGGATCGCCACCTGGCCGGATTCCGTGGCAAACCGTTCTGCTGCTGCAGGCTCAGCAGTCCGGGACCGCCCGGGCCGGAGTCACCCAGCAAGCGCGCCACGAAACGGCACTTTCACGTTGGTCCAGGTCGACGTCGCAGTCCCGCCGACGACCAGCGTGTCGCCGGGACCGGGTTGCAGGTCATTGATGGAATAGTAGTCAGGCCGGTTCGCCTGGATCGCCACCTGCGCGATCCCGCCCTGGCCGTAACCGGCATCCAGCGTACCGTCCGGACTGCAGGCGCAACACCGGAGCACCGAACAGCTCCGAGCGCGAAGAATACCGGCCGCATAGATCATGCCGCCGGCGGGCGCAGCGATTGCCTGTACGAAGTTCAGGTTGGATCTTCACGTCGCCGCTGGCGAAGCCCGGGTCGGCCGAGCCATCCGGCCGCAGCCGTTGCAGGTACGCGCTGATGCCCTGGCTTCCGCCCAGCAGCACGCTGCCATCCGGGGCGATCGTCATGGACCCGCAGAGCACCGGCTGCGAGTTTGCCGGTAGCGACGGTGCACGGGCGACGCCCGACTCGCCGTAGCTTGCGTCCACGAGGCCTGCCTCGTCGAGTGCGGTGACCGCACAGACACGAGTTCGTCGACACCGCCAGCGTATTGGACGCAACCCGGTAACCGCCGCCTGGCGCGGCCGCAACCCGCGGCTGATAGAGATCGGCACCTGTCGCGTCTGCCGGCAGGTACTTGCCGCCGGTCGCGAATCCAGGGTCCAGGGTACCGTCGGGCAGCAGCCGGACGACGATCAGGCTCGAGTTCCGGGTTCCCGCCACGACGATGCGCTGATCGGCATCGACGATCACCGATCGGCCGACAACTCGCGCCGTCGTCCCATCATCGATCCAGACTTTGCCGTTGAGCCCGAAGCCCGGGTCAAGCGTGCCGTCCGGCAATCGGCGAGAGACCTGCATCCTCACCGATCCGTCCACCAGCCGGACCTGCCCAACCTCGACCAGGCGGCCGTCGGCCTGCCGCGCCGCATCATAGATCACCGAATTCTCGAGTGGGACGGCGAGGAAATCGGCCGCGATGGCTCCCGTCGACAGCAGCCGGGACGAGAAGTTGTCCTCGTAATAATAGTTGTAGTAGCTAGTAGTACTCACTTTCCCCACCGGAGGCGAAGACAGAGCCGTCGGGCGCCACGTCGGTCGACCAAAGGGTCGACGAGATCCCCAGGTTCGACTGCCGCCCCACGTCGCCGAAGCCGGATCGAGGTCGCCGGGCGGCCGCGGCGGCCGCGCCAGGGAACCGGCGATGCCGGTGGCGGCGACGGCGGCTTCCAGGCCGACCAGGCGGATCAGCGGCGACTTGGCCTTCGTTTTTTGCTTGCGGTTCATGACGGCACTCCTGCGCAGGTTGCGTGAAATCCCCGGCGGATCACACACCGCCGTGGACGCAAACTGCCGCAGTTGCACACCGCCTGTCCTGCAGGAACGCTGAATTGTTATGAATTTTCGCTGAAGATCAGGCGCTAAACCGATGCAGACCTGATGAAAAACCGATGAATCCGCGTCACGAGGCCTGCTCGTCCGGCAGCCTGCGGCCGTTGAGCAGCAGGTACAGCGACGGGATGATCACCAGCGTCAGCACCGTCGCCGAGACCATGCCGCCGACCATCGGCGCCGCGATGCGGCGCATCACCTCCGAGCCTGTGCCGGTGCCCCACATGATCGGCAGCAGGCCGACGATGATCGTGATCACGGTCATCAGCTTCGGCCGCAACCGCAGCAGGGCGCCTTCGACGATCGCCTCGCGCAGTTCCACCCGGGTCGGCTGGCGCGACTCCGCCGCCGCCCGCGCCCGGCGCTCGGCCCAGGCATGCTCGAGGTACATGACCATCACGACGCCGGTCTCGGCGGCGACGCCGGCCAGCGCGATGAACCCGACCGCCGCCGCGATCGAAAGGTCGTAATCGAGCAGGTAGAGCAGCCAGACGCCGCCGACCAGCGCGAACGGCAGGGTGAACAGGATCAGCGCCACGTCGCGGCCGTTGCGGAAATTGAGGTACAGCAGCAGCACGATGATCGCGAGCGTGGCCGGCACCACCAGCTTCAGCCGCTCGACCGCGCGCTCGAGGTACTCGTACTGCCCGGACCAGGCCAGGCTGTAGCCTGGCGGCAGCTCCAGCTGGTCGGCGATCCGCGACCGCGCGTCCTCGACGTAGCCGCCGAGGTCGCGCCCCTGCAGGTCGACGAACACCCAGCCGGACGGGCGCGCGTTCTCGCTGCGGATCATGCCGGGTCCGTCGGCGATGTCGACCCGCGCCACGTCCTGCAGCGTGACGTTGGCCCCGGTCGGCGTGACGATCGGCAGCTGCCGCAGCTGCTGCAGCGAGTCGCGGAACTCCTGCGGGTAGCGCAGGTTGATCGGATAGCGCTCGAGCCCCTCGACCGTGTAGCTCACGGTCATGCCGCCCACGGCGCTGCCGACGATGTCCTGCACGTCCTTGATGTTGAGCCCATGGCGCGCGGCCGCGACGCGGTCGATGTCGATGTCGACATAGCGGCCGGTGGCCGTGCGCTCGGCGTACACCGAGGTCGTGCCCGGCACCTGCCGGACGATGTCCTCGATCTCCTGGCCCAGGTCCTGGATCACCTGCAGGTCCGGTCCCATGATCTTGATGCCGACCGGGGTGCGGATGCCGGTGGCCAGCATGTCGATGCGGGTCTTGATCGGGTAGCCCCAGGCGTTCGACATGCCGGGAAATTTCACCAGCGCGTCGAGTTCGGCCTTGAGCTTCTCCGGCGTCATGCCGGGCCGCCACTGGTCGCGCGGCTTCAGCATGATGGTGGTCTCGAACATCTCGATGGGCGCCGGGTCGGTCGCCGTCTCGGCGCGCCCGGCCTTGCCGAACACGCGCTCGACCTCGGGCACGGTCTTGATCAGCCGGTCGGTCTGCTGCAGCAGGGCGCGCGCCGCGTCGGTCGACAGGCCAGGCAGCGTCGTCGGCATGTACAGCAGGTCGCCTTCGTCCAGTTCCGGCATGAACTCGCTGCCGAGCCGCGATGCCGGCCACAGCGTCGCCAGCGACCAGCACGGTGGCGGCCAGCGGTCACGCCCCAGGGATGGCGCAGCGCCAGCACCAGGAACGGCCGGTACATCGCCGCGGCGGCGCGGTTGATCGGGTTCGCCTGCTCCGGGCGGATGCGCCCGCGCACCAGGTACCAGATCAGCACCGGCACCAGCGTGACCGACAGCAGCGAGGCCGCGACCATCGCGTAGGTCTTGGTGTACGCGAGCGGCGCGAACATGCGCCCTTCCTGCCCCTCGAGCGTGAACACCGGCAGGAACGACAGCGCCACGATCATCAGCGAGAAGAACAGCGACGGCCCGACCTCGCGGCAGCCCTCGAAGATCGCTTCCATGCGCCGGGATTCGTCCGGCTGGTGCTCGAGCTTCTTGTGCACGTTCTCGATCATGACGATGGCCGCATCGACCATCGTGCCGATCGCGATCGCGATGCCGCCGAGCGACATGATGTTGGCGTTGATGCCCTGCGCGCGCATGACGATGAAAGCCGAGGCCACCGCGAGCGGCGTCACGATCACGACGATCAGCGCCGAGCGCACGTGGTACAGGAACAGGAAGCACACCAGCGCCACGACGATGAACTCGTCGAGCAGCTTGCGCTTCAGGTTGTCGACCGCACGCTGGATCAGCGAGCCGCGATCGTAGGTCTCGACGATCTCGACGCCGGCGGGCAGGCCTGCCCGCAGCTGGTTCAGCTTGTCCTTGACGCGCACGATCGTGTCACGCGCATTCTCGCCGTCGCGCATGACGATCACGCCGCCCACCGCCTCGCCCTCGCCGTCGAGCTCGCCGATGCCGCGCCGCATCTCGGGCCCGAGGCGCACCTCGGCGACGTCGCGCAGCAGCACCGGCGTGCCCTCCTTGCTCGCCATGACCGGAATCTGTTCGAGGTCGGCGATGCTCTTCACGTAGCCGGTCGCCCGCACCATGTACTCGGCCTCCGCCATCTCGATGACCGAGCCGCCGACTTCCTGGTTGCCCCTGCGGATCGCCTCCTCCACCATCATCAGCGGGATGCCATAGCCGCGCAGGCGCAGCGGGTCGACCACGACCTGGTACTGCTTGACCATGCCGCCCACGGTGGCCACCTCGGCCACGCCCTCGAGCGCCTGCAGCTCGAACTTCAGGAACCAGTCCTGCAGCGAGCGCAGTTGCGCGAGGTCGTGCCTGCCGCTGCGGTCGACCAGCGCGTACTGGTACACCCAGCCGACGCCGGTCGCGTCCGGTCCGAGCGACGGGCGCACGCCCTCGGGCAGCCGCGCCGCCGCCTGGCTCAGGTACTCGAGCACGCGCGAGCGCGCCCAGTACGGATCGGTGCCGTCCTCGAACAGCACGTTGACGAAGGAGTCGCCGTAGAACGAGTAGCCGCGCACGGTCGTGGCACCCGGCACCGACAGCAGCGCGCTGGTCAGCGGATAGGTGACCTGGTCCTCGACCACGCGCGGCGCCTGGCCCGGATACGGCGTGCGGACGATCACCTGCACGTCGGACAGGTCCGGCAGGGCGTCGACCGGCGTGTGCAGCACCGAGTACGCGCCGATCGCCCGCGAGCATCAGCGCCAGCAGCAGCACCAGTGGCCGGTTGGCCAGCGAGCCACGGATGATCGCGTCGATCATGGCGTCGGGCCCCGGTGCGCGGCGTGCGGATCGGCCGGGGTCGCGGCGGCAGGCGCCGCCGTCCCGCCATCCTCGAGCCGGTCAAGGCCTGCCCCGAGATTCGCCTCCGAGTCGAGCAGGAACTGCGCGGCGACGACCACCTGCTCGCCCTCCTGCAGCCCCTCGCCGATCGCGACGCGATCGCCGCTCTCGGCGCCCGCCACGACCCTGCGCGAGACGAACCGGCCGTCGCCCAGTGCCACCACGACGCGGTCCTGCTGGCCGCCGCGGATCAGCGCGCTGCGGGGAATGTGCAGCGTGGCCGCGGCGTCCGCGCCCTGCAGGCTGACCCGCGCGAGCATGTTGGGCTTCACGCCCGGCGGCAGCTGGTCGAGCGTGATGCGCGCGCGCAGCGTGCGCGTCTCCATGTTGAGCTCCGGATAGACGTATTCGACGCGGCCGCCGAGGCGCTGGCCGGGCAGCGCCGGAAAGCGGACCTCGGCCTGCGTGCCCGGCTGCAGCCAGCCCGCCTGCGCCTCCGGCACTTCGGCGATGATCCACAGGCTGCCGAGTTGCGTGATCGTCATTGCGACCATCTCCGGGCTCAGCATCGCCCCTTCGCGCGCCTCGAGTTCCGTGACCACGCCTGCGATCGGCGCGTGGAACGCGACGCGGCCGGCGGCGCGTCCCGACTTCGCCAGGCGCGAGGCCGTGCCCGCGTCCAGGCCCAGCGCGCGCAGGCGCTCGCGCGAGGCGTCGATCAGCTCGCGGTTGCCGATCTGCAGTGCATCGAGGTATTCCTGCTGCGCGGCTTCCAGCATCGGCGAGTACAGCGTGAACAGCAGCTGGCCCTGCTGCACCGTCTCGCCCATGGCCCGCACCGCCAGGCCTTCGACCCAGCCTTCGGCGCGCGGCCGCACCTGCTGCACCGTGCGTTCATCGAAGGCCACGTAGCCGACCACGTCCGCCGACTGCCCGAGGGGGCTGCGCAGCACGGGTTCGGTGCGGACGCCCAGGTTGTTGATCACCGCGGGCGAGATGCGCACGCCGCCTTCCCCGGCAGCCGGATCGACCGCGGGCTCGTCGAACTTGACCAGCGTCATGCCGCAGATCGGGCACTGGCCGGGCTCGTCGCGCACCACGTCGGGGTGCATCGGGCAACGGTACTTCGGGTTCGTGTGCTTGAGGGCGTGCTCGGCCAGCGTGTCGTCCGCCGCCGTGCGCACGGGTTCACTCGCCGGTTGCTTCGAGCAGGCGCCGATCACGAGCGCCAGCACACACAGGACTGCGATACGGCTGGAATGGAAGCTCATGGTGCATCACCTGCGAGGTAGTCGATTTCGTGCTGCGCCAGCGACCGGTCGACGGCGAGGCGCAGGTGCTTGAGGCGGGTGTCGAGCGCGACGCGGCGGGCCATCACCACTTCGTCGAGCATGGCCCGGTTGGAGCTCCAGCCGAGCAGCGCGGCCTTGACGGTCTGGTCGGCGAGCGGCAGCAGGTCCGTCTCGTAGAAGCGCTCGAGTTCGGCGGTGCGCTGCACGCTGTGCCAGGCCTCGGCCAGCATCGCCGACATCTCGCGCCGATGGTCTTCGTGCCGCTCGTGCAGGGCCTCGGTCTCGAGCCGCGCGGCGCTCACCGCGCGGTCCTGGCGGTTGGCCTGGAAGAACGGCAGTCCCACGGTCACCATCGCGCTGAGCATGTCGGGCCGCGCGCCCATGCCACCTTCCATCTCGCCCTGCCGGAAGCCGTAGCTCACGTCGAGCATCCATGCCGGCTTGCGCAGTTCCCGCGCGACATCGCGCGCCGTGGTCGCGGCATCGATGCGGCGCTCGAAATCCACCTGCGCGGGGTGCCCGGCCAGGCGCGCCTCGAGCACGGCGAGCGGCTCGAGCTCGGCCCGCGGCGACAGCCCCGACGGCTGCGCGCGCGCCGCGTCGTCCAGGCCCAGCCAGAACGACAACTGCGAGCGGATCATGGCCTCGTCGCGGTCGAGGTCGAGCTGCTGTTCGCGCAGCATTGCGGCCTCGAGTCCCGCCTGCAGCAGGTCAATCTGCTTGCCTTCGCCCGCGGCGTAACGCGCGCGCGCCGATTGCCGCAGCTGCTCGACCCAGCTCACCTGCCCGTCCAGCAGCTGGCGGGCGGAGCCGATGTAGGCGAGCCGGGTCCAGAGCCGGCGCACGTCGCGCCGCACGATGCGCTCGCGATCGAGCGCGGTGGCGTCCATCGCCGTGGCGAGCTGCTCCATCTGCCGGCGCGAGAGCTGGCGGGACTTGCCCGGCCGGAACTCCTGGCTGATGCCGAGTTCCAGCATCGTCATGTCCTCGGCATCGAGGCTGAAGGAGTCGACCGGCACGTTGACCACGCCGAGCCGCAGCTCGGGGTCCATCAGCTGGCCGTCCATCACTGCGCGCTCGCGCATGGCCGCGCCCTGCGCGCGCATCTCCCTGAGCATCGCGTCGCGCTCGATCGCGGCGTGTTCCGCGGCCGCCAGCGTCAAGGCCTCGGCGGGCGACCGCGCGGGCAGCAGCGCCAGCAACAGCAGCAGCAGCAGCGCCCGGGGGCGCGCCGATAGGTTCGCAATTGGCAACATGCACACACTCCGCAAAGACCACACGCGCCGGGGCGGGAACCGCCGGCGTTCAGGCTGGGCCGGGTGCGTGCGCTACCTGAGGTAGCGGCAGAGACTGACGGTGAGGGAAGCGTGCGGCAGCGGCGGTGGCGCGGCCGCGACGAGCGAGTGCATCGTGTCTGCGACGTGCGGCACGAGCATGGCGATGGGTGTCGGCGGGGCCAGCAGGGCCGCAATGAATCCGATCCTGGAATCGACCTGCGGATCGTGCGGGAATGCGCAGCTGGAGTGATCGCAGGCGTCGTCGCCGGCCGCGGCCGGCGGACAATACGGGCAGTGCTCCGCTGCCGATTGCTGCATGCCGCCCGGCATCTGCGCGCAATGCTCGGTGTCCGCGGCACTCCGCTCGAGCGCCATCAGGCACGGCGCGGTCGCGAGTTGCAGCCAGGTCAGGCAGAACAACGCGAGCGCCACCCTGGCCAGGGAGCGCTGCCGTCTGCGAAACCAATGGAGTCCTGCGAGTTTCATGCCGTTCGATCCTGCTGCCGCAGAACCTACCCTGCCCTCGCAGGCGAAGCAAGCACGATGCCCTCGCACGACGGTGGAATCTGCGGCAAGTCCCTAATGGCATGGCAGAATCGTGCGATGTTCCCGCCAAATCGACCCCTGGCTGCGCTCGCGGCAATGTCCGTCCTCGCCTTGCCGGGCTGCGGTCGCGAGCCCGCGCCGACCGAGCGCTGGCTGGGCCCGGTGGTCGACGTGGCGGCGCCCGCCGCCGCCGGGGCGCGTTTCCCCCACCTGGCTGCAGCGCCCGCCGGCGCCCCGGTCGTGATGAGCTGGCTCGAGCCGGGCAGCGATGGCAGCCGCTACAGCCTGCGCTATGCCGCCTGGCAGGAAGACCGGCGCTGGGGCCCCGCGACCGAGGTCGCGGCCGGCGAGAACTGGTTCGTGAACTGGGCCGACTTTCCCTCGGTGGTGCCGCTCGACGAGCGCGCGCTGGCCGCGCACTGGCTGCAACAGCAGCCCGGCGGCGTGTATTCCTACGACGTGATGACGCGGCTCAGCACCGACCACGGGCGCACCTGGAGCGCGCCCGCCGCGCCGCACGACGACGGCACCGCGACGGAGCACGGCTTCGTCTCGATCGCGAACTGGCAGGGCCGGCCCTACGCCGTCTGGCTCGATGGACGCAACACCGCCGGCGAGGGACACGGCCACGACGGGCACGCGTCCGGCGACGGCGCGATGAGCCTGCGCGGCGCGGCGCTCGCGGCCGGCGGGGCTCGTGCCGGCAGCGAGATCGACGGGCGCGTCTGCGATTGCTGCCAGACCGACCTGGCGCAGGCACGCGACGCGCTGCTGGTCGTGTATCGCGATCGCAGCGCCGACGAGGTGCGCGACATCCAGCTCGCGCGGCTCGAGCAGGGCAGAGTGGTCGACGCCGGTGAGCGTGCACGCGGACGGCTGGAAGATCGACGCGTGCCCCGTCAATGGTCCCGCCATCGCGGCGCGCGGCGATACGGTGGTGGTCGCGTGGTTCACGGCACCGGATCAGCCGCGCGTGCGGCTGGCGTTCTCGGCCGATGGCGGTCGCAGCTTTGCGCCACCGCTCGAAGTCGCCAGCGGTGCGGTGATCGGTCGCGTGGATGTGGTGCTGCTGGCCGATGGACGGGCGCTGGTGAGCTGGCTCGCCACGGCCGGCGAAGCCGCGGCGATCCGGGTGCAGCCATTCACTGGCGCGGGGCCGGCCGGCCCTGCACTCGAGGTCGCGACCGCCAACGTCGCGCGTTCGTCGGGCTTTCCGCAGATGATCGAGGTCCCGGGCGGCCTGCTGTTCGCCTGGACCGAAACCAGCCCCGATCCGGCTGTCCGCACGGCTTTCGCGGCCCTGCGCTGAGCCCCGCGCAGTCCCGGCGGCAAGGCCGCTGTGCTAGCATTTGCGCCCCGTTTTCATGCCATCAAGAGCCATCGGAGCCAGGACGATGTCCACCGCGGTCAAGCTCGACGTGCCCCCGCAGGGCCAGAAGATCACCATCAAGGACGGCAAGCTCGTCGTCCCCGACCAGCCGATCATCCCGTTCATCGAAGGCGACGGCACCGGCCCGGACATCTGGCGCGCGTCCGTGCGCGTGCTCGACGCGGCGGTGGCCAAGGCCTACGGCGGCAAGCGCAGGATCCACTGGATGGAGGTCTACGCCGGCCAGAAGGCCAACGACCTCTTCAACACCTGGTTGCCGGACGAAACCGTCGACGCGTGCCGGGACTACCTCGTCTCGATCAAGGGCCCGCTGACGACGCCGATCGGCGGCGGCATCCGTTCGCTGAACGTCGCGCTGCGCCAGATGCTCGACCTCTACGTCTGCCTGCGCCCGGTGCGCTGGTTCGAAGGCGTGCCCTCGCCGGTCAAGAACCCCGGCAAGGTCGACATGGTGATCTTCCGTGAGAACACCGAGGACATCTACGCCGGGATCGAATTCGAGGCGGGCAGCCCCGAGAACGAGAAGTTCAAGAAGCTGTTCAAGGAAGCGTTCCCGAAGCTGTACGGCAAGATCCGCTTCCCGGACACCTCTGGTATCGGCATCAAGGCCATCTCGCAGGAAGGCACGGAGCGCCTGTTCCGCTCCGCCATCGAGTACGCGGTCGTCAACAAGCGCAAGAGCGTGACGATCGTGCACAAGGGCAACATCATGAAGTTCACGGAAGGCGCGTTCCGGAACTGGTGCTATGCGCTGGCCGAGCGCGAGTTCGCGGCGCAGACGTACACCTGGGACCAGTGGGAGCGCACCAAGGCCGCCAAGGGCGAGAAGGCCGCCAATGCCGAGCAGGACGCCGCGAAGGCGGCCGGCAAGGTCATCATCAAGGACGCGATCGCCGACATCACGCTGCAGCAGGTGCTGACGCGACCGGAAGAGTTCGACGTCATCGCGACCATGAACCTCAACGGCGACTACCTGTCCGACGCGCTCGCCGCGCAGGTCGGCGGCATCGGCATCGCGCCGGGCGGCAACGTCAACTACATGACCGGCCACGCGGTGTTCGAGGCGACGCACGGCACCGCGCCGAAGTACGCCAACCTCGACAAGGTGAACCCGGGCTCGGTGATCCTGTCGGGCGAGATGATGCTGCGTTACATGGGCTGGTTCGAGGCTGCGGACGCGATCATCGCGGCGATGGACAGGAGCATCGGCCAGAAGACGGTGACCTACGACTTCGCGCGCCTCATGGAGGGCGCCACCGAGGTCAAGTGCAGCGAATTCGGCGACGTGCTGATCCGCAACCTCTGAGCGTACGCGCGGACGTGGCTCAGCGAGGCGCAGCGCGCAGGCGGCAACGCGGTCCCCGGAGTTCGATCCGGGGAGACGCCGTGAAGCCATCGGATGGCGAGCTCGCAGCCGCCATGGCCGGCTCGCGACGTCTCCCCGGATCGAAATCCGGGGATCGAGTCGCCGCCACGACGACGCCTCAGAAATGAACCTGACCGTCGCACAGCCCTCGTCGCGCGACACCCTGGTCGCGGACTGCGCGCAGCTGCTGGTCGATGCGTTCGCGGACTACAACTCCGACTTCCGCGCGATCACGCAGCGGGCGCGCCAGCGCTTCGAGGCCCGTGACTGGCGCGGCAGCCAGAAGGACGCGGTCGAGCGCATCGAGCTGTACGAGAAGTACGTGCAGGGCACGGTCGAGCTGATGCGCACCCGCCTGGGCGACGAGGTGCACGAGCGCGCCGTCTGGTCGAGCATCAAGCGGCGCTTCGACGAGATGATCGATCCGCTGCCCGACTGCGAGTTCCCGAAGACCTTCTTCAGCTCGGTCACGCGCAAGACCTTCGGCACCGTCGGCGTCGATCCCGCGGTCGAGTTCATTGCGCTCGACCTCGACCCGCTCGGCAACGTGCGCTCGCATGTCGAGACCAAGGTCTACGCCAACCGCGGCGACATCGACCTGCTGGCGGAGGAACTGCTCGCCGACTTCAGCTTCCGCACGCCCTGGCGCGATTTCGAGCGCAGCGTGAAGATGATCGCCGACGAGGTGAAGGCGCTGGTCAACTCCGGCAGGGAGCGCCGGGCGATCGAGTCGATCGAGGTCATCAAGGAAGTCTTCTACCAGATGACGCGCGCCTACCTCGTCGGGCGCATCAACGGCCGCGGCTGGACCATGCCGTTCGTCGTCTCGCTGCGCAACGGCGACAGCGGCGTGGTCGTGGACGCGATCATGCTGGAGGAAGGCACCGTCAGCGTGCTGTTCAGCTTCACGCGCTCGTACTTCCACGTCGACCTGGCGCACGTCGGCGAGGCCGTCAAGTTCCTGACCACCATCCTGCCGAAGAAGCGGGTCAGCGAGCTGTTCACGGTGCTCGGCCGCGCCAAGCAGGGCAAGACCGAGCGCTACCGCGAGCTGTTCAGCCACCTGCAGCAGTCGACCGACAGCTTCGTCCTGGCGCCGGGCGAGCGCGGCCTGGTGATGATCTGCTTCACGCTGCCGTCGTTCGACGTCGTCTTCAAGCTGATCCGCGACAAGTTCCCGTACCAGAAGAACATCCTGCGCGAGGACGTGCTGTCCAAGTACGAGCTGGTGTTCAAGCACGATCGCGCCGGGCGGCTGGTGGACGCGCAGGAATTCAAGCGCATCAAGTTCCCGAGGGCGCGCTTCTCGCCCGAACTGCTCGAGGAACTGCAGAAGGAAGCCGCGCGCACCGCCCATTTCGAGGGCGACGACGTCATCATCGATCACCTCTACATCGAGCGGCGCATGACGCCGCTCAACCTCTACCTGCGCTCGGTCGAGCGCGAACTGGCCGAGAAGGCGGTCATCGAGTACGGCCAGGCGATCCGCGACCTGGCGGTGACCAACATCTTCCCGGGCGACCTGCTGCTGAAGAATTTCGGCGTCACCCGCCACGGCCGGGTGATCTTCTACGACTACGACGAGCTCTGCCTGGTGACGGACTGCCGCTTCCGCGAGATCCCGCAGTCGCAGCACGACGAGGACGACATGCGCGCCGACGCCTGGTTCTACGTCGGCGAGAGCGACGTGTTTCCCGAGACCTTCATCAATTTCCTCGGCTTCGATCCGCACCTGAAGCAGGTGTTCATCGACGCGCACGCCGAAGTGCTGACCGCCGACTGGTGGCGCGGCATCCAGGAACGCCTGCGCGAGGGAGAACTGCTGGAGGTGCTGCCGTACCACCGGCATCGCGTCCGCGTCTTCAGCAGCCTCTAGTCCCGCATGACGCACCCTGCTCCGGCCGGCAGCCCTGCCGCGTCATCCCCCGCCCGCGTTCCTGCGTGGCTCGTTGCCCTGCTCTGCCTCATGGCATTCGCGTTCCAGGGCACGCGCGGAATCTGGGAACCGGACGAGGGGCGCTACAGCTCCGGCGGCATCCACATGCTGGAAGGCGGCGACTGGCTGGTGCCGACGGTCGACGGCGAACAGCCACATCTCACCAAGCCGCCGCTGACCTACTGGGCGCTGGCGGCGAGCTTCGCCGTCTTCGACCACAACGAGTGGGCGGCGCGCCTGCCGAACGCCCTCGCCTATGTCGGCACCGGCCTGTTCGTGTTCGGACTCGGGCGCCGGCTGTGCCCGCGCCGACCCTGGCTGCCGGCCGTGGTGTGGGGCCTGTCATTCGGCCCGTTCGTCGCGACGAACATCGTCTCGACCGACACGCTGCTCGCATTTTTCGAGACCGCGGCGATGTACGCATTCGTCGAAGCATGGTCGCGCGAGGGACCGGCGGCGCGGCCATGGTACCGGCTGATGTGGCTGGGCTGGGGACTTGCTTTCATGACCAAGGGACCGCCCGGCCTGCTGCCGCTGCTGGCGATGACGGTTTACCTCGCCGTGCATGAAAGCGCTCGCGCCTGCGCGACATGTATGCGCCCGCCGGCCTGCTCGTGTTTGCGGTGGTCGCGTTCTCGTGGTTCAGCCTCGTGATTGCGCAGGAGCCGGCGCGGCTCGGCTATTTCCTCGGCTACGAGATCTATGACCGGGTCTTCACGTCACTGCAGGACCGGCATCCACAGTGGTACGGCGGGTTCGAGGTCTATGTGCCCATACTGCTCGTCGGCATGCTGCCCTGGGTGGCGTTCGCCCTGCTGCGCCGCCGGCGGAATCGGCCCAGGCTGGCGTCGCCTGCGTGAACGGCTGGACGCGCGCGACCGGGACTGGCTGCTGCTGCTGTGGTGGCTGCTGCTGCCGCTGGCCATCTTCTTCCTGGCACGGTCGCGCCTGCACGCTGTACATCCTGCCGTTGATGGTTCCGCTGGCGCTGATCCTGGCGCGGCCGCTGGCTGGCTGGCCCGGCCTGGACGGCCGCGCAGGGCTCGTCAAGATCGCCGTGACCGCGGCGGTGCTGCTGCTGATCAAGGGTACGCTCGCCTATTGGCCGTCGGACCGCGACTCGCGCGCGCTCGCCTGGACACTGCAGCAGCAGGCAGGCACGATTGCCGTGGACGAGTTCATCTTCGTCAATATGCGGCCCCTCTACGGGCTGAACGTGTACCTGCCGCAGCGCGTCGATGGACTCGAAATCGACTCGCGCCGTTACGACTACTCGACGCACCTCACGCGCCAGACCCTGTGCGCCGACCTCGAGCGCCGCCCGCCCACCGTCTACATTCTCAAGGCCGCGCACCTGCCGGCTTTTGCAGACGCGCTCGAGGGATGCGGGCGCGTGCCGCATCGGCTCGGCTCGGTGCACTCGGACGGCAACGACCTGGTCCTGCTGCGGGTCCGGCCCGCAGCGGCGCGCAGGGAATCACGCTAGGATGCGCGTCAACGGTCCGCGCCCCGCCGGGCGGACGCGCGGCCAATGGAGGAGGCGGCGATGCGCATGACCTCGACGCGGGTACAGGCGGCCTTTGCACTGGGATCCCTGCTGCTGGCGCTGGGCGCCGCGGCGCAGGACGCCAACATCACGCTGCCCATCGCCGAGATCGAGCGGCTGCTGGCGGCCGAGCCCCTGGTGATCACGGCGGCGGAGATCAGCCGGCCCAAGGCCAGCGGCGACATCACGCTCAAGGCCGACGTCGCGTTTGGAGACTCGCCACCGCTGCGCGTGAAACTGCGCCGGGCCGAACCCGGCGCCGAAGCCTTCAACAACGTGCCGCGCTACGACCTCGCCGCCTACCAGCTGCAGCAACTGTTCCTCGATCCGGCCGAGTACGTCGTGCCACCCACGGCGCTGCGCATGGTGCCGCTGGCGGACTTCAAGCGGTATGCGCCCGAAGTCGCGCGCACTTTCCCGCCGGCGGAGCAGGTGCTGTCGGTCGTGCAGTACTGGCTCGCGGACGTCAAGGTCATTGCCGACGTCTACAATCCGGAGCGATTTGCGTCCGACCCGGTGTATGCGCGGCACATCGGGCAGCTGAACATCTTCACGCACCTGGTCGATCATCGCGACTCCAACGCGGGCAATTTCCTGATCGGACGCGCCGAGTCGGGTCCGCGCGTGTTCTCGATCGATCATGGCGTGGCGTTCGCGTCGATCGACAGCGATCGCGGCGAGCTGTGGCAGCCGATCCGGATCGACCGGCTGCCGTCCGACACCGTTGCGCGACTGCGGGCGATCACGCCCGCGATGCTGCAGGACAGGCTCGGCGTGCTGGCGCAGTGGCGCCTGCAGGACGGCCGCTACGTCGCTGTCAGCCGCGGTGCCAACCTGTGGGAGTCGCGCGGCGTGCGTCGCAAGGGCGACGATCTGCAGCTCGGCCTGACCCGCGGCGAGATCAACTCCATTTACAAGCGGCTGACGCGCCTGCTGCAGCGGGTCGACGCCGGCGAACTGCAGCTCATGCCGGCAGCGAACTGAGGATCGACGATGAACAGTTCTTCATGCAGGACCGGCGGCGCGCGCGCGTGGCTGCCAATGCTGGTTGTCGCGGGCATGCTGATCACGGGCAACGCACGGGCGCAGACGCCGCCGCCGGCGCAGGCGCAATGGAGCGGGGTCGAGCGTGTCGTGGCCTTTGCCGACGTGCACGGAGCCCACGCCGAACTGCTGGGCCTGCTGCGTGAGACCGGCATCGTCGATGGCCAGGACCGTTGGGCCGCCGGCCGCACACACCTGGTGAGCCTCGGCGACCTGCTCGACCGCGGCGCCGACTCGCGCAAGGTCATGGACCTGCTGCAGCGCCTGCAGGGCGAGGCGAGCGCGGCGGGCGGCCGGGTGCACGTCGTGCTCGGCAATCACGAGGCGATGAACCTGCTGGGCGACCTGCGCTACGTCGACCCGGGCGAATACGCCGCCTATGCCGACATGGAATCGCCGGCCGAGCGCGAGCGCGCCCGCAAGGCATGGGAAGCCGCGCAGGGCGGCACGGGCGCAGCGAGCTTCGAGCAGACAGTTTCCACCGGGCTTTTTCGGCCATCGCGCGGCCCTGTCACCCCAGGGCCGGTATGGCCAGTGGCTGCTGTCGCTGCCGGTCGCGGTCGTCGTCAACGACACGCTCTTCATGCATGCCGGCCCTTCCGCGAGCCTGCGCGGCATGACGCTGCCGGAGCTGAACCTGCGCTACCGCACGGCGCTGACCGACTATCTCGGCCTGCTCGGTCGTCTCGAGCAGTCGGGGCTGCTGCAGGAGGGCGACGCGTTCCGTGAGCGTCCCCGGCTGGCGCGGGAGCGCCTTGCCGGCTCGGTGGCGGCACCGGGCGGCGCCGTCGATCCGGGACTGGCCGGTCTCGTGCAGCGGTTCGAGCAGGCGGATGAGAACGTGCTGCTGTCGCCGGAGGGACCCAACTGGTATCGCGGCGCCGCCCTGTGCCACGAAGTGGCCGAGTCCGATGTGCTGCTGCCCCTGCTCGCGCAGTTCGGGGCCACACGGCTCGTGGTCGGCCACACCGTCACGCGCGATTCACGGGCAGCGACGCGTTTTGATGGCCGCGTGGTCAAGCTCGATGCAGGCATGAACCGGGCCGTCTACAAGGGCCGGGCCGCCGCATTGTTCGTCCAGCCCGCCGGACTCAGCGTGCGTTACGCCGGCGAATCCGAGGCCACCGCCCTGCAACCCGAAGGCCTGTTCGTGGCACCCAACGAACTGGACGATGCCGCCGTGCTCGCCGCCTTGCGCAGCGGCGAGGTCACGGTCGACGGCCCGCAGGGACCGAACGAGCTCAAGGTCTCCGTGCTGCATGGCGGCAAGCGCATCCCCGCGGTGTTCCAGGCGCGTGACGACGCGGCGGCACGCCGTGAACTGGCGGCCTACCGGCTCGATCGCCAGCTCGGGCTCGGCGTCGTCCCGGCCACGGTGCAGCGCGAAGTGCAGGGGCGAGCAGGGCGTGCTGCAGGGCCGGCCGCTCAAGTGGGTCACGCAGCGTGAGGTGCAGGCGCAAGCGCTGCGTGGGGGCGGCTGGTGCAGTGCCGGGCCGCAGTTCCAGCTGGTCTACGCACTCGACACACTGATCGGCAACGACGCGCGCACCGCGGATTCGCTGCTGTTCGACAGCGACGACTGGCTCGTCTACGCCACGGCACATGAACGCGCCTTCGGCAGCGGCAAGGCGCTGCCGGCCTACCTGAAGGCGCAGCCGCCGGCGCCCGGCGCGGAGCTGCGCCGGAGGGCCGGCGCGCTCGACCAGGCCGCGCTGCAGGCGACGCTCGGCGACCTGCTCAATGCGCGGGCGCTGCAGGCCATCCTGCAGCGGCGGGACACGCTGCTCGCGCTGCCGGAAGCCGCGCCAGGCAAGGCCGCAGCACGCTAGCGAGAAGGCGGACGGCGACTGCGGCTCACTCGGCCGCGAGCGTGGTCGAGCAGCGGACGACGAAGCTGCTGCGCGCCTCCAGCCCGTCGACGTCGCTGGCGATCACGACGATCCGCCACTCCCCGCTGGCGGCCGTCGCCGGCACGGCACCGACAAAGGCGCGCTGCCGCGGGTCGAAGCGGAGCCAGCGCGGCAGGGGCTGGTCATCCTCGCAACAGGCACGCAGGCTCAGCACATCGCCGGGGTCGGCATCGCGGAACGCCGTCGGTGCCACCGGGTGCAGGAAGGCCTTGCCCGGCGAGTACAGCAGGTCGGGAATCGGATCGCCCGCCTCGGGCGCCACGTTCATGACGTTCTCCACCGCCTTGCGGGCGTACCCGCGCCCGATCGCGACGGCCAGCGCGATCCAGCCCAGCGCCAGCAGCAGGTTGAGCAGCGCGAACTGCGCTGTCGTCCAGTGCAGGTGGTTGAGGCCCACATAGACCGCGCCGGCCTGCACCAGGTCGCCGAAACGCCAGAAGAACGTGTCGATGGCGGTCTTGCCGTCGTACTTGGAATCGCGATCCACCGGCAGGAACAGCGCCTGGCGCGTGGTGTTCATCAGCGAATAGTCGACGCTGTTCTCGGCAATCTTGATCCAGCGGATCAGCGTGAAGATCGGGATGAACCCGCCGAGCAGCGGGCCCGAGCGCCAGCACCCCGTAACCGATCGCCACGATGATCGGATGAATCAGCAGCGCGCCGCGCACGCCGACCACGCGGTAGATGCGCGAGACCAGGAACAGCTGGATGCAGAGGCTGACCAGCGTGACCCAGAACTGGAAGTCGCCGTAGAAGGCAGTGATCAGCGTGCCGAGCGTCGAGCGTGCCCGCGCCTGCTGCGACGCGCGCCTCGGCGTCGCGCTTGACGAAATCGGCCAGGATGAATTCGCCGGTCGAGTTGATCCAGTTGAGCAGCACGACCAGCAGCGCGATCAGCAGCAGGTAGCGGTCGCGCAATACGAGGCCGATGCCGCCCAGCAGCCGCGGCACGGGCTTGCCGTGCTCGCCCGAGCAGGGCACGCGAACCCTCGGGCACCGCGGCGCGCTCCGGGCCCGCCAGGAACAGCGTCGCGCCGAGCAGGCCGGCCGCGAGCACGATCAGGCCGACGGGCGACAGCGCGGCGGCGGCCAGATGCGCGAGCTTGGCGCCCGCCAGCGCGCCGAGGTTGGCGCCGAGCATGATCACGACGAACAGCCGCTGGCCGCTCTTCACGTTGAACGAGTCCGCGGCGAAGGCCCACATCTGCGAGACGACCATCACGCCGTAGATGCCGACCCAGATGAAGAAAACGAACGCGATCGAGACGCCGGCGTCCGCCAGCAGCGCGAACAGCGGCATGGTCAGCACGAAGAACAGCGTCACCGCGCGCAGCAGCTGCGCGCCGTCCAGGTGCCGGCGGACCCAGCCGTACAGCGGCACCACGAACATCAGCACCAGCGCCATGACGGCCACCGCGTACGAGCGCGTTTCCGCCGAGAACCGGGTCAGCATGAAGGCTTCGCGCAGCGCCTTGACCACCTGGTAGGACGACAGCAGCAGGAAGCCGTGCAGGAAGAACAGGAACGCGGCCCGTCCCTCGCCGGGACGCATGCGCGTCACCAGCGACAGCAGCCGCTCGAACCGGCTCAGCCCTGCATCGTCCGACATCGCGTGGTTCACCTTCAGGCGCGCGCCGATGATCTTCCTGTATTCGGCGTCCTGCAGCAGGCCGCGGAATTCAGGCGCAGTACGCAGCAGCGACGGCGGATACCCCAGCCGCACGAGTTCGACCACCGCGCGCAGGGCCGCCGGTCGATCCTCGCGGTCGGCCGCGGCGACACCGGCGAAATACTGCACGTAGAGCAGCTCCGGCCCGGCGCCGAGCGCTTCAGACAGGTAGCGGCGCGAGCGTTCGCCGTCGCCGATGCGGCCATAGAAGAATCCGAGCTGGGCGCGCAGCATGGGATCACCCGGTGTCGCCTCGAGCTGCTTCTCGGCCAGCAGGCTCGCGCGCTGGTAGCGTGCGACGGCATCGGCTCGGCCGTCCGGCACCTGCCACAGCGCGTCTGCCAGGTTGCCCTGCACGGTGTAGTCGTACGGCCCGAGCTCCGCCGCGCGCTCGAAGTTCCCGACCGCTTCGGCGTAGCGGCCGAGGTAGTAGCAGCGTGGTGCCGAGGTTCGAGTAGCCCTCCTTCGACGGCTCCAGCTGCAGCGACCGCCGAAACGCCCCGAGCGCGCCGTCGAAGTCGCCGCTCATCTGCAGCACGCCGCCCAGGTTGCTCCAGGCGTTGGCACTCGAGGGCACGAGTTCCGCCGCCTTGCGCATCGCGCTCGCTGCCTCCTCCAGCTTGCCGCGTTGCCAGAGGTAGGTGCCGAGCGCGGAGTGCGCGCTCCAGTAGGCAGGTTCGGCCGCCACGGCGCGACGGTAGCTGGCCTCGGCCTCGGCGCCCCGGCCGAGCCCCGCCAGCGCCTCACCCAGGCCGACGTGCAGGTCGGCGTCCTGGCCGTTGCCACGCTGCAGCAGCCGGCGGAACGCCGTGGCGCCCTCCTCGTAGCGCCCGCTCGCGAGCGCGATGTTCGCCAGCGCCTTCTCGGTGTCGAGCAGCGACGGGTCGAGCGCGAGCGAGGTCTTGCAGGCCGCGGTCGCTTCGTCGAGCAGCACCGGGTCGCCTTCGCGCTGGAAGGCCCGGACCAGCACGCGGCACAGGCCGGCATAGGACCCGGCGAATTTCGGGTCGATCGCAATCGCATCGCGGAAGCTCTGCTTGTGCCCGCCGCAGCTGGCTCGCGTCGCCCGGCTGGCGCAGCGCGGCGAGTCCCGCGAGGTAGGGCTCGATCGCCCGCACGTCGAGCTGGTGCGGCTCGCCGGCGGCGGCACGTCGCAGGACGATCGGTCAGCACGACCTGCAGCGCATCCGTCACCGAGCGCGCAATGTCGTCCTGCAGCAGCAGCACCTCGCGCCAGGCACGGTCGAAGTTGCCAGCCCAGACGTGGTAGCCCGTGCGGGTGTCGATCAACTGCACGGTCACGCGCACGTTGTCGCCATCGCGGCGCACGCTGCCCTCCAGCACGTGGCGCACGCCGAGCGACTGGCCGATCTTGCGGACGTCGAGGTTGCGGCCCCTGAACTCGAAGGCCGACGTGCGCGCGGCGACGCGCAGGCCCGGCATCTGTGCCAGGCGGGTCGACAGCTCCTCGCTCAGGCCGTCACCGAGGTAGGCGTTGCCACCCGCGGCGCTCATGTCCACCAGCGGCAGCACCGCGATCGAGCGTGCGCCCGGCTCCAGCGGCGGTGCCACGGCTGCGGCCGTATCGAGCGGGGTCTCGATCGAGCGCCACCAGGCGAGGCCGGTGACCGCAGCCATCAACGCCACGCCGGCGACGATGAAGGGCGCGATCGACAGCCGTGCCCGCGGCAGGCGCGGCCGCACTCCGGAGCCCGGCGGCCCCTGGTCGACGACCACGCCCTGCGGCGTGATCTCGTAGGTCCATGCCAGCACCACGACGATCGGCAGGCCGATGATCGCGATGATGGTCAGCGCCGTCAGCCACCAGTCCGGAAACCGCAGCGGCTCGAAGGTGGTTTCGGCCACCTGCAGCACGATCCACATGCCGACGAGGTAGGAGGCCGCCACCTTGTAGACGTGCCGGCGGCGCAGCTCGCCGAGCAGCGCGTGCAGCCGCCCCGGCTTGCCGGCGTCTGCAGGGCCGGCCGCGGTCACGGTCGCAAACGGTCCGATGAGTGCCAGCGCGTCGGACCCCACGGCCGCGAGGTAGCGCGGATGCCGCGGCGAATCGCCCAGCTGAACGCGCAGCGCCGCGACGGTCTCGCGCAACCGCGCCTCGCTCGCCGGCTGGTCCGGCCACAGCGCCTGCCGCAGTTCGCGCCGGTCGACGGCCTCGCCATGCCGTGCCGCCAGCAGCAGCAGCAGCCGCAGCTGGTCGGGCGTGAGTTCGCGCGAGGTGTCTGGCGTCGAGGCGCGCAAGGCGGCGGGCTCGATGAGCCAGTCGCCGATGCGGAATCCTTCCTGCAGACTCCTGGCCGTCATCGCCCAGTGCCATACCCCGCCACTGATGGCCGAGCATAGCAGAGCGGCCTCGCGCCGAACCCTATCCCGGGCGCGCGAGGGCCGCGTCGAGATCGGCGATCAGGTCGTCGATGTCCTCGAGTCCGACCGACAGGCGCACCGTGCCGGGTCCGATGTCCGACCACGCCCGCTGCTCCGCCGTCATGCCGCGCGGCTGCTCCAGCGCGGGCGGCACGACCAGCGACTCGGTCGAACCCAGGCTGGCGGCGATCGCAAACAGCTGCAGTGCCTCGGCAAAGCGGTTGCCCGCCTCGAGGCCGTCCGCCAGGTCGAAGGTGACGATCGTGCCGAAGCCCTGCATCTGCCGCCGCGCCAGTGCATGCCCGGGGTCGCCGGGCAGGCCCGGGTAGCGCACCCGGGACACCCGCGGGTGCGTCGCCAGGTGCTGCGCCACGCGCAGCGCGTTCGCGCACTGCGCGTCCCAGCGCACGAAGTAGGTCTTCAGGCCCCGCTGCAGCAGGTAGGCGGCGTGCGGGTCCAGGGTCGGGCCGAGGATCGAGACGTCATCGCGCAGGGACGCGATCAGGTCGGCGCGGCCGATGATGGCGCCGCCCATCACGTCGCCGTGCCCCGAGGCGTACTTGGTGAGGCTGTGCGCGTACAGGTCGACGTCGAACTCGCCATGGTTGTGCAGGCCCGCCAGCGTGTTGTCGAGCAGCGTCAGCGCGCCGTGCCGGCGCGCAAGCGAGGTCAGTCCGCTCGATGTCGGCAATCTTCAGCACCGGGTTGGTCGGCGACTCGAACACCACGAGTCGCGTCGGGGTCGAGGCCAGCACGCGCTCGAGGCCGTCGAGGTCGTCGATCGAGAGCATGGTGCTGTCGACGCCGTAGCGACGCAGCAGGCGCCCGATCAGCGCGCGCGTCGGCGCGTACTGCTCGGCAAAGTGCACGACGTGATCGCCGCTTCGCAGCAGCGCCAGCAACGGCATCGAGATCGCGGCGACGCCCGAGCCTGTCAGCAGGCAACCGTCCCTGCCCTGCAGCTCGGCCAGCGTCAGTTCGAGCTGTCGCAGCGTCGGGTTCGAGACGCGCGAGTAATAGAAGCCCTCACGCTCGCCCTTGAACTGGCCGAGCGTGGCCGCGACGTCGTCGAAGGTGAACTTGACCGACTGGTAGATCGGCGCGACCAGCGGCCGGTTGTCCTGCGGCACCCGCACCTGCGGCGGATGCGTCACTCGCGTGCGCTTTTTCATGTGCAGGTTCAGCGTCCCAGTTCGAACGCGTCGGCATCCAGGTGCACCGGAAAGTCACGCCGGAACGTCTGCGAGCGACTCGCGGTCGAGCACGACCGTCTCGACGAACTCGCCGCCACGGTCGCCGCCGAGCGCCTGGCCGAGGAAGTCGAGCGCCACGCTGTCGCCCGCGTAGCTGGCGCCGTTGCCGTCCTTGCCGACGCGGTTCACGCCGACGACGTAGGCGATGTTCTCGATCGCGCGCGCCCGCAGCAGCGCGCTCCACGCCGTGCGCCGGCGCGACGGCCAGTTGGCCACGTACAGCAGCACGTCGTAGTCGCCGCGGTTGCGGCTCCACACCGGGAAGCGCAGGTCGTAACAGACCAGCGGGCAGACCCGCCAGCCCTTGATGTCGACCACGGTCCGCGCGCTCGCCGCCGGCAAAGTGCTCCTGCTCCTGCGCCATGCGGAACAGGTGCCGCTTGTCGTAGTGCGCCAGGCTGCCGTCGGCGGCCGCCCAGACCAGCCGGTTGTAGTGCCGCCCGCCCTCGCGCACGATCAGGCTGCCCGTGATGGCGCAGCCCGTGGCAGCCGCCTCCTCGCGCATCCAGCCGACGGTCGCGCCGTCCATCGTCTCGGCCAGCGTGGCCGCGTCCATCGAGAAGCCGGTCGTGAACATCTCCGGCAGCACGATCAGGTCGGTGTGGCCGGCGAGGCCGCGGCAATGCGCGGCCAGGCGATGGCGGTTGGCCGCCGGGTCCTGCCAGGCCAGGTCGGCCTGGATCATGGTCACGCGCAGGTTTGCAGTCATAACACCTCCAGTCGGGCGGCCGCCGCGTCCAGCGTGGCCTCGTGCTTGGCAAAACAGAAACGGACGAGGCGCTCGCTGGCCGGCGGGTGCCGCGCGAGAAGACCGAGACCGGGATCGCCGCGACGCCGTGGCGCGTCGTGAGCTCGCGCGCGAACTCGGTGTCGGGCAGGTCGCTGATCGCCGAGTAGTCCGCGAGCTGGAAGTACGTGCTGCGCGGCGGGCGTGAAGCGGAACCGCGTGCGCCCGAGCACGCCCGCGAAATGGTCGCGCTTGCGCTGGTAGAAGCCCGGCAGCCCGCGCACGTGCTGCGGGCATTCGAGCATGAAGTCGGCGATCGCGGCCTGCAGCGGCGTGGCAACCACGAACTGCACGAACTGGTGCACCTTGCGCAGTTCCTGCGTCAGCGCAGGCGGTGCAACGCAGTAGCCGACCTTCCAGCCGGTGGCGTGCAGGGTCTTGCCGAAGGACGACACCACGAGGCTGCGCGCGGCGAGTTCCGGCGTGCGTCAGCAGGCTGTGGTGCGCCGCCCGTCGTAGACCATGTGCTCGTAGACCTCGTCGGCGAGCACGAACACCTGCGTATCGCGCAGCAGCGACGCGAGCTGCTCGAGGTCCGCCGGCCTGCAGCGACGGCGCCGCTGGGATTGTGCGGAAAATTGAGGATCAGCAGGCGCGTGCGCGGCGTGATCGCGTCGGCGAGGCGCTGCCAGTCGATGCCGAACTGCGGGCGCTGCAGCGCCACGTGCACGGCAACTCCACCCGCAAGCGTGACCGCCGGCTCGTAGGAGTCGTACGCGGGATCGAGCAGGATGACTTCGTCGCCCGCCCGCACCAGCGCCTGGATGGCGCAGAACAGCGCCTCGGTGCCGCCGGCAGTGATCGTGATCTCCGTCTCCGGATCGGCGTCGCGACCGTACATACTGCCGCAGCCGGGCCGCGATCGCCGCGCGCAGCGCCGGCAGTCCGGTCATCGGTGCGTACTGGTTGCCGGCGTTGCGCCCGTTGCGCCGCCGCATGTGCTCGTCGGCCAGCTCGAGCAGCCGCGCGGGCGGCTCGAAGTCCGGAAATCCCTGCGACAGGTTGATCGCGCCGTGCTCGGCGGCGAGGCGGGACATGACCGTGAAGATCGTCGTGCCGACGCGCGGCAGCTTGCTGTCGATCGGCGGGTGCATGCGCTCGAACCCGTGGCTCAGCGCTCCAGCGCCGTCGCCGCCATGGCCGCGCCGACGATGCCGGCATCGTTGCCGAAGGCCGCCGGCACGATCTCCGCGCGACTCACCAGCAGCGGCCCGAAATGCTGCCAGTTCTCGGTGACCCCGCCGCCCACGACGAAGACATCGGGCCACAGCAGCGAGTGATAAGCCTCGAGCACCGCGTTGACCTCGGTCGCCCACTCGACCCAGTCGAGCTTGCGGTCGGCGCGCACCTTGGCCGAGGCCCGGTGCTCGGCCTCCTTGCCGCGCACTTCGAGATGGCCGAGTTCGGTGTTCGGCAGCAGGCGGCCGTCGACGAACAGGGCCGTGCCGATGCCGGTGCCCGAGCGTGATGACCATGACCGTGCCGGCGCGGTTGCGGCCCGCGCCCAGCGTCATCTCGGCCACGCCGGCGGCGTCGGCGTCGTTCAGGAACGCCACCGGGCGCTGCAGCCGCGCCTGCAGGTGGGCCTGCACGTTCATGCCGATCCAGCGCTTGTCGATGTTGGCGGCGGTCCAGGCCACGCCCTGCTTGGCGACGGCCGGAAATGCCAGCCCGACCGGGCCGTTGGACGGCAGGTCGCGGGCCATCGTCACCAGCAGTTCCAGCACGGCCTCGGGCGCGGCGCCCGCCGGCGTGGCGCGCCGCAGGGTCTCGCCCATGACCATGCCGGACTCGACGTGCACCAGCCCCGCCTTGACGTACGAGCCGCCCACGTCGAACGCGAGCCGCAGCGACGGGTCACCTTCCATCACGTCGATCTCCTCCGCGGTGAAGCCGAAGTTGCCGCGAAAACGCGTGCCGTCATTGCTGCTGCCGGGCAAGGTTCAACCCTTCTTCAGGCTGTCGATCATCTGCTGGTTCGCGGCCAGCGCCATCTGCGCGTCGCGTTCCTTCTGCTTCTGCTGGCGCGACATGGTGTAGCCGGCGACGAGCACGCCGACCGCGACCACGGCCACCAGGATCGTCGCCAGCGCGTTGATGTCGGGGCTGACGCCCAGGCGCACCTTCGAGAAGATCACCATCGGCAGCGTGCTCGAGCCCGGGCCGGCGACGAAGCTGGTGATGACCAGGTCGTCGAGCGAGAGCGTGAACGCCAGCAGCCAGCCCGACATCAGCGCCGGCGCGATGATCGGCAGCGTGATCAGGAAGAACACCTTGAACGGGCGCGCGCCGAGGTCCATCGCGGCCTCCTCCAGCGAGTCGTCCATCTGCGCCAGCCGCGACTGCACGATCACCGTCACGTAGGCCATCGTGAGGGTGATGTGCGAGATCACGATCGTGGTCATGCCGCGCCCGGCCGGCCAGCCGATGAGCTGCTCCATGGTGACGAACAGCAGCAGCAGCGACAGGCCCGTGATGACCTCCGGCATGACCAGCGGCGCGGTGGTCAGGCCGGACAGCAGCGTGCGGCCCTTGAACGGCCCGAAGCGCGCCAGCACCAGCCCGGCCAGGGTGCCGAGCACGACCGCGAGCGACGCCGACAGCGCCGCGACCTTCAGGCTGAGCCAGGCGGCGTTCAGGATCTGCTCGTTCCGCAGCAGCTCGCCGTACCACTTGGTCGAGAAGCCGCCCCAGACCGTCACCAGCCGCGAGGCGTTGAACGAGTAGATGATCAGCAGCGCGATCGGGATGTACAGGAACGCGAAGCCCAGGAACAGCGCCGACATCCGGAACCAGGGACGGTCGTGGTTCATTTCCGCGCCCCTCCTCGGCCTCGGCGTTCTGCGCCCGGTCGAGGAACATGATGGGGATGACCAGGAACAGCAGCAGCGCGATCGCCACGGCGCTCGCGACCGGCCAGTCGCGGTTGTTGAAGAACTCGGTCCACAGCACCTTGCCGATCATCAGCATGCCCGGGTCGCCGAGCAGCGACGGGATCACGAACTCGCCCACGGCCGGGATGAACACCAGCATGCAGCCGGCGACGATGCCGGGCTTCGACAGCGGCAGGGTGATCTTGAGGAAGGCCTGCCAGGGCCTGCAGCCCAGGTCGGCCGCGGCCTCGAGCAGCGTCAGGTCCAGCTTCTCGAGGTTGGCGTACAGCGGCAGGATCATGAACGGCAGGTACGAGTAGACGATGCCGATGTAGACGGCGAAATCCGTCTGCAGCATCTGGATCGGCTGGTCGATGACCCCGAGCGACAGCAGCGCGTTGTTGAGCAGGCCGTTGTTCTTCAGGATGCCGATCCAGGCATAGACGCGCAGCAGGAACGAGGTCCAGAACGGCAGCACGACCAGCAGCAGCAGGATGTTGCGCCGCGACGGGTTGCTGCGCGCGATGGCGTAGGCCATCGGGTAGCCGATCAGCAGGCACAGCAGGGTCGAGACGCGGCGACCTTGATCGAGTTCAGGTACGCCTTCCAGTACAGGTCGTCCTCGACCAGGAACGCGAAGTTGCCGAGGTTCAGCTGGATCTGCATGACCTTGTCGCCGGTCCAGTGCAGCAGCGGCTCGTAGGGCGGCATCGCGATCTGGCTGGTCGAGAAGCTGATCTTCAGCACGATCACGAACGGGATCAGGAAGAACAGCAGCAGCCACAGGTAGGGGATCGCGGTGACGAGCGTGCGTCCCTCGAGCCCCAGCCGCCGGAGGACGGACTTCACTTCGTCACCACCACCGGGCTTTCCGGGTACCAGTGCAGGTAGACCCGCTCCTCCCAGGTGATGCGGTCGTCGGCGTGCCGGTAGACGTTGGGCTGCGTGACGCGCACCACCTTGCCCGAGTCGAGCCGCAGCAGGTAGATCGACATGTCGCCCATGTAGGCGATGTCCTGCACCGTGGCGGCGGCCCAGTTGTCGGCGCCTTCGGGCCGGTCGCGCCCGAGCATGATCTTTTCCGGCCGGATCGCGGCCCAGACCGTGGCGCCGGGCGCGGAGCTGACGCCGTGGTCGACGAAGATCGGCGCCTCGAGGTCGTCGCACTGGATGCGCACGTACGACGGCTCGTCCTCGATCAGCTGGCCTTCGAAGGTGTTGACCGAGCCGATGAACTCGGCGACGAAGCGCGAATTGGGGTACTCGTAGATCTCGCTCGGGGTGCCGGTCTGGATGATCTCGCCGTGGTTCATCAGGCCGATGCGCGAGGACAGCGTCATCGCCTCTTCCTGGTCGTGGGTCACGACGACGAAGGTGACGCCGAGCGTCTCCTGGATGTTGATCAGCTCGAACTGCGTGTGCTCGCGCAGCTTCTTGTCGAGCGCCGCCAGCGGCTCGTCGAGCAGCAGCAGCTTGGGCTTCTTGACCAGCGAGCGCGCCAGCGCGACGCGCTGCCGCTGGCCGCCGGACAGCTGGTGCGGCTTGCGCTTTGCAAACTGCCCGAGCTTGACCAGCTTCAGCATGTCGCTGACACGCTGCGCGATCTCGTCCTTGCCGAGGCCCTTCTCCTGCTTCAGGCCGAAGGCGACGTTCTGCTCCACCGTCATGTGCGGGAAGATCGCGTAGGACTGGAACATCATGTTGACCGGCCGCTCGTACGGCGGGATGGCGGTCATGTCGGCGCCGTCGATGAAGATCCTGCCCGAGGTCGGCCGCTCGAACCCCGCGAGCATGCGCAGCAGCGTGGTCTTGCCGCAGCCCGACGCACCGAGCAGGCAGAAGATCTCCTTCTTGTAGATCTCCAGCGAGACGTCGTCCACCGCGATGAAGTCGCCGAACTTCTTGGTGACCTTCTCGATCCGCACGTAGGGCTGCGCGTCAGGGTCGTTCCAGGGCTCGAATTTCTGCTGCGTCGCGCGGGGTGAGGTGGCCATGGGATCTCGGAAGTGGTGGAGGTTGCCAGGTCTTGCGGGCGGTCGCGGCGGTCAGCGTCCGGTCATGAACCGGGTCCACGTGCGATTGAGCGCGCGCGTGAACTCGGCCGACTTCGCCAGGCTCGGCTGCAGCCGTGCCTTGACCTCGGGCGTCGGGTAGATGCCGGTGTCGTTGCGCAACTCCTCGTTGACCAGCGCGGTCGCGGCGGCGTTCGCATTGGCGAAATTGACGAAGTCCGAGTTCTTCGCCGCAACCTCCGGCCGCAGCAGGTACTCGATGAACTTGTGCGCGCCTTCCTTGTTCGGCGCGTCGGCCGGCACCGCCAGCGTGTCGAACCACATCAGCGCGCCTTCCTGCGGAATCGAGTACGCGATGTTGAGCGGCTTGCCCGCTTCCGCCGCGCGGTCGGAGGCCTGCAGCACGTCGCCGCTGTAGCCGACGACGATGCAAAGCTCGCCGTTGGCGAGCTGGTCGATGTACTGCGAGCTGTGGATCGTGCGCAGGAAGGGGCGGATCTTCATCAGCGCCTCCTCCGCCAGCTTGAGGTCGGCCTCGGATTCGCTGTTGGGGTCCTTGCCGAGGTACAGCAGCGCGGTGCCGACCATGTCGGTGGGATCGTCCAGCATCGAGACGCCGCAGTCCTTGAATTTCGACAGCACGGCCGGGTCGAAGATCAGCTTCCAGCTGTCGAGCGGCGCGTCCGGCATGATCGCCCTGACCTTGTCCGCGTCGTAGCCGATGCCGGTCGTGCCCCACATGTAGACCACGGAGTGCGCGTTGCCCGGATCGTGCAGCGCGGCGCGCTGCGTCAGCTCCGGGTCGAGATTGGCGAGGCCCGGCAGCTGCGCCTTGTCGAGCGGGGCGAACACGCCCGCCTTGACCTGGCGCTCGAGGAAGTACGCGCTGGGGACGACCACGTCGTACCCCGAGTTGCCGGTGAGCAGCTTGGTCTCCAGCACCTCGTTGGAGTCGAACACGTCGTAGCGGACCTTGATGCCGCTTTCCCGCTCGAAGGCCTTGATGACCTCGGGGTCGATGTAGTCGGACCAGTTGAAGACGTTGACCACCTGGCCCGTGGGCGCGACACCCCCGGTGCCGGCGGTGCCTTCCTCGGCGGGGGGCTTGGCGCCGCCGCAGGCTGCCAGCAGGACGATGGTTGCGGCGGCGAGCGCCGCGGGCTTGATCAGGCTATGCATAAGTCTCCCAGAGTCTGGACTGCCGGCCGCCCTGCCCCCGCCTGGCCATGCCGCTCCGGTTATAGCGCAGCAAACCGGCAAAGTCAGCCTCGACCTGAAACCAAGCGGGGCGGTCGGACTGAGTCCGACCGCCCCGCGGGTGGCCAGGATCGACGAGGCTTACTTGCCCGTCGTGAAGCGCGTCCAGGTGCGGTTCAGCAGGCGCGTGAACTCCGGCGACTCGGCGAGGTCGGGGAACAGCTTGGCCTTGACCTCGGCCGACGGGTAGATGCCCGGGTCGTTCTTGACGGCGTCGTCGGTCAGCGCCAGCGCAGCGGCATTGCCGGTGGCGTAATTGATGAAGTTCGAATTCTTGGCCGCCACGTCCGGGCGCATCATGAAGTTGATGAAGGCATGCGCATTGTCCGGGTGCTTGGCATCGGCCGGGATCGCGAACATGTCGAACCAGATGATCGTGCCTTCCTTCGGCACGCTGTACTTGATCACGTTGCCCTGGCCCGCTTCGGCTGCACGGTCACGTGCCTGCAGCACGTCGCCGCTCCAGCCGACCGCCAGGCAGATCTCGCCATTGGCCAGCGCGTCGATGTAGTTCGAGCTGTGGATCATGCGGATGTAGGGACGGATCTTCATCAGCAGGTCCTCGGCCGCCTTGAGGTCGGCCTCCGACTGGCTGTTCGGGTCCTTGCCCAGGTAGGCCAGCGCCACGCCGACGAGCTCGCTCGGCGCATCCAGCACCGAGATGCCGCAGTCCTTGAATTTGGCCGCCCATTTCGGGTCGAACACGATGGCCCAGCTGTCGACCGGGGCGTTCGGGTCGATCGCCTTGATCTTGCCTTCGTTGTAACCGATGCCGTCCGTGCCCCACATGTGGTTCACGGAATGCTCGTTGCCCGGGTCGTGCAGGGCGACGCGCTGCAGCACCTCGGGATCGAGGTTGCCCCAGTTGCTGAGCTTGCTGCGGTCGAGCTTGGCGAACACGCCCGCCTTGATCTGGCGCTCGAGGAACGAGGCCGACGGCACGACCACGTCATAACCGGTGTTGCCGGCCAGCAGCTTGGTCTCCAGCACCTCGTTCGAGTCGAACACATCGTAATTGACCTTGATGCCGGTCTCGGCCGTGAAGGCCTCGAGCATGGCGGGGTCGATGTAGTCGGACCAGTTGAAGACGTTGACGACCTTTTCTTCGGTCGAGGCCGGGGCCGCGGCGGTCGCGGCGGCGGCAGGGGCGGCGGACTCCGCGGCTGGAGTCGGTTCTTCCTTCTTGCCGCAGCCCGCGAGGGCGGTGGCGGCCAGCAGGCCCAGTAACGCGGCGCGGATGCTCAGTCTCATCGTGCAAGTACCCCTGTGCTGATAGGCGGGACGCACCGGACGGCGCGCAGATGCCCTGTATAGCGAAGAAATTTTTCCGTGGCTAGGGGGCAGCGCGATCTCAGAGCCGTCCCTCGGCCTTGCAGCGTTCGTAGGTCAGGTCCAGGCAGCGCCAGGCTTTCTCGGCCAGCTCGTCGAGCTGCTCCCGGTTGATCACCAGCGGCGGCGAAATGATCATCGTGTCGCGCACGGCGCGCATGACCAGACCGTTCTGGAAGCAGAAGTCACGGCAGATCGTGCCGACCTCGCCGCGGTTGGCAAAGAACGTGCGCGAACCCTTGTCCTTGACCAGTTCCAGCGCGCCGATCAGGCCGACCGAGCGCGCCTCGCCCACCAGCGGGTGCTCGGCCAGCTGCCGCCACTTGCTGGCCAGGTAAGGCCCGGTCTCGTCGCGCGTGCGGGGGACCAGGTTTTCCTGCTGGATCAGCGTCAGGTTGACGCTGGCGACGGCGCAGGCCGCCGGGTGGCCGGAATACGTGAAGCCGTGGGCGAACTCGCCCCCCTTGTCGATGATCACCTCGGCGACACGGTCGCCGACCATGACGCCGCCGATCGGCAGGTAGCCGGACGACAGGCCCTTGGCGATCGTCATCAGGTCCGGGCGGATGCCGAAATGGTCGGAACCGAACCAGTGGCCGGTGCGACCGAAGCCGCAGATGACCTCGTCGGCGACCAGCAGGATGCCGTAGCGGTCGCAGATCTTCTGGATCTCCGGCCAGTAGGTCTCCGGCGGGATGATCACCCCGCCCGCGCCCTGGATCGGCTCGCCGATGAAGGCGGCGATCCGCTGCGGACCGACCTCGAGGATCTTCTGCTCGAGCGTCCGCGCGACCTGCACCCCGAATTCGGCGGGACCCAGCGTGCCGCCCTCGCCGTACCAGTACGGCTGGGGGATGTGGACGATGTCCGGGATCGGCAGGCCGCCCTGCTCGTGCATGAACCCCATGCCGCCGAGGCTCGCGCCCGCCATCGTGCTGCCGTGATAGGCGTTGACGCGGCTGATGATCACCTTGCGCTCGGGCTGCCCGAGCAGGTCCCAGTAGCGGCGCACCAGGCGCACGACGGTGTCGTTGCCCTCGGATCCCGAGCCGGTGAAGAACACGCGGTTGAACTGCGGCGGGGTCAGGTCGACCAGCTGCTTCGCGAGCTCGATCGCCGGCGGATGGGCCGTCTGGAAGAAGCTGTTGTAGTACGGCAGCTCGAGCAGCTGCCGGTAGGCGGCCTCGGCCAGTTCCTTGCGGCCGTACCCCAGGTTGACGCACCAGAGCCCCGCCATGCCATCGAGCATGCGGTTGCCGTCCGAGTCGTACAGGTACACGCCCTCGGCCTTGACGATCACCCGCGAGCCCTTGGCGTGCAGGTTCTTGTAGTCCGTGAACGGGTGCAGGTAATGCTGGCGGTCCAGTTCCTGCCACTGGGCGGTGGTTTTGTCCGCGATGTAGGGGGATGGCTTCATGGAGGACGGTGTCCGTAATCGGTGAAAGGGGCTAGGGGCTAGGGACTAGGGACTAGGGGTAGGGACTAGTCGGATAAGAGGTGCAGTCGAGGATCTTCCAGTCGTGCCGCCTTCCGACTAACCCCTATCCCCTAACCCCTAGCCCCTTCACTCTTACACATTCAGCAGCAGGTGCTCCCGCTCCCAGCTGCTGATGACCTGCAGGAAGGTGTCCTGCTCGCTTTCCTTCACGGCAGTGTAGGCCAGCACGAAGCGGTCGCCGAGGGTGTCGATCAGCGGCCGGCAGTCGCGCAGCAGCCGCACCGATTCCTCGAGGCTGCGCGGCAGGTTGAACGGCAGGTCGTAGGCGCTGCCGGAGACGGGCTCCGACGGCTTCAGGCCTTCCATCATGCCGAGGTAGCCGCAGGCGAGCGATGCGGCCAGCGCCAGGTACGGATTGGCATCGGCCCCGGCCAGGCGGTTCTCGACGCGGCGGTTGTCCGGGTTCGAGATCGGCACGCGCAGGCCGGCGGTGCGGTTGTCGTAGCCCCACTGCGTGTTGATGGGCGCCAGGTGCCGCAGGATGATGCGGCGGAACGAATTCACGTTGGGCGCGAACAGCGCCATCGCCTGCGGCAGGTACTTCTGCAGGCCGGCGATGTGCGAGAAGAACAGCTGCGTCGGGTTGCCGTCCTTGTCGCTGAACACGTTCTTGCCGGTCTTCGCGTCGACGATGCTCTGGTGGATGTGCATCGCGCTGCCGGGCTCGCGCGCCATCGGCTTGGCCATGAAGGTGGCGTACATCTTGTGGCGGAACGCGGCCTCGCGCGCCGTGCGCTTGAACATGAACACCTGGTCGGCCAGCGACATCGCGTCGCCGTGGATCAGGTTGATCTCCATCTGCGCCGCGCCGTCCTCGTGGATCAGCGTGTCGATCTCGATCTCCTGCGCCTCGCAGAACGCGTAGATGTCGTCGAACAGCGGGTCGAACTCGTTGACGGCGGCGATGCTGTAGGACTGGCGGCCGATTTCCGGCCGGCCCGAGCGGCCCACCGGCGGCTTCAGCGGGTAGTCGGCGTCGATGTTGGGCTCGACCAGGTAGAACTCGAGTTCGGGTGCCACGATCGGCTTCCAGCCCTTCTGCTCGTACAGGTCGAGGATGTGGCGCAGCACGTAGCGCGGCGCCATCGTCACCGGCCGGCCGTCCGAGTAGTAGCTGTCGTGGATGACCTGCGCCGTCGGCTCGGCGGCCCACGGCACGACGCGCGTGGTCTTCGGGTCGGCCTTCAGCACGATGTCGATCTCGGACGGGCTGATGGCGCGGTCGTCGTCCGGATAATCGCCGGTCACGGTCTGCAGGAAGATGCTCTCGGGCATGCGCATGCCCTCGTCTTCCGCGAACTTCATCGCGGGCATGACCTTGCCGCGCGCGATGCCGGCCATGTCAGGGACCACGGCCTCGACTTCGGAGATGCCGTGTTCCTTGAAAAACTGCTGGATCGGGGTGCTCATGGGATTCTACTTTTTGGCGTTGATACGGGCGCGCGCCGCGTCGCCGAAGGCGGCGAACAGGGCGAGCGAAAAGGGATTCTTCAGGACCTGCCACTCCGGGTGCCACTGCACGGCCAGCGCAAAGCCCGGCGCCGCCGCGACGCGGAAGGCCTCGATCAGGCCATCGGGCGCGCGGGCTTCGACTTCGAGGCCGCGCGCCCAGCGTCTGCACGCCCTGCGCATGCACCGAATTGACCATGACCCGGTCCGCGCCGGCGAGTCCGTGCAGCAGACCGCCGCGGACGAGTTCGACCTCGTGCGCGGGCGCGTACTGCACCTCGAGCGGCTGCTCCTTGTCCTCGCGGTGGTCGCGCATGCCCGGCACCTCCTGCACCTTCTGCCAGAGCGTGCCGCCGAAGGCGACGTTCATTTCCTGGAAGCCGCGGCAGACCGCGAACAGCGGCAGGCCCGCCTCGATCGCGCGCGGGATCAACGGCAGCGTCGTCTCGTCGCGGTGCGGGTCGTGCAGGGTGTCGGGGTCGCTCGCCGGCCCGGCATAACGGTGCGGCTCGACGTTGGACGGGCTGCCGGTCAGCAGGATGCCGTCGAGATGCTCGAGCCAGGTGTCGAGGTCACGCTCACCGAGCACAGGCATCAGGACCGGCACCGCGCCGGCCGCCTCGGCCACGGCGGCAATGTATTTTTCCCCGACGCAGTGGAAGGGGTGCGGACCCAGGATCCGGCGATCCGCGGGAATGCCGATCAATGGTTTGTGGCGAGCCACGTTTAAAATCCTAGACGGCCACCAGGGGCGCGTCGTTCGGGGACGGGACGGATTAAACCATAGCGCCCCCCGCGGCGTCGCCAAGCAGCGCAAAAAAATGGCCAAAAATCAGCCTAAACATGGACTTGGACCGCGTCTTGACAGGCTCTCCGTCGGCTTGCCGGCCGGCGCGGCTAACGGCTATCCTGCTGCCTCCCCGGCGGCCCGGCCGTCGCTAAATCCTAAACAACGGGTGTCCTCATGCCGCAGTTTGCGGAATACGGAGCCGCCGCCGCGTGGCTGCAGCGCAATCCGCAGGTGCGCTGCGTCGACCTGCTGCTCGCCGACCAGATGGGCATTCCCCGCGGCAAGCGCGTGACGGCAGCGGAACTCGCCGGCGTGCACTCGACCGGGCTGCTGCTGCCGGGCTCGATGTTCGCGCTCGACGTCCTCGGCGGCACGGTGCAGTGCACCGGCCTGGGCTTCGACGAGGGCGACGCCGACCGCGTCTGCCTGCCGATCCCGGGCACGCTGGTGCCGGTGCCGTGGCTCGGCGAGCACGTCGCGCAGATGCAGGTCAGCATGTACGAGCACGACCGCACGCCGTTCCACGGCGATCCGCGCCACGTGCTGGAGAGCGTCGTCGCGCGCTTCACGGCGCTCGGCCTGCGGCCAGTGATGGCCGTCGAACTCGAGTTCTACCTGGTCGACCGCGAGCGCACCGCGCAGGGCCACGCGCAACCGCCGCGCCAGCCGCTGACCGGCCGCCGCGAGACCAAGACGCAGATCAACTCGATGCAGGAACTCGACGAGTACTCGGCGGTGCTCGATGCGATGCAGGCCGCCGCGCGCGCGCAGGAGCTGCCCACGGGCACGATCCTGGCGGAGTACGGCCCGGGACAGTTCGAGGTCAACCTGCACCACGTCGACGATCCGCTGCTGGCCTGCGACCACGCGATCCGCCTGAAGCGGCTGATCAAGGGCGTGGCCCTGCAGCACGGCATGGAAGCGACCTTCATGCCCAAGCCCTACCGCGACCAGGCCGGCAGCGGCGCGCACCTTCATGTGAGCGTGGTCGACGCGGGCGGGCGCAACATCTTTGCCGCCGAGGACCCGCAGGGCAGCGCCGAGCTGCGCCATGCCATCGGCGGCCTGGCCGCAACCATGAACGACGCCATGGCGATCTGCGCGCCCACCGCCAACTCGTATCGGCGCTTCCAGCCCGAGGCCTACGTGCCGCTCAACCCGAGCTGGTCGGTCAACAACCGCGGCGTCGCCTTCCGCGTGCCGCACGGGCCGCCCGACAGCCGGCGGGTCGAGCACCGCATCGCGGGCGCCGATGCCAATCCGTACCTGCTGTCGGCGATCGTGCTGGCGGGCATGCACCTGGGCCTGACGCGCAAGCTCGACCCGGGTCCGGTGCTGGCGGGCAACGCCTACCGCGACACCACGCCCACGATCCCGCAGTCCTGGCCGGAGGCCATCGGCGCGTTCGAGCGCAGCGAGTTCGCGCGCGAATACCTGGGCGAGCGCTTTGCGCAGCTGTTTGCACTGACGCGGCGCGGCGAGATGCAGGATTTCAACTCCTACGTGTCCGCGCTCGACTACGACTGGTACCTGACCACGAGCTGAGCCGATGCCCGTCCCGCACATCGATTCGTATTACGCGGCCTCGGCGCATCCTGCGCCGGACCGGCCGCCACTCGCAGGCGACATCGACGCCGACGTCTGCGTGGTGGGCGGCGGCATCGCCGGCTGCGCCACGGCACTGTTCCTGGCCGAGCGCGGCTACAAGGTCGTGCTGCTCGAGGGCCACCGCATCGCCTACGGCGCGTCGGGCCGCAGCGGCGGACAGGCGATCGTCGGTTACGCCTGCAGCCAGGACAAGCTGGTGGCGCAGGTCGGCCGCGACGACGCGAGGAAGATGTTCGACATCAGCGTCGAGGCCAACGACCTGATCAAGACGCTGGTGGCGAAGCACGGGATCGACTGCGACCTGCACTGGGGCCACCTGCACACCGCGATCAAGCCGCGGCAGGAGGCGGACCTGCGCGCCTGGCAGGAAGAGCTGGTCGAGGAATACGGCTACACGGGCACCCGCTGGCTCGACCAGGCGGAACTCGGCGCGGTGCTGAACACCGACCGGTACATCGGCGGCCTGCGCGACGATCGCAGCGGGCACCTGCACCCGCTCAACTACACGCTGGGGCTCGCGGCGGCGGCGGCCGCGGCCGGCGTGCAGATCTTCGAGCAGTCGATGGTCGTCGGCATCGAGCACGGCGCGACCGTGCGGCTGCGCACGGCGAATGGTGCCACCGTGCGCGCGAAACATGTCGCGCTCTGCTGCAACGCCTTCATCGACGAGAAGATTTCCCGGCACCTGCGCGACCGCATCATGCCGGTCGGCACCTACATCATCGCCACCGAACAGCTGGGCCAGGCGCGGCTCGAGGCGCTGATGCGCGAGAACGTGGCGGTGTCGGACGTCAACTTCGTGCTCGACTACTTCCGTTGCTCGGACGACCACCGCCTGCTGTTCGGCGGCCGCGTCAGCTATTCGGGCCGTGATGCGCGCAACACCGCCAGCGCCACGCGTGTACGCATGCTGAACGTGTTCCCGTCACTGGCAGATGCGAAGATTGAGTACGCCTGGGGTGGCCACGTCGACATCACCATGAGCCGCGCGCCGGACTTCGGCCGGCTCGCGCCGAACGTGTACTACCTGCAGGGTTTCTCGGGCCACGGCATCGCGCTCACGGGCATCGCCGGGCAGATGGTGGCCGAGACGATCGCCGGCCAGGCCGAGCGCTTCGACCTGTTCACGCGGCTCAAGCACCGGAAATTCCCCGGCGGCCCGGCGCTGCGGATGCCGGGGCTGGTGCTGGCGATGCTCTGGTTCCGGCTCAAGGACCTGCTGTGAGGCTGCCGGTCAGGGCCTGACCTCGAACGAGGACTGCGTAGCCACGGTCACCACCTGGCCGGCCGCGAGCGTCACTTCGCCACCCGTGCCGTGGGCAATCGCAGTGCCGGCCGCGCCACCGAGCAGGCCGCCCACCACCGAGCCGTTCTTGCTCGATACCTGGTGGCCGATGATCGCACCGGCCGCTGCGCCGCCGACGATCTTGGCGGTGTCCTTGCCCGTCTCGCTCTTGCCGACCTGCGCCAACGGCGCGTTGATCGACACGCTCGATCCGTTTGCCACGACCAGCGAATCGAAGCTGACACCCAGCGACGGCGTGCCGCCGACCTTCTTGCTGCCCGAGACGATCTGCGTGATCGAGCCCTGCACGGACGCGCCGGCCTTCGCCGCGCGCCGATCGCCGATCATCAGGTCGGATGCGAGTCGCGCCTCGACGCGGTCGCCGACCGCGTTCGTCTTGGTGCTGACCGGCGTGACGATCTCGAGTGCGAGTTGCGTGCCTGCGGGCACGACGATCGGGGTTGCCGGCGGCGCAGCCTTCGGCGCAGCGGTGGCCGCGCCGGCTTGGACGACACTCGATTTACTCGCCGCGGCCTGCTTGGCGGCCGCAGCCTGCTTCGGCGGCGGCTGCAGCAGCGGCATTCTCGGCATCGCGCCTCGCCAGCTCCGCTTCCAGTTCTTTCTGCTTCAGCAGCGCCTCGCGGTCGGCGAGTTCCTTTTCCCGGGCGGCGAGTTCCGCGGCCTTGGCATCCGCGGCCGCTTGCGCCGCCGCCTGCTGCGCAGCCGCGTCTTCCGGCGCCGTCGCCTGGGCCGCGGAATCGGTCGCCGCCGGCGGCGAGGACTTGCCACAGCCCGTCACTCCCAGTGCCAGGGTGAACGCGGTCAACAGCAGGACTCGAACGGGAGCGGCGTTTCGCATGGCGGTCACTGTCAGGATGCAGGGATGCAATACGGTACTCCAGGCGCCGCCCCGCGCACAGCCGGGGTGGCGGAGTGAGCACTCGATCACGACATCACGCTGCCATGCCCCGCCCGTTGCGCGGCTGGGGCTCCGGCATTGCGCCGCCCCGAATCTCAGCCTTCGCCGCCGTAGCTGCAGCCGCTGGTGCAGGTCTCGTGCACGACCACACGCGCCAGCAGGGGCAGCGACGGCTGCAGTTCGCGCCAGATGTAGCGCGCCAGGTTCTCGCTGGTCGGGTTGTCGAGGCCCGGCACGTCGTTGAGGTAGTGATGGTCGAGCCGCTGGTAGATCGGCTCGAACGCGCGCTTGATGTCGGCGAAGTCCATCACCCAGCCCAGGCGCGGGTCGACCTCGCCGCTGACGTGCAGCTCGACGCGGAACGAATGGCCGTGGACGCGCGCGCACTTGTGCCCCGCCGGCACGTGCGGCAGGCGGTGCGCGCTTTCGAGCGTGAAGGTCTTGAAGATCTCCAACGGTGACGCGTCTCAGTACTTCTTGGGCCGGTCGAGGCAGTCGTTGATGAACCTGCGCCGCTGGTCGCCGCTCAGGCGCTTGCTGTCGGCCTGCTGGTAGCAGTTGCGGTCGCTGCTGTAGCGCCGGTAGTCGTAGTTATTGCGGCTGCCGCGCTCCTCGCACCACTCGGTCCATTCCTTGCGGTCCTGGCCCTTGAGGTTGCGCTCGTTGGCGCGGTGATTGCACTCCGACACCACGCTGCCGTGATTCGGGTCGCCGCCCTTGTCCTTCGACTTGCCCTGGTCGTCATCGCGGTCGTCGTATTGCTGGGACTTGCCGCCCTTGTTGCCCTTGTCCGCGGGCGGATCCGCCAGCGCGACCGGCGCCAGCACGATGCCCAGCGCCAGCGCGGCGAGCAAGGAAGTGAATCTGGTGTTCATGCAGCCTCCGGGGAGTGTTGGTCCCGAATATCAACGGGCAGTATCGGCAGGTCCCCGGGTCGCTGCAAGCGCGGGCGACTTCGGCCGCAGCACATAGCAGACGTGGATGCGTGCATTGCGCTTGAAATCCTCCGGGATCGTCTTGCGCGTGATGTCCTCGACCTCGAACTGCCCGAGGGTCGCGTCGTCCAGCTTGAACTTCTGGAAATTGTTCGAGAACACGATCTGGCCGCCCGGTGCCAGCAGCCGCGCCGCAGTGGCCAGCAGCCAGCCGTGGTCCATCTGCACGTCGAATTCGCGCTGCATGCGCTTGGAGCGCGAATGCGTCGGCGGATCGATGAAGATCAGGTCGTACTGCGGCGGACGCGGCAGCTGCGACTGCGCCTCGAGCCAGGCGAGGCAGTCCGCCTGCACGAACTCGTGCGCCGGGCCGCGCAGGCCATTCAGGTCGAGGTTGCGCAATGCCCAGTCGAGGTAGGTCCTGGACATGTCGACCGTGGTCGAGGCGACGGCGCCGCCGCCCACGGCGTGCACGGTGGCCGTGCCGGTGTAGGCAAACAGATTGAGGAAGCGCTTGCCCTGCGCCCACTCGCCGAGTTTCGCCCGCGTGATGCGGTGGTCCAGGAACAGCCCCGTGTCGAGGTAATCGGTGAAGTTCACCCGCAGGCGATAGCGGCCTTCGCGAACGACGTGGAATTCGGCCTCGCCGTCGAGCTTCTCGTACTGCTCGCCGGCCTTCTGCCGCTTGCGCACGCGCAGCACCATCCGCTCCGGCGCGATGCCGAGCACCTCCGGAATGACCGCCAGCGCTTCGTCGCGCCGGGCGCGCGCGGCTTCGGGTGCGATGCTCGGCGGCGCCGCATACTCCTGCACGCAGGCCCACAGCGCGTCGTTGCCGTACAGGTCGATGGCAAACGCGTACTCGGGCATGTCCGCGTCGTAGACGCGAAAGCACGCGACGTCGTTGCGCCGCGCCCAGGCCGCGAGCTTGCCGTGATTCTTGCGCAGGCGATTGGCGAACATCGACGACCCGGGACGCTGCCGCGCCGCCTCCATGCCGGTTGGCGCGCACGACGGCCGGATCGGGTTCCTTCGCGGACTCGTCCAGGTGGAAGCGCAGCAGCCGGCCCTCGATCGGGCCATTGAAGAACGTGTGCTGCCGATAGGCACGCAGGCCGAGAGAGCGCCCGAGGTGCGGCTCGCCGGTGAAGATGCCCGCCTCCCAGCCCGGAAAGCAGTGCAGCAGCCGCTCGCCGAGGGTCGCGTACAGCGCCTCGAGTTGCCCGGGGTCGCCGATGCGCACGCCGTAGGGCGGATTGACCAGCACCAGCCCGGCGGCGTGCTTCGTCACGGCCAGCTGGGCGATGTCCCGCCGTTCGAACAGCAGGTGATTGCCGAGGCCGGCGCGATTGGCATTGGCGATCGCCGCACGCACCGCCGTCTGGTCGCGATCGCTGCCGGCGCAGCGGCCGCCGTCGAGCACATCGAGTCGACGCTCGGCCTCGGCCTCGCCGCGCAGTCGCGCCCACAGCTCGGCATCGTGCTGCCGCCAGCGTTCGAAGCCGAAGCGGCGGCGCGCCAGGCCGGGCGCGATGCCGGCCGCGATCATCGCCGCCTCGATCACCAGCGTGCCCGATCCGCACATCGGGTCGTAGAACGCGCCACCCTGCTCCGCCAGCGCCGGCCAGCCCGCGCGCAACAGCAGTGCCGCCGCCAGGTTTTCCTTGAGTGGCGCCTCGACGCCCGACTGCCGATAGCCGCGGCGGTGCAGGGGCTCGCCGCTCAGGTCGATCCCCACGGTGACCCGCTCGCGCGCGAAGCGCAGGCTGACCCGCAGGTCCGGTGCGGCCAGGTCCACCGACGGCCGGTCGCCCGCGTGCTCGCGCATGCGGTCGACGATGGCGTCCTTGGCGCGCAGCGCCGCGAACTGCGTGTGCCGCAGCCAGCGCGGCGACTCGCCGACGACATCCACGGCAAACGTGCCCGCGGGCGTCACGTGCGTCTCCCACGGCAGCGTCAGCAGGCCGCGGTACATGAAGTCCGGGTCGCTGGCGTCGAGGTCGGCCAGCGTCAGCAGCACGCGGCTCGCCGTGCGCGAGCGCAGGCAGGCGGTGTACGCGCTGGCCAGCGGGCCGAAGAAGCTGACGCCGGCCGGATGCTCGCGCTCGACCTCGATGCCGTGCTGCCGCAGCTCCTGCGCCAGCAGGTCCGACACATTGAGCGGACAGGCGGCGAAGAATCGATGCCGCGCGAGCGGCGCGCTGCCGTCGTCGTCGCGGGCTGCTTCGTCGCGGGTCGTGGCCTCGCTCATGTGCGACCCCCGCGACCGCCAAACTGCAGCAGGTCGCGCGGCCGCAGGTCCTGCAGCGCGCGGCCGATGATGCGGTAGCTGTCGGCGTCGAATTCCGCCGTCGCCGCCTCCTGCAGCAGCGCCGCGACCTCGTCCTCGTCGCGGGCCGTGCCCAGGTGACACCAGCGGTCGATGACGTGGATCTGCGTGCCCTGCGCATCGGGCGCCGGCTCGCGGATGCCGATCGCGCCGCGGAACGGCCACGGCTTGAGCCTGAGCGGCGCGAACGCCAGCTGCAGGCGGGCATCGTGCAGGGCGCGCGGCTCCTGGCCCACGCAGGCGCCGCGGCACTTGCGCACCTGGTAGGCGAAGCAGCTGCCCGGACCGGCCTCCAGGCCCAGTGCCTTCAGGCACAGGCCCGCTTCGCGCGCCTTGCCTTCGACGGCGCGCCAGGCGTCCTTCTCGCTGCGGAACGGTCCGAACACCGCGGTGTCGTCGGCGTCGGCCACTGCATCGGCCAGCGGCATCACCTCGGGCTGCAGGCCGTCGCCACCAGGCACCAGCCGCACGACGCAGTCGCCATCGTTCTTGCGCAAGCGCCGGTTGGCCGTGGGCACCAGCTGCTTCACCAGCCGCGACTCGAGCAACAGCGCGCCCAGCTCGCCGCCGGTCTCGATCCACTCCACCTGGCGCACCTGGCGGGTCAGTTTCGATTCCTTGCCCGAGCGATGCTCGGCCGCGAAGTGATCGAACACGCGGCTGCGGATGTTGCGGCTCTTGCCGACGTACAGCAGCGCGCCCGCCTCGCCGCGGAACAGATAGACGCCGGGCGATTCTGGCAGGTCATCGGCCAGCTCCGGCGGCAGCTGCGGCGGCAGCCGCGGCTCGCGCAAGGCGGCCACGACGGCTTCATCCACCGCCGGCGCGCCCAGCTCGTGCTCCATCGCCGCGAGCAGCGCCGGCAGCACCTGCGCATCGCCCAGCGCGCGGTGGCGCGCGCTGCAGTCGAGGCGAAAGCGCTCCATCAGCGTGTCGAGGTTGTGGCGCCGGTGCTGCGGATAGAGTCCGCGCGACAGCCTGACCGTGCACAGCACCGGGGCCGCGAACTTGCTGCCCAGGCGGCGGAACTCCGTGCGCAGGAAGCCATAGTCGAAGCGCGCGTTGTGCGCGACGAACAGCCGGCCCCGCAGCCGCTGCGCGACCGCGGGCGCGATCTCGGCAAACGGCGGCGCGTCCGCGACCATGGCATCGTCGATGCCGGTGAAGGCCGCGATCGCCGACGGGATGCGGATCCCCGGCTGCACCAGCGAGCTCCACTCTTCGACGATCCTGCCGCCCTCGAGCAGCACGATGCCGACTTCGATCACACGGTGCTGCGCGGCGAGCCCGCCGGTGGTCTCCAGGTCGACGCAGGCCACCGGCCCGCGCAGCGATTCGGCCTGCAGCGCCAGCAAGGTCTCGGCATTGGGCGGCATGTCGGTCAGGCGGGCGCGCGTCCGTCGAGCGACAGGATCGGGTAGTACAGCTCCGGCCGTCGGTCGCGGAACACGCCCCAGGCGTGGCGCTGCGCCCGCAGCTGGTCGAGGTCGAAGGTCGCCGTCAGGATCGCTTCGCCGGTGCGCGCGGCCTCGGCGACCTTGCCGCCGGTGCTGTCGGCGATGAAGGACGAGCCGTAGAACGTCATCTCGTATTTCTCGCCCCGCTCCACGCCGATGCGGTTCGAGGCGACGAGCGGCATGACGTTGGCCGCGGCGTGGCCCTGCATGCAGCGCTGCCAGTGATCGCGCGAGTCGAGGCTCGGGTCCTGCGGTTCGGAGCCGATCGCGGTCGGATACATGAGGATGTCCGCCCCCATCAGCGCCATGCAGCGCGCGGCTTCCGGAAACCACTGGTCCCAGCAGATGCCGACGCCGATCGTGCCGAAGCGCGTCTTCCACACCTTGAATCCGGTGTCGCCCGGCGAGAAGTAGAACTTCTCGTGGTAGCCGGGACCTTCCGGAATGTGCGACTTGCGATAGATGCCCATGACCTCGCCGTCGGCATCGACCATGGCGAGCGAGTTGTAATAGGCGTTGTTGGCGCGCTCGAACACGCTGACCGGCAGCACCACGCCGAGTTCCTTCGCCAGCGCCTGGAAGCGGCGCACGAGCGGGTTGTCCGGCAACGGATGGGCGCCGGCGAAATGGCTCGCCAGGTGGTCCTTGCAGAAGTACGGGGTCTCGAAAAGCTCTTGCAGGAGAATGACTTGCGCGCCCTTGCGCGGCCGCCTGCCGCACCATCGACTCGGCCTTCGCCAGGTTCTCGGCAGGATTCGGCGTGCAGGCGAACTGCGTCGCGGCGACGGTGACTTGCATCGCGGGCTCCGGCGGACGGTAGCCCTGAAGTCTAGCGCAGCAGGCCGAGCACGTGCCGCGCGATCATGCTCTCTTCGTCGGTCGGGATGACGTAGGCCGCCGTGCGGCTCGCGGCCGATGAAATCCGCGGACCCTGCGCCAGGTTGGCCTTTGGGTCGATCTCGACGCCGAGCCACGCGGCCTGCTGCCCGATGCGCGCACGGATCTCCGGCTGGTTTTCGCCGATCCCGGCCGTGAACACGATCGCATCGAGCCCGCCCAGCGCCGCGGCCAGCGAGCCGAGTTCGCGGCCCGCGCGATAGACGAACACATCGAGCGCGAGCGCCGCGGCGGGCTCGCTGGCTGGCAAGCAGGTCGCGGACGTCGCTCGACACGCCCGACATGCCGAGCAGGCCCGACTCGTTGTAGATCAGCCGTTCGATCTCGCGCGGCCCGAGCTTCATCTCGTCCATCAGGAACAGCACGACACCCGGATCCATCGCGCCGCAGCGCGTGCCCATCGGCAGGCCGTCGACCGCGGTGAACCCCATCGTCGTGCCGACGCTCCTGCACGCCAGCAGGGCGCACATGCTCGAGCCGCTGCCGAGGTGGAACACCACGGTCCGCCCTGCTGCGGCGCGCGCATCGACGGCAGGCAGTTGCGTGGCGATGTACTCGTACGACAGGCCGTGGAACCCGTAGCGCCGCACGCCCGCCGCGGCGAAGCGCGGCGGCAGCGCGAAACGCTGCGCCACGTCCGGCACGGTGCGGTGGAACGCCGTGTCGAAGCAGGCGATCTCGGGCACCCCGGGCAGCCGCGCCAGCAGCGCGCGGATCGCCGCGAGGTTGTGCGGCTGGTGCAGGGGCGCCAGCGGCACGTACTGCTCGAGGCGCTGCAGCACGGCCGCGTCGACCGCGGTCGGCGCCATGAACTCGAGGCCGCCATGCACGACGCGATGGCCGACCCCCGCGATGCGCGCGTCGCCGAGTTCCGCCTGGACCGCCTCGAGCAGTCGGTCGAGCGCATCGGCGTGGCTCATCGGGCCGGACGCGAGCTGCGTCTCGGTGACCGGTCCGCCGTCGCGGCGCGAGCTGAAGCGCGGCACGGTGCCGAGCCCCGACACCTGCCCGCGCAGGTCGCGCACGGCCTGCCCGCCAGCGAGGCGAAAGACACAGAACTTGATGCTCGACGAGCCCGCGTTCAGGACCAGGATCACGCGCTCCGTCGCGCCCGTCATGCGATCCTCACTTCGGCAGTGGCGGGGCCACGCGTCGCGCGTGCACCACGAGCTTGGCGACCGCCGCCGAGCCGATGCGCATCCGCACGTTGTCGGCGCGGCTCGTCAGGATGATGGGCACGCGCGCGCCCAGCACGATGCCCGCGCTGTCGGCACCGGCAAAGTACTGCAGCTGCTTGGCCAGCATGTTGCCGGACTCGATGTCGGGCACCAGCAGGATGTCGGCGCGCCCGGCCACCGGCGAGTCGATGCTCTTGGTGCGCGCGGCGAGCTCGCTGATCGCGTTGTCGAACGCGAGCGGCCCGTCCAGCACGGCGCCGCGGATCTGGCCGCGATCGGCCATCTTGCACAGCGCCGCCGCGTCGATGGTCGAGGCGATGTCGGGGTTGACCATCTCCACCGCCGACAGGATCGCGACCTTGGGCCGCTCCAGCCCGAGGTTGTGCGCCAGGTCGATCGCGTTCTGCGCGATGTCGGCCTTCTCCTTCAGCGACGGCTCGATGTTGATCGCGGCGTCGGTGACGAACAGGATGCGGTCGTAGGCCGGCACGTCCATCACGAACACGTGGCTGACGCGCCGCTCGGTGCGCAGCCCGCCCTGCGACGAGACCACGGCCGCCATGATCTCGTCGGTGTGCAGGCTGCCCTTCATCAGGGTCTCGACTTCGCCGTTGCGCGCCAGCGCCACCGCGGCCGCGGCGGAGGCATGGCTGTGCTCCGTGGCGACGAGACGGTACTGCGAGATGTCCTCGCCGAGCGACTCGGCCAGCGCGCGGATGCGGCCCGCCGGCCCCACCAGCACCGGCACGATCAGGTTGCGCTTCGCCGCCTCGAGCGCGCCGAGCAGCGAGTCGGGATCGCACGGGTGCGCCACGGCGCAGGTGACCGGCGCCAGCGGCTCGCAGCGCTGCAGCAACTGCACGAACACGTCGTTTCGCCGCAGGACGAACTCCGGCCGCTCCATCTGCGGAAACGAAGCCTTCACGGTCGGGCGCCTCGACCGTGACCGTGCCGCGCAGCACGATCTCGCCTGCGGCCTCGACCGTGGCGTCGAACAGCACGCGGTTCTGCGCCGGATCCTTCTCGCGGACCGTGACCGTGGCGCGCACCAGGTCGCCCACGCGGATCACGCCGTCGAACTCGAACTGCTGCGACACGATCCGGGTGCCCGGCCCGGGCAGGCGGCGCTCCAGCATGCCGGAGATGATGGCCTCGGCCGCAACCGCGTCGACGCAGATGTCGCTGGCGACCGCACCCGCGCCCTGCTGCTCGTGGAACGGCACCACGTCGCCGGAGACCAGCAGCAGCGCCTCGATCTCGTTCTGCCCCAGCACGCGCTCGGCCGAGGCCGTCGCGCCGACCTCGATCTCGTCGAAGGTGATGTTGCTGTAGCCGCTCATTGCGAGATGTCGATCCAGGTGGTCTTGAGTTCGGTGTACTTGTCGAAGGCGTGCAGCGACTTGTCGCGACCCGTGCCCGACTGCTTGAAGCCGCCGAACGGCACGGTGATGTCATCGGCGTCGTAGCAGTTGACGTACACCATGCCCGCGCGCAGCGACTTCGCGATGCGGTGCGCCTTGCCGATGTCACGCGTCCAGACGGCGGCGGCCAGCCCGTACTCGACGCCATTGCCGATGCGCACGGCCTCCTCGGCATCCTTGACGGTGATGGCCGCGAGCACCGGCCCGAAGATCTCCTCGCGCGCGATGCGCATCGCGGGCTGCACGTCGGCGAAGACCGTGGGTTCGATGTAGCAGCCGCCCGTGCTCTCGCGGGCGCGCTGGCCGCCCGCCAGCACGGACGCGCCCTCCTCGCGGCCGGATGCGATGTAGCCGAGCACGGTCTTCGTCTGCACCTCGTCGACGATGGCGCCCATGCGCGTCGCCGGGTCGAGCGGGTCGCCCGGCGGCATGGCGCGGCTGGCCGCCACGACCTTCTCGAGCACCTCGTCGCGCACGCTCTCCTCGACGATGAGTCGCGAGGCGGCCGTGCACATCTCGCCCTGGTTGAAGAAGATCGCGCCGGCCGCGGTGGCCGCCGCGCGGTCGAGGTCGGGGCAGTCGGCGAGGATGATGTTGGGCGACTTGCCGCCGCACTCGAGCCACACGCGCTTCATGTTCGACTGGCCGGAAAACTGCAGCATCAGCTTGCCGGTGCGCGTCGACCCGGTGAAGCCGATGCAGTCGACGTCCATGTGCAGGGCCAGCGACTGGCCGGCCGTGTGGCCGAAGCCCGGCAGCACGTTGAACACGCCGTCCGGGATGCCGGCTTCCGCCGCCAGCGCCGCCAGCCTGATCGCGCTGAGCGGCGATTTCTCGGACGGCTTGAGGATGAACGAGTTGCCCGCGGCCAGCGCCGGGCCGATCTTCCACGCCGCCATGATCAGCGGGAAATTCCACGGCACGATCGCCGCGACCACGCCGATCGGCTCGCGCGTGATCAGCGCGAGCTGGTCGTGCGCCGTGGGCGCGACCTCGTCATACACCTTGTCGACGGCCTCGGCGTACCAGGCGATGCAGCGCGCCGTCGCGGGAATGTCGACGGCCAGGCTGTCGCTGATCGGCTTGCCCATGTCCAGCGTCTCGAGCAGCGCGAGCTCGTCGCGGTGCGCGAGGACCAGCTCGGCAAACCGCTGCAGCACGCGCTTGCGCTCGCGCGGCGGCTGGCGCGACCAGACGCCGCTGTCGAACGCGCGGCGCGCCGCCGCCACGGCCAGGTCGACGTCGGCGCTGTCGGTGGCGGCGACCTGCGCGATGACGCGGCCGTCGATCGGGCTGATGTCGTCGAAACTTGCGCCGCTCGCGGCGGGCACGTAGCGGCCGTCGATGAAGGCCTGGCCATTGATGGCGAGCCGGGCGGCGCGGTCGCGCCAGTCGCGGGCGGTGAGCGGTTCTGTCTGGTTCATGTGCGGATACGCGGTGTCAGAAAGTCGGTGGCGTGCTGGCCGAGATGATCTCGCACGGCTCGTTGCCCGTGTTGCGGAAACGGTGCGGGATGGCGCTGGTGAAATAGTAGGCGTCGCCCGGGCCCAGCTGGCGGGTCTCGGCGCCCACGGTGAGTTCGATGCGGCCGCTGACGATCACTCCGCCCTCCTCGCCCTGGTGCCGCAGCATGTCGGCGCCGGTGTCGGCGCCCGGGGCGTAGCGCTCGTGCAGGACCGCCATCGCGCGGTTGGGCCGCCGTGCCGCCACCAGGCGGAAGGTCACGGAGCGGTCGCCCATGACCGGCAGCTCGTCGCCGCTGAAGAACACCTGCGGGCTGGCGCTGAAGTCGAGGGTGAAGAACTCGGCCAGCGACATCGGGATGCCGTCCAGCACCTTCTTGAGCGAGCTCACCGAGGGACTGACGCGGTTCTGCTCGATCAGCGAGATCAGGCCGTTGGTCACGCCGGCGCGCTTGGCGAGCTCGCGCTGCGACAGGCCGTACATGGTGCGCACCGCACGCAGGTGGGCGCCGACGTCGATGCTGATCTCGGTCACGGGGTGTTCAATATCCTGCACACGTAGGGCCAAAACAGGGCGAATTTCACGGCCAATTGAGCCAAGTGTCAATTTTTCTTATCATCGGGGGGTTTCATCACCAAACCGGGAAACCCGCCATGAACGCGACCAGCCCCCTCCAGCGCGCCGAGATGGAAGCCTTCTGGATGCCGTTCACGGCCAATCGGCAGTTCAAGGCCAACCCGCGCATGCTGGCCCGGGCCGAGGGCATGCACTACTGGACTCCGGACGGCCGGCAGATCCTCGACGCGGTGGCAGGGCTCTGGTGCGTCAATGCCGGCCACGGCCGCAAGGAGATCACCGAGGCGGTCAGCCGCCAGATCGCGACGATGGAGTACGCGCCGCCGTTCCAGATGGGGCATCCGGGCGCGTTCCAGCTGGCCAACGAGGTCGCGAGCTGGCTGCCGCCGGACCTCGGCCACATCTTCTTCACCAACTCGGGCTCCGAGTCGGTCGACACCGCCCTCAAGATCGCCCTGGCCTATCACCGCGCCCGCGGCGAGGCGTCACGCACGCGCTTCATCGGCCGCGAACGTGGCTACCACGGCGTCGGCTTCGGCGGCATTTCGGTCGGCGGCATGGTCAACAACCGCAAGTGGTTCGGCTCGGGCCTGCCGGGCGTCGACCACCTGCCCCACACGCACGACCTGAAGCGCAACGCGTATACGCCGGGGCGAGCCCGAGCACGGCGCCAACCTGGCCGACGAACTCGAGCGGCTGGTGGCGCTGCACGACGCGAGCAACATCGCCGCGGTGATCGTCGAGCCGGTGGCCGGATCGACCGGCGTGCTGATTCCGCCGAAGGGCTACCTGCAGCGCCTGCGCGAGCTCTGCACGAAGCACGGCATCCTGCTGATCTTCGACGAAGTCATCACCGGCTTCGGCCGGCTCGGCGAGGCGTTCGGCACCGACGTACTTCGGCGTCAAGCCCGACATGATCACCATGGCCAAGGGCCTGACCAACGGCGCGGTGCCGATGGGTGCCGTCGCGGCCAGCGACCAGATCCACGACACGTTCATGCAGGGCCCGGAAGGCGCGATCGAGCTGTTCCACGGCTACACCTACTCGGCGCACCCGGTGGCCTGCGCCGCCGGCATCGCGACCCAGGAAATCTATCGCCGCGACGGCCTGCTGACGCGGGCGCGCGAGATGTCGAAGCCGTGGGAAGACGGCGTGCATTCGCTCAAGGGCCGGCCGCACGTCATCGACCTGCGCAACCTCGGGCTGATCGGCGCGGTCGAACTCGAGCCGATCCCGGGCAAGCCCGGGCTGCGCGGCTACAACACCTTCGTGCGCGCCTTCGAGAAGGGCCTGCTGGTGCGCGTGACCGGCGACATCATCGCGATGTCGCCGCCGCTGATCATCGAGCAGTCGCACATCGACCAGGTGTTCGGCATCTTCGCCGAGGTGCTGCAGGAACTGGCCTGAGGCCGTGACCGAATCGCGTCGACCCATGCTACTGCGCGTTCGGAGGCAGGGAAGCAGATCAATCGCCGAGGTAGCGAATCGGCCAAGAACGGTCAGTGATCTCAAGCGATAGGAAGTACAGATATGGCAACGCCTCCAACCTTTTCGCATGTCGTATTCATGACGCGTCGCTTTGAGGAAATGAAGGCCTGGTATAGCAACGTATTCGGTGCAGAGGTCGTGCATGGGGACCCTGCCCTTGCCTTCCTGACCTATGACGATGAAAGCCATCGTTTCGCCATCGCCAATCTCGACGTGCTGAAGCCTGGCACGCCAGAGGTTTCAGGCCCCGGCGAGATCGGCGTCAATCACATTGCCTACACCTACGCCTCGGCGGCGGACTTGCTGGAGACCTACGCCAGACTCAAGGAACAGGGCCTTACTCCCTACTGGCCAGTTCATCACGGCTTCACGCTTTCTTTTTACTACCAGGATCCGGACGGCAACCGAATCGAGCTTCAGGTTGAGTCCTGCAATTCCAAAGACGCCTTCAACTACATGCGCAGCGAGGCGTTTGCAGCAAATCCTGTCGGGGTTGAAGTGGACCCTGAGGCCCTGCTGGCACGTTACCGCGCGGGTGCCAGCGAAGCCGAGTTGACGGCTCGTCCCGACGGGAAGCCATCACCCATTCCCGCTTCCCATGGCTTGACCTGAACTTTACGACCCCAAACGGCAGGCAAGCTCAGACTTTGACCGTGGCTGGGTCTCTCCCAGTACGACGTGCTGGCCGTTTGCCAGCCTGCACTATCAGGAGCACGTCATGTTCGTAAACAAAGACCAGATCAAGGGCCGGGCCAAGGAAGCGAAAGGCAAGATCAAGGAAGTCACGGGCGACCTCGTGGGCAACGAGAAGCTGGAGACCGAGGGCAAGATTGAAAAGAACCTCGGCAAGGCGCAGGCGAAGATCGGTGACGTCAAGCAGGACTTGAAACACTAAGGAAGAGCGCCCCGCTTGGCGATCAGGACGGGGCCTGGACCCGGGACGGTACCCGCCGCGAAACGGGAGAATAGTCACACCAGTCCCCGGGTGCCTGCACCAAGATGTCGCCATGAATTGGCGACGTGCCGCATGGATTGCTCTATTCAGTCGCCGTGCTGTGGAAAGCGTGGGGACAGTGGCAACATCGGGCAATTCATCCGGCCGATGGGGCCATCGCGCCGAATGAGCCACTGCAAACAGATGCGAACGGCGCGCCAACTATCGTGCTTGGGCGCTGGACGCTCACGCCGCGCGCAACCTACGACATTACGGCTCGAGTCCTGAGCCGCGAAGATTATCGCTTCGATCCCATTTCGGACCTGGCACCGCTGGATCTCGCGCTCGGCTGGGGCCCCATGTCGGACAATCGGGTGTTGAAAGCGCTCAAGATATCGCAGGGCGCACGATTCTATTCATGGCGGCCCGTCACCGAGCCACTTCCGATTGACCTGCGTGAGGTGACCCGATTCAGCGCCAACACGCACGTCATTCCTGCGAATGCCTCCGTCGCCGCGGAACTGGCCCGGCTGCGCCTGGGGGGACAGGTGGTCCAGCTGACGGGTCTGCTGGTTGATGGCGCACGCGACGACGGTATGACGATCCGCACGTCGCTGACCCGCACTGATTCGGGAGCGGGAGCGTGCGAGTTCATGCTGGTCCAGCAAGTCCAGGTCCAATGACCCCACTGCCTCGACGGCGCTGCCGTCTCAGGAATCGTTTCGCGGTGGGAACGATCCGTCGGGCGTCTGCAGCAGGACCGCTCGACCGCAGCGCGGGCAGAGCTGGACCGCTTCGAGCCGTGGGTTGAACCAGCGTTTGCCACAGGTGCAACGCACTTCGCAGATGATCCGCAACTTGTCGCGCGCGATACGGCGACTCGGGTTCGTCCGGAATGTCACGCCCGTCGACGTACACGGTGGGCATCAGTCGGTCGCGAACTATGTTCACAATACGCTGATTTAACTTAAAGCGGAAATCAGTTCGCAGCCCTCATTCGGGCAAAGAAAACGCCCGGCCCCTTGCGGGAACCGGGCGTGATCTTTGCAGCCTGCGCGTCAGCGTGCTGACGCGCGCCGCCGGCGTCACTCGTTGGACCAGGGGAAGCTGGTCGAGACGGAGAAGATCGCCACGCCTTCGCTGCTCGAGACGTCGTCGGCACGTGCCGTCCAGCAGGTCCAGGTCGCTGCCGTCGGCCTACTTCAGGCCGAACGTGAAGTGGCTGAGGTCGTAGGTCACGCCGACCGACCAGTCCATGTAGCTGTCTTCGTAGAACAAGTCGATGGCGTCGCCGTCGCTGTAGCCGACGTGACCAGTGATGCCGAAGTTGGCCGGCAGGTCGTACGCAGCATTGGCTTCGTAGTAGAACGCCGACTCGTCGGAATTGCCGAAATCGTTCGAATACGAAATCTTGCCGCTCAGCCATTCCCAGCCGAGGCCAACATAGATCTCGGGGAAGTCGAGGTCATCGGCGCCCGGGTAGAAGTAATAGATCAGGCCGACGTCCCAGGTGACCGCGTCGCCACCGCGGAAGCCCGTGTAGAGGTCGACTTCGACGTTCTCATCGCAGCAGTCGCCGAAGTCGACGTTGCTGCCCCACGCGCCGACGTAGAAGCCGCTGTCGTGCGCGTAATCGATGCCGGCCTGCAGCGCCGGGTCCTGCGAAGTCTGGGTGATGCCGCGCCAGTTGTAGTCGCTGACCACCGCCACGTTCCCGGTGACTTCGGCTTGCGCAGACAGTGCTGTGAGGGACAGGGCCACTGCGGCCAGGCCATGGGTTAATTTCATCTAGTTACCCCTTTGTTGCTCGTAAACAACACAAATTTAAGGACCATCGCCACGAGTGTAGCAGAGGCGACACGATTTCCGCACAAACGCCGGCCACGGCTCGGCTCCGTTATCCTGCATTGCAGGAAGCGTGCCATCCGAAATCGGGCTTGAAGTCGGCACCTTGGAGGCAACGCTGCACCGCCGCTGCGCAGGCGGTGCCACGCCCCGCACCGAGTTGGATCAGCCGGCGGGAGGCTCGTAGATGGCGTAGAACTTCTGCGCGGGCTCCAGGACCTCCCACAGGCCCTGGAAACCGGCGGGCATGACGAAGCTGTCGCCGGGCCCGAAAGTCCACTGCCGGCCCGCATCGTCGCTGATGCGGACCCGGCCGGCGGTGAGCACGCAGAGTTCGTTCTCCGTGTACGACACCCGCCAGGCCCCGGTGCTGCTGCGCCAGATGCCGGCAAAGAACCGGCCCGACGCGTCGGTGTAGGCATTGCGCACGAACTGCTGCGGCATCGGGCTGCCAGGAGCCAGGCGCGCGGGGTCGAGTTCGAGCTTCTCCTCGACGCCCGAGGCGGCGTCGACCTTGATCACGGCGGGACCGGTGGCAGGCATGTCATTCACTCCGTGGTGGCGCGTGATGCCGGCGTATCGCGGCGGCGAAGATCCCCGCGACCGGGAGCACCTGCAACCTGTCCGGGGAGCCGGCAGGTGCCTGCAGGCGCGTCGGCAGCAGGGTGTCGGTGACGTACAGCCGGTCGGGACCGTCCGGGCCCAGCAGCCGTTCGGCCCCGGGTGCGAACACGCCGTGGGTGGCAAAGGCGCTGACGCTGAGCGCCCCGGCCTCGCGGCAGGACTTCACGGCGCGCAGCAGGGTGGTGCCGGCACCGACCAGGTCGTCGACCAGCACGGCGTGCCGGCCCGCCACCGGGCCGATCACCATGTCGCCACTCACCTGGCCGCTCTCGCGCCGCTTCTCGATCACCGCGAACTCGACACCCTGGCCGCTGCGCTGCGCGACCAGGTCGACGACACGCTGCGCGCGCTTGGCGCCGCCGAAATCCGGCGAGACGATCGTGACCGGCTGGCTGCCCATGCGGGCGGCGAGTTCGTCGGCCAGCAACGGCGCCGCCTCGAGCAGCTCGACGCTGCAGCGGAAGGCATTCTCGAACGCGGCCTGGTTGTGCGCGTCCATGACCATCACGTGATCGACGCCCACGGCCTCGAACAACTGCGCCACGTAGCGCGAGTTGACCTGGTCCTGCGGCTTGGTGCGGCGATCCTTGCGCAGGTAGGCCAGGTACGGCAGGCAGGCAGTGACCCGCGCCGCGCCGGCGTCACGCAGGGCCGCGATCAGGAACAGGGCGCGCACCAGCCGGTCGTTGGCACTGGCCGCGGCATCGCCGCTCATCGACTGCACGACATAGACGGCCCGGCCGCGGACCTCGGCCACCGGGCGCGAGCGGTGCTCGCCGCCCTCGAACTCGCGCTCTTCCAGCGCCGCGAGCGGCGTGCCGAGCGCCGCGGCGAGGCGCTCGCCGAAGGCCAGCGACGCGCCGGGCGCAAACAGCAGCGGCGCTCCGGCCGTCGCGGGGGTCGAAGTCACTGCGCCGTGCGGCCCGCCGGTCAGGCGACGGGCTTCTCGCGCAGCTTGGGTTCGCCGCGCAGCAGCGACATGCGCTGCTGCAACTGGCGGCGCGCTGCGTCGAATGCATCGCGCAGCACGACGTAGACGTCCTCATGGCCGTCGCGGTCGGGTCGCTCCATGTCCACGACCACGTCCTCGCCGGGGATGGCGAGCTGGACCTTGACGTTGAAGACCTTGCCCTGGTGCTGGTGACGATGCGGGGAATCGACCACGACGCGGCAGGAATGGATCTTGTCGCTGAACGTGCCGAGGTGGTCCGCGAGTTCGCGCACGCGCAACTCGACGGCCGGGGAGCTTTCCATGTGCCGGAAGGTGATCTGGACAGGGATGGTCACGATAGGGTGTCCCTTGGTTGAGCGTTCCTGGTGAACGGTTTCATTGTCGAGCCGCGCAGCCCTGGCATCATCCGTATAGGTCGCAGGGACACGCGGCCCCGCAGCCAAGAGTACACTGCCTGAAGCGCCCGTCGAGACCCGAATCTGGCGTGAATCCTCACGATCCCCCGCACGACCCCCGCGACCCGATGGCAGCGCCCGCGGCGCAGGCGGCATTCGTGCGCGCCATGCAGCAGCCGGGCGCCTATGCGCGGCTGCATCCGGTGCCCGGCACGGTGCGCTGCATCGAGACGCACGTGTCCTGGGTCTTCCTGACCGGGCCGTTCGCCTACAAGGTCAAGAAGCCGTTGCGGCTGGCGTTCCTCGACTACTCCAGCGCCGGCCGGCGCGCCGCCTTCTGCGCCGAGGAGCTGCGGCTCAACCAGCGCTCGGCACCGGCACTGTATGTCGACGTGGTGCCGATCACGGGCACTCCGGCGGCGCCGCAGGTGGGCGATACCAGCGCCCCGCCCTTCGAGCATGCGTTGCGCATGCGGCAGTTCGATCCGGCCCAGGAACTGACGCAACTGCTGCGGACGGCGACGGTCACCGCCGACGAGCTGGCGGCGTTCGGCATCCGGATCGCCGGATTGCACGCCGCGGCGCCGCGCACCGACCCGGCGCTGGACCCGGGCGACGCACTCGCAGTGCACCGCATCACGCTCGACAACCTGGACGAACTTGCGCGCGCGATGCCGGACCCGGCCGCCGCGACACAACGCGCGCGGCTCCGCCGACTGGTCGACACCAGATTCGGCGACGTGCGCGCCGTGCTCATGCAGCGCCGTGCGGCAGGCCAGGTGCGCGAATGCCATGGCGACCTGCACTGCGGCAACGTCGTGCGCTGGCAGGGCGCCCTGCTTGCCTTCGATGCACTGGAGTTCGATCCGGCCCTGCGCTGGATCGACGTGGCGAGCGACCTCGCCTTCCTGACGATGGACCTCGCGGCGCACGGGCGCGACGACCTGCGCCGGGCCGTGCTGCAGGCCTGGCTCGAGACCAGCGGCGACTTCGCGGCCGTGGCGCTGCTGCCTTACTTCGAGGCCTACCGCGCGCTGGTGCGTGCCAAGGTGGCGGCGCTGCGTGCCCTGCAGTCGCCGGCCGACACCGCCAGCGCGCAGGCAGGCACGTACCTGGACTGGATCGAGCGGCGCGCGCAGCGTGGCCCGCCGCTGGTGGTCGTGATGAGCGGCTTGTCCGGGTCGGGCAAGACCTGGCTGGCGCAACGCATCGCCGCTGCAATCGGCGGGCTGGTGCTGCGCTCGGACATCGAACGCAAGCGGCTTGCGGGCCTGCAGCCGCTGCAGTCGTCGGACTCGGCGCCCGACGCCGGCCTCTACACGCGCGACTTCAACGCGCGCACCTACGCGCGCCTCGGCGAGTGCGCGGCGCATTGCCTCGCGGGCGGCGAGCACGTGGTGATCGACGCGGCCAGCCTGCGCCGGACCGAGCGTGCGCAGTTCATGCAGCTGGCACGGGCACGCGGCGCGCGGCTGCGGATCGTGCACTGCCAGGCACCGATGGCGGTGCTGCGCCAGCGACTGGAGGACCGCGCCGCGGCCGGGACCGACGCCTCCGAGGCGACGGTCGCGCTGCTCGATCGACAGCCTGGTTACTGGGAGCCTTTCTCCGACGCGGAACGCGCGGCGGTGATCGCGGTCGAGACCGCCGAAGCGTCGTCCGTGGCCGATGCACTGCAGGCGCTCAGCGACGCGGCCGCGGGCACCGCCACCGGCTAGCCTGCCGCGCTCGCGTGCGCGGTGGCGCGCTGCCTGGCATCGACGACGGCGGTCGTGACCAGGTCGGCGCCGACATTGGTCATGGTGCGCGTCATGTCGAGCAGCCGGTCGACCCCGAGGATGATGCCGATGCCCTCGGGCGGGATGCCGAAGGCCACGAGCAGGCCGGCGATCAGCGGCAGCGAGCCGCCCGGGATCGCCGCCACGGCGACGGCGCTCAGCACCGACAGGAACACCAGCGTGACCTGCTCGACGAACCCCAGGTGCACGCCGAACACCTGCGCCACGAACAGCACCACGCAGCCCTCGTACAGGGCCGTGCCGCTCATGTTCATGGTGGTGCCGAGCGGCATGACGAAGCCGGCGGTCGAGGGCGCGATGCCCAGCCGCTCGCGGCAGGCCGCGAGGGCCGCCGGCAGCGTGGCGCTGCTCGAGCTGGTCGAGAACGCCGTGACCAGCACGTCCTTGATCTGGCGGAAGAACTCGCGCGGGTTGCGCCGCGCCAGGTACTTGAGCCAGATCGACATGGTGCCGAACAGGTGCAGCAGCAGCATCGCGCCGCAGCCCAGGACGAACAGGCCGAGCGCGATCAGGATGTCGAACCCCACCTTGACCACGACGCTGAAGATCATCGCCGGCACCGCGTACGGCGCGAGCTTGAGCGCGAAGTGCACGATGCCGGTCATCAGCTCGTTGACGGTTTCCAGTCCGTCGAGCAGGCGCCGCCGCCGCTCGGGGGCGAGCTTCAGTCCGGCCGCGCCGACCAGGATCGCGAACACGATCAGCGGCAGCACGTCGCCCAGCGTGTTGCGCTGGTTGCCGACGAACGCGCCGAACAGGTTCTTCGGCATGAACATGTCGACGACGCCGGACGGCGTGATCGCGGGCCGCGCCTCGCTGGTCGCGACATGGCTGCCGGCCTGCACGCTGTATTCCTGGACCAGCCGCGCGGACGTCTCCGGGTCCATGCGCCCGCCGGGGTTGAGCAGGTTCATCATCAGCAGGCCGAGCGTGGCCGCGATCGCCATGTTGGCGAAGAACAGCGCGAAGGTGCGCCCGGCCAGCGGGCCGAGGTCGGACAGCTCGCCCAGCTGCACCACGCCGCTCGCGAGCGAGGCGAACACCAGCGGAATCACGACGAAGAACAGCATGCGCAGGAAGACCTGGCCGAGCGGGTCGAACAGGTTGGTCGCGACCCAGCGGGCGCCGTCGTGCAGCCCCGGCACGTGCGGCGCCAGCAGCAGCACGATCACGCCCGCAACGGCACCGTAGACCAGGCTCCGCAGGATCCGGTTCGCTAGCCTGGCATCGGTCTCGGCGGCCATCGTGTCGTCTGCCTGCGCAAAAGATGGCGCACGTTGGCAGAGCAGGCCGACGCTGGCAAGCCGCGGCGCCGCAGGTTTCGCACCGTGTTCGTGCATGGCGCAGTGCGCACCGGCGATATTGGTGCAGCGTCGCGGGTGCGTTGCTGCCCGCTGTCAGGTCGATTTCGGCCTTCGCATTGCGGCAGTGCGGTCATCCGCGTCCCGGTGGCACGACGCTTGCTTACTGTCCGGGGATGCCTCGCGGCGCCGAGTGACCCGACACGTCCATGAAGACCCTGAGCCCGGAATACCTCGGCTGGCGCACCCTGCCCGGATCGCTCGGCCGGCACGCGTCGAGCCCGCAGTCGGTGCATGCGCTGCTCGGCTACTTTCTCAAGGACCGCAAGTCGCCGACCCCGTTTCCGGGGCGCGACATGCTCGCCAACGAAGGCGTGTTCGACTGGGGCATCGCGCGGCCGCTGGAAAAGGTCATCGAGAGCCCGGACCACCTGCGCGTGCTGCTCGACATGCCGGAGATCTACCGCCAGAGCGTCGCGGTGGTCGAGCCCTGGTCGAACGTCGGCACCAATCCGCGCGGCGAGCCGGTGCGGGCATCGAAGAACATCGCCTACATCCTGCAGCAGGTGGCCGACGCCGACACGATCCTGTTCCCGCTGTGGCAGAGCGGCGTGGGCAACCCGGACCGGCTGGCCAACATCCTGAGCGCGGGCATCGCGACGATCATCCAGGGCGGGCAGCCGTCGGTGCACGACTCCAGCAGTTTCTCCGGCACCAGCGCCGGGCTGGAAGACCTGCTCGCGCTGATCGACCAGCTGCTGCTGCGCCGCTCGACGGCCAGCGGCCCGAGCATCTTCATCTGCCTGGGGCACCAGCTGGCCGCCGCGTCGCACCTGCGGCTGCTGCACCGCGCCGTGCGCGAGCTGTCGCAGCTCACGCGCCTGCCGCTCGACCCCACGGGCCGGGCGCTCGGCTCACTGCAGCGTGCCGCGGAACGCGTGCGGCGCATGGGCGAGCAGCTGCAGGTGGTGAAGGACGGGCAACCGCGCGCGATCGGCTGGGACGATCCCGACTTTGCGGTCGCGCGCAACGAGAACGTGGAAGTGGGCGAACGCATCCTGCTGCCGTACTCGCGCCGTGACGAGGACTCGCACATTCCGCGCGAACTGCACGAGACCCACGCGCTGGTGGCCGACGAGCTGGAGGGCGTGATCGATCATGCGCTGACGCTGGAGCGCGAGATCCGCGTCGAGATGTTCCACTCGGACGAGGTCAACGAGGAAGCGGCGCTGCTGGCCAACTGGGCCTACAAGACGCTGCACGACACCATCGTGCCGCTGCGCCACATCGTGGCGGTGAGCCCCGTGGCCTGGCTGCTGAGCCTGCCGTACGCGGTCGAGATCCTGGGCCAGACACGCGTCGACATCCACAGCTGGACCGAGGTCGGCACGACCGCGATCTACTACAAGGACTGGGAGACGCACCGCATCCGGCGCTCGTTCACCTGCCAGTTCCATCCCGAGCTGATGGACGACATCCGCGACATCGGCGGACGGATCGGGCCGCGCTATGCCGAGATGAAGGACCACGACGGCGTGCGCCTGCTGGTGCGCCTGCTGTACCACGGCATGCAGGAGTAGGTGCCCGCGACGCGCGGGGCTGCGAAATCCGACCTTCGCTTGCACGAAGTGAGACAGCCGTCACGCACCACGCGTGGGCCCCGCCGGTAACCGGGAGCATACTTCTGCCAAAGGGCAAACCCATCGAAAGGTGGGGACGCAAAGCCTCCGGGCTAAAGGCTCACATGAGCCCACGCCAGCGGGGTTGCCGGCCGGCAGGCCGCCGGGCTCGCGCCTGACTGCGCACCTGCCGATCGTCACGCGTCCTGGCGCGCACTCCGCGCTTTTCCATCTTGTCCGTGATCGGGTCCGCCCGCCTGTGCAGGCAAGCGCCTGTGTGCGTCCTGCGGGACGCGAACGTCGATGCAAGAGGCGAGGACCGAACATGAACTGCCAGAGCCGCCATCGCCAGCGTCATTTGCGCCGCGCTCGTGCTGCTTTTCGCAACTGGAAGCGCCGTGGCCGCGGGCAACGCGCCCGCCTGGCTCATGACCGGCGGCCAGCGCCTGCCGGATGCGGACCTGCCGGTCCAGGCCGCGCGCGGCAGCGGCATCGCCGAGCGGCCTCAACCCCGCCGCGCTCGGCGCGCCGGGCCTGCTGGTCCCGCTGGCGGACGGACGCGTGCTGCAGCGACGCGCCAGCGCGTCGTTGCCGACGGCGCACGCGGGCGGCAGTCCTGGATTGGCACGTTTCCGGACCAGCCGGGAAGCCTCGTGGTGTTGAGCACCGTACGCGGCGTGACCACCGGGTTCATCACCTACGGCGCCGAAACCTTCGAGGTCATGCCGACCAGGGGTGGCCGGCACATGATCTACGAAGTGGACCTGTCGAAGCTGCCGGACGGCGAGCCCGTGCGTGTTCGCCGATGACGTCGCGGCCGATACGGGCGGCACGACGGATCTCGGGCACGGGAACTACGGCGGCCGACGGTGGCTTCGTGCACGACCTGCTGGTCGTCTACACGCCGGCCTCGCGCACGCGCTACGGCCAGGCCGGGATCGAGAGCATGATCGTCTCGGCGGTGGCAGCCGCCAACCAGGCGTACATCAACAGCGGCGTGCACATCACCTTGAATCTCGTCGGTCTGCAGGAGATCGACTACACGGAAGGCGACCAACCTGTCCGAATCGCTCTCTTATCTGCAGGGCAAGTCCGACGGCAAGATGGACTCGGTGCACGTGCTGCGCGACCATGCTCGGTGCGGACGTGGTGTCACTCGTCTCGCGAGGACGTCGGCCTGCGGCATCGCCTACCTCGATGAGTCCGGAAAGCAGCGGCTTCGCATCGAGCGCATTCAACGTCAGTCTACTCCGGCTGCCTGAGCCAGCATTCCCTGGCGCATGAAATCGGCCACAACCAGGGCAACATGCACGACCGGGCCAACGGTTCCATGAACGGCGCATTCGCGTATTCGTACGGCCTGCGTCGTTGCGCGGACGACGGCACCGGCTTCCGCACGGTCATGTCCTACAGTTGCATCGGGGCCAATCGCGTCACGCAGTTCTCGAATCCCAACGTGACCTACAACGGCTGGCCCACCGGCATCAGCTACGAGGCGGACCCGGCGAACTCGGCGGACAACGCCCGGTCGATGAACGAAACGGCGGACACCGTCGCTGCATTTCGCGGTTGCATCGACGAGCGCCCCGCTGGCACCTTCCTCGCTCAGCGCAAGCGCGCTGTCGGCCGATAGCGCCCGCCTCGCGTGGGCGGACAACTCGACCGACGAAGTCGGGTTCAAGGTCGAGCGTTCAGGCAACGGCGTGGACTTCGCCGAGATCGCGGCGCTCGGGCGCAGCTTCGGCCAGCTTTGTCGACAGCGGCCTCACGGCACGCATGACGTACTGGTATCGCGTGCGGGCCTTCAACAGCGCCGGCCAATCGAACTCTTCAGCGACGGTTGCGGTGACGATGCCGGACGTGGCGCCGGCAGCGCCGGCCGACGTCAAGGCGATCAACACAGCGATGGATCGGCCACCGTCAGCTGGACGATGCATCGGGGCAACGAAACCGGCTTCGAGGCCGCGTCGCGAAACCTGGGACGCAGGCGCAGGCGTCTGGAAGAACGCGACGATCGTGGCGACCGTTCCGGCGGGTGTCTCCAGCGTGGTGGACGTGTCGGGCAGCGGGACCTTCCGCTATGGCGTGCGGGCGCTGGCCCTGGACGCCGCGTCGAGCTACGGTGGGCCGGTCAGGTCAGCGTGACGGGTGGCAAGAGCGGCGGCAAGGGTGATCGGTAGCCGAGAAAAGGACGGCACGGGCGACAGATCCGCCGGCTATTGCACTGCTGCGCAGTCTGTGACCGTCACGGCGTCGTGTCACGTATGAGCGCGTCGTACTCGGCGTCGACGTTCTGTTCATCGTCGTATGACGGATCTGCCGTGACGGTATTCGTATGTCGCTCGCGCAGGAGGGCTACTGCCGTGAGCGCACGACGAAGCTGCTGCAGGTGTAGCTGCCTACCGGAATCGATCGGCGTCGGGAGCGGATTCGCCGCCTGAACCGCAGGTCGTGCTGACGACCTGGCCGTACCTCGCCACCGCGGCATGGACAGTGGGGATGTCGCGAATTGTCGTTGGTCAGCGAATTGATCTCCAGCGTATCGATCGATGGACTGTTTTCCGCGTCATTGCTTGACACTGTACCTCGTAGGTGGCGTCCAACGCTGCAGTTAGCCGTCGACTGGGCGGCCTTCGCGCATAGACGGCCGCCTTGTGCACGTCGGTGAAAGCGTACCGATGGCGTCTCGGAACCAGAGATTGTTTTGCTGGATTCGATGGTTGGCTGGCCGTTACGTGACAGTATTTTTATGCTCGATCGACGCGATTGCCCTTTCGTTTTCTGGAAAGAGGCCTTGAACGTGCAACTAAGCGCGTTGTGCACCTGGAGCGATTGTTGCGCGATGAGGTTTGGCAGTTGTATCGAACGCGAGGCTCCCCGACGATCATCCGGAACACGTCGTCGATGATGGAGCTTGATAGTACAACGGACTCGACGCTCGCCAGCATTCTCGATTTTCACGGTGAACAGTCACGGTGCCACGCGGGCTCAGGCTTTGTCGTGGGATTTGCCGTCTTGGTCGACGATCGAGCGCAGCGTCTTCGACCGTGACGGGCACGGTGAAAGTGTCGGCGCAGACACACTTCGACTTAGTGTGGCTTGAAGTCAGCCGGTGCAGTACTGATGTCGCAGTCAGTGCCTGGTTGCTGTGCAGCTGGTGCAGTTCGGGCAAGCTTCAGGACATTCGTGCCCGGCGCTGCTTCGCACCAGCACGCTAGGGATCGTGAACGTTACTTGATGGGGCGTTCCGCGGGACTGGCATTCAGGTCACCGCAACTGTCGCCTCGAGGTTAGCGTTGGGCGGGTTTGCGGCGTGCGGTGGCTCGAGCGCGCTGAGCGAACATTCCCCGATGGCGTTGGTGCCGTCGCCCTGGCACTGGCACCGCCGTCGGTACGGAAGAAGAAGCCCGCGTCGTACGCGCATTCGCGGTAACGATGACCTCGAACGTCGCGGTCAAGTCAAACGGGTACGCCCTGATGCAGCTGACGATGGATTGACCGCGATTGCCTTGGACAGCTGGATGTCGTTCGCGTGCAGTTGAACTTATTGGCACCCGTGACAGGGATGCCGAAACTGCTTCTGCATGCATCCGGCGTTGCTGATGTTGGACCGTCGTTCGCTGCGTAGGCTATCGAGCGCCGACCAGTATCACGCCAGTTGCGATTGCTACACAGTGAATACGACCATGCGTGGTATCCCACGTTTTGCGTGTTGTTCCGTGCTCATGCTTTTCCCCTTATTCGTAGTATTTCGTCTCCCGACGCCTCCGGCCGGCTGTCGCTCCAGCACTGAACGACGCCACGACTATTTTTATCTTGCTGGCCGCGTGCGGTTAGTGGCCACTGCTTGACTCTGCGCCGACAGCAGTGGCGATACAAGCGGAGCTATTGCTAGCGCCGCGACATGAACTGGCCTGGTCAAGAAATTCTTAACTTATCGGGGATTTACCAGGCGAATCATTTTCTTGCAGGAGCCGGTACGGCTATGAACCGATGGATCTCCGCCTTGAACGTCTCGACCGGGTGGGCGCCGCGGTATGAGCACGGCATTCTTCACTCGGCACAGTCGGTGCATGCCTATCACGATGGTCGGCGTACCCCGGACGCCAAGCCTGGTGCCCTCATCCACGTCCTTTTGCACTGCGGCGGCGTGGCGGCCCTGGTCCAGGCACTCGCGAAACTTTGTCTCGTCGAGTCCGATCGCCTTGGCATGCGCCGGGGAGCTTCTCGGCCTGCAACTCGTCTTGTCGGGCGAACAGGCGATCGTGCATCTCCCAGTACTTGCCCTGGTCACCGGCACAGCGCGCCGCCTCGGCTGCCTTGGTGGCCAGCGGGTGTATCGCCGCCAACGGAAAATCGCGGAACGCGTAGCGCACCTTTCCGGCGGCCACGTAATCCTTGATGAGCACGGGCACCGTTTGTTCGGCGTGGCGCTTGCAGAATGGACACTGGTAGTCCGAGAACTCGATCATCGTCAGCGGCGCGTTCTTGCTGCCCCGGGTGGCAATGTCGCCCACCGCCACGACAGCATCGAGCGCTTCGGCCGCAGATACGGGCTTGGGCGTGAGAATCTCGCGGATCTCCTCAAGCGCTTGCTTGATCTCCGCCTGGCCCTTCTTCAGTTCCGCGATGTCCGCATCGTAGGTGTCACCGGCGGCCTGGGCCCGGAGGCCCGCCGGGGCGATTGCGCAGACAGCCGAAATCAGTCCGACGACGACGGCATGGCGAACAGTCTTTTTCATTGGCGGCGAGCCTCCGGTGCAGATTCCCTGTCGATCGCAGTTAACGGATACCCCTGCCGTGGTCAAGGGGGGATGGGAATTCCGACCGACATGTCTCGTTGCGGGGAAGGGCATTTGAAACCGCCTCGCCAGCATTCTCGCCGGATGATCGACCTCGGCAGCATCGCTGGCCTGCATGCGCACCCGCACCCGCCGTGCGATTCATGCTGTCACGGCTCGTCCCGTCGTCGGGTCGCGGAGCTTGCCTGGTCGAACATCTGCGCCAGTTGCTCGCTCTGCTTCTGTGTGGGCCGCTTACGGGCGACGCGGTGCTGGTATGTCCACTCATCCGTATCTGCGTGCCACGTCGCGAGCACCTTGTTGTGGTGGCATGCGATCTCGGTCACCGGAACCGGCGATGCCCTGCTCACGCGCCAGCAACTCTCACAGACCTGATCTGGTCGTTTCACTTGACTACCCAATGACTCGCCGGTATCGGCTGACGCAGCATGTGCCGCCACCGGAGCCTCGCGCAACCGGACGGATTGCTTGCTTTGACTGAGATCGTCGAAGCAGAACGGCCTCAGTGGGGCCGTATGCTCAGATTCGATGGTAACGAAGGCGTCATTTGTCCTGTCCCTTCCATACATCTGCCGGTCCGGGCCAAGGACTGCTGAGAGTGGTGGTGAGGGGGAGAATCGAACTCCCGACCTAGGGGTTATGAATCCCTCGCTCTAACCGTCTGAGCTACCTCACCACGAGGTTCGGGTCGTGGCCGGCGGGATGCGGGCCGTTGGGGACCGCGAATTGTCCGGAGGGGCGGCCCCGGCGTCAAGGCGGGATGGCTTTCGGTACCGGCCGGGCGGACAATTTGCCGGTCGACCCGCCTCCCGTGCCCCCCCGCAGGAGATTCCGATGCGTCTGACCCTCTCCGCGCCCCGCTCCGTCCTGGCGCTCGCCATCACCCTGGCCGCGTCAGTCTCGATCTCTCCCGCCGATGCGCAACAGGCCGGTGCCACGGGCGCGCGGCCGGCGGACAAGCCACCGATCGCACAGGGCTGGATCGACATTGCCACCTTCGCCTCGCCCGGCGGCATGGGCGCCATGGCCGGCATGATGATGGGCGGCGGCGGTGGCGACACGCCGATGTCGGCAATGTTCGGCGGCAAAAAGCAGGGTAACCAGTTCGGGTTGACGCGCGCGGGCGGCAGCGGCAGCTACGTCGACGTGACGCTCCGCACCAGCCGCAACCCGAGCCTCGCCGAGGCTCTGCAGGCCGTGCCCCCGGGCAGCAAGCTCGAGCCGACGCTGCAGCTCAAGGTACTGCCCCAGGCCAAGCCCGTACCCACCGACCGCGGCGACGACACGATCGAAGAGCCGACCGAGCAACCCAAGGGCAAGATCAAGCTTTACTGGGGCTGCGGGACGACCGTCCGGCCGGGGCAACCGAAGGTCGTGGACTTCGCGACGAGCACGATCAAGGAGTTCGGCGACATCTTCAAAGGCCGGCGCGCCACGCAGCGCGGCACGCATTCAGCACCGGGACGTCCGGTCTGGCCGAATCCCACCGACAACCGCCTCGTGCCCGACGGCGCATCGCTCGCGGGAGCGCATGCGTTCAGCGGCCAGGGCGTGCCGGAAAGCTTCAAGTTCACGCTGCCGCCGGCGCAGGACATCATGCCGCCGATCGCCCTGCAGCAGGCACAGGCCGACGGCGTCACGCAGCTCAGCTGGCAGGCCCTGCCCACGGCCCGCGGCTACTTCATCGCGGCGATGGGTGGCAAGGGCGACGACTCCGGCGACGGGGCCGAAATGACGCTGTGGACCTCGAGCGAACTGCCGGACTCAGGCTTCGGCCTGCTCGACTACCAGACCAACAAGTCGGTGGACCAGTGGCTCAAGGAAAAAGTCCTGCTGCCACCGACGACGACCCGCTGTGACGTGCCGAAGGGCATCTTCGGCGAGGGCGAGGAAGCAGCGGGCGCGATGCTGCGCATGATCGCGTATGGCACGGAACTCAACCTGGCCCATCCGCCGCGCCCGACGGACCCCAAGATTGCCTATGAGCCCGAATGGGCGCTGAAGGTGCGCGTGAAGTCAGTGGCGTTCACGATGCTGGGCATGCCGTCGATGCCGGACGATGCCGGCGGTGCCGCGGTGGAAGACGGCTCCGGCACCGGTGGCGAAGGCTCGTCGGAGGGCGGCGAGGCGCAGCCGAAGAAGAAAAAGAAATTCGGCCTGAAGGATGCGCTCGACGCGGTGAAGGACAGCGTGCCGCTGCCCAACTAGCTCTGCTCCCTCTCCCGCGTAAGCGGGGTGAGGGCTTGCGGAGAGGGCTGGGGTGAGGGCTTGCAGCGCGCGCGTCACGGGTGCTTCGTCGCCCGATTTGTCGAGCGCCGCCGCTCGAGCGCAGTCGCGAGGCGGCACAGCTCTTGCGGCCCCGCCGCGGCCACCCTCGCCTCGCGGCCGCTCGAGCAAGGTTCGCCGTGAATCGCGCAGTGCCTCTGCGCGATTCACGAAGCGCGCGAGACCATGAGGGCGATGGAGCACCGATGACGCGCGACGCAAGACCCTCACCCGCGCTGCGCGACCCTCACCCCAGCCCTCTCCCACTGCGTGGGAGAGGTGGAGGATCAGACGTTGAAGCGGAAGTGCATCACGTCGCCTTCGCGCACGACGTATTCCTTGCCTTCCAGCCGCATCTTGCCGGCCTCTTTCGCGCCCTGCTCGCCCTTGCAGGCGATGAAGTCGCTGTAGGCGATCACTTCGGCGCGGATGAAGCCCTTCTCGAAATCGGTGTGGATCTCGCCCGCCGCCTGCGGCGCCAGCGCGCCCACGTGCGTGGTCCAGGCGCGCACTTCCTTCACGCCCGCGGTGAAGAACGTGAGCAGCCCCAGCAGGTGATAGGCCGCGCGGATCACGCGGTCGAGACCGGGTTCGTGCAGGCCCAGCTCCTCGAGGAACGCGAGCCGGTCGCCTTCGTCCAGCTGCGCGATCTCGGCCTCGATCGCCGCGCACACCGGCACCACGTCGGCGCCTTCAGACGCGGCGCGCGTCTTCACGACGTCCAGGTACTCGTTGTTCTCGAAGCCGCCTTCCGCCACGTTGGCCACGTACATCAGCGGCTTCAGCGTGATCAGGCAGAACTCCTTCAGCAGCGGCCGCTCGGAGATCGGGTCCATGGCCAGCGTGCGCGCCGGCTTGCCCGAGTCGAGGTGGTCGCGCATGCGCTTCAGCAGGTCGCGCAGCCGGATCGCGTCCTTGTCGCCCGCCTTGGCGTCCTTCTCGGCGCGCCGATGGCCGCGCTCGACGGTGTCCAGGTCGGCCAGCGCGAGCTCGGTGTTGATGACGTCGATGTCGCTCAGCGGATCGATGCGCCCGGCGACGTGCACGATGTCGTCGTTGACGAAGCAGCGCACGACGTGCGCGATGGCATCGGTCTCACGGATGTGCGCCAGGAACTTGTTGCCGAGGCCTTCGCCCTTGGACGCGCCCGCCACCAGCCCGGCGATGTCGACGAACTCGACCGTGGTCGGCAGGATCTTCTCCGGCTTGACGATGTCGGCCAGCGCCTTCAGGCGCAGGTCCGGCACCGGCACGACGCCCACGTTGGGGTCGATCGTGCAGAAGGGATAGTTGGCGGCCGCGGCGTTCTGCGCCTGCGTCACCGCATTGAAGAGCGTCGACTTGCCGACGTTCGGCAGGCCGACGATACCGCACTTGATGCCCATGATTTATCCCGCCGACTTGGTGTGCAGGCGATTCATCGCCTTCTCGGCGCCGTCCCGCAGCAGCACCGACAGTGTTTCGAGTCCAGCGTCGATCGCGTCGACGATGGCATTTTCATCCGCCGGCCGCGCCCGCTGCAGCACGTAGTCGATCACCTCGGACTTGTCGCCGGGATGGCCGATGCCGAGTCGCAGGCGCCAGAAGTCCGGCCCGCAATGCGTGATCGTGTCGCGCAGTCCGTTGTGACCGCCGTGGCCGCCACCCAGCTTCAGGCGCGCCACGCCGCAGGGCAGGTCGAGCTCGTCGTGCACCACCAGCACCTCCGCCACCGGCGCCTTGATGTAGTCCATCAGCGCGCGCACGGCGAGGCCGCTGCGGTTCATGTACGTCTGCGGCTTCAGCAGCACCAGCTCGTGGCCTTCGACCACGACCTTGGCGATCTCGCCCTGGTAACGCGCATGCGCGCGGAACTGCGTCTGGTGCCTGTAGGCAAGCGCGTCGACGAACCAGAATCCCGCGTTGTGACGCGTGAGCCGGTGTTCGGGACCCGGATTGCCGAGCCCGACGACGATCTGCAACGGAGTGCCCGTCATGTTGGTGTGGTCGTTCTGCCTGGAAAAACAGGATCGGGCCGTCCCGTGACGGGCGGCCCGTGTCTCCAGAATCGAGAACCCTCACCCCGCCCTCTCCCGGCAAGCCGGGAGAGGGAGAGGAATCGGGTTACTTCTTCGCGTCCTTCTTGGCGTCGGCCGCCGGCTTCGCCGCTGCCGCAGGCTTCGCCGCCGCCGCCGCTGCCGGAGCAGCGCCCGCCGCCGGAGCCGCCGCTGCCGTCGCCTCGGCACCTGCCACCGCTTCCGGCTCTTCGGCCGCGCGCGCGTGGTGGATCGACACGATCGGCGAGTTGCGCCCGTGGGTCAGCTCGGGGATCTCGACGCCGGCCGGCACCTTGAGGTCGGCGAGGTACAGCATCTGGTTCAAGTCGACGGCCGACAGGTCGACCTCGACGAATTCCGGCAGGTCCTTCGGCAGGCAGGTGATCTCGACCTCGTTGCGCAGGTGCGAAACGATGCCGCCCTTCTTGACGCCCGGCGAACCGGCCTCGCCCTTGAAGTGCAGCGGGATCTTGATGCGGATCTTCTCGTCGTCGAGAACGCGCTGCAGGTCGATGTGCACGATGGCGTTCTTGGCCGGGTGACGCTGCACGTCCTTGAGGATCGCCGCCTGGTTCAGCTCGCCCACCTTCAGGTTGATGATGGTCGAGTAGAAGCGCTCGTTGTCGAGCAGCAGCAGCAGCCGGGTGTGATCGAGCGACAAAGCGCGCGGCTCACGGTGGCCACCGTAGAGGATGGCCGGGACCTTGTTCCCGTGACGCAGGCGGCGGCTCGCACCTTTGCCCTGCGCGTCACGGAACTCGGCGACGAGTTCGAATGCAGTTTTCATTAGTTAACTCCAGTTACACAGACAACAATGCCGATCGCAGTCCGCGACCAGATACTGCGCGACATCCAGAAATCAATCCAGGTAGAGCGAGCTCACGCTCTCCTCGTCCCTGATCCTTCGCATCGTCTCGGCCAGCAGCCCTGCCACCGACAGCTGCCGGATCTTGGCGCACGACCGCGCGTTGTCCTGCAGCGGAATCGTGTCCGTGACCACCAGCTCGTCGAGCGCCGACGCCTCGATGCGATCCACCGCCGGCCCCGAGAGCACCGGATGGGTGATGTAGGCCGCGACGCGCTTCGCGCCGTGGTCCTTCAATGCCTTCGCCGCGTGGCACAGCGTGCCCGCGGTATCCACCATGTCGTCGACGAGGACGCAGCTCTTGCCCTCGACCTCGCCGATGATGTTCATCACTTCCGACACGTTCGCCCGCGGGCGGCGCTTGTCGATGATCGCCAGGTCCGCGTCGTCGAGCCGCTTCGCGATCGCGCGCGCGCGCACCACGCCGCCGACGTCCGGCGACACGACCACGAGGTCGGCATACTTCTGCCGCCACACCTCGCCGAGCAGCACCGGCGACGAGTACACGTTGTCCACGGGGATGTCGAAAAACCCCTGGATCTGGTCCGCGTGCAGGTCGACCGTCAGCACCCGGTGCACGCCGACCCCGGCGAGCATGTTGGCCACCACCTTTGCCGTGATCGCGACGCGCGTGGCGCGCGGCCGGCGATCCTGGCGGGCATAGCCGAAATACGGGATCACCGCCGTGATCCGCGCTGCCGAGGCACGCCGGCACGCGTCCACCATCAGCAGCAGTTCCATCAGGTGGTCGTTGGCCGGCGGGCACGTCGCCTGCACGATGAACACATCGCGCCCGCGGACGTTTTCCATCACCTCGACCGTGACCTCGCCGTCACTGAAACGGCCCACGTGAGCGCGGCCCAGCGGCACCTGCAGGTATCGCGCAATGTCCTGCGCGAGCTGCGGGTTCGCGTTGCCCGAGAACACCGCCATCATGGGGCCGTCCATTTACGTGCCTCTCCCGTTCAATCGGTTGGCTGGGGTGGAAGGATTCGAACCTCCGGATGGCGGGATCAAAACCCGCTGCCTTACCACTTGGCGACACCCCAACGCGTTCGTATCGTCAGCCCGTCGTCGTCCCGCCCTCACCGCCAGCCGCGGCCACGCCAGCCCCGCCCCGCTCGAACTGCAGTCGTGCAGCCAGCGGCGAGCGGTTGAGCCCGCGTGTCGCCCATCCCTGCCACGGCCGCGGTAGACCCGCGAGCACGGCAGCCGCCTGCGCCACGTCGGGCATCGGCGCATACACGCACGACCCCGTACCGGTCAGCCGTGCAGGCCCGAAACGACCGAGCCAGTCGAGCGCCGCTGCCACCGCTGGGTAACGCCGCCTGACCACGGGCTCGCAGTCGTTCCGACCGCCGGACTGCAGGAAGCCGGCTATTGTGATCAGCGGAGAATCTCGTGTCAATTCAGGGGCTTTGAACACTTCGGCCGTGCTGACGGCCACCTCGGGACGCAGCAGCACGTAAACCGGCTCAGGGAAATCAACGGCTTGCAGGCGTTCGCCGACGCCCTCGGCCCAGGCGGCGTGGCCGTGCACGAACACCGGCACGTCTGCCCCCAACTCCAGGCCGATCGTCGCGAGCTGCTCCGGAGTCATGCCGGTGTCCCACAGCTGGTTCAGGGCGACCAGCACGGTCGCAGCATCCGAACTGCCCCCGCCGACGCCGCCACCCATCGGCAGGCGCTTTTCGACCTCGATCGCCACGCCAGCGGCGGGCGCGCGACCCAGGGCCGCGGCCTCCGCCGCGAGGCGACGGGCTGCCCGCACCACCAGGTCGTCGTCCGGTGCGACGCCCGGCACCTCGCCCAGGCGTTCGACGACACCGGCCGGCCGCGCCAGGAAGCGGATCGAGTCCCACAGGTCGATGAACTGGAAGGCCGTCTGCAGCAGGTGATAGCCGTCCGGCCGGCGGCCCACCACGTGCAGGAACAGGTTCAGCTTGCCCGGCGCGGGCCATGGCGAGGGGTGACCCAGCGGACGGTTCATGGCGGCGGCACGGTCCAGTCGTCGATGACGATCCGGACCCGGGTGCTGCCGGAGGTGGCGGTCAGCCTGGCCGGCAGGGTCCATGCGCCTTGCTCGCCCAGGGCGTCGTAGCTGACGACCCAACCCGCCTGCACGAAGCCCGGTACGGAGCCGGTCGCCGGTTGCACCGGACCGTCGGCGACGTCCCCGGGCGCCGGAATGCCCAGCAGCCAGTAACGCATTTCGGCCAGCGGCAGGCGCGCGCCCAGGCGGCGCTCGAGCTCCGTGCGTGCAGCGTCGCCATCGAGCGGGTTACCGCCTGGATCGGCCAGCTCGAGCACCGCGCCGTCCATGGTGAGCTGCAGGCCGCCGGCGCCCAGCGGACCTCGCAGCGCGAGTTCGGTCCGCTCGGAGCGCTGCTGCCAGACAAAACTGCCGCTGCCGCCCTCGCCCCGCGCCGCGAGCGCGATGCGTCCGCGGGCGGTCCATTGCGTGAACTGGTCCGGATCCGGCGCGCGCACACCGGCGGGCCCCGCGGTGCGAGTCGTGGCGCAACCCGCGAGCAGCGCTGCCGTCGCGAGCACCCAGATCAGCGCCGGCGCGCGAGCCACCATTGCGGCTCAGGGCCCGGCGCGTTCGAGCCGCTTGCGCAGCTTCTCGTTGTCGGGCGCCTTTGCCAGCGCCTCGGTCCAGGTCTTGCGGGCCGCGGCCGTATCGCCCATGGCCCACTGCACCTCGCCGATGTGCAGGTCGATCTCCGGGTCCGCGCCGTTGCGCCGGGCATGCTGCAGGTGCTCGAGCGCCGCCGGATAGTTGCCCTCGCGGAACAGCACCCAGCCCATGCTGTCGAGCGTTGCCGCGTTGTCGGGCGACTGCGCGAGTGCCGCGGCCACGAGTTGCCGTGCCTCCGCCAGGTTGCGGTCGTGGTCGGCCAGCGTGTACCCGAGCGCGTTCTGCACATGGGCATCGCCCGGCCGCTCGGCCAGGATCGCGCGCAGCTCGCGGATCGCCGCCTCGTCCTTGCCGCTGCGATCGAGGTGGAACGCGCGGTTGAGGCGCAGCTCGAGCGCGTCGGGATAGCGCGCCACGCCTTCGTCCAGCAGCTGCCCGGCACGCCGGTCGTCGCCCCGCCACTCCAGCAGCGCCGCCCTGGCCGCGTACAGGTCCGGCGCGGCCTGGGGTTGCGCCCTGGCCAGCTCGTCCAGGTGCGCCAGGCCAGCCTCGGTCCCGGACTGCTCGGTCCTGATCCGGGCCACGCGCTGCTGCGCCGCCAGGCTGTAATCGCCACCGGCGACGCGCGAGTAGTAGCGCAGCGCGCGCTCCGTGTCCTTGCGGCGCTCGGCGATGACACCCAGGAAATACAGGGCCTCGTACGACTGGGCGCCGGTCGACAGCAGGGTCTCGAATTGCGCCGTCGCGGCATCGAGGTTGCCGGCATCGAGCTCCATGGCGCCAAGCGTGCGCAGCGCTCCGGGCACGACGGTCTTGCCCGTGGTGTAAGGCGTGAGCATCGCGCGCGCCTCCTCGTCGCGGCCGGTGGCCGACAGCAGCATCGCGTACTCCAGGTGGATGCCGATGTCGGACTCGCCGTCCACCACCAGGTCGCGCGCGATCTGCAGCCCTTCTTCTTCCCGCCCGGTGGCGATCCGCGTCCGCGCCTGCAGCATCCTTGCCGGCTTCCAGAATGGCGCCAGCGACACTGCGGTGTCGGCCGCCCGGTCTGCAGCGGCAAAGTTGTCGGCGCGCAAGGCCGCGCTGGCGAAGGCGTAGTGGCCCTCGGCCACTTTCGGCCGCTGCGCGGACAGCCGGCGGAACAATTCCATGACGTCGGTGGCCACTCCCTCGTCGGCCACCACCGGCAGCAGCGCAAGGAAGCCGGCCGCCGGGCTGATGTACATCGTGTCGAGCAGGTGGCCGAAGTGCTGCTCGGCGACGTCGAGCCGGTGCAGCTTCAATGCGGCGATCCCGGCATAGCGATGCGCGTTCTCGCTGGTCGGGTTGAGTTCGAGCCAGCGCTGCGCGGCCAGCGCCGCTTCCCGGTACTGCGCATTGTCGAAGGCGGCGCGTGTCGCCTGCTCGGCGACCATTTCATCCCCGGAACGCTGGGCTGCTTCCCGTGCCAGGCGGGCGCCGGCCGGGAAATCGCCGCGGGCGAACGCGGCCTCGGCCGCCTCGAGAGCTGGACTCGGGGCTGCCCGCAGGCGCTGCAGCCGGCGCGTCGCCGTCGGCGCGTGGCGGACTGGCGCCGCCACAGGCCACGAGGAAAACCAGCAGGAATGCGCCCATGGCGCTATGGAAGGCACGGGAAATGCGGATAGGCATGGCGGGGCCACTATAGCGGAAGCGCGGCGCGGCTTGTGTTAACGGCACCGTTCACTGAGAATTTCGCGTCTTTCCAGACCAGGTCCCGGATGTCTCTCGTCGTCGTCGGCATCAATCACCGCACAGCTCCCGTGGAAGTGCGCGAGCGCGTGGTCTTCGAGCCGTCGCGAATCCCCGAGGCCCTGCAGCAGCTGCGGAGCCTGCCGGAGATCCGCGAGTCGGTCATCGTGTCGACGTGCAACCGGACCGAGCTCTACTGCGTCACCGACGGCGCCGGCGAGGGCGAACTCGGCGACTGGCTGCAGCGCTACCACGGCCTCGGGATTTCACTGCATCACTGCCTGTATCACCACGGCGAGGACAAGGCGATCGGCCACGCGTTCGCGGTGGCCTCGGGCCTCGACTCGATGGTGCTCGGCGAGCCGCAGATCCTCGGCCAGCTGAAGGATGCCTATCGCGTGGCGCAGGAAGCCGGCACGACCGGCCCCGTGCTCAACCGCCTGTTCCAGTCGGCGTTCTCCGTCGCCAAGCGTGTGCGCACCGAGACCAAGATCGGCGCCAATGCGGTGTCGGTGGCCTCGGCGGCAGTGGCCATGGCGCGGACGGTGTTTGCCAGCTTCGAGAACCGCACGGCGCTGCTGGTCGGCGCCGGCGAGACCGTGGCGCTCGCCGCCCGCCACCTGTATGCCGATGGCCTGCGGCGCATGATCATCGCCAACCGCAGCGTCGACCGCGCGCGCGAGCTGGCCGCCGAGTTCCACGGCTTCGCCATCGGCCTCGACGAGATCCCGAATCACCTCAAGGAAGCCGACATCGTCATCGCCTCGACCGCGGCGCCGCACTCGATCATCACGCGCCACATGACCGAGCAGGCGCTGCGCGCGCGCAAGCGCAGGCCGATGTTCATGGTCGACATCGCGGTGCCGCGCGACATCGATGCCGACGTGGCGGAGCTCGAGGACGTCTACCTGTTCACGGTGGACGACCTGCAGTCGGTCGTGAACGAGAACCTCGAGGGCCGGCGCCAGGCCGCGCGCGAGGCCGGCGAGCTGATCAACAGCCGAAGTCGAGCGCTTCTCGCACTCGCTCAAGACGCGCGATGCGGCGCCGCTGATCCGCCGCCTGCGCGATGACGCCGACCGCACGCGCCAGCGCACGCTCGAGCAGGCCCGGCACATGCTGGCCCACGGCAAGAGCCATGACGAGGTGCTGAACTTCCTCGCCAACACACTCACCAACCGCCTGATCCACGCGCCCAGCCAGCGCCTGCGCGATGCCGCCGAGACCGGCGACGGCGAGATCCTCGAAGCGATCGCCGACATCTACCGGCTCGACCAGCCGCACGATTGATGAAGGAATCGATCCGACGCCGTCTGCAGCGGACGGTCGAGCGCTTCGAGGAAGTGGGCGCGCTGCTCGCCGACCCGGACGTCATCGCCAGGCAGGGCCAGTTCCGCGAGCTGTCGATGGAGTACTCGCGCCTGGAGCCGGTGGCCCGGCGCTTCCGCGAGTATTGCCGCCTCGAGGACGAACTGCGCGCGGCGCAGGAGATGGCGGAAGGCGCCGACGCCGAGATGCGCGAGATGGCCGCCGAGGAAGCGCGCGACCTGCAGCAGCGCATCGCGGCGGAAGACGCCGAACTCACCCGCCTGCTGGTGCCGAAGGACCCGCGCGACGATTCCAACATCTTCCTCGAGATCCGTGCCGGCACGGGCGGCGACGAGGCCGCGATCTTCGCCGGCGACCTGTTCCGCATGTATTCGCGCTACGCCGAGCGGCAGGGCTGGAAGGTCGAGGTGCTGTCGGAGAGCGCGGGCGAGCACGGCGGCTACAAGGAGATCATCAGCCGCGTCGCCGGCAAGGGCGCCTACTCGCGGCTCAAGTTCGAGTCGGGCGCGCACCGCGTGCAGCGCGTGCCCGCGACCGAGGCGCAGGGCCGCATCCACACCTCGGCCTGCACGGTCGCGATCCTGCCGGAACTGGACGAGATCGAGGACCGGCCGATCAACCCGGCCGAGCTGCGCATCGACACGTTCCGCGCCTCGGGCGCCGGCGGCCAGCACGTCAACAAGACCGACTCCGCGATCCGCATCACGCACCTGCCGACGGGCGTCGTGGTCGAGTGCCAGGACGAGCGCTCGCAGCACAAGAACCGCTCGCGCGCGATGGCGCTGCTGCGCGCGCGCCTGCTCGAGGCCGAGCAGCAGAAGCAGGCATCGCAGCAGGCGCAGGAGCGCAAGCTGCAGGTGGGCATCGGGTGACCGCTCCGAGCGCATCCGCACCTACAATTTTCCGCAGGGCCGCGTCACCGACCACCGCATCAACCTGACGCTGTACCAGCTGCCGGCGATCGTCGACGGCGCGCTGGACGACGTGATCGGCCCGCTGCAGCAGGAATGGCAGGCCGAGCAGCTCGCGCAGCTGGAGTGATGGCGACCGAAGTCTCAGCGCTGCTGGCCGAGGGCGGCGCACGGCTCGCGCGGGTCGCGGACAACCCGCGGCACGAAGCGGAGATCCTGCTCGGCGCGGCGCTCGGCCGGTCGCGCGCCTGGCTGCTGGCGCACGGCGACGAGCGCATCCTCGACTGCGATGCGACCGACGTCTACGAAGCGCACCTGACGCGCCGCGCCCGCGGCGAGCCCATCGCCTACATCCTCGGCGAGAAGGAGTTCTGGTCGCTGACGCTCGCGGTGACGCCGGCCGTGCTGATCCCGCGCCCCGAGACCGAGCTTGCCGTCGAACTGGCCCTGGACCTGCTGCCGGCAGCCGCCGGGCGGCGGGTGCTCGACCTGGGCACCGGCAGCGGCGCCATCGCACTCGCGCTGGCGCACGAGCGACCGCAGGCGCGCGTCGTCGGCACGGACATCGCCGACGCCGCCGTCGAGCTGGCGCGGCACAACGCCGCGCGGCTCGGGCTGGGCAACGTCGAGTTCCGCGCGGGCAGCTGGTTCGAGCCGGTCGCAGGGGAGCGCTTCGACCTGGTCGTCAGCAACCCGCCCTACATCGCCGTGGACGATCCACGGGTCGAGCGCCAGGTGCGACAGTTCGAGCCTCCGGGCGCGCTGTATTCGGGCACGGACGGCCTGGACGCGCTGCGGCTGATCATCGCCGGCGCGGCCGCGCACCTGGCGCCCGGGGGCGGGCTGGTCCTGGAGCACGGCGACCGCCAGGGCGAGGACGTGCGGCAGCTGCTCGGACGTCACGGCTTCGAACGCGTGACGACCCACCGTGACCTGGCCGGCCTCGACCGCTGCACGACCGGGCAGCGTCCCGGTGGGCGGGCCCTGAAACGCGCCACCGCCGCGTGACATCGCGCCGCCGCGCGTTCACTATGCGCACCCTCTTCCGCTACACTTTCCGCAGGCAGGTGCCGCCGTCATGATCCGCTTCGAAACCTCGCTCGGCGCATTCACGATCGATCTGTTCGAACAGGACGCGCCGATCACGGTGCAGAATTTCCTCGAGTACGTGGACGCCGGCCATTTCGACGGCACGGTCTTTCATCGCGTCATCCCGGGCTTCGTCGTCCAGGGCGGCGGAATGACCGAGGACATGCGGCAGAAGCCGACCCGCGCGCCGATCCGCAACGAGGCGGCCAACGGCGTCAAGAACCGTCGCGGCACGCTGTCGATGGCGCGCACCAACGACCCGCACAGCGCGACCTCGCAGTTCTTCATCAACCTGGTGGACAACTCGAGCCTCGACCCGGGCCGCAACGGCGCGGGCTACGCCGTGTTCGGCTGCGTCACGGCCGGCATGGACGTGATCGACGCGATGGCCAAGGTCAAGACCGGCAACCGCGGCATGCATGGCGACGTGCCGGTCGAGCCGATCAAGGTCATCAGCGTCACCCGCGTCGCCGCCGCCGGCTGAGGCCGGACGGCGCGGCCGACTGTCGATGGCACGGAACCGGCGCGGCTGGGCGCGCCGCGTACTGCGCGGACTCGCCCTGGCCCTCCTCGCCTGGGGTGCGGTGACCGTCGCCACCGTGGTCGCCTTCCGCTGGATCGACCCGCCTTTCACGGCCTTCATGCTGGCCGACCGCCTGGACGCCTTCGTCAGCCGCGAGAAGGGCTACGACTTCGCCCACGACTGGGTCGAATGGGACCGGATCTCGAAGGAAGCGGCGCTGGCCGTGATCGCTTCCGAGGACCAGCAGTTTCCCTTTCACCGCGGCTTCGATTTCAAGCAGATCGACAAGGCGCTGCGCGATCGCGAGCGCGGCCGGCGGGTCCGCGGCGCCAGCACGATCTCGCAGCAGGTCGCCAAGAACATCTACCTCTGGCGCGGGCAGAGCTGGGTGCGCAAGGGACTGGAAGCCGGCATCACCGTGCTGATCGAGACCTTCTGGAGCAAGCAGCGCATCCTCGAGGTGTACCTGAACGTGGCCGAGTTCGGCCGCGGCACGTACGGGGTACAGGCCGCGAGCCAGCGCTACTTCCGCAAGGATGCCGCCCGACTCAAGCGGCCCGAGGCGGCGCTGCTGGCCGCCGTGCTGCCGGCGCCGACCCGGATGCGGGTGAATGCGCCGTCACGCTACGTCAAGCGGCGCCAGGCCAAGATCCAGCAGCAGATGTACGCGCTCGGCGGAACTTCCTATCTGGCGCGGTTGCGCTGATCGCGGCAAGCTTGCCGGTGGCGGGCCGTCGATGGTCCCGCGGGGGCTACGCATGAACGATCGACAGGAAACGCGCCGCACCCACATCGTGGTGATCGGTGCCGGGCACTCCGGGCTTTGCATCGGGCTGCGGCTGAAGCAGGCAGGCCAGCATGACTTCGTGATCCTGGAGAAGGCTGCGACGCTGGGCGGCACCTGGCGCGACAACACCTATCCGGGCGCCTCCTGCGACGCCCCGTCGTTTCTCTACAGCTTTTCGTTCGCGCAGAAGACCGACTGGAGCCGCCGCTTCGCCTGGCAATCCGAACTGCTGGGTTACTCGACCGAACTTGCCGTGCGGCACGGCCTGCTGCCGCACTGCCGCTTCAATACGGAAGTGACGCGCGCCGCCTATGACGACGCGAGCAGCTCCTGGACCGTCACCTGCGCCGACGGCATGCAATACGTCGCGGACTTCGTCGTCGCCGGCGTCGGCCAGCTCAACCGTCCGTCGATCCCGCCGCTGCCGGGTCGCGAGCAGTTTGCAGGCGTGCAGTTCCATTCCGCCGAGTGGAACCACGGCGTGGAACTCGGCGGCAAGCGCATCGCCGTGATCGGCAATGCCGCGAGTGCGGTGCAGTTCGTGCCGCAGATCGCGCCGCTCGCCGCGCGGCTCACGATCTTCCAGCGCTCGGCCAACTGGCTGATGCCGCGCAAGGACCGCCTGTATGCGCCGCGCACGCAGCGCCTGCTGACGCGCTTCCCGGCGCTCGCGCGCTTCTATCACAGCTGCCAGTGGTTCTTCTTCGGCGAGATGCAGCTGACGCCGCTGATGAAGCAGGTGAAGCCGGTGCAGGTGCTGGCGCGGTGGAAATCGCTGGCACACCTGCGCCGGCAGGTGAAGGACCCGGTGCTGCGCGCGAAGCTCGTGCCCGATTTCCCCATCGGCGCCAAGCGCGTGCTGTTCAACGACGACTACTACCCCGCCCTGGCGCGCCCCAACGTCGCGCTGGTGACGGACGGCATCGAGCGGATCGAGCCCGACGGCGTGCGGACGAAGGCCGGCGACCTGCACCCGGCCGACGTGATCATCTACGCCACGGGCTTCAAGAGCACCGACTTTCTCGCGCCGATGCACGATCACCGGCCGCGGCGGGCTCGACCTGAAGCAGGAATGGGCCCGGGGCGCGCGTGCCTACCTGGGCGTCACGGTCACGGGCTTTCCGAATTTCTTCATGCTGTACGGCCCCAACACCAACCTGGGCCACAACAGCATCCTGGTGATGATCGAGGCGCAGGTCGGCTACATCCTGGACGCGCTGGAAAAACTGAAGGCGCGCGGACTGCGGCGCATCGACGTCAGGCGCGAGGTGCTGGAAGCCTACAACCGCAGCCTGCAGCAGGACCTGGCGAAATCAGTCTGGGCCACCACCGGCGCCAGCTGGTACAAGCTCGCCGACGGCACCATCACCAACAACTGGCCGCACAGCACCATCCGCTACCGGCGCCTGCTGCGTGCAGTGCAGCTCGGGGATTACGAGACCGGCTGAAGACCGGTCAACCCTTGCCCGCGCACAGCCTGGCGGCACGGACGTCGGTCAGCCCGATTCGCGCCACTGCAGCGACAAACCGTGGCTCGCAACGGATCGGGTCGACGATGGGCATCAACATGGCCCGTTGCAGGTCCACCCAGCTGCCGCGTGATTCGCGATCGGCGTAGTCAAGCGCGAGGCCCGGCTCTCCCAGCAGCATGAGCAGCACCAGGGTCTCCATGTCGCCGAACAGGTTGCCGCTCGAGGGATCGAGCCCGCTGCGAGCAGGAAACGCGAGCAGCCGGCGGGCGAACGCCTGGCGATCGCCGCGGCCCTGCAATGCGTCGAACAGTTCCGCGACCTGTCGCTCGTTGTCCCCGCCCCATGCCGCGGCCCAACGATCGTAGACGGGACGAGCTCGCTCGAGATCGCCCAGGATCAGGTAAGAGAGCCCGATACCGCGGATGCACAGGATTGAATCCGGCGCGTACTCCAGCGTCGACATGCAGACCGCGATCGCGTCCGTCTCGCGCCCGGCGATCAACAGCATGTCTGCCGTGTTGGACGCTACGATCAACGAGCGCGGATCGAGTTCGGCGGCACGCTCAAGGGACGCGATTCCCTCGTCCACGTTGCCCAGCTCGACCAGAACAGTGCCCAGCCACTGGTGGGCGCTGGCCGAGGACGGCCGCAGTTCGATCGCGCGGCTGCAGCAGCGCCACCGACGTCGTCTCTGCGCCCTACAGCTGGCGATGTTGCCCATCGCCATGTACGGTTCGGCCAGCGTCGGGTCCAGCGCCAGCGCCCGCTGCGCGGCGTCGAGGCCGCGCAGGTAGGCTTCGTCGTCCGTCAGGCGGTTGCTGTAGCCCGGCAGCACGGCATAAGTCATCGCGAGCGCGCCCCAGGCCTGGGCGAAATCGGGGTCGGCACTCGATGGCGCGCTCGAACGCGTCGATCGCGGCGAACAGCTCGTCCTCCATACGCACCCGCCACAGGGCGAGCCCGCGCAGGTAGAGATCGTGGGCTGCGACGTTCTTGGTGCCACTGACGGTCGCGGCGCCTTCTTCCTTGCCCAGCACGCGCACCTTGAGCTCGGTGCCGATGGCACGCGCAATCTCGTCCTGGATCGCAAAGACGTCCTTGAGTTCGCGATCGTAGGTCTCTGACCAGAGGTGGAACCCGGTCTGAGCGTCGATCAACTGCGCCGTGACGCGCACCCGGTCGGCCTGCTTGCGTACGCTGCCTTCGAGCACCATCCGTACCTTGAGCAGGTTGGCGATCTCGGCCACGTCGCGCTTCTCGCCCTTGAACTGGAACGACGAGGTCCGGGCCGCCACGCTGAGATCGGGCACCTTGGCCAGCACGTTGAGGATTTCCTCGCTGATGCCATCCGAGAAATACTCGTTCTCGGCATCGCCCGACATGTTCACGAACGGCAGGACCGCGATCGATTTCGCTGCCACGACAGCGCTGGCGCCCGGCGATCCGGGCGGCGCCGTGGCCGTCGTGGGCGCCTCGGTGGCCCGCTCGTAGCGCCAGAAGACCCCGCCGCCGACGAGGAACAGCAGCGTGATGATGATGAGCTCGGCCGAACTGACGCGCTGCTGCCCCCGGTCGCCGTGGTACCACGCCGTGACCAGCACGATCGGCAATCCGATCAGCAGCGCCAGGGTCGTGAACTGCTGGATCCTGACTGGCCAGTGGAACGTGTCCGTGACGTACGCGAGGCCCTGCAGGAAGCCCCAGGCGCCCGCTGCATAGATGACGCCCCACTGCACCACCTTGCGGCGGCGCAGCTTGTCCCAGAGGCCTTGTCCCTCACGGCCCGACGGCGACTCGGTCATTGGCTGGTGCTCCCCACCGACCGAGTCTAGAGAGGTACCTCACCGAAGACCAGCGCGCCGGCTGGCACGCGAACTCAGACCCCGATCGCGGCAGCGCGGCCGGCCGGCGCACGGACACCGAGCGCATGGCAGATCGCGACGGTCAGCTCGGCGCGATTCAGCGTGTAGAAGTGGAATTCCTGCACGCCATGCTGCTGCAGGCGCTTGACCTGCTCGATCGCAAAACTGGCCGCAATCAGGCGACGCGTTTCCGGGTCGTCCTCGAGCCCGTCGAAGCGGTGCACGAGCCAGTCCGGCACGCTGGTGCCGCAGCGCTTGGCGAACTTCAGCATGTGCGGAAAGCGCGTGATCGGCAGGATGCCCGGGACGATCGGCGCGGCGAGGCCGGCGGCCGCGCAGCGGTCGCGGAAGCGCAGGAAGATGTCGGTGTCGAAGAAGAACTGGGTGATCGCGCGGCTCGCGCCCGCGTCGATCTTGGCGCGCAGGTTGTCGAGGTCGAACTCTGCGTCCGGCGCCTCCGGATGGACCTCCGGGTACGCCGCCACCGAGATCTCGAAGTCGCCGATCGTGCGCAGGCCGCGCACCAGGTCGACGGCGTAGGCGAAGCCCTGCGGGTGCGGGCGGTACTGCGACTGTCCCGGCGGCATGTCGCCGCGCAGCGCCACGATGTGGCGCACGCCGGCGTCCCAGTAGCCGCGTGCGATGTCCAGGATCTCGCCGGCGGGCGCGCCGACACAGGTCAGGTGCGGCGCGGGGGTCAGCGAAGTCTCGCGCAGGATGCGGGACACGACGCTGTGGGTGCGTTCGCGCGTGGAGCCGTCCGCGCCGTAGGTCACCGAGACGAAGCGCGGCTTGAGCGGCGCCAGCCGCTGGATCGACTCCCACAGCAGCTGCTCCATGCCGACGTCGCCGGGCGGGAAGAACTCGAACGACACCGACGGCACCGCGCGTCCGGCAACGGTTTCAATCGGCGGCGTCATCATCAGTGCACGCCGGAAGGCGTCGCGCCCGGCCCGCTGAACAGGGCGGCACAGTCGACCGCATCGAGCCGGTAAGCCCGACTGCAGAACTCGCACTTGACGTCGACCTGGCCGAACTCCTCGACCATCGAGTCGACTTCGGCACGGCCGAGCGCGCGCAGCATGCCCTCGACGCGTTCGCGCGAGCAGCGGCAGCGGAAAAACACCGGTGACGCCTCGAACATGCGCACGTCGTCCTCGTTGAACAACCGCCGCAGCAGCTTCTGGTCGTCCAGTTCGACCAGTTCCTGGCCGGTGACGGTGTCGGCCACGAGCTGGACGCGACGCCAGGCATCCTCGACCTCGTCCTCCGGCACCACGCCGCCGCCGGACTCGACCACGCCGGCCGGCTTCGACGTCACCGGCAGCCGCTGCAGCAGCAGGCCGCTGACGTTGTCGCCGTCCGCATGCAGCCACAGGCGCGTCGGCAGCTGTTCGGAACTCTCGAAATAGCCGCCGAGGCAATCGCTCATCGAGCCGCCCGACAACGGCACGACGCCCTGGTAACGGTTGGCCGAACCCTCGTTGTCGATGGTCACGGTCAGCGTGCCGTCGCCCGACAGCTCGCGCAGGTCCTTGGTCGCCGGCGTCTCGCGGAAGCGGGCCACGGCCCGCATTGCCAGGCCGTCGGTGCATTCGACCAGCATCAGGTGCATGGGGCCTTCACCGCGCAGCTGCAGCGTGAGCAGGCCCTGGAACTTGAGCGTCGAGGCGAGCAGAGCGGCCGCGGCGACCGCCTCGCCGAGCGTGTCGCGCACCTCGGCCGGGTACTCGTGGTGCTCCATCATGGCTTTCCACGCGGGACCCAGGTGCACGAGCTGCCCGCGGAACGGGTACCGCTCGAACACGAAGCGCCGCAGCGTGTCGACGTCGGCCATCGCGCGCTCAGGCCACGCGCACGGGGATCTTGAGCGTGCGGATCTTCTCTGACCACTCGGCGGGCGCCGTGTTGTGCACCGACGTGCCCTGGGCGTCGACGGCAACCGTCACCGGCATGTCCTGCACGTCGAACTCGTAGATCGCCTCCATGCCGAGCTCGGCGAACGCGACCACCCGCGCTGAGCGGATCGCCTTCGACACCAGGTAGGCCGCGCCGCCGACCGCCATCAGGTAGGCCGCCTGGTGCTTCCGGATCGACTCGATCGCAACCGGGCCGCGCTCGGACTTGCCGATCATCGCGATCAGCCCGGTCTTCTCGAGCATCATGTCGGTGAACTTGTCCATGCGCGTGGCCGTGGTCGGGCCCGCGGGGCCGACGACTTCGTCGCGCACCGGATCGACCGGGCCCACGTAGTAGATCGACCCGGTTGGTGAAATCGACGCCGGGCGGCAGGCCCTGCCCGCTCGCGAACAGGTCGGCGATGCGCTTGTGCGCGGCATCTCGCCCCGTGAGCATCCTGCCGTTCAGCAGCAGCGTCTCGCCCGGCTTCCAGCTCGCGACTTCGGCGCGCGTCAGCGTGTCGAGATTGACGCGCCTGGAAGCGCCGCCCGCGGTCCAGGTGACCTTCGGCCACTGCTCGAGCGACGGCGGCTCGAGCACCGCCGGACCGCTGCCGTCCAGGACGAAGTGCGCGTGGCGCGTGGCCGCGCAATTCGGGATCATCGCGACCGGCTTCGACGCCGCGTGCGTCGGGAACAGCTTGAGCTTGACGTCGAGCACGGTCGTCAGCCCGCCGAGGCCCTGCGCGCCGATCCCGAGCGCGTTGACCTTCTCGTAGAGCTCGATGCGGAGTTCCTCGGCCTTGTTCTGCGGACCGCGCTCGAGCAGCTCGTGCATGTCGATCGGGTCCATCAGCGATTCCTTCGCCAGCAGCATCGCCTTTTCGGCCGTGCCGCCCACGCCGATGCCGAGCATGCCCGGCGGGCACCAGCCGGCGCCCATCGTCGGCACCGTCTTCAGCACCCAGTCGACGATCGAGTCGCTCGGGTTCAGCATCACGAACTTGGACTTGTTTTCCGAGCCGCCGCCCTTGGCCGCGACGGTCACCTCGACCTCGTCCCCCGGCACCAGTTCGACGTGGAACACGGCCGGCGTGTTGTCGCGGGTGTTCCTGCGCTCGAACAGCGGGTCGTCGACCACCGACGCGCGCAGCTTGTTGTCGGGGTGACCGTAGGCGCGTCGCACGCCCTCGTTGATCATCTCCGCCAGGCTGCGCTTCGTCTCCCAGCGCACGTCCATGCCGACCTTGAGGAACATGTTGACGATGCCGGTGTCCTGGCAGATGGGCCGCTTGCCCTCGGCGCACATGCGCGAGTTGGTCAGGATCTGCGCGATGGCATCCTTGGCCGCCGGGTTCTGCTCGCGCTCGTAGGCCCGCCCGAGGTGCTCGATGTAGTCGACCGGGTGGTAGTACGAGATGAACTGAAGCGCGTCGGCGACGGACTGGATGAAGTCCGATTCTTTGATGGTGGCCATGGCGTGAGTTAAGGGGGTAATGATCAGGGGGTAGGGGGTAGTGGCATTCTAATTGCCGCCTGGCCGGCAAGCTGCTGCTTCGCCTTCATC